>NZ_CABHOU010000095.1 GCF_902168175.1 uncultured Chitinophaga sp. | reverse complement strand
ACGTTCGCCAACGGCTCATCATGGAATTGGATCACACCATCGCGCCAGCCGTTGTAAATAGCAGCATCAGTTTGCGTAGTTTCAAATGTTTCTTTCCCTGCCACCCATACAGAGCGCTGGTTGGGCAGCAGCGTTACCGACTGACCGTTGTTACTGGAAAAGCGCACCTTACCCGTAGCTACCGTTACAGCAACAGGTATATGTTGATAGGCTTCGATATTAAAAGAAGTACCCAGCACACGCACATTGGTTTCCGGCGTATGCACAATGAACGGGCGCGACGGATTTTTAGCGACATCGAAGAAGCCTTCTCCTTCCAGCCATACTTCCCGTATTGAATCTGCGCCCCATTCTGCAGGCACTTTCACCGACGATCCGGCGTTCACCCATATTTGTGTACTGTCAGGCAGCGTAACCAGTTTACGCTGACCGTTAGGCACGTTGTAAGTAACCAAGGCAGCTACAGTATTTTCAGGCGATTGATGTAAGGAAGGATATAACCACCAGGAAAGGCCGATGAGTATGGCAACCGCGGCTGCCATACCAACTTTCGGCCAGAGTTGGAATATGCCGCGCGAGGGTTGTTGGGAAGGGGCGGGCAACTTCGTTTTAAAATCCTGCCAGGCATCCATAGCGTAGTAAGGGGAGGATGGGTCGTGCTGGTCTTTGTGTACACGGCGGAGCCAGGGAATAAGTGCAGCATAAGCCGCTTGTTCTCTCGTCAGTATTTCCCATTGAGTTGATTCTTCCGATGTGGCAGTGCCGGCCACTATTTTATCGATAAGGCTCCAGTCCAGTTCATTCTCTGTTAGCATAGGTATTACCGGGATTTGCCGCCCCTTATTCATAAAGAGACATCAAAAGGGCTTAGCGGCCCATCCGTCCATGTTAACTGAATATTAAGTCTGGTTACGATCTTGAATAAAGCAGGAAAAGCACCAACGACAAGCTTTTTAACTGCAGCATGGCGCGGTACACCTGGTTCTTCACCGTTTTTTCAGAAAGTCCGAGTTGTTCGGCGATCTGGGCGTAAGAAAGGCCTTCAATTTTGTTTAGCTGGAAGATGTGGCGTCTTTGGGGCGGTAGTTGGTTGATGTAAGTGGCGAGATAGTCTGCGCTGGCGTAGCGGTCCTCATCGGGTTCATCGAAGCCACTGGCCTCAAACTCGTTTACAGTTTCGGGCGTAAGTTCCACCGCGGCTGGTGTACGGCTGCTCGTTTTAAGGCGACGCAGCGTGCGGTGGCGGGTCATAGCAAGCAGGTATTGCCGTAAACTCTCTTTCACTTCTATGGACTGCCTTTTCTCCCAGAAGGTTAAAAACACGTCTGATGCCACTTCCTGGCCGTCTGCTTCACTTTTAAGCAAGGCGGCGGCGTAGCGGCTTAAGAGGCGGTAATAACGCAAAAACACCACTTCCAGGGCCTTTTCGTCGCCCTGACGGATGGCGTTCAGTAAAAGTGATTCTGCGGCGGCGTCCAGCATTGGGTTTCGAGATAAATCCACACGAAATTAGAAGGAATAATGATTTGTTGATAATAAATAATTGTAACCTGCCTGAGAGGGCGAACGGCTGCACCCTGTTGCACAATAAAAGTTTAAACCCTACATTTAGCTGTTGCGGTACAATCTACATGATCAGTTGCCGTGTACTTTTATTAATCGCTACCCGGCTTTGGTTTACGCCCGTCAATTTAATTACCATGCTTACAGGCTCGTCCTCCCTTTACGTTTTGTGTTCTGCTTTTACTGTGCTATTATCTACCTGCTGGCAAAAAACATCGGGTTTAAAAGAAGAGGAGAAGACGTTCCATGCCGGGCCGCCTGCCGGGCAGAGCGGATTTGGCACCACCTTTTTCACACTGCACAAAGATGGCAAATACCTGTTTTGCCAGGGCGACTTTATGAACCCCGGCTGTTATACCGGCGACTTCATTTTATCAGGCGACACCATAACACTCCTTGGACTACGGCAGCACAAAAATATTCCGGCTAATAAATTCTTAATTATCCGCTATGCACAAAAGGATAGCAGCTATTGGGAATGGAAATACCCCGACCACAAAGCCGACTGGAAAAGTATGTATAAAAGCGACCGTATTACCGACGCCACCGGCGATGTATGGCCACTTGAACAGAACGGGAAACCCGTACGCGACAGAAAAAATCATTTCATTATCAGGCTGGATAGTTTGAAGTATAATTAATAGCCGATACGCAACAATGTAAGCTACTTTTCGTTTGGCGTTTATTTTCCTATCACTTCTTTTCGATGCGCAACTCCCCAAAGCTGTAAAGTATCGAGTACCTTTTCCAGTGATCTGCCGTGTTCAGTGAGTGCATATTCCACTGTAGGCGGAAAACTGTCGATCACCGTTCTGCTAAGGAGTTTATTGGCTTCAAGTATTTTCAGTTCGCGCGATAATGTTTTGTCAGTAATGCCATTCACTTCGCGGGCAATTTGTGTAAAACGTTTAGGGCCTTTTGATAAGGAAAATAAAATCAGTAATTTCCATCTGCCTTCTACTGCTTCAAGGGCATCTTTGATAAAAAGAGCGCTCGCAGGACATGTACCGTCTGTCAGCATAAATTCAGTATTAGTTTGATAACCGTGCCATTACTATCCATGAGGGAAGTGAGGTCTGGCCGCGTAACAAATATAACTACGTTTGCCTAAACAAATCAGGGATATGACCAAGCCTCTAAATGTAATACTATGGACACTACAGGTGATACTGGCCACGCTGTTAATTTGGGCAGCCGCCATGAAATTGTTCCAGGCACCCGCAAAGCTTGCAGAGATGTGGCCCTGGGCGGGAGAAGTAACGGCATTGCTGGTAAAATTCACCGGCGTAATAGATCTCGCAGGCGGATTGGGGCTCCTGCTTCCCGGATTATTCAGAATGAAGCCAGGCCTAACAGCAGTAACAGCATTCTGCATTGTAGCACTGATGGTTTGCGCCACTGTATTTCACATAATGCGGGGAGAAGCCGGAGCTATCGGGTTTAATATTTTCGTTGCGCTGGTGGCGGCATTCATTGGCTGGGGACGTTTAAAGAAGATATGACTGTGGATTGGCTGCGTTGTAAGGGCGAGGGGGGCAACTACTGTCGTAAAACATTGACGTTGTTCTCTACCAGGTACGGGGCATAGCAGCCAGAACAGCAATTAAATTTCAATGTATCTTAAAAACAAGAACGCCTCGCAACTTTGCGAGGCGTTCTTTCAGTCGGGATGGCAAGATTCGAACTTGCGACCTCCTGCTCCCAAAGCAGGCGCGATGACCGGACTACGCTACATCCCGAATTTTACTCCGGTTTTTTTGTCGTAAGGGAGAAACGTAAAGGTAATTCCATACAGCATCAATCCATTGACGCTGCAAATATACAAAACTTTAAACATTATCAATGATTTAACCCATACTTTATTAATCACTGGAGGCCGAACAATCTCCAGTCCTTCAAATTTCCCTCATCATATGAAACGGAAGACAAGCCCATAAAATGTGCGCCCGGCGAGTTCGAAAAAAACACAAACCGCCTTCCTCCCCGATACAGGCAACATACCGACAGATATCAAACAAAAGTATTTGAGCGCTACCTTAAGTTGTACGCAGATTATTACGGCAATCCTGAAAATCGCGCCAGTACGCGCTGCAAATGGACACCAGTACTAAAAGTAAACCCTGGGTAACCGGATCAATATCCGGCCATCAATGCTTAATAATGGTGAATAACCCTACATACATATTCTCTAACTTAGAATCGTAGCGTTGCCCTTGTGTTTGTGCGTCCCCGGCTTCCCGGAATTATGATGATCGTATACCCATTTCCTGCATACTTTATGCAGGTCGACTTTGTTTTGTTTCACCTTCAATAAACCCACTTAACATGAAAAGAAAATTGTATTGTGCTTTGGCTGCTATCGTACTGGCATTCGTTGTTGTTGTTTCTTCACACTACCCTGCTGCCAAAGCAGCCACCACAAAAGCAGCTGTGCTGGAAAAGCAATATTGCGCCTGGATGATGATCCCCGGTAACCTCACTGTTAAAGTAAAATTCATTAACATCGGTACCCAAAACTATCTCGTTGGTGTGTACGACCTCAACGACCAGTCACTGGCACCTGCAGGCGGCACATTAGCCTCCGTGAACCCCGCTGTACAATCGGTATTTACAGGTACGATATGGTATGTACAAAACGGTGTTAGCAAAAGTGGAACTGGTACTTTGTATTCTTTCTCGTGTGTGCATTAACTTTTAGCGACAAAGGCTGCCGGTTTTAATTTTAAACAGGCAGCCTTCGTTTATGCAGGCAACCGAATATCTTACCATCTCCGGTTCAACGCATAACTAAATTAATCTGTCCCTGCCAGCGGATTGCCCTTGCCGGGAGGCGTACAGACGTTGTACCGCCGGGGCTAGCATAAGTGATACCCGAAATCATTAAGAGTAGAATGAGAATATTTTTCATCCTTCGTTTTCTCTGAATTCGCCAAAAAAAGTTCTCCGCTCCACCTGCACTACACCGTTCGTACGAAACGCATGTAGTGGTTCACTGTTACGCCTGCCGGCTGCATATCGGAAGTCATAGTTAAATATCCAAATCCGGTTAGCAACTCAAAAACAATAAGCCTTTTCAACATGGCTTATTTGTCATTTGGGGCAATTCAGCTAATAAACATGTGATTTTACTTTGGCAGGAAATTCAAGAAAGAAGGGTAATATAAAAGGGGCATAAAACTCAATAATCATTTCCTTACCCCATTTCCAATTCAATTTAAACAATGAGAAGGCGGGGATATTTCTTCCGCTATCATTTATCAGGTTACTAGCATGAAGGCATACAAACGCTACATAACAGCAAACATGCACAGCATATTGGAAGCAGGAATAATGCGGCACTTTTAAGCACTCCATACCGATCATTTTTCACCTGAATACCTGCTGCGGCACTTTTCAATATTTAGAAAAGCGCCGTGGAATACGCACATTACTTCATGCAATTCCGTAAGCATCACTAGTTCGAAGGGGTAAAAAAACGCCTGCATTTCGTGCAGGCGTTCCTAAGAATAATTTGGAGATCGGCATAAATTAAAAAAGGCTTTAAATCTACGATTTAAAGCCTTTTAGTTTTAGTCGGGATGGCAAGATTCGAACTTGCGACCTCCTGCTCCCAAAGCAGGCGCGATAACCGGACTACGCTACATCCCGGACTCTTTCCGGTATTCAGCGGTGAGGGAGGGATTCGAACCCTCGGTACAGTTTGACCCGTACGCCGGTTTAGCAAACCGGTCCTTTCGGCCACTCAGGCACCTCACCGTATCCCGTTTGAAGGGGATGCAAAAATAGGAATTATTCTTAAATCTCCAAAAGCAAGTTGAAATTTTTCAAAATAAAAATGCCGGAACGTTGTCCGGCATCTTAATATCGTTGTTCCAGGAGGTGTTTCAGGTTGTTTTTACATGGCTGCAAGCTGCACTTTTTGCTGCAATTCCACGACGCTGTCACGGAAGGTATTGTCGGTATCCATCAGGTCTTTAACCGTCTGGCAGGAGTGAATCACCGTAGTGTGATCGCGGCCGCCAAAATGTTCTCCGATGGTTTTAAGAGAGTTTTTAGTAAACGATTTGGCGAGATACATAGTGATCTGGCGGGCCTGTACAATTTCGCGTTTGCGGGTTTTCTGCAACAGCTTATCATAGGGCACATCGAAGTATTCGCACACCATTTTCTGTATGCTCTCGATCGTAATTTCTTTGGATGATGTTTTAACGAATGATTTCAGCACGCGTTTGGCAAGGTCCAGGTCGATTTCCTTACGATTGAGGGAAGACTGCGCCAACAGGGAAATAAGGGCCCCTTCAAGCTCGCGTACGTTACTCTGGATATTATAAGCTACGTACTTGATCACCTCTTTAGGCATTTCCAGTCCGTCGTTACGCATTTTCATTTCAAGAATCTCCATGCGTGTTTCGAAGTCGGGCAACTGGATATCTGCACTAAGTCCCCAGCGGAAACGGCTCAGTAACCTTTCCTGTACGCCATCGAGATCTTTCGGTGGCTTATCGGAGGTTAGTATCAATTGTTTGCCAGACTGGTGCAGGTGGTTAAAGATGGCAAAAAACGCATCCTGTGACTTTTCTGCGCGGGCAAAAAATTGTATATCGTCTACGATCAGCACGTCGATGAGCTGGTAGAAGTGAATGAAGTCGTTAATAATATTGTTCTTCGAGTGATCGATAAACTGGTTGATGAACTTTTCGGCACTTACGTAAAGCACGGCCTTGTTTGGGGCCTGGCGCTTAACCTCATTACCGATAGCCTGCGCAAGGTGGGTTTTACCCAAACCTACGCCGCCATATATAACGAGTGGATTAAAGGAAGTTCCTCCGGGCTTATCGCTCACGGTTTTACCGGCGCGGCGTGCCACACGGTTGGAATCACCTTCGATGAACATCTCGAAAGTATAATTGGGATTCAGCTGCGAATCAATCTGCACACGTTTGATACCGGGAATTACGAACGGGTTCTTTACCGGGTTTTGGATGGTAAGTGGAAAATCCACTTCGCTATCCTTTTGGGGTTTAGAGAACTGCGTTGGCATATTCACTGTTTTGGGATGTTGGTGGGGCGTTCCATTCTCCACGACAATGCGATACTCCAGTCTTGCTTCTTTTCCTAATTCCCGTTTAATTGTTTTGCCCAACAAACCTACGTAGTGCTCTTCGAGATATTCGTAAAAAAACTGACTTGGTACCTGAATAGTTAAAACATTGTTTTCAAGCTTGATAGGTTTTATTGGTTCAAACCACGTCTTAAACGGCTGCCACTCCACTATATCCCTGATTATATTCAGACACCTTTCCCAAACTTGTTCGCAAGTTTTATTCATTTAGTAAAAAATAATTATTCGTTTATTAATTAGGGTGATCTCGAATACAAACTTTTCAACGTAGGCTGTTGAAAAATTATTTGACAGGACGACGAATATCTGTAGAAAATGTTGAAAAAAAAAATTTATCTAACCTTGTTTATTAATCTACAATTACAGAATGTCTATCCCCGGCCCGACCCTTTTGCTAATCCTCTCAAACCTCCATTGCATCGGGGTTCTAGCCTTCCCGGGTGCTAAACCCAATGCTAAATTATCCCCATGTTGCTCACAATCATTTTCATATGTTCATACACCATTTAATACAATACTACAGCATACCCGGTAAAATAATATTGGCCTGGCCAGTTACCGCTTCAGCTCCCTCCCGAACCACTTTATGAAGGTCCGTTTGGAGGGGCCGGATTGGGCCCTTGATTTACCGGGCCGGCAAAGGTCGTGCAAATTTAGAAGGATGCAAGCGTTTTTGTGTAATAACTTGTGGAAAAATTTATTTTCACCTGACGAAAGCGAATGACTTATCTTTGGCGCACTGAACTTTTTAAATCAATTTTGCTATGAGTTTTGAAATTACCGGAAAGCTGGTTGTAAAGTATAATACAATGCAACGCAGTGAAACGTTTAAGACGAGAGAATTTGTGATCGAGAAATCCGACGACATTAACGGCCGTATCATCACCAACTATATAAAGTTTCAGGCGGTTCAGGACAGAACAGCGATAGTTGATCGTTTTAACGAAGGTGAGACCGTTAAGGTTTACTTTAACATCAGGGGCACCCGCTGGGAAAAAGACGGCAAGGTGAACTACATTACCAACCTGGACGCATGGCGCATGGAAGCTATGATGCAGGATGGCTCCGGCGGCGACCGTATGCCGGATTACAACGCTCCTCAGGCTCCCTCCTTTAATGGTGGCGGCGCAACTGGCGGCGACGATCTTCCTTTCTAATAGAATTACCTCTCTATACAGAGCCGCGTTCCTCGGAGCGCGGCTTTTTTGTTGGTTACATAATAGGACTACACACATGTATATATAATATCCGCCTGATTCAATATGTCGTCCGTACACATCACCGGTTTGCGCATTCGCTTTTGCGACATCATGTCAGTATAACTGCCAACATCATCTATATCGGTGTATTAATCATTAACAAATCGCTTAACCGCCCATGCAGTTAAAATACGAGTACGTGAGAAGATGCGGGCCGCCCGTGAATGATGGTCGTTTTATCCGTTCTCCGTATATTTGCCCTGTTTTAGGATAAATACCTAACCAGTTCTAACATGATACAACAGGTTTCTCTCAAAGTGCTTCCTGCGGAAGCGTCCTCTCATGTCGCTATTACCCAGCACGCGGCAAAATCCCTGGGCATTAAGCCTTCTGCCATTACCGGCTACAACTTATTGAAACGTTCTATTGATGCCCGTTCCAGGCAACAGGTTTATTATGTATTGACGGTACAGGTATTTATAGATGAGCCCTTCCAGGACAGGCCGCACCTGAGCTTTGATTACGATACGCTGCCATCCACTGCGCCAAGTGCTATTATAATAGGTGCCGGGCCTGCCGGGTTATTCGCAGCCCTTAGGATGATAGAGCTTGGTATTAAACCGGTTATACTGGAAAGAGGTAAAGATGTACGCAGCCGCAGACGCGATCTTGCAGCCCTGAACAAAACAGGCATCGTAAACCCGAACTCCAACTATTGCTTCGGCGAAGGAGGAGCAGGCACATACTCTGACGGTAAACTCTACACCCGCTCCAACAAACGCGGCGACATCAACCGTATACTCCATATATTCTGCCACTTCGGTGCCACAGAAAAAATTCTGTATGATGCACACCCGCATATTGGCACCAATAAGCTGCCGCATATCATTACTGCGATGCGTGAGCAGATCGAGGCCTGCGGGGGCGAGGTACACTTCGAACAAAAGGTAAACGATCTTATTATCGACAACAGTACGGTCACCGGTGTAAAAACAATGAGTGGCAACAGCTATCACGCCAACCATGTTGTACTCGCCACCGGCCACTCCGCCCGCGACATCTTCATCATGCTGAATAACAGGCAGGTGCTAATTGAAGCCAAACCTTTTGCACTGGGCGTTCGTGTAGAACATCCGCAATGGCTCATCGATATGGCACAATACCATTGCACACATCGTGGCGACTTTTTACCTCCCGCCAGCTACAGCCTGGTTGAGCAGGTAGATGGACGAGGCGTATTCTCTTTCTGTATGTGCCCGGGCGGCATTATCGCTCCGGCAGCAACCGACCCGGGCGAACTTGTCGTTAATGGATGGTCGCCCTCCAAGCGCGATAACCCATTTGCCAACTCGGGTATGGTAGTTACAGTCGATGAATCTGACTTCGCACCATTCGCCCAACACGGCCCACTGGCGGCCATGTATTTCCAGCAGCACGTGGAAAAAAGTGCGTTTAATGCCGGCGGTGGCAATTTTGTGGCGCCAGCTCAACGTATGACCGACTTCGTAGAGAAACGTATCTCGTCATCACTACCCGAATGCTCTTACATACCAGGCCTGGCCAGCGCAGACCTTCGTACGGTGCTTCCTGCAGCGGTACACAAACGCCTGTCCGGAGCATTTAAAGCCTTTGGCAAAAAGATGAAGAACTATTACACGTCCGAGGCTGTATTGGTCGCTACGGAGTCCCGAACCTCTTCTCCTGTGCGCATCCCACGCGATACCGATACACTCATGCATCCGCAGATCAAAGGTCTTTACCCCTGTGGCGAAGGCGCCGGCTATGCCGGAGGCATTGTTTCCGCAGCGATGGACGGAGAACGGATAGCAGAAATGATCGGAGCAATGTCCAAAGTCTGACATACGATCCTATTACCATAACACCCTGACAAAAATCCCATGGCTAATTGTAGCTGTGTAGCTATTGCGTCATGCGGTGTTACTGCATTACCATGCAACAATCCCTGCACGAAGTTATACACGCAGCGTTATTTATATTACCTGCATACCCAACGGGTTGCAACAATTTAAGCCCCGGACGAACGTTATTCTAGCCAGTTGGCGCGAATACCCTAACAGGACTCACCATCCCCCCCCGCGCCTGACAACTTACCAGATTGAAGGCGTAGTTAAACATAGAGATCAGCAGCAACCAAAGCCTGCCTGCTGCTATTAACTCCTTTAGGAACAACATTCTTATCCTCCGTACCCAACCAGCAGGTACGATTAAAGGAGGGATTGTAAAGCCCAAAGCGGATTTCAAGACATCACGGCATTGCTGTACAATAATCTCAGGCTCCCCTGCCCGTTCACCGTGCAGCCAAAGGTGTGGCTAAGCATAGCCAGCTTAGTACCGACAAAAAGCCGGTTTGTGTAATTTCCCTTGTAACGCCGCTAATAATCCCGTAATTTGAAGTGATTAATTATTGCTATGAACCTACTCGACATTCAACACCTGAAAAAGTACTATGCTACTCACAAAGCGGTTGATGATGTGAGCTTTGCAATTCCACAGGGCAGCATATTTGGCCTGCTTGGCCCTAATGGCGCCGGCAAAACCACACTTCTTCGCATGATAACAGGCATCTTTTACCCCGATGAGGGTGAAATCCTGTTCGATGGCAGAAAATTCGACCCGGGAAACGACATCCGCCACATTGGCTACATGCCGGAAGAACGCGGCCTGTATAAAAAGATGAAAGTTGGCGAACAGGTTAAATACCTGGCGCAACTGAAAGGCCTCAGCGAAAAAGAAGCGAAACAGAAAATAGACTACTGGTTCACCAAATTCGAAATCACTTCCTGGTACAATAAAAAGGTAGAAGAACTCAGTAAGGGCATGGGACAAAAGGTACAATTCATTTCTACCATTCTTCATGATCCCAAACTTCTTATTCTCGACGAACCCTTCTCGGGTTTAGATCCTATCAATTCTAAACTGATACAGGACGAGATATTCGAACTCAGCCGTAAAGGCACTACTATTATTTTCTCCACACACCGTATGGAGCAGGTAGAGGAAATCTGCAACCAGATCGTACTGGTGAATAAAGGCAAAAAAATATTAGATGGAAGTGTGAAACAAATCAAACATGATTTTAAACACAACCTGTTCCGTATTGGCGTTGGACAAATGCCCAACCCTGCGCAAATGGCTACCCATCACTTTACTATTGTGAAGCAGGATGATCACGCTTATACCGTTAAGGTGAATGCAGATAGCAAAACGAATGATATTCTTTCGCACTTCATCCATCATGATATACCTATTACGTATTTCGAAGAACTGCTGCCAACGATCAACGATGTTTTCATTGAACGCGTAAAATTCACAGAACAGATTCCCAACTAACCAAAATCTTCCGCTATGAACAAAATATGGCTCATCATAAAACGGGAATATATTACCAGGGTGCGCAAAAAGGCATTCCTGATCACCACGCTGCTCATCCCAGTGTTTTTTGCGGCTACCATCGTAGTGCCCATCCTCATGGCCAAATCGGGCAATAGTTCGCAGCGTATTGCCGTAGTAGACGAAAGCAAAATGTTCCAGGATAAGCTGGCAGACTATGACAACGTGCATTTTAAATTTGTGGAAGCACAAATAGACACGCTGAAAAAATCCTACCAACAACTCGGCTACAATGGCCTGCTCCATATTCCGGCGATGGATATTAACCGTCCCTCCGGTATCGTATATTACAGCGAAGGGCAAATGAACTTATCCCTTAGAAGTAAACTCGAAAACCGCCTTCAGGACCTGATCGAAGAAAAGCGCATGGCCGCTGCTGGCATCGATCAGGGTAAACTAAAGGAAATGCGTGCGGATATAGACATTATCAACAAAACCGGTAAGGAAGAACGAGAAGGCAGCTCCGGTGTTGCTTTCGCCGTTGGTTATGCGAGTGGTTTTATCATCTATATCATCCTGCTCGTATTCGGCATGTCGGTGATGCGCGGCGTAATGGAAGAAAAGATGAACCGCATCGCCGAGGTAATGGTATCGAGCGTTAAACCCTTTCAGCTGATGATGGGTAAAATACTCGGCATCGCTGGCGTAGGACTCACCCAGTTCATCATTTGGGTAGGTTTGATCATCGCCATCTACTCCGGCATCATGCTCACCTTCTCACAAAACGAGATCCAGGCCGCACAATCTATGCAGAACGGCAACAGCGCCGCCACTGCAGAAATGATACGTAATATGAAATACGTAGCCGGCAGCGTTAACTGGACGCTCATCATTTCCTGCTTTATGTTTTACTTCCTGGGCGGCTATCTTTTTTATGCCTCTTTGTTTGCCGCAGTCGGAAGCCTCGTAAACGAAGATCCAAACGATATACAGGGACTCACCTTCCCGATTACCTTACCCGTTATCATTGCCATCATCATCATGTTTAAGGCAGTGCAAGACCCTGGCAGCCCAATCGCAGTATGGGGCAGCATCATACCTTTCACTTCTCCTGTGGTAATGATGGCGCGCCTTCCATATGGCGTACCCGGCGGCGTACCGGTATGGCAACTCCTTCTTTCGATGGCCTCCCTGATCGTAGGCTTTATTTTCTCTACCTGGGCTGCCGCAAAAATATACCGCACCGGCATATTACTGTATGGCAAAAAAGTAACTATGAAAGAAGCAATTAAATGGATCGCCAGAAAATAATCCTGCTAACACCAGATAATTTGATCCCCTGCAAAATTGCAGGGGATTTTCTTTTTCCGGAAGCACATTCTAATGCTGCCATTCATACTTCAATTAACCATCACTATATTATTAGCGAAATGTGTTTAAAAATCACAGTTGCCCTGGTCTTTTTTTTAACATCATCCGGCTGGTACCGTAAACGCTGTACAGGACTACATTTTCCTTCTCTTCAACTCATTGCTTCTACACTTTAAGTCTTAGGTATTACACTTGAAACGTAATGACCTTTGCATCCCCATCAACAAAAAAAATAATGATTTAACTTGCAGCGGCCGTTAACCGATACACAAATTTTTTACCCCTAAATCAATACGCCATGCTTAAACATTTGGCAGCCCTGTTTGTTGGCTGCACTCTCATTGTATCATGTACAAAAACAAACGACCCCATCACCCTGGAAAAAAGAGCGGATATCCATTCCCATTTTCCTGACCAATTGGCAAAGGTAACGCTGTACGACACTATAAACGGCGACTATTATGGATACCGCAGGTATGAGTACAACCATCTTAAACAGGTAAAAAGCGTACACACAAGGTTATATTTCGAGCCACAGGAAGCCAACTTTTACATCGCGTATGATACGAACGGCCGCGTAGATTCTGTGATACTCAGGCCATATATAACTGAGCTTAACCGCGAATGGAAATACTTTTATGATGAAAAAGGCCGGCTGGCAAAAACGATTCGTTACCCTTCAAGTCCATTTGAGATTGAGCGCATGCATGACACGTTGTTATTTAATCATGAACCTGTAATTAACATGCCCTGGTTCCCGAAACCGAACTTTCGCATGCACGCTCCTGACGGATATCGCAACCACTTTTACACTTATGGTTACCACGACGAACTAACAGAAGCAAGTGAGGCTACATTTGAAACCTACCGTGAGGTGCGCTACGTGCTAAGAAACACGAGTATTACCAACCCGGAATATCTCTTCCATAAAGCTTCCAGGCTACACGACATGGTAGTTAATTCTACCTGGGACTCGCCGCTCGATATTTTTGAGACCGGCTCCACCATGTTTGATGAACTTCAATACTTCATGTATGACGAAGATCCGGTACTATACCGTTATACACTGGAATCAGATAACCGGCAGCGCCTCAGCAAAATTTATTACATCAATTCAAGGGGCGTAAAAATATTATACAAAGAATATCAGTATCTATAATCCTGATCAATGGGAGAACAACTGCTGTTTACATAACCCTGCAATCAAACGGCTCATCAAAAATACCTTTACGAATGATGCCTGTAACAAAATCGTAGCCGTGGAAGAAACTGTTCTGTTCAGTTTTATTGCCGGCAGGATCAGGCCGATTACGACAGGAAAGGGATTATGAATATCTGAACTAACACGCCAGTGTTTGTCCCCTTGAGGGTTAGGGACCACCATATCCTTAACCCTTTCCTATTTTATGATATATGCCACAATTGCAGTAATTTTCCGGGGGCAAAATTGATATGCAATGAATTTTTATACGCGTAAATGGGTAAAGCCGCAGGATCTGAACGCGCACGGCACTTTGTTTGGCGGATCGCTGCTGGCCTGGATTGACGAAGAAGCGGCTATCTATACTATTATTCAGCTTGGCACGAACGGCGTGGTAACCAAATACATGTCCGAGATCAATTTTATCAACTCTGCACGCCAGGGCGACATCGTAGAGCTGGGAATTAAAGCTACCCACTTCGGCCGCACCTCCCTTACGCTTACCTGCCAGGTACGTAACAAAATCACGCAAAAAACAATTCTTACCATTGATAAAATGGTGTTTGTGAGCGTAGATGAAAATGGAGTCCCTTCTCCACATGGTAAAACAGAAATTACTTATACAGACGAGCGTTTAAGAGAAGAATAATCTCCTGACCCATTTCCCGCTTCTTCCATTTAAGAAGAAGTTGTATCTTTGTGCCCATTATTCAAAAAGCTATAAAGCCTTGAGCCGTGTAATTACATTCACATACTAACATTGGGTTAGCTGCTCCATCCCCCGGAGCGGAAGTGATTGTATTGTTTAATTTAACTATCTTATTACATGGCTATTTCTCAAAAATATGGCCGTACGTACCATTATCCGTTTTCGCCAGGTACTACCAGCGACGACAGGATAAGTCACGATTACTGGCCACTTATTAATAATATTCCGCAGCTCGTGCATACAGAAAAGCTGGACGGCGAAAATAATTGCCTGTCCCGCCTGGGCGTATTTGCCCGCTCGCATGCCGCGCCCACCACATCGCCGTGGACCGAAAGTCTGCGCCGTTACTGGCAGCTTATTAAGCACGACCTGGGTGAACTGGACGTATTTCTCGAAAACCTGTACGCCGTACATTCCCTGCAATACCATAAACTGGAACACCACTTCTACGTATTCGCTGTTCGCGAAGCCGACCGGTGGCTCAGTTGGGAGGAAACGAAGTTTTATGCAGCGATGCTCGACTTGCCCGTTGTACCGGAAATAAAAATCTTTCCCTCACCGGCAAACCGCACGGAATTTGAGCAGGAAGTATTATCCATTACCGCAGGCCCGGGCGCACTGGCGCCACACGACGCCATCAGCGGAAAACCTTCTGTAATGGAAGGCATTGTAACGCGCAATACCGGCAGTTATGCCGTGAACGCATTTTCTGAGAACGTGTTTAAATACGTCCGCAAAGGACATGTTAAAACCGACCAGCACTGGACGCGCAACTGGAAACGCGCACCGCTGGCAAATGAAGGAGGTAAATATGTGGACACTCACTAACAATAAAGAATGGTCACAGCTCGAAGCACAATTCGACTGGGTACGTGATATGCAACATGTACCGCAGGACGCTGTACACCATGCCGAAGGTAACGTGGCCATCCACACGCAGATGGTACTGGAGGCTTTACAACAACAGGAGGCATGGCTGTTATTAGCCGAAGAGGAAAAGGAAATGCTCTGGGCGGCTGCTTTACTACACGACGTAGAAAAACGCAGTACTACGGTAACTGAACCCGATGGGCGCATTACCGCGATTGGCCATACCCGCAGAGGTGCTGCTACCGCCAGGCAAATTCTTTACCGCGATATAGAAACACCGTTCGCCATCCGTGAAATGATTTACGGACTGGTCAGGCATCACAGCCTGCCGTTATGGTTACTGGAACGTCGCGATCCTTTAAAAGAACTGGTGAGCGCCAGTCTGGAAGTAAACACCGCGTGGCTTGCGCTGCTGGCAAGGGCTGATGTTATCGGCCGTTTTTGCCAGGATAAGGCCGACCTGTTGTACCGTATCGATTGCTTCGAAGAGTTTTGCAAGGAAAACGACTGCTGGGGCACTTCGCGCAACTTCGCTGATAACCACGCGCGTTTTCACTACCTGCAACATGATAATACTGATCCCGGTTATGTTCCGTTTGAGCAACCCGTGATGGAAGTAATAGTCATGAGTGGACTACCAGGAGCCGGAAAAGATACCTTTATTAAAAGGAATTACCCGCAACTGCCCGTTATTTCCCTGGATGATTTGAGGGAAGAGCTGGATGTAGCGCCAACAGACAAACGCGGTAATGGACAAATTATACAGGCTGCAAAAGAACAGGCCCGCGTATACTTACGCAAACAACAACCGTTCGTTTGGAACGCCACCAATACCACGAGGCAAATGCGCGCACAACTCATCAGCCTCATCCTTACTTACAAAGCAGCAGTAAGGATCGTGTACCTGGAAGTACCTTACCGTAAGTTGCAGGCGCAAAACAAAAACCGGGAAGCAGTAGTACCTGCCGCAGCCCTGGATAAACTGGCAAGGAAGCTGGAAGTGCCTGCCAGGTGGGAAGCGCAGGAAGTGGAGTATCACGTGGCAGGATAATCTATCCATATTCTTACCATTTTTTAACTTTCAAATACCTAAGCTGGACTGCTTTTTGCGGCAGTCCAGCTTCATTCACTAAACAATCGGCCTAATGTGGACAAACCTGGAGAACTACTTTGAAACGCTTCCCCCTATATTCTGGAATCTCTTACTGGCTTTTTTAGCCATCGTTTCGGGTCTTATTTTAAAGACGCTTTTTACACTCGCCTCAAAGTTTTACTCAAAAAGAAGCAATGATTTTTCCTGGTTTTACTCCATTATACGAAGGCTTGGCAAACCACTGAACTACTTTCTGCCATTGTTTATATTCAATATGGTGCTGCCCCTCATGACTTTAGGACCCAAAGCCTATAATGTGCTGGACCGCATCACTGGCATCCTGATCATCATTTCCTTTGCGTTCCTGCTTATTGGAATTATCAAAATCATTGAGGACTACATGTACAGCATCTACGATCTTTCCAAAACAGATAATCTGAAGGAAAGAAAGGTGCGTACCCAATTACAGTTCATCCGCAAATTCGCGGTGTCTGTTATCGTAATACTGGCAACCTGCGCTATCCTGCTTAGCTTCGATCATCTTCGTAAAGTAGGCACCGGCCTGCTTACCGGTGTGGGCGTGGGCGGTATCATTATCGGTTTTGCTGCACAACGTTCGCTGGCCAACTTCCTGGCGGGTTTACAAATAGCCTTTACACAACCTATCCGAATAGATGATGTGTTAATTGTAGAAGGTGAATGGGGAAGGGTAGAAGAGATCACACTTACTTATGTAGTGCTTAGCATCTGGGATAAAAGAAGACTGATACTCCCTATCAATTACTTCATTGAAAAACCTTTCCAGAACTGGACACGTAGTAGTTCAGACCTATTGGGCACTGTTTTTCTTTACCTCGATTATACCGCACCAATTGACGCTATCCGGGAGGAATACCGCCGGTTGTTAAAAGAGAATGAATTATGGGATGGAAATGTGCAGGTAGTACAGGTAACGGATGCCAGGGAAAAAGTGATTGAAGTAAGGATGCTCATGAGCGCCGCTACCTCAGGCCGTGCGTTTGACCTGCGTTGTTATATCCGGGAAAACCTTATCAGCTTTATCCAGAAAAATTATCCTGATGCATTGCCTAAAACACGGGCGATCATTGAAGACAGGTCCTTCAAAGATGAAATTAAAGATCTGCCTGAAGCATAAAAGCATTGCTTCTGCAAATATTAAAACAACCATATCCGCAACAGGCGGAATAACCCAAAGGATATAGCGCCGTTACGCAACATTGATATTTTCTGTTTCTTTTTTGACAGATACGGAAACAAAGTGGGTGGCTTTTTCCTGCAAATCATCGTCGCTTACCAACACCACGGCCGAGCCGCCGATATCGGCATATTGTTTCACCACTTTATACACCTGCCTGGCACCCGCTTTATCCAGTTCGCCCAGGTCAATGATCATGCGGTGGGACCAGGACAATGCGGTGTACAAAGCCACCAGCTTACGACCTGCCGGGGTAAGTGAGTTAAAACGATCGTTCGGAAAAATGTTCTCATCGGTATCGTATACCTGCCTTGCCACTGCATTGGCCGGACTGCCGTACTTCCTGATATAATCTTTTACGCTTACCGGGTGTAGCAAACGGCCCATAAACGATTGCTGCGCCTCATCCACATAAGTAAACGGCACTTCCGTTCGTACCGCCATATCAGTTACGGAAAGCAGCATGTCCAGGCATACCTTTTTCATTTCCTGACGCCTCGCGCCGGCGGGTATACGAATGACTGCAATTTCTCCATCCTGCAGGGTAAACGGCGGAATAAACACATCGCCGTGTTGTTGTCCTTTAAAGCTAATTAACATAGGGATCTGATTAAGCCAAACTGCTGCATTACTATTTGTACTATGAAGATCGCAAAAAATACTCCAATAAATACGCAGGCCGCCTAAATTAATAAGCGGCCTGCGTACTACAGGTTTAACCTGTTAATAATGAAATATTTGTTGCTATAATTTATCCAGTGTGCTGCCTGCAGGTAATTCGTAGGGATCGTTCCCCGCAGTAAAAATCCTGGCCGGTTGCGAACCCTCCATCGTAATTACGCTTCCTTTCACCCTTATCCAGCTCCCTTCGCGGAGGCCAACTACCGGAATATTGTTTTGGGTATGAAACTCTTTGATGCGGGTTTCCCTGGTTTCGCCCATATGCACTACTCCGGGGATCGGGTCGAGATAGTGAGGATTGAGATTGAACGGAACGAGTGCCATCGTTTCGAAGCTGGGCGGATAAACGATAGGCATGTCGTTGGTAGTTTGCATATTGATACCGCCGATATTGCTGCCTGCACTTGCGCCCATATAGGGTTTACCACTTTCAACGGCTGTTTTAAGCACGTTCATCAACCCTAACCCGTGCAGTTGTTTAACGAGCAGAAAAGTATTACCTCCGCCCGTGAAAAAACCTTTCGCACTGGTAATCGCTGCTGCTGGATCACTGTAAGTATGGAGACCTGTAACCTTAATACCAAGTGCTTCAAAAGCACCTGCCGCCCTGGCCGTGTATTCGTCGTGCGAAATACCACCCGGGCGGGCAAAGGGGACGAATATAATTTCATCTATCCCGGCAAACAGTTCTTTAATTACAGGCTGCAGATAGGCCAGGTAAGCTTCTCCAAACAATGTAGAGGTACTGGCCAGTACGATATTTTTATTCATAGCCGTTTAAACCGGGCATTTTTCGTGATAGTTAATCAGTTCGATGGGGCTGCGTTCGATCTCTACCCCGTCGTAAGTGGTAAGCACTTCGTCCAGCACAGCTTCCACTTCTTCTGGTGTTTTTAATACCACCAGCCTGTTGCGGAATTCCTTGATATTGGGCAAACCTTTCAGGTAACTCGCGTAGTGACGGCGCATTTCGTTGATACCAACGATCGGGCCTTTCCATTCTACAGATTTACGCAGGTGATTTTTGCAAACCAGCACACGTTCCTGTACGGTTGGTCCTGCCAGCACTTCGCCCGTTTGCACAAAATGTTTGATTTCGCGGAAAATCCAGGGATAACCGATGGCCGCGCGACCGATCATGATACCGTCCACACCGTAACGGTTTTTATACTCCAGCGCCTTCTGTGGGCTGTCGATGTCGCCGTTGCCGAAAATAGGTATTTTGATACGAGGGTTGTTCTTCACTTTGGCGATGAGCGTCCAGTCGGCTTCGCCTTTATACATTTGGGCACGGGTGCGGCCATGTATTGACAGGGCTTTGATACCCACATCCTGCAGGCGCTCGGCCACTTCTTCAATATTTTTGCTTGAATCATCCCAGCCCAGCCTGGTTTTTACTGTTACCGGCAGCTTGGTGGCTTTCACACAGGCGTCTGTAAGACGCACCATCAGGTCTATATCTTTTAAAACACCGGCGCCAGCGCCTCTGCAGGCCACTTTTTTAACCGGGCAGCCGAAGTTAATGTCCAGCAGGTCCGGATTAGTTACATCTACGATCCTTGAGGCCATAGCCAGGCTGTCCTCGTCGCCGCCGAAGATCTGAATTCCTATAGGGCGCTCATAATCAAAGATATCGAGCTTTTTACGGCTCTTAATCGCATCGCGTATGAGGCCTTCGCTGGAAATGAACTCCGTATACATCAGGTCGGCCCCGTTTTCCTTGCAAACCGCGCGGAAAGGGGGATCACTCACATCTTCCATCGGCGCCAGCAGCAGCGGGAAGTCAGGCAGCACTATGTTTTCGATCTTAACCATTAGCTATAAAATGAATATATTCCTTTGAGCCTGCAAAGATACTCCAAATCCGGGATATTAGAGGGAGATGGGCAGCAACCCGCTGACCCGGCCGCCGTTGTGTCACTCCCTTCAGCGGCACTGCAAAAATAAGCAGTAGAAATTGCGCTACCACCGGTCTAAAAAATACTTGTCAAACCGACATTTATTATTATTTTGTCGGTACAAACAACACAAACATACGTTATGAAGAAAACGATACTCCTGGCCGCTGTTATGGCGGGCGCAGTAATTTCAACCTATGCGCAAAACCCAGCCCGGCTCCTTGTTAACGCTCACGCACCCAAAGAAACTATTAGCCGCCATATTTACGGGCATTTTTCGGAACACCTTGGCCGTTGTATTTACGACGGTTTTTGGGTAGCCGATAGCATGCAGGTACCTAAAAAGGACCGCATCCGTTTGGACGTGGTGGATGCGCTGAAAAAGATTAAAGTACCTAACCTTCGCTGGCCCGGCGGCTGCTTCGCCGATGAATACCACTGGCGCGATGGTATTGGTCCGCGCGAGAACCGGCCTAAAATGGTAAACAGCAGCTGGGGTAACGTTACGGAAGACAATAGCTTTGGCACCCACGAATTCCTGGAACTTTGCGAACTTATTGGTTGCGACCCTTACATCAGCGCCAACGTGGGCAGCGGCACCGTACAGGAAATGAATAACTGGGTGGAGTACCTCAACTTCGACGGACTGAGCCCCATTACTGATACGCGTAAAAAGAACGGCCGCGACAAACCATGGAAAGTGCAATTCTGGGGTGTTGGCAATGAAAGCTGGGGCTGTGGCGGTAATATGACACCTGAGTATTACGCAGGCGAATACAGGCGTTATGCCACTTTCTGCAAAAACTATCCTGGCGTAGCGCTCAAAAAAATCGTATCGGGCGCTAACAGCAACGATTATAACTGGACAGAAGTGATGATGCGTAATATCCCACTTGGCATGATGTGGGGCGTATCGCTGCACCATTACACTGTTCCTAAAACCTGGCGCGAGAAAGGTTCTGCCACACAGTTCGATGAAAAGGAATACTTCCTGGCCATGAACAGTTGCCTTAAAATGGAAGAACTGATCAACAGGCATTCCACTATTATGGACAAATACGATCCGGGTAAAAGAGTAGCACTGGTAGTGGACGAATGGGGCATCTGGACAGATGTGGAGCCTGGCACCAATCCAGCCTTCCTGTACCAGCAAAACAGCATGCGCGATGCGATTATTGCCGGCACTACCCTCAACATCTTTAACAACCATGCCGACCGTGTAAAGATGGCCGAACTCGCACAAACGGTGAACGTGCTGCAGTCGGTTATCCTAACCAAAGGGCGCCAGATGGTATTAACACCTACCTATCACATTTTCGATCTGTACAAGGTACACCAGGATGCAAAGTTGCTGCCCGTACAACTCTCCGCGCCCGATTACAGCTTAGGTGGCGATAAACTGGCTGCGGTAAACGTTTCTGCTTCGCAGGATGCTTCCGGCGCTATCCACATTTCCTTCGTAAACATCGATCCGAATAAAGATATTACGATCCGTACTTCGCTGAACGGCGCCAATTGGAAAACGATCGACGGGCAGATTATGACTTCTCCAAAATTCACCGACATCAACAGCTTCGAAGAACCTAATAAGGTTAAACCTGCTGCGTTTAAAGGTGCTAAGAAAGAAGGCAATGACCTTACCGTTACACTTCCTAAATTATCAGTTGTGGTGCTTGAACTAAAGTAACTGCATCAACGTAAAATGAAGAAGCCCGCTCCGGAAAAGAGCGGGCTTCTTCATTTATCAACTTCGATAAAAATGCTTTTATAACTATAACAGTGAATAAACCCATCCACCTAAAAAAAAGCCCGCTCCTGAAACGGAACGGGCTTTTAGTATAGTACTTACCTTATTACTTATGCATCCGGTGCCGGTTTAAAAAACAGCGGCTTGAGGGTATACCAACCCAACGCAGGGAAAAAGTGCATCGGAATTGTGAGGCCGAGGAATAACTCGGGTAAAGTCTCAGCATCCAACGGCAGCCTGTGCGAGATGGGACCCAGCAACGAAGCGAAAGTAAAAATGGTAAAGAGCAGATTAAAAACTGGCTCCGTCCGTTGTTTCAACAGTTTGTGCAGCAGCCAGTAACCAACAGCTGCCAGCAAGGTACCGCCGATACAGGTGATGAACATGCCGGAAGTAGTGACTACGCCCGGGAATTCGCCCGCTGTATTTTCTGCATACACCTTGGCATATACCGTGGAGGCTATGCCTGCGAGTACACCGGAAACAACCGCCAGCAACAAAAGTTTCTTAAACATGCGCTATCGTTTAAAGTTGAATTATTTGGTAACAGGAACAGATACTTCCAGTTTGATTTCGTTAGATACATCGCCACCGGCTTCACCGATTTTGAAATCGGAACGGTTTACCGTAAACGTGCCTGCGAAAACGCCACCAGCACCTACTTTCTTAAATGTGAAAGGAAGGGTAATTGCTTTTTTAACACCGTGCATCTCGAGTGTGCCCTGTGCCTGGTAGCCAGTACCTGCCTTTACAATTTTAGTAGTGGTAAAAGTGATGTTGGGATATTTCGCCGCATCGAACCAATCCGTGCCTTTGGCATGTTTGTTCATCATTGCATTGCCTGTATTGATAGAGGCAACGGGGATGGTAACATTGAATTTAGAAGCGTTGAGGTTATTTTCATCAAAGCTGATCGTTCCTTTTAGCTCCTTAAATATACCTGCCGCTTCCCCTGCCGAAAACTTAACGGAGTAACCTCCGGCAATCTTCCAATCTATGCCCGCTACGGGTTTGAATGCGCTGGCCGCTACCGCGACAACGAGCGCTATTGCATAAAATAACCTCTTCATAAATCCTTTGTTTTAAAATTAGCCTTTTACAAACTCAGTATCGGCCTGGATCGTTACCACGTCGCTCAGGATAGCTTCTGGCATACCTTGCGCCACGCCAAAGTCAGAACGTTTGAAAGTACCGGTTACTTTGAAACCAGCGATTTCTTTCTTGTTCATTGGGTGTGTAGCAGTGCCCACCAGTTCAGCTTTCAGGATAACAGGTTTAGTTACACCGTGGAAAGTCAATTCGCCTGGTACATCGTAAGTTTTAGCACCTGTTTTTTTGAAGGTAGTGCTTTTGAAAGTAACTGTGCCGAATTTAGCAGCATCCAGCATATCTTCTTTCTGCAGGTGCGCATCACGCTGAGTATTGTCGGTATTGATGTTTGCTACTTCAGCTTTGATATCGATAGTAGCGTCGGTAAAGTCAGGCTTAGCGGAAGTGATAGTAGCATCGGTTTGTTTAAACGAGCCATGGAATTCGTTAACACCATAGTGTACCAGGCTAAAACCTACACGTGAGTGAGCGGCATCCAGTTTCCAGGTTTGTGCAAATGCGGATACAGAAAAAATTAAGCTTGCTGCAATAAATGTAATCTTCTTCATTTTTGTTCTTTTAAATTTAGGTAGTATGTTTTTTGTAAATTTAGTTACCTTTAGTAACTCAAAGCTATTTAATAACTCGATTACCACCAAGAGGGTACCGCGTCAAACCTTGGTAACATGATAGTAACTAATACTGAAAATCAAGAACTTACAATCGAAAATAAAATTGAAAAAGTTTTCGATATGGAACATTGTGAAACGGTTCTTTGTCCAATTAAAGATGTTTTAGCGCATCTTGGCGACAAATGGTCGATTTTTACGATACTCGCGCTCGGCCAAATTAAGGTAGCACGATTTAACGAGTTAAAAAAACAGGTAACCGGTATCTCCCAGCGTATGCTGACGGTAACCCTTCGTTCCCTGGAAGAAAATGGCCTGGTTTCAAGGCAAATCTTCCCGGAAATTCCTCCCCGTGTAGAATACTCCCTTACCTCGCTCGGCTGCAGTTTACTGGGACAAATGCTGCAACTGGCCGAATGGGCCACTTCGCACCAGGACGAAATCGAAACGGCCAGAAAGAACTTCAAAGAAAAGAAACTCGCTTTTTAAGGCTATCCCCCACAATATCTCAGGCTAAAGCTTACGGCGTTCGCGCTGTTAAGGTTGCCTTTTATCCTACACAGCCAGCGGATTACACCCGCTAATTTTTCAAATATAGCGACTTTAAACATCCTGCAAAGCCAGGTGATGTGTATTTGCATCAACAACCATGAAATAGACATTAAAAGGTGAAGGCGTATCAACGAAGCAGCTTCCTACAAACCACCGGTAGTAATTACATATAAAACATGCAAAAAGGCTCAATACCTAACAACCAGGTATCAGATTTGAACAAAAATGATAAAACCCTGCATAAAAAAGAGTTAACCTAGAACGAAAAAGATGCGACGTTGAATGAAAAAGAGTCAAGATTGAACAAAAAAGATAGAGGTTAAACGAAAAAGGTGCAAGGTTGAACGAAAAAGAATCAACCTCCCACGAAAAAGAATCAGGGTCGCACCAAAAAGAATCAGGCTTGATGCAAAAAGCACCAAGCCTGATGAAATAAATATCTAAGTTTCTTACCAGATCACTACACGGGCAGAGTCGCCCAATACCATCTTATCGCCGGGTTTACAGCCCCATGCTTCAGAAAACTCTTTCAGGTGCGGCAGCGGACCATTTATCCTTTCGCGGGCCGGAGAGTGCGGATCGGTTTGGATCTGGTTGCGCAAAGCGGCTTCCGTGATATTGGCGTGCCATACCTGCGCCCAGCCCAGGAAGAAACGCTGTTTCCAGTTATAACCGTCCACCAGTGGAGGTTCGGCTTTACCCTCGAGGGATTTCTTAAGGGCGTAGTAGGCCAGTGTAAGACCGCCCAGATCTGCGATATTTTCACCGATCGTGAGCGCACCGTTCACTTTAAAGCCTGGCAGCACTTCAATACCACTAAAGTAGTTGATGTATTTACCAGCAAGTGTGTCAAAACGTTTACGGTCCTCTTCTGTCCACCAGTTTTTCAGGTTACCCTCTGCATCGAATTGCGAACCCTGGTCGTCGAAACCATGGGTAAACTCGTGACCGATTACGGCAATGATACCACCGTAGTTAATCGCATCATCCGCATCCGCATTAAAGAACGGTGGCTGCAGGATGCCTGCGGGGAACACGATCTCGTTGTTCAGCGGATTGTAATACGCATTCACCGTTTGTGGCGTCATCAGCCATTCTTTACGGTCTACGTCTTTACCTATTTTAGCTATATTTTCGTTGTGCTTGTAAAGGGCGGCGTTAATCACGTTCTCTACCAGTTTGTCGCCCTGAATATCGATGCTGGAATAATCTTTCCATTTATCAGGATAACCGATTTTGTAGGTGAAAGCTTTCAGCTTTTTATGTGCCATCTCTTTTGTTTCCTTACCCATCCAGCTCAACTGATCTACGCGTTCGCCATATACTGTGCGTACGTTCTCGATCATTTCTGATACCTTTTCTTTAGAAGATTCGGGGAAGTATTTCTTCACGAACAGTTTGCCCAGCGGCATGCCCATAATACCATCTGTAGAACGGATAGCCCTGTCTACACGCGGACGCTGTGCTTTGGTACCGCGCATCACGGTAGCGAAGAAGCGGAAGTCCTCGTCGTCGAGCGGTTTGGGAAGAAAACCTGCGAAGTGTGTAAGCAACTGCCAGCGGGAATACGTTTTCAATGTTTCCAGCGGTGTTGCTTTCAATAACTTGTTCAGGTTAGAAAGGTACGCTTTGTTCTGGATGATCACCGAATCGGATTTAATACCCTGCGCAGTGGCAAAGCCAGTCCAGTCGTAGTCGGGCATCAGTGTTGCCAGTTCTGCGAAGGCGGCCTTGTTGTATGTTTTAACAGGATCGCGCAGTTCTACATTCGTAAGCTGCAGCAGTGCTACTTTCTTCTCGAATTCGAAGATCGTTTTGCCTGCGGTGGTATCGCTCCAGCCGGCAAGGGCAAACATTTTGTTGATGTGTTGTACAAACTCTTTACGTACGTTCTCCGTGCTTTCGTCGGCACGTTCGTAGTAACTTCTTTCACCGAGGCTCAGGCCATCCTGCCCCTGGTACAATGCATTTATCTTACTATTCTTCAGATCGCCTTCCACGCCAAAACCGGCCACGGTGGGTACGCCGAACTTCTGCATTTCGCCTGTCACGGCCGCCCATTCTTTCAGGCTGGTCACTGCAGCAATCTTATCGAGGTAAGGTTTCAGTGGTTCCACCCCACGTTTTTCGATGGTGGCAGAATCGAGGAAGGATTTGTAATAATCGGCTATCTGTTGTTCTTCGGTCCCTTTCTTAAGATCGGTTTTGCCTACTATTTCATTGATGATACCTTTAAGGCGAACTTCTTTATTCTCCTTGTCCAGCACGTTAAAAGCACCCCAGCGGCTTTCTGTACCGGGTATGGGGTTCGACTTTTTCCAGCCGGCGTTCGCAAATGCGTCGAAGTCTTCGCATGGAGCAATGCTCCGGTCCAGCGAAGCGGTGTCGAAGGCAGGCACAGCCTCAGCCTTCGCTTCCTGCTTGGGCGCGCATCCTGTAAATGCGGCGGCGCCAGCAACCAGCGTTGTTGCAACTACCAAAAAATGTTTGTACATGAAGTCAGGTTTTTAGATCGGTTAAAGTTATGGAAAATCCGGTTCCGGCAGTCAACCTGGCAGGCCGCCTGAAAATTTCGTACGTTTGCAGGGTTATTAGTTTGCAAAATTGTATATATATTATGACATTCCGGTTTGGGCTCTTCCGTTTTCTAACGATTGGTAATACAATAGTGCTTTCCTTCTTTGGTTTGATTCTGTTTATGGCGATGTTCGTGAATCCAATGGCAGCCATGTTCAGTCTGCTGCTTATTGTTGCAGCGTTCCTCCATAACTGGAACTGCCTGTCCTTACAGCGCCACTTCCTTACACCAGGCACTCCTGCAAAACCAGGTTTGCCGATGGCTATCAACTTAACTTCAATTGGCGCATTTATCTGGGGTATCAGCATCGTGACGGGTATCATCAATACGCTCAGAACACCTGCTACCGAAATGCAGAAAACGTTGAAACAGATGATCCCGAAAGATGCGACTGCGGAAGAGAAGCAGTTGTTTTTATCCAGCGCTCATGCCAGTATAAATATTGCCCTCATATTAGTGGGCATCCATGCTATTGCTATTATCGTGAACTGCATCATCTCCATCCAATACTCCAGGCAACTAAGAGCTACATTACCGGAGGAAGAAGAAACACCCGATGGAGACAATCAATAAATTAACCATATAGTATGCAACAGAACTCCGCACCACTGGCGGAACGCCTCCGCCCGGCCACGCTCGCAGATCTTGTAGGCCAGGAACATCTTACCGGCCAGGGTAGCATATTACGCAAGGCACTGGAACAGGGTAAAATCCCCTCCATGATCCTCTGGGGCCCTCCAGGTGTAGGCAAAACTACGATCGCGAACATCGTGGCGCATACGCTTAATGTACCCTTCTATACGCTCAGCGCTATTGCTGCAGGCGTTAAAGAAGTAAGGGAGGTGATAGAGATGGCGAAACACCAGCAACAGGCGGTGTTGTTCATCGACGAGATCCACCGTTTTAATAAATCGCAACAGGATGCCTTACTGGGCGCTGTTGAAAAAGGCACCATCACACTCATTGGCGCTACTACCGAAAATCCATCGTTCGAAGTAAATGCGGCCTTGCTTTCGCGTTGCCAGGTATATGTTTTAAGAGGATTGGGCGAAGAACAGCTGATGCAGTTGTTACAACAGGCCATCGACCGCGACGAATGGCTCAGAAGAAAGCCGATCGTATTTTCGGAAACGGAAGCGATGTTCAACATCTCCGGCGGCGATGCGCGAAAACTGCTGAACCTTTTCGAACTGGTGGTACAAACACTGGGTACTGAAGATACGATCGAGATCACGAATGAAAAGGTGATGGAGATCGCGCAACAGCGTGTGGCGATCTACGACAAAACAGGCGAACAGCATTACGATATCATTTCTGCTTTCATTAAATCCATACGCGGCAGCGATCCTAACGGTGCTGTGTACTGGCTGGCGCGCATGCTGGCAGGTGGCGAAGATGTGAAGTTTATCGCCCGCAGGTTATGTATACTTGCTTCGGAAGATATCGGTAATGCAAATCCCAACGCACTGCTGCTGGCTACGAGTTGTTTCCAGGCGGTTAACCTGATAGGCAACCCTGAATCGCGCATCATCCTGTCGCAATGTGTTACTTACCTGGCCTCTTCGCCAAAAAGTAATGCTTCTTACGAGGCGATTAACCGTGCGCAAAGTGTGGTGTCGCAAACAGGTGACCTGGCTGTGCCCATGCACATCCGTAATGCACCCACTAAACTGATGAAGCAGCAGGGATACGGTAAAGATTATAAATACGCACATAGTTACGACGGCAACTTCTCCGAGCAGGAGTACCTGCCGGACCGCCTTGCAGGTACTAAGTTTTACAACCCGGGTAATAATGCAAGGGAAGATGAATTACGCCGGTACCTGAAAAATCTCTGGAAAGATAAATACGGTTATTGATCTGCCCCTTTGTCCTTATTCAGTATCTCGAACTGCAACTGTAGTTCCTCCCCGCTTTCATCAACCAGCGTAATCGTATGTTTACCTTCCGATGGCCGTAGTGGCAATTGGTGGAAGGTAGCGGTAGTACCCACATAAGCATTGTCCAGGTGCCAGAATATTTTTGCTTCCGGATCGCGGTGGGTGGCGCGGAATATGGTTTCACCACGACTCCCGTCTAGTTCCAGCGGCACATAAATCCGGGCATCAGGTCTTGGATAAATGAGTCCCATCGAATGCCCGCCTGCTTCGCCGGTATTACAACCTGGTTTATAGGCAGGCAGCGGCTCGTAAATATGTTTACTGCGATAATAATACTCTATGGAAGGTGGCAATACAAACCAGCTTTTATGCACCATCTGCTGCGGTAATTCACAAGCCTCTGTTACCCGCCATTTACCGGTAGCATCAAGATGCACCAGCTGGTGGTACGGACACACGGCAGAACGTAACCCGGGCGTGGGCACCAACACCGAATCAATGTCGTTACAATACTCGCCTGCCCGTTGACCGCTTTGCCTGCACACACTTATTTTACTCATCTTATTAGCCGGCATATCGAACCAGCGCGAAATATTCAGTTGCCTGAAAATATCGAACATCACCGGCGCCGCAGTGGCCACACCTAATAAACCCGGCCGTCCTTCTCCATCTGTATTACCTACCCACACGCCTACTACGTATTGGGGCGTTACACCAATCGCCCATCCATCTCTAAAACCAAAGCTGGTACCTGTTTTCCAGGCTATGCGCTGGGAGGAGGAGAATTGCTGCCAGAGAAATTCTTCTCCAGGTCGCATCACATCTTCCATGGCCTGAAAGGCGTACCATATCGCTGCGGCATCTACGACGCCGTACGGACTTAGCTTATGTTTAGATGGCCTTGTTTCGCGCAAACGAAACCCGGCAGCATGAAAATCATCTTCATCATATTTACCTTCATTTTGCTCCATATGATCGAGCGTGCGGGCCAGGCTGGCGTATACACCTGCCAGCTCCCAAAGATTGGTACCTCCACCGCCCAATATCAGCGAAAGACCGTAGTGATTGGCGGGTTGTGTAAGTGTAGTAATACCCAATCTTCTTAACAGTGCATGAAAACGCTGGTAACGGTATTGCTGCAGCATACGCACCGCCGGAATATTCAACGAGCGCGAAAGCGCGCGATTGGCCGGTACTGCCCCATCAAAATCAAGATCGAAGTTCTGCGGTGTATAGCCCGCTATCTGCGTGGGAATATCCGGGATAAGGGTGTTCGGTAAAATCATCCCATCGCTCATCATGGCCGCATACAATAAAGGTTTCAGCGTACTACCCGGACTCCTTACTGCCTGTATCACATCTACATAACTTTCTAATTCGCTGTTGGAAGGATCGTATACATTACCTACGTAAGCGAGCGCATTGCCCGTTTCTACATCCAGCACCAGGGCAGCAGCGTTGTTAATGCCGTTAGCCCGGAAGCCCGTATGGTAGCGATTCAAAATATCGATCACGTTGCGCTGCAGGCTACCGTCGATAGAACTGCGCACGCGTGTATCTTCTTTGTTGCTGGCCTGCTGTGTGCGGAATAAATCCAGCAGGTGGGGTGCAGATTGTGGTAAAGCGAGCGGCTGATCGGGAATAGGTTCGAGTTTGGCCAGTGAACAGGCGGCGCTATCCAGCTTACCATCTTCCATCAGTTTATCGAGCAGCCTGTTTCGTTTGTTCAGTAAGGTTTGCCGGTTACGCCCCGGATGCACCAACGCCGGACTGTTAGGCAATACGGCGAGGGCAGCCATCTCGCCCCACGATAACTGCGTGGGTTTACGGCCGTAATAACGCCACGATGCCGCTTCGAGCCCTACTACATTACCACCGAAAGGGGCATTGGCCGCATACAGACCTAATATCGTTTTTTTGGAATAGCGAAACTCCAGCCTGGTAGCCAGCACGGTTTCCACCATCTTTTGCCAGATGTTACGGGGCTGATTACGATACAAACGAATAACCTGCATCGTCAACGTACTGCCACCGCTCACGACTTTTCTTCCACCAAGGTTTTGCTTTACAGCGCGGCCTATCGCAATAGGATCTACGCCCCAGTGATAATAAAATCGTTTATCCTCATACGCCACAATGCAGTCGGCAAACTTTTCCGGCACTTCTTTATCACCGGGAAACCGCCACTGCCCGTCCTTTGCGATAGCGGCGCTTAACAGCTCGCCATTATTATCTTCTACCACGTATGAAGTTGGCGCCAGGAACAGTTTACGGGGCAGGCAGAAATAATAGCAAATGAGTAATACCGCGAAGGCTGCCAGCCACCACTTCCTTTTAATCGCCCATCTTTTCAATCGTTCCTTCATACTTTTCTTTAAGCGCAAGCCCCATTCCGGGTTACGGAATGGGGCCGGCTGCCATTACATATTGTTCTTACTTCGTTACTTCTACCCACTTGCCCGGTACAAAGGCATGTATGCTGTTGTCATACATCGCTTCGGCCGCGGTGGCGGGGAGGTAGTATTTACCGGTGTATGCTGCGTTCAGCAACACCTGGTAAGTAACAGTTTTTGTTTCTTCAATATTGAAATAAGTATACACCCTGTCGTCGCGAATGTCCTGGTAAGTAAACGGCGATACACGTACCGCGCTGTCGTTACCCATCAGGCGGGTGTTAATAATTTCCCATCCAGATGGAAATACCTGTGTAAGTGCCATTTGCTCGTAGTAACCACGTTTACCAGGATTACGCATGGTTACGGTGGCTACGAAGTCGCTGCCCTGACGCAGTTGCGCCGGATCAATAGCCTGACCGTTGCGGTTTTTATATTGTACGTCCATCGTTAACACATCGGGATTATTGGATGCGTATGGATTTTCGCCAATCTCTGGCTGCCCTTCGAGGATGAGGCGCACAAACAACAGGCTCTGTCCCCTGTTAGTCACACCGGCGTTTCCTTCGGCTGTACCACGAATGGTGATAGGCACCTGTGCCAGGTAGGTGGCGCTGTTAAGGTTACCCGCCGTTCCGTTCAGGGTGTACGCTGCATTCATCTTTGTACCTGGCTTATTCGCGCCGCAGTATTTAGCGATCGCGATCAGTGAGTACGCAGTAGTTTGCGTGCTATACCAGGTGTCTTTCGAGAGATCAGCGGCTACCTGCCTTAACAGGTTGCCTGCCGATGCACGTTGCCCCATCAGCGTCAATGTTTCCAATATCATGGCGCGGTCGCGGAGGTCGGAACCGTACGTACCGCTCAACTGATTGTAAGGCTTAATTTCCGTGCCCAAACCTTTCAGCAAGGCAGCCGCAGTTTCCGGCTGACCCGCTAATTTATAAGCAGCAGCCAATCTCCATTTAGCGGTAACAGATAAATATTTGAATTCTTTCAACCTGTTCATCGCTCCCAGTTCCGGCGCTTTCGCCATGGCGAGCAGGTACAGGCGATAAGATTGATCAAGGTCTGCGCCGTAGAAGTTCGAAGAGTTCACCGTCCAGCTCACTGCTTTGTTCTTCTGGTATTTCTTCCACTGGTCCAGGAAGCCCGGAGGCAGGGTGTAACCTTTCTCCTGCGCTTCTAACATAAAATGACCAGCATAGTTGGTGCCCCATTCGTCGGAGCGGGAAGCACCAGGCCAGTAACCGAGTCCGCCATCAGACAATTGGAAACCACGCAGCCTGTTAATACCTGCTTTTACGTTTTTGTCCATCTCGGCCTGCTTGTTAGGCGACAGGTCGGTAATGCTACCCAGGAATAATTGCGGGAATACGGATGATGTAGTTTGCTCTACGCAACCGTGCGGATATTGTATCAGGTAGTTCAGTCGTTTACCAAGGTTTAACGGTGGTATGGACGATACTTCCAGTACACCGGTATTGCTGCCCGCCATGCCCACAGGTTTGTAAGCCGAATTCCAGTTAGTGCCCGGTTCTACGGTGGCTTCTATTACATTACTGATGACAGGGTTAGGATTACGAACGACCAGCTCTACGCTCTCTTCTGCTTTCTCTTTACCACTGGTAGCGGTTACGGTGATTTTACCCACGCCTGTTTGCGCCCTTACCTGTACATCGAAGTATACCATCTGCTCGCCGGGCTGGCTAAATGTTACTGTTTTAGTACGCTCGCCCACCACATCGAATAATCCGTTGGGCGTGATGGTTACGTTAGCACTGCGCACGTGCGGCTCCAGGCCAAACACGGTTACAGGCAGTTGTACGGTTTCGGTAGGACCTAATACACGCGGCATAGAAGTAAGCAGCATCAGCGGCTTTTTAACGGCTACTGTTTTTTCTGCATTACCGTATGCACCTTCGTAACCAGCAACCACCATCGCTTTTACAGAACCAATGTAAGGCGGCAGCTGGAACTGGTGGGTTTGTTTTTCTCCTTTTTTAAGATAGAATGGACCCATGAATTTCACCACTGGTTTAAAGCGGTTCGCTTTCGCGCCACTGGCGTTTTTATTCAGCCCCTCGTCACCACCGATACTTAATATTCTTTCAAGATCGGTACCCCATGCACCAATTACATAATCGAACAGGTCCCAGGTTTTAACACCCAGTGCTTCGCGGGCGTAGAAGGAACTGTGCGGGTCAGGCGTTTTGAAACGCGTGAGGTCCAGCAGGCCTTCGTCTACGATAGCGATGGTGTACGTCATGGCTTTACCGCCTGCCTCTGCTACCGTAATACTTGCTTTATCTTCCGGACGCAGTTTATCGGGCATTGTAATGGTTGGTTTAAGGATCGTGTTAGGATCTTCTACCAGGATAGGCACGGTGCCGTACATGCGGATAGGGAGGTCGTTAACGGTTTGTGCATGTGGCTGCAGCAGGCTGATATTCACATACACGTTAGGTGCCATGGTGGCATCGGCCTTAAACTTATAAATGGTTTGTCCTTTTTCGGTATTCACCCAGTCGGTCTTTAATACCTTACTGCCCGATTCAATACTGATCAGGGCACGGCCACCTGTTCCGCTGGGGATGGTCAGTTTCACTTCTTCTCCAACCTTGTACTTCTCTTTATCCGCATTAAACACCAGCATGGCTGCCTCTCCAGGATTCTCTTTCGCCATACGGCCTGCCCAATCGGGCCAGTCGATATATACCGTCTGACCAGCGGCGTGACCACTTTCCTTATCTTTCACACGGATCAGGTAACGGCCCCAGTTGGGTTCATCTACACGCAGCAGGTATTTACCCTTGCCACCCGTTAATACCACATCTTCTTTTGTCAGGAACTGGTTATAGCTATCATTGAAGAAGTTGGAGTAATCGTTCTCATTCTCATCCCACCACCATCTCCATCTTACTTTATATACACTTACTTCTACGGTACGGGTGCCGCTCAGCAATCTTCCATTATCATCTACGTTTACAATGCTTACTTCATGATTCTTGCCCGTTACCAGCATACCCGTAAGCCTGTCGCCCTCAGGAGCGCTTACACCTACATAACTTTCGTAAACATGGTAAGGCATGGAGAAGTGGTCGATGCTGAAGTCGCCGCCCGGCTCAAATACCTTTACTTCGAAGTTGGCATTCAGTACACCAGGTGCCTGTTTCTCCACGTTTAGTGCGGTAGACAATGGCGCGCTGCCACTTTCGCCTAAACTACCTTCGAATATCGTTTTGTTCTCTACCTCAAACCGCGATGCAGGATCGTCGAAGTGATAGGATTCAAACTTAGGGAAGCTGGTATTTTTAGAGGTGAGCGATACATCTACTTTCGCCTTTAAGTTCTGCGCGGTAGCGCCAAACAACCACATCGCACTTAAAGTACCTGTGCTACCTTTGGACAATGATTCTTTTCCAAAGTCTACTTTTATCTTCAGTCGGTTAGGTTTTACCGTTTCTATGCGAACGTTTTTGCTGAAGGTGGCGCCACCTACTTTTACTTTAGCAGTGTAACTGCCCGTAATGGCTTCTGACTCCGTAAATGTCTGGAACTTATAAAAGCCGTTCAACGACTGGCTTTGCGTAATGCGGCGGTACAACTGTCCTTTCGGGTTATACAGTTCCATCGTCACCGGGTGGTTTTCAGGAAGTTTATTATCCTTGTCTTCCAGCACGAAGGTGAGGAACAGGGAGTCGCCGGGGCGCCATACACCACGCTCGCCGTAGAGGAAACCTTTAATACCGCTTTGTATTTCTTCTCCTTTTACATCGAAGCGGCTAAGGGGCAGGGAGTTGCCATCGTCCAGTTTCAGGTAACCTCTTTCGGTTTCCTTTTTGGCGATGAGCAGGTAAGGTTTACGTTTAAGCTGGATGTGCGCAATGCCATCTCCATCGCTCTTCACTTTTTCCAGTACCAGGCCCTGGTAATCGAGCAGTTCCAGTTCTACGCCACTTAAAGGTTTGGCGTCGCGGATGTCTGTTACGGCTACCACCATGCTGTTATCGTTACCACGTTTGGCGATGATGCCAATGTTGGAGGCGATAATGTTACGGCTGGCCCATTTTTCTTTATTGTAGTAGGAATTTGAACAGGGGCTGTTACGTTCGTCCCAGTTGTATCCATAAGGATAATAGCTGTCGTAACGGCTCCAGAAGTCGTCGTCCTCATCGATCTTATCTCCATAATAACGGCCGTCCTCTTCTTCACCATCACTATTTTCACCGGATGCCGTGCCTTCGCCGGCACAGCTACTCAGCGAATAATCTTTACGGAAACCGATGGTCACGCGATAGATAGCGCCCGGCTCTGTGCGCAGCAGTTGCTCCAGGTCGAGGTTAAAACGGTTGCTACGGTGCAGGTTCAGCGATTTATCCAGGTCCAGGCGAACTGTTTTTCTTACCACCGGCGTACCTACGCGGCGCAGTTCATCCTGCCCGTCGAGGTTGTTCCTTTGTAAATATTGAGGGATATTTCTTTCGTAGATCTTGATCACTGTTACATCTACCGCGTTCAGGTTTACGGCTTCGAACGGCAGCACCAGTTTACCGGACGAAGGCAGTATCACACCTTTACCGGGAATGCTTACCGAAGGCAGCCTGTTCTCGAAGGTTACAGCACTTGAAAAGCTATTATCGAGTTTTTTATCGTTCGCATTAATAACACCTTCGTTAACGGCAACGTTATAACTTCCCTGTAAACGCTCGGGAGCGTAAACTTTCACTTCACTTCCCTCTATGGTATAACGTAAATCGCTGATACCCGCAATACCCAGCAGGCCTTCCAGCGACTGGGTGGCATTAAGGGGATCGGAGAATTGTACCAGCAGGTATTGTTCAGGCTCGTATACCGGGCGAACGTCCAGCACTTTGAAGTCACCGATCGCCGGCACCTGCAGGTTACGCGCGCCATTTACATCGGCCGCAATCGTTTTTCCGTCCCAGGAAATATTGAGCTGTGTTGCTCCTTCTGCCCGGCGGATATTATCGATGGTAAATTTATATTCACGGTTAGTGGCGTTATGCGCCCAGGTAACGGGCAAACGTTTACCCTGGTGTTCGGCCGTAAATACTTTTTCAATCTGCTGCGGGTCTTCCACATCCGCCGTATAAATAACGCCTGTCAGCGTCATCCTGTCCATGGAGGTATTGCCAAAGGCTTTCAAACCATTGTCCTCTACAGAAAAGCTCGGCTTAATTACCTGGAAGTCGAAATTGAATTGCTTTAGTTCCGAGGGAATGTCCTTATATACTTTCGAGAGTTTAAACTCCGCCTTGTAATCCTTACCGGCCGTCATGTTCTCCGAAGGGCGGAATTCGATCGTACTCGCATCTACCCAATACGCCTTTCCTTTAATGGAGGGCGAAAAGCTGAATACGTCTTTATCCATTTCTTCGTTCTGCGCGTGCGGTTCGCTCACCGGCGTGGCTAGCTGAATACGGATGGCGCTTTGCTTGGATATAATGCCCGTAGTATAGGCATCTATATACTTCGCAAATTCGGGATTCATTACTTTTTTGGAACTGCGACAGGCGAAGAAAAACACGAGCGCAGTAAAAAGAAGCACGGCTGCAGGTAGTGCCGACCTAAGTTGTTTTGGGTACATGTACCAGGTTTTATAAGGACTAGAATAATTAAAGATAACTAATAAATGATTCCGTTAGAAAGAACGTTTATACCATCTTCCCTTTCTGCAGGCGGATAAACTTGTCTACACAGGCCGGGAGTTCTTCTTCGTAGTGCGTCACATAAATCATGGTCACAAAAAGGTGGCTGCAAAGTGTTTCGAGTATGTTCCTGAAATGCGCTTTCTGTTGTACGTCCAGTCCCTGGCAGGGTTCGTCGAGAATGAGCAGTGGCGGGTTCTTTACCAGGGCCCTGGCCAGCAGTGTTAATCGCTGTACACTTTCAGGAACGCCTTTAAAAGCGGTTTTCGTATAGCCGCCGATACCTAAGATCTCCATCCACGCCGCGGCGGTGGATAATTGTTCGGGCGTACAGCTGCGCATGTACCCCATTGTATCGTGAAACCCTGAACCGGCTACCTGTTCGCAGGAGGCGGCAGATGTAAAGTACTGGTGTAATTCGGGCGATACAAAACCTATCTGTTTCTTAATATCCCAGATGCTTTCTCCGGTACCGCGCTGGCGGTCGAACAGCACGATCTTATTAGCGTACCCCTGGGGATTATCGGCATTCACAAGACTGAGCAGGGTGGATTTACCGGCGCCATTGGGGCCGGATAACGCCCATTTATCACCAGGCCTCACCGCCCAGTTAATCCCGTCAAGAATTATGTTCTCTCCATATTGTACATGCACATTCTCCATGCGCACCATGTATTCGAAACCTGGATATTTGGGGGCATTGGCCACCAGGGCGGCAATACGTTCGCCATCCATGCTAAATTCTTCCTTATGCACTTCCGGTTTCGGCCGGGCCATAAACGCTGCGCGGGTAAACGATCCGACAATACGGCCTTCTTCCAGTTCCAGTACATGGGTAATGGAAGATGGTATTTCAGTATAGGAAGTTACCAGCAACACGGTGGTGCCCGAAGCCACCACCTCGTCCACAATTTCCTGGAAGTTCTTACGCGCCTGCACGTCCAACCCGGTAAAAGGATTATCGAGCATTAACAATACCGGCTTCTTCAGCAGCGCTTTGGCAATCATTACACGACGGGTTTCGCCGTTGGACAATTTAATCACTTCCTTATCCAGCAGGGGACGGATGTTAAGCGCTTCAAAGGCACGGTCTTCTACTTCGCCTTCTTCAAACAGATATTCCCGCACCTTTAAGGCATCGCCGGAATCGGAACTGTTGAATCGTTGCTGGTAGTAAAAGTCGCCCGCCAGGTTAGAGCGGTTGCGGAATTCGTGGTGATGCGATACCTGGGCGATGAGGTTGCGATAGGTAAAGTAAGGATCACTAATGGTATGCGTGGCAGCATACTCCTGGTAGAAATGGTGGCGGATAGCGCCGTTAATTACGTTAAACTTACCGGCAATTGCCTGCAGTAAGCTCGATTTACCAGCCCCACTGGGCCCTACAATCGCCCACTGTTCTCCTTTTTTCACTTCCCAGGTAAGACCTGTAAATAACGTTTTATCCAGGTACCTAACTGTTATATGCTCTAACGAAAGAAATTGCTGATCTGCCATAATCTCCATATCTATTGATCTCCAGGGCCTAAAATTGGGAAATTTAGCGGGATAACCGAAGCCCTTTCTCATAAATTTATCCTAAACTTGGGGCTGATTATATAGTGTTTGATTATGAAATGGATCCGGAAGTCCTTTACAGACCTTACCCCAAACGAGCTGTACGACATTCTTCACCTGCGTAGTGCGGTGTTTGTGGTAGAACAAAACTGTGTGTACCAGGATATGGATTATAATGACCAGCAGGCCCTGCACCTCATGGGTTTTGATGATACAGGCAAACTGGCAGCCTACACCAGGCTGTTTCCTGCGGGCGTTACTTTCGAAATGGCTTCTATCGGCAGGGTACTTACAGGCCCATCGGCCAGGGGAACTGGTGCGGGCAAAGAATTAATGCAGGTAAGCATCGACGCGGTGGAAGCCGTATGGGGCAAAGGGCCCATTAAGATCGGCGCACAGCAATACCTCAAAAAGTTTTATGAGTCGTTCGGGTTTGAGCAGGTAAGTGACATTTATCTCGAGGACGGTATCGAGCATATTAAAATGGTGAGAAAGTAAGAACGCTTACTTCTTCTTCGGCTTTATCTCCATTACATTCGTACGCACCTTATATAGCGGAATGAAGTACGATACGGTGTACTGTACATCAAAAGCATTTGACTTATTACCCTTACCGTAACCGGGGATGACCAGTGCCGGGAAGTCCTGTGTAGCTATCTTTCTATTAAGAAGAATACGGTCGCGCAGGCTCCAGCCCATATAGAAGTTCTTGAAAATCTCTGCCCTTATACCGATTAACAATTCTATCCAATGTGCGGTAGCGTTCGTCCGGGGATAGCTGGCTGTGTAATTGCCGAAGTACGGATCGTGTACGGTGTAACTGGGTATATCGTAGTTAAATACCGCCAGGCCATAACGGATGCCGGTATAAATGATGTTCTTTTCTCCCGGCTCTCTCTTCTTCAATAAGTTATAATCAATGCCCAGGGTAATGGAACCGCCATTGCCTTTATAGCTGTAATTGGTATCGGTGTGCGAGGTATTATTAAAACTTACTTCCGAGGCAAAGTACAGGTTACGCTTGAACTGCGCATCGGCGGTAATGGTAACATCGGTGCGGTACGGCTGAAAGTATTTGATGGCAAAACGGGTAAGGTCTACGCCCAAACGCAGCCCTGCCTGTATGTCTACAGGTTTATACACCGTATCCTTTTGTTCCTGGGCGGTGGCGCTAACGGCGGCAGCCAGGAGAAGGAAACTAAAAAAACAGCGTAAGCGTAGTTGCATTATCCGTATTTACTTGCTTTGAATTGATAACCACCGAATCGACTTCGTTGCGGGTCGTAAAGATAGTATCAATGTTAAAATAATTTACAAACCCACAACCGGCAGAAATAAAATGCGGTACACGTTTGTAAACGAAGGTTAGGGTATCGGCCCCGAAGGCGGCGCCGGGCTTCAGGTAAAAAGCACTGGTATCGCGGTTGCCGTTTAAAGGCAGGTTAATTACATAGTAATTGGCGGCCTGCGCATAAATACTGTCACGCTCCAGGGCGTAAACGGTGAGGCTCGGCAGCACGGTATCTCTTACCACATCGGTTTTACCGGCGGTATCCAGGTATTTGAAGCTCACACTGGCGTAAGTATCTGTTTTTGAATTACAGACCTTTGTTTCATCGTCGCAGGCGGCAAAACCGAGGGCCGCGAGCGCCAATACTACCAGCACCTTGTTAACCAATTTCTTCATGAGGGCAATATTAATAAAAAGCCGGCATTAACCCTTTAACTCCAGTTTAAGAAACTTAGCGGTATGACTTTCTTTGCACTTCAGCAGGTCTTCCGGCGTACCGGTGCAAAGTATCTTACCACCACCTTCGCCCCCTTCGGGACCAAGATCCACCAGGTAATCGGCGGTTTTAATCACATCCAGGTTATGCTCAATCACCAGCACGGTGTTACCGCGGTCTACCAGTTTATTCAGTACGCCCAGCAACAGCTGAATGTCCTGGAAGTGGAGGCCGGTGGTAGGCTCATCGAGGATATAAATGGTTTTACCGGTATCTTTTTTAGAAAGCTCGGTCGATAACTTTACACGTTGCGCTTCGCCCCCGCTGAGGGTTACGGCACTCTGGCCCAGGGTAATGTAACCCAGGCCTACATCCTGCAGGGTTTTAATTTTGCGGTAGATGTAGGGAACGGGCTGGAAAAACTCCACCGCCTCATCCACCGTCATATCCAGCATATCGGAAATAGATTTGCCTTTATAGCGGATCTCTAAAGTTTCGCGGTTATAGCGGCGGCCATTACATTTTTCGCAATGCACGAATACATCGGGCAGGAAGTTCATTTCAATGGTGCGCACACCTGCACCTTCACAAACGTCGCAACGCCCGCCTTTTACGTTAAAGGAGAAACGGCCTGCGTTGTATCCCCTGATCTTCGCCTCGGGCACAGCGGCCAGCAGCGTGCGGATGTCGGTAAAAAACCCGCAATAGGTAGCAGGGTTACTGCGTGGGGTACGGCCAATCGGCGACTGATCTATCTCTATCACCTTATCGATATGCTCCAGGCCCTTGATGCTTTTGTAAGGCATAGGCACCATCTTGGAATCATAACAATGTTTAGAAAGAATGGGATAGAGCGTTTCGTTGATGAGCGTAGATTTACCGCTTCCGGAAACGCCGGTCACACAAATAAATGATCCCAGCGGCAGACTGAGGTCTACGTTCTTCAGGTTATTACCATTAGCGCCTTTCAGCTCCAGCTTTTTGCCATTGCCTTTACGGCGCACCGGTGGTGTATCTACCTCGTGGATACCGTTCAGGTATCCTGCCGTGGCAGTTTTAAGTTTAAGGATGTCTTTAGGTGTGCCCTGGGCTACTATCTGGCCACCGTGTTTGCCGGCGCCCGGACCAATATCGATCAGGTAATCGGCGTGCAGCATAATGTCTTTATCATGCTCTACCACGATTACGGTATTGCCCATTTCCCGCAGGTTGCGTAATGCATCGATGAGGCGCATGTTATCGCGCTGATGCAAACCAATGCTCGGCTCATCCAGGATGTAGGTAATGCCCATCAACTGGGAACCTATCTGGGTGGCCAGGCGTATACGCTGCGATTCACCACCGCTCAGGGTGCGGGTGGCGCGGTTCAGGGAAAGATAATTTAAACCAACGTCCAGCAAAAAGCCGGTACGCTCGCGGATCTCTTTCAGAATGTCTTTGGCAATGGCGTTCTGCTTTTTGTCCAGGCGTTTCTCCAAATCCTTGAACCAGGCAGCCATATTGTCCAGGTTTTGATTACCTACTTCGGAGATGTTTTTACCATCTATTTTGAAGAACAGGCTCTCTTTTCTTAACCTGGCGCCGTTACAATCCGGGCAGGTACTCAACTGCATAAAACCTTCGGCCCAGCTACGCACATGTTCAGAAGATGTATCGTTGAAGTAACGTCTTACCATGTTTACCACCCCCTCGTATTCGGATGCTACCATGGCCGCGCTGTCGCCGTCATAATCCATTTCCATGTCCAGCTTGCCGTTTTCATCGCCAAACAATATCAGGTTCAGCGCAGTTGCGGGCAGGGAAGAAACGGCGGCGGTAAGGGAGAATTTATATTTACGGGCCAGTGTCTGTATCTGCTTAAACGAAAACGAATCGCGCGATTCGCCCAAGGGAACAATAGCACCATCGTTAATGGATTTAGAGCGATCGGGGATCACTTCTTCCATATTGATCTGGTAAATGGTACCCAGCCCTTTACACCTCGGACAGGCGCCATATGGCGAGTTGAAGGAGAAGGTATTGGGCGATGGCTCTTCGTACGACAGCCCTGTTTCTTCACACATCAGCTGGCGGCTGTACTGCATCAGTTTACCCGAATCGTGGTCCATTACGAACATCAGTCCCTTACCCATTTGTAAGGCCTTTTGCACGCTCTGGCTCATCCGCACGCGGGCATCATCCTGCACCTGTATACGGTCTATCACCAGTTCAATGTCGTGGATCTTGTAACGGTCGAGCTGCATACGCTCTTTCAGGTCCAGTATTTCCCCATCCACCCTTACTTTTAAATACCCCTGTTTACGCACCTGCTCGAACAGTTCGCGGTAATGACCTTTACGACCGCGGATAAGCGGGGCCAGTACAACGATCTTTTTCTTACTGGCAGTTTTAAACAGGTGGTCCATAATTTCCTCTTCGGAGAAGCGGGTCATGGCCTTTCCGGTATTATAGGAGTAAGCCGTGCCTACGCGGGCGTAAAGCAGGCGGAGAAAGTCGTATATCTCGGTGATGGTACCTACCGTTGAACGGGGGTTTTTATTGGTCGTTTTCTGCTCAATGGAAATAACCGGCGATAAACCAGTGATCTTGTCCACATCGGGACGTTCCATATCGCCTATAAACTGGCGTGCGTAGGCGGAGAAGCTCTCCATATAACGGCGCTGCCCTTCAGCATATATCGTATCAAACGCCAGCGATGATTTACCGCTACCGCTAATGCCGGTGATAACAACCAGTTTATTCTTGGGGATTTTTATATCCAGGTTCTTAAGATTATGCTCGCGGGCGCCATAAACTTCAATCTGTTCATCGCTTGTAATTACCGGAGCTATATCTGCTTTTTGACTGTTCTTTTGCTTTGCCATAACATTCCTCGAAACCAAAGTACTAAGTTACGGGAAAGCGGGGAGAATGCAATTTTTGTGGTAAAGGCAGAGGTCGTAATTGATAGTATTTTACCAAATTGCTCCGAGTATAGCTGAAGAGTACCTGAAGACTACCTGAAGTATAGGAGAAGAGTACCTGAGGACGGAGAATATACCATCACTATTAGCTAAAAAAACGCCCCACCGCCCTTAACAGGCAGTGAGGCGAAAAAACAGGCAAACAGGGTTTATTCAGATGTTTTCTGTTGATGTTCAATCACTTTCTTCCGGTAAGTTTCCTGCTGTTCAGCCGTCAGCTCTTCGGTGTAGGAAGGTGGCAGGTCCAATAGCTCTTTCATAGCCGGCGCTTTATCTACCAGCACATTCGCGCCCTTCTTCCTTTCCAGGTCAAAAGCATCGTACAATTCACCGGTGATGGTGAACGACTGGTAGCGGAGGGTATTCTCTCCGACGTTCACGATCTGGTAAAACTGGGTATTGGCACCTGCACGCTGCTGCCAGCCGTCGAGGGCAGGCACATATTGTTTGGGACCGCTCACCGAAGTAAGGTACACCGGACCTTTCAGTTTTATCTTTTTGCCACGGGCCGATTGCTCCCCAATTCCACGGCCATAGGTATGGTCGTGGCCTGTCAGTACCAGGTCAACTTTGTATTTTTCGAACATAGGCCTCAGTGCATCGCGGAGCGACTTGTTATCGCGGCCTTCTTTTGAAGAAAATACGGGGTGATGCATGGTGACTACCGTCCAGCGGTTCGGGTTGTTTTTCAGCAGGTCTTCCAGCCATGCCATCTGGCTTACGCTATCGGCCGGGTTGAGTAAAAAGGACTGGCTACAGATGGAGATGACACGCAACTGCTGGTAGTCTACGTAGTACGCTCTTTCTTCCAAACCGTGCGGACCGTTCTCCGGAAATGCGAACATCGGGCGCCAGTGTTTGGTGATGGTGAGCGTACGGTTTTCGTCGCGGTAATACTCGTGGTTACCGGGTGTGGCGATGGTCGGCATCATGCTGTAAATCCAGGAGCCGGCATAAAACCATTCGCCCCATTCATTATCTACATTTGTACGGTTAATCAAATCGCCTGCATGCAGCATAAAACGGGCTTGCGGATCTTTAGCGTAGGCAGCACGAATGGCGCGGCTCCAAAGACTTTTATGATCGTTTTGCGCATCACCCATATAAATGAAGGAGAAAGGTTTAAATCCTTTTTCGGCTGTCGTAAAATGAATCCATTCGCTCCAGTTCTGTGCGCCGTCGCCTACCCGGTACATATACTGGGTGGCGGGCTGCAGGTTAGTGAAGTTTACAGTATGATAACTCGCCGTGGCTCCTGCCAGTTGCAACGGCTGTGTTACCGCGTCAAACACCTGAGGTTTCACTTCACGGGCCGGGTGCGGCGACGCCAGCTTCAACTCTGCCACCCCTTTTACGGTTACCGAATCTGTTCGCCAGGTTACGGCCTGCGAAGTAGCAGGTTCGCCGGCAAAGGTGAGCATAATACGGTCGGGCACGGGCGATGCCGGGTACAACGTTTTATCCTGCGCTTTCAACATTGCAGGCAGCAGGAGGCCCATCAAAAATAACTTCTTCATCATCGTCATCATTTATCAACCTAAAAATTAAAACCGGAAACTTAAACCTACGCTACCCCACCAGCCATCGATATAAGTATTAAGCGGGTATTTTTCGCTGCCGAAATAATCGCTGCGTTTAGCGGTGGTTAAGTTGCTAAGATTAAGTGTTGCTTTAAAGTGTTTGCCTATTTGCTGCGATGCTGAGAAGTCCAGCTGCATACGGCCTTTTTCATGTGTATCGAAAGCTGCCACATCACCCACTTCTGCCAGGTAGCTGGCGAAGAAGTAAGAAGATACGCGGCCGGAGAAGCCATACTTCTCGTAAGTAAGCGATACGTTACCTACGTGCGGACGCATTTCGGGCATAGCTATTTTACGTTTAGTATCGGCAGTTGGCGTCGTTAACTCTGACTGAATGTAAGTATAGTTAGTATATATACCGAACCCGTTCAGGAACCCGGGCAGGAAGGTAAACTGCTGCTGCCAGGCCACTTCGAAACCATAGAGTTTACCACGGCCACCGTTCGTTTTAGTATTGATGCGGTAACCATCAAACTCACCACCGGCTTGTACATAAGAGTAATCGAACAATACTTTATCTACATCTTTAAAAAACACACCACCCGATAACAAACCAATAGAAGAGAAATAATGCTCGGCCAACAGATCGTAGTTAATCGCCGGTTCCTCTACCAGTTCCGGGTTACCCTGGTTAATACGTTTACGCCTTTTCTCAATCTCTTTCCAGGGCACCAGGTCGTAATAGTTAGGGCGCGAAAGTGAACGGGTAACCGCTGCGCGCAGGTTGGTGCGGTTCGACAGTTTATATTTAATGTTCAGGGATGGATAAAAACCGTAAAACGAATTTGCATGATCGATTTTAGTGGTAGAAATGTAAGTACCGTTTTCGTCGAGCAGTACTTCATTGCCTTTGTATTCGAAGGAAGTACGCTCAAAACGAACACCTGCCACTACATCCAGCTTATTCAGTTTTAAAGTACCCATAGCATAAGCAGCCATCAGATCTTCGTTACCGGAATAAGAATCCGGGTCGGTGTTCTGGCGGGTGTAAGTAGGATCATCCTCGAACTTCGCCAGGTTGTTCTGGAAGTATTGTTCCATCCGCTCTGTTTCGGGGAAGCCATTGAGGTCCATGAAGTCGTTCAGGAAGTTTTCCCTTTTATAGTCAGACAGGAAGTCGGTGAGTTTAAAATCTTCTTCACCGGCACGCAGTACGTGGTTATAGTAGTTACGGAAACGTTTGTTGGTTTTGTAACGATAACGGCCGCCAAACTTAATATCCAGCCTGTTTTCTTTACCCAGCGCAATTTCACGTATCGCGTTAAAAGACGCCTGTGCATCTTTATCATCCACCCGCTCGTGACGATTAATATAGTTACGGGTGGTATAACTTGACATATCGGTAGCAGCGGCATCGTCGTAAACCACCGCAGGCTGCGACGGGTTAGCCAGGTTGATGTTAGCTGCCTGATCGCCAAGATTGAATGACGCATTCCAATACTTTGGCTGATCGTACAAACCTTTGTTGAGGTTCACATCGTAATCCACCTTCAGTTTACCCAGCAGCGATTTACCTCCCAAGTTCAGGGTAAATATATCGCGGTGGTAATCGCGCCAGCGGCCATCGCGGTAAATAGTAATATCAGAAGCGTGTTGCTCGTTATCCCATTCGCCAATGCTATTGCCTACACTGCCTGAATACTGAAACTCGTAATATTTATTATAGATACCGCGCAGGTAAAGCTTCGTGTTTTTAGCCGCATCGTAGTTCAGGTCAATCGTCAGGCCCAGGTTCTTACGATCGATCTTAAACGCTTCGTAAGTGATGCTTTCCGGTTTACGCATTTCATTTTCACCAATTTCAAAATCGGCGTAGGAAATATCTATACGGTCCTGCCCGCGGGTACTCTGGAAGTAGCTACCGCTTAAGAGATAACCGAACCTATTTTTCTTGCGGCCATATGAAAGCGACAGGTCGTAATTCGCTTTTTCGGTAAGACCATTGTAACCCGCCAGTGCTTTGCCGGCCAGTACAGGCTTTTCTTCCTGTGCGCTTTTGGTAATAATATTGATAACGCCGCCTGTAGCATCCGCATCACGGTCGGGCGTAAGAGTTTTTACTATTTCGATAGATTCTACCGTGTTGGACAAAACGCCGTTAAGGTCCGTAGTGCGCGACTGGGTTTCAGTAGCCGGTACACGGTTGCCGTTCATCTGCACGGCGTTACGGGTAGGATCGAGGCCACGGATAATTACATCTCTCGCCACACCATAACTGTAACCCACCGCTACACCCGGTACACGTTGCAGCGATTCGGCCACTGTATTATCCGGGAACTTCTCAATCTGCTCAGACGACAATACATACTTGATGTTATCCGCATTCCTCATCGCCGTTAAAGCCTTCACCTCTCCGCGGCGAATGCCCGAAATGGTAACACCGCCCAGCGCTTTCGTCAGCGATTCAAGCAGAAAAGGCAGGTGCATCGTTTCGCCACTGTTAAGTACCACCTGTTTTTCCACCGTTACAAAACCGATATAACCGGTAACGATCGTGTAGTTACCCGGTTTGATGTTTGCGATCAGGTAATCTCCGTCTTTATCAGCCGTAGCACCCATTTCAGTGCCTTTTATACGCACAGTAGCGTAAGGCAGCACCTGGGTATTAGCAGCATCGCGTACAGAACCTTTCAGCACCGCGTAACGTACCGGTTCTGGCTTACGGGCAGTTATAAATACTTTATTACCCTGTAGCGAAGCAGCCAGGCTGCGGCTGGGCAACAGGCGTTCCAGCACCACGTCAAGCGGGGCGTTGTTTACATTTACGCTTACCGGGGCGGCGTGTTTAATGTCTTCTTCAAAGTAGGTAAAGGAAAGGCCAGTGCTTTGCTGCAGACTGCTGATCGCCTCTTTAAGCGGGCGGTTAGTAAGACTGAGCGACACTCTGTAATCGTTCATTTTTTGTTGTGCCTGTACGGCCAAACAAGCGAACAGTAAGGTAAATAAGAGCCCTGTACGCCATAAACAGGCGCAGGCATTCAGTTGCTTCATATAAGGTTGTTTAATGTTTCTTTTTCAGATAGATAGTGCTGTCGCGGATGATATAATCCACTTTATTAGCGGCCTTTACAGCCTGTAATATTTCGCGTAATGAAGGCTGCCCGAACATACTGGAGAACCTTAACTGCTTAAGTCCCGCATCTTCGAACACCACTTTTACATCATAGTACTTCTCCAGCAGCGAGGCTACCTCCAGTAAGGGCGTGGCGTTAAATACAATGCCTCCGTTCCTGATGATCGCCGCTTCCTGCTCACTTATCTTCTTCACTTCCCAGCTTTCGTCTTTAACATCGTAACGCAGGCTTTGATTCGGGGTAAGTACTGCCAGCGACAAGGTTGTATCGGCCGATTGTTTCTGTACCTGCACTTTACCTTCTACCAGGCTTATGCATACTTCTTTTTCACTGTTCGCATTTACTGAAAAAGCAGTGCCCAGCACGCGCGTGGTAATATTACCGGTGTGTACAAGGAAAGGCTTTTCACCTTTAGCGACGTTAAAAAATCCTTCACCGCTCAGGAACACTTCCCTGCGGCCGCCTGCGAACTGACTGGGAAAACGGATGCTACTAAGAGGTGCCAGGCGCACGGAAGAACCTTCGGGGAAGGTAACCGTGGTAAGCCTGCCCGCCACGGCCTTTATCTGTTGCCAGGCCACCGTTTGAGCTGCTGACTGACGTTTTAGTCCAACCAGGTAAGAAGTAACACCGGCCACCGAACAACAGATCACGAAAGCGGCAGCCGCTTTCCAGTGACGCAGGTATTTTATACCGGCCGGTTGCTTTACCGGCGGCGCGTAACTACCGTGCAGTTGCGATACAAACTGCAGGCGTGTAAATGTATTACTGCGTTCGGCCTCCAGGAACGATGGTTTCAACTGCTCGTAAATAGTACGGTACTGCTCCTGCGACAAAAACAGTTCGCGCCACTGCGCTTCCTGCTGCTCATCGGCTTCTCCCGCCAGTATGGCGTATACCAGCTCCCAGTTTATATGGTCCTGTTCCTGTTTCAATCTGTTGATAGTTGGCCTGTCTTTTTGGATAATACCCTGAAGTACTCTTTTAATCTTTTATTCGCCTTATGCAACTGGTAGTTTACGGTGCCTTCCGAAAGGTTGAGCAGTTGCGCTATTTCTGCGGCATCGTAGTCCTGGAAACGATACATGCGGAAAATTTCCCGCTGCCTGGCAGTAAGTTGGGCCAGGGCTTTGGTTATATCATCTTCTATATCTTTTACCGCCAGCCGGTCGTCGGCCGCGGTGCTGTAATCGTTGGCCACATTGTCGGTGAGTTCCTCCATTACAAGCATCTTCTTACGCAACATATTAAAGGTGGCGTTGCGGGTGGCTACTTTCAGGTAGGCTTTTAAACTGCTTCCTATCTCCAGCGCGTCCCTGCGCTGCCACAAACGATGTAACACATCGGCCGCTACTTCTTCTGCCTCTTCACTATTGCTGCTGTAATAGAATGCGGTATTCGTGAGCTCCCTGTAATATCTTACAAAAAGCACCTCGAAGGCTTTGTGATCATCCTGCCTTATATACTCCCATAAAAGTTCGTCCACGTGCTGACTCATACCCGTAAAGCGGCTGGTTTGATTTCTCTGTTCACATAAAAAGACACATTTACGGGCGATTTTTTATACCGGCACGTGTTACCATAAGGTTAACAATGGGGGACATAAAAAATCCCCGCCCGGGAAGCCAGGCAGGGATATCATCCATGTGATTTTTTCTGTAAAAGCTATTTTATATAGTCCGGGTTCTGCTCCAGCTTCGCGTCCTTATTCAGGTCGATTTCTGATTGCGGAATGGGGAGGAGGTTATTATGGTCCATGATGGTAGGACCGGCTACCGGGTTGTATTTCTTTGTTCTGGCCACCAGGGTTTCGGTACGGGCCAGGGTAAGGCGGCGATTCTCCTCACCGGTAAGTTCGCGTGCCCGTTCGTCCAGAATAAAATCCAGCGTTACCTGTGCGCCGCTGACACCGGCAACATTTGCGCGTGTGCGCACTTCGTTGATGCTGATGGCCGCATCGTCTGTTTTATTCTGCATCAACTGTGCTTCGGCCTGCAACAAATACGTTTCGGCGAGGCGCATCATAATACGGTCTTTGTAGGTATTGGTTACCAGCACATCGGAAGGATCGCTGTAGTACCATTTGGTGTTGTGCGCATAGGCGTTTTGTGTGGTATCGAGGTTGCCTGTAAGCACCACGCGCTGTCCGTACCTGGCGTTAGCCGGATTATTGTAGTAATAGTTACGACGCAGGTTGTAAGGAGAATTGCGCATATCGTTCGGCTCATACAACTGGTACACCCACCAGTTCGTCGGACGAATACGCCCGATACCGCGGCCACCCAGTGAATCGGCTACCAGCATACCTGATACGTTCACATAAAAAGGCACCCATTCCCTGCGGTGCTGGTCGCCGGTATTATCGGCAGGCAGGCCGCCACCGTTCACGTTGTACTGTTGTTCTACTACCCATATAGCTTCGGTGTTACCCTGACTGCGACGTTGATTACCATACACGAACATATCGTAAAAAGGGTCGCCTGGCTTGTCTTTATTTATACCATAGCGGGCTTTTACCAGCGAAAACAGGTTGCTGCCAATTATGGCCTTAGTGGCTATTTCAGCACTATCGCCCTTACCCGCACGCAGGTAAGCTTCGGCGAGCAATTGTAATGCAGCCGCCTGGTTTATACGTCCCTGCGATGCTACTTTACTAATATCGGGGAGGTTTTCGGAAGCGTATTTCAGATCGCTGATAATAAGGCGCAGTACTTCGGCTTTAGTAGCCCTTACATAATCCGTTTTAGGTGCCGTAACCGGTGCTGTTAAAACCGGCACACCCCCAAACAGGATCGATAAAAAGTTATAAGCATAACCACGGTAGAAGCTGGCTTCTGCAATGTATAAAGCCTTTTGTGCTGTAGTTAATGTAACAGCCGGACCATTAGCCGCCTGTATAATGTTATTGGAAAGATTGATGATTTTGTAACACCAGGTCCAGTGAAACTTCGCACTGGCATCCTGCGGTATCAGCTGTTTGTAGTCCTGGAAGCCCGACATATAAGCACCCACTATTTGTCCGCCCACAGCAATGTCTGTACCTACTGCCAAACTGGCCAGGCCTCCCTGTACACTGGAGTAATCATTATTGCGAAAAGTTGTCTGCAAACCTGCAATAGCAGCCCTGAAACCGGCATCGTCGATAATGGCGTCGCCGGAGTAACCCGCTTTAAAATCTTCTTCCAGGAACTTATCCTGGCAGGCGGTAAAAAGTACAGCTGCTATAAGAGCCATACCCATGCGATATATAAAAGTTCGTTTGTTCATGTTGTTACTTTTTTTAACTAAGCACTTATTGTAAACCGACATTCACACCCACAATGATGGTACGCACCTGCGGATAATAACCGCTGCCCTGCTGAGTACTCCTGTCCGCGGGGTCGGCCTCCGGGTCCCAGCCTATCCAGTCGGTTATGGTGGCTAGGTTACGACCGCTGATGTAGGCGGTCATATTGGCAATGCGGTAACGGTTCAAAAGTTCTTTCGGTACGGTGTAGCTGAACGTAATATCTTTTAAACGGATGTAGGCAGACGACACCGGGTACAGGTAACCACGCGAGTTTTCGAATGCCAGTGACGGAGCGGTGTTGCTTTTGTTTTCGGATGTCCAGTAAGGCATCGCAGCTGGCAAATTGATACGCCCGTTCTGATCGCGGTTATCGTACGTTGGGTTCGACTTCGTGCCCCCCTGGGATGTTTGCAGGAAGATGTTGAGCGTAAAGTCGCGGTAAGTAAAGGTGTTGGTTAAGCCTGCCAGGTGCCTGGGCAACTCTGTACCCTGGTACACCCTGTCTGCAGAAGTAATACCTTTCACACCATCAATATCTGCGAATTTCAGGTAACCTGGTTTGGCAGTAGCATCACTGGAAAAGTCTTCTCCTTCCTGCCAAACACCAATTACTTTATAATCATAAATGGCCCGCAGTGGTTTACCGATGAACATCTTATTACCCACATCATCTTTGTTATCACCATACAGATCAACGATTTTGTTCCTGTTAAAGGAGATGTTGAAGTTGGTAGTCCAGCCAAACTGACTGCTGCGGATGTTTTCGCTGTTCAGGGTAATTTCAAGACCAGTGTTTTCTGTTTTACCAACGTTATCGAGGATGGTGGAATAACCGGAAATAACCGGAATACTGCGGTTCAGCAACAGGTCGTACGTGTTCGATTTATAGGCTTCAACACTACCGCTGAGTCTTGAGTCGAGTACACTGAAATCGAGGCCCACATTTAACCCTTTGGTGCTTTCCCACTGCAATTGTTTATTACCTAACGTACCTGGAATTACACCAATAGCCGTTACGCCATCGTAAATGTAAGCTGCGGTGCCATACTGGCTGATCGTTCTGTAAGGAGATACGCCCATGTTGCCGCTCAGGCCGTATGAAGCACGCAGTTTAAGTGAATTGATAACCGGCACACTCTTCATAAAAGACTCGTTGGTGATATTCCATCCCAACGCCACAGAAGGAAACGTACCATACTTTTTACCCGGACCAAAACCCGAGTAACCATCGTGCCGTACAGTGGCAGTAAACAGGTACCTGCTGTCGTAATTATAGTTTACCCTTGCCATTTGCGATACCAACTGACTACCAACGTTACGTGAGGCGGTGGTCTGGTTCTGGCCGGCAGCAAGGTTATGGTAAGTAAGCGCATCGTTAATAAAGGTGTTAGCGTTGGCCGATACCAGCTTCATTTTTTCCTCCTGGGCACTGTATAATAACGTTACATCGAAGTTGTGTTTATCAATGGTTTTGGTGTACGAAAGAATGTTTTCCACCAGCCAGTTAACACCTTCTCCGGCTGTTACGCTGGCCGTTCCTTTCATATCACCCATATTACGCCCGGTATAAGATGCAGTATCGCCTTTTACTAACCCGGCCGATACATTCAGCCTGTATTTCAGACCGGAAATAAGGGGCGACAATTCCAGGTAAGTATTGCCACTCAGGTTGCGGTTGCGGTTCAGGTACGGATTATACAAACCCAACAGGGGATTGGTATACAGCGTTTCCGGGTTCATAGGGTAAATGGCATAATCGCCATTGGTGCCGTAAAGATCACCGTACGGGCTCATCACAGTGGCCATATAAAGGTTAGCCACACCACCATCATAGTTGTTGTTCACAAAAAACAAATTCGTGCCCGACTTTAACCACGAAGTAATGTTGGCCTCGAGGTTAGAGCGGATGGAGAAGCGGTTGTACTGATACCCTTTCAGTATACCTTTTTCTTTCAGGTAGCCGCCCGACAAATAATACTTTACATTATCCGTACCGCCTGATATGTTTAGTTCGTGATTATTGATAAGGCCCTGTTGTTGAATTTCGTCCATCCAGTTAACAGCAATCCCTTTTTCGTAGTTCTGCTGCTCTGCAAGGTTTGGCACTACCGGTGCATTGGAAATACCTTTCTGTGTAACGAAATCCTTATACTTCTGCACATACTGCGCTGCGCTCATGGGCTCTACGATATGTCCTGCATTTTCGATGCCGGTATAACCGCTGTAAGTAATAACCGGCTTGCCCGTTTTACCGCGTTTGGTAGTGATCATCACCACACCGTTCGCACCGCGTGCCCCGTAAATAGCAGTAGCCGAAACATCTTTCAGGATATCTACAGAGGCGATGTCGCTCGGATTAATATCATTGTACGAACCAGAGAAAGGCGTACCGTCCAGCACTACCAGCGGGTTGTTGCTGGCGGCAATAGATTTAACACCGCGGATATTAAAAGCCGCTACACGGCCCGGCGCGTTACTGCCCGCACTGATGTTAACACCTGCCACTACGCCCTGCATAGCCTGCAGCACATTTGTAACAGGCAGCTTAGATAAACGGCCGGCTGGAATGGAAGATATAGAACCGGTAACGTCGCTGCGTTTGCGGGAGCCATACCCTACTACTACCACCTGCTCCAGTTGTGCGCGGTCTTCTTTTAACACCACATCGATTACGGTGCGTTTATTTACAGGGATGCGCTCTGTGGTATAACCCATATAGCTAAATACCAGGGTAGCATTTACCGGAACATTTTTAATGGAGTATACACCTTGTGCCGATACGGCTGTGGCCTGTTGCAGCCCCATTACCAGTACCGTAGTGCCCGGCAGCGGGCCGCCCTTTTCATCGCTTACCTTACCGTTAACGGTAATAAGCGTGTCGAGGGCGGCAGGAGCTGCGTCTGCGGGCCGGGATCGGGTAATGATCATATTGTGTTCCACGGTGTAGCCAATTGGCTGGTTTTTCAATGCCTCGTCCAAGACCTGGCGGATAGGTGCATTATCTACATTTATCGTAACCGGCGAGGTGTTCGCCAGCAATTTTTCTTTATATACAATAGATACCCCCGTTTGGCGGGAAATCTCTTTAAAAAGCTTACCCAGTGAGGCATTCTTCAGCGAAAGGGTCACATTTTGCGACACTCCCTTGGCACTAATATGTAAACAGGCGACCAGTAGCAGCAATGCGGTCATTTTCATAACCAATACAATTTTGGCTGATAAAAACTTTGTTGTATACAAAGTCTTACCACGAAAGCGTAAATTCATACTTTTGTAGCGTTTGGGAATTCTGAAATAAATTGTCTTTAACCGGAATAGTTGTTTTACGGATTACCCAAATCTTTTAAACAGGGAGTGTTACCAGCACTCCCTGTTCTTTTACATATGGGTGTTCCCTGAAATCATAGATCTACATATATCTTATAATTGGTTGTTCTTATAATACGATCACTTTTCTACCTTCTATACGGCACTCTACGCCGTTCACGTGTAATAGTCTGAGAATGTCCGACAGTGGCAGGTTACGGCTAATACGGCCGCCAAAACCGTCGGAATGGTTACGTCCTTTATATTCTATCTCCACATCGTACCAGCGCGCTATCTGGCGCATAATAACGGGGAGTGCTACATCATCGAACTCGAAGAAGCCTGTTTTCCAGGCAATCACTTTATCTAAGTCAACGGTTTGTACCTGTACTTGTTTGTTTTGCTGATCTAATATCGCCTGGGAGCCTGGTTTCAGGATGTTTTGTGTGGTGCCGCTGATCACTTTCACCGCTCCCTGCAGCAGCGTGGTGGCATGCAGCTTTTCGTCTGCATAAGCCATTACGTTAAACCGGGTGCCTAATACCTGTACTTCCATACCATCCACCTTTACTTTGAAGGGTTTCGTATGGGCGGCTATCTCGAAATAAGCTTCTCCGGTGAGCGTTACGCTTCTCTCGTTACCGGTGTAGGCTGTAGGAAAAGTGAGAGATGATGCGGCATTCAGCCATACACGGCTGCCATCGGGCAGGGTAACCTGGTACTGTCCGGCCTTTGGCGTGGTGAGGGTATTAAATACGGGCGCAATGTTTTGCGCTGTGCCTTCGTATTTCAGATGTCCCTGTTGCTGGCTAACACCGTTCTGAATAACCCGGTTGCCGGCGCTGTCCAGCTCCACGGTGCTGCCATCGCCCAGGGTGAGCACTGCTTTATCGCTACCCGGCGCCACATCATTGGCGGCCGGTTTAGTTGTGTTAACGGTAAGTGGTTGCGCCGGGCCTGGTGCTATCCAGTGGTAAGCACCTGTTGCCGCCAGCATAATAAGTGCCGCAGCGGCTGCATAACGGAAAACGGGCCGGCGGATAAAGGCCGTTTTACGCGCAGGTTGTATGCTTTGCATGATCCGCTCCTGCATACGCAGGCTTGCTTCGGGGGAAATCTTACCCGGGTTGGCCATGGACTGTTCGTACACTTTGCGGTTATGCTCCACCAGCAAACGGGCTGCCTCATCGCTTTCCAGGTAACTGAAAAGTTCGGCCACTTCCTCCGGTGTGCAGGTACCGTCGGTGTACCGCTGCATTAACTCCCTGTAATATTGGGCACTGTGCTGCATAATCGGGAACACATTAAGGTGTTCTGATAATAAGACAAAAAACAAAAGGGGTAAGGTGGGTGCAGGTAGAAAAAAAGTTTTACGAAGGAATATTAAGGGGTGGAAACGGGCTATGGCACTGTATTCAGCCGCCGTTGTGTCACTCTCTTCAGCAGCTGTAACAACATTGGGCAACATCCAGTTATTCCCGGTCGCGGCGATGTATACGCCTACTTCACATTTGCAAAAAGGAGAAAGAAAAGTACGATGTCGCCATGCTCAAACAGGTACACCTTCAGGAAACGCATGGCATATACCATGTGTTCTTTTACGGTATTGCGCGACAGGCCAAGGATTTCGGCCGCTTCGTTATAGGTTTTGCCCTCTTCGCGGCAGAGCAGAAACACTTTGCGGCGCTGAGGCGGCAACTGGTCGATGGCGTGTTTCATTAAACGTTCGTACTGCTGCATTTTAAGGGGACTAACAGCGGCTTCGGGCACCAGGGGGGCCAGGTGTACCATTACCTGCTCGCGCAGTTCGCGGTCGGAGGCTATTTGTTTAAGGCGATTGATAGCGTGATTGCGGCAGGCGCGGTACAGGTAGGCGGAAAAAGAACTGGTTATCTGTACACGTTCCCGAAGCTCCCAAAGCTTCACGAACACATCGTGCACCAGGTCTTCGGCAAGTGCCGGTACTTTTACAAAACGGAGCAAATAGGTGTATACTCCTGCATGATAACGGCGATAAAGTTCCGCAAAAGCGGCTTCACTCCCTGCAGTAAATAAATTCACCAACTCCTCCTCTTCCGATCCGCTATATTTCATTTACGAACTTGTTTACCGGAATACCCCGCATGTGCAGTTATTAATTGTTGATCTGGTCGATTAAATTTGGTTCGTCTAATTGGTATTCCCGGCTCTCAGATAAATCACAATCCGGCGGCATGCCGGCTACGGTTTTTTCAAAAATAAACAAAATGTCAGAAAAGAAAAGAGGGCTTATTTTTTACACTTCCAGTCGGTGTAGTAGGTATGTGAGGAAGAACTGCTGCTAAAGGCAGTGTAGGAAGTTACATAACCAATGGCGTTTACCACGTGGGCGGTGTATTCCTTGCGCTCCAGCCTGTAATTGCCCGACCATGACTCGGCAGACTTACGCAGGTGGTTAGGCCGCAGGTGAAGATAACCCAGCGACTCCAGCAGGTTAATACCGATCATGGCATCGCCGCGCTCTTCGTCGTACACTACGCCTTTTACCGGCGGCTGCGAATAATCGTAGGTGTATACAAAGCGAAGACCTGTGGTATCGCGGTCGGCTATGGACGTTATATTGCCCTGGGTATCGTAGGTTACGTTAAATACCCCATGAAGATCGTGCCCCCAGGTAAATTTGGACAGGCGACCGTCACTATTATAAAAGAAGTTCATGGAAAGCTTAAATCCTGCCTTACCCTCTGGCGCGGAACGGAACATGGTTTGAACAGCCCTGCCCAAACTGTCGACGGTAGCTACTAACACCTCATGCCCGTCTGTTGGTCTTATCAGCGACACACGATTGCTGTCGCGACTCACCTTTAAATCAAAATGACGGCCATAATTGGCTGCTGTATTGGCCTGCAGCGAATAAGGCTCGCCTGCGGCATTATAGGTTTTGCGGAATATATAGGGATAACCGTTATCAATCTTCTCTGTACCACTGCCATTGCCCCAGCCAAAACGTTCTGGCTCACATTGCAATGCCGCATTAGTATCATAAGCAGCTGTTACCGGATTAGGTGCATCATCGGTCTTTTCGCACGAAAAGCCGTGCGAACATAATATAATCAATAGTACCACCCGTAGCAGGATGCTAACGTATTTATGACCCATAGTAAATTGCGTTAAGCAATAAATGATGCGAATAAATGGTGGAGATTCAAAAGATATGAGTTAACGGAATAGGGGGATCTGTCAGATAATAGTTTCACAAAAGTAGGCAACTTATAGTTGCCGGGCGTGTGAGGCGTGTTATATTTTTGATTTTAATATTAAAAATAGGGTAATATGACAGGAGGAACGGCCTATAATACCGGAGAAATCAGAAATCCGGGTACAGTGATCAGGGTAAAAAAAAGACCGGGCTAACATCGCCCGGTCTTCATTATTACACTAAGTACTTTATTTAACGAACTTCTTAAATACCGCGATGGCATTGTGACCACCAAAACCGAATGTGTTACTCATCGCCACGTTGATTTCGCGCTCCTGTGCTTTACCAACTGTGAGGTTAATGCCCTGCGGCACGTTAGGATCTACGTTGGTAGTATTGATGGTGGGCGGGACCAGGCTGTCGGAAATTGCTTTAAGACAGGCAATGGCTTCGATCGCACCGGCGGCTCCCAGCAGGTGACCGGTCATTGATTTGGTAGCGCTCACGTTCAGTTTTGACACATGATCGCCAAACAGGGTGTGGATCGCTTTCAGTTCGCTGAGGTCGCCAAGCGGGGTGGAGGTAGCGTGGGCGTTGATGTAATCAACGTCCTGGAGGGTAAGCTCACCATCTTCCAGCGCCTGGGTCATACCCAGTCTTGCACCAAGACCTTCAGGATGCGTAGCGGTAAGGTGATAAGCGTCGGCCGTCATGGCGCCACCTACCATTTCTCCGTAAATAGTAGCACCACGGGCAATGGCGTGATCGTAATCCTCGAGGATAAGCGCACCAGCACCTTCGCCCATAACAAAACCATCACGGTCCACGTCAAAAGGACGGGCAGCGGAAGTGGGATCGTCGTTGCGGGTAGAAAGGGCTTTGAGGGCATTAAAACCAGCGATACCTGCACGGGTGATCGGAGCTTCCGAACCACCGGCAATGATCATATTGGCTTTACCCATACGAACATAGTTGAACGCATCTACCAACGCACTGTTGGAAGAGGCGCAGGCCGAAATGGTACAGTAGTTAATACCCATCAGGCCATATTTCATAGCTATCTGTCCGGCAGCAATGTCGGAAATAAGCCTTGGAATGAAGAAAGGATTGAATTTAGGAACAAAGTCTGCCTGCGCAAACTCAACGATCTGGTCTTCGAAGGTTTGCATACCACCGTTACCGGAAGCCCAGATAACACCGAATTTAGTACGGTCTATTTTCTCGAGGTCCACATTAGCGCTCTGCATGGCTTCGTGCGCCACTACCATCGCGTACTGGGTAAAAAGGTCCATTTTACGGGCCTCTTTCCTCTCGATAAAGTCATCGATGTTGAGCCCTTTCAGCTCACAGGCGAATTTTGTTTTGAAGTGTGTAGTATCAAACCTGGTAATAGGTCCTGCGCCACTTTTGCCGGCTTTCAGATTATTCCAGAATGTATTAACGTCGTTACCAAGCGGCGTTATCGCTCCCAGGCCGGTAATCACTACTCTTCTCAGTGTAACAGTGCGCATATTTGTTGTTTCTATAAATTAAGAGCGGCAAATTTACTCACTTATTATTAAGATTACGCATATACATAGAGAAATATTATTATGTCTTTAATTTTAATTTTATCCGCGCAAAGGCTTTACCATCGGCAATTTGCTCCGAACAGGCATTTCTCTTATAAAAATTAATATTAGAACTGGAGGTAAATAGGTAGCATGGGCTCGTCTGTTTTCACCTGTATGAGCAGCCAGATAAACGCTACCATAATCGCTACACTTCCCCATAATGGTAAGCCCGCCAGGCGTAGTTCTATCTTTTCCCAGGTAATATTGGGCAGGAAGTGAAGCAGGAAGCCAAGCGCCATCAGGCCAAACACGATCGGGTAGGCGTTCAGTACGGTCGGTAACAGGTCGGGCCGGAAGTCGTACGCTACCTGGTGCAACAATGCTGTAGCGGCCTCAAAGGTTTCTGCATGGAAAAATACCCAGCAAAAGCATACAAAATGGAAGGTGAACAGGATACCCAGGAACTTCAGTATCCCCTTCTTCATACCCGTCCACTGGTCCCAGCCACGGGCCTTCATCCAGTTGATACGGGATTTATCGAGCCCCAGCAGTGAGCCGTGCATGGCACCCCATAAAATAAAGTTCCAACTGGCACCATGCCAGAAGCCACCGATAATCATGGTGAGGAACTGGTTAATGTACTGCCGCACCTTGCCTTTACGGTTACCGCCTAATGGAATGTACACGTAATCGCGCAGCCACGACGATAAGGAGATGTGCCAGCGGCGCCAGAATTCGGTGATGTTGCTGCTTTTATAAGGGGTATCGAAGTTGGCGGGGATCTTAAATCCTACCCAACGTGCAATACCTATCGCCATATCGGAGTACCCGGAAAAGTCGCAGTAAATCACCAGGGCGTACCCATAAACGCCTAACAGGCATTCTAAACCGGTGCGGCGTGCGGGGTCGTCGAAAATATACTGTACAAAGTTCTGGTTGATAATATCGGAAATCACTACTTTCTTGAACAGTCCTCCAAGTATCAGGTACATGCCCTTACCCATGTCTTCGGCATTCACATGGTAAGGTTTGTAGATCTGCGGGATAAAATCGGCCGCCCTCACGATAGGCCCCATCATCAGTTTAGGGAAAAATGACAGGAAGAAGAGGTAATCCATGAAGTTGGTCACGGGTTTGATCTCTTTACGGTACACATCTATCGTATAACTCAGGTTCTCGAAGGTATAAAAAGAGATCCCGATAGGCAGCAGGATGTGCAGCGGCGTAAAATGCCCGGCCCCGATATCGTTCATCACCCCGATAAAGAAATTGGTGTATTTGAAGTACACCAGCATACCTATATTAATAACGATACTAAACACCAGCAGCGCCTTACGTTTACGCTGATTTTCGGTGGCATGGATAGTATTGGAAAGATAAAAGTCGATAACGGCCGACAGTAATACCAGCCCCACATAATGCCCGCAGGCTTTATAAAAGAAATAAAGGGAGAACAACGTAAACACCCACACCCTGCCGCGTGTGTTGTTAATAACCAACTGGTAACACAGCAGGAAGGCTGCGAAGAAATAGAGAAAAAAACCGCTGTTAAATAATATCGGTTCCTCGGGGTTATACATCAGTTGCGACAACAGCTTCTCTAATGTGAGCATCTTTCTAAAGGTTATGGTATTTTTTAAACGACTTATCTATGGCCTCGTACAATAATGCCCCTTCCATATTATAACCGGTGGCGTTAAAATGAAGGTGATCGCTGCTCCAGCCACGGCTAAAGCGGGCATCTCCTTTCATGATGTTGTAAAAATCCCAGCAGGCCAGGCCGTTCTCTTTACAGTATTTTATAATCTCGTCGCGAATGACCGCTACGTGTGTATTTGTTCTGAACTTACTGCGGTAGTAGGTTTTATACTTACCGTTCACCTTTTTGCGGTAGGGTGTACGTATAGCCTTACCCATACCGCTGGGTGGTGTGGTAAGCAGGAACGCGGTACCTTCCGGCAGCTTATCTCTCAACTCCTGCACCGCCCTGTCCATTTCGTTGCGGAACTGGGCGGCAGCCATGTAACCAAAGGCCTCATTGGTACCTAACGATATAATCACCAACTGAGGATTAAACCATTCGGCCTGCAGCTCCAGCGTATTACCGGCATTGCTGTAGTTCGAGAACATGGCGCCGTTAATGCCGACTGTATGGTAAAGTATCCCCGGTTGCCCGTTCTTCAACACCGCCCCGTAAAACCGGGTATCGGGCAGGCCCGACCAGCGTACATTGAAACTGCTTACGGGATTATCGAACTTCAGCTCTCCCCTCGTAATACTTCTTCCCGGCCCCTGTACTTGTTTTTTATCTATCCCTGGTATATCTCCTCCTTCATAATACAGTTCGGCTGATGTAAAAGTATTCGTACTGTTCCGGAAGCTAAAACTCAAATCGGGTGAGGGCTGCTGCGAATACAAAACTATACCGCCAGGCCCTGTAAACATGTTCGTCCGCTCCACTACCCTTGCCGCACTCCAGCTTGTATTAGAGCCCCAGCGGTAATCATCCGGACCGTTCGTACGGCCTTCGGTGTAGGGAAACACATATCCCCTGCCGGCGTTACCGAATTGCGCCTGTAGCTTAGCCGCCAGTGTACCCGTTAAAAAACCGGCCTGCAGGTGCGAATCGCCCAGGTGCAGTATGCCCGTTACCTCTGCCGCCCCGTTCTCCAGCCGGTCAAAAAAAGGATACAAACATGTATCGTTCAATAACTGGTTAGTTACCGGCACCGCTTTTACGGTGGTTACCTTTTTTGCTACGGGGGCTTTCTTCTTCTTTTTAGTCTGTGCTGTTACTGATACTGTTCCTATGATTAAACCAATAGCAATGGCTACTTTACTGATGCTCTTCCAGCTGATATTCATCCATAATTGCTTTATATAGCAACGCCCCTACTTTGGATGCGCCGCGGAAGTTGAAATGCGTATAATCTTTATTGGCCATGGCCGTATCACTCTCTACCCAACGGGTCATAGAACCTTCGCCTCCCATCGCATGAAACAGGTTCCAGTAAGCGAAACCATATTTGCTCGCTATTTTGTGCTGCGACTTCATCAACGCTTTTACACCGGGGGCGGTAATGTACTCGCCACCTTTACGATACGACTTATCGGCACAACCGACCATTAATATGGAGGTATGCGGCAACATATTACGCAGCGAATCGGCCACCTTGCTCATGGGTTTTTCGTACCAGTCGTAGTTGGTAAGCTCCGGCTTCCACAACACGTTGGCGCCATAATGCAATACCACCAGGTCGTACGGACGCACCTGCTGCACATCTTCCCACATACCGCGACTCAGTTTTGCCAGCTCGATGCCGCTGATGCCGCGGAAAGAGAAGTTATCTACGAAAATGCCTTCACCGCTTTCGAAGGCTGCTCCAAATACAGGCAAATGCTCATCGCCATTAAATCTCAGTGTAAGGTCTTCGCGCGTGGTATCGGCATGCAGGGTAAGAGCGTTTAAGTCTTCATACCCCTGCACCGGGTAAGTATGATCGTTGATCACCAGGTTGCCGGCGGCCTTACCATACAATATACTCACTTCTTCGAAATGGTCGAGGTGCGGGCGTTTCACCGGCGCGTACCTTATCCAGCTGGAGCCCGACGGGTAAAAGGTATGGCCCGATAAACCGAGCATAATATTGGAAGGGGGATCGTTTTTGTAATGATAGTCTTTCCAGTTGGGAGAAAAAGTGTGGACAATACTGCCGCGGAACGAAGCCACTATCGAGGTCGCGGGTACGAAGCCTACACCATTACCGCCAAACTGCGATTGCAACAGGTCGCGGAGGTCCTGGGTAATAAGGTCGCCTTCGATCATAGAGTCGCCGAAGTAGGCAATACGTACTTTTTTACGTTTACCCGCTTTGAGTTCACGCAGGGCGGTCATGAAGTATTCTATACCGGCAGAGGAATCGCGGGGCACCAGCATGCCGTAATCTACCAAACCATCATAGGTAAGGTAATTGCGGGGAGCCGCAGCGCGGGCAATAGTAGCCGAGTCGCCTGCAGGCTTTAATATAGTGGGCAGTTCAGGATCTTCAAAGTCGGAGGAGTCTGCAGGTTGTGCTTTCAGATCGGCCAGTATATCTACCTTTTTAAAGGTATGACCGCTAAAGGAGAAACTATCGCTTATAAAAGATAAAGCGATAAGGCATACCAGCGTAGTGGTGATAATAAAGAGCGGGTAGGGATTCTTGTTTCCGGTAGACGATGACATAAACAACGAATAATCTTAGGTAGTGGACGCCATCCAAAACGAGTTTACAGTGATGGATATTGTTTACGCTGCAAAGCTATTCTTTTGCCAAATTCAATTCATCATCCAGCTCATATAATTTGTAGCGTTTAATCATGGCCGATACTCTCGTAATCCATAGATCACCGGCGCTGGAGTAGCCGGAGTGCGACATACTCCTGAGCCAAACACTCACATCAGTAGTGCCTTTTAACTTACTAAACCACTTCTTTTTGGCAATAACTTTAACAAAATGTTTATACGATTCCTCGGGCGTTTTATACTCTTTGTACTTTGACCTGTAGGTTTCACCGCGTTTGGCCAGGTTGTTTTTACCAACAATACCAAAGTGGTTCTTCAGCAGTTTGGCGTTACGGCTGGTACCCATGCCCGATTCAAGCATAGCCACCCCCATTATTACACTGGCCGGTATCCCGGTTTCCTGCATCAGGGAAACCGCTACCGGGGAATACTCTTTCAGGTAGGTTTTTGCAGTGCGTGTTTGCGCGTGCGCAAACATGCTGGAGATGCAAATCCCACCGATGAGTATGTTCCTTCTGATATGTTTACGAAGACGCATCAAGTTGACAAATTAGGTTTTACCAGGGGCAATATTAAGACAAATTGCAGAAAGAATGCATATATATACGATAAAAGTACAATAAATTAACAATTTCACCTGTTCGCTCCAGCCATAAATAAATGGGTTACAGCCGGTTATACCCCGATGTTAAAAACCTTCAAATTTTCCACATTACTAGTTTAAGGAACCCAGCTCTAGGATTTCTATCGGGCCGCCGTTGCGTCGCACTCTTCAACAGCGGGTTCAGTATTGAGCCCTCTTTTTACCTCCTATGGCGGTGTATACACTATGCCCTGCTCAGCATCATTGGGCCATCAGTGGGAACCTGATACCCTTGAAACTATCCTGCACAACCTATAGATCTTTGTCACATACTTGTCAGTTAACCCGTATTTGATCCGTATATAACCCGTATATAACCCGTAGATAATCCGTATCTATATAGATACGGATTATCTACGGGTTAACTATGGTTTAGATACAGGTAGAGGTATAAAGATCCTTGAAAGAAGCAGCCTGGAAGTATGGTGAGTGTATGGTGAAGCGGAGGATAAGCGGAGGGTGAGCGGACGGTAAGACACGTTTCAGGCACACGGGTGTGATTGCGACAGTAAGTGAACGACTAATAAACTCCTGCCCGGCCAGCGGTTTGCCGTTGAAAAGTGCGACGCAACGGAGGCTTAATAGAGATCCCACTGTTTGGGACAAAAAAAAGCGGGCCCTTTCGGAACCCGCGTTTTATGTACTTACTACCATTTTCTACTTTTTGAGCACCAGCTTCAGCTCATCGAGCTGTACCTGGTCTATTTCGCTCGGAGCGTCCAGCATTACATCGCGGCCGGAGTTGTTTTTCGGGAAGGCGATGAAGTCGCGGATGCTTTCGCTGCCACCCAGCAGGGAGCAAAGGCGGTCGAAACCGAAGGCGATACCACCATGCGGAGGCGCGCCATACTCGAATGCACCCAGCAGGAAGCCAAATTTGTGATTGGCTTCTTCAGGGCTCATACCCAGTGCGGCAAACATCTTTTCCTGCAAATCGCGCTGGAAAATACGGATAGAACCGCCGCCGATCTCGGTACCATTCAGTACGATGTCGTAGGCATTGGCCTTAATGTCCGCATATTTGCTCAGATCGTTCATCCATTCAATATGCTCCGGTTTGGGCGAAGTAAACGGATGGTGACGTGCTACCCAACGGTTCTCTTCCTCCGCGTACTCAAACAGCGGGAAGTCGATCACCCACAGTGGGGCAAACACCGTTTTATCACGCAGGCCCAGACGCTCGCCCATTTCGAGGCGCAATTCGCTCATGGCTTTACGGGTACGTTCTTCTCTACCAGCCAGTACCAGGATCAGATCGCCCGGTTCTGCCTTCGCCAGTTCTACAAAACCTTTCAGTTTAGTTTCATCGAAAAACTTATCTACAGAGCTTTTCAGCGACCCATCGGCACCGTAACGGATGTAAATGAGGCCGCTCATACCGATCTGGGGGCGTTTTACCCAGTCAGTCAATTCGTCGAGTTGTTTACGGGTGTACTCGGCGCAGCCTTTGGCGGTGATCGCTACTACCAGTTCGGCATCGTCAAACACTTTAAAACCGTTGCCCTGGGCAGCAGTTGTAAAGTCGACCAGTTTCATTTCGAAACGGATATCAGGTTTGTCGTTACCGTAGTATTTCATGGCATCTTCCCAGGTCATACGTGGGAAGGCCTCGTTTATTTCAATGCCTTTGATCTCTTTAAAGATATATTTGGTCATACCCTCAAAGGTGTTGAGGATGTCTTCCTGCTCCACGAAGCTCATTTCACAGTCGATCTGCGTAAACTCCGGCTGGCGGTCGGCGCGTAAGTCCTCATCGCGGAAGCACTTCACTACCTGGTAGTAACGGTCGTAACCGCTCACCATCAGGAGCTGCTTAAAGGTTTGGGGCGATTGTGGCAGGGCGTAGAACTGGTTATCGTTCATACGGCTGGGCACCACGAAGTCGCGGGCACCTTCCGGGGTCGATTTAATGAGGAAAGGCGTTTCAATATCCATAAAACCTCTGCTGTCGAGGAAGTTGCGGGCAGCGCGGTTAACGCGGTAGCGCAGTTCCAGGTTTTGCTTCACCGCATTACGGCGAAGGTCGAGGTAACGGTACTTCATGCGCAGCTCATCGCCACCGTCGGTATCGTCCTGTATAGTGAAGGGAGGCGTTTTAGCGCCGTTCAGGATGGTATATTCCGTAGCGGTAATTTCTATTTCGCCGGTAGGGATATTCTTGTTTTTAGCGGTACGTTCGGTAACAGTACCTTTCACCTGTATCACAAACTCACGGCCAAGCGGCTGGTTATCCAACTGCTGGCTCAGATTTTCGTCCAGCAACAATTGCGTGATGCCGTACCGGTCGCGCAGATCGACAAACGTAATACTGCCAAATTTCCTTAAAGTCTGTACCCAGCCGGCCAGCGTAACCTGCTGACCAACATGCTCCATGCGCAATTCTCCGCAAGTGTGCGATCTATACATATCTTATGATTGTTCCGTTTTAGTATTTGCTGACAGCGCAGCTTTTGCACTTTGCCGTCAGGGCGTCAAATATACGGTTTGCCGTTCTTAATTTCTATCAGGGCGCGTTAAAATACCGTTTAATATCCGTTTCGGGCAGCATGGGGACCTCTTTCACCAGGTTTTGAGCAAACAGGTGGCCCAGGTACGGTGCCAGGGAGCATCCTTTGGTGCCCAGCCCGTTAAACACCCCCAGTTGCGGCACCGTGGGGTGCAGCCCAACGGCAGGGCGCCGGTTTTTAGTACTCGGACGGATAGCCGCCAGGTGCCCTTCTACCGTGTACGGCACTTTTAACAGCTCGTCGAGGGAGGCCTCGAGCGATTTACGCTGCGCTTCGCCCGGCAGTTCATCCTCGTAATCCCACTGGAAATTGGAGCCAGCCCAGTACAAGTCGTTACCCTGCGGCACCAGCGAAATGCTTTTCTTTACGATATGCTCGTTGCCCAGGCCCGGTACTTTCACCAGCAGGGCTTCGCCTTTATTGAGCAGGAACTGTATTTCGTTCAGGTAATAGTTATGGGCGATAGCGGCACCTTCGCAGAAGATCACGTAACTGGCCGTAATGTCTTTATACTTCAGGCAGTCGCCATCCATGGCCAGTTGCATTACATCTACCTCTTCTTCGTGCAGGCAGCCCAGTTGTTTCAGGTGATTGCGCCAGGCGGGCAATAACGTACGCAGGTCGAGGGTGGCCCCCTTTACCATAGCAGTGCCGAGAGGCTGGTGAAACAGGTTATCCGTAGTAAGCGGTGCCGGTTTAAAATATTCTTTCTGCGGCGCAGTATTACGGCGTTTCTCGAAGGCATCGCGCATTTGCTCCGATGGCCATATATGCAGGATATCCCGCTCCGTAAAGCAGCTTATACCCAGTTTTTGCTCCATCTGGCGATAAGTATCGGCAGCGAAGGGATAAAAAGTATCGTACATCCAGGCCAGTTCGAACTTACGGCCCGACACCGGGTTCATAATACCAGCCGCCACGCGCGACGAACTGTTCGGCTTTTCCACATCAAACACCTGCACACTTTTCCCCTCCTGCAACAGGAACCAGCTCAGCATGGTACCCGCAATGCCTTGTCCTACAATGATAAAATCGGTTTGCATCCGGCAAAGGTGAGAAATTCTGTTTTAAAAAAGAATGGGGGGGATTATTTGTCTGGAATGGTCTTTTTTAGTAAGCCTGGGGGCAGACATAAGAAAGGGGGCACGTGTAGTACATGCCCCCTTTCTTTTATGTGGATGTGATTACTCCGTTACCTTCACCTTAATGCCCGCACTGTGTGCGCTGAACTCCGGCGCATACATGCTCTGCACAGAACTGATGCCATTGGAATAAGTACCGGTGTGCGTTACGAACACCGGGTATTCGAATACATAAGTACCCGGGCGTACTTCAGCAAAGAAGAAGTTAGTAGATGCATCTTTCGTGCTTTCGTAGTAACCCGCACCATCGCGCCAGCGGTAACCGCTTAATACGTTCACCGGCTCGAAGCAGGCAGCCCTCATATCTTTCAGGTGCAGGTATTCCATTTCCTTCTGCACTTTCATGATAATACGAACGGTTACTTTATCGCCCACCTTTAATGGGTTACCCTCCGTGATTTTAGTCAGTTCCGTGCCTTTGCTGCCGGTGCGCTGTATGTACAATTCCTTTTCCAGCGTAAGCGGTGTTGCCGAAGGCGTAATCTTATCCATATCCTGGAAGTACTGCCAGTACAGGCCTCCCCAGGCAGGCTGACCAGTGCTGTTCTGCAACTGTATCGTTACCTTGCCCATATCGGCCGTTACCTCTTTTCCTTCGTAACGTTTCTTGAAATACCCCGTACCAGCTTCGCGTTTTTGTTCGCGGGAATCAATTACCTGTTTACCGAGTTTGATCTGCACCTGCTGTTCTTCGCTCAGCCAGTCGTTACCTAACAGCAGTGCGAAGCAGGCTTCTGCGGTAGCTTTGGTCGTGTTCCAGCTATTAGTCTGTTTGTTTTTCAGCAACCAGGTTTTAAGCGCTGTTACAAATTTGCTGTCTTTGGTAACCGTGCTGAATGCCTCAATCATTAACGCCTGTGTTTCCACGGGGGCCTGGTACCAGTAGTAACCCCAATCTTCTTTCCAGTAAGCGCCTTGGCCGGGTGTTTCTACAGCATGTTCTTTTACAGATGCGAGTATTGCCTGTGCAGTTTTCTCATCACCTTCGCGGTATAAGGCCAGGGCAGCCAGACCTTTACTGTAAGTGCTGTACTTACGCCAGTTCTCTTTTACCTGTTTAAAGTAATGGTCGTATGCAGGCTTACTCACAGCAGGTATCACCCAGTCTTTGTAGAAGCTGCGCATGTATAAATGGTACACCATACTGTAATAAGAACTGGTCTTATTTTTCAGATCTTCTTTATAGCGGTTAAGTATTTGCAGATCGAGGTAATTAATTGCATCGTGCATCATCACTTTCACCTCTTCATCTTTCTCCACCAATGTAATGCCCAGTTGCCTGAGATGCCCGAAGCCGCTGGCAATGTATTGCGTGATGTAATAATTGCCCGGCATATCTTTAAACCAGGAGAAAGAGCCGTCGCTGTTCTGCACCGATCTCAATTTCAGTTTCAACGCATCCATAGAGCGTTCCATCAGCGAGAGATCGAATAACAAGGCAAGGCGGCGGTGTTGTTCAGCTTCGTTCTTCGCTTCCAGCACCCAGGGCGTTTCCTGTAACAAGGCCGACTTCAGTTCCTCATTTAATTCCAGTTTGCTGACCATAGCAGACGTATCGGCCTGCCATTGATCAAATATGGCTTTTACACGCGGCGCGCTGTTTACTAAATGAGAGCCGATAGCGTTTGCATAGAAGCGGTTAAAATTCTGCTCTGCGCATTCATAGGGGTACTCCATCAGGTAAGGCAGCGATTTAATGGCATTCCAAACCGGGTTGCCTGTGAACTCCACCGTAAGTGCATGTTGCTGTAAACCTTCAGTGGTGTCGCTTTGCAGCAGTTTCTCCATATTGAAGGTCACAGGCTCGCTGCCTTGCACAGGTAACGGCATTGTTTCTGTTACCAGCATACGATTGCTGAGTACAGGCAGTGCATTTTCTTCTCCATCGCTGAAATCGCCTGCTTCGGCCACAACCCGGTATACCAGCGCTTCGTTATAACCGAAAGGTATTTGCAGCGGGAAGCTCACCGCCGTGCTTTGACGCGCTTTAACTGTGAAGTGCTGTGTAGGAAAAACATTCTGGAACCAGCCGTCTACGGGTTGCATAGTAGCAGCGTTCAGTAATTCGAGGCGTGCCTGCCCGATGAGTTCTTTGTCGGCAAGACTGCTGATCTTCACTGTTAGATCTATCTTATCGCCTTCGCGGAAGAAGCGTGGGGCATTGGGTTGCACCATTAATGTTTTTTGCGTCACTACACTGGTTTCCAGGTAACCCGACTGCATATTTCTTGTATGCGCCATGGCCATAAAGCGCCATTTGGTAAGTGCTTCGGGGGAAGTGAAGCTGAATGTGATACCGCCTTTTGCATCGGTACGTAACTGCGGTAGGAAGAACGCGGTTTCCTGGAGGTTTTTACGAACGGTGGGAGCGGCTTTAGAAGCTGGTGCGGGCGGAGGGGCGGGCGCTACTGCCACACCGGCAACACGGCCTTCCAAAGCAATATCCAACGCATCTGCAGCCCTCGACCCATATATCGCTACCGAACTCACAGCGCCGGTAACACTCGCTCTTTTCTGCACACCGTATCCAACCACGACCACTTCATTGAGGCCCTGGCTATCAGCCACCGGAGCACTGGCCATGCCACGAATCATGATATGCCCATCCGCAATGCCACGATAGCTCCATCCGAACCAGTTCAGTTGCACGTTCTCAAATGACTTCGTCAATGTTTGCCTGCGCTGCACCTTATACCAGTTCGTGCTATATCCTGACGAAAAGGCTTCGTTTGTCCAATTGCTGTAGTACGAGTAATGATTGCTGTAAAAAGCCGGGGTGTTCCATTGATGGGAGTAAAGCTGGTCAAGCGACGCGTCGTACATGGCGGCCAGCATTTCTGCCTGCACCTTTTGTTTCTTTTCGTCTTTTATACTTATCTGCCAGGTTTGTTGATCCCCCGGCTCCAGTTTATTTCTGAAAGTGGCAAACTGCAGTTTTAACTGCGTATTTTCCGGCAGTACCGGAATATGTTGCCGGCTGGTGTATAAACGATTGTCTTTTACAAATACGTACTCTACATCCAGCCCTTTATCATCCTCTTTCCGCAGCTCCACGCCATAACGCTTTCTTTCCGCGGAAAGGCTTTTCCAGCTGAACGTATGTTTGTAATTACGGGTGATGATCTGCAGGATATTTACATCTTTCGCAGCGGACCCAATTGATGTGTAAACCGTTTCGCCCGGTTTGCCCGTAACATACGCATCGGGCTGCCATAAGTAAGCTGGAATTGTGAGCGAAGGTTTGCTTTCATCTTCCACCAGCTTTGCTGTTTTACTGTACACAGAGTCGCCGCGCGCATCTATGCCTGCCAGTTCAAACAGGTACAATCCGTCTTTCCAGTGTTTAGCGTTTAGCTTCATGTACGGGGCTATACTATCGTATTTTTTATTCCATACTTCCTCTGCACGTGGCCAGTTTTCAGAGCTTCCCTCAGCTTTATAATGATCATTGGGAAAGTATCTCTCAAATTCCTCCTGCTGCATAACGAACTGGTCGGGCACCTGCCAGATACGGCTGCGTTTAGCCACTGCAGGCGGTTGCAGACGGGTAATACGTAATGTTACCGGCGTGGCGATACGATAACCGGCATAGTTCTCCGTAGTTGACCAAATTCCCACACTATCTCTCTTTTTATCTACGCCTACGCTCAGGCTCGTTACTATCGACTTACGCGCTACATTTACAGACAGATCTTCTTCTCTCGTTTCCCCGTTACGATCAGTAACCGCCACACTTGACAGATAATTCTGTAACTCACGTCCGTTCGTCAAAGTGATCGTATCGGTTATAAAACTGAAGTAGAAATTACCCGCACTATCGGTTGAAGTTTCACCTTTTGTCACCAGGTTTTCCTCCCTAACGCCCGGTATTATACCACGCCTGTTATAAGGTGTATAATACGACGTGGAAAGAGCAACTTTATATTCCACGTGCGCGCCATCTATTACACTGCCGCTTAACGCTGTGGCCGTACCTTTTACCCGTATCGTATCGCCGGCGCGATAATTCGCCCTGACGGTATCGAAAGCGATGGAAAATTTCGGACGTTTATATTCTTCCACCTTAATGGAATGCACTTCCCCCTCTTCCTCGTCCTCAATTTCGAATGTACCATTTAACAAACCGGTTGGTATTTTAAAGCTGCCTGCGTAGGAGCCGTACTCATTCGTTTTTACCTCGATGGTGTCTACTTCGTCCCCATTGCTATCTAAAAGAGCGAGGCGACTGGTATAACCCACCTTTAACTTGTCGGGCCCGGCCTTTTCGCTATCATGATCGGTTACAATTCCTTTGAAATACACTGTTTGGCCCGGACGGTAAATACTGCGGTCGGTGAAAAACAGAATCTTTACAGACTTCTCTTTTAATGCGCCCTGTGGCGAGTTGCCGTACAATCCGTCTGCGTACAATGTATCATCCCCCTTGCTGATTTCCAGCGATTGTTCCCAACGGTTTATTACGGGCAACTGCACCATGCCTACTGCATCTGTATACCGTGTTTGTTTTGAAGTGGCAAAAAACACCCTTGCTTTTCCGATGGGTTTACCGTTTTCACGATCCACTACAAACAGCTTGTTCTGATTGTGAAAGTAGGATAAGGAAGAAATTCCCAGCTCCTGTAATGCCACGCTGTTACTGTCTACCTCAAATGTAGCAGCGTCCGATGCCAATAGCAGGTAGTGACCATTGGGCAGTGCATCTATTTTCACTTCGGCAGTATGATTATTGTAATCGCCCGGGTTAGGCACAGGCTGTATCCACGACTTAAGCGCCGGTTTTCCGCTCAGTAACTTCCAGATGCCTTTATTTCCATACACACCGAGCTTCCATAATTTATAGAATGCACTGTCGAGTTGAACAACGCGAAAGTGTACCGCGCTCACGTTTTTATAGTTTACCAGGGCCAGGAAAGGTTTGCCCGGTATATTCACCTTATTGATGATGAACGATATGGTGGGATTGGTAATTTCGATCAGCAACCGTTCGCTGTTAACCGCGCCTTGCGTACCAGGGTATTGCTCCATTGCTTTTCTGCAATAAGCAAGCACCTGCTCCAGCTTCTCTTTTCTATCGGCTGCACCGGCGGTGCTGTATATGTGCTGGGCCAGCCTGTAATAAACTTCACCCTGTTCCGGCAGGCCCTCGTACTCCTTAAGCATACGCTCCAGGGTTTGCTGGTAAGGGGTTTGATCAGACTCATACTGAATGGCATCGTTAGCCTTCACAAAATCGATACGGGCAAGGTCTGCATGCAACATAGCCTCCCGCGATCCCGAAGCCAGTTTAAACGCTAATACCTGCTGGTGTAGTTGCAGGGCTTCGTAGCGCAGGGTCGACAGTGTATCGGGGTTGGTAAATGTATGTTTGATGAAGCCGGCCACGGGGGCGTAGGCCATTTTATCACTGATATAAAAGCGGGAGGCGGCATTGTACCCCGAATTGCCGCCGGAACTGTAGTAACTGAGCGCGCGTGTGCTGAGCAGGTCGTACAGCGTTGGTTGCATAACCTGGGTATTGTTTTCCCGTAACAGGATATCATCATAATGTTTGATATCACGTTGTTGTAACATGCGCGGATCGGCCAGGGAGGCGTGATATGCTTTACTGATCTCTTCATGCAGCCTGTCGGGGCCCCAGCTCTTTATATCTCGGGCGGTGTCGATATCCAGTTTGGTGCGGCTTTGAATTTTGTATTGGTGCTGTTGCAGGAATACCCAAAGTATTTCCCCCTTCATGCTGTACAGGATGGCCTTTGCAGATGGTTTAGCCAGCGGAATGCTTTGGTTGATGAGGGCCAGGTAGCTGTCTACGTTTTCGCGGTCGATGTCTGAATGCATACGGGCCTGTAGCAGCAGGGCTTTGAGCCAGTTTACCTCGCTATCATCTTTAAGGGCGCGGGCGTATATAACCTCCAGTTCCTTTAAGGCCGATTTGGGCAGCGATTTTTCATAATACTCATTTACTTTGCCCCAGTGTGCATCGTAATCAAATTGCTGGGCGGCCAGTTGCTGGCTGAAGAACAAACAAGCAATAATAATAGCCAGGCGATTAAACATAGGGTGATTTTTAGAGTAATGTAATGATTTTGCGGATAAGGGTAACCGGCCCTTCCGGTTAATGATGTAGAAAACGGGTGGATTGCATAAGGGCGGGGGGATTATTTTTCTGTTGTGAGCGGGTTGGAGGATGCGGTGTATACACCGCCGCCATGGAAGAACCAAACGTTGGCCCAATGTCGTTACCGCCGCTGAAGGGAGTGACCTTTAGGTTTGTTGCGCGGTACAACAGGCTATTGCGTAGTGCGAGACGCTGCGGATGCTAAACTATATTGTGTGCCCGCTAACGCGGGCAGTGGTGCTTAGTTTCTGCCCAATAATGTTCAAACAGTTGAAGGGAGTGACACAACGGCGGCCCAATAGTACCACCACCGCTGATCTCAAAAAAAAGAGAGGCACCTTAACAGTACCTCTCTCACCATATTAAAAAGAATCTTTGTTCTTATCAGGCAGGAACACCTTTCAGCACTTCGGCCATTTTCTTGCCAATGTCCGCAGGGCTGGCCACAACGTGAACACCGCATTCGCTCATGATCTTCATTTTAGCGGCAGCAGTATCATCTGCACCACCAATGATGGCACCAGCGTGACCCATACGACGACCCGGAGGCGCTGTTTGGCCGGCGATGAAACCTACTACAGGTTTAGTTCCGTGTTCTTTGATGTAATGAGCGGCTTCTGCCTCCATGCTACCACCGATCTCACCGATCATGATAATAGCGTCGGTTTCAGGGTCGTTCATCAGCAGTTCAACCGCATCTTTGGTAGGGGTACCGATGATGGGGTCGCCGCCAATACCGATAGCGGTAGAGATACCCAGACCAGCTTTAACTACCTGATCTGCAGCTTCATATGTAAGAGTACCGGATTTAGAAACGATACCAATGCGTCCTTTTTTGAAGATGAAGCCTGGCATGATGCCTACTTTAGCTTCTTCTGCAGTAATTACACCGGGACAGTTAGGGCCAATGAGGCGGGTGCTTCTACCCTGGAGATAATTTTTAGCTTTCACCATGTCCTGCACGGGAATGCCTTCTGTAATACAAACCACCAGCGCAATACCAGCTTCCGTAGCTTCCATAATAGCATCGGCAGCAAAGGCAGGAGGTACAAAAATGATGGAAACGTTGGCGCCTGTTTCCTTTACGGCGTCGGCCACTGTATTAAATACAGGGCGTTCCAGGTGCTTGGAACCACCTTTACCGGGTGTAACACCGCCTACCACCTGCGTACCGTACTCGATCATCTGTGTAGCATGGAAAGTACCTTCAGTACCGGTAAATCCCTGCACAATTACTTTGCTATGCTTATTAACTAAAACACTCATCGCGCTTGATTTATTGATTAAATTATATTGAGCTATTGAAAACAGCCGGACAAAAATAAGGAAAAGGAGATAAGAAATAGGGGGAAATTTAGCGTTTCTCCTCCCTGTCGGCGTCCAACTGGTCGTTACTGGCTTTCAGCTTATCACGCCAGTTTTTATCCTTAAACACCTCCATTTGGCGCATTTCCTTGGCATCCTGGAGGAATTCGGAGGCGAAAATGAAGTCATTCAGGCGCTTATCCTTGCTAAAAATGATTTCTTCATTATTGCCTTCCCACTGCTTTTTGCCCTCGAACATGTAAACGATATGGTCGCCGCTTTCCATTACGGTGTTCATATCGTGGGTGTTCATCACCGTGGTGATATTATATTCTACGGTCAGTTCCTTAATGAGTTTATCTATTACCAGGGATGTTTGGGGGTCCAGGCCGGAGTTAGGTTCGTCGCAAAACAGGTATTTGGGGTTAAGTACGATAGCCCGGGCAATACCCACCCTCTTTTTCATACCACCGCTTATTTCGGCAGGAAACTTTTTCCCCGCTTCATTCAGGTTTACACGGTCGAGTACTTCCTGCACACGCTTCTTTTTATCACGCAGACGCTCGCTGCTGAACATATCGAGCGGGAACATCACGTTCTGCTCCACTGTCATACTATCAAACAGGGCCGAACCCTGGAACAGCATGCCTATTTCTTTACGGATCTCTTTGCGCTGGTGGTTATCCATAGCGGTAAAGTCTTGCCCGCTATACAATACTTTGCCGCTATCCACCTCTATCAGCCCCACTATACACTTCATCAGCACGGTTTTGCCGCTCCCGCTGGACCCGATGATCAGGTTTATCTTACCGGCTGCCATGGTGGCTGTAACATCCTTCAGGATCTCCTTATCACCAAAACCTTTCTTTATGTTGAGCAATTCTATCATTCTCGTCGGTATTTTTTATAGCAATATAGCGGTGAGGGCATAATCGGCGAACAGGATCAATACGCAGCTAACTACCACTGCGGTAGTGCCGGCCTTACCTATTTCCAGGGCGCCGCCCTGTACATTGTAGCCGTAATAAGCGGGTACGCTCGATATTATGAAGGCAAAAGTGACAGATTTACTGAGGGCGAAAAACACGTTGTAGGCCTTGAACTCCTGGCGCAAACCCTGTGTAAATTCTTCGCTGGAGATAATGCCAGCCAACTGACCGGCCATTTTACCACCCCATATTCCCAGGAAGCCGGCAATCATTACCAGGCAGGGAATGGTGAGCAGGGCAGCAAGGATTTTAGGCGCCAGCAGGTAACCTTTGGTATTGATACCCATGATTTCCTGTGCGTCTATTTGTTCGGATACCCGCATGTTGCCCAGCTCCGAAGCGATCTTGGAACCAACCACACCGGCGAGGATAACGCAGGTAAGCGTGGGTGCAAATTCAAGTATGATAGTATCCCTAACCACCTGTGCGATGGTAGCCTTGGGAATGATGGGACTTACCAACTGGTAAGCCGTTTGGAGCGTGGTTACGCCCCCCATAAAAAGGGAGATAATAAATACGATGCCTGTGGACCCAACACCTATGTCATTACATTGCTGCATGAACTCTTTCCAATACATCCGTATGTTCTCGGGCTTCGTAAACATGCCTTTCAGCATCAGCACATACTTACCAAAATGGTAGAAAAACTTAAACTCCATAACTGTTCAAAGATAGGGAAAACGGGTTTAGTAATATGTTACCGGCACAAGTATTACCGGGAAATCTCGCCCCATCGGCAAATACGCCCAAGTATCGGGCCATGTTATTTTAGCGTAAACTTTTTACCAACAGGCGTTTCAGGCTCCGCTCGATAATCTCGCCCATCGTACGGCATTTGGCAAAAACCGGATCTTCGTAGTGCAGCGCCAGTTCCTCGCCCAACTGCTGTATCTTCTCGGGCAGGGATACACGGTCGGTCATGATCACATCCCTCAAATCCTTAATGCGGTGCCGCTGTACCTTCAGGCGGCGGGCAATCAGCGACCTTTCTTCCTGCTGATACTGTTTCACGGTTTCGGCGTTCAGGTGTTGCATAGCCAGTTCCACGAATACCCGGTTCTCTTTAAAGAACTGCGGCATGTATAAGGTCTTTTTGCCCTCGTAAAACTGTTGGTCAAAGTCGATGGCGCGTATGCGGAACTGTACATCGTCGAAGTCAGGGGTAATATCAAACACGAAGTTATACGACCGCATATCGCCCAGCAGGCGGACGAAACAGCGTTCATTAAACTTCACGAACTCTTTGGCTATACGTTTAGGGTTGAACTCAGGCAAACCCAGGTACCCTGATATGAACTGGTCGCCGGGCACGCCAGCTATATGTTCTTCGATCAGGGTATTTCCGTCTACGAGAAAACTCATCCAGTAAGGCGACAGGATATGCTCCAGTTCGAGGCCGTAGATGCGGGAAGCATCGGCTACTTTAACGTAGAAGTAATCGTATACCTCGTTATAATTGTTCACCACCTTTACGCGAAAAGGATGCGAGTTACCGAAGGTGCAGTAATCGATACGTTCGATATGCAGGTGTTCTTCCGCATCCTGGTCGCCTCCCGCTTTAAAGATGGAATAGATACGTTTGAGGCCGGCATGCAGTTGCCCCACCATATTCTGCGGGTACACCACGGTTTCCCACAATGTATCTTTCCCCTGCTTATCATATAACGGGAACCCGTACTCGTAGTACTTCAGTTCCTCATACGATACAGGCAGTTTAATTTCCCTTTCATACAGCTTCAGGTATTTCCTGAAAGCGGGTGTAAGCGGGAAGAATATCTTTTTACGTGTGATTTCCTGCATACCGGGAAATTACGAAACGTTTGGGAAATGGGGAGAGAGGGTTTGGGAGGAATTGTGTGTACGCCAATGTTTTAATCATCGTGGGCGCTGTACACACCTCAAATCTTGAGCAGCAAAAGCACGTTTAAGAGCCGGCACAACTCCATGAAACTGAATAAACGTTTTTGGTGTATATACCGGAAACAAAAATCCCCCGGCCAATCAGCCAGGGGATTTCATCTATCAAACTTCTTTATTTTTTCTTCTTCTTTCCTTTCTCTTCCTCCACCACATTGCTGCAACACTTCGTCTGCGCATCTACTACCGCAATCAGCACCACGTTTACGATTTGCCGTACGGTACTGCCCAGTTGCAAAATGTGTACAGGCTTCTTCATACCCAGCAGAACAGGCCCGATAGAGTCGAAACCGGCCACTTCCTGTAACAGGTTGTAAGCTACGTTACCAGCAGTAAGGTTGGGGAAGATGAGGGTGTTGGTGTCACCTTCTATCAGTTCGGAGAACGGATAGTTATCTTTCAGTATCTCCTTGTTGAAGGCCATGGCCGCCTGTATCTCACCATCTACACACAGCGAAGGGTCCTTCTGCTTTACCAGCTCTCTCGCCTTGCTCACTAACTGCGCCTCCGGTGTTTGGCTGGACCCGAAGTTGGAGTAAGATACCATCGCAATCCTTGGTGTGATGTTGAACTGGCGGACCTCTTTGGCCACCATATGTGTAATCTCCGCCAGCTCTTCTGCCGTTGGATTAAAGTTCACCGTAGTATCAGCCAGGAACAACGGGCCACGTTTGGTATTGATGATATACATACCTGCCACACGTTTCACGCCTTCTTCCATACCAATCACCTGCAACGCCGGACGGATCGTATCGGGGTACTTCCTGGTAAGACCTGAAATCAGCGCGTCTGCATCGCCGGTTTCCACCATCATACAGCCAAAATAGTTACGCTCGCGCATGATCTTTTTGGCTTCATAGAGGTTAAAACCCTTACGCTGGCGTTTTTTGAAGAATAACTCGCCATAGTAGTGGCGTTTATCGTGCATTTCATCGCTCTTCGGATCAATGATCTCAATATCTTCGATATCGATACCATTTTCGGCGGCCAGCGCCCGGATTTTCTTTTCGTTACCCAGCAGTATCGGGAAGGCAATGCCTTCGTCGTTTACCACCTGCGCCGCTTTCAGGATCTTTAAGTTGTCGGCCTCGGCAAATACCACACGACGTGGGTCTTTACGGGCTTTGGTACCAATCACGCGGAACAGTTGGTTATCCAGACCCAGGCGTTTATTCAGTACTTCTTTATACGCTTCCCAATCGGTGATCGGGGCGGTAGCTACACCACTTTCCATTGCAGCTTTGGCCACAGCCGGAGCAACAGTGCTCAGCAGGCGCGGATCAAGCGGTTTGGGAATAATATAGTTGGAACCAAATACAATATTACGTTCGTTGTAAGCCAGGTTCACGATATCGGGCACTGGCGACTTGGTGAGTTCAGCCAATGCGCGGACTGCGGCCAGTTTCATCTCCTCGTTAATCTGTGTGGCGCGCACATCCAGCGCACCGCGGAAGATGTAAGGGAAACCCAGTACGTTGTTTACCTGGTTAGGATAGTCGGACCGGCCTGTAGCCATGATAATATCGGGACGGGCAGCGATAGCAGTTTCGTACGGAATTTCGGGATCAGGATTGGCCATCGCGAACACGATCGGGTGTTTACCCATTACCTTCACCATCTCTGCCGTTACCACATTGCCTACGGAGAGCCCTACAAATACGTCAGCGCCTTTCAGTGCCTCGGTAAGATTGGTGGCTTTGGAGGAAGTGGCAAATACCAGCTTCATGGCATCGAGGTCGGTACGGGCTTTATTAAGCACCCCATCCTTATCGAACATAATGAAGTTCTCCGGTTTGGCGCCAAGGGCCACATACAGCTTTACACAAGCCATAGCCGCGGCTCCGGCACCATTGATCACGAACTTTGCTTTCTCTATTTTCTTTTTAACGAGTTCCAGTGCATTCAGCAGGGCAGCCGAGGAAATAATGGCCGTACCGTGCTGGTCGTCGTGCATAATGGGGATTTTCAGCTCCTTACGCAGGCGCTCTTCGATCGCAAAGCACTCCGGACTTTTAATATCTTCCAGGTTAATTCCACCGAAAGTGGGCTCCAGCGCTTTTACCACCTGCACAAACTCGTCTACGTTTCGGGAGTTCAGCTCGATGTCAAACACGTCAATATCAGCGAAGATCTTGAACAGCACGCCCTTACCCTCCATTACGGGTTTACTCGCTTCGGGGCCAATATCACCCAGGCCAAGTACTGCTGTTCCGTTACTGATCACCGCAACCAGGTTACCTTTGGCAGTGTATTTGTACACATTCTCCACATCTGCATGAATCTCTTTACAGGGTTCTGCTACGCCGGGAGAGTAAGCGAGCGAAAGGTCCCATTGTGTTTTGGTGTTTTTAGTAGGAATGACTTCGATCTTTCCTGGCTTCCCCATAGCGTGGTAATCCAGCGCATCCTGCTTGTTTAGTTTTCTTGCCATAAATTCCTAATTGGGCGTGCAATATACGAAGTCTGGCACAACCGGCTTCTAGAACGTTCGTGCAGGTTCGTAATATTTACTACTTTTACATAATTAACTAATTGGAGATAATGATACAACGTATACAAAGCCTTTATCTTTTGCTGGCTGCCGGAGCAGGCGCTGCAACCTGGTTTTACAACCTTTGGAAAGCAACTATCAATGCGGCGGGCAGCCCCACGGTGGTTTATTTTAATGCACAGTCCAGCTACCTTGTATTCATAGTTTATATGGTAATAGTCGCGCTGGCCCTACTCTGCATATTTCTGTACAAGAACCGCAAACTGCAGTTCAGGCTCACTGTGTTAAACATCTTCCTGTCCGCGGGTGCTATTGTTCTTCAGTATTTCAAGGTACAGGAAACCGCCAATAAAATCGAAACGACCACACCGATCATTACTTCTTCCTATTTACCGTCAGCTTTCCTGCCGGTGCTCATGCTGATATTCCTGGTATTGGCAGCACGAGGTATTTACAAAGATGAGAAATTGATTAAGTCCCTGGATAGGTTGAGGTAAGAAATGTTAACGATTGGGTAAAATATGTTAAAATCCCGGCCAGCAGGCCGGGATTTTTTATGCGGAGAAGGATACATCGAGTGTTTTGGGGACGAAAGGGCGCTGAACTTTTCGTATTTCTTCGTTTAACTCCAGGTCACGAAGTTGTTGTTTATGCACCAGCCGGCACCAGTAATCCGCTGGTATAGTTTTATTGGAATGTATCTCCAGCCTGACCATCACATACTTCGGCGGATGTTGTTTTTGGTTGATGAGTCGACTTAGTAAGGTACTGCTGATACCAATATGACCAGCAAAGTCGGCATCCGCGATATTGAGAATCGAAATGTATTCCTTTAGAAAATAGCTGAATGAATAAAATTTATCACGATGATTATTTTCAATATAATCTGCTATCCTGAATCTGAACTGCAATAACCTTGATATAAGCCTGTCCCTGTCTGTCATGTTAGCTTGAGATATGCGCCGTACCTCCCTTAACTGTTCCGCTGCTTCCTTTTGCTGCTCGTCTGTTAAACGTACCGCAATAAAATTATCAATGTCTTGTTTCGTTCGCCGTCTATGATTCTTCAACTTTGCCATGAATGTAATTTTAATATTAAATCACTTCATAAATTAGTTGACATTTCCCGTAAAAGCGAGGTCTGGACACGATTTCCACTCCTCATTATGCTCATCATCCCACACTGAAAAATCAGGAATTACAACTAATGTATAGGGCCAAATTTAAAACCTCATTTGCAACTAAATCCCTCAATAAAAAAGCGCCGGTGTATACACCGACGCTCTCAAATATTTACAATCATCTTACAAAAACTTGCCCGTATAACTCCCCTTTACTTTCTTCAACCCATCAGGCACACCTTCATACAAAAGTGTACCACCACCTTCACCACCTTCAGGCCCTAAGTCTATCACCCAGTCTGCCGATTTAATCACGTCCAGGTTGTGTTCGATCACCAGCACGGAATGCCCCTGATCGATCAACGCATTAAATGAGGCCAGCAATTTTTTGATGTCATGGAAGTGAAGTCCTGTAGTTGGCTCATCGAAGATGAACAGGATGTGCCCCTGCGCCTTGCCCTTACCCAGGAACGATGCGAGCTTCACACGTTGTGCCTCGCCACCACTAAGGGTATCGGACGACTGCCCCAATTTCACGTAACCTAATCCCACATCGCTTAACGGGCGTATTCTGCCTACTACGTCTTTCTCATCTTTAAAGAAATCAATGGCATCGTCCACGCCCATTTCGAGTATATCGAAAATATTCTTCCCTTTGTAAGTTACTTCCAGCACTTCTTCCTTAAAACGTTTGCCACCACAGCTTTCGCATTGCAGGTGTACGTCGGCCAGGAACTGCATTTCTACAATTACTTCACCTTCACCTTTACAGGCATCACAACGGCCGCCATCTACGTTAAAAGAGAAATGTTTGGGCTGAAAACCGCGCATCTTACTCAGCGGCTGTTTGGAAAACAGGTCGCGGATCTCATCGTATGCTTTGATGTAGGTTACCGGGTTGGAGCGGGATGATTTACCGATCGGGTTCTGATCAATCATCTCCACCTGGGTAATATCATCGAGGTTACCGGTAATGTTGCGGTGCTGACCAACCCTGTCGGTAAACTCGCCCTTCATTTTCATGAGTGCGGGATACAGTATTTGCTTTACCAGCGTGGTTTTACCAGAACCGCTCACACCACTCACCACACACATTACACCTAATGGGAACTTCACATCTATGTTCTTCAGGTTGTGCTGCCGCGCACCTTCTACCGATATCGATTTTTTCCATTTACGTACCTGTGCGGGCGGTTCAATACGAAGCGCGCCGCTCATATAACGGCCGGTAAGACTTTTAGGATCTTTCAGTATTTCGTCATGCGTACCGGCAAATATCACTTCACCGCCCAAATGGCTGGCCAGCGGGCCCATATCGATAATATAATCGGCTTCGGCCATCAGTTGTTCATCGTGTTCTACCACCACTACGGTGTTGCCAAGGTCGCGCAGTTCTTTTAATACGCGGATCAGGCGATGAGTATCGCGGGCATGCAAACCAATACTGGGCTCGTCGAGTATATACAGCGAATTGGTAAGGTTACTGCCAAGCGTACGCGTTAATTGTATACGCTGACTTTCGCCACCACTCAGGGTGTTTGCTACACGGTTCAGGGTCAGATACCCCAAACCTACGTCCAGCAAAGTTTTTATGCGATGGTTCACTTCAAACAGGATACGTTTTGATACCTGTTGCTCGTATTCATTCAGTTCAATGCCATCAAACCACTCTTTCAGATTACCCACCGGCATATCTACCAGTTTCGCAATATCGCTGCCGCCTACTTTTACATAGAGGGCTTCTTTACGTAAACGGGCACCGTTGCAGGTCGGACAAATTGTACGGCCCCGGTAACGGGCTTGCAGTACACGGTATTGCACCTTGTACAGGTTTTGCTCCACCATTTTAAAGAACTCGTGAAGCCCGTAGAAATGTTCATTACCGGTCCACAACAACTGGTATTGTTCATCGGTGAGGTCGGCAATGGGCTTATGAACGGGGAAGTTAAATTTACGCGCCACTTTGATCAGCGCTTCTTTATACTCGCCCATCTTCTCTCCACGCCATGGCGCTATTGCATTTTCAAACACACTCAGGCGTTTGTCTGGCATAACCAGGTCGGCATCGATACCCAACACCTGTCCAAAACCCTCGCAGGTAGGGCAGGCACCATATGGATTATTAAAAGAGAATAAGTTTGGAACAGGTTCTTCGAACTGCAGGCCGTCCAGCTCATAACGGTTGGAGAAATGCGGCTGCATTTTACCGTCTACTTCCAGATGGCATTCCCCTTCACTTTCGTAAAAGGCCGTTTGCACACTGTCCGCAATACGGTGTTTCTCATCTTCGTCGAACTCACGCACTACGATACGGTCGATGAGTACATGCGCATCTTTGGGTACTGCCGGTTTCTTTTCTTCCATCAGTTCTTCGATACGCTGTAAGGTGCCGCCGCTTTTGCCGGGCAGGTACAGGCGCGAAAAACCTTTCTGCATCAGGATATTCAACTCCTCCGCCACCTCCCTTTTTGCATGATGCGGAAACGGAACAGTAATGAGCACCTTACTGCCTTCCTTCAGTTTGCTGATGAAGTCCACCACGTCGGCCACCTCGTGCTTTTTCACCAGGTTACCGGAAACGGGACTGTATGTTTTACCTGCTCTTGCAAACAGCAGGCGGAGGTAATCGTAAATTTCGGTCATGGAACCTACGGTGGAGCGTGGTGTACGCGTTATCACCTTTTGTTCGATAGCGATGGCCGGGCAGATCCCTTTAATATAATCTACGTCCGGTTTGTTCATTCGCATGAGGAACTGTCGCGCGTAGGCACTAAGGCTTTCTGCATAACGGCGCTGGCCTTCCGCATAAAGGGTATCCATGGTCAGGGAGGACTTGCCGGAGCCCGACACGCCTGTTACTACCACCAGCTTATTGCGGGGTATGGAAACGGTCACATTTTTAAGGTTATGCACCCTCGCACCCTTGATAAAAATATGGTCCTGCGGACTAACTACCTCATCTTCAATTAATTGCTCCTGGGTCTTAACTTTTGTACGCATAGAACTACAAATGTAAGGATTGTTACGCTGCGGAAATACGTCCCTCTTGTCACTTTTTTTATCCCGATAAGTCGCAGCTTACGGCCGAACCTGCTTAATATTTCGACCGGCGGCGACTTTACGGTATAAGGTAATTTTACAGTTGAACTTAACGGGGGAACATCATTCAGCCGCCGTTGTGTCACACCCTTCAACTGCCGTAATGCTGATGAACAATGGTAATTTAATATAGATTTGTACCAGATTAGCACGATATAGACACGATATTGGTGTAGGATTGCTGTAGAATAAGTGTAGGATAAGTGTAGGATTACTGTAGGATAAGCTTAGGATGACATACGGCAAGTATAAGGTATGTATAAGACTAGCAGAAGGCTTGTTACATTCTAAAATAGGTTTACACCCAAGCGAGATAATCCGGACTAAGGTTTACACCACTGTTTGTTAATCCGGATTAAGGTTTACAGACTACTAACAGACAACTGCAAAAGCAAACCGGCTAACCTGCTTAAACCCGGTATTAATTTATCGCCGGGAGCAGTTCCTGTGGTTGAAGGGAGTGACACAACGGCGGCTGAAAAAGAGCTGAAGCTGGCTCCTCAATTATTATCCCCAGCCCTCTGTAGTGGGCGCTTATGATATGTTTGTGTCATTTTTAGGGTGGGGTGTCCAATTTTGATAGTGGTCACTTGTTTTATTCAACAATTCCTTTATATTTGCATTGACCGTAATCTATTCTTTTGTCCTGTAACGGTCTTTTTTAAACCTAAAACTGTACGATTATAGCATAAACTCTACTCTCGATTTTTAAACACCTACAGACTGTTACTGGTCCTGTACTATTTAATTAACCGCTATTGGTAGAATGTTTATGCAAGTAATGTACAAACTCAACGACGAACAACTCATCACTCTGTTCAAAAAAGGGCACTCCTCCGCCCTTGAGGAACTGGTTTACAGGCACAAAGACAAGCTTTATACCTCTATCGTACTGCTCGTTAAGGATTCATTTCTGGCAGAAGACATCTTCCAGGATACTTTCATTAAAGTAATCGACACGATCCGTGCCGGCCGCTATACCGAGAAAGGAAAATTTCTTCCCTGGGCCATGCGTATTGCACACAACCTTTGTGTAGACCATTTCAGGAAAATCAAACGTACGCCGCTTATCAAAACCAGTGATGACAAGGATATTTTCAATGTGCTGAGCTTTTCTGAGTCCAGTGCCGAAGAAAAAATGATCACCCGCCAGAGCCACGACAGTGTGCGCAAAATGCTGGACATGTTGCCTGAGGAGCAACGTGAAGTGATTATCCTGCGCCACTATGCGGAGTTGAGTTTCAAAGAGATCGCTGACCTCACGCAAGTGAGCATAAATACTGCGTTAGGCCGTATGAGATATGGCCTGATAAACCTCCGGAAGATGATGACGGAGAAACACATTTGTTTGTAAAACCCATTTTTGCTTGCCATCAACGGGCGGCCTGATGTAAGTCGGACCGCTCGTTATTTTTTATACCTTCTCAAACACCATGGCAGCCCCCTGGCCCACACCCACACACATCGTAGCCAGTCCGAGTTTCGCCCCCTGATGTCTTTTCATTTCATGCAATAACGTAGTTACGATCCTGGCCCCGCTGCATCCCAACGGATGACCGATAGCGATAGAACCGCCATTCAGGTTGATTTTAGTCCTGTCGAGCTGCAGATCATGGATGCAGGCAAGCGCCTGTGCGGCAAAAGCCTCATTCAACTCGATGATATCCAGATCGTTAACACCAATACCGGCACGCTTTAACGCCTTTTGCGTGGCAGGCACCGGGCCAATACCCATAATGGCAGGGTCTACACCCGCTACCGCCATCGATTTGATGCGGGCAAGGGGGGTGAGGTTGAATTGTTTAAGCGCCTCTTCCGATACGATGAGCACAGCGGAAGACCCATCGTTAATCCCTGCGGAGTTACCTGCAGTTACAGAACCATCTTTTATAAAAGCCGGTTTAAGGCCCGCGAGTTTTTCCAGGGATGTATCCCGTGGTGGCTCGTCCTGGCTGAATATCACCTGGTCTTGTTTATTGGGAGTGATGGTAACCGGGATAATTTCATCGGCCCACTTACCGGCCTGCAGCGCAGCTTTATACTTCTGCTGGCTGCCGAACGCCAACTCATCCTGTGCTTCGCGGGAAATATTCCATTGGCGGGCAACATTCTCGGCGGTTTCGCCCATGGAGTAAGGGTGGTACATGGCAGCGAGTTTCTTATTGGTAAACCGCCAACCAATGGTAGAGTCGTGCACTTCCGTTTGGCGACTGAATGCGCCTTCAGATTTAGCCATCACAAATGGTGCGCGGGTCATACTTTCTACGCCGCCTGCCATGTATACGTCGCCTTCGCCACACATAACGGCACGGGAGGCATCCATGATTGCCTGGAGGCCTGAGGCGCAGAGGCGGTTTACCGTATTACCGGCCACGGTTACGGGAAAACCCGCCAGTAATGCGGCCATACGGGCCACATCACGGTTATCTTCACCTGCCTGGTTGGTGGCGCCAGCGATGACGTCTTCAATAGCCGCGGGGTCGAGGCCGGGGTTCCTGAGGGTGAGCGATTTAAGCATCAGGGCCAGGAGATCATCTGGCCTGATAGTGCTGAGCGCACCGCCGTAACGGCCTATCGGCGAACGTACGGCATCAACGATGTATGCAGCTTTTCGTAACATGGCATTAAAGGTAGTATTTCCGGTCAAATCCTGATCAAACTGACTAACTTTCTATAAATCAGCCGTTTACTTAAAGCAGTATTAATTCAACATTACATTTGTATTAACAGGCTCTTGACCGCTTTTTCCTTTTTTAGAAGTACCTTTGCAGCGAAATGAGGAAGCAAAACATACGCGAGCTGAGCCTGCAGCAGTTACAGGAATACTTCGTAAAGATTAACGAGAAACCATTCAGGGCCAAACAGGTGTATGAGTGGTTATGGCTCAGGCATGTCACGGATTTTGAGTCTATGACTAACATTTCCAAGCAGTTACGTACTTCTCTGGAAGAGCATTTCGACTTACCTGCGGTAACGATCGACATGACCCAGAAGAGTAAAGACGGAACGATTAAAACCCGTTTCAAACTGCATGATAATCACCTGGTGGAAGGTGTGCTTATCCCTACCGAAAGCCGCCAAACCGCCTGCGTATCGTCCCAGGTTGGTTGCAGCCTTAGCTGTAAGTTCTGCGCCACGGGTTTCATGAAATTGAAAAGAAACCTCGACTTCGACGAAATCTACGACGAGGTAGCGCTTCTTAACAAACAATCCATCGAATCATCCGGCAAGAAACTCACCAATATCGTGTATATGGGTATGGGCGAGCCTTTGCTGAACTATAAAAACGTACTCAAATCGATCGAGCGCATTACGTCTACCGAAGGTTTGGCCATGTCGCCACGCCGTATTACGGTATCTACGGCGGGTGTAGCTAAGATGATCAAGCAACTGGGCGACGACCAGGTGCGTTTTAACCTGGCATTATCGCTGCATGCGCCTAATGACAAGAAGCGTAGCGAGATCATGCCGATCAACGAAACCAATAATCTCAAAAACCTGATGGAAGCATTGAATTACTTCTACAAGGCAACCGAGAACGACATCAGTTTCGAATACATCCTGTTCAAAAACTTCAACGATTCGCTGAAAGATGCGGACGAGCTGATCAAATTATACCGGCAGGTGCCAGTGAGCCTCGTAAACATTATCGAATACAACCCGATTGATGACGCGAAGTTCCAGAAGCCATCCCCGGAGGCCACCGAGCAGTTTATGCAATACCTTGGTAAAAACCGTGTGAATGCGCGCCTGCGCAGAAGCCGCGGTAAAGATATTGACGCTGCCTGCGGCCAGCTGGCCAACAAGGATACGCACGCGCACCTTGAGGAAAGCGAAAACGCATAAAATTAAATACTGCAGGAATGCAGCATGCTAAACATACAACATGAAGAAAAACAAACCAGGCAATTCCAGAAGCACCGGAAAGGGCTTTTCACCGTTTAAAGAAGGCAAGTCGGACAGCCGCAAACCAGATGCCGCCAGGCCGTTTGCACGTTTCGAAAAGAAACCAAAAGAGCAATCCGACGACGCAGGTGAAGCCCCGTTCAAACGTAAATCGTTTGGTGACGGTGAAAAATCTGATAAAAAGCCTTTTGGCGAACGCAAACCTTTCGATAGAAAAGGATCCGGCGAACGCAGGTCCTTCGGCGACAAGGACAAATCTGACCGTAAACCTTACGGAAAGAAAAGCTTCGGAGATAAAGATGACCGCAAACCTTACGGCGACCGCGACAAAAAGCCTTTCGAAAAGAAAAGCTTTGGCGACAGGGACGATCGTAAACCTTATGGTGACCGCGAAAAAAAGCCTTTCGAAAAGAAAAGTTTCGGCGATCGTGAAGACCGTAAACCTTACGGAGACCGCGAAAAAAAGCCTTTCGAAAAGAAAAGCTTCGGCGATCGTGAAGACCGTAAACCTTACGGCGACCGTGAAAAGAAACCTTTCGAAAAGAAAAGCTTTGGCGATCGTGAAGAGCGCAAACCTTACGGAGACCGTGAAAAGAAGCCTTTCGAAAAGAAAAGCTTTGGCGATCGTGAAGAGCGCAAACCTTACGGAGACCGCGAAAAGAAGCCTTTCGAAAAGAAAAGCTTTGGCGATCGTGAAGACCGTAAACCTTACGGAGACCGCGAAAAGAAGCCTTTCGAAAAGAAAAGCTTCGGCGATAAAGATAATTCCGACCGCAAAGGCCGTAAGAAAGACGAGGAGAAACCTAAGTCTTTCTTTGGCGACATATGGGCAAGCGACAAACCTAAACGTGAAGACCTTCGCGAACAGATGCCCGACTTCTCTAAACACATCGATGACGACTGGACGGACGAAGCGCCTTACGAAAAGGAAGGTGCTGAAACCGAAAAAGGCCGCAGGCCCGAAGGCAAAGAAACCCGTGGTAATTTAACCCGTAAGAAAAGGACCGAAAAGTTCCTGGCTGATAAGGACAAAAAGCCCGGTCGTAAACGTATAGAGGTTAGAGATAAAAATGCCACTAAAGAAGCCACCGACGAAATGCCGTTGAACAAGTACCTGGCCCATAGCGGCCTGTGTTCGCGCAGGAAAGCGGTAGATTATATCAAGGATGGTAAAGTAACCGTAAACGGCGTACAGGTGCTGGAACCCGCCACCAAAGTAACACCGAAGGACCTGGTGAAACTGAACGATAAAAAGCTCACGATCTCCAAAAACCTGGTGTACGTACTGTTAAACAAACCTAAAGGTTACATCACTACCACCGACGATCCTGAAGGCCGCCAGACTGTAATGGAACTGGTTGCCGATGCTACAGACGAACGCGTGTTCCCTGTTGGCCGCCTGGACCGCAACACATCAGGACTGCTGCTGCTTACCAACGATGGTGACCTGGCGCAGAAACTGGCGCATCCTAAACACAATATCAAAAAGATATACCACGTAGGTCTCGACAAACCGCTGACCAAAGCAGATTTCGAGAAAATACTGGCAGGTGTGGAACTGGAAGATGGCGTTACGCTGGTAGACGCTTTGGGCTATGTTGACAGTAAAGACAAATCAGAAATCGGCATCGAAATCCACAGCGGTAAAAACCGTATCGTTCGCCGTATTTTCGAACACCTCGAGTACAAAGTCGAAAAGCTGGACCGTGTGATGTACGCCGGTCTTACCAAAAAGAACGTGAACCGTGGCAGATGGCGCTTCCTCACAGAAAAGGAAGTTATATTGCTGAAACACTTTAAATAATACCAAAATAGTCCCGGCAAAACCGGGACTGTTTTTTCTCCGCTATTTACCCAACATTACATTATGCGCATAGAAGATATCATCTTATTCGAAAACGATGATTTTGTTGCTTTGAATAAACCTTCCGGCCTTCTTACTATTCCGGACAGGCACGATAATGAACTGGCCTCCCTCCAGGGCCTGCTGAAAAAGAAATACGAGCAAATATTTACCGTACACCGCCTCGACCGTGAAACCAGCGGGCTTATCCTGTTTGCCAAACACGAAGCATCCCATAAATTCCTGTCCCAGTTGTTTGAATCGCGTGGCGTACAGAAATTCTATCTCGGGATTATAAACGGAGAATTACCTACAACGCAGGGCAGTGTAGACCAACCCATCATGGACCACCCGGTACAGAAGGGTAAAATGGTTACCAATGCGAAAGGCCGCCCGGCGTTAAGCGACTATGAAGTACTGGAAAATTTCAGCCTGTTTAGCCTGGTGAAAGTACAGATTCACACAGGTCGTACCCACCAGATCAGGGTACACATGAAATACCTGGGGCATCCTATTGCTGTGGACGAGTTATATGGCACCGCAACACCCATTAAATTATCGGCGATCAAAAAGAAGTTTAAACTGGGGAAATATACAGAAGAGGAAAAACCGCTGCTAAGCCGCCTGGCACTGCACGCTTTCCAGCTTCGCTTTACTGATATGCACGGTATGGAGCAGGTAATGGAAGCTCCGTTGCCAAAGGATATGCAGGCTGTATTACAGCAATTACGTAAGCACAAGGCATAAAAAAAACGGGGAAAAATCCCCGTTTCGTAAAATCAAAAACCAACCATTAAAAAAACAATTCAGGGGTTTTGAGGCCCCAATATCTTTAGAAAATATTATCGGTTTAAAGCAATCCTTATTTATTAGGCTGAGGAGTTGTTCTCAGATAAGGTTTGATAATTTTGTGCCCTTTAGGGAAGCGATTAGGAATTTCTTCCGTAGGTACTGCCGGTACAACTATTACATCTTCACCATCTTTCCAGTCTGCAGGCGTAGCAACGCTATATTTAGCAGTAAGCTGCAGCGAATCGATCACCCTTAATACTTCCACGAAGTTTCTGCCGGTAGAAGCAGGATAAGTGAGGGTAAGTTTTACCTTTTTATCTGGTCCGATCACGAAAAGGGAGCGTACAGTGAATGTTTCAGATGCGTTAGGATGGATCATTCCGTAGAGGTTAGCTACAGTGCGATCTTCGTCAGCTATGATAGGAAAATTAACGTCGCAGTTCTGGGTTTCGTTAATATCAAGAATCCATTTGCCATGTTTGTCCAGCGGATCTACGCTAAGGGCAAGCACTTTAACGTTACGTTTAGTGAATTCGCCGTTCAGCAGGGCGGTTTTACCCAACTCTGTAGTACAAACAGGTGTAAAATCTGCAGGATGAGAGAAAAGTATACCCCAGCTATCGCCCAGGTATTCGTAGAAGTCAATCTCGCCAATGGTGGTTTGTGCCTTGAAATTTGGAGCTATATCACCTAACCTTAAACTCATATCATATCAGTTTTACGGTTTCAAAAATACTGATTTCCTATAAATATTATAGACTTCACGTACTTTTTTTCTGTTTTTTTTGATGAATGGCCCCCCTGTATTGAACTTCAATAACCCGCCCCTTGCCAGTCGTACGTTTCAAGGCGACATCACCTCCAAAAAAGGAGGGTTTAAGCCAAAGTTTTTTTTCCATCAGTTCACCCGAAAAGCCTGTATTGCCAGTAAAGTGCGGAATCGGTGTAAACTTATCTGCCAAAACAGCTGAATTACCGGGGCTTGCGGGGCAGGCAAACCGGTGTTCTTGGACAAATGTTACTATTCCTACAGACCTGTTCCCTTTAGATAACTTACGAGGACACGTTGCTACTTTCCTTTACGGCAGTATTATGACAATGAAAGCGCCCGATGGCTTCGGTCCCTCTCGCACGTTTCTGAAATGCCTGGCATTTGCCGGGTGATATGTGAGCGGTCTGATGAAACAAGGAACTTCTTTCCCTTACCAACCTTTAGTGTGCTGACTAGCGTTTAGCCAGGTAATTCTATTCGCACAATTTCCATAGTCGAAATCCCGCCCTCACAACTTACCTCCCTACCCCCCCTTTAGGGAGGGTAAAAAAAGCGGCCCCGGACTGTAGCAGTAAAAAGAAGAATTTTGGGGTACGTCATAGTGGCGTCCGGGGCCGGATAAGTTGATGGTTGCGGGCGTGTGGGATTAGAGGGCTTCATTTGGAGTAACAAACACGGACATTGGGGCAAACAAACAAGGCCACACGCACCGCAACCATTTCACTATTTTAAATTTCTTTCAGGTATACGATAGAGGCATATTAAGTGTGTTTTAGGCGCAATTAAAGGTTTCTATAGTGCAGTTGATACATTAACCGACCAAACGTAAAGAACAACATAGCCTTTGGTAGCGTGCCGGAATCGAATATCCGTTTGAGTTACACGCTTTGCCTTGCACTCGGGAACACCGCTTATCGATCTCAGTGCCCTTCCTGCTTCCAGGCATAGTAGGCCAGTGTGTATTTTACATCATCCACCAGTTCTGCATCTTTACGGGCAGTAAGTTCATCGAATTCCAGCTCAAGATAACCGAGGTACAGGGTGTAACATGCTGCCAACTGACTCATACAGTTGCCAATTTCCTCTGTATAGGGCGATGCAGGCGCGGGTAACACCTCAGCGCTATCTATATAAAAACAATTTTCGTTTACGTAATCCACCCACTCATCCTGCCTTGTATACTGAGGTTTAGAGAGGCTGAATTTGATGTTATCAAACACTACGGCAGCGCCGAATTGAGCTTCCAGGTCGATCATTTCAGGACCATCCTGCATTTGCTCCAGCTTCTGAACGATAGCCATCTGAACAGCTTCGCTCTTCTCTTCCATGGCGCGGAACATGTTGTTCAGCACTTCGTAATTGGTTACAAAATCGCAGCGCTTCCAACCATCCGCAGTTTGCAGGTAACCCCAGATAGTGAGGTAGTGGGAATTGTCAAGTATGATCTGACCTACAGAGATGGCCGCTGCTTCCTGAATCCTTGCTGTTTGTGTTGTTACCTTTTTCATATTCATCTGGATTAATAACACTACAAAAGTATAGGGCCATTACGCAGAGGATATGCGTGGTGAATTATCATCAAAAAAAACTTAAAAAAAACTGCCTGCCGCGCAAATTGCCTTACTTTTAAGCCTCAAACATTAGCCTGTATGCCCAAAAACAAGGATGCCCTGTCCCGTTACAGATGGATAGACGAGCGCCTGCGCAACAAGCGCCTTCCCAGGCCTACCCTGGACGACCTTATTAAATACGTGTCCGACAAAATGGATACGGACATATCGCTGCGCACCATGCAAAAAGACATCCAGGACATGCGAAGCGATAAGGAACTGAATTACCTGGCTCCCATCGAATACGATCGTAAAACCAAGGCCTATCACTATTCGGAAGAAAACTTTTCTATCAGCAGTATACCTATTGATGAAGCCGACCTGCAGGGTTTGGAAATCGCGATCGGCATACTGGAACAGTTCCGCAGCTTACCTGTAATACAACAGTTCGAGGACGCTATCTTAAAGATCGCGGCGGGATTGAAAATGAACAGGGAAACATTGGAGAACCAGGGCATGATCAAATTCAGTCGTGCCAATCAATATAAAGGAGCGGAACACATTTCGTCCATCGTAGATGCGATTAAAAACCTGGAGGTAATACGTATTGCCTACCAGAGCTTTGGCCGCAACGAACCGAAGGAACATTGGGTAGAGCCTTATCACGTGCGAGAATACCAACACCGCTTTTACCTGATCGGCAAAAGCCAGAAAGCCAAAGAAGGTGCCGTGCTTACGTTTGCACTCGACCGTATGGTGGATATATGGCCTACCAATAAACACTTCGACAAAAAGAATTTTGATGATGCCAGTTACTTCCAGCACGCTATCGGGATTACCGTGCCGGGCGGCGAGCCTGAAAACATTGAACTGTCGTTTACACCACTGCAGGGTAAATACGTTAAGTCACAACCCATCCATCCCACCCAGCAAACTACGCTTGATAACGAAACAGAATGCAGGGTTACAATAAATGTGGTGGTAAACCACGAGTTACTGATGTTGCTGCTGAGTTATGGGGCGAATGTAAAGGTGCTGCAACCGGCATCGCTGGCCCAGCGTGTGGCCGAAGAGGCCGATGCGATGAAAAAATTATATAAATAACGAAGGGCGCCTCTTTTGAGACGCCCCTCTGAAAATGTAATTTCGTCACCTTAAGCCGGCTTCTTAAAGATAGCTTCGTCAATAGGTTTGTTAACTTCTATTTTGGTGAAAGTAGCACCAGAAGATTGCCCTCCTACGCTTTGCTCCGTTGTATGCGGGAAAATATAACCTTCGGGTGTTTTCTTGTAATCGCTGAAACTACTTTTTATGACAACAGATTGCCCCTGCACATTCATCGTCATTTCGCTGCCCACAAGGTAATAAGTGCCTGCATCCACGAGCAGTATAGTGGAAGTACCTTCAGCATCTGTTACTTTCAGTTTGTAAGTTTCCTGACCATCGGTGGTTTCTTTACCCAGTAGCTCCACTTTTTTATTCTTTGCTTTGTAATCAAGCAATTCCCCATCGAGAGAAAGCTGGCGCTGCGCAAGTTTAAGCTGCTCGGCAGGCAGATCGGTAGGCGAGGTAATATTTTGTACAGGCATCAATACCCAACCCTGTTCCTTTGTTATCACCTGGATATTTTCCGAGCCGCCAGCTTCAAATTCAAGTCTTAACGCTTTGTTGTTTACCTGATAAAGTTTTAGTGGCAGTTCTGCACCGGGTACGGTAAGGTTGCCTTCGAAGTAGACGGTGTTCAGCGATTTTAATTTGGCGGCACCGCCCATAGCTTCTACGTGTTTGTTTACAATATCGTCCACAGTTTGCGCCATAGCGCCCAGTGTAGTTGTTAGCGCAATAAGCGACAGGGCTAACATTTTAAATGGCCTCATAAAAAAAGTTTAAGAATGGTTTAATGTTCCTTTTAACTGATCTATTAAAGATACATAAATCCATTAGATTTACGGCATGAACAGCTTTACACTTACCGCTAACCTGGTAGATATACCTGGCAAAAAAATCTATCCTGCTAACGTAGTTGTGGAAAATGGGCGCATCAGCAGTATCACTGGTGTGGAAAGCGCCACCGGTTATATGCTCCCTGGTTTTGTGGACGCACATGTACATGTGGAAAGCTCCATGCTAATTCCATCCGAATTTGCACGGCTGGCCGTTGTACACGGCACCGTGGCCACCGTGTCGGACCCACATGAAATTGCGAATGTGTTAGGTGTAAAAGGGGTGGAATATATGCTGGACAATGGTAAACAGGTACCTTTCAAATTCTGGTTCGGCGCGCCTTCCTGTGTACCGGCAACGGTATTTGAAACGGCAGGGGCAGCGGTAACAGCAGAAGATGTAGACCTTTTATTACAGCGACCGGATGTTGTATACCTGTCGGAAATGATGAACTTCCCGGGTGTATTATTTGAAGATAAAGAGGTGATGCAAAAAATTGCATCCGCAAAAAAATATAACAAGCCGGTAGACGGTCATGCACCTGGCTTACGGGGCGAAGATGCGCGCAGGTATATTGCAGCCGGCATCAGCACCGATCATGAATGTTTTACTGCCGAAGAGGCTTTAGACAAATTAAGGTTTGGGATGAAGATCCTGATCCGCGAAGGCAGCGCCGCCAGGAATTTCGAAGCACTCATCCCCCTGCTCGACGAACACTATGCCAACATCATGTTTTGCAGCGACGACAAGCACCCCGACAACCTCGTGGAAGGTCATATAGACGAGTTGGTAAAACGTGCGCTGGCCAAGGGGAACGACCTGTTTAAAGTACTACAGGCAGCCTGCATCAACCCTGTTAAACATTATAAACTGGACGTAGGGCTTTTGCAGCCAGGCGATCCTGCAGATTTCATCATTATAGATCATCCGCAGATTTTTAATGTGCAGGCGACTTATATAAACGGGCTGATGGTGGCGAAAGAGGGAAAAACGCTTATCCCCAGTGTAAGTTCAACTCCTGTAAACTACTTCCACAGTGCTTTACGCAAGCCTGAAGAGTTCCGCATTACAGCGCCGGGAAATACAGGTGATCGCATAAAAGTGAAAGTAATAGAAGCCCTGGAAGGCCAACTGATCACAAATTGCCTGGAGCTGGAAGTGCCTGTTAAAAACGGGGCGATTGAATCGGACCTGGAGCAGGATGTACTTAAAGTGGCCGTGGTGAATCGTTATAAGCCAGCACCAGTGGCAGTAGGCTTTATCCGCAACTTCAACCTTAAAGCAGGTGCCATTGCATCATCGGTGGCGCATGATAGCCATAATATTATTGCAGTGGGTGTATCGGACGAGGAAATATGTAAAGCGGTGAATGAGATCATCAGCCACCAGGGCGGCGTTACTGCCATTGGTGCCGCATCCACCCAAACCCTGCCTTTACCGGTAGCAGGGCTCATGAGCGCGCTGGATGGTTATGAAGTAGCCCGCCAGTACAGCGAGGCAGATGCTGCGGCAAAGGCGCTGGGCAGTACGCTGGCAGCACCATTTATGACTTTATCATTCATGGCGCTGCTGGTTATTCCACATCTTAAACTTAGCGATCTCGGGCTGTTCGATGGCGATAGTTTTTCATTTACGCCGGTCTATTAACTTTCCCCCATCCATAATGCACCGCCTATGCTGTTGCGGGAGGCGCCGGTTACAGAAGATAACACATTATCTTCCTGCCTCCAGCGCAACGCGCCTATCAGCGCCATGATGATCGCTTCTTTATAAGCGACCGTCTGCGCATCGGGCACCACCACATCTATCCCCAGTTGCTCGAGTTTATCGTGAATACGCTGGATGAGGAAAGTATTGAAAGCCCCACCGCCCGTAACCAGCAGTTTTTTGGCAGGGGTCGACGGTGTAATACCGGGATGGATCTTTAACACGGCTTCATATACCTGTTGTGCAATATGCTCGGCATAAGTACGCAGTTTACCCTGTACCGAAATACTAAACTCACGCACTAAGGGCAGCACGGTTGCTGTACCAAACTCGTTGGCCAGTGATTTAGGATAAGGGGCGGCGTAATACTCAAGAGCATTGAGTCTTGCCAGCAGGGCTTCATCTACAATTCCGCCGGCAGCCAGCGCACCATTTTCATCATACTCACGACCCAACTGCGAAGCCAGTGCATTCAACACCCGGTTAGCCGGACAAACATCGAAGGCCACAAAATCGCCCGTGGCCGTTTCAGAAGAAATATTAGCGATACCGCCCAGATTAAGCCAGTAGGCAAATCCGGGCAGCAACAGCTTTTCACCCACTGGTACGATAGGCGCTCCTTGTCCGCCCAACGCCACGTCCATAGCACGGAGGTCGCTTATTACAGGCAGGCCCGTTTTGGCAGATATCGCCGCTCCGTCACCCAGCTGCGCAGTCATTTGTTGAGCAGGCATGTGGAACGTGGTATGCCCATGAGAGGCTATGAAATGGACCTGGTGGTCCAGCTGATGTTGATGAATAAAGGTATTTACCTGTTCGCCCAGGTAATGCCCGTAGGCGCTGTGCAGCAGCAGGTAGTCCTGTGCAGACAGGCTGGTAGCGGTGCTTAGTTTATTCAGCCATTCGGGGGAATAAGGCAGGCAATCTGCCGCCAGGATGTTATAAGTCCACTGCCCCCGCACTTCCGTTAATTCCGCAAACACTATATCCAACCCATCGAGCGAACTGCCGGACATTAAACCGATCACCTTATAGACCATGCTTCTTTTTTTTGGGGCAAAGGTAAATTCATTGGGGGAAAGAAATTTTGAAAAAATCTGTCTTGGTTTATGGAAACCGTCTTAATCCCCGCATCATCCTCCCGAACAAAAGCGAAGTCCCATGAAAAAGATATGTTGTTTACTACTCATCACACTTAGTGTACTGGCCGTTCAGGCGCAAACCAGGAAGATTACCGGGATTGTTACGGAGGCTGGTAGCGGACAGCCACTGCCAGGAGTTACGATCAAGCTGGCCGGCACCACGCTCAATACCCATACAGGTGAGGACGGGCGCTATATTTTCGTTCCCCCCACAAAAACCAGGGGTGGCCTGGACGTATCGTTTATCGGATATGTTCCGCAAACCATCCACTTCCCTGCTGGCAAAGACACCGTCATCAATATACAATTAGCACCCCAGAACCATGCGCTGCAGGAAGTAGTAGTAGCGGGATACGCCCCGTTAGCAAAAAGGAGCATGGTGGCCTCCCAGGGACACATCTCCAGAAACGCCTATTACAAAGCGGCAGACAGAGCCAACACCGAAGACTACAGCCCGGTTAACGAAAACATCTTTCACCAGGTAAAGAACCGCCCCCTCAGCACTTTTGCCGCAGATGTGGATCGTGCGTCCTACTCCAACATACGCCGTTTCCTGAACCAGGGCCAGTTGCCGCCGAAAGACGCAGTAAGGGTAGAAGAGATGATCAACTATTTCGATTATCAATATACACAACCCAATGATGCCGCACCGGTGGCTATCCATTCCGATATCGCGATTTGTCCCTGGAATACTACCAACCGGCTGGTACGTATTGGCATACAGGGTAAAGTGGTGGCGCAGGACAAACTCCCGGCATCCAACCTGGTATTCCTGCTGGATGTTTCCGGATCGATGATGGATGAGAACAAACTGCCACTGGTGAAGCAGGCATTTAAAGCCCTGGTGGCACAATTGAGGCCTGTAGATAAAGTAGCGATCGTAGTATATGCAGGTGCAGCCGGGCTCGTACTTCCATCTACTCCGGGAGATAATAAAACCGCCATCCTGGATGCTTTGGACAAACTCGAAGCCGGTGGTTCCACCGCAGGCGGGGCAGGCATAAAACTGGCCTACAGCACGGCGCTTCAGCACTTCATCAAAGAAGGCAATAACCGCGTAATACTGGCCACCGATGGTGACTTTAACGTTGGGGCCTCCAGCGATGGGGACATGCAGCGGCTGATAGAAGCACAGAAAGAGAAAGGTATATTTCTTTCGGTACTTGGCTTTGGAATGGGTAATTATAAAGACAATAAATTAGAGATCCTGGCAGACAAAGGAAACGGGAACTATGCTTATATCGACAACTTCGAAGAAGCCCGCCGCACGTTTGTAACCGAGTTTGGCGGAACCTTGTTCACCATTGCAAAAGATGTGAAACTACAGGTAGAATTTAACCCTGCTTATGTACAGTCGTACAGGCTGGTTGGCTACGAAAACCGGCTGTTAAACGATGAGGACTTTAACGATGATAAAAAAGATGCGGGCGATATGGGCGCGGGCCATACCGTTACGGCCCTGTACGAAATCGTTCCTGCGGGCAGAAACGACCAGGGCGCTATCGATCCGCTGAAGTACCAGGAGTATATTCCCGGCAAAAGTAACGGCAACGAGGTACTGACCGTAAAAGTGCGCTACAAGAAACCGGATGGCAACAAAAGCCAATTGTTAACGCAGGTATTGAAATCCTCTGTAAAAAGTATTGAGTCGAGCCCCGCCGATTTTCGCATGGCCGCAGCAGTTGCCGAATTCGGTATGCTTCTCCGCGACTCAGAGTTTAAAGCCAACGCCAGTTATCAGCATGTATTAGAACTGGCGGGCAGGTCGAAAGGTGATGATAAAGAAGGGTACCGCTCCGAGTTCATCCAACTGGTAAAGAAGGCACAACTGTTAAAACCCGATGTAGCGCGAGCCGATTAAGTTATCTTTTTTAAGTAGTTTTTGGTGTAATACCGCCAGAGGCGGCCCGCGGGCCGCCTCTTCTTTTTCAAAACCCTACGGATTTTGCAGCGCATTTAAAATAAAGTGGTATTTTGAAACGGTAAAAATGGCTGTAGTATGATTATTAATCTCAGTGAACTGAACTCCGTTGTAGGCGACTGGCTGGCAGAAATCCGTGATGTAGATGTGCAGAACGACAGAATGCGGTTCCGCCGTAACATGGAAAGGCTGGGCGAAGTGGCTGCCTATGAGATCAGTAAATTGCTCACTTTTGTTGACAGAGAGGTGCAAACCCCATTGGGAACAGCTAATTGCATGGTCATTAAACATCAGCCCGTACTTGGAACAATATTAAGGGCGGGGTTGGCGTTACATCAGGGTTTAGTTAATTATTTCGACAAAGCCGATCACGCTTATATTTCCGCTTACCGGAAACATAAACACGACGGAACGTTCGAAATCAGCCTGGAATATGTTTCGTGCCCGGCGCTCGACGATAAAGTGCTTATTCTTTCGGATCCTATGCTTGCCACCGGCGCCTCGCTGGTGAAAACGATTGAACACCTTACCGTTTTCGGAAAACCGTCTCATATTCATATAGTTACCGCTATCGCCTGCACCATCGGCATCGAGTACGTTCAACGGAACGCCGACGTGCCAGTTACCATCTGGGCCGGCGATGTGGACGATGAATTGACCGCCAAGGGGTACATAGTACCCGGACTAGGCGATGCCGGCGACCTCGCATTTGGGGCAAAAATGCAGCAGTAAAGGTCATTTTCGTCTATAAAACGCATAGTTTTATATAATTTTAATTTGAGATATGACATTATTCGTGTAATTTCACATTGTATAGTGTCAGTCTACCCTATACGAAGAACCTGTATGAAAAGACTATTACTATCTTTAGCCATAATCTTGTTTTCGCTGCGTCCTGCCGCCGCGCAAGATCCGCATTTCACGCAATTCTTTGCCTCTCCGCTGACGTTTAACCCCGCGTTTACCGGGTATTTCTCCGGCGACTTCAGGGTGGCAGGTAATTACCGATCTCAGTGGCGCAGTATTGCCTCTCCTTTTATAACGGGTACGGTATCGGCCGACTTCAGTATTCTTAAAAACACGATTTCCTATAATGATATCTGGGGCGTGGGTGTAATTGCGCTCTACGACAAAACGGGTGCAGGCGCCCTTACTTCCAACTATGTTGGTTTAAGCACAGCCTATCACAAAGGCCTGGACCCAGAAGGTAACCATACATTAGGTTTGGGTGTTCAGGTAGCGTGGGTAACTAAACGTATAGACGCTACTAAACTGATCTTCGAAAACCAGATCGATAATACAGGGTACAACCCGTCTTTGCCAAATAACGAGAACATTCCTAACCCAAGCATTGCCTACCCCGACTTTAACGTGGGCCTGCTGTATAATGGACTGGTAGGCGAAAATTCCAACCTTTACCTTGGTGCATCTTATTATCATATTACACAGCCTACAGAAACGTTCATGAACCAGGACAATAACCGTTTAAGCTACCGCTATACTTTCCAGGCGGGCGGTTCGTTTCCTGTAAACGGCAATAACCGTATACACATGAGCGCACACTATATGAAGCAGAACGAGGCCACCGAAACAGCTTTCGGCGGTGCTTACGGCTTCCTGCTTAACGGCATGCCCGAGTCTCCAACTACCTTTTACATTGGTAGCTGGTACCGTCTCAAAGATGCCGTTAACCCTTATGTTGCTTTGGAAATTAATGGTCTCCAGGTGGGCCTGAGTTATGACCTTAACGTGTCTACACTTAAACCAGCATCTCAGTACAGGGGTGGCGTGGAACTTTCCTTTATCTACGTTCGCCGTCACAACGAAAACAGCAAGTACAAAACACTTTGTCCCAGGTTCTAAACCGGTATTTGGTCCAATCCTTTTCCTTTGCTTACCCAGGGATTATTACGGATAGAAAAGCGATAGGGCAATAATGCATCTTCCTTTGCATAAGCTACGCCTACACGGGTGCCGGCTATTATTTGGGCAGATGGAATTTTAGGCGCATCCTCTATCCATATTACGTCTCCATCTAAAACCACGCCTGTGTGGCGGGTATTTATACCCAGTGCCCTGGTCAAACTGCCTGGGCCGGCAGTAAGGGTATGATCAAAGCGAATTTTACCGGTACGTTCCATCATCACATCAATTCCTTCTACCGGCTCCACCGCCCTTACCAGCACTGCATGCGGCACATCTTTTTTATTCGTCACCACATTAAACAGGTGATGAATGCCGTAGCAGAGATACACATAAGCAACCCCACCGTCCGCATACATAATCTCCGTGCGGGCCGTTCTACGGCCATTACTGGCGTGCGATGCCTTATCGGTTACACCGGCGTAAGCCTCTGTTTCCACGATAATGCCTGCTGTACGCAAACTGTTAAATTGTGTTACCAATACTTTTCCCAATAATGATTTTGCTATCTTACACACATCCTGTTGCTCGTAAAATGCGCGGGCAAGTTTAACCATCCTGAAAAATGTTTTAATTTAGAATCTTTGATCTAAGTTACTGGTAATGCTCATTATGTCACATATAAAAAATTAAGTTTTGTTTTCGTTCAGGGAGTTTCTAGGCGCATTGCAATCTTACGGAAAAGCGCATCAATTTATTAATAAACACCGGTTATGGAAGTGGATCATTATTCCCGGTGTGATTTACTGTTTGCTGTTCCTGCTGGGCGTAAAATTCGTGTGGGTGTATTCGGGCGATTTTGCCGAATACCTGTTTAACCTGCTGCCACTTAAAATGTGGATAGCGGAACTGGAAAACAGCTGGATAAATTTCTTCTTCCTTTTACTGGGCTTCGCTATACGGATTATCTTCCTGTTACTCTATTTCTCCTACTTCAAATATCTTTTCCTGATCGTAGGCTCACCAATATTTGCATACCTCTCTGAAAAAACGGAGGCCATCATTCAGCATAAAGATTTTCCCTTTAACTGGAAACAGTTGCTGGAAGATATTGTGCGTGGTGTAAAATTGTCGTTCCGTAACCTCGTATATCAAACCATGTACATGCTGCTCATTTTACTGCTGGCTTTTATCCCGGTAATAGGATGGATTACACCGCTGATCGCCCTGATCGTAGAATGTTACTACTTCGGTTTTTCGATGATGGACTACAGCTTCGAGCGTCGCCGCTGGACGATGAAACAGAGCATCAATTACATTCCGCAACATAAGGGCATGGCTATTGGTAACGGGCTCGTATTTTATATTATGATGTTTGTACCGATCATTGGCTGGATAGTAGCTCCGTGTTACGCCGTAATTGCCGCTACCATTCACTTACAACAACAACGTTTGCCATGAGCCAGTTAGGAAAAGTGTATTTGCTGCCCACCGTATTAAGTCCGGACACCCTGTTTACTATACCTGCTTACATTACGGAAAGGGCCAGGCTTATAAAGGTATTTTTTGTTGAAAATGAACGTACCGCCCGTCGTTTTCTGAAAGCGCTTGACCGCAACATCAATATCGATGAGCTGGAGTTACACCTGATGCACGAGAACCATGCACCCGACCTTAGTATGGCTAAAAAGGCATTACAGGCAGGCAAAGATGTGGGTATACTGAGCGAGGCGGGATGTCCTGCCATTGCCGACCCCGGCAACCTGGTGGTACAGGCAGCGCACAGTATAGGCGCCACCGTGGTGCCCATGGTAGGCCCCAGCTCTATCCTGCTGGCACTGATGGCCTCTGGTATGAACGGACAAAACTTCCAGTTTACAGGCTACCTGCCAATAAAACCACCGGAAAGGACTAACGCTATTAAAGAACTGGAACTGCAATCGCAGAAAAAGGGGCAAACACAGATATTTATAGAAACGCCTTACCGTAACGGCCATCTGTTTAAAGACATTATCACCCATTGTAAGGACGCCACCCTACTCTGTATTGCGGCCGACCTTACCGCACCCGAAGAATACATCCGCACTCTTCCTGTAGCAGAATGGAAAAAAATACCGGAGCCTGCATTACACAAGCGTCCGGCAATATTTCTTTTATTAGCTGTTTAAGTTAAGGAAGTGTGGTAGTGCTGGGTGAGTTACTCACGCTTATCACACTATCAACGATATACTTGCTCATACCACGCCAGGGCAAGGCGCCCTTGTATTCGCGGTAGTGTACGTTTACCCATTTACCACTGCTACTCATCAGCTGCTGGGCCACCTTTTCATCCTCCACAGAAAATTGGAATTCGTTGGACTGGAATGAGCCGGAAGCGCCTTTGAAGCCAACCTGGATGATCTTTGCCTCATATGTTTTCCAAACATACCCCTTCTTCATGATGTAGTTAAGCTCTCCCGCACGTGGGCCTTCGCCAAACACAAAATAAAACTGGAACCAGCCCCAAATGGCCAGTAGCAACACAATAACACCTACTATTATAAAAATGAATCGACGCATATGATAGGGAAATGATTTACAAACCGTATTGATCTACCAGGTAAAGAAGTGCCGCCATACCCACTGCTCCAAGCTCCAGTTCACGTTTATTCACCGCTTCAAACACGTCCGACGCTGCGTGATGCACATCAAAATAACGTTGGGAGTCGGGAGAAAGTTCACCCATGGGCGTACCGAGTGCCCGGTGCAGGAAGCCTACGTCTACACCACCGCCAACTTCATCGAAGTCGTAAAGGCCGTAAGGCAGCAACAGGGGCTTCCAGGACAGTATTTTTGCACGCTTTTCGGCCTCCATTTCCAGCATGAACCCACGGGGTGTAAAGCCACCGGCATCGCTTTCGAGCGCAAACACATGTTTTTCGTTCTTTGCCTTGGCTTCATCGGCATACTTAGCGGCACCACGGGCACCGTTTTCCTCGTTTGCAAACAGCACCACGCGTAAAGTACGTTTAGGCTGCATACCCAGTGCCTTGTAAGCGCGAAGTACTTCTATCGACTGTACCAAACCGGCACCATCATCGTGTGCGCCCTCGGCGAGGTCCCAGCTGTCGAGGTGACCACCTACCGTAATGTACTGGTCGGGAAACTCGCTGCCGCGGATAATACCTATAACGTTGTGGCCAATAGTATCGGGCAGCTTAACGCAGTTGGTGCGCAGGTACAATTTCATGGAAGGATCGCTGGCCACCCGTTTGCTGAGGCGGTCCGCATCTTTAAGCCCCAAGGCTGCAGCCGGAATTTTCGGCGCATCTTCGGCATAGTTTACCGAACCGGTATGCGGGTGGTTATCCGTACTGTGCGACATTGACCTTATTACCACCGCCACAGCACCATATTTGGCGGCACGGCTGGCACCCTGGCCCCTGTACTTAACGGCATCACCATAGGAGTTAAAGGTTTTTACATGGGTATCGATAAAGGGGTAGTTGTAGAAAACGATCTTCCCCTTCACCTCCTCCTTCCGTTTATCCAACTCCTCAAAAGATTTAACTTCTATCACCTGGGCAGTAACACCCTTGGCACCTGTTCCTACAGAATTACCCAGGGCGGCAATGTTTAACGGGGGTACGAAGTCGCGGCGGTTAGAGAGGATCTTACCCTCCTCCTTAGTACCGCGTACCCAATGCGGCACCATACATTCCTGCATGTAAACAGAGTCGGCGCCGGCAGCCTTAAGTGCTGCCACGCCCCATTTTTCGGCTTTCACCATGCCCTGGGAGCCTGCCAGGCGGGCACCTACCTTTTTGGTTAATACCCGCAGGTCTTCGTAAGCATAGCTGTTGGAGAGAATTTCATTGGCAATCCTGCGGATGGCAACAGAGTCGTTTTGTTGGGCAAAGGTGAACTGAGCCGTTGTGCAGGCCAGTAAAAATAATAAGTGCTTTTTCATTAAGCCAGGTTCGATTTTAAATTAAAGCTAATTAATTACCGCTGCTCCTGCAAATGGGGCGGTAATTGAATTTTGTAGTTTACCTTCGCAGGCGAAACAGAAGATTAGTTGCGGCCCTTTAAAAGGCCGGCAGAAAGGAACCAGCCAAGGATGTTTCCACGTGACGCCGCCTGTTGCAGGCCGCAATTGTGTAATTACTTTAAAAACAACTTCATGCGTATAGGTATAGTGTGTTATCCAACCTATGGAGGAAGCGGGGTACTGGCTACTGAGCTGGGCAAAGCGCTGGCGGATAAAGGGCATATGGTGCACTTTATCACTTACCAGCAGCCGGTACGCCTCAATGCTTTCCATGCCAATATTTACTATCACGAGGTACAGGTGCCTACCTACCCTCTTTTTGACTTTCCGCCGTACGAATCGGCCCTCAGCAGCACCATGGTGGATGTAATACTCAACCAGCAACTGGACCTGCTGCATGTACACTACGCCATCCCTCACGCCTCTACTGCCTACATGGCGCAGCAAATCGTGGCCAAACAGGGTAAACACATCCCGTTCATCACAACTTTGCATGGCACCGATATTACCCTGGTAGGTAAGGACAAAACTTACGCCCCGGTAGTAACCTTCTCCATTAATGAGTCTAATGCCATTACCGCCGTATCCAACAACCTGCGGGAAGAAACATTTAAATCCTTTCCTATCGATAAAGAGATAGAAGTGATTTACAACTTCGTGGACACTGCCCGTTTTAAACGCCGCGACATGCCGCACTTCCGCGACGCTATTGCGCCTAAAGGAGAAAAAATACTGCTGCACGTATCCAACTTCCGTAAGGTGAAAAGGGTGCCCGATGTAGTGAAGATATTTAAGCAGGTGCGCGAAAAAATGCCGGCCAAATTATTACTGGTGGGCGATGGACCAGACAGGCCGATGATCGAATGTATGTGCCGCGATATGGGCCTTTGCGACGACATCCGTTTTGTGGGTAAACAGGAGCAGCTGGAAGATGTAATGTCTATTGCGGACTTATTCCTGCTGCCTTCCGATTACGAGAGCTTCGGCCTTGCCGCACTGGAAGCGATGGCATCGCAGGTGCCGGTTATTTCTTCGAATGCAGGCGGTTTACCGGAGATCAATATTAATGGTCAAACGGGCTTTACCAGTGCTGTTGGCGATGTAGACAGGATGGCGGCTCACGCCATCGAGGTGCTGCAGGACGAAGTATTACTCGAAAAGCTCAGGAAAGGTGCCCTGGAACAGGCGTTGCGTTTTCATATCGACAATATAATACCGCAGTACGAAAGGCTGTATGAAAAGGTGATCGGTTAGTTCATCTTTATAAAAAGAAAAATCCCGCAACGTATGGTTGCGGGATTTTTTATGCTGAATAGTTTCTATCGTTTGGGGCTAAGCCAGGTGCGAGGGTTCATACTTGCACCATCTTTATATACCTGCACGTCCAATACGCCCAGGTTCTCCTCCACATTCGTCATTACCGTACCAATGTTCTGGCCTGTTTTAACTTTATCACCTTTCTTCACGGCGTAGTTGCCGATGTGGACATAGTTAGTAAAGTAACGGCCATGCTGTATGATCACACACCAGCCATAACCCGGGCCCGCGTTAAATACGCTGATCACTTCACCATCAAATATTGCTTTTACGCTGGCGCCTTTGGTAGTGGCGATGAGGATACCGTCGTACTGCGTTTTTATCTTGATCTCACTATCCTGGTTTACACCATATTCACCGATCACCGTACCAGATGAAACAGGCCATGGGAGTTTACCTTTGTTATCTTCAAACCTGTCAGACAATGCTACCAGTTCCCCTGTATTTTCCAGTACACTCAGCGAGCGTTCCGGCCTTGCCGCAGATTTAACCGGGGGCGGAGCAGGTGTTGGATCTGGCTTTACCGGAGGCGGTGTTGGTGTATTATTGGTGGCCGTATTATTTGCATTGTTGGCCGCGGCTGCCGCAAGGGCGGCTTTACGGGCAGCCTCCTCACGTTTCTTACGCTCTGCTTCGGCATTCTTTCTTGCCAGTTCCTCAGCGGCTGCTTTCTTACGCGCTTCCTCCATTTCCCTGGCGATAATTGCGCGAATACTGGCCTGTATACGTTGCTGATCTTTTTTCCGTTTGTTGATGTCGGCAGTCAGTTCTTTTTCTTTACCCTTTAGCGCAGCCACCATGTCATTCTTCTCCTTCCTGTCTTTCTCGAGTACTTCTCTTTCCTGCTGTTCTGTTTTAAGCACCAGCGAACGTTTACCCCGCTGATCTTCCAGGTTAGCGATCTTTATCTTAAGCTGCTCCTGTGTTTGAACAATGTTATCGGCCTGGCGCTGGCGATACTCGCGGTACTGCTTCATGTACTCGTAACGGCGGATGGCGTCGTTAAAACTGTTAGCCGAAAATACGAAGTTGAGCATGGCGTACGCACCGCGGTTTTTATATGCATACACTACCAGTTGTGCATACTGCGCCTTCAGCGTATCAAGGTCCTTCTCCAACGTTTTTACATCGCGGATAGCGGAGTTAATATCACCATTAATAAAGTTGATTTCCCCGTTAATGTTGCGGATCATGCCTTCGCGTAAGGCAACCTTTTTACGAAGGGCGTTCAGTTGGAAAAGGCTTTGCTTAGAGGTTTTCTTTGTTTCGTTCAAAGCTGCCTGGGCCTCATTCAGTTCCTGTTGCAGTTCCCGTTTCTGGCGTTCGAGGTCCTCCCGCGTCTGTTGCGTGGTTTGCGCATGCAGTATAGCAGGAGTGATGAGGACGAGCAGAAAGATAAATGGGATAATTCTTTTCAATTGCAACATGATAAATTTAAAATGAGCTCAGGAAACTGGTTATATAAACGATAAATATACAACGTTAATTGTTAAAAATGATTGTGTCCCGCAAGGGCGGTTGCTATTCTTTTGTGTAACTGGCGGGCACTTTAAATGGAACAGATACGGGTGTATCAAATTCAATCTTGTCTTTGAAGTCCATCGCTACTTTGAGAATGTTCTTCTCTTCTATGTAAATGCGGCGCTGAGTGGGAAACTTACGGCCCTGTATGGTTTTGTACTCTCCATAAGTTAGCTCGCAGCTGCGGGCAGCCGTACCCGTACTATCGCGGTCGGTAACCTTGCTCTGCTGCAATCCGAAATCATCTGCAAATACGTTAAACAAACTCACCACTTCGGGATGCTGACAGCTAAAAGAAACTACCGAAGGTGTTTTAATGATATTGGTGATAGAGTCGTTGAAGTAAATGGCGTTCCCGATAATCAGGTCCTGCAGGGTAGCAAAATCAAATGGGATGTTAAGTGTTTCTTTAGCATTGGCAATATCGCGCAACAATACTGTTTTGTCTTTCCTGTTCACGAGTTTCAGACTGTCTTTGGTAATCACCGCCCTTACCACATCGTCCAGTATTAACACCGAGCAGGATATCCATATCACGCTGTCTTTGATCATGCGGATGTTTACACGGATGTTATTGAATGATGTGCCTTTGTCGTTGGCGTAATCTACCTTCAGCTTGGCCTCAAAGGTTTTGAAGTCGATGTGATTAGCCTTTACTTTCGAGGCAATGTCGAGGGCCAGCGCTCTGTCTGCCCCGGCAGTTAACGCTGAAGAATCTCTTTTAACCATCCCTGTAGTATCAGAGGGAAAATTAGCGCGGGTTATCTTTTTAGCAGATCCGCAGGATAATAGCGCCAGTGTAATGGCGGCTATGGTGAATTGTAATAGTGCTGTTCTTCTCATGATTAATTAGTTCGCTTGCCACCGGGTATAAGCTTATTGCTGCGAAGCGGCGCCCGGCTGAATATATCTTTTCTCTGCAATCTTCCTGGCCAGGCTAACAGACGATGCGCCTTTTTCCTTAGCCTGCTGCCAGTATTGCACTGCTTTGTCTTCTTCTTTTAAATTATAGAGGATATCGCCATAATGCTCCAGTACATCCGGGTCCTGCTGGGCCTGCGGGTACTGTAACGCTTTTTCTATCCATTGGCGTGCCAGTTCGTACCTGCCCATCCTGAATAATATCCAGGCGTAGGTGTCGAGGTACACCGGGTTATCCGGCCGCAATTCCAGTGAGTAGCGCGACATCTGCTCGGCTTTGTCCAGGCGCTCGCCGCGCATAGACAAATAATAACTATAGTTGTTCAGTACAATATCATCTTTGGGCCGCAGGGCTAACGAATTATCGTAACTGCTATCCGAAAGGCGGTGTTGACCAGTTGCGTGATATACATCTCCGAGTAACGCATATACGTCTGCTTTATAACGAGGCTCGCTGGCACCTACCTGTAACGACTTGCTCAATGATCGTACCGCAACATCGTAGTGCTGCATAAAGTAGTTAGCCATTCCATTAAAGTAATAACCCATAAACTCCTGCGGAAAACGTTTGGTAACGGCTTCGCTAACACGTAACAATGAATCTACCTGGTCGTTTCGCGAGTAAAGCCACATTAGCTGGTACCACACAGTAAAACGGGTGGAGTCGAGGCTTACCGCTTTCCGGTAATTATGTAGGGCACTGTCTGTAAAGTCGGCCTGCGAAAACATATCGCCACGTAACGCGTAAGCCTTTGCCTCTTCGGGGTGCGCCCCGATTACCAGCGCGCTTAGTGCAAGACCTTCTTCCAGTTTAGTACTGTCTAACCGCTGCATTTGCAGGTAAGGATATACGAAAGCTACCTTCTCATCAATACTGTAATCAGGGTTGGCAAAAGCGCGGGTCAGGTACTTCCAGTAGTCAGCCATGTTGCCTCCTTTTTTGGCGTAGTTCGCAATGGCGATCAGCGCTCTTGGATGGTCAGGATCTTTCTGCAGAATAGTATCGTACATGGCTTTAGCCTGTGGTATCATATCGTTGGCGTCGTACAGTTCTGCCAACAGCAGGTAGTAGCGGGGCTCAGACGGGTCCTGATCTACCAGTTTATGTATTTCAGTGGCAGCTTCGTCTACCCGGTTCAGCTTAATCAGTTGTTTCTGCACCTGGTACACCACTTCCTCCATCGGCCCTATTTTCTGTTCCAGCTTTTGGAATACTTTCAGTGCTTCAGAGGGTTTGTTTGCACGGCCAAGGAACATGCCCTGGTTAAAACTGTAATCATCGTTTTCGGGGTAACGCCTGGCCAGCCTGCCGTATACATGCGCCGCGCTATCGAACATTTCGTTTACCGCATACGCCTCTGCTAACCCCATCTGGTACCATTTATTGGCACTGTCAAGTGCAACCGAACGGCGGGCAAATCCGAGTGCATAAGGAGCATTACGTACTTCCATAAACAGGCGGCCCAGTTCATAATAAACAGCGGCATTGTTCCAGTCGAGGCGCAGGTAGTCGGAGTATTGAGTAATAGCAGTACGGTAATCGCCCAGCATTTTAGATCGTTGAGCGGCATAGAAAAAACTGTCTGCCCGTTGCTTTAGCACGGCAGGGTCTTTTATAGCAGCTCTGGCACTGCTTTGTACAGGCTTGCCTGTTTTACAGGCAGCTGTCCAGAGCGCACCACAGATCAATATAACGCCAAGGATTACACGCATTATTACGATTTTCCGGTATGTCCAAATCCGCCCACGCCGCGTTCCGTATCGGTCAATACGGCTACTTCAGCCAGTTTAACCTGTACAAAAGGCGCTATTACCATTTGGGCAATACGGTCGCCATGTTGTATAGTTTGCGGCTCATTAGACAAATTAATTATAATTATTTTGATCTCTCCCCTGTAATCAGCATCTATCGTGCCGGGAGTGTTCAGCAGGGTGAGGCCCTGTTTAATGGCCAGGCCACTGCGCGGGCGTACCTGCGCTTCGAAGCCTGAAGGCAGTTCCATGTATAAACCGGTGGGCACCAGGGTGCGTTCCAGCGGCTGCAGGGTAATAGCCGTTTCCAGGTTTGCGCGAAGGTCCATACCTGCCGCGTCTACAGTAGCATAAGCGGGCAATGGGTTTGCCGACTTATTAATCATTTTAACTAAAATATCTGCCATTTAACAAAGGTATATAGAAACAATATCAATTGTGATGAACTCATTTTCATTGCATACTGCTATCGAAGACTGGTTTGTTTTTCCAGCAGCACGGTGGCATAAGCTACCACACCTTCTTCTCTGCCAACAAACCCCAGTTTTTCGGTGGTGGTGGCTTTAATCGAAACTTCCTCTACGGTGAGGCCCAGCAGCTTTGCGATCACTTCCTGCATCTGCGGCACGTAGGGTTTAATCTTTGGCGCCTGCAGGCAAAGGCTGGCATCGAGGTTCACTACGCTAAAGCCTTTCTGCGCAATCAGCTCCATACTGCGCGCCAGTAATATTTTGCTATCTATGTTTTTATAAGTCTGGTCGGTATCCGGAAAGTGTACGCCGATATCACCCAGGGCAGCGGCGCCCAGCATAGCATCGCAAATAGCATGAAGCAATACATCTGCATCACTATGACCTAATGCTCCCTTGGAATGAGGCACCAGTACGCCTCCTAACCAAAAATCCCTTTCTTCTACCAATTGGTGGAAATCTATACCAAAGCCTATTCTTAAATTACTCATCCTTAAAATATCTTATTGTAGTTTATTCACACAGGTTGCTAAGTTAGGGTTTATCGGCCTGAGTTCCAGACCTTAAACGTTAAAACCCCGTTTAAAATGAAATGTCCCCCGCAGCCTCGCCACAGGGGACATATCCTGATATCTTCAGTTAAAAACTATTCGCTGCGGTCAAGATCGAAAGTAAGGGTAAAGCGCAGGGTGTTCGACAATGGGTTTTTCTGAATACCAGAGCCGGAAGGCACGAGGTAAGAGAAGTTAAGACCGAAGATGTCGTATTTGATACCCAGGCCCGCCGTAAAGTATTTACGGTTACCTTTTGTTTTATGTTCGCTGTAGTAACCTGCCCTTACCGCGAACTGGTCGTTGTACCAGTACTCAGCACCTGCCGAATACATCAACTCATGTAATTCTTCTTTAAAAGGAGCATCGCCGAATGAGCTGAAAATGCCAGCCAGGGCACCTTTATCGGGATAAGTACCTGTAGCGGTATCCGGAGTGGGCACCAGCAGTTTGTTGATGTCCAGCGCAAGTGATATTTTATTGTACTCATCGATACCAAAGGTATAAGCACCACCTAAACCGAGGTTAGTGGGCAAAAAGTCTTTCTTATCCGCAGCGCGGGTGTAAGAAATCCTGTTGCCAATATTGGTGATCGCGAAACCAAGGCTAAGGGTGTTGTTGGCAGAACCGTCATCCTTTTCGTATTCTTTAGTATAATAACCGGAAAGGTCGGCAGCTACAGCGCGGCCGGGCTTAATAGCCTGACCATCAAGGTTACCTGAGGCCAGGTTAGAGTTGATAAAACGTAAAGCCACGCCCATGCCGAAATTATCGCTCAACTTACGGGCATAACCAGCGTCGATGGCAAACTCCCTCGGACGGTAAGTTCCATTGTCGGCACCGGCAATATCGGTAAACTGGATCGTACCTAAGGAGAAATAACGAAGCGATCCGCTTACGGCAGAAAACTCGTCAATTTTAGTATAACCACTCAGTGTAGCCAGAAACACATCGTTCACCAGCTCTTTCAGCCAGGGAGTGTAGGTTACTGATACAGCTGCATTTTTTGAGGCGAAAGGCACTTTTGAAAGGTTCCAGAACATCGAGTTGGCGTCTGGTGATATGGCAATACCCACGTCACCCATCGCACCACTTCTAGCATCGGGGGAAATGCGCAAAAAGGGAACAGCGGTATTAATTGCATTCATCCTTCCATCCAGCTGTGCAACAGAATCAACCTGGGCAAAAGCTTTTTGGGTAAGGGACAGTGAAAGAATACATGCTACAGCCGTTATTATCCTTCGATACATTGCAATATTTGATTTAATGTGAGTTTATCAGATGTAAAATTAATGTCTTTTTTTTACTATACAAACGGTGGAATGCTCGGTCGACTACATTATTATATCAGTTTCACCTGGTTTACAGTATGTAATTTATAATAATATGAGCTTTCCACCAAACTTTTTTGATTTGCCCTGTCTGTTATCTATAGTTAGCTCGTACAAATATATTCCATGGGGTACCTTCACTCCCGAGTCGGCTCTACCGTTCCAAATGACGCCATCATAACGGCTTCCTGAACCATTTATTGTATGTCGCAGGGTTCGTACCAGCTGGCCCTGAAGACTAAAAATCCGCACAACTACATCAAGGTCAGCATTTTGCTGGTTATGAGAAAAAAAGAACTTTGTTTCATCTTTAAAGGGATTCGGATAGTTGCCCACCTTTTCAACTGCCAGTTCCCCTTTTCCTTTTACCCTGAACCGGATGGTAATAGTGGTCGAATTATTATGGGTATCCCAGGCCCTGATGGTTAAGGTGTGCGCTCCTTCGGCCAACCCCTCTACCGGGAAACTGATATTCCCCTCCCTGTAATCACCCGAAAGGGCCTCAAAAAAGTCGTTGAGTACATAATACCGGGTACTATCGTCCAGTACCGCTATAATATCATGTCCAATTCCCCGTCCGGTAGTATTAATACCGTTTTCGTCGGACAGATTAACAAGCAGTACCGCATTTTCACCGGTAATCCCACCTTCTTTAAAGCTATAATCATTGATCCAGGCTTTTAGTGCCGGCCCCTGCTGATCGTTGGCTACCTGGGCGGTACCTCCTACAGAAAAAGAGTTGTAGTGCCCTGCCCCGTCTGTTTGCTCGTTATAAGTATAGTAGCTAATTCTGCCATTTCCAGGCTTAAAATCTATATCCTTAGGCACCACAAAGGTAAAACTAAACCTGCCATTTAAGACATGTGCCCGCCCTTTAAATAAAATATTATGTTCCAGCGCAAATCCGGCTACCCTGCTACCCGGATCATTGGCCCTTGTAATTAATGACTCTGGCTTATCATACACCGTTACTTCCAGCTCACCACTATAGTTCGGCATCAACTGCCCCTGCGTATTGACAACACTGCCGCTAAAGGTATATTTACCAAGAGCTTTCACCGTATCTGTATTACTTACGGGCTGCCCGTTCAGTGAATCGGTACGCACCTGCAGCGCCGGAAAGGCAAGCGTAAGAGCGGGATCGCCGAGCAACTGGAATTTCCGGTTATTGACCACATCGCTGAAACTGCTGTAGGTGAAGTTTTTAGATAACATAGCGGCCTGGCCCAGACTGGGCATTTTACCATCGCTACCGGGTGTAAAGGCCAGCCGGAAGTAGTTGGCGTTCATTACCAGGTTGGAGTAAGCGAAAACGGCCCTGGTAGTGGTCATCAACGCAATGGCCCCACCCCGTTCGCGCAATATCATTTTTTCGCCCAGCGAGGTAAACGCAGGATTATCAAAAGGAGCAAAGTCACAGGTGGCGGTAATCATCAGTGGCAGGCGCGATGCATTGTTCCAGTTGCTGGCGGAGTTCTCGTCCAGGAAAACTTCCTCACCCAGCCGGGAAAAGCTGCCATGACCGGTGTAATTCCATACCAGGGTACCTTTGTACATGCCAGAATTAATAGCGGTATTTACTTCCGGGTAACGGCTGCCACCAGCGGAAGAAACCTGCGGGTAAGCGTCGGCGTATATTTTAGATACCGAGAAGCGGGGCTCTTCCTGGGTAATAATCCCACTTACTTTCTCGGCGTCTTCCAGGTGCAGGTTATCATCTTCATCGTCGGCCACAAAGGTCATGCGGTTACGCCAGGCCCCAAAGGAGGCAGAACTGTGATAACCGATGATCTTGTCGACCATAATCGTGGCTTCCGACAGTGTTCTGGCGGGCAGGCGGCCTATCGCCACATCTAAAAGACTAATGGGCGACATGCTGTTCACATCGTCCTGATCGTCGAGCAAACCGAAAAAATCGTCGGAGGTGTAAGAGGTTATCTGGTCGGCGGAGGCGTCGCTTTCCCAGGCGGGCACCAGGTTGGTGTTATTGGGCACCCGGTCTTTATAGTCATAGGAAGCATCGCCGAACAGTAATAAATACTTAGGCGCAGGCCCCTTATCGTACAGCATTTTCATAAAATCGCGCAGGGCGGATGGGTCTTGCTGACCGGAAGAGAACTCATTATAAATAACCGCTGGGGTTACTACCAGGGAACTTAGCCCATCGTGCTGCCGGTGATAGGCGGCCAGGCGTTGAGCCTGTGCAGCCAGCAACGGAGCAGTAATAATAACCATGTCGGTCGCGGCAACCCCGTGTAAATCCTGGTTGGCCACCGTACCGGCAAACTTCGGCGCCGGTACATTGGCGGGATTAAAGGCTACGTATTCTTTTAAGTTACCGGCATCCCTGCTGAAACGGACCGTATCGGCAGTAAAAGTTGTTCTTACCTCTATAGGAGCAAGTTCCCCGGATACATCCCAAACCTGCACCTGGGCATTGCCGCCCGCAATTTTGTACTCCACCACATTACCAGCACCTACAGCCTGCCGGTCGCGGAACAACAAAACGCCCTGCGCCGGATATGCCAGGCGCGCACGGGCATGCAGTTCTACAAAATCTATCCAGCCCGAAGCTCCGCCTGCAGGTATAAATTGCAGGGTTACGGAAGCCGCCTGCTGCGTACCACTAACCGGTAATAAGGCATTTACAGAAGTTACCTGCCTGTCAAACACGTTACCACTAACCGGGTCGGGGTAAAGCGCCTGCACCAGCGCCTGGTTAAACATCACATCGAACCGGCTGCTGCCCACACTTTTGGCGGCTACGGCCACCCGCAGGTTCGTATTGGTAACGCCGCCCGGAGGCAGGTCGAAGTTCAGCGTGTGGCTGAGACTCTTACCCGGCTGACTGCTCATTTCCTCATCGAGCCAGCGTTTGCCACTGGCTAACACATTCACTTTATCGTTTTCTATAAAGGCCCGGTAATCGAAGCTGGTAACTGTACGATTGGCGGCGGGCGAACTGTTATCCGCCACTACCCGTTTGCCATTGCCACCGATATTTAAAAAATAGTACGCACTGTCGGCATACAAATGTTGCTGATGCTGAAAATGTTGCGTGGCAGGCAGCCATTGATGGGGGCCGGGCGTATAAAATAAAATGTAATCATTTCCGTTAAGTATACCGTCACCCCCGTCATTAATATAGACAGCGTTTTCGGGAATATCGTCGTAGCGGGGACTGGCATTATCTTCCGGTAGCATGGCACCGTTGTTGCCGTACAGCCGGATGGAGGTGGAAGAAAGATTTAACGTATTAATTCCCATACTATTAAGCAGGGAAATGTCTATCTTGTACACGCCCGGATCTTTAACGGCCAGCTTATACCAGTTGCCGGTGGCAAGTACGGAATGAGTGGCATACACCCTTTGTGCGAAGGTTTTAACGCCTGAGCAAAGAAGGAAAAGAAGGAAAAGGGAGATGCGGGATGTCATAGCGGCCAGCCGGTTTAACACAAACCTACTGCATGCAGGGGAGATTCCAAACCCCGCAATGTGGAAAATAAGTGCAAAACGTGGCAAAATTGAAAACTAAAATCCTGATATTTAATCCGTAGGCATGACCTAAAAGGCATGCATTTACAGATTAATTATTTTTGATATGAAATAAAAAATCTTACATTTGCGTTTACCTATAGAAATATCTTATAAAAAGCTGAATTACATGCGTAGATTAACCTCCTTATCACTACTAGTTGGCGCCGGGATTATCCTCGGCGGAGCCACTGCCTGTAACAAAGAAGGCGGCGGCGGCCTGTTTGGGAAAAAGAAACAATCTTCTTCTGCAACAGGTTGGGCTTACAACGATAAAAAGAGCGGCGGCTTTACAGTGGCCAAAAACGTCGACCAAAAGCAAGGTCCGGGTCTTGTGTTCGTTCAGGGCGGTACATTCGCCATGGGTGCTACCGAGCAGGACGTAATGATGGAGTGGAACAACATTCCGCGCAGGATCACAGTTTCGTCTTTCTATATCGACGAAACGGAAGTTTCCAACGTACACTACCGCGAGTACCTTTACTGGCTTACCCGCATGTACAACGAGTCGTTCCCCGACGTGGTGCGTAATGCCCTGCCGGATACACTGGTTTGGCGTAGCGAGTTGGCTTACAACGAGCCGCTGGTGGAATACTACTTCCGTCACCCCGCTTATAACGACTATCCGGTGGTAGGCGTAACCTGGAAACAGGCTACCGACTACGCTAAATGGCGTTCTAACCGTGTAAACGAAAAATTACTGATGGATGCCGGCCTGCTTTCCAAAGCCGACATTACCAACCAGGCAGACGATAATACTTTCGATACGAAGTCTTACATGGCCGGCCTGTACGAAGGTACACCGGGCAAAATGTCCAAGTCTACCAAAGGCCAGTTCCAGAACGCAGACGGTACGCCTCGTGGCGCTCAGTTCGAAGATGGTATCATGCTGCCGAACTACCGCCTGCCAACTGAGGCAGAATGGGAGTACGCTGCATTAGGTTATATTGGTCAGAACCCCAGCCCTTCTAAAAAAGAAGGTAACAGAGGTGAGGAGTTGATCATGAACAAACAGATCTACTCATGGGGCACCAACAACAGCGGTCTTCGTGACATCCGCCGTGGTAAATGGCAAGGTGAGTTCCTGGCCAACTTCAAACGCGGTTCAGGTGATAACATGGGTATGGCGGGCGGCCTTAATGACCGTGCATCCATCCCTGCTGCTGTAACTACTTTCTTCCCGAATACTTTTGGTATCTATAACATGTCGGGCAACGTTAGCGAATGGGTACAGGACGTTTACCGTCCGCTTACCGCTATCGACGGCGATGACTTCAACTATTTCCGTGGTAACAAATTCCAGACGGTGTTCATGAACTCCGATAAAGAACTGGAAAAAGACAGCCTCGGGCAGTTGAAAATGCGTGATGTAACTGACGAAGAAAGCGCCAGCCGCCTCAACTACCAGAAAGGTGACGTAATCAACTACCTCGATGGTGACTCACTCTCCCTGGTGGAATACGGCTACGGCATCACTTCCCTGGTTAACGACAAATCGCGTGTAATCAAAGGTGGTAGCTGGAACGACCGCGCTTACTGGCTGTCCCCAGGCACACGCCGCTTCATGCAGGAAGACATGGCTACCAATACTGTAGGTTTCCGTTGCGCAATGGACCGTGTAGGTAGCCCTGAAGGTAACAAATTCAAAACCGGTCAGATCTTCCGCAAACAGCGTCAGAAAAGATAATTCAGCTTAAACTACGCTATATTAAAAGGGCTGTATCCTCGGGATACGGCCCTTTTTCTTTTGTTAACCAGCGAAAGAATAACTATTAAGCCCCCGTTGTGTCACTCCCTTCAGCGGCAACAATTCTACTCATCACCTCTTTCGTTCGGTATATACAACACCCCACTACACCATCGACAGCTTTTTCGTCGGATATCTCTTGCCACATCCAACGCCGATAACAGGCACACCCTTTAGCGATCTTACAGAGATGTCCCGTATATGTCCCGTATATAAGCCGTATATGACCCGCATATGAGTCGTATCTTAAAAGAGACGGTTTATCTACGGGTTATGTACAGGTTTAATATGGGAAAGTGTATAAGGATCGATAAAGGACCTGACTAGTATCAGGGAAGTAGGGAGGGAGCAAGGTGGAAGTACGGTGAAGCGGAGGGTGAGCGGACAGTGAGCGGAGGGTGAGCGGACGGTGAGCGGAGGGTGAGCGGACGGTTAAACACTTTTAAGGCACGCGGGTGTGATTGCGACAGATATAATTCCAGCGCTATAGATTTGCAACTGGGCGATGTATACACCGTTTGGATTTAATAGAAAGGTTGCCCGGTGTAGTTACTGCCGCTGAAGGGAGTGACACAACGGCGGCTCAATAGCGTTCCCACCGCTGGCTCAATAAATAAAAAGGCGCCCATACCAGGCGCCTCCTGCGGTTATTTCCAGATCTCTAAAATCTCGTCCGTATGTCGCTTCGATTGCGGCTTGCGAATGATCTTATCGATGATCCCATTTTCGTTAATGAGGAAAGTAGTGCGGTGGATGCCGTCGTATACGCGGCCCATGAACTTCTTTTCGCCCCATACACCGTACTGCTCCAGGATGCTGCGGTCTTCGTCGGCCAGCAGGGTATAAGGTAACTGGTTTTTGTTAATGAACTTCTGGTGGCTCTTTTCACCATCAGCACTCACGCCCACTACCTCGTACCCCTTTCCGGTTAAATCGCTGTAGTTGTCGCGGAGGTTGCAGGCCTGAACGGTGCAGGTAGCAGTGCTGTCCTTCGGATAAAAAAACAGGATCACCTTTTTGCCCTTATAATCTTTTAATGACACCAATTTTCCGTTCTGATCGCGGCCCTGGAATACAGGCGCCTTATCTCCCTCTTTCAAATGAAACATCTTCCCTTCTTATCGTTTAAAGTTAATGGTATAGCTGGCCTCGTTGCCCGCAATATCTATCACCGTAAGCACCAGTGTATGGTTGCCCGGCAGGCAGTGTTCGTCGAAAGTATAAGTAATCACATTACTCTTCCTCGACATCATCAGCCACTTACCGTCCAGGTCGGCACGGTAAGATTTAATACCGCTGGCATCGCTCATGGAAAAGGCTATTTTGCCTAATTTGCCCATGTTCATACCGTTTTTCAACGCACCCAGCGGTGTGATTTTCGGTTTTATGGTATCTACCGCGAGGTAGAAGTCGCCGAAATCGCGGAAAGCGCCTTTATACCAGCCGTCTTCGAAGGTGGCAGCCGCTACGCTGTTGCCTAAACCATTACGAACGATCACCATTTTGGTTTGCAGATGCGCGGGTACCTGTTTAGTTGGCTTAATGCGCACGTTAAAACTGCTGTGAATTGGTATCAGCGCATTGTGCAGCCTGTAGGTATTTGAGTAGGCACTGGCGCTTGTGGCACCCAGCTCTGAATACCGGAAACATATTTTATCGTAAATGCTACCCTCATCCAGGAAAAACTCTACCTGGTTGTTCTCGAATATATTGCGCGAATCGGGGAACATGGTATTAGCGCAGGCGGCAGTTGCCGGCGACGCATTCTCCTGCTGCAAGGAGAACGTAACCTGGGAGGTGTTCCCATAGGCATCCTTCACCTCCAGCTTCAGCGGGTGCACCTTGCCATCAGAAAGATCTACAAGGCCGTTATCGCCCTCGAAATCGTGGTAAATGCCCAACGCGTTACCGGGCAGCGAGAACAGCAACTGCACAAAAGGGCCACCGCCTTTCTTCATCTTATAATCCACATGCGCATTCAGGTAACGGGTTTCCTCGTACCCGATGTTGTCCAGTTGAAAACCGGTTAACGGCACATTGTTATCGTACAACACCGTCTGGAAAATACCGTTCGGGTTATCGGAATTACTTTGCCTGTCCAGCGCGCTGATAGCAATACCGGCTTTATCGGTATTCACTTTTATTAATGGTTTGGCCGCTACGTACTGACCGGTTTTACTACGCGTAACGGCCAGCATTACGGGCGTTTGCTCGTACAGGCTGCGGTTACGGTCGTAAATAGCAATGCGCTGTATTTCGGGCGCGCGGGTATCGGGTACCGGAAAGCCGAACAGCAGGCCGTTCAGGGGTTTCTCGGTTTTAGTATCGCGTATTTCGAAGTGCAGGTGCGGACCGGCAGACCCGCCGGTATTGCCGCTCCAGGCTATGAAGTCGCCTTTCTTTACCGGGAACAGGTGTGCCGGTATTACCATATCGGCCGCCCAGCTTTGCTGCTCATACTGCTTTTGCTTTACGTACTGCTCCAGCGCAGGGTAAAAACGGTTCAGGTGGGCGTATACCGTGGTATAACCGTTCGGGTGCGTTATATACACCACGTTACCAAAACCAGTATGCGAAATTCCGATACGGCTCACATATCCTTCCGCAGCTGCATGTACCGCCAGGTTCTCCCGCTGCTGGGTTTTAATATCCAGCCCGGAGTGAAAGTGGTTGGGACGTAATTCACCGAAGTTGCCTGCCAGTACGATAGGCACTTCCAACGGATTACGGAAGTATCCTTTGGGATAGTTTTTTACGGGAATGTCCTGTGCTATAGATAAAGCCGGAGCTAAAAGAAAAAGGCCAATTAATTTCTTCATCCAGCAAATGTAAGGATAAAGAAAAAACCGGCCCAGTTCTTATAAGTGCTTTCTGATATCGGTCAGTAATTCCACGAAACGCATATCGCTCCTGATCTCAGGTTTCCACGCAAGCCCCATCTGGCAAAGGTCGTACTCCTTTACAATCGTGGCGCCGGGTTTACCTTCTTCTGCCCCCAACACCCACACCATGTCTGAAATGGCCGCGGCATTCTCTATATCATGGCTCACGATAATCAGCGTATTATGCTCGCTAAGGGTCGATATCTTCAGCAGCAACTCCATCACGCGGTCGATCATCAGCACATCAAGACCAGAAAAGGGCTCATCGAGCAATATGAACTTGTTACCGGTAAGCACCTGCTGGATAATGCTGGCGCGCTGGCGCTGGCCGCCGCTCAACTGTGCAGGATACTTTTTAAGATGTTCGCTCAGTTCGAACGTGGCGGCATATTCGGCTATCGTGCTTTTGGTTTCTGCCTCACTCAGATTTAACTGTGCGCTGTCCAGCCCGATCTTTAAATTCTGGTAAATAGTACGGTGGTTAAACAGGATATAGTTCTGCGGCACAATACCTACTTCACCGGGTTTCACCACATGCTGATCTTCATCAATCCTTACCTCTCCTGCACCTGGCCTCAGCAAACCGGAAAGTATGCGGAACAACTGGGTTTTACCAATACCGCTGCGGCCGATAAGCGATACCACCTGGCCCTGGTTTATACCGTGCCGGCGAATGTCCTGTATGCGGAAGTTCACATCGCGCAACACCACCTTTTCGCCATACTGCAGCTGGATGTTTTCCGCACTTAATAATACTTCGTGTTTTGAATATGTGTTCATCGTCTTACGGTTAATTTGGTGTAAGGGAATAACCAGTGGCGAACGGTACCCAGCAGGTAATCGAATAAAATACCGAGTATAAATATGATCACCAGCGTACCAAACACCACATCCAGCTGTACATACTTGTTGGCTTTAATCAGCATAACGCCCAATCCGCCTTCGCTCATACTCAAACCTTCTACAGAGGTGATCATCAGCCAGGCAATGGCAAAGTTCTGCCGCATTACTTCAAACACCTGGTCTAACCGCCCTACAATTACCACTTCCCACAAAGCCTTCCAGCTGTTCATGCGTAGCGTGGTACATAACTCGAATTCCTGCGCATGAATGTTATCGATCACCGATAACAAAGAGGTCACGAAAAACGGTACAATGCCAAATATGAGCAGGCTTAGTTTAAGCTGATGGCCATTTTGGGTTAACAACGTAAACAGGAAAATAAGACCTGTTAAGGTGAGGTAACGACACTTGATCACAAACTTTGCCAGTGGCTGAAAAAACGGGACAATAGACAAGTAACTGATGACCAGTGCAATAAGGATACTGATGCCCATACCTTTAATGGTGAGCGTTAAACTGGCAAACAGGTTATCCGGAAAATCCGGTCGCTGTACAATATCGCCCAATGCCGCCAGCACTTTGGCCGGGGTAGGAATAAGACCGCCGCCGCTCAATTGCCAGGCTACCAGTGCCAGCAGTACTTCTATCACTATCAGCAGTGTAAGCGTTCGCTTATTTAACAGCCGCAGTGGTTCGAATATATGTTTGAGTGTTTGCATTGTTGTGTTTTAAAAGCATGCCGTGCAAATGCACGGCATGCATGGGATAAATAGAACTAGTTACCTAAAACGATCTGCACACGGCGGTTCCTTGCGCGACCTTCGGTACTGTTGTTATCTGCGATGGGTTTAGTAGCGCCATAACCTTTGGCTTCTACTCGTTCGGATGAAAGGCCTTTGCCCAGGAGGTAATTTTTTACCGATGCGGCTCGCTGTTCAGACAGCTCAGTGTTTGACTGGTCGTTACCCACATTGTCGGTGTGACCATATACGCCCAGCTTCAAACCTTCGGCCACTACGGCACTTTTCAGAATCTCTTCCAACACCGGGTAAGAGTTTTTTTTGATTTGCGCGCTACCGGTTTCAAACTGTATCTCGTACGATTTAGACGATACCTCTTTCGTGATCTCACTCGCGTATTCCTGTTTGATCGTACTACCTTCCAGCAATTCGGGGTGGTTGGATACTACAGACGCGATAAAGGATTTATCTACCACCTTATTATACACCGGGTACGAGGGCACCAGTTCAGGATACATCTTTACCAGGATATCGCCGAAGGTGTTGTACACGATCTTGTAACGGTCAATACCATCTTTACCTAAACCGAACATATTAGCGGCATCGGCCAGGTTGTAGGCCATAGATCCACCGAGGCTTACATTCATACCCTGTGCATCTTTTTCTTCTACGCCGTTGTAGTATTTAAGCCAGTAAGCAGCATCCTGTTCGGCATATACTTTTGCAGATACTTCGGCAGCAAAAGCTTTCGCTTCACTAAACGAGCGCACCTGGTCGCCTGCCTGCGATAAAGCCATGATCAGGTTCTCCATATCGGTACGGTGATCGTAGGCGAATTTCTTGATGGTGATGGTAATGTTCGGCATCTGGGAGCTATACTCTCTGGTAGATGCAATGTTTACCAGTCCGCCACGCTTCTGCGCCACATTAACGTCGCCGGGCGTCCAGGTAGACACGGCGTCTACGCCTACAGTGGTATCCTTACTGATCTTTTTACCATCTACTACCAGCTTACGCGACTCTTTGTAATCGGCAATGTATTTATTGGCCGCGTCGAGGAAGTCGTTAGCTGCGATAAGGTTGATCGCATTGCGGTCGTAAGTGGTTTCATCCGGGTTTACGCGCAGGCCGTTATCGCCCGCCCATTTTACCAGTATGTTCATATCACCGTCGCGCAGTACGCAGGCCACTGTTTTACCGATCGCATTTTTAGGATCACGTTTCCAGTCCACAGGGCCCATCAGTTTATCTTCACCATAACTTTTACCCATGGTATAAAATGCAATAGGCTGATAATCGGGGCCGAGTGGCTCCAGTTCTTTTGCCAGTGCGGCGAAGAACATAGGCATACCGTCGCCCATGAAAGAGGCGAATACGCCAGGCGTGTTCGGGTTCGCTTTATACTCCTGTGCGAACTTCACCATATCGGCTATCGACTTGTTACAATCGTCCTGCCTGATGATTTCGAGCTGCAACTGCGCTTTGTCGAGCAGGGAGCCTTTAGTGGTTTTAGCGCCACCGTTCGCATACATCAGCGGGAACTGTGAGTTCCACGCCATAATACGCCATTCGATTTTTGTACCGCCGTTCAATGCTTCGTCAGCCGAAGGCAGTGATAACATTACGGCATCTTTACTTAACGATGCTTCAGGCGCGTCGGGCAGTTTTACCTGTCCGATTTCGGCGGCGGCTTTGGCCTGCTGAGGGCGTTTATCCCACCAGAATACTTTTGCGGCGTATATAGCGCCCAATACGATGATGATACCTAAAATTTTACCGCCGGGTTTAACTTTAACAGACATTGTGTGTAGTTTTTAGTGTTAGTGATAAGTGTGTTATTAGCTTAATAAATCATTGTAATTGTCTTTGGCCACGGTACCTGGCAAACGATCAGTTTTAGAAGGTTCCCATGGCTGTGTGTTCAGTTTAAATTCCTTGTCGGGATCAAACGATTCCAGCATTTGCAGGCCTTGCAATTCGTACGTAGCATTGTCCAGGTCGATAGAGCGCATAAAGTCGTTCGAGTAATTGATCGCCTTCTTCATGCTCGACAATTTTGTAGCGATGTCCTCCTTCAAAAACTCCATGGACTGTTCCACCATCAGTTTCTTTTCAGGATCGCCTTTAAATATTTTGAGTGCGGAACTGAGTGCCCTGTTGCCCGAGGTAACGGATTTGTACAGGTCTTTTTTTAGTTCCAGTTCATTTCGGGCATCTTCAATCAGGTAAGCACTGTTTTTGTGTACCTTGGTGAGATAGTCGCCAATGCGGGCCAGGTTATCGCGTATCGGCGTAAGCTGCATGATGTATTCTTTCAGGCGCGCTATCTGCCTGGTGGCATTACCCAGTTCGGGCAGCATGTTATTGTTCTGCGCCGCTTTAGCGCGACCGATCAGGTGCCCCATTTCCCGTTCCTTATCCGCGATCTTCAGGTCTATCTTTTCCTTTTGCGCGTCTACATCAATCGACTGTTTATAAAGCTTTTCACGCTGTTCTTCCATATCGCCGATATAATCCTCCGCGATCAGGAAAGGGTCGAGTTCTATGACTACACCTATCAGCTTTTTCATCAGCCATTCATAGAAGTAGAATAAACTCAGGCGCAGTTTGCGGTGCGTAACAGCGTACAGGAATATACCTAAGCACACCAGTGCAATACCGAAGTTGAGCGTGTTCCATACCACCTTTGTAAGTATGGGCACTACATAATAACCAGCCAGTACAAGTAGTCCCAGGCCGATGACCAAACCGAACTTACCACCGGGCCTGTTCCAGTAAGACTTCAGCTTCTGGCCGGGTTCTGCGGGAAAGAATTGTGTTTCCATGTTAGAGTGATGTTTGAATTTTTTGAATGTCAGTAAGAATTTTATTGATCATTGCCTCACTCGCCACCTGGTAACCCTGGCGGTTTACAGCTATCTTCCTTTCATGCTCCGTTACTTCCGTTTTTAAAGCGCCTGCCTTAGTTTGTGCTGCAGTAATTTCCTGGGTCAGTTTCTGGATCAGCTCCGCATTATCGGCTATCAGCTTTTCCATATCCTCCAGTTGTTGCCTGCGACCTTCAATTTCGTGCGATGCTTTGTCGTTAGCCGCCTTATCGAATTCGTTGCGGTCCTGCTCTACAATCAGTTTGTATTGCGCGGCAGATTCCATCAACTTATCCTTTGTAAGGCCCTGTACGCTGAGTGTGGCATACACTACGGAGAGGCGTGCCTTTTCATCCGGCAGGTGCGCTTCCAGCGTTTCCATCATCTTCCAGAACTCGAAGTAGTCGGGCCCTGGCAGGTTACTGCGCTCGAAGAGCTGCGAAAAGTGCTGTTCAAATTTGTCGAGGTCCGCATCAGTCATAGCGGCGGCTATCTCTTTTGCATGAGCAGCAGGGAATTTTGCAGGAGTATTACTACTGCTGTTTTGTACGGGCGCACTTTCCCCATCGGGCTCAAATTCCACGAAGAGCCCTAGCGCCTTTTTTAAAAGGTTTGCCATTGTTTTTAGTATAAAATGGTGATCAGAAGAGGTATGAACACAGCTATCGCACGTGCACTTGCGCAGCATAGGCATACCATGTGATGAAGACGCATACGAACGTCTGGAAAGCATGTACAGAATAGCAGTACGCAAAACGCTTGCGCAGCATTCAAAAGCTTACCGGGAGCTGGGTTTCTATATTACCAATCGGGAAGGTTGTACAAATATTCCGTAATGCTTTACAGAAGTATTCATATCGTTGAGTGAAGTTGTTGTCTACATTTTCTGTTATCAGATTGACGATGTAAAAGTATAACAAATTTGATATCTGCAAAATTCCGGAGGCGCATCGTGGGTGCAGTGTTTTTGAATATTTAATAGGTTTTGGGGGCTGGCTTTAACATTTCTTTAAACAAAATGCCTCTGCAATTTATGGCGTATACCTGCAGGCATTCCGGATTAAAGGAAAACTATATTTTAAAACTTTACTACTTTAGCTATCCAATTAAGCACAGCATGTCTATAACGGTAACAAATCTTTCTAAGGTGTATGGCGAGCAGCAGGCCGTAAAAGACGTATCCTTCCAGTTAAATAAAGGTGAGATCGTAGGGTTTCTTGGGCCTAATGGCGCGGGAAAGAGTACTACCATGAAGATGATCACCGGCTTTTTGCCACCCACCGCAGGTAAGGCAGTGGTTTGCGGCTTCGATGTTGCTACCAGCCCTATGGAAGTGCGTAAACGCGTAGGTTACCTGGCCGAAGCCAACCCGCTATACCACGACATGTTCGTACGTGAGTTCCTGGAGTTTATTGCCGGTGTACATGGGTTAGGCGCCCAAACTGCCGGCCGCATCGATGAAATGATAGCCCGCACCGGGCTAACCCCTGAACGCAGAAAGAAGATAGGTGCCCTGTCTAAAGGCTACAAACAGCGCGTAGGCCTGGCCCAGGCGCTGCTGCATAACCCGGAAGTACTCATCCTCGATGAGCCCACCTCCGGCCTTGACCCTAACCAACTGGCAGAAATACGCCAGTTGATAAAAGAGGTGGGGCAGGATAAAACCGTGATGCTGAGTACCCACATCATGCAGGAAGTGGAAGCGATGTGTAGCCGCGTAATCATTATTAATAAAGGAAATATTATAGCCGACGACTCCATTTCCGCCTTACAGCAGATGGGGAGTGGTTTTGTACAGGTTAGCTTCGGCGAAACCGCCACCCGGGAGGAGCTGGAAGCCATTGCTGGGGTAAGCAGGGCTGTGGACAGGGACAACAATACCTGGCAGCTTTATTCCGACGATCTGGAGACCGTACGGAAAAGCCTATTACAATTTGCTTTGATAAGTAACAGGAACATCCTTTCTTTGCATAGCAATTCGCAGTCACTGGAGGATATTTTCAGGGAAAAAACCCAAAAGTGATAGAATTTATTTAACAAAATGAGGAAAAACAGAAAAACCTTTCAATAATTCATCATTATGAGCATCATTGCAGAAATTCATGCCAGGCAGATACTTGACAGCCGCGGCAATCCTACTGTAGAAGTAGACGTTACTACAGAAGACGGACATTTCGGACGTGCAGCTGTACCATCAGGTGCATCTACCGGTAAACACGAAGCCGTTGAACTGCGTGACAACGACAAATCCGTTTACGTTGGAAAAGGCGTATTACAGGCTGTTAAGAACGTGAACGAGATCATCGCTCCTGAGCTGGAAGGCTGGGACGTAACCGACCAGGCCGGTATTGATAAACTGCTGATCGAGCTGGACGGCACCGAAAACAAAGCTAAACTGGGCGCTAACGCTACCCTGGCAGTGAGCATGGCTGTTGCCAAAGCCGCTGCAGAAGTGGCCAACCTGCCTCTTTACCGTTACCTCGGTGGCGTAAACGGCAACACCCTGCCTTTACCCCTGATGAACATCGTTAACGGTGGCGCTCACGCTGATAACAAAATCGACTTCCAGGAGTTTATGATCATCCCTGTTGGTGCATCATCTTTCTCTGAAGGTCTGCGTTGGGGCGTGGAAATCTTCCACACACTGAAATCTGTTCTGAAAAAGAAAGGTTATAGCACTAACGTTGGCGACGAAGGCGGTTTCGCTCCTGATATCCAGAGCAACGAAGAAGCTATCGAAACTGTACTGCAGGCTATCGAAGCAGCTGGTTACAAACCAGGTACTCAGATCGGCATCGCTCTGGACGCAGCTTCCAGCGAAATGTACGATGAGAAAACCAACAGCTACAAATTCTACAAAAGCTCTGGTAAAGTTATCTCCAGCGATGAGATGGTAGCTTATTGGGCTGAGTGGTGCAAAAAATACCCTATCGTTTCTATTGAAGACGGTATGGCTGAAGACGACTGGGCTGGTTGGAAAAAACTGACCGAAGCAGTTGGCGCTAATGTACAGCTGGTAGGTGACGATCTGTTCGTTACTAACGTAAAACGCCTGAAACAAGGTATCGACCAGAACATTGCTAACAGCATCCTCGTAAAAGTAAACCAGATCGGAACTGTTACTGAAACCATCGATGCAGTAAACATGGCCCACAAAGCTGGTTTTACTTCCATCATGAGCCACCGTTCAGGCGAAACTGAAGATACAACCATCGCCGACCTGGCGGTAGCCCTGAACTGCGGTCAGATCAAAACCGGTTCGGCTTCCCGTACAGACAGGATGGCGAAATATAACCAACTGCTCCGCATCGAGGAACAACTTGGTAACACGGCCATTTATCCGAATAATTCCGTTAAATTTGGTAAGAAATAACCAACTATAACGTTATTTAGTGGTCAACATGTCATTAAATTAGCCGGGAGCCCTTCAACAGGCTCCCGGTTTTTAAATCCTCCAGTATGTTCAAAGCACCATTTAAAGTACCAGCACTTGTCCGAAATAAGTATTTCGTTACAACGGCCGCCTTTATCATATGGCTCGCTTTCCTGGACCGGAACAACATGATCTCCCAATACCAACTGTCGGCCGAAGTAAACAAAATGGAAGCCCAGAAGGACTTTTACCTCGAAAACAACAAGGCTACCCGTAAAGAAAGCCAGGAACTATTGTCCAGCATGGAAAAACTGGAGAAATTCGCCCGTGAGAAGTATAAAATGAAAAAGGAAAACGAAGATGTTTTCCTGATTATCCCCGAAAAACCAAAGGAAGAGTAAGCTTATATCCTCATAATCAATCACTTCCATTCATCCTTCTTATCCGCCGCCAGCCGCTGCCATCCGTCCTTTTATCTTGTATTTCCCACTTTTTTGACTTAATTTGACAATACGTTAGTGTCAATCCGCGTTATCTAGAGGTTAACTATTTTGTTATAAACACCATTTGACCAAATAAACTGTATTTGCATGAGTAATTCTACACTACCTCTCTTTATAACTTCACACGCTACAAAAGAAGATAAAAAAACAAGGCATATGGATGAGTTAAAGATGCAACGTGAAGAGAAAGCATTGATCGCTTTTACTGCTGAAGTATTGAAAACTATACAGTACTCACCGCGTAACAGCACACTAGACGCCATCTTCGAATACGCAAAGAAGAAATAGGCGTTCCCGTTAAAGTATACAGTAACTATTATTACAAGTTCCGTCCTTTCCGGGCCTGTCCGCAGTATGCGCATTTCGCATTATATTTACGGCATGACCAAAAAAGAACGTTTCGCGTATGTAATCAGCTATTTCGAGCAACATGCTCCCAATGCTGAAACAGAACTCATATACGATAATCCGTACCAACTACTCGTAGCTGTCATACTATCAGCACAGTGTACGGATAAACGTGTGAACCTTACCACCCCTGCCATATTTGAGCAGTACCCCGATGTACACGCGCTCAGCAAAGCCACGTTCGACGATCTGTTCCCACTTATCAGAAGCATTTCTTATCCTAATAATAAAACAAAACACCTCATTGGAATGGCCAATATGGTGGTAGATGACTTTGCCGGTGAAATTCCCTCATCCGTTCCCGAACTGGTGAAGCTACCGGGAGTTGGCCGCAAAACGGCGAACGTTATTACCTCTGTTGTTCATCATCAACCTAACATGGCTGTTGATACGCACGTGTTTCGTGTATCCGCAAGGTTAGGGCTCACCACAAATGCCACCACACCGTTGCAAACAGAGATGCAGCTGTTGAAATATATACCGAAAGAAAAAGTACATGTAGCACATCACTGGTTAATTCTGCACGGGCGTTACATCTGCCTGGCGCGCAGCCCCAAGTGCGAGGAGTGCGGGTTACGGCCTGTCTGTAAATATTACCAGGGACTGATCCGCGGAAACCAGCCGAGTCTCCCGAAGTACTAAACGGGGAATTTAAAACGTCTATCCACTATTTAGGATTTTCGAACAGAATTTCCTTATCTTTTGCCGCTAAAGTTTTTATACAAGTAATAAAGTCTAAATATCGTTATGAAGTCAAGCACACGTTTGCAACTGTCCGTTATGATGTTCCTGGAGTTTTTCATCTGGGGAGCATGGTTCGTAACACTGGGCACATTCCTGGGAAAAAACCTTGCCGCTAACGGCATCGAAAGCGCTAATGTATTTTCCACACAGTCATGGGGCGCCATTATCGCTCCTTTTATTATCGGTTTGATTGCCGATAAATATTTTAATGCAGAAAGAATATTAGGTGTACTGCACCTGCTGGGTGCCGGTTTAATGTACATGATGTATACCTCCGAAACAGTGAGCGTATTCTATCCCTACGTGTTTGCTTATATGGTAGCCTTTATGCCTACCCTCGCACTCGTAAACTCTGTATCGTTCCGCCAGATGACCAATCCCGAGAAAGAGTTTTCGACTATCCGTGTTTGGGGCACCGTTGGCTGGATATTAGCAGGCCTTACTATCAGCTATGTATTCCACTGGGATTCTCCGGCGAATACAGAAGCTGGTTTGCTGAAAAACACATTCGCCATGGCAGGTGTTGCCTCTTTGCTGCTGGGCCTTTACAGCTTCACGCTGCCTAAAACACCTCCGGTGAAAAATAAAGATCAGAAAGAAGGTCTGGCCAGCATGCTGGGTCTCGACGCTATTGGCCTGCTCGCCAACAGAAACTTCCTGATCTTCTTCATCGCTTCTATTCTCATTTGTATTCCACTGGCTTTCTACTACCAGAATGCACACCCTTTCCTGGAGAACTCCGGACTGGAAAACCCAACTGGTAAAATGGCGATCGGGCAAATTTCAGAAGCCTTGTTTATCCTGGCACTGCCACTGTTCTTCAATAAATTCGGCTTTAAAAAAACCATCATGGTAGGTATGCTGGCATGGGCGGTAAGGTATACCCTGTTTGCTTATGGCAATGCAGGCGACCTGTCCTTCATGCTCATTATCGGTATCGCGCTTCATGGCATCTGTTACGACTTCTTCTTCGTATCGGGCCAGATTTACACTGATGCGCAGGCAGGCGAAAAATACAAGAGCGCTGCACAGGGCCTTGTTACCCTGGCTACGTATGGTGTAGGTATGTTGATCGGTTTCTATGTGGCCGGTCTTATTTCCGAGCATTACAGAACTGCTACCGGCGAGCCAAACTGGCAGATGATTTGGCTGATACCTGCTGGTATTGCCCTGGTTGTTTGGGTACTGTTTATGGCTACCTTTAAAGACAGTAAAAAAGTAACAATGACAGCATAATCAGCGCTGTTTTAAATATTACTCCGCAGTCAATTACCTATGTCACTGGTTTTTAACTGCGGAGTTTTTTATTTTCGTTCTTCACCACGTCAATCCATTATTTATGCAACGAATTGCTATGTTAGGCTCCGGCTTTATCGGCCGTTTTTATGCCGACTCCCTGCAGGGGCAGAGGAGCCGCGATAAGATCACCAGCATCTATTCCCGCAGGGAAGAAAGCGCGACGAAATTCGCTGAAGACTACAAAGTTCCTTTCTGGACCACCGACATGGAAGCCGCCATTGCCCGCCCCGATGTGGACGTGGTATGCGTATCGCTGCCCAATAACCTGCACGAAGCTGCCGTGGCGCTTTGCTGCAAACACAAAAAAGGTGTGATCTGTACCAAACCCCTGGGCCGTAATGCGGAAGAAGCCAAAAGAATGCTGGAGATGGTAGAAGCAGCCGGTATTTTCAACGGTTACCTCGAAGACCTGGTGTATACACCGAAGTTCCTGAAGGCGCTGCAAAGCGTTAAGAGCGGTGCCTTAGGCCGCATTCTCTGGGCTAAGTCGAGAGAAACGCACCCTGGCCCCCACAGCGAGTGGTTTTGGGATAAAGAACAGGCAGGCGGTGGTTGTATACTCGATCTGGGTTGCCACTGCGTGGAGATTGGCCGCAGCTTTATCGGCAAGGATATAAAACCGGTTGAAGTAATGTGCTGGGCCGATACCCAGGTGAAACCTATCGATGCAGAAGACCATGCCATTGGCCTGGTGAAGTACGAGAACGGCGCCATCGGCCAGTTCGAAGTAAGCTGGACCTTCCGCGGCGGCCTCGACCTGCGCGACGAGGTAATGGGTTCTGAAGGAACTATCTGGCTTAACAGCTTCCTGCGGACAGGCTTCGATATGTTTACCACCGGGAAAGGCGCCGATTACGTGGCCGAAAAAGCAGAAAGCAACACCGGCTGGCTGTTCCCTGTAGGCGACGAGCTAAACGAATTAGGCTACAACCATATGTTCGCGGACATGTTCCACGCTATCGAAGAAGGCCGCCCGCCCACCGAAACCTTCTACGACGGTTACGTGGTAAACGCCATCCTCGATGCAGCTTACAAATCTGCCACTTCCAAGCAATGGGAACCGGTTAAACTGGACATCTGGCGCGGACAGGAAGGAGTGGAGAAAATGCGCCCGCAAACAGATTACAATGAGCAGTACTACCTCATCAAAGAGGAAACTACGCACTATGGCGCCAAAAAACTGATTTTAAAAGATAAGAAAACAGGGCAGATAGTAGAACAGACTGTTTAAGCCTCTACCCTGCGGAAGATTGCCTTGCCGATGATGTGGTTTACCTCAGCTTCGGCAAGCTTTCCTCCCGAATAACGATAGATATTCCTCTTGCCATCTGGCATCGTAATTTCATAACGGTCCTGCCCCAGCGCCCTTACCGGCAACAGTTTCCCCAACGTTTCGGAGTATACCGATTTCATGCCCTTAGGTTCAGTTATGTAAAGGTCGGTAACACAGTAAATGATCTTAGCCTCGGGCAGTGTCGACGATTCGCCCTGCCGTACCACGAGGTAATTGTTGGCCTGCTTCTTCGTAGAGGTTTCTTTATTGTCATTCCCTTTACCGGAAAGGCGCACGGCCTTGGCTGTGGTTAATACATTACCTTCAAATTCGGCCGTAATATCCGTATCCACAGTAATGTTGGCGATGAGTTTGATCTTTACCCGGCTTTCCAGTACCAGCGAGCGGTTGTTGCCGCTGCCGCGCTGATTCACCTTAATATTACCAACAACCTTATTATTAAAGATAACATCATACTTGTACGACTGTGCCTTTACCGCCAGTGGAAGCAGGAAGAGTAACACGAGGGATTTCAGGATGACCAGTGTTTTCATACGTTAACTAATTGCAGGTTTAAAATGGCACGGTACGTTTATGAATATACGAAAAATCCTGCCCAAACATGAGCAGGATTTTTTATGTCTTAGCTTAATCTGTTTTAACTAAGCCAGCATTTCTCTGATCCTGATCACCAGTTCGCTTTTGGTAATGGGTACGCCCATTATCTTATTATATCCTTGTGCATTAATCAGGAACTGATCACGAATAATGCGTATCAACTGACCGTTATTGATCTCGGGGATCAGTACCTGGTCGTAGCTGCTAAGGATTTCAGCGAGGTTTTTAGGGAAAGGACGGAGGTGACGGAGGTGCGCGTGTGCCACTTCATGACCTTCGGCCAGCAGTTCCAGTACAGCACTTTTGATAGCGCCGTAAGTAGATCCCCAACCCAGTACCAGCACCTTACCTTTTTCGGGTCCCAGTTCTATTTTCTGTAACGGAATATGATCGGCAATCTTATCTACCTTCTCCTGACGGATTTTCACCATCTGCTGGTGGTTTTCCGGATCGTAGCTTACGTTACCGGTAATGTTTTGTTTTTCCAGGCCACCAATACGGTGTTCCAGCCCCGGTGTGCCAGGTACTGCCCATGGGCGAACCAGGTTCTCGTCGCGCTCATAAGGGTAGAAGTTCTCTTCGCCTTCTTCCAGTCCCTTTTTAAACGTTACTTTAATTTCCGGCAGGTCCGCTGCTTTCGGGAAACGCCATGGCTCAGCACCATTGGCAATATAACCGTCGCTCAGGAAAATCACCGGCGTCATGTGGTTTACCGCTATGCGGAAAGCCTCGTAAATACCTTCGAAACAGTCGGAGGGTGTAGAGGCCGATACGATCGGCATCGGGCACTCACCGTTCCTGCCGTAGTAAGCCTGCAGCAGGTCAGACTGTTCGGTTTTAGTGGGCAAACCGGTAGAGGGGCCGCCGCGCTGAATATCTACTATAATTAAAGGTATCTCCAGCATTACTGCCAGGCCCATGGCTTCGCCTTTCAGCGCCATACCCGGGCCGGAGGTAGTAGTAACGCCCATGTGCCCACCGTAAGATGCGCCGATGGCCGAAGTAATACCGGCAATTTCATCTTCCGCCTGGAAAGTGCGAACGCCGAAGTTCTTATAACGGCTCAGCTCATGCAGGATGTCGGTTGCCGGCGTAATAGGATACGTACCGAGGAATAGTGGCAGGTTAGCTTTCTGAGAGGCTGCTATTAAGCCGTACGACAAAGCGGTGTTACCAGTAATGCTGCGGTAAGTACCTGGCTCCATGCGCGCCTTTTCCACCTTATAGCGGGTGGTGAAGGCCTCTACGGTATCGCCGAAGTTGTAACCTGCGTGCAATACTTTCAGGTTACTTTCGAATATCTCCGGTTTCTTACCAAACTTATCGCGCAGGAAGTTTTCCGTACTGTCCATATCGCGGTTGTAGAGCCAGTAGATAAAGCCCAGCACGAACATGTTCTTCGCACGGTCCTTTTCCTTCATGCCCAAAGTGGTTTCTTTAAGCGCCTCACGTGTCATTTTGGTAACGTCCATCGTATGCAGCTCGTAAGGCTTCAACGAATCGTCTTCCAGTGGGTTAACACCTTCAGGGTAGTTAGCAAGACGGAGGTTCTTGGAATCGAAACCATCTGTATTGGCGATGATGATACCGCCTTTTTTAAGGCCTTTAAGGTTAGCCTTCAACGCGGCGGCGTTCATCGCCACCAGTACGTCGCAGGCGTCGCCAGGCGTAAATATACGATTGGAAGAAAAGTGAAGCTGGAAACCGCTCACACCAGCAAGGGTACCTTGCGGGGCACGGATTTCTGCAGGGAAGTCGGGGAACGTACTAAGGTCGTTACCCACAAGAGCTGTATTATTAGAGAACTGGGTTCCCGTAAGCTGCATACCATCGCCACTGTCACCGGCAAACTTGATCACTACGTCTTCTAGCTGTGTTATGGATGTATTTGACATTTCAGATCTATTCTAAGTATTTGACTGTAAAATTAGGTATTCGTAACATAGTTTCGGCATTTAAGGCCGATAATTGAGAATTCGTGACCAAAAGTACACAAATATGGTAGACTTTACACGTTTTGTCCCCAATTCTTCACGAGGTTGCAAGATATCTATTTACTGATCCAAGTAGTAATCGAAAACGGAATTCTTAAAAAGCGAACTCACAATGTTAAAGCTTGTTTAAAGAAATGTTAAATACCTTCCTCTCAGATAATCTGGCAGTTACGAGGCATAGTAATTGTTTTATTCACTGTACATGCGACGATAACAAGTCGGATATTTGAAAACAAAAACACCTAACTAAGCACATTCATTTAACCATATATACTTAACCATTCTTTATTATTTAAACCATTTAAAATTGTATGCTATGAAAAAGATCAAATTAAGCATATTAGCATTATCAGCAGTAGCATTTGGCGCATTTGCATTTAAATCTATCGATGGCGGAGCAATATCCGGTAAAGTAACACCGGCCGACGGGGCAACCGAAGCATGGGCAGTGGCCGGGGCAGATACGCTTAAGGCAGCTATATCTGATGGTGCCTTTTCATTCACTAACGCTAAGTCAGGTACCTACACAGTAATCATTGATGGTAAAGATCCTTATAAAGACGCTACCATTACTGATGTGAAAGTAGAAGACGGGAAGGCTACCGACCTTGGCGATATCAAACTCGAGCAATAGTTGGTTTTCATAGGGGTTAATCAAAGCCGGCACATGCAGTAAAGCATGGCCGGCTTTACTTTTTAGGAGAATAATAAGGGTGGGCCAGGCATTGGTTTTCTATTAAGCCGCCGTTGCGTCGCACTCTTCGACAGCAGAAAAAACATCAACATCAAACTTAAAAACGCCCACAGCATTTACTTTCCGGCTCTCGATAGCCGACAATCAAACTTACCGCATAAAAAAACACCACAGCATTTGACCGCTGTGGTGTTTTTATTTATCGTACTAACGAAGCCTTTATAATCAGGCGCCGCCGAGTTTGCATTTCTGCAGTACTTCCCATGATTTACCGTTGTGACGGAGGAAGTAGAGGTTGCTAACTTTAAAGGTAGCTTCATACTCTTTTCCTTCGTATTCGGGCCAGGCTTTATCGAACTGTTCGTCGGTAAGGTCTTTGAAGGCCACGGTAACGTGAGGGGTGAAACCGGTACGTGCCAGCATGGTGCTGAAACCAAACTCCTTACGCAGGAAGTTGATCAGTTGACGGTGCATAGCGCTCATGGTTTCGCTTTTCTCAACGTTGATGAAGAGTACACGGTTTTGTTTGTTCGGGAAAGTACCGAATCCGTTGAGCGATACTTCAAAAGGCGCCTGCGTTTTGGCGAATTCTGTCAGTTCGTCGCAGAAAGATCTTTCCAGAGCCGGATCTGCAGTGAAAGGTACCTGGAGGGTAATGTGCGGCAATACTTTCAGCGCGTACATTGGTCCGTAACCTTCAGCAAATTCCTGTTTTATCTTGATGATCTCTTTACCTACTTCTGCAGTTGGGAGCAGGGCGATAAAGTAGATCTTATTGTCTGGTCTTGGTTCACGGTTAAAACCACCGCCACCTGGCCTTGGCCTGAAGCCGCCGCGTTGCTGACCGCCGCCGTAGCCACCGCCACCGCCATAGCCGCCACCACCACGATTACCACCGCCGCCGCCGTAGCCGCCGCCACGATTGTAACCACCGCCACCGCCTTCGCGGTTACCGTAGCCACCACCGCCTTCGCGATTACCATAGCCGCCACCGCCACGATTGCCACCGCCGTAGCCACCACCGCCTTCGCGATTGCCGCCACCACCGTAACCGCCGCCGCCTTCGCGATTGCCATAGTTACCACCACCGCCACCGCTGTAGCCGCCACCGCCACGGTTTCCACCGCCGCTGTAACCACCACCGCCGTCACGATCACGGTATCCACCGCCGCCGCCGCCGCTATAGCCGCCACTGTCACGACCGCCGCCGTAACCACTATTATTGTCGCGCGGACGATATCCGCCGCCGCTGTTGCCGTCCCGATCACGTCCATAACCACCGCCGTCGCGGTCGCGATCATTGTTGAAACGGCTTAAATCTCTGTCGCCCCGGTTAAAACCGCGGTCGCCATCCTTGTTTGCATCGGATTGACTGTTAAAACCACCTTCCCTGTTTTGGTTGGGTTCTTGCTGTTCTCTGTTGGAATCAGGAGAATACTTTCGGGGACGTTCATTTCTCTCAAAGTTCATCTTACTTGATTAAAAGCGTTTTGAAGCAATTTTTTCGATGATTTCATAAAAATGAAAGACATCTTCATAAGAGTTATACATAGGTGCCGGCGAAACCCGTATTACTCCGGGTTCTCTCCAGTCTACTACGATACCGGCCGCTGTCATCTGTTGATGAATCTCTTTTCCTCTTTCATTAAAGAGCAACGATAACTGGGCACCTCTTTCATTACAATTTTTCGGTGTAATTATTTCTAAATTAATTTCTTTAATCTGTTCAAGCAGAAATTCAAGATAGTTGGTTAACCTGATGCTCTTTTCCCGTAACCTGTTAATACCAGCGGCATTAAACAATTCCAGCGAAGCTTTAAGGGCCACCATGTTGAATACCTGGGCAGTGCTCAGCTGCCATCCAGAGGCCTCGGCTTTAGGGATAAATCCTTTTTCCATGCGGAAGCGGGTGCTTTCTTCGTTCCCCCACCAACCACCAAACCGTGGATAGTTTCTGTCCGATGCGTGTTTTTCGTGCACAAAAGCACCTCCAACGGCACCCGGACCTCCATTCAAATATTTATAAGAACACCATACGGCAAAGTCCACTCCCCAGTCATGCAATTGTAACGGTACATTTCCCGCCACGTGCGCCAGGTCAAAACCTGCCAATGCGCCAACTTTATGGGCAGCAGCCGTAATGGACTGCATATCTAATAACTGACCGGTGTAATAGTGAATACCTCCCAGCAATATTAACGCAATACTAGTATTATGTTCGTTAATGTTTTGCAAAATGTCCTCAGATCTCAGGATGCTTTCGCCGGTACGAGGGGAAATTTCAATAATGGTTTGTTCTGGGTCCAGGCCGTGATGCCTTGCCTGGGTTTCCACCGCGTACTGATCACTCGGGAAGGCTCCTTTTTCCACCAAGATCTTGTACCTTGTTTTCGTAGGCCTGTAAAAGCTGGTCATCATAAGGTGAAGGTTCACGGTAAGGGTATTCATAACTGATACCTCGGTTTCCTTCGCACCCACTATGTTTCCTAAAGTCTTACTAAATTGCTGATGGTAGAACAACCATGGATTTTTGGCTTTCCAATAACCTTCTACCGCTACTTGCCGCCAATCGGCCAATTCCTGTTCCATTGCCGCCTGCACCCCTTTAGGCTGCAAACCCAGCGAATTCCCGCAAAAATAAATTGCGTCTTTTCCATTATGCTGCGGGAAAAAGAACTCTTGTCGGAACGCCCTTAACTCATCCTGCTCATCTTGTTTCCTGGCGTATACTAACGATGCTTCAAATGATTGCATATCTCTCTAATCGTAAATACCGGTTTCCTATTGCCGGCCCCTTAAAACGCTTACTATTATATTACCTTTCTATCTATATTAATTCTGCAGGTTGGTTTTTCATCATTTCGAATCAGGTTAACATTGGCCTGCCCAATAAAGATAAGCTAATTATTCAATATTCAAAGCCCATTTTTTATCAATCTCCATCCAAAAGATTGCCCAGGCCGCCTAAAATACCACCCTCCTCTCTTCTGCCTCCCGGCGAGCCGTAAGCCAATACCCTACTGGCAAGCCGACTTATTGGCAGCGACTGTATCCATACCTTTCCAGGCCCGCGCAGTACAGCGAAGAAAAGCCCTTCTCCGCCAAAAACCATGTTTTTTATCCCCTTCACGAATTCTATATCGAAATCAATGTTTTGTGTGTAAGCCACCACGCAACCGGTGTCGATTTTTAATACCTGACCCGGTGCCAGCTCCCTTTCCACCACCATACCACCGGCATGTACAAAGGCCAAACCATCTCCCTCCAGCTTCTGCATAATAAAACCCTCGCCACCGAAAATACCGGTACCAAGCTTACGCTGCAGTTCAATACCTACGCTAACGCCTTTAGCCGCACACAAAAACGCGTCTTTCTGGCAAATTATCCTGTTACCCAATAATGAAAGGTCCATCGGGATAATCTTACCAGGATAAGGAGAAGCAAAACTTACACTCTTTTTACCATAACCGGCATTGGTGAAAGCGGTGATAAAAAGGCTTTCCCCGGTGAGCAGGCGTTTACCGGCGCTCATTAACTTACCTAAAAAACCCTGGTTAGCCTGCGATCCATCGCCGAAAAGCGTCGCCATCTGGATTTCCTGGTCCATCATCATGAAACTACCACTCTCCGCTATCACGGTTTCCTGTGGATCCAGCTCTATTTCAACAATTTGCATTTCCTCACCGTAGATGCGATAATCAATTTCGTGGTTCTGTGGCATAAGGTCGGGTTGTTAGATTTTTCAAATGCGAGCGCCAAGATACGTAAAAGCGACATTATCCTAACTACCTTTCATAAATTATAATATACGGTATGACCGGTAATAATGCCGCCGGGAGATGCGGGCGGCCTGCTGAATGACTAAATCGCAAACCTTATGCTTCGACCTGGTTAGGCGCCTTTTCGTAGCGTTCAATCGTTTTTGCCAGCTGCGCGCTGAATTTATAAATGTTGTCTATTTTCAGAATTTCATGTTTTGTTTCCTTCTTGTTCTCGTCTATCAACCCAATAGACTTTTTAGTGCTTGTCAGGTACAGCCGGCAAATCGTTTTACGGTTATTATCGTCCAACAACACTGCAAAATAAGTCTGAGCATCCCTGTATACTATCCGCTCCCCATCAATTTTGTCGCGGAGTATTGACTTGATGATATAGAAAGCCTCCAATTCTTCAGCAGTAGTCACGACCTTAGTATCTTTACTATCTATCAAAACCTCCGGCTCAATTACCGCATCTTGTGCAGCAGCTTCCTGTTTCAGTGCAGTTTTTAAGCGATCTGTAATCAGATCATTTATATAATGCTGTACCGACTTCTTAGTCAGGTGCGTAAACTGGTCGGTAACCTTTGCTGTTAACGTACCCGTATAAATCTGCTTGGCAAAGTGCCTTACAAAGTTCTCGGAGGGATTATTTAACTCAGCATGGATCAAAGCCTTTAATTCATTGGTGTATTTTAATTCGCTGGCGGTGGTAACGATAGTTTCAAGATCGTAATAGGCCTTATGAAACTTTTTCAACTCCTCTATTTGGTTATCCCGGATGTCGGTGATATTGAAAGTAAAGAAAGGTTTCTCATCCATCTTATTAGGTTCCAGCAAATCGGTATAAAAGCGATATTCAAAGCCATTTGTAAGTAATCCAAATTTCGCTTTGGTGGTATGGAAATAGCGGAACAACTGCGAATTAAAAACGTCCAGGCCATGCCCATGCCATTTGCATTCTATCAGTATGATTAGCTTCTGATCCTTATACACAGCATAATCGACCTTCTCTCCCTGTTTTATGCCAAGGTCAGCCACAAATTCGGGAGTTACTTCAGCCGGGTTAAACACATCATAACCTAAAGCCTGAATAAAAGGCATTATAAATGCATTCTTCGTAGCTTCTTCTGTGTTAACAGCATCTTTGATTTTGAGGGAACGTTCGCCAAGTTGTTTAATAACATCTTTAAAGTCCATAACGGGATATTTTTTTAGGGATAAGGAAATTGGGATTGAGTTCGAAAACCGGGCAACACTATAACTATTTATAAATATACTTTATTTATTAATAGTTAGCAAAACCCATCCTGAAGAATCAGGACGGCCACCCAAAAAACCATATTCTATAATTTCACAAAATGAATAACAGCCACGAACCTAATTCATTCTCTGCAAATCATTCGGCCAGCATGTACCTTATTAACACACGGCTAACATAAAAAGACCGTCCCGGAAACCCGGAACGGCCTTATCAATCCATTTTTCTAACCTAATCCCCGAAGGGATACTTGAACTTAAAACTTTTATCTGCATTAACAGTGTTTAAAGCCACCAATTAACATCGGCCTAACATAAAAAAAGCCGTCCTGAAGAATCAGGACGGCGATCTGTTAAACCTACAACTGTTACACTGTTTGCTCTAATTAAAAAAACAACTAGTTATTATACTCTACATGCACGCCTGTTGAAGACTTTGCATGCTCTTTATCTTCATTATGCGCTTCTCCGTTAAAGAAGTTGTACGGCTTCTCTGAACGATATTCTAAATCATGCAACTTTTTAATAGTAGCCTTCTTCGAGAATAACTTCAGGAAAAGGGGCAGGAACGGTACATATTTCAGTCCGCGCGGCCAGCCATACACGTCCAGGATATCGATCACACGTTTATTCATATAATACATGCTCGGCACCAGGATCAGCGTAAGGAAGGTGGCGAAGATCAGCCCGAACACCATCGTCCAGGCCAGCGGGCCCCAGAAGGCTACGTTATCGCCACCGAAATATATATGCGGATTACCTGTAGACAACAGCTTGGCGAAGTCGATGTTTAAACCTACCGCCAGTGGGATCAGACCGAGAATGGCTGCGATGGCAGTAAGCAATACTGGTGTCATACGGGTACGGCCTGCTTCTACCACAGCTTCGTGTACCGGCGTTCCCTGCTGTACCAGCAGGTCGATGAACTCTACCAGTACGATACCGTTACGTACTACCAGACCAGCCAGGGCCATGATACCAACACCTGTCATAACGATGGAAATATCCATACCGAAGGTGGAGAAACCAAGGAATACGCCGATGATACTGAAGAATACTTCCAGCAGGATCAACAGCGCTCTACCCATCGAGTTAAACTGTATTACCATGATGATCACCATCAACCCAACAGCGCTAACCAGCGCCCAAATCAGGAAGTTCATGGTTTCCATCTGGTCTTCCTGCTCACCAGTCATTTTAATGGCAATACCGTCCTGCTGACCAAAATCGTTGATCGCAGTCTGGATGTTCTGTACTACTTCATTCGCATTGTAATCGGACAGCACGTTGGAATACAGGGTGATCACACGTTTCTGATCGATACGTTTGATACCTGCATAAGTATTACTGTAACGCACGTTTGCTACGGAAGATAAAGGCACCTGGCGGATCTGGCCCCCCATGTTCATATCACGGTAAGTGATATTCATGTTCAGCAGCATGTTAATATTGTTACGCTGATCTTCCTTAAAGCGTACCATGATCGGATAATCATCTTCCGGATCACGGAACTTCGATACTTCCAGACCATACAGCGCGCTTCTGAGCGCACCGCCAATGGCGTAGGTAGAAATACCCTCACGGTTTGCACGCTCACGGTCAATTTCCACGATCACTTCCGGCTTATTGGCCTGGAAGTCACTACGCAACTCCTCCACACCACCAACAGCGAGCGAATCGAGGTAACGTTTCAGGCGATCGGCTGTGCTGGTGAGTACCTCAAATTCATCTCCTGAAATTTCTATATTGATCGGCTTACCTGTGGGAGGACCGCCTTGTTCCTGTTCAACTGTAATGTCGGCACCAGGAATACCTTTCACAGCCTGGCGGATTTTATCGAGATACTCAACGGTGGAAGCCCCTTTACGCTGGCCAAACTCTACGAAGGCAACGGTTACTTTACCTTTATGCGGCTGCACGCTCTGGTCCATCTGACTAGGATCGCCGGCACCTACGGCCACGTTTGATATAATTGATTTAACCAGCGGGTTATTTTTTCCAACCACACCTACGATCCTCTTTTCCACGATGGAAGTGATGGAATCGGTGTATTGCTGATCGGTACCGTTAGGCAACTCGAGGTAAGCGTATATAAAGTTAGGATCTGCCTGCGGGAAGAATACCACCTTCGGACTACGTACGGTAGTCAGCCAGATGCTGAACACCAGCATTCCAAAAGTAAGCAACAGTATTTTAACAGGGCGCCATCCGATAAGGCTCTTTTCCACCTGGCGTTTGTACCAGTTCTGCACCCGCGGCCATGAATCATGCTGAAACTTGCGTGCTACGCCACCCAGCCAGAACCTTTCTATCAAAACGAGCAGGTACATTACCACGATGAAGTTACCCACGCCAAACCCGATACCGTAACCAATCAGCGCGGCCACTGCGAATGCAATGGATACAATACCAAACTTCTTATCGAAACGTGGTTTGGGATGGTTTTCCCCCTCGTGACGGTCCATGAAATCTACCGCAAATACAGGGTTGATGATATATGCTACGATCAGCGAAGCGATCAGTGTAGTGATCAGCGTGATTGGCAGGTACTTCATGAACTCACCAATTACACCCGGCCAGAACAACAGCGGCACGAAAGGCGCAAGTACGGTAAGGGTACCGGAAAATACAGGCAGGAACACCTCACCGGCTGCCATCTTCGCCGCTTTCACAATACCGAGATCTTTTCTTTCATAGAAGATACGATGCACATTCTCAATTACCACGATGGCGTCATCCACCACAATACCCAGTGCCAGCAGGAACGAGAACAGTACCATCATATTCAGCGTGATCCCCGCTATCTGCATCACTATAAACGCGATGAACATAGAAATGGGTACCGATAGCGCTACGAATATCGCGTTTACCGCACCCATAAAGAACATCAGGATTACGGTCACCAGCAGGAAGCCGATGATAATAGTGTTGATAAGGTCGTGCAGGGTAATACGGGTAGAGTCCGACTGGTCAGCAGTGATCGTTACTTCGAGGCCTTTAGGGAAGTAACCTGCTTCCATATCTTTTTTAATGGCCTGTATTTTATCAGAAGCGTCGATCAGGTTTTTACCACTTTGTTTGATCACGTTCAGGGTGATTACGTTTTTGCCATCGAGGCGTGCGTAACTCTCCTGTTCTTTGAAACCATCCACTACATCTGCAATATCCCTGAGGTATACGGTTGCGCCGGAAGAACCCCGTACAACGATGCTCTGAATCTTCATCGGATCTTTATACTCACCTTTCACACTCAGCGTACGCTTTTGTCCGTCAAGCGTTACCTGGCCACCGGAAACAGTTTTGTTCTCGTTGGCAATAGCGCCTGCCACATCTTCGAAGCTGATCTTCGCCGCATCCATTTTGTACTTGTCCAGGTTGATCTGGATCTCACGGTCAAGCGCACCAATGATATCCACACGGGTGATCTCCGTCAGGGCTTCAACCCTGTCCTGCATTTCATCTGCATATTTTTTCAGTGATTGCAGGTCGAAATCGCCAGACAGGTTGATGTTCATGATCGGGATCTGCGACACGTCTATTTTCATAATCTGCGGCTCCTGGTCGAGGTTGTTCGGCAGGTCCGTTTTGGCGTCGTCTACTTTTTCACGTACTTCCTGCCGCGCTGTTTCTATGTTCACATCAGTATTAAACTCGATAGTGATAACAGAAAAATCCTGCATCGACGTGCTCTTGATCTCTTTCACACCTGAAATACCACCCAATTGTTTTTCAATCGGTTTGGTTACCAGTGTTTCCATATCCTCTGGTGATGTACCAAAGTAGGCGGTTTGTATATAAAACTGCGGGAACACCACCTCCGGGAACTGCTCCTTGGGAAGTGATTGGTAAGCCACTATACCGAAGATGGACAAGAAAATCGTGGCAACATAAATGCTGACCTTATTATCGACCGCCCAACTGGTGAGTTTAAACTCTTTATTTGAATCTTTCATAAAATCTTTTTAGAAGAATGAGCTGCGCGGATATGCTTACAATTTGATCAGGTCGTTGTTGTTGAGGCCCTGGAAGCCGGCAGTCACGATCTGGTCGCCGGCGGCTAAACCGCTTTTGATTTCCGCTTTATCATTATAAGTATGACCGAGTTCCACATCCTTACGTTCGGCCACCAGCTTACCATTGCTGGTTTTTGCAGTGATCACGTAAGGCTTACCCATAGAGTACTGCAGCACACCTACCGGCACCACTACTGCTTGCTTAGCGATGTAGTCCACTATCTTCAGTTGGGCGATCATGTTCGGGCGCAGGTTCACATCAGCAGAAAGTGGAATTTCCACTTTAATCGTACGGCTCAGCGGATCAATTACTTTAGAAGCAAAGCTGATTTTAGTACGGATCTCTTTGTTAATATCTGGCAGCACGATCACCACCGGATCACCTGTTTTTACTTTACCTGCATAACTTTCGGCCACATTAGCCACCACTTTCAGGTTGCTGGTATTTACCACGCGGAAAGAAGGAGCGCCGGGAGCAGCCTGGTCGCCCAGTTTCGCGATCACCGCATCAACCGTACCGCTGATAGGCGATACAATACGGTTCAGGGCTAACTGATCGTTCATGGTTGCCATTCTTTTTTCCAATCCTTCTTTTTGGTTTTTAGCAGTCAGATATTGCATTTCCGTACCGATCTTCTGGTTCCAGAGTCGTTGTTGTTTATCGAAGGCAATGTTAGCCAGCTCCATCTGCGTTTTCAGTTCCGCGATGTTAGAGCGCATTACCGCATCGTCGATCTGTGCAAGCGTTTGGCCTTTGCTTACCTGCTGACCTTCTTTTACATAGATATTGGTGATAACGCCGGGGCTCTTCGCGCTAACGTCTACGTTTTCGCGGGCGTCTACACTACCCTGCACATCGATATAATGTTCAAACAACGTATCCTTTACCACAGAAATGGTCACCGTCTTTTGTTTTACGTTGCTGGTATCTTTTGTTTTCTTTTCCAGTGCTGCAATCTCCGTGTCCAGTTCGGCTCTTTCCTTTTTCAGTTTTTGCAGTTTCTCTGCACTTTTGTCTTCACCACCGCCGCATGCAGCAAGAATAGCAGTGAACATCAGCAGTGAAAAATATCTTTTGGTCATATATATAGATTTTAAGGCGCTAGTTGTTGATAGTGTTATTGTGTGGTTACAGTTTTCCATTTGCTTTCAGGTAATCGATTTTCGCTGAGATCGCATTGTACAGGGCATTGAAGTAATTGTTCTGCGCGGTCAGCAAATCATTTTCCGCTGTTATCATTTCCAGGCTCGATCCTACACCTTCGCGGTATTTGGTGCGGGTAACGGACAATACTTCCTGTGCTAAACCCATATTCTTTTCCTGGGCTTCCAGCGACAGTACGTTGTTACGGAAAGTAGTAGCCGAAGTTTGTCTTTCGAGGTCGATACCCAGTTTCACGTTATTGATCGCGACGCTGGATTTCTCCACTTCCAGGTAAGCCTGTTCTGTCTGGCGTTTACGCTGGTTACCATTGAAGATCGGAACGTTGAGGTTGAGGCCCCATGACACGTAGCCATACCACATTTCGCTACCGAGGTAATCAAATTTGTTGGTTTGACGAGAGGCGCCGCCGTTCGCGAAGGCCGACAGGGTAGGCAAATGCGCCAGCCTGTAACGCTTAAGATTATACTCGTTGGCGCGTTTCTGCGCATCCAGCAACTGGTACTCGATACGTTCTGTGTAGTTAAAGCCACTCACATCTTCCATGGTACGGGCAACATTTACATCCAGCGTGTCCGTAAACTGTACTGGCTGATTCAACGGCATCCCTATCTGGTACTTGAGCGAAGCAGTAGTTACCTCGATCATATTCCTCAAACGGGTTTGCTCTGTACGCAGGTTGGTTACCTGTACGGTAAGCCTGTCTACATCCAGCTTTTCAGCCAATCCGTTTTTGTAGATTTCGTTAGTTTCGTTCAGCATCTGTTCCAGGCGGCCGATGTTACCGCTGAGGAAGTCGAGTGCTTTTTGGGCAGACAATACCGAGTAGTAGCTTTGATACACCTGTGCTTTCACATCGATTTCCGCTTTCTTCACGTTCTTGTTGGCCAGCTCCTCCAGCGTTCTGCGCGCCTGTAAGGCCACCAGCACACTTGGATCGAACAACACCTGGTTAATGTTTACCTGGCCGCCTGCATTGTATTTCAGGCCGAAGGCAAAAGGCACCAGTGTACCTTTTGGTACGGTAGGATCAAAGTTGGAGGCATCCAGCAATTGCTTCTGGATAACCGGGTTGTCCTGGAAATTACCAGTAGCTGAAATATTGGGCAGGGCAAGACCGCTTACTTCCTTGTTCCGGGCCAGTGCTATCAGCTCGTCCAATTTCGCGGTTTTAATACTGTTCTGATTAGCCAGCGCATAGTCTATCGCCTGCTGAACAGACAATGGCTGCACGCCCTGAGTTGCCGGAGCCTGCTGCTGTGCGTGCACAGTAGCGACTAATGGCATCATCGCTCCGAGTAAACCGATGAGCTTCCGTTGTAGTTGCATATATCCTGATATTTATTAGGGTCTTTGTTTTTTATAGGTTTCGATAAACTGGTAGCCTTTCATAGTAACCAGTCCAAACAGAAAATGTTCCAGCAATACCCGCTGCACCTTACTCATATCGTACGATTCCGTCGGAAAAACATCCGGTTGCACACAAAACATTACACAGGCCGTACGGAAACGGCTGAGGATGTCCAGTTCGAGGTCCGGGCGGTACAATCCCTCTTTAATACCTCTTTCAAGGTTCTGACGGATCATATCCAGTAAAAAAATGTTGCGGTGGTCCTGGAATAACTGGAAGGCCTTTGCGTGGAACTTTTGGAGGTCAAGCATGGCCACGGGGTTCATATTTCTCAGGCGTTCATCCAGCATTTTCATGACCAGGAACAACTCTTCGATCGCATTTTCGGCCTGCACCCTGCCGGTGTTACACTGCTCCTCCATCACTTTCAGGTGACGGCTCATCACATTCAGCACCAGGTCGTCCTTATCCGCGAAGTTTGCGTAAAGCGTTTTTTTCGAAATACCCATCCGCACAGATATATCGTCCATCGTTATAGATCGCGTACCATACTGCCGGAACAGATTAAATGCAGTATCGAGTATTCTTTCTTGTACTTCCATGGGTAGTTTTTAGAAACGCTTTGCAAATGCTTAACAAAACTATGGAAACTTTTTAAACGACAAAAGTTTCCATGGCATTTTTTTGTATTTAAATTGATAAGTGGATAAAGCGCCGAATTAAGCTAATTTTGCACCGTATTCCGGCAGAAGAGGCCGGGGATGGGAAAAAAAGAGAGACAGACCGTTAACCACAGTGATCTTGCAAATCAAGCAGGCGGTACTGTTACGGTCTGCAAATACAATCAAATTACCATGTCGGCTAAAACAAGCATGAAAAAATTTCTGTCGCGCCTGCTGCGCTATTTCTTCCAGGGCCTGCTTATACTGGCTCCTATAGGAATTACCGCACTGACGTTGTACTGGGCGTTCGTCACCATCGACAATATCCTCCCCCGGGAGCTTATACCGGTGGATTCTCCGTTGAAATTCATTAAATACAAGGGGGTAGGCTTTGTGCTGGTACTTATCATGGTGCTGGTAGTAGGTTACCTGAGTTCTTCCTTCATTATTAGCCGACTGTTCGACATGTTCGGTCATATGATAGAGCGCACCCCCTTTATCAAATATATCTACAGCTCGGTAAAAGACGTGTTCGACGCCTTTGTGGGCGAGAAAAAGAAGTTCGACCATCCCGTGCTGGTGAATGTATACGGCGAAGATGTTTGGGAAATGGGCTTTATCACTCAAACAGACGTCAGCAACTTTGGCCTGGAAGGCTACCTGGCCGTGTATGTACCGCATGCTTATGCCATCACCGGCAAGGTATTCATGGTTAAAAAGGAGAAAGTGCGTGCGCTGGAGAACATTTCTGCGGGCGAAGCCATGAAGTTCGCCGTTTCCGGAGGGGTTACCACCATTACCGATCATCATCCGCACGATATACCTGAAAAAGTCTGACCGCTCTCATAAATAACTGAAAGCCATAAACTTAATAGTTTGTGGCTTTTTCTTTTTGTGGAACCAGCGGCAGATTTTCTATGGAGCCGCCGTTGTGTCACACCCTTCAACTTTTATTTCTATAATGAGCGTTGTCGCGACCACACGCACGTAACCCGCCTTACTTCCGCAACACTACCAGGCAGGCCCTAACATCATTCCACCATCATGGCTACATTCTGGCTCCATTCTAGGTTCATTGTAGGTTCATTGTAGGTTCATTCTAGGTTCATTCTAGGCTTAGATACCTATCATTAGCTTAGAATGAACCTTAGATTAACCTTATATCTACCTTAAATAGAGCAGGGATGTAGCATGGATCATATAAGGGTGCTTCATAGAAGTTGATATATACACCACATGGCGATGTATACATCGATCTTCAAAAAAATCCACTAAATAAATGATATTCAAATACTTAATTCATTAACTTCGGTTAAAACCAATCGAACATTTATGTTAACCCGCAGTATCTCCATCGTGGCACTGCTGTGCCTGCCTGCAATCATAAAAGCCTGGGGCTTTTTCGGTCACGAGCGTATCAATCGCCACGCCGTATATTCATTACCGCCCAGGCTGATGGTGTTTTACAAACCACATATCAGCTACCTGGTTACCCATTCCACCGACCCGGACAAACGCCGGTATATGCTGCCGGATGAGGGTCCGCGCCACTATATCGACCTGGACCATTATCCGCGTAGTGAATACGACAGCCTGGCAGTGCCCTGGCCGAGGGCCGTTGCTCATTATACTGCAGACACCCTGCAGCGGCACGGCATACTGCCCTGGCATTTCGAAACCATGATGTACCGGCTCACCGCCGCCTTCCTGGCCCGCGACCGGGAGCGGATACTGAAATTGTCGGCCGAGCTGGGACATTACGTAGCCGATGCGCATGTACCGTTGCATACCAGCTCCAACCATAACGGTCAGTTTACCGGTCAACATGGCATTCATGGCCTGTGGGAGTCACGCATACCAGAGTTGCTGGCCGATGCAGAGTTTGACCTGTGGGCGGGGAAAGCCCTGTATATCAGGGAGCCGAGGGGCTTTATCTGGAGCATATTGCTGGAGAGCGCCGCTGCGGCCGATACCGTACTGAGAGTAGAAAAAGAGCTCAGTAACAGCCTGCCTGCCGACCGTAAATATGCCTGGGAAAACCGTAACGGGCAGCTGGTGCGCAGTTACGCAAGTGACTATACGAAAGCCTACAGCTCTAAAATGGGCGACATGGTAGAACGCAGGATGCGCGGGGCTATACTGGCAACGGCGAGCTGTTGGTACACAGCATGGGCCAATGCGGGGCAACCGCCTTTGCAAACCATTAACAACAGTGACTTTCAGGCTACAGACCAAAAGGAAACCGACCTACTGGAACGGCTATGGCGCGGGGGCAAAATATTTGGAAGAGAGCACTAAGAATTATGAAAAGTTACGTTATCTTTGTTGCTCTATCTTTTTAACCTGTCCTCTGCCACCATCCTACCGGTAACCATACCGTTTATTTATTTTACCAAATTCCTTCGAAAAACCATGAACGTGGAAAATACAAACAACGTATTCAATCTAGATCGCAACATGAAGGTGCACAACTTTAACGCTGGTCCTTCCGTATTACCTAATGAGGTGTTATACAAAGCCAGTAAAGCATTGATCGACTTTGAGGGGACAGGAATGTCTATCCTGGAGATCGGCCACCGTACGGAACATTTTACAGCCGTAATGGAAGAGGCCCGGTCCCTGGTAAAGAGCCTGATGCAACTGGAAGACGATTACGAGGTATTGTTCCTGCATGGCGGCGCAACCACCCAATTTATGCAAGTTCCTATGAACCTGCTTGAAAGTGGCGAAACAGCATCTTATGTAGATACCGGCGTATGGTCTAACAAAGCCATCAAAGAGGCTAAACAGTATGGGTATGTAGATGTTTCTGGCAGCTCCAAAGACAGCAATTACAACTTTATCCCCAAACAGTTTACGGTTCCCCCGCAGGCCAAATACCTGCATATTACTACGAACAATACCATATACGGTACCCAATGGTCTGCCATCCCTGAGGTGGGCGTACCCCTGGTAGCCGATATGAGCAGCGATATACTCAGCCGTCAGCTGGACTTTAACAAGTTCAGCCTGATATACGCCGGTGTTCAGAAGAACATGGGCGCAGCAGGTGCTACAATGGTAGCCGTGCGCAAAAGCGCACTCGGTAAAGTAACCCGCAAAATCCCGTCTATACTGGATTACAGGTTGCATATCGAAAACGGCTCCATGCTTAACACGCCACCCGTATTTGCCGTGTACATTTCCATGCTTACCCTCCGCTGGTTGCGCGATCAGGGTGGTGTTGCCGCTATTGAGAAGATCAATAACAAAAAGGCAGCCCTCCTGTACGACGAAATCGACCACAACCCATTGTTCCGCGCTAACGTAACGAACAAAGAAGACCGTAGCAAAATGAACGTAACCTTCACCATCGACAAAGCCGAGCTGGAAGAAGAGTTCCTGAAATTCTGCAAAAAAGAAGACATCGTGGGTATTAAAGGCCACCGCTTAGCCGGAGGTTACCGTGCATCACTGTACAACGCACTGCCAATAGAAAGTGTGGAAGTAATGGTAGAGGCGATGAAATACTTCAGCCTGAAGAAAGCATAACCATTCTCCATCTGATATAACTAAAAAGGCCCGGCTGCATAAGCGCCGGGCCTTTACTATTTTTAAGATACTGCGTCTTTGCCTATTACGGTCCAGTCGTCGGTACCGTGCCCTCTCTCAATCCACTTATCCATTTCTGCCGCAATAGAAGGAATAACGGCCAGCGGTGTTCCCGCAGTTTCGGCTGCCTTAATGAACAAGCCCGTGTCTTTCCTGGCCATATTCAGTTCCCAGGAAGCGTTTTCGTAAGAGCCGCGGCTCATACGGTCCATCCGCGCCTGTACCATGGTACCCGGGTTCCAGGCGGCGAACAAGGTAGACAGGTCGCTTAGCGGTACACTTAAAGCCTTTGCCAGCGACAATGTATCGGCCAGGCCGGCAGTAAGCGTAACCAGGAAAGCGTTGCCCAGTAACTTCATTGCTGCAGCGCGCCCTTCTTCCGGTCCGAAGTTTAATACCTTGCCCGTCATTAAAGCCAGTTGCGGCTCCAGTTTGTTTATCACATCCTGGTTGCCCGATACCAGCATATACCCCGAGCTGTCCAGTGCATTAGCCGGTCCCATAAACACAGGTGCATGCAGGTAAGTAAAACCCTTTTGCGCCCAGGCTTGTGTTCTGGCAATAGCGCCTTCTGCCGAGGTCGTAGTATGATCGATAATAATGGCGCCCGGTTTCAGTCCCTTCTCAGCCTGCGCCAGTACATCGTTTACCGCCGCATCGTCTTTCACCACCAGGTGTACCACGTCGGCACCGCTAACAGCTTCAGTAATATCAGTAAATGCTTTTGCACCAAAAGATTCCACTGCCGAGGCCCGGGAGGCAGTACGGTTCCACACCTGCACCGATTCGCCCTTTTTCAACATGGCCTTTACAAAGTTCGAGCCGAGGAGGCCCATACCCAGAAATGCTTTCATCCCTTCTAATGTTTTAGACAATAAAGATAGGGAATTGGAGAGTGCGGGTTATTGTTCTTGTTGGATATGGTATTTTCTTCCGATAATTTGGCATCGTTTGGTGACGTTCCAGAATTTGAAGCCTGCACGGCCGGTAGGTATTATCCAAAACACGCTTTCACCGTTGGTCTTCAGTATTTCAAACTCGCCCGTCTTCCCTTCAGCTTTTACGTTCGGCCCGGATTCTTCCATGGTAGTCATTGTTTTATATCCCTTATGAAATAAGAACTCCTGGTAGTACACCGATTCCATTTGCTCCCCATCCACCCTTATGAAACGCTCGGTGGTGTTAATAACAAAACAGGTTTCGTGAAGCATCAGGGCCAGTACTGGCAATTCCAGTGCAGGCAAAGCCATTAAGGGCAACAGGGTTTCTTTTACTGCAGATGGTAATTGGCCGAACAGGATAAATGTATCTGTATCCTTGCCTTCGGGGTGATACATTCGGTACCAATGCTCGAGCTGTTGGGCTACCTGTACAGGCGTTTTTATAAATTTCTCCACGGGGAAGAGGATTTAGGTTAATACAAGATAAGGAATGGATTGTAAGGTGAGTAGTGCCAAAACGTGGGATTTTAGTTAACTGTAAGGAATTCATATCCTAAATCCATGGCAATAGGAGCCAACGTGTCCCCTTTCCCAATACACCACACTCATACCGCATGGCAGCTATTTAATCCTGCTCAACGTCTGCGTATTCCCCTCAAAATAAATCAACAACTTATCATCCCCTTCAAACTTATACTTCGCCTTCACCTCTTTACCATCATCCTCGATCGTCACCAGGTAATCGCCGGACAGGTAATACTTCTCGGTGTATTCGTGTTTCTGTTTGGTTTCGCCATTGGCGTAGTCGATGGGGCCATCTACTTCATACAATATACTACCATCATTACGAAAATTCATGGTCATGGTGTCGATCACGTTTTTACTTACATTATCGATAATGGGCAATGACCAGGCGCCGTAGAAGCGGGGATCGGTATCTGTTTTCTTCATGGTGTTGCAAGCGAAAAGTGCGATGGCGCTTAGGATTGTTAAATACTTTTTCATTGTTGATGCGTTGTTTGGTTGGCTCATATCGGCTACCGGCCAGTCTTTCATCCCCTCCCTGCTGCGGAACTCCACGGGTACGCCCAATGCATCGCCTGTAGCGAGGCCAAAGAGCGCTGATCTTATTTGGGTTGTCTGCATATGTGTCTTATAATCGCCGGGTTAGAAGGCCTTTGACCGAAAAGTACTCCAAAAAATTTATATTGCAGCGCTCCCGTATAGGGAATATGAGACACAACCCACCATCAAACTTTGCTTATGTGTAAAAAACTGCTGTCAATCAGCCTGCTGTTATTAGCCGCCACCTTCCATCTGTATGCGCAACAACGCACACCTGCAGAAATACCGTTTACACTTACAGGCCAGGGCCATATTATGATCAAAGCCAGCGTCAATGGTATAGAAGGCAATTTCATATTCGATACCGGTGCAGGGCTCAATTTGCTGACGAAGAAGTTTGCTGATAAAGTGGGATCAGTTAAAAAGACGGAAGGCTTTTATGTAGGCCACCGAGCTACCGGTGAGGCTATTGAAACAGACATCTACCTGATCGATCATCTTAAGTTAGGCACAACAGATATTGCCGGACAAAAGACGGCGGTATTGGATGTAAACTTCCCGCTGGACGGGCTCATCTCCCTGATGCCTTTTAAAGACATTCCGCTCACGATCGACTATACGAACAAAAAGCTCGTGCTGGGCAACATCCCTAAAGACGGCAAAACCATACCGCTGCAAATCTCCGCCGACCGTGACATTACATTAGGCATATCTACTTACGTTAAGCTGAATGACCGCCTGCCCGTACAAATATCACTGGACAGCGGCGCCGGCAACGGCATATTCCGCTTCAACGCACGATATATACAGACGCTGAACATCGACACCACCAATACCACCAAACGAACTATTGTAAGCGACTTCGATACCACTAAAACCAATAACTCCTACACCACCACACTGGATAAAATAAGCACGCTCAATGGCGTTTCTTCTGCCAGCGGCGTAAAAGGCACCTTCATTGAAGGGCTGATTTATGAAGGCATTGGGAGTATTAACTGGTTGGGGAACAGTATTACGATTGATGTACCGGGGAAGAGGATGATCGTTAAATAGCTCATCCTAAATCAGCGTCCCTTTCGTAATTTACCACCCATGTCCGACATATTGTTCCAGCACATCGCCAAACACATCAACATCAGCAGCAACGACTTCGCCGCTATGCTACCCTATTTCCGGCTGCTGAACGTGAAGAAAAAAGAGGACCTGGTAATGGAGGGTAAGCCCTGCCGCCAGAACTACTTCGTCCTCAAAGGCTCGTTGCGTATGTTTTTCCTTACTGAAAACGGCGGCGAACAAACGATACAATTCGCTATCGAAAACTGGTGGATGACGGATGTAGATGCCTTTAGCAAAGGAAAAACGGCTTCCTTTACCGTACAGGCCATGGAACACGCGGAAGTAATTTCCATCAGCAAAGAGGATATGGACCAGTTACTGGCAGCGTACCCGTTTATGGAACGCTATTTCAGGATGATATACGAAAGGGCCTATGCAGCATCGCTGTTCCGGGTGAAGTATATTTTCCAGTTATCGAAGGAACAGTTCTACAACCATTTCGCCTCGCAGTACCCCGCTTTTATTCAGCGTATCCCACAGAAAATACTGGCCTCTTTCCTCGGCTTTACGCCCGAATACCTGAGTGAACTGCGTAAGAAGCAGGCACTTGGGAAGAAATAATTCCTCCTTTCATCTTTCTTAAACCAGCTTAAGTTTTCCGAAACAGTATTGTTTCATCTTTGTGCAGTCAAACAAATAAAATATACACAAAATGGAAAACAGAGTAAAAATTAACGAAGCTCATCCCGCAGCATATAAAGCAATGTACGCGCTTGAAGCAGCACTGGCCACCAGCTCGCTGACCAAAAACCAGAAAGAGCTCATCAAAATAAGGGCCTCCCAGATAAATGCCTGTGCATTTTGTATAGATATGCACACGAAAGATGCGATCAAAAATGGCGAAACCACACAACGTATATTTCTACTAAACGCCTGGCGCGAAACAGACCTGTTCAGCGCAGAAGAAAAAGCCATCTTAGCCGTTACAGAAGAAGTAACGCTGATTCACCAGCATGGACTAACTGCAGCCACTTACCAAGCCATCAGCCGGTATTTCTCTGAAGAAGTAATTGCACAGATCATTATGGCGGTAGTGGCCATTAATGCCTGGAACCGGATTGCCATCAGCTCCTTAACACCAGTACCCAGATAATTTGATATAGGAAGTGTGTTCGAAAGGGCTTTGGGCTGATCAGCTTAAAGCCTTTTCTGCTTTACGGAGATTCAGCATTCCTGGTATTACAGGTGATAGTGGTGGGCGGACTGGCTTACCTGGAGCAGCGGCACATTGAGCGCAGGTAACTACTCCCCGGTAATCATTTCCCGGTTTACATCATACAAATCGAAATGGGGGTGATGCCAGAACTTCTCCAGCCCCATTGCTTCGAGTACAGGAATTTCAGCTGCGTACATCGGGTACAGTCCGGCGATGTTAATCTTATAGCCGAGGCCGATGTCAATGTTTACATAATCTTCGCGCTCCAGCAGGCTGGGGGCGAAAACGAAGAAAGCGTCCATCGGAGAATCTGCTGCTATCTGATCGCCAAAGTTGATGGTTTGCGCGTAAAGAAAAGGACAGTCGCCGCGCAGGTGATTAGCCATATAAGCCGCCACGGTTGCCCAGGCCATATTTTCAGACTTCACGGAAATACATAACTCGGGCCGGCCGAGCTGCCAGTCGGGATGTTCTACCAGCGACAAACCATAAGTGAAGCCCGTGATGTAGCCAGGTTCGGGAATATCTTTATATACCAGCGCTGTTACGCCCGGCAGCCCTTCTACCGGGCTTTCCATGGTATAAAACTCAGGTTCGCGCTGAAATATTTGTTCGAGGTGACGCAGGTATAATTCTGATGCAGATACTTTTTCCATGTATTACCGGTATAATAAAATTTGCTCCCATACAGCACAAAGGTCCGGTAAGCGCATCTTCGCATTGGCAGGACTTGTACTCGGAAGCGAAATATAAGTAATTTCTTCCCTTCTTTTAAAATACCGGTTAAACATGGCCTCCGACTTAGCGCCATTAAATGCAACGACTTTTAATGCGGGGTGCTGTTCTATAAATTGATCGAGCTGATTAGGTACTTCATTCAGGATAGCAGTGTCCAGGCTGCCTTTTCGTGTAGCCGTATGCGCAACATCCCAAAGACCAATATTTGTTTTAGCTAACAGGGCTTTCTTTTCGGAATAGTTTAAGGGAACATCGTTCCCGGTAATACCAGCCAGCACCTTCCAGAGGCGGTTAGCAGGATGACCGTAATACTCCGCCATGGCAAGTGACCGGTCGCCAGGCAGGCTGCCTAAAACAAGAATGCTGGTATCAGCGTCTGCTATAGGCGCGAAAGAAGTTTTAAAATGTTCGTCTGCCATGCCCAAATTTAGCATCAAACCATCAAATCTTATTCCGCGTTCAAACTTTTCACCGGATTGGCCAGGGCGGCCCTCACAGCCCTAAAACCTACCGTACCCATCGTAATGAATGCCATTAGCAGTACAGACCATGCAAATACGCTCCAGCCGATCTGTGTACGGTAAGCAAAGTTGTTCAGCCATTTATCCATCAGGTACCAGGCCAGCGGTGTGGCTATCACAAATCCAATGGTCACTAACTTCAGGAAGTTGGCCGACAGCAGGGTTACAATACCAGTAACCGATGCGCCCAGCACTTTACGGATGCCTATTTCACGTGTACGTTGTTCGGCCGCGTAGGTGATCAGTCCGAAAACGCCCATGCAGGCTATCAGTACGGCCAGCACTGCAAAGGCGATAAATATATGCGCCGTACGCACTTCCGACTGGTACAGGTTATTGAATGCCTCATCCAGGAAGAAATAAGTAAACGGCTGGCCAGTCATGCCTTCCCTCGCGTGATAGGCTTTGCGCACACCTTCAATCACGGCCTGTGTATGTTTGGGATCGAAGCGGATAGCCAGGTTATCGCGATACTCTCCCAGCCTTAGTACGATTGGATTGATTTTGTGATGCAGGGAACCGCCATTGAAATCCTTTACAACACCAATTACCTTAAATGCCCGACCATCGGTATACAGGTATTTGTCGGTGATGTCTTTAAAGCCGAGCAGTTTTGCGGCGGATTCATTAATGATCAGCGCCTGGCTGTCTGTAGGCATTTGCGGGGAGAAGTTTCGGCCGCTCGCCATCTCCATACCAAATACGGGTATGTAATCCGCATCGATGTACCATTCGTCGATACCACTTACCTGGCCGGGACTGCGGGCCGCATCCTTAGAATATATATTGGTGGAGTTTTCTGTCCTGATGGGCAGCGAAGCGTTCATAGTACTACCCTTTACGCCGGGCAGTTGTTCTATTTCCTGCTTAAACCCTTTGGCATGCACCCATAACGATGCTACGTTAGTCACTACCAGCACCTGCTGGCGATTGTAGCCAAGTTGTTTACTTTGAATGTAACCCAACTGCCGGTACACTACAAAGGTGCCCACCAGCAGCAGGATAGCTGTGGCAAACTGGAAAGTGACCAGCCCGTTACGCAACCAGCTGTTTTTAAATCCGCCCGACACCCTGCCTTTCAACACCTTCACCGGCTCGAACTTCGACAGGTAGAAGGCGGGATAAACGCCTGCCAGTAATCCGACCAACAGTACCACCGGTAACAGGTACAGCACATACACCGGGCTTATCCGCATGGTTTTACCCGCCAGGCTGTTCAGGAAAGGCAAAAATATAAAGGCCAGTATGATTGCTAAGATCATGGCTAATAGTCCGGTTAATACCGACTCTGCCAAAAACTGCACTATTAATATAGACCGATGAGAACCCATCACTTTTCGTAAACCCACTTCTTTAGCGCGGCTGGCCGAGCGGGCGGTAGACAGGTTAACGAAGTTCACGCAGGCAATGAGCAGGATAATGATACCCGCCGCCATGAAGATGTATACGTACTGCATATTCCCCAAAGGCTCCGTTTCGCTGGCCAGTGCGGAGTGCAGGTGAATACGGTCTAAACGGATGGCATAGTAACCGAAGCGGCCGCCCTTTTGCTCCAGGCGCGTTATATTGTCGCCCACCATCTTTTCCAACGAACCTTCCATGTACCGCCTGGTAGCTTCTTTCAGGAAGCCGTTCAGCTGGGCTACCGAAGTACCGGGGCGAAGTAAAACATAGGTTACAAAGTTGTCGGCCATCCAGTTATCTTGGCGGCTCTCGGGTATTTCCGATATGGCTTTAAGGAAATTAAAATGCAGGTGCGATTGGGCCGGAACATCTTTAATAACACCCGTTACCACGTAATCGCGGGTATTATCGAGCCGCAGGACTTTGCCCAATGCGGTTGTACCATTAAAATATTTATTCGCCATCTGCTCCGATATTACTACCGAAAACGGATCGCGCAATGCCGTGGCCGGGTCGCCGGCCAGCATGGGTAACGAGAATACTTTGAAGATCGTGGAGTCGGCGAAAAAGGCATTTTTCTCCATAATGGTTTCAGCACCGTGCTTCACCAGCGTGTTGCCTTCCAAAGTAAGGCGGCAGAAGTTTTCTATCTGGGGATAATCTTTTTTTAATACTTCGCCTAACAATGCCGGCGTGTAACGTTCATGGAACGAGTTGCCATTTACCGCGAAATCGGCATTGATACGGTAAATACGTTCATGTTTATCATTGAACTTATCGTACGATAGCTCGTCGCTGATGAACAGGGTAATAAGCATGCAGGTGGCCAATCCTATAGCCATCCCGAATATGGTAATGGCGGAGAAGCTCTTGTTTTTCCAAAGGTTGCGCGCAGCAATTCTGAAGTAGTAAGTTAGCATAGTTAGTGCGCTGCGAAAAGAATGCCAGCAGACAAAAATACTGATAATGAATATCTTAACCCGACCTGAGATGTCCGTTTTCAGACAGTGGGTGTCCGGTTTCGCCAGGCGTTAACAAACAATTCATCTACCTTAAAATTCAATTAAAAAGGTCGTTTTAACCTTTCATTCTATACTTTGAGCGATATGATTATCTATTTTTGATCCCCGGATGAGAGTAGTAATATTTTTAGCATGCTTGTTTTACCTCCTGCTTGGAGGTTATAACTACATGCGTGCAAACCATCGCTACCTCAGTTACGATACGGGTACTAGTATCGAAAACACCCATCAGCAGAAATTCACCAACCGCTATCTCAACCACCTGTCTGTTAAGGAAACGAAACTTGACAAAACGATTCAATACCTGCTGGCAGATGATGTGGAAGATGAGGAGACCAACAGCAGTGCTGCCCGGAAATACAGGCTGCTGGCCTGCTTTTACCTCTCCTTAACTTCCCTGTTTGTTTTAGGCAACCGCCCCACCCTTTTCAAACATCATGGTCCCACACCCGGACTACTTTCCAATAAATATATTGCTCAACGAGTTTTAAGGATCTGATCCGATATACACCAGTTGCCGAAGGGCGCCATCGTGTATACGTAGCAGGTGTATGTAAATACGCCAGTCCCAGGCGATTGTTGTTTCTCCCAATCTGAAAGGAATCGTCCGTATTCCTGATCCAACCGCTCAATATCCATTTAATATCATGAATAGAATTGCCATGTTTACAGGCTTGTGTGCCTTGCTGTACCTGACGAGCTGTAACGCCAAAAAAGTAGAAAAGGAAGAAATCGGCAAATACGCCGTAACCAGCCCTTTAAGAGTAGACACCTGCTTCACCAGGGAATATGTTTCCCAGATCAGGTCTGTCCGTAACATCGAAATACGGGCACAGGAAAAAGGATTTCTCGAACAGATTTATGTAGACGAAGGCCAGTACGTGAACGCCGGCCAGCTCTTATTCCGCATCATGCCCAAACTGTATGAGGCCGAATTACAGAAAGCGCAGGCAGAAGTAAGCGCTGCCGAAATCGAGCTGCAAAACACCAAAGCACTGGTGGATAAAAACGTAGTATCCAAAAATGAACAGGCCATGGCACAAGCCAAACTGGAACAGGCGAAAGCCGAAGCCGCACTGGCCAAACTGCACCTGTCGTTTACTGAAATACGCGCACCATTCGCCGGCACCATCGATCGCCTTCCTAAAAAACTGGGCAGCCTGATCGACGAAGGCGAGCTGCTGACAAGCCTTTCCGACAACAGCCAGATGTTCGCCTACTTCAACGTTTCCGAACCGGAGTACCTCGACTACCAGATCAACGCTAAAAATCGCGGCGATGCACAGGTAAACCTGTTACTGGCCAACAACCAGCCACTCCCGTACAAAGGCGCGGTAGAAACCATCGAAGGCGAATTTGACAGCGAAACCGGCAACATCGCCTTCCGCGCGAGGTTCCCGAACCCTGATAAACTGTTGAAACATGGCGAAACGGGTAAAGTACGAATGACCATGCCACTGAAAAATGCGATGATCATTCCTCAGAAAGCCACTTACGAGATTCAGGACAAGATTTACGTGTTCGTAATCGACAAAGACCATAAAGCCAGATCGCGCAACATCGCCATCGCCGGCGAACTGCCCGACCTGTACGTAGTACAGAGCGGACTGCAGGACGGTGACAAAATACTGCTCGAAGGTGTTCAGAAAGTGAAGGATGATGAGACAATAGATTTCGATTTCGAGAAACCAGCCGAAGTAATATCACACCTGCGATTAAAAGCAGAATAGTAGCTCAATCTTAATAAGTGAAGATCCAATGTTCAATAAATTTATACAGCGGCCGGTATTATCGATCGTTATCTCGCTGATCATCGTATTCCTGGGGGTGTTGGCCATTACCCAATTGCCTGTAACACAGTTCCCCTCTATTTCTCCACCAAAAGTAAACGTGACGGCCGACTACCCCGGCTCCAACAACGAGCTGATGGTAAAGTCGGTACTTATTCCGCTGGAAAGAGCCCTGAACGGCGTACCCGGCATGAAGTACATGCAGTCTGACGCGGGTAACGACGGTGAGGCTACCATACAGGTGGTGTTCAATCTCGGTACCGATCCAAACCAGGCAGCACTGAACGTACAGAACAGGGTAGCATCGGTCGTAAACAAACTCCCCCCGCTCGTAGTACGCGAGGGTGTTAAAGTAAGCCGCGAGGAATCAAACATGTTGATGTACCTCAACCTGTACAGCGACGATCCGCATGCCGACATGAAGTTCCTGTTCAACTTTGCGGATATCAACATCCTTCCGGAACTGAAGAGGGTAGACGGTGTGGGTTATGCAGACATTCTCGGTACGCGCGAATATGCGATGAGGATATGGCTGAAACCCGACCGTATGCTGGCTTATAAGATCTCGACCGATGAAGTGATGGAAGCCCTGAGTTCCCAGAGCCTGGAAGCATCGCCTGGTAAAACGGGCGAAAGCTCCGGTAAACGGTCGCAGGCATTCGAGTATGTACTCAAATACACCGGCCGCTTCACCACAAAGGAAGGATATGAAAATGTGATCCTGCGCTCCAGCCCGGATGGCGAGATCCTGCGCCTGAAGGACGTGGCCGACATTGAGTTTGGCAGTTCGATGTACGACATCTACTCCAACCTGAACAATCACCCGTCGGCAGCCATCGTACTGAAACAATCGTACGGCAGCAACGCCAGCCAGGTAATCGAGAACGTGAAGAAACGCATGAAAGAGATCCAGGCGGAATCTTTCCCGAAAGGCATGCACTATGAGATCAGTTACGACGTATCCAAGTTCCTGGACGCCTCTATAGAAAAAGTAATTCACACGCTCGTAGAGGCATTTGTTCTTGTAGGTCTGGTAGTATTCCTGTTTCTCGGCGACTGGCGATCGACCGTTATTCCGGCCATAGCAGTACCCGTATCGCTGGTAGGCACTTTCTTCTTCATGCAATACTTTGGCATCTCCCTTAACCTGATCACCCTGTTCGCACTGGTACTGGCGATCGGTGTAGTGGTGGATGACGCCATCGTGGTAATTGAAGCGGTACACGCCAAGATGGAAGAAGAACACCTCTCGCCCTTGAAGGCCACGCAACACGCCATGCGCGAGATCAGCGGCGCTATTATCGCTATTACTTTCCTGATGGCTGCGGTGTTTGTACCGGTAGCATTCATGTCGGGTCCTGTAGGTTTATTCTACCGCCAGTTTTCCATCACCATGGCTACGGCAATCATCCTATCAGGCGTTGTTGCACTGACCCTCACACCTGCACTATGTGCCATGATACTGAAGAATAATCATGGCAAGAAGAAAAAGAAGACACCGGTGGTTAGATTTCTTGATGGGTTTAACAGGCTATTCAATCGTGGTGCGCGCAAATACGAAGGTTTGCTTAGCCGTATTGTGAACAGGCGTTTGGTGACGTTCCTGGTGCTTGGATTGTTCTGTTTAGGCACCTGGGCACTGCATGGCAAAGTGCCATCAGGCTTTATCCCGAACGAAGACCAGGGCATGTTCTACGCGATCATCCAAACCCCTCCGGGTTCATCGCTGGAACGTACTAACGAGATCGCAGAAAGACTGCAGAAGATCGCAGAAGGTATTGACGGTATTCAATCTGTATCAGCATTGGCTGGTTACGAGATTTTGACCGAAGGTACCGGTGCGAACTCCGGCACCTGTCTTATCAACCTGAAAAACTGGAGCGACAGGAAACATTCCGTGCAGCAGATCATGGATGAACTGGAAGAGAAAGCGAAAGATATATCCGGCGCTACCATCGAATACTTCCTCCCCCCGGCCGTACCGGGTTACGGAGCAGCCGGTGGCTTCGAACTGCGCCTGCTCGACAAAGCCGGTTCGGGCGATTATAAGAAAATGGAACAGGTGAGCAATGACTTTGTAGCCGAACTGCGTAAACGTAAAGAGCTGACATCTATCTTCAGCTTCTACAGCGCCAGCTTCCCGCAATACATGTTGCGTGTTGACAATGACATTGCTCAACAGAAAGGTGTGAGCATTGAGAACGCAATGAACACCCTTTCCACATTACTGGGTAGTAACTACGAGATCAGCTTCATCAAATTCGACCGGCAGTACAAGGTAATCGTACAAGCGGCTGCGCAATACAGGGCTGAGCCGGAAGACATCCTCAAATTGTACGTAAAGAACAACAAGGACGAAATGGTACCCTTTTCCACCTTTATGAAGATGGACAAAGTATACGGCCTCTCCGAAATCACGCGTTACAATATGTACAACGCTTCAGAGATCAGCGGTTCCGCCGCACCAGGCTACAGCTCCGGCGAAGCGATACGTATCATTAATGAGATAGCGGCTAAGAAACTGCCAAGAGGTTTTGGCATCGACTGGGCCGGTATTTCAAAAGATGAAGTGGCACAGGGTAATCAGGCCATTTACATCTTCCTGATCTGTTTGGGTTTTGTGTACCTGATCCTGGCCGCGCAATATGAAAGTTTCATCCTGCCATTGGCCGTTATTTTATCACTGCCTACTGGTATTTTCGGTGCGTTCGTGTTACTGAAAGTAATGGGACTGGAAAACAATATTTATGCGCAGGTAGCCATGGTAATGCTCATCGGTTTGCTGGGCAAAAACGCGGTACTGATCGTGGAGTTTGCCGTACAAAAGCATCGCGAAGGCGCCTCCGTATTCGAAGCCGCCATGGAAGGCTCCAAAGTTCGTTTCCGTCCTATCCTGATGACCTCCTTCGCATTCATTGCCGGTTTGATACCGCTGGTGTTTGCCACGGGCCCGGGTGCGCTGGGTAACCGCACTATCGGCACGGCGGCTGCGGGCGGTATGTTGTTCGGTACCATATTCGGTGTACTCATTATCCCCGGCCTGTACTACATATTCGGGCGCATAGCCGAACGGCACCGGCTCACGAAGATCGAAGTAGAGCAACCTTTAACAGAAGAAATTGAAGCATAATGTTTAAACTAACATCATATACGCGCGTAGGTCTGCTGGGCATTTGCCTGGCAGCCGCCAGCTGTAAAGTGCCAGCCATCGTGTCGCCCTCCGAAAACCGGTCGGTGCCACCCGCTTACACCAACAGCAGCGATACTACCAATACAGCCGAAATACAGTGGCGCAGTTTTTTTACAGATAAAAACCTCATCAGCCTGATAGACACCGCCCTGCAAAACAACCAGGAGTTATCTATCACCCTGCAGGAAATAGAAATTGCGAAAAACGACATCCGTTTGAGGCAAGGTGCTATACTGCCCTCCGTTGGCGTAAGAGGTGGCATAGGCGTAGAGAAAGTAGGAAGATATACCAGTCAGGGTGCAGGCGATGCCTCTACAGAAATTAAACCTGGTAAAGAGATGCCCGATCCGCTGATGGATTACACCGTGGCTGCTTATGCCAATTGGGAAGTAGACATCTGGAAGAAACTGCGCAATGCGAAGAAGGCTGCTGTAACGAGGTACTTATCTACCATTGAAGGCAGGAACTTTGTACTCACCAACCTGATCGGGGAGGTAGCCAGCTCGTACTACGAACTGCGCGCGCTCGACAACCAGCTTGAAATTGTAAAGCAGAATATCGAGATACAGAAGAACGGTCTTGAGGTAGTGAAGATACAGAAGGAAGCTGCCCGGGCGACAGAGCTGGCGGTGCAGAAGTTTCAGGCTGAAGTATTAAAATCACAGAGCCTTGAATTCGGCATTCAACAGCAGATAAAAGAAACGGAGAACAGGATCAACTTCCTGCTGGGACGTTACCCGCAGGAGATCGTGAGAGATAAAGGCACGTTTACGGATGTACCGCCCACAGCTATCAGCTCCGGTATTCCTTCGCAATTACTGGCTAACCGTCCGGATATACGGCAGGCCGAACTGGAACTGGCCGCTGCCAAGCTGGACGTGAAAGTGGCGCGTGCGGAGTTTTATCCATCGCTGGGCATATCTGCAGCATTTGGCCTGCAGGCTTTTAATCCATCGTACCTGGTAAAGCTGCCCCAGTCGCTGCTTTATTCACTGGCCGGCGATCTTGCAGGACCATTGATCAACAGGAACGCCATCAAGGCCGAGTTCTCCAATGCCAACGCAAGACAATTACAGGCCATGTACAATTACGAACGTACCATCCTGAACGCTTATCTAGAAGTATCGAATCAGTTATCCAACATCAGCAACCTCGAAAAGAGTTACGATTTAAAATCGAAACAGGTAGATGCGCTTACAAAGTCGATCGATATTTCCAACGACCTTTTCAAGAACGCAAGAGCCGATTATTTAGAAGTACTGATGACACAGCGTGATGCTCTGGAAGCAAAGCTGGAGTTGATAGAAACAAAACAGCAGCAGTTAAATGCAGTAGTGAATGTGTATAAAGGATTAGGAGGCGGTTGGAAGTAGTATAAATTTCAGTGTTTGAAAGCCGGCGGTAGTACTGCCGGCTTTTTTTGTTTAGGATACTGTGGGGAAATCCGGTTATTGACAGAGGCCTGTAATTACTACAGGCCTCTGTTTAAGGTTATTATTTAGCTTGATAATTAATCATCCAGTTAATGCCGAACTTATCCGTAAAGCTACCGAAGTAAGCCCCCCAGAACATATCCTGGATGGGCATTTGCACATGGCCTCCTGCAGACAGTTCACTGAATATGCGATCCGCTTCTTCCTTTGATGATGGTTCTATCTGGATGTGCATATTGTTGCCCTGCGTGAGCGTGAAGCCCATTTCTTTAGGCGCGTCGGTTCCCATTAGTACGTGCCCGCCCAATAGTGGCAACTCCACATGCAGTACCATCTTTTTAACATGATCGGCTAACGGTGGCTGATTGGGATCGGCAGGCAATTCGCCGAAACGGTTGATACCATTTATAAATTCAGTTTTGAATACGCTTTTATAGAAGAAAAATGCTTCTTCTGTATTGCCGGGAAAATTCACATAGGTAGCGATGCGCGCCTTATTATCCGGTTTGTTTTGTTTCCTGAGATAAAACTGCGAGCTGATATACTGATCGAGGTTTTCGAGGCCCATGGTGAAACCTTCTTTGAAGCCCATTTTTACTAGGTTCTCCAGGTCTTCCAGCGAGTCAAAGCTAAGATCGATATTTACCAGCGTCTGATGGCCCTTATCAACAAAATCGTTCCGCCATTTATTCCGGGGCATTGCCGTGTTTATATTTCCTTCTGCATCGCAAAATGCATCCCAGCAGGTAAATGAGTTTTTCGGCTGGATAGACAGGTATTCCTGTTTAGCCCAATGCTCTTCGTTATTGGGTCCGACCATTGCATAGAGCCACGATCCGCCTTCCCTGAAGTCCATACTTTTCGTTCTTGCCTTCCAGGGTTTTGGCGCCCACCATTGGTCAAGAATGTCGGCCTCTGTCCAGGCCGCCCACACCAATTCAACCGGAGCGTCAAAGGACCTTTCTACCTTAATTTTCCTGTTTTCCTTATCTACAAGGAAGTTGAAGAGCACTGCTTTATTCATTTTTTATTGCTTTTAAGCTGTTTTAATACCTCATCGAGTTGCCCGAACCGTTGCTGCATCAGTTGCTTAAACTGTTCCAGCCACTTTTCGATCTCCTTCATCTTATCAGCGTTCAGATGATAAAAGATCTCCCGACCCTGCTGCTCCTGCCGCAGCAGTTCACACTCCGTCAGAATCTGCAGATGCTTTGACACCGCCTGCCGGCTGCTGTTGAAGTGGCCGGCAATGGCGTTGGGCGTCATGGCACCTACAGCGAGGAGCATGATGATCGCCCTTCTCGTCGGGTCGGCAATCGCCTGAAAAATATCTCTTCTCGTTTCCATATCAGCTACTTGCTACCATTTGATTGCGAATATACGCGCAATTATTTGATTGCAAAATATTTTTTAAGAAGATGCCAGCACACAGGGTTATGGAATTCGCTCAATATTGCCGACATTTATTCCTACTATGAAATCTGCACCCACCTATCTTAAAGAGCCTTTCTTTAAAGCACTGAAAGGAGATATCAGTGTTCATGAGTTTGAGCAATGGCTGTACGAACACCCCGAACTTGAAGCGCATATGGACAGCGAGGAGTACCTTGAATTAATTTCTTTTAATTATAAAACGGCTCATCGGGTTGACTTTGAGAATAAGATATACTCTCTCATCAATTTGAACGAATATAACACATACTACATTATCTATTATTTGAATGAAGCGATGAGGCAAACGGCTCGTCAGTACCCAAGCCTTCTTGAACTATATAAGCTACATATACATGGCTATCACTTTTTAAAGGATATTGCATATGGGTATGCGGTTCCCATCAGTGATAGCCAAGAAGAACATCGCCTTACCGACAATGATGTAAGAAGGCTTATTGAGGACGATTATCCGGGCCTCGAAAGCGAGTTACTAAAGGTTAAGAGATGGTTGGAATCGGGGGAGATTGTAGTGACGGAGGATGGATTTAGTGATTTCGGGCGGGATGATAAGGTTATGGTATTGCCACCTATTTGTCTGTGGCACGGCTCCTCAGGAACTTCATAACTGTGCTCAAGACTTTCTTTAAACGCCCGGTTTCGCACTTGTCAACTTCATTCAACATCATGCTGATCCTATGTTCTGCTTCCTTTTTTGTAATTCCTCCGTAATAGTCCGTTACCAGCGGATGCGCGAAGTCTTTATGCGGAACAATTAACGGCCGCGAACCGTTCTTTTGTGTATAAACGGTCATCGGAACAGATACAAAATCGCAACCGGGCAAACCATTACTCAGCCAGCCGAAGTACGAAGTTTCATGATCACTGTTCCCGTAATTCCGTTTGTAATCCTCAAAGCTTTTCTCACTCAAAGACACCCAGAGCCCATAATGCAAACTTTCGCAGTGATCGTTAACCGGCATTATTAATACACAACGGATAAATCGGTCCGTTTGGTCCGGGTAAGTGATCACACAGAAATCGGTATCAATTTGTGCAAGTGATCTTTTATCCTCCTCCGTCAGACAGTTATAATGGAATGGGCTGGAAAAAGCCAATGCGGGCCAATCCGCATGTTCCTTTCCGCAGGCTGAACAAGTGTATAGCGAAAATTTACTCATGGTGCCGATGATATACAAAATTGTTAAAAGAATAAATAGCCGGTAGCCAGTTGTTCCTATTTATTCGTTTGTTAAAGGACAACGACATCAAACACCGGCGTCTATGCCTCAGACGAATGGTGGTCATTTTAGAGCATAACAGCATCGCTATGTTATTGTTAAAACGTTCCGGGCAACACCGCCTGCAATGCCCCTTTCCCTACCGCCTCCGCCACCTGCTTAACCCGTCCATTTTGACCCGCATTACGTTCGGTCCATGATGGCAATAGTTCGCGGACATCAATCAAATACTTTACATAGGCCTTTTTATCTTCAGCCTCTCTAGGTTTTATACTAACTATAATATTAGGCACACTGCAACATACAAGGGAGAAACCATTGTTTGCCGATGTCACTTCGTACCGGCAACTACTATCGCTGCGGTATTGCGATGCGCCAACAAAACGAAAAGAGGTGGTACAGTAAAAGTAGAAGATCGTATCCTGCCGTGTGGTTCCACTCGCCCTATCCAGGACACTAACCGGCAGTGGTGTGCCTATTCCGGTAGCGGGCAAACGTTTATAACGGGAGTCCTGCTTGGTGCCGGGCACGAATGAAGCCTCTTTTGCCGCTTTCCATAAAGCCGCCGTATCGTTCACACAAGGTTTAAACACCCAGCCTTTGTTTATAAATACCAAGTAGCCTGATTTTTCTACTACCGAATCTTTTGATGACTGTGCCTTTACCTGCCATCCGAATAATACCAGGAAAACTAAAATAATGGATCTCATATAGGTGTAATTGTTTACATCAGCCACTGGCTGTTGCATATCCCGGGATAGAGGATATTTTTATCAAATGTATCTATTTTATTTTCTTCTCCACCCACTTCCTGGTTGCCTCCACCAACAACGACATCACATCCTTCTTGCCTGCCTTAAACGAATGGTCCGCTCCTTCGAACTTTACAAGTGTAGCTTTCTTCAGCGGCTTCGTCACTTCTTCTATCAGCTCCCAGGTAGCAAGTGTATCCTTACTTCCCTGCAAAAAAAGCATCGGTATCTTTAATGCTTTCAGATGTTCCGCACGCTCAGTAGAAGGCTTACCCGAAGCATGAAGAGGAAAACCATAAAAAACAAGGCCCTTTGCTACGCTCTCCGGATGTGCTGCTAAATACTGCGAAGACATCCGCCCCCCGAATGATTTGCCTGCTACGAAGAGCGGCAGGTCAGGATTCAGTTCATGCGCCTTTCCGATCGCTGCTTCAATTGTAGCATGTGCTACGGCGGGCGTATCGGGCCTACCCTTTTTGTTCTCTGTAAACGGGAAATTAAAGCGAAGTGTGGCCATACCGACTTTAGAGAGCCCGCCGGCCAGTGTTTCCATGAACACATGGTCCATATTTGCGCCCGCGCCATGTGCAAGGGTAAAAATGCATTGTGGCTTCTCAGCAGCGATGTACCGGGCAGAAACGCTGCCTATTTCAGGAGAGACTTCGAATTTTACGGATTTTGTACTCATGATCAGTCAAAGTTACAGGATGTAAGCAAGCCCCGTGTGCCTGAAATGTCCAGGAAGAAGAACGTCTGTTGTCCAGACCTTAAAAGGTTGGGATAACAGACGTTCTTTACCTGATGTACCCGGATTTCTCCTTCGTGACCAAAATTTTCAGAATTGGGCGTTTAATGATAGACTAGCTATTCATTTATAAAATGTTGGTCGTGGCTTTTGATTTATTTAAAACCGATGTAATGCTCGATATCACGCCCGCGATGTCTGAGAGATCAGCAGGAACGATCATTGAATTATTAGTTTTTGCGAGCTTGCCAAATTCTGTAAGGTATTGTTCTGCAATGCGAAGATTTACAGCATTCATTCCGCCATCTTCATTGATCGACTTTGCAATCTCCCTTATTCCTTTTGCTGTAGCAACGGCAATCATTTCAATTTCAGAAGCGGTGCCGCTTGCTTCATTTATTTTACGTTGCTTTTCACCTTCCGAGCGTGCGATCATTTCTTGTTTATCACCTTCGGCCCTGTTTATTTTGGCTTGTTTATCACCTTCGGATTCTGCGATCAGCGCCCGTTTTTCACGTTCGGCGCGCATTTGTTTCTCCATGGCATCTTTAATGCTCTGTGGCGGCGAAATATTTTTCACTTCATAGCGGGATACTTTAATTCCCCAAGGTTCACTTGCTTTATCCACTGCCTCCACAATACTGCCATTCACGGTTTCACGCTCCTCAAATGTTTTATCAAGTTCCATTTTGCCAATAATACTGCGCATCGTGGTTTGGGAGATTTGTATCACCGCAAATTTATAATTGTCAATTCCATAGGAGGCTTTTTGGGGATCGATTACCTGTAGATATAAAATCCCGTCCACCTCTACAGAAATATTGTCTTTTGTAATACATATCTGTGAGGCTACATCAATTGCCTGCTCTTTCAGATTCTGCTTATAAGCGATTCTGTCAATAAAAGGGATGAGGATATGAAATCCGGCATCCAGGGTACGGTTGTATTTGCCGAGCCGCTCCACAATAAATATTGTTCGTTGCGGCACAACTTTGAAAGTTGAAAGAAAGGCGACCAGGACAAATAGAGCCAGGACAATGAGAATAATAGTGGAAGTATTCATAACGAGTTTGCTGATTTAACGATTAAAATAATACTGTCGTTACCAATAATGATCACTTCTTCCCCTTCCTGAATAATGTCGGTGGAAGATGCGCCCCAACTGGCACCCCGGAAGTATACTTTTCCCTGATGATTAGGTGAGATAGGGGTTTCTGCTTTTGCCGATTTGCCGATTATTTCATCTTTAAGCAAATCTTTCGGAGCGATTTTATAACCCATTTTTTTTCTTATCCAGCTTCTAAACAGAACTACAGATAATATGGAAGAAGCCAGGAAGATTAGTAACTGTACATTCAGGGAAACATCAAAAATGAGCGTAACCAGGGCTACCACCCAGGCCCCTAAACCGAAAAAGCATAATATAAATCCAGGTACTGCGAATTCCAGGAGAAGTAAAACAAAGCCTAATATAAACCAAATAACGGTAGCACTTAAAAAACTCTCCATAACCAAATGTTTGGATTATAATATAATCTAATAAATCTAAATTGTAGAATAAAACTTTCGTGTACCGGACACTGGTAAAAGCATAATCGGGACGCTCAGAAGTCCGGTACCACCGTGTTAAAGACGTTCAGCCAGGGGAGAAATAAAAAATCCCTGCAGACATATTCTGCAAGGATTTCGTAGCCCCGCCAAGAATCGAACTTGGATCTAAAGTTTAGGAAACTTCTATTCTATCCATTGAACTACGGGGCCAATAATTATTGGGAGTGCAAATTTAAGCGTTTTCTCCATAAAACCTAAAATAATTAGGAATAGATGCGCTCTATCGCCCCACTATACTTCTCTGTTATCACCTTTCTCTTGAGCTTTAACGTCGGCGTTAGCTCTCCACCCGCTACCGTCCATTCCTGGGGCAGCAGCTCGAATTTCTTTACCTGCTCTATGTGGTTAAAGAACTGGTTATACTTGTCTACAGCCTGTTTAAACAACTCGGTTACGGGGTGGTACTGTAGTAATTGCTCGTGGGTATCGAAGCTTAAACCCTGCTTGCGGGCCCAGTCGGCGAGGTTGCTGAAGTTAGGCACTATCAGGGCGCCGGCGAACTTACGGTCGGCACCTACTACCATGATCTGCTCGATGAACGGGCTTTCCTTAAACTTGTTCTCCACCGGCTGGGGCGCCACGAACTTGCCGCCGGAGGTCTTGAACAGTTCTTTCTTACGATCGGTGATTTTCAGGAAGCGCCCTGCCACCAGCGTACCTACGTCGCCGGTGTGGAACCAGCCGTCTTTGATGGATTCGGCCGTAAGGTCGGGGCGTTTATAGTAGCCAATGGTCACATTAGGGCCTTTACAGAGGATTTCTCCGTCTTCGGCAAGCTTTACCTCTACACCGCTGATCAATGGTCCTACGGTGCCGAACATGCGGTCGTTTTCCTCGAAACGGTTAACGGCTATTACGGGCGAGGTTTCGGTTAAGCCATACCCTTCCAGGATGGGCATGCCTGCTGCGGTAAAAATCTTTAACAGTCGCACCTGGCAGGCAGCAGCACCGGTGATGATGCCTTGTAGATTGCCGCCCAGTGCCTCGCGCCACTTGCTGAACACCAGTTTATTGGCAATGGCCAACTGCAGGCGGTACCAGAAAGACTGCGGCTGGTTAATCTCATATTGTTTCCCCAGGTTCACGGCCCAAAAGAACAGGTAACGTTTAATACCTTTCAACGCCAGACCTTTGGCCATGATCTTTTCATATACTTTTTCCAGCAGCCGGGGCACGGTGCTGAATATACCAGGCTTCACCTCGCGTAGGTTGTCGGAAATAGTTTCCATGCTCTCAGCATAATAAATGGATACGCCAGCGGTCATGTACAGATATGACACCATGCGCTCGAAAATATGATTGAGTGGCAGGAAACTTAACGCACGTGACTCGGGAAACACAGGCAGGTATGGGGCACAGGCCAGTACGTTGCTCAGGATGTTGCGATGGGTAAGCATCACACCCTTGGGTATACCGGTGGTGCCGGAGGTGTAAAGGATGGTAGCCAGGTGATCGGCGGTAATAGCATTGCTGATCGACTCCACTTCTGCCAACAGCTCAGGAGTTGCCAGGGCAGGCACTTCCGACCAGTGGCGTACGCCGCTGATACGGTCGTAGCTAAACACCTGCCGGAGATGTGGCAACCGGTCACGTATATGCTGCACCTTTTCGAACAGGTGAATATCGCTCACAAACAGGGCACGTGCCGCTGAATCGTTGAGTACAAACTCTAATTCGGGTTCGCTGATGGTCGGGTAAATGGGCGCCAATACAGCCCCGGCCTGCTGACAAGCCAGGTCTGTTAACAGCCACTCCGGCCGGTTAGCCGAAAGTATCGCGATTTTTACCTGCTCTTCCTGTCGCTGCTCTTCGCCACCGAAACCAAGACTTAACAGTCCTGCGGCAAACTTGCGGCTAAGTTCCTGTACCTCGGCGGTGCTGTATTTTTTCCAAACTCCTTCTTCTTTCCGGGCCAGCATATCGGGCTTGGGATAGCGCTGCTGCTGCCAGGCCATAACGTCGAATAATCTAACGGGGTGCTGCATGATGTATGATTACGTGAAACGCTAGTATCCGCGCCGTTCCTGCTCCTGCTTCAACTTTTCGTATTCATTTACTGCATCGCCAAACGGATCGCGGTGATAGGCGTTGAAATAGGCAAAGGCCAATCCTATGCCCCAACCCAATGCAGGCCATATTGGCCAGGGTGTTCCTGATTTATCGTTGTCGGTAATGAACCATAAGGCCCACAAAAAACCATTGATCACGAGATAGGTGATCAAATGTGATTTAAAACCGGCGCGATTACGGGCAATGCGCCACAGGCGCTCGTCCTTTTGTTGAGTGGATTCCATGAAATTATAGGTTTAATTAAGTTTGCGGCTTAAATAAATATAATGTTTTCTCATGGAAATCCGGCTATCTTTTGGCCTTAATGTTCATCCGGATATTCACCATTGAATTAATCAGTTTATCCTGCAGCGATTTATCTGCGCGGTAGGTAATACCCCACTGGGTACGGTCGATGTTGAAGTTCGCTTCGCCGTTGATTTCCTTTTCGCTGATCACAATTTTAGCGGGGAAACTGATGTTCTTCGTAGAATCTTTCAGTGTTAAATTGCCGCGTACCAGATGGGTAGCGTCTTTCAGTAAAATTTCGGTCGTTTCTTTGCCGGGATGAAAACCACTTACTTCGGTGATCTCGAACCGGGCGGTGGGATATTTTTCCACATCAAAAAAGTTGGGACCGTTCAGTTCATCCTCCAGTTTCTTCTTCATACCTGCATCCTTTACCAGGTCGAGGTTCTGCAAACTTTTCATATCTATTTCCAGACTCCCGGCGGTTAAGATCGTATCGTTTGCATGAAAGCTGCCTTTCGTGAATTTAAATACGCCTTTGTGTTCGCCGGTTGGTTTGGTGCCAATCCAGGTGAGCAGGCTGGCGTCTTTATCCAGCGTATATTCGTGCCCATGCGGCTCCTGCTGCACGGCCTGCGGTTCGGTTACCTTTGCCTTATCGGCCTTAGGCGCCTGTTTACAACCAATCGTAAACAAGGCGGCAGTGATACTTAAAAGCGTAAGCTGTTTTAACATGAATGCGCGTTTATGGTGATGAAAATATATGCGTTAACGAGCTAAAAGCAGGCCAGAATAATTATAGTGAAACAAGCAGCAGCACACCGTTCAGCCCCCGTTGTGTCACTGCCTTCAACAGCAGTAACAACATTGGGCAGCATCCAGTTCTTCTATCCCGGCGAACATACCCGCCCCCATACTTTTTACTGTAGCGAAGACTTGCTTCTCTTTGTTCGCAATGACGGGGAGGGAAATGCGGCTGAAGGGAGTGACACAACGGCGGCCCAATCAAAGTCCTACTGCCTGCCCCCCCAATTAATTCACCTGCGTTCTGTTACCTATCCACACAAAACGTTTGAGTATAAACTCGGGATTGGTAAAACTGGCGTTGCCAGCGGGATTACCGCCCGTTACATGAAAGTCTGAAAACGCGGCGTGCTGGTTCACCCAAATGAAACCGGTGAAGTTGAACGATACAGGTGTAAACACGCTGTTCATTTCCTCTTCTATTTCGGCCTGCACCGCAGCATTGGTTGTATAAGCCGCACAGGTAATAGCGCCGTGTTTACGTGCCATTTCCTTCGCCAGCTGAATGCTCTCGGCTGTATCTTTCGTACGCACCAGCAATATCACCGGACCAAATAACTCACGCGCATACACGTTTTGCTCTTCCGCAGTGGTTTCAAGTATTGTAGGCGAGCAGGTACGGGCTTTCCCAAACTCTTCGTTGTTTACCGGACCACCGCCCAGCAACACTTTTGCGCCCAATGCCCCTGCTTCCTGCGCCCGTTTGAACGTTACTTCACTTTGTACTGCCCCCAACGTACCCGCGCCCATTTTTGGATTGTTCACCAGCGCGCTCACGGCATCTCTTATTTTACCGGCTACTTCGTCATATATGTTAGCAGGAATAAAGAAGTTCTGCGGTGCTGTACACATCTGCCCTGAATACAAACTTACGGCAAACGCCAGGTTCTGCGCCATAGCGTCCATATCAGGCGCGGAATCAATGATCACGGAGTTTACACCGGCCTTTTCGGTAAACACGGTTTTACCGCGCAACTGCTCTACATAATCACCAAAGGCCGATCCGCCTGTATAATCGATCAATGTTACATCGGGATGTTCGCACAGCTCCTTCGTATTCAAATGCTCACTCGTATCGGCCGCCAACTGGCATAACAGCGGATCTACGCCATTTTCCTGCAACACTTTCTGTATGGCCGCTACTACGATAGCGATCGGCAATACGGCCTTTGGATGTGGCTTTACGATTACAGCGTTGCCTGTAACCAGGTCGGCATACAGCCCGGGCAGCGAGTTCCATACCGGGAAGGTGGAACAACCTATTACCAGACCAACGCCTTTGGGCACAGCTTTAAAATGTTTATCGAGTTTAATGCTGGACTTGCCCATTGGCTTTTCCCAGGTAAGCTGTCCGGGATAACGCTGTAGTTCCTGGTAACCCATAGCAATCGCTTCAAGGGCACGATCGTTCGCATGCGGACCGCTGGCCTGGAAGCTCATCATATAGCTCTGACCGGTGGTGTGCATGGTCGCATAAGCGATCTCGAAAAAGTGTTTTGTAATGGCTTCCAACGTTTCGGCCAGTATGGCGGCACGTTCTGTAACCGGTAGTTTCGCCCATTTTTTACCCGCTTCTTTAGCGGCTATTACCAGCGCATCGGCCGGCACAATGGGGTAACTTACCTTTAGCGGTTCCAGGGTGTAAGGCGATACTTCCTCGCCCTGCCAGTTATCCGAATCCTGTAAAAGGCGGTCGAATGGCTGGCCCAGCATTGCTTTAAAAGCAGCTTCGCCGGCAGCGGGCGCCTCCTCGCCGTACGCTTTGGGATGCTCAGGATACTGGGCGTAAAAAGTTCTTTCGTGGCTGGCTTTTACGGCCTTGTCTAAAATGTTTTGGTGTTTTGCAAAGAGCATATTCATCGTGGATTTATAAATGCAGGTATTACAACTAAGTTAGGTAATAATTGCACGTAAAAATCACACGGCGCTACTGCCTGCCCACCACCAGTTTGCTGGTATTATAGAACTCAGATGCCCGTAACTTCAGGGGATTGTTACGCTGATATTGCATAAATGCGTCGTACTCCTGCTTGTGCGTGCCGGTCCAGGCTTTGTAGTCGGACTGGTTGCTTACCGGCCCGAAAATCCATTGGTTATAGGCCTCGAACATGCCTTCCTTCAACAGTTTGCGCTGAAAGTCGAACAGGGCAAAGGGGTATTTAAGACTGTAAAAGTTGTACCAGTCCAGCAGGAAGCGGGTACGCAGCATTACCAGGCCTTCGGGCTCAATGCCGGTCATGACCACGCTTACGTGTTTGGCCATAATCTTACGAAAAGAAGCGGCAAAGTCGGCGTCTTTAGGCGCTTCATTCTTTTTGCTGCCTTTCGTAGGCACATCCTCCGGAATACTGCTGAATATCGCCGGATCGTCGAATAGTTTTTTATAACATTCTACCAGTATCTGCCTTACTTCGGCGGTACGGGTGGTATAACTCTCAAGGTTTACGAAGGTTTCGCCGTAAATGATAGGCCATGTAGGGTCTTTACTGTAGAACATGGCGGTAGCAGCGTGGTAGTAGTTACCAGGAAAGTTGGGGTCCAGCTCAATACCTTTTACCCAGGTTTGCAGCGCCACGTCGAAGTTCTTCAGGTTCAGCAGCAGTTCGCCGTAATCGTTATACAGCTCACCGCTTTTCGAAAACTTCTTTAATCCCTTTTTGTAGATGCGTTGTGCGCCGTTATAATCGCCCCTGGCCTGGTAAATGTTTCCCGCAATCTGGTACACCTGCGCATCGGCCTCTCTTTTTTCGAGCAGGGGATCGATGATGCTTTTAGCGCGGGCAAAATCGCTTCGCAGGTAGTAAGCAAAGGCCAGGTCTTTACGCATCTGGAAGTCATTGGGGTCTTGCTGAATGGCCTGGTTAAGCACTAAAATAGCATTGGCGTAGTCGCCGCTGCGCATAAAGTTCTTAGCCGTAGCATGCAATTCAGTTGCATCCTGGGCTACTACCCGGTCCACGAAAAAGGTGCCTGCAATGATTAAAATCCAGATTCTTGCTGCCTTTTGCCACGTCATACTCTAAAAGCGTTTTGGTAAAATTAAGTAAAAATTCAGGTGGGATAAGGACAATAACGGCGGAAAAGCAAACGCTTCCCCGCCGTTAAGATAGGAATTATATGAATCAGATCACGTGTGTCAGCAATCCGTCTCTCAATTTGGGCTCGAACCAGGTGCTTTTCGGCGGCATCACATTACCACTATCAGCAATATCAAAAAGCTGCTGGATGGTTACGGGAAACAGCGCAAAGGCCACGGCCATCTCTCCACTGTCCACTCTCTTCGCCAGCCCCTCCAATCCCCGGATACCCCCAACAAAGTCGATCCTTTTATCGGTACGCTGATCTTTGATACCCAGGTGTTTGTCCAGCACATTTTCCTGCAAAATAGTAACGTCCAATATACCGATCGGGTCGTGGCTGTACGTGCCTTCCTGTGCCACCAGGCGATACCAGGTTTTGTCGATATACATACTAAACTCGTGCAGCACAGATGGTTTATGGGGGTGATGCCCCACTTCTTCCACTAAAAAATCGTACTCCAGGCGCGATATCAGTTCCGCCTTCGACAAACCGTTCAAATCTTTCACCACGCGGTTATAATCTAAGATCGCGAGCTGACTTGCAGGAAAGATGGTCGTGAGGAAGTAGTTACCCGCATCGTCCGTATTCCCACCCGCCTTATTCACCAATGCAGCCGAAGCCGCCCGATGGTGCCCGTCAGCGATATAAGTAGCCGGTACTTTTTCGGCGAACAGGCTGGTAATTTCTTTGATTACATCCGCATCTTTCACTACCCATATGGTATGACTAATACCATCGGCCGCTGTAAAATCATAAGCCGGCTGGTTTTTCATCCAGTTATCGATGATCACGTTCAGTTCCGGCACATCGTTGTAAGCCAGGAACACGTTACCTGTTTGCGCACGTGTTGCGGTAATATGATTTACACGGTCCTGCTCCTTTTCAGGGCGGGTAAACTCGTGTTTTTTTATGATCCCGTTATTATAATCGGCAATCGACGATCCGCAAACCAGCCCGGTTTGCGCACGGCCATCCATTACCAGTTTATAGATGTAATAGTAAGGCTCAGGGTCCTGGAACAGCGTGCCTTCCTGCGTTAAACGCTGCAGGTTTTCCGCCGCCTTTTCATAAACAGCACTACTATGAACATCCGTCGCCTCGGGCAAATCAATTTCGGATTTCGACACATGATAGAAAGAATTCGGATTGCCGGCAGCTTCGGCTTTTGCTTCCTGGGAATTAAGCACGTCGTACGGACGGGCGGCTACATCTTTAGCCAGTGAAGGCTGGGGGCGTAAAGCGCGGAACGGTTTGATACTTGCCATGTCTGTCGTTTCTGTTTAATGTTCTCAAATTTAACGAATGCGGCAGTCAATCTTAAAAAATGAAATAAGATAGGGTAGCCAGCCGCAGCATTTCAATTCAGCCGCCGTTGTGTCACTCTCTTCAACAACGGGAACTAGGCTGAGCATTAACAAATGCCCTGCCGTAAATGCGGTTTGCCCTTAAAAAGTGTAATTAAAAAACTGTCGCAACCACACCCGTGTTCCAAATTCAGGCCTAACCGTCCGCTTACGTTCCGCTTCACCATGCTTTCAACATGCTTTATCGAAGCTTATCGGCTTATCGGTATGTAAACCATAGCTAACCCGTAGATAACCCGTATCTATATAGGTACGGAGTATCTACGGGTCAAATACGGGTTAAATACGGGTTAAATACGGATCAACTGACAAGGATATGACAAAGGCCGAGGGAGCAGGCGGCCATACTGCCGGGCACGACAGTAAGGGCAATAGAAATGGCAAAAGCCTGTTCCTTCGCGGTTCAGGCATGCCATGTATTGCTTAAAAAGCAGGAAAATCAGGCGTTAGTGCGCTCCCATTCCAGGTATTCCAGTTCGCCGGTCCAGAAAGCACCATTCTCCACGCTGCGCTTATCGGTTTTGCGCAGTTGGGTTTTCAGCTTTTGTAACTCGGCATCGGTAAACCTCCGGCCTCCGTTTTCGGCGGCGAGGAAGTCCTGGTAAGTCATGAGGCAGCGGGCAAATTGCAGAATGGAGGCGTTGATGAATACCCGTTCGAACGACTGGTCGTGGTTCAGGTATACGATCTCGTTTTTGCGGGCAAGGTCTATACATACCGGGTCGCCGGAGCCGTTGGTGCCTAACATCAGGTAGTTGTCGAGTTCCTTTTCCTCGGTGCCCAGCACCTCGTTAACTGTTGAAATACGCTTGTCCACGAACTTCTCGAACGCGAGACAGGGTTCGCAGTCGGCAGGTAAACCACAGTCTTTTAAAAAGTGAACGGTTTCGGGCGATAGGCCCGGCCTGGCCAATTCGGCATTACTAAAGGCATGTACGGTTTCGGTATAGGATTTCCACAGGTTTCTGGTCAGTTGCATTCTATTACTACATTAAACTTAATCTAAATATAATAATTATTTAACAATTAACCAAGGGCTTTATTTAACGGTGAGCACAATATTTACGTCATTGTCGGTTACGGCAAAAGGCATCGCTTCCAGGCCGGGAACGAAGTTGAACAGTCTTTTTCCGCTTACGGGCATCTGTATCAACGGCTTATCGGCTGTCAGTCTTAACACCGCATCTTTCCTAAACACTTCTACTGCCTCGCCCACCTTTATTTTTTCGGTGGATGGGGAAATAATGGGAACGATCACTTTCACGTCTTTTCCCCCATCATGCTTAAAATGAATACTTACTTTATCTGCTGTAAAGCGATAAGTAATGTCGCAACGTACCTCTCCAGAGGCTGGGTTTTGCAAATTTCTGTCTACCAACCGCGAGGTGGTGCGCACTTCCACATCCCCTATTACCTCCAGTGTAGCGCTGTAGTCGTTGATGTTGGTGTAAGTCTTGCCGCCCTCCTTCAGCTCTATCCTCGGCGTTAAGGGCATCGACAGCGGATCGGCATCTACATGCTGGTTATGCGATTCGAACAACTGGTACTCGTTCATACTGGCCGAGAGGATAATGCCGGCCTTATCGTGCCACAACATGGAAAGCGCACCACCGGAAGCATGACCGGCCCTGAACTCTTTGTAAGGCCTGTCGTACGCCGTAACCGTTGCCCTAAACCCGCCTTTGGCTACCAGTACGGTTTGTATATCGCTGTAAAAACGACTGCCATATGCTTTGGTACGCGGCAACACCGCCTGTTGTTTGGGCGCATGTATACCATGATCTAAAATAGTAACCAGCGCTTTTATGTGGCAAAAGGTATGGTGCAGGCTTATCACCTGGCCATGACTGCCATAATGCAGGCCGCCCTGCAGCAAACCATCTTTGGTACAGGCTTTTAGTAATTGTGTATTCCTTAAGGCCACCTGGTAAAACACAGGGTTCCTGTCGGCCATCAGCGCAAAGGCTGGCTGGCAGCCATCTGACGTGCGACTGCCCCAGTAAGTCCATTTGTAATTGCGGGTACCCCAACTGTTATCCCAGCCACCATCGGGCAACATGAACTCCATATGGGTTTCCATCATGCGGTTTACTACGCCCAGTACTTCTTCATCTTTCGTTAGTAATCCATATTGTACCAGTGAGGGTAGCGACTCTTCCACATTGTAGCCCAGATCTACGGAGAAACAGCCTTTCGCACTGGGTTTGTCCAGCGGACCACCTTCGCCGCCCAGGAACTTATCTTTAGGTGTTACGTAGGTTAATACCTTGTGCGCAAACTCACGGCCGCGTTGTTTAAAACGCGGTTCATCCAGCAGTTCGCCCAGCAGCGTTAGTGCGTAGGAGGCAGCTACCGGGTAGTTGATATTACCGTAGGAAATGGAAAAGTTGTTATAGATGTAGTCGCCGCTCTTCTTCAACCTGGCGGTAATTTCCTGCTTAAATTTAGTGTCGAGCAGGTGACCGTGGCGCATGACCGCTTCGGCCAGTGCGATGGAGGTAAACACTGTGATGCCTTTCCACGCGCCGGGCACGGGGTCGTTTAACCACGATCCGTCGGGCTGACTTACATGTTTCTCCATCCAGCGGTATAACAGTACGGAGGCATCTACATAATCGCTGTTCTTTGTAGTACCGGCCAGGTATAAAAAAGGATAGATCGCGTCGCCCATGCGGCCGTGTATCGCATTTTCAGGCCGGTAAATAAGCGTGCCGTAGTTAGGATCGTTTTTATCTTTTATCTGCAGGCCAAGTAAGGTTTTGCCCCAGTTAAGCGTAAGCTCACGGCTAAGCGTGTACAACTCCGGATGGCTACCGGCAAAGGTTTTGCCCGCATATAAAGCAGCAGCGCCCATAGCACCCTGCGCGATAAAATCCCTCCTGCTTATCATTATTCAACGCCTTTAACGTTCATCTTAATCGTGTACAACGATTCGCTGGCGGTAATTACCAGCACATCACGGTTTTTGCCGCCAAAGCACACATTGCCCACCCAGCGCGATGGCACAGCGATGTTGCCCAGTTTATTACCATCTTTATCAAAAATAGTGACACCATTACCTGCGAGGTAAAGGTTACCCTGGTTATCAAGCGTCATACCATCGGTGCTGTTGTTGCAGAAGAAGGTTTTCTCGCCTATCACCCCATCTTTCTTAATACTGTATTTATAAATTTTGCCTGCGCGTATATCCGATACATACAGGAATTTACCATCGGGCGTACCTACGATGCCGTTAGGCTGCTTTACACTATCGAGCGCTATGGCTTCTTTTTTACCTTTTGGCAGATAATAGATTTGCTGTGAGGCCATTTCCGGCTTTTTACGTGTCCAGTAATCGCGCTGGTAGTAAGGATCGGTGAAGTATATACCGCCTTTCGCATCTATCCACAGGTCGTTGGGGCCGTTTAATTTTTTGTCCTGGTAATAGCTCATCAGCACCGTTACTTTTTTGGAAGGTGTAATCGACCACAACTCGTTCTTCTCATCTGCGCAAGCCACGAGGTTTCCTTTACGATCGAAATACAAACCATTTGCACGGCCGGTTTTATCCATGAACAGGGAAAGTTGTCCGTCGGCGGCGTACTTCCATATCTGGTCGTTAGGCTGATCGGTGAAATATACATCGCCTTTTTTATTGACGGCGGGGCCTTCTGTAAACCTAAACTGTTTTGAAACCTGCTGCAGCGTAGCGCCCTGGGCCACTACTTTAATCGTATCGGGTTGCGCATAGGCACTGCCTGTTAATAGTAACAGCAGTGCAGCCAGTGTCTTGTGGAATTTAGCCATGGTTATTATTTGCAGAAAGATAGCAGGAAATAATTAAAGAAACGACACGCTTTTCGGCTGCTGTTTCCTGAAGGTGGTAGGGCTGGCACCCATCTGTTTACGGAAAAACTTATTAAGATGGCTTTCATCCGTAAACCCAAGCTCGTCCGCAATTTCCACGATGCGCATATCGCTGTGCAACAGGCGCGCCTGTATCAGTTTAATGCGGTAGTTGGTAATGTATTGCTGCATGGTTTCGTTGGTATGCTTCTTAAAGTAGCGGCCCAGGTAGTTGTCGGAAATACCAAAGTGTTTACTCACGGCTTCGGCGCGTATCTTTTCCGGGTAGTAAATATTGTTCTGGATGTAATTGAGAATATCCAGCGCCTTCTCGTCCGTATTAGCCGTTACCTGTTCAGGTACATAACGGGCTATGTTGCGGGCAACGATTACTATCAGCGTATTCACCAGCTGGCGTACCACTTCCGCATTATACAGATCGTGCTGCTGTTGCTCGCGGCGTATCCCTTCTACCAAAGCCTTTACCAGCAGTTTGTCTGGCAGGTTCTTTAGTATGCACCCCGGTTCATGATTGGCGTTTTGTAAAATATACTCCAGCCGTCGTATATCCTCTGCATGAAAAGCGTCCGACTTTATGTAGATATCATTAAAGCGCAGGAAAAAGAATTCGGTAACGCTGCCTATTTCAAAGGAGTGGCAGTCGTCCGGTGTCATGAGCATCATATGCCCGTCGTGATAAGAGAAGTTATTTTTATTCACGCACTGCGTGCCCGTACCCGATATTACGTACACCAGTTCGAAGAACAGGTGCTTATGATCGCCCTTGGGACAATCTTCCACCGTTTTGTATTCTATTTCGAACGGACCATAAAGGCTTTCTCTCTTCATGACCTAAATGTACCGAAAATAAGAAAACATGTACCTGAACCAGGTCATTTTTCCGGGACATCTTTGTGTTATCAAACAAACAGGTATGAACAATTATAGTTTTCTTATTGTACGGCTGGGCATTGGTGCCAGCATGTTCGGGCATGGACTTGTACGTATGCCCAAGTTAAATGGCTTTAGCACCTGGATGGTGTCCAGCTTTGAGAAATCGATGTTACCCGCTGCGCTGGTAACGCCTTTCAGCTATTTCCTTCCGTTTGCGGAACTCATTATCGGTATACTTTTGCTGCTGGGGCTTTTCACTACACAGGCGGCTGTAGCAGGCGGGCTGGTGATGGCGGCGCTCATATTCGGCAGTTGCATGATCGAACATTGGGACTCGATCGGTTCGCTGCTGTTGCATTCCGTTACATTCGGGGTGTTGATTGCCTATGCGCAGTATAACAGCTTTGCGATCGATAAGCTGCTTAAACGATAATTAGTAAAAGGAGGTTCAGAAGGCCTCCTTTTCAAAGATCGCCTGCACCTGCGTTATCTCCTCCGCATACATCGTCTTTTTCCGGGTACCGAAATGCAGTACGTTTTCAATTACATCATTACCTTCCCACACCAGCTTTAGCTTACCCGCCTTTATCTCTTCGCGGCATAAAAAGTCGGGGATGATGGAGAAACCAACGCTATCGCTGAGACAACGTACGATTGAACAGATGTTGGGTACAATATAGTTAGGTTTAAAATCAGGATGATGGTCGAAGTTGAGTTTCCAGAACTTCTTCAGGTGTTCCATATCGGCGGCCGTGCTGTACCAGACCTGGTGTTTCAGCCAGTCTTCCGCCTGTTCCAGTTTACCGGCCTTCAGTAACGCTTTTAATGCCTTCAGGTCGGTTTTTGCACCGCACACCATGACTATACGTTCGCGGGAAAAAGGTTTAAAGTCGAGGTTCTTTTGAACGCCTTTTTGCGGAGTGATGATCAGGTCGAGCAGGCCCTTTTCCAGATCGGCGATCATCGTTGGATATTCACCAAACTTAATGATCACGTTAAACGGCAGCGACGAAATATGTTTTTCCAGTGTAAACTGGAACGTTTCGAAACACATGCCTATGCTAATCGTGGCCCTGTCTATTTTAGAGCTTTTATGAAACAACTGTTCCGCCGATTCCAGTTTGGTAACCGGTTCGAGTATGAAGTTGTACAACACCTTTCCCCGTTCGGTAGGCACCATACGTTTGGCCGAACGATCGAACAGCTTGTAACCCGTATAGGCTTCCAGGGAGTTCAGGTGCAGGCTAACGCCAGGCTGGGAAATGTACAGCGACTGGGCAGCACCGGTAAGTGTGCCGCTATCGTATATCGCTTTAAAGGTGCGTAACCACTCGAAATTAAACATACTTCACTATTATTATTGTGATACAAAACTACTACTTATCTAATAATAATTATGATTCAAACAGGGGTACCTTTGTATCCACATCAACAAAAAAGAAGCATCAAAAACGAACATCATGTTATTCTCCTCATACAAACTGGGTGATATTACATTACCCAACCGCATCGTAATGCCGCCAATGACACGCTCCAGGGCCGCGGCAGGCGAAACAGCTACCGCTTTAATGGCTGAATACTATGGGCAGCGCGCCTCGGCAGGCCTTATCATTTCAGAGGGCACTCAAATCAGTCGCCAGGGTCAGGGTTACGCCTGGACGCCAGGTATATACACCGTAGAACAGGTAGCAGGCTGGAAGCAGGTGACCGACGAAGTACATGCTAATGGCGGCCGCATATTTGCGCAGTTGTGGCATGTAGGCAGGGTATCGCATACCTCTTTGCAACAAGGCGGCGCCGCACCGGTAGCACCATCCGCCATTACGGCACCGGGCGTTAAAGTGTTTGTGGACGTAGCGGGTGCAGGCCCGGCGGGTGGCGCAGGAGAAATGATACAACACTCTGCCCCCAGGGAGTTATCGATCGCAGAGATAGAAGGTATCGTACAAGAATATGCGCAGGCTGCCCGCAACGCCATAGCCGCCGGTTTCGACGGTGTGGAACTGCATGGCGCAAACGGGTATCTTATTGAACAGTTCATCGATTCACAAACCAACCATAGAACAGATGCATACGGCGGTACGCTGGAGAAAAGGTTACGTTTCTTAAAAGAAGTAACCACCGCGGTGGCCGATGCCATTGGTAAAGAGAGAGTAGGTGTAAGACAGGCGCCGCTTACCACCCTGATGGGCGCGGTAGACGATACGCCCGAGATCACGTACATAGCAGCCGCCAAAATATTGAATGAAATAGGCATCGCCTACATCCATATTGCAGAAGCCGACTGGGACAATGCACCGGTTATGCCAGCAGCATTTAAGGAAGCCTATAGAAAGGCATTTTCGGGTACGCTTATTTACGCAGGCAAATACACCAAAGTCCGGGCAGAAGAAGCACTTGAAAAAGGCTGGGCCGATCTGATCGCCTTTGGCCGCCCGTTCATCGCCAATCCCGATCTTCCTTATCGTTTACAGCACGATCTGCCATTGAACGAACTGGCAGCAGGCAGGCTGTTCGGCGGCGACCGGGCGGGCTATACCGACTATAAGCGGCACGAAATACTTACAACTGTTTAGCAAAAAGGCCCCTTCAGCGGGGCCTTTCTTGTGTGTAAACAGCAGTTATTCAAATTATTGTAACTTGCCGCCGGCCAGCCACATTTACATTTATGCAACAATTCCGGATCTCCGCAGAAGGTATATCCCAACTTACCAGGAAAGGCTTTTACAAATCATTCTCCATCGTGCTTTTTGCACTGGCAGCCCTGTTCGTAATGGGGCCACTGAATGTAGATACCGGTGAAATAAAAGTAACGCCGCTGTTGTTCGCCATCCCTGTATTACTGGGTGTTATGATCTACAGCATTATCCGCAGCAATAACCGGTTAAGACTGGTATTGAACCAATACAGCATACAGCTGGACCAAACCAGTATTACCCGCCGGCAGGCACAAACGCCCGAACTGCATATTCCTTTTGCAGATATATCAGGTATTTATCAAAAGAAAGATGGCATCATCATCGTAGCGGGGCGCAATGCGTCGGACCTGATCGTGGTTATGCCGGAACTGGAGGGGTACGGACAACTGTTGACGATACTTCAGAATATCCGGCCCTTTGCGCCGCTGCCAAAGGAAACGTTGTTCCAGCAATATCCTATTCATACGGCGCTTACTGCGCTGGCCATCATGATCGTTTTTTACATGACGCATAACAAGCTGGTGGCGCTGGGTACAGGTATACCACTGATCTTGCTGGCAGGCTGGGCGGTTTATAAACTATGGTCGCTGCGTGGCACAAAAAGTAAACTCAGGCGTTCTACCTGGGCATTTATGGCCATATTGCTGGTGATTATTGGTTCAGTGGCATTGAAGCTTTCAGCGCTATGAATGCAGGCAGGTGCTGTGGTTTATGCTAAAACACCCTGGCCGTAGCCACCGGCACTTCGTCCGGTAATACACTGGCTTCAAACCCATGATCATTCAATAACTCAATCAAATCCTGCGGAGGGATGTGTCCCGAAGCACACTTCACCCGAAGAATACGATCGCAGTCTTCCAGGTCAAAATTGGCCGCATAATGTTCAAATGCCGCGTGAATGCGCTCCAGCAGCATATGCGCATGATGTCGTTCGTGTACATTAGTTTTAAAGACTTCAACCATAAATCTTCGTTTTAGCGGCGTGGTAACGTTGTAGTATCAAGGGCTAACGATAATACAAACATACAGTTAAGGTTTTGTTCCGGATATGGCCGGATACGACAATCAAAGGGGGTAATTGTGACAGAGGAAAAAAGGACCGCCCTTTATGCAGGGCGGCCTGAAACTATACAGCGATCAATTCTTTGTTGTACTTGTTGCGGTATGCCAGTGGCGACAAGCCGGTAATTTTCCTGAAAGTGGTACGAAAGGCTTTCACATCAGAGTAGCCTACATCGTACATAATTTCGTTGATGTTTTTGCGACTGGTTTCGAAGCTCTTTTTAGCCGCCTCTATCTTTACCCGCTGGATGTATTCGGTAACCGTATTGCTGGTCGCCTTTTTAAAACGGCGCTCAAAACTCCTGCGCCCTATAGCCAGCATATCCGCCAGCTGATCAACCGAGATCTTTTCATCAAAGTTCTTTTCGATGAAATCCTGTGCTTTTTTCACCTGGTCGTCGTCGTGCGACTTTTGCCCTTCGAACATAATAAACGGCGACTGGCTATGCCGGTCGATGTCGATCATAAAGGATTTGGAAGCCAGTATAGCCATTTCGCGGCCGGCAAACTTCTCGATAAGGTACATGATCAGGTTGAGGTACGAATAAGCCCCGCCGCTGGTGTATATACCGTCCTCGGCCGTCATTATCTTATCATCCACCAGGTTTACATCGGGGAACATGGTGCGAAATTCGTGGGCAGTACGCCAGTGCGTAGCGCATTGTTTGCCGCTTAACAGTCCGGTAGAAGCCAGGAAGAACGCGCCAATACAGAAGCTGGCCACTTCGGCTCCGCCACGGTACTGGTTAATAACCCAGGGAACAAAGTCCTGGTTTTGCACAAGTGCTTCCTGCATATCGCCGTGCATAGCCGGAATAATCACCAGGTCCGTTTTTTTCACATCGCCAATCAGCACATCCGGGTGTATTACATAAAGGCCGTTACGTTGGGAGGTATCGGCATCGAGGCCTACCAACTGCACTTTAAATATCGGTTCACGGCCCATGGCTTTCATAAAACCGTTCACCTCTGAAAATATCTGGTGCGTACCATCTATGTTGGGCAAACTGGTATGACCGCGTGGAATAATTATGGAGATGTGTTTCATAACCATAAAATTAACTAAAATATTTGTCGCAAACACCGCCTCTTATTGGCGCATCTGCCCCCTGCCAAACATCAATACCAGCGCTACATTTGTACCAGCAGTATCCCTCCAAATTAGATGTTGGAACACTAAAAGAACAAGCATGAGAAGAATTATTTTCCAGACGATGATATCGCTGGACGGCTTCTTTGAAGGACCGCACCATGAGCTGAACTGGCACGTAGTAGATGATGAGATGAACGAGGTAGCCATTGACATGTTAAACCGCGTAGATACCATCATTTTCGGCCGTATTACTTATGAAATGATGGCCGCCTTCTGGCCCACTTATCACTCTATGGACAGCAACGCTACCGTAGCACACAAGATGAACAACCTGAACAAGATCGTTTTTTCGCGGACCCTGCAGTCGGCAGAATGGAAAAATGCAGTATTGATACAGGAAGATGCAGCCCCGGTACTGGAGCGCCTTAAAAGGCTGCCTGGTAAGGACATGGTGATCATGGGCAGTTCGCAGCTGGCCGCCAGTCTTATTCCCCACGACCTGATAGACGAATTCCGTATACTGGTGGCTCCCGTAGTTTTGGGAAAAGGACACACTCTTTTCGAAGGCATGCACGACACCTATAAACTTAAACTAACCCGCGCCCGCATGTTACGTTCCGGTAACGTAGTGCTGTATTATCAACCGGAAAAAAGAATAAACCGGCTTACTGTTACTTACTCCGCCAAACTTGGATAAAACAAGGGCGCCGCTCGTTAAAAGCGGCGCCCTTTCTATGTTCTGTTAAAGTTCAAACAAGGTTATTCTTTAATGAACTTGCGCTGTTCACGTGTTCCTCCGCCTTCGACCGTCAGAATGTACACGCCGGCTTTGAGTCCGGATACATCGGCCTGGTAAAGCACGTTTTTCACCCCATTCTCTGCTTTATGCAACCGGCCGTTAATGTCGGCGATAGCGATGCGGTAGTTTGCTGCTGGCAGGGATCTCAGATCAACATACAATTTACTGGCTACCGGGTTAGGGTAAAGGTTGATGCGTTTCGGCGTGGCCGAAGTTGCCTTGTATGCCTGTTCATCTCCAATACGCAGCAGGCTGCCACCTTCCGGCGGCAATACCATCCATATCCAGCGGTTATCCGAACTATCGGTACCCACCAGGCTGAAGACACTGTCGACCGTTACGTAGTCGTGGCCCGCACCGGCCTGGAACGTTAAGCGTTTTTCACCGCTCAGCGCATTAAAGAGCGCCGTGGACGCTGCAGGCGGATTCGTACCACTGACATCGTCGGCACCATGCCATATCCAGTTACGACGACCGGCGCTGGCGGCTGCCAGCGGCGTATAGTCCCCGAACCAGGCTGTGGCTACACTAATAGTAGTGGAGTATATACCGCGGTAAGGACTGTTATGCGACTGATCGTTCCTGATAAAGCCCCACATACGGCCAACTCCGCCGCTAACGCCTGCAATATGGAACCTGCTATGATCGCTGGTATCCAATCCCACCACATTAGCAAAATAATGGTTGATGTCGGTGGCGTAATTCGGCAGCCAGTACCCGCTGTTATAAGGTACCGCAAATACCTCCCACGATATTGTATCGCCGGCAGGTGTTATGGTGCTTCCGTCCCAGTTAATACCAAGATCGTTCAGCATTTTTTGCGGCGACTCTAACTGGTAGTTAGTACTATCGTACGCCATATCGCCCTGGAACACCACCAGCACATGCCTTTCGCCACAAACCGCCGAGCGGAAGTAACCGTGATCACGACCGTTGAAGCGCCAGTTCACCTGGGTGCCTGGAACGTAACCCGCAGGACCACCGCCATAGTCACACACGGTAATGGTAGGCGTATCGCGGCTCACCATCCATAACCAGCGGTTGGTGCTGATGGTCGTGCCGCTGAGCGACAGACAACTGTCCCACACGCTGGATTGGTGGCCGCCGGGGATGCCGGTAATATGTTTTTCACCCTGCAGGTCATCGTACAGCTGGGTGGATTTCCACGGAAGCATATAGGTATCGTCCGTACCATACCACACCCAGTTACGCTTGCCGTAGCTGTAGGTGTGTGCGCGGTAACCGTCGTAGTATTCAGGAGACATGCTGATCGTGGTGGAGAAGATATCCGCATTATTGCCGGTGGACAGGAAGCCCCAGATCCTTTCGGCGCCTGCGCCCTGCCCCACCAGGTGGAACCGCCAGCTTTCGGCAGTATTGATGGGGGCAATATGCGACAGGAAGTAATCCACATCACTATCGCTTGCGGTATGCGGAATGGTCAGTACTTCCCACACAACGGTATCGCCTGGCGCCCGCACCGTACGTCCGTCCCAGTTAATACCCGCATCTTCAAAAAGCTTCTGCGGCGCTTCTACTTTATAGTTGTTAAAGCCCGTCAGACTGTCGCCTGTAAACGCGACAAGGATGTGCCGTTCTCCATTACCGGCAGCTTTAAAGTAGGCGTGTTCCGTACCATTGAAGTACCACATCGCCAGCGTACCGGGCACATAGTTCTTTGGGCCGCAGGTATCGCAGGGGTTCGGGCTAACGTCGGCCGGACCCGGATTCACCATCCAGAGCCAGCGGTTAGTGAGGGTATCCCTGCCTGCAAGGGAGAAACAGCTGTCGAAGGTGGCTTGAAACACCCCGGAGCCCGACTGCGTGGTGATGCGTTTGGTGCCAGACAGGTTACTGTGCAGCAATAGCGCCCATTGCGACAGGTTAGGGCCGGATACGTCCGTGCCATACCAGCTCCAGTGCCGTTTACCGGGACTGGCCAGGGTAACGGGCGTGTAGGTATTCTGGTAAAACTGCAGGGCAGACAGGTTGATCGTTGTGGACACACTCCTGCCATATACGCTGGCCTGGAGCACATTCCACATCCGCCAGTTGCCGCCGAGCATGGCGGTGGCGTGAAAGCGCCAGTGTTCAGATGTATCGACCGGCGCAATGTTGGTAAAAAAATAATGCAGGTCTACCACCAGCGGAAACGTAGCAGATGTGGGAGAACCAGGGGTGGGATCGGGAATCGTAAGAATTTCCCAAACGATGGTATCGCCTGCGGCGCGCACCGTACGGCCGTTCCAGCCGTCCGCCAGCAGTCGTTGCACCGGATCGTTTCCAACACCGCAGCCCGAATAGGAGGCATCCGTAAACGACAACAGGATGTGACGCTCGCCGCTACCGGCGGCCTTAAAATAACCGTAATCGCGCCCGTTGATCGTCCAGCAGGTTGGCGCGCCGGGGGTATAACCCGACGGCTGGGCAAACGAAATGGCATACAACAGCAGGCACAGGCCAAGGAGTAATAATCTTTTCATGGGGGAAAGATTGAGGGTTAAGGATTAAAAATCTTGCTTAAAGGGGACCAAGGGGTTTCCGTCTGTAAAAGAAAATAAATCGCTCCTTCCTTACAATAACACGAAATAGGGAGCATACTGTTATCCCAGATCAGTAAGCCATGTTATACACTGGTGTTTCTGTTCATCGCCCGCGGACAAACCCGCGCGCCTTCGCTTTTACCCCGATCAGGCATTTTCGGTGCAGTAATCACTTCTATGCCGGTAATGGTACTCATTACCGGCCTTTACGAAGGCGGCAGTGTGGAAGGGATGCGTAAAAAAGCCACAAAATTGGTAGCCGCCGGTGTGCAGTTGATCGTACCACATCGAACAACGATGGCACCCCGGCTTACGATCACGCCAATGCTCTATTCCTTCCCAACCCGGGCGTACCTGTACTTGCCTGTACACCAGATAAGCTCCCCGGCACAATGGCGCCGGCGCCTGGCAAGCAGGACATTACGATGCGGGCGGCGAAAGAAGATATCGTATTGAAGAAATAAACCAACACGAAGGGCGGCCTGTTATTACATGGCAGCCCTTCGTGTTCCTACCCGGGAAAAACGTATATTCAGGATGTAGAACAGGAAGGCATTGGCATGTTATTCGTAACAAGCATTACATCAAAACCTAAAAACTGTTTATGAACAAACTTTTCAGAGCACTCATTGCCGGTTATGGCGCAAAAAAACTCGGAGGCGGATGCTTCGGTACTATCGTGATCTTTATACTGATCTACCTGGCCCTGGGTCAGTGCAATTAACGGGACGGTTAGTGTACCATCCCAAACTCATATGTTCCTTTAATGTGTTTGTTGAGATAGCGCCCCTTAGAATCGGCTTTCCGCATATTACGGTATACGTTTAGCGGTACGCCGAAGTAATCGTACACCCTGCCCGACCTGAAGATGATCCTCAGGGTGCGCGACGGGCGATCGTATTTCATCGAAGCGATTACACTGGACGGCATGAGCGAAGCATTTACCGGATATTTCTCCGAAAATAATGCCAAAGGCCGTCTATTTACGCTGCAGCCTGGCCAGCAATGCGGCCGAATTAGCATCATCAGCAGAAACACCGTAACCTGTTACGAGTATACCTTTTTCGCCTGCTGAACTTTCCAATGCATATACCACTGCTTCGTCAGAAGGATCGCTGTTACCTTCGTAACGGTAAACATCTACAATAAAAATATCGTTCACGTCCATTTTACTGTTTCCATTCAGAATGCAGTCATCCTCGATATTAAAATCAATGGTAAAACCACGTTCGCGGAGCGTATTGATGGCATTCACGACAGTGTCGTAGTGAGAGGACTGTTCCATAAGTTGCGCTTTATTTGACAATTGCAGCGCAAAGTTAACACCTGCCACTGCAAAAATGTTTGGGAATACTTGTACCGAACCTCGTTTATCTTGTATGATTCAACACAGCACAAACGAAAAAGGAGAACGACTGTTAAGCCGTTCTCCCATAGATGATCCTGTTTTTTTTGTTAGAATGCGGTAGACACCGTGATCGCATCCCACTCTTTGAAATTAGCTTCGAGGCTGGCCAGTTTTTCAAATGCCAGTCCTTTAGCATCATTACCCAGCAACAGGTGCAGCGGAGCTGTTTCGGCCTCAGCCACTTTAATAAGTGCGATAGCAGCTTTATCCGGATCGTTCGCCTGGTTACCATCAATTTCTTCCTGGTGCAGACGCTGTACTTCACGGGCAGCTTTGTAATCAGCTATTTCATTTTTAGGAGTGGTGATAGAACCCGCAGACAAGAAGTTAGTGCGGAAATATCCAGGTTCCACTACCGTAGCTTTAATACCAAACTCGCTTGATTCGGCAGCCAGTGCTTCGGTGAAACCATTTACCGCAAACTTGGTAGCGCAGTAAATACCAAAACCAGGGAAGTTACCAGTAAGGCCGCCGATAGACGAAATGTTAAAGATATGCCCGGAACGTTGTGCCCGCAGGTAAGGCATAGCCTTACGGATCACGTTCAGCGAACCAAACACGTTTACATTGAAGTTTTCGCGCGCTTCTGCATCGCTTATTTCCTCGAGGCTGCCAATCAAACCGTAACCTGCATTATTTACAATTACGTCCAGCTTACCGAAGTGTTTTACAGTAGCTTCGATAGCAGCTCCCACGCTGTTTTCATCTTTAATATCAACAGACAGTGGTAAGAAATTTTCGCTGGTGCTGCCAATTGAGTTATGCAGATCTTCCACTTTACGGGAAGTGGCGGCAACGCGGTAACCTTGTGTCAGCAACGTTTTAACGAAAGAGAGGCCAAGACCTTTAGAGGCGCCTGTTATAAACCATACTTTTTGTGTGCTCATTTTTTTTCCTTTTTTGTTGATACAAAATTAGGGCGGCGAAGCACGATGGCTGTTAAGGGTATCAAACTGAAACTTACAAAATTCAAACAACGAAAAAAGGGCCGCAACACATGCAGTGTTAACGGCCCTCTATAGGTAATTATGACAAGAACTTGATTTGTCCGCGGTGATATTCCTGGTGGTTAGTGCGGTTTAATAATACATTCAGTTTATTACGCTGCGGCTCCTTAATAAAGTCTTCCGGCGTTACAGCTGTATGCCTTTCAAACCAGCTATCTTCGGTAATGGCAGCCAGCGCTGGCGACAATTTGTCGTTTACCGCTTTCCAATATGCGCGCAGTTCTGTAACAGAAGGTTTAGGCAAACCAGACTTATCTGCATTTTTCAGAAACACCTCTTCCAGCTGGGGATATAGTCTTTCCCCTATACCAAATAACGTGAACAGATAGTCGCTAACCGCTGTGAGGTGACCAAGTAGGTAAATACCACTATTTCTGCCCGGTGCTACTTCCGCCGCCAGTTGTTCGTCGCTTAATTCATTAAACAGTTTATCCGTACGGGTAACCGATTGTTCCCAGGCCGTAAGCGCCATTTTTATAAACAATTGCTGTTGGTCCATTTTCGTGGTTTAGATAGATGAGAATACAAAACAGGTTGCAGCTTTTATAAACCGCAACCTGACTTTTTTATATGGAGTGGTTATAGTTTTTGTTGATCCGTTTAACCGGTTTTAAACTTTATTCCCTACATTTGTTACTCAAAGTTACTATTGAAAGTAATAAAAAGTAACTATCAGCCAAAAATAGTGGTAACCTGGCGGTAACTAACGAACTGGATAAGCATATGACGAACGACACCTTCAAGCTTGATAAATGCCCAATGACCCGCACCATGGCCATTCTGGGCTCCAAATGGAAACCGGTTATCATTTACACCGTGAACCAGAAACACCTCCGTTTCGGTCAGCTGGCCGCACACATGCCACTCATCTCCCGCAAGGTGCTTACCGACCAGTTAAAGGAACTGGAGGAAGATGGCATTTTGCTAAGGGAAGCCTATAATGAATTACCTCCGCGGGTAGAATATTCGTTAACAGAAAAAGGCCTTGCGCTATTGCCCATTTTGCAGCAGATGTGTGAGTGGAACAGGCAGTTTGAGAAGAATGGGGTGTGTAAGGAGCAAATGTAAAAGTTACTCTCACATTTGATGCGGGCTATATACCATTACGCCTCTCCAACCCTTCAATATTCATTTCCAGGCGAACAAAATACGTGGGCAGCCTCACAATACACGCGGTCAACAGCTCATTAGATGCTGGCAGATGAGCATTAGCTATCACCAGATGAACAATAGACGCCGCCAACTGCCATCTGGGCATTGACAGATGGACTTTAGAGACCGCCAACTGACATACAGGCATCGCCAGATTCACTTTAGACACCGCCAGTTGACATACAGGCATCGCCAGATCAACTTTAGACACCGCCAGTTGGCATACAGGCATCGCCAGATTCACTTTAGACACCGCCAGCGAAGGTTTAGACACCGCCACTGACATCCAGGCATTGACAGATGAACTTTAGACACCGCCAGCTGACATACAGGCATCGCCAGATCAACTTTAGACACCGCCAGCGAAGGTTTAGACATCGCCACTGACATCAAGGCATTGACAGATGAACTTTAGATATCGCCACTGCCATCCAGGCATTGACAGATTGGTTCCGAGGTAGTTTAGTGTACGTTATTAGAGGAAAACGTATACGTATAACGGGGATGTTTGGGAATTTATGTGAGCGATATCAGGACGAAGAGAATCAGAACAGCAATCAACAACGGCTAAGCACACCGCAACTACATCTTATAAGGTACCCTCACCAAAATCTCAATCGTCCTTTCCTGCGCAGCGGTAATATCAAATGTACCGCCATGCAGCCTGGCCACATATGCCATCAGGTAACTGATGCCCTGGTCGGGTGATGAAGTGGCGAACTGAAACTTTTCCTGGTCGCCGGTTTTAAGTGAAGAAGAAACAAAGTGGTTGACGGAACTTGCTACATATTCGCCTTTTATTTCAAAGTAAGTATCTTCAAAATTAAACGTAAGCACCGGCTCCTTTCCGGATACCGCATTCTTTTCCATCCGGAAGAGAATATTCAGCACCAACTGTTTAATAAGTGCCTCGTCCACCAGCATGTCTGCAGGTTCTTTACGCACGTTAAACACCACGTTTGCGCTAAATATAGTCTGATAACGTTCGTCCAGGAACAGGCCTTTTAACAGGTGTACTATTCCGCCCGGCACCTTTTTCAGGTTAAGGGTGTTATTGAGGATGTGCTGAATGATTTTTACATTCTGCAACTGGTATTCCAGTTCCACCACCTGCATTTTGATCGCTCCCGCCTGGCGGTTGATCTTTTCGGAAGCAGGCAGCCGCTCCTTACCATTATTTTCCGCGTACAGCTCTATCAGCTCTACACTGGACAAAATACTGCTAAGTATCGACCTCAGTTCATGGAATACATCTTCGATAAGCCGCTTGTTGTTATCAGGAAGTTGGAGTCCTCCCATGGTAGATTTCATTTATGCCCCTTATTTTTCTGATTTAATAAATATATGGCTAGGTCTCCCGCAAGGCAGGAAGTTAGTTGCTGTTACAATCCTAAATCTAACCAAATTTGCGCATTTTTAATTGGTTGTTCCTTACTCAAAACAGTATAATTAAGGCCATTTTAGGGGTGATATTTACCTTTTATTACTTATAACAGGTGGTTTTGCAGTCCGCTTTCTGCCAACAGCGTTGCTAATGCAGTGTCGCGATTTCCGGCCAGCACATCCAAATGGCGCTGGTGATGAATATCGGTGCCAACAAAAGTAACCAGCTTTTCCTTCAGCAATTGCAAGGCTACACGTTGGATGGAACTACCGTAGTGGCCTTTTAACGAAAGCAGGTTTACCTGCAGCAGCACACCGGTTTCGTGTAATTCGCGGTATACGTCAAAATCATCGTGGAGGTAGCGAAAACGTTCGGGATGCGCCAATATAGGTTCATAACCGGCCATCTTCAGGTTGAAGAACATTTCGCGGTAATTGAACGGCTTCGACACGAACGAAAACTCCGTAAGTATGTATTTGTTACTGATCTTCAGCAGTGGCTCACCATCTGCCAGCAAACCTTCGAAGTAGTCGTCCAGCATATACTCCGCCGCCGCTTCCACTTCCATCTTCACACCCTCCTGTTGCAGCCGGAGGTTCAATTTATCGAGCGCAGGAAAAATGGTATCCGCATGATTATGGTACAAGCCCGAAATAATATGCGGGGTTGTTACCAGCTTCGTGTAACCCGCTGCAGCCAGTTGTTTAACCAGGCCTACGGCTTCGTCAACACTAGTTACACCATCGTCCAGTTCGGCCAGCAGGTGCGAGTGCATATCAGTTTTTATCAGATCAGAAAGCATTTTTTTCTCCTCGTATGGTATTAGCTACTGTTAGGAATATAATTTTGAGGTCCAGGTACACCGACCAGTTTTCCATGTACCAGATATCGTATTCAACGCGCCTGCGCAATTGTACATTTTCAGTTATTTCGCCACGATAGCCGTTTACCTGTGCCCAACCGGTAATACCGGGTTTCAGGAAGTGGCGCACCATATATTGCTGTATAATACTTGAATACTCCTCGGTATGGCGCAGCATGTGCGGGCGGGGACCTACGATAGACATATTACCCAGCAGCACATTAATGAACTGCGGCATTTCATCAAGGTTCGTTTTTCGCAGGATGCGCCCTATGCGCGTAAACCGACTGTCGTTACGGGTGGCCTGTTTGCTGTTAGCTTCGTTGTTCACTCTCATGCTCCGGAGCTTCAGGCATTTAAACTCGCGGTTATTTCTTCCTGTACGGTTCTGAATAAAAAATATCGGGCCGCGCGACTCCAGTCTTATCAACAAAGCTAGTATCGGCAACAACCAGCTCAGGATAAATACGCAAACGAAAGAACTGAACACGATATCGAAAAGACGTTTCCTGATGCGGTTCGCAATATCGTCCAGCGGTTCAGAACGCAGGGAGATAATGGGGATGTTGTTAAAATAGTCCACATAGATCTGCCTGTTCACAAACATTTTAAAATCGGGCACAAACCGGAAATGTATAAAATGTTGCTCCGCCTCGTACGCCAGCGTATACAAGTAAGGAAATTGCTCTGGCGACAAAGTAGAATATATCTCACGGATGTTATTCAACTTCGCATACGGCACACACTCTTCCAGGCTTCCAATTACCGGGTAGTACGACAATTCCTGAACATTGCTGTATTCTTCGAAATAACCTTCAAATTTGATATTGCTTTTCCCCTCTGTCAGATTATCTGCCAGTTTTTTCGACATTTCATTATAACCAAGTATCACCATCTTCTTTTCCACCCCTTTCCTGTTAAGGATATGATTGGTCACAAAAAAGAACAGGAACCTGTCCAGCACCACTGCCACCATAAACAACCCGAGGTACATCATCACAAAGAACCGGGAGTACAGGTAGTGCGACATGAATATAAAAAACATGATGATCATGAAATACAGCACGAGCCCCTTCACCGTTTTACGTCCCATTTTTTCATAAGAAAGCTGTGCCGTATTGGAGTACATACCGGTAGTGAACATCGCCACCATCCAGCCGGCGTTCGATATCAGCAAAAATGCCTCAGCGCCTTCATGCACGGCAAGGTCGTATTGGCGAAGGCCAAAGCCTGCCATAAAGAAAATAGCATTCAACCATATAAAATCCAGTACAATAATCTGGATGATGGATATTTTAAGATAACGGTTCAACATATATTTAGTGTTGACAATTCACAACTGTTTCTTCGTACCTCGCCATTACCCGGCGAATAGAAAGATGTTCCTCTGCATATGCCCTTGCATTATGCCTTATACGTTCGCTTCCGTTTTGCAGGGCCTGGCGTACGCCCTGTGTAAGCGCTTCCTGTTTTTCTGCATCCACCAGCACGCCCATATCGTACTTATTGACCAGTGTATGCAGTCCGGAACCTTCATTGGCAGTAATCAGCGCCAATCCGCCTACGGCGAGTATGGTGGTAAGCTTCGAGGGCATTACCAGGTCGCTGGCGTTGGCCTTTTGTATTACCAGGTGTACATCGGCCATATTCAGGAACCGGTTAAAGGTTTCAAATGGTTGAAGCGGTAAGAAAATCACATTCAACACACCCAACTGCTCCGCCATTTGCTGCAGCCTTTCTTTATAAGGCCCCGATCCGCAGATCAGGAATTTCACGTCCTTTAGTTCGGCAGCGGTATACAGTATGCTTTCCAATCCCTGTTTTTCACCGATTGCGCCGGAATACAATACCAGTTTGTCTGTAGCCAGAAAACCGGCTGATGTTTTCAGTTCCGCTTTATCTTCTATAGGATGGAACAGATCGATATCGGCCCAGTTGGGGAAGTACACTACTTCTTTCTCTGCCTTTTCAGCAATGCGGGTCATCATACCATCCGAAATGCTGCTTACATAATCGGCCTGCTTCAGGATATACTTTTCTACGCCCAGCAAAGTTTTTATCACCTTTTGCGATTTGATCATCTGCAGGTCGCGCGCAGCTTCAATTTGTAAATCCTGGATGTGATAGTGAAACTTCGCGCGGCGGAGCTTTTTGTACAATACCCCCAGCAAACCCAGGTGAAAGGCCGGCACTACGGATATCACCACATCATACTTTTTACCCGGCAGCAATTGCATCAACTTAAAAAAGGCAGATACCGCGAACGAGAAATCAAGCATCATTCTTTTTTTGCCTGATGGCTGTTCGGGAACATATTGCGGGCAGCGGTACACTTTCAGTTTGCCTCCATTCTCCCCCCCAACATTTAAAAATTCCTTCTTATACCAGGATTTGCCACTTTTATACGGGTCCTGCACCTTCCATTGCGGATAGTAGGGGTAAGATGTAATAACCGTACAGTCGTAGCCACTGTTGGCCAGCCAGGTCATCATCTCCCCATTATATTTACCGATCCCGGTGGGTTCGGGTGAAAAATTTCCTCCTATCAGCAATAATCTCTTTTTCATAGTCTTGTCTTTAGCCTTTCATAATCCGCGCCCTTACAAAGGCTGCGGGGTTGCCGGCGTAAATACCCCAGGCTTCGAGGTCCTTACTGGCAATAGAGCCTACCGTTAAAATAGAATGCGAGCGGCAGGTAATACCGGGGCATACCACCGATTTTGCGCCAATCCACACACCATCTTCCAACACTATTTTACCCAGCCTGTAGGGAAAATCAGCCTTCGTGTAATCGTGATTTCCCGTCAGCAACAATGCCTCCTGCGAAATACATACATGGCTCCCGATGCTCACATCCTCCAGGTTATCTATCCAAACCGATTCGCCAATCCAGCAATGATCGCCGATGTTAAGGCGCCATGGGTTCTTGATACGTACTTTCGTTTTTATCACCAGCCCTTTGCCCACCTTTGCACCGAAAAGGCGCAGCAGGAAAGACTTAACGCCATAAGGCCAGGGTAGTGCGCTGTAGAAAATGAAGTAGTTGACAAAGTACCAGCTTAACACTTTCCACTTTGGCCCGGCTTTATAACTGCCGGTATTAAAGGCTGATAAATCAGTAGCCGATGGTGTTACCGGGTAAGTGACTTTATCGTATGTTGCAGTTTTTGTTTCCATGGTATTAAAGCGCTATGTTATAATCCTGCTTAAGCAGTTCCACTACTTTTTCTTTGCGGTTATCGCCCGCCAGTTTCAATTCAAATTCCTTCACATTCACATCTACCAGTAACCGGTACCAATACCCCTGCATAAAGTGAAATATAAAACCATGGTAACCGTCGAGAAATCCGAACCTCACCACGTAACGATACATGAAGTAGAGAAAAGCACGGCCACCGGGAGGAATTACAGCGTATACCTTTTCTTTCAAAAAGCGCTTCCGTTTTGCCTGTCCGCCTTCGCTTTGTAAGAGGCGTGCATCATTTTCTATAAAACCGTACTTGATGTTCAGCAGGTCTACCATTTCGCGTATTGCGTAGTTGTTATGTTTATTCACCCACCAGTGAATTGAATTCAGGTTATAATCCACCAGGTGCTCGCGGAACATCATGGTATTACCTTCTGACAATACAATATGTTCATCCATCCAGCGCTGCTCAATGCTACCTTTACCATTACGCCAAATGCGCATCAAAGTATGAGGGTAAAAGCCTCCATAGCGGATCCACTTGCCTTTAAACAGCACTTTCCTGCGGATGTATATACCGGTAATGTTATCAGGAATTTTCGCTTCGTTAATCTCTTTTATCAATTCCGGCTCCAGGTATTCATCTGCATCCATACGCATGATCCAGGGAGCAGTACTGCCACAATTATCAAGGCCCCACTGGAACTGTTTAGAATAACTTATCCAGGGATTATGCAGCACCTTAGCACCGAAACGATGTGCTATCTCTATGGTATCGTCCTTTGAACCAGCATCTACTACATAAATCTCGTCCGTTACCAGCCGCAGGCTTTCGAGGCAGCGGCCGATGTGTTTCGATTCGTTCAAAGTAAGAATGATCACTGCCGGGTTCATACTGCTGCTTTATTTGTACTATTACGGTACATAGTGATATAATCTTCAGCCAGGCGCGCTTCATCGAAGTCGTAACGGATAATACCCACAGAAGCCTCCGAAATACGGCGGCGCTCTTCGCGGTCGTTGTACACTTTAGTAAGATTCGCTCTTACTTCGTCTACACTTTCTATTCCCGTTACCCAGCCCAGTTTTTTATCGTTCACGTATTTGGAAAGGCCCACATTGTTGCTCACCAGCACAGGCGTACCTACTGCCAGCGATTCTATCACTACAATGGCGAAGTTCTCGTTGTGAGAGGTGAGGGCGAACAAGTCGGACTCTGCAAGAAAAGTATACTTCTCTTCGTTATTCTTCCATCCTACCCATTCCACATTTTCCTCCATTTTATTTTGGGTGATGATCTGCTTCAACGTCCGCACATATTCATCGTCGCCCGAGCCTGCAATGTTCAGTTTATATGGGAATGACACCCCACTGAGGGCATTAAGTAAGATATCCAGCCCCTTCTTAGGATCCACCCGGGAGAGGAAGCTGATATTAAATACCGCATTCTCTTTACGTCCATATTGCTTTTCGGGCAGTGCTACCAGGTTGTGGATCAGGTCTGCATCCCATTGACCGTGGATGCGCAGGCACTCTTCCTGTTCCATGGGCGAAGAAATATGCAGGAAGGTGTTGCCCAGCAGGTGTTTGCCTACGGCGTTATGCAACACCTTTTTCTTCAGACTGTTTTTGCTATTAAACACCCAGTCGCACAGCATACCGTGCGGAGAGAGTACCGGTTTCACCCCTTTCAGGTTACATATCCAGGAAGCACCGAGAATCAGGAAATTCCACCAGCTGTGAATATGTACCGCCTGAAACTGATCGACCGTAGCCCAGGTATGTTTCCATAAAGCTGGCGATACGTGCGTATGGTCCTTCGTCAATCTTTTAAAATAAAATACGCTTACGCCATCTACATTTACCGGTTCGCCCACAGGCACTTCCAGTTCATTTTTACCGTTGGCGGTAGTTGTATACACCGTTACCTCATGCCCAATCCGCACCAGTTGTTCCGCCAGGCGTGCAATCGCTACTACGGGTCCACCGTAGATGTATGCAGGTTTATAAGACGGAACAATGAAAAGTATCTTCATTTTATCAATTGATTTAGAACTTCGTGCCTTTGTAAGTCATCTTTTTATAAATACCGCCCAGGTTAACCAGCTTCGCATAAAACTCATACACCGGCCATAATGCGCCCGAACGTTTTAATTCCAGCTGCTCCATTACACGACCATGCTCCACGATCATCTTATCCGTTACAGATACCGAGAACGAGGCTCCATGCAAACGATACTCGCCTAACGGGTGCGGGATGTAAGCTTTTTTAACAGAAGGGTCGAGGCAGATTTGCAGCAGGAACTTCGAGTCGGCTACATATTTCAGCGAACTGTCGAAGCCGCCGGTTTTAAGGTAGATATCGCGCGTCCAGAAGGAGCTTTGCTGGGCGAACGGCACGCGGCAGATCTCTTTGATCGCCTTGTATCCGAAGTTTACACCCTTATACATGAATATCACATCGCCCGTTTCGTTGATGTAGTTAACATCCCCAAAAACCAGGTCGCATTTTTCCGTTTCGAATTTGTGTACCACCTGTTCCAACGTATATGGCAGCAGCCTGTCGTCGGAGTTGATGTAACACATATAATCGCCGGTAGCCCTTTCGCAGCCTTTACGCAGGGCATCGTACATACCTTTATCTTTTTCAGAGATCAGTATATCCGGCTGTTGTTTATGCGCCTTCACTACTTCTACCGTATTATCCGTAGAGGCACCGTCAATCACGATCAGTTCGATATTTCGATAGTGCTGATTATAAATACTGTCCAGCGTTTCGCTGATAAACTGCGCCCCGTTGTATACTGGTACTATGATGGATACTTTCTTAGACATGCTCAACATTTTTTCTATACTTCTTAATCACTGCAGGGTTGCCTGCTACAATCGCCCATTCGGGAACATCCTTGGTTACAATAGAACCCGCAGCCAGTATGCTGTGCGATCCGATTTTTACACCAGGCAGGATAGTTACTCTTGTACCGATCCACACGTCGTCGCCAATCACCACAGGCTTACGTGGTGTAGCACCCTGCTCGCGCATCGGGATATCTGTACGGGAGAAATTATGTCCGCCAGAGAGAATAGTTACTTCCGGACCAAACATCACATCGTTCCCGATTACCGTATCATTGCCGATCCAGCAGTTTTCATTGATGCCCACATAATCGCCCACCACTACATGACGGCCACTGCCGAAACGTACATTGCGGCTGATCTTTAAATCTCTTCCGCTGCGCAGGAATATTTTACGGGCGAAGAAGGTGCGTAAAGGCTGTGCGATCACCCCGAGCGGCCGCGGAGGGTCCGGCAACCAGATAGCCAGGCTGTAATAGAAGTAAAGGCATATACCTTTATACCAGGAAATATTGGTACGCTTCAGAAAGTACAGCGGATTATCGCGGTACGTTTTTACACGACCGGTTTTCTCGTCGCGCTTTTCCTCAAACAGTGGTTCGGCAATCATATCTTTCTTTATTTATAGAGGTTTTCACCTGTTCAGCTTTTTCAAACATCCGGCTGTAAATGCGGTCGACCGTTTCATCGTCGGACAGGCTAAAATTGCGGATGCCGGCCAACTGTTGCATCAACTCATCTTTTACCACTTTCTTTACCAGGAACTCTACGTTCACGATATTGGCCGTTAGCTTTTTCGCCCAGTTGTTGAGGGCCGATTTGCGATAGAGCTTTACGTGCGTGGTATCGGTTTGTACCTGACCAATAGAGTATAACCAGTCCATCCATTTAAATTCCGATACGCCACTCCCTTCTGTGTAGGGGGTGGTAAGGACGAAGCGGCTCCAGGGCACCCGCAGTATATCTGCGATGATGGCGCCGTGCATAGCCTCGGTTATAATGTATTCTGAAGCGGCAATTTCGCGAAGCGTTTCTTCAATACCATTTTCCGCCTGCGGCGAGATGTAATGGAAGCCGAGCTTATCGCAAATGGCCTGCCAGTTGAAGAACTCCAGCGATTTAAAATAAGGGATCACACTTACTTTGTATTTCTTCGGTGTGTTCACATATTCGCTGTAATCGTCCATCATACCCAGGCCGTAAGCAGCATCTGCTATGTATTCGTGTTCATTATTAAAGTAGTTGGAAGAAAAAGGACCACGCAGGAATTTTACATCCCAGGTAGGATCGAATTTAAAAGCCTGGTACGAAGGGCGAACGCCGGTACCAAATACGATCTTACGTTTCTGCTGCAGGTCTTTGAACAGCGGGGAATCTTTACACAAAATGGAGCCGATACCCACAAAGGCATCACCGTTGCGGTGAGCAGCACCAAAAAATTTGGGCCATAACCAGGCATTCAGATCATCTCCAAAATTCCCTTTCGCATCTTTATAATAAATATAATCCATATCAATATCCGTGTTTTAATGGGTCTGGTAATTCGGTTAATTCCATCTCATCGTAATCTTCCTCTTCATCATACACAAAGTCGTAGTACGAACTGAGAAGGATAGCACCTGTAGCGGGAATGCTGAAGCGCAGTTGCTGGAAAGGCGAAAAGGCAAATGCCCATACCAGTCCGATCGTGAGAATTACAATTACCGGGTATATCGCAGCGTTTTGTGCGTTGCGTATTAAAAAGAAACCCATTTTCAGTAAATAAATGAGGATGAGCAGTACCGCTACAAAACCTCCTATGCCGCAGTTAATCCAGGCGCCCAATAGGATGGAGTGACTTGGAATAAGGTAATCGGAATCTGCCACCTTGTTAGCGTTAAACTCCTCGTCGTGGAACATGAGTAGTATCTGGTAGTACTTCAGCGTTTTATCAGTTGCCCAGGAGCCATGTCCGAAATAAGGTTCATCGTTAATAGCGGTTACGGCGGCAAATGTTTCACCGCGGCCCGTCATTAGCAATTGCAGCGGATTGTAAGGATTTGCCACACGTTGCATTTGTGTACGGGCGTGGTCGCCACCAATCTGGCCATTCAACACCCCATCAACATAAAACACATATGCGATCTGGAAAATAACCAATGCCACCAGCGAGAATAAAATCACTTTTGCCCTGGTAATTTCCACTTTACGATTAAAGAAGTAGATGATGATGGCTGAGAGGAAAAACACCACGCCCGTAGAACGCGAGTCGAACGCGAGGCAGGTAAGGCTATACCCAAACAGCACTGCCAACACCGCATTCAGGTTATTCCGTTTATAAAAATAAGCTGCCAGTAAATATACCATTGACGACAGGATGGGCACCATCTTGAACTTAAAGTAAGTCATGTCCGAATCCACAATGTCATCTGTATAAAAAACATTTTTAAGCATGATGAGGAAGAAATAGAACATGATGTCGTTATACCCCCTCAACACTTTAAACAGCACAATAAACGAAAGGATACAGATAATAATGGAGGCCCATCCGCGGAAGTAATTAGCCGGGGAGTTGTGTACGATAAACAGATCGGTAAAGACCTGGAACCCGAGCAGCAATATAAGCGCCATTATAATCTTTTTCAGGTAGGGATACACCGAAAAGTCCTCCTTATCGAACATAAAAGGCGTAGCCAGTACCACCAGTACTTCGCTAAGCCTCATTTGCCCGATGAGCGAAACGTTCACGGTGCTGAGCAATGTATAAAGCGCTATTTTAATCCTGTTCCACATATCTGTTCCCTAATGAATGGTATAGCTGATTACGTCGCTAATTCGTTTTTTGTTTACGGTGGCGCTGTATTCCTTCATAAAATCCTCCTTCAATGCATCTCCCTTCTGATCGCTGCCGGTAAAGTTGTGAAGCGCCTCTTTAAATTCAGCAGCCGTATCGGCCACTATAAAATTGTTGCTTAACACCCCTTCCACACCGCGTGAAGTGCTGATGATGGGAGTATTAAGCGCCATTGCTTCGAGGCATTTTAAGCGGGTACCGCTACCATGCAATAGAGGAATGACTACACCCTCCGCCATGGCGATATATTGTTTTACATCCGGCACCTTGCCAGTTGCACTTACATTCTTCCAGTTATCCTGGCCTGTTATCTGTTTCAGCGCATCTTCAGAATCGCGGCCTACTAACAGCAGTTCATACTTAGCGGCCAGTGCATCATCCCAAACTTCCTGCAGAAACCAGCGAAGCCCCTCGCGGTTCATGTACACCGCGAAATTGGCCGTCATTACCAGCAGTCGCGGTTTACGAACGCTGGCAGAAATATATTCACGCTCGTCCAGGAAATTGGGTATTACAAAAACCTTGTCGCGGGCAATAAACTGCTGATGATAGGTTTTATCATGATCACTCACCACCAGTACAGCCGCTGCTTTTTTGAAAAAGCTACGCTCATGCAGTCTTTCCAGGCTCACGAGTTGGAACTTGCGGATTTTCATCAGCAGGTTGCGGGCAGGCAATTGTTTGGAAATTTCGGGTTGCGCATTGTGCGTACCGAGGATGACTTTAATATTGCGGGCGGTGAAAAAGTCGATGTAATGGCCTACATACCCATAATCCAGCAAAGCAATATCGATCCTTGTATAACCGCATATCTGTTTAAATACCTGTAAAACGTGGGCCGATTTTTTAAAGTAGTGGCTGCCGGTCAGCCTTTCTTCCAGCGTAAGCGGTTCGTCGGGGTGCGTGTAATATGTTACGTTCTCGAGACTGTACGCTGTAAGGTCGGCCTGCTCCTCGTTACGTATAACGGCAAACACACGATGGCCTAACTCCGACAATGCTTTAAGCAAATAGTAACTCCGGAGTTTTTCACCGCCGTTTTGCGGGAAAGGTGAAATATGGGTGAAGAACAGGATGTTCATACTAGCTAATTCATTTAAAACTTTCTGCCCGCCATTACCATTGCAAAGCGGGGATTAATTTTCGACAGGCCCTTTACGATTACTTCTCTCATCTTCTCCAATTCATACGTTGTGAGGCCTAAGTAGCGCATGAGTATTACGATAGACAATACGCTAACTGCACATGTAAGGAACAACCTCAACCAACCCTCCGGCAGCAACACCAGTGTAACCGAAGAAATACAGGCGGCCAGGAAAATGGGCAATACAGCACTGATCACTACCTTCTGCATATACTCATCTACCTTTAGTCCGATTAGTTTCCTGCCGGCCATCATGCGGTAAACGCAGGCAACCGCCTCCATTACGGCTGCGGCCACTAACACCGACTGAGGCGGCAAACCCATCCTCAGTAACAAATAGGCTAATGGCAGGTTAAGCAGTAATAATATACTCACCGTTACCTGGTACGCCCCAATACGGCCAACCGACTGTACACCTACCTGTATACCCTGCGACAATTGGTTTATGAGTGTGGCCACAAGTATAAGGCGGCAAAACACCACGGTATATTCAGGCACATCCTTAAGCCACAACTGCAGGATAAAAGGCATTTCTATAATACCCGGTATTGCAAAAAAGGCGAGCAGGGAAAAGGAGAATTTACTGGCGATCATGGCAAGTCTTAACATCCTTTCACGATCTCCCCTCCCTTCGCTTTTTATGATCTGTGGGTTGAGTGACTGGAGCATTGTAACCGAAAAGAAGCTTAACTGTGCGTTTACCTGGTTGGCAATTCCGTAGGCTGCATTTACCACGGTGCCGAAAAACACATTCAGTATCATCGCTATTCCCTGGTTCCTTCCTACCACACTTACCGCTCCAAACATATTCCATCCCCCATAACCAAACATTTCCTTTAAAAGATCTTTACTGAAGTACCGTTTAATGCGGAGGCGTGTTTCTTCGTATTTCGCGACGCAATACAAACGTTTTATCACGAGCATCGCCACGGTAATGGCTGCGGAGAACGCGGCGAACAAAATCAGTTTGTCCGACCGGGCGTATAAAAGATAGATGGCTACCCCGAGTTTGAGCAGCGTTTCCAGTATACCGGTAATAGCTACCAGCATCATATTTTCCCTGGCGTTAATCACAGCATCGTAAGGAACCGAAATAACCGTAAAAAAGGCGCTCACTACCATCAGGTGAAAAATTACCCTGGCGGCGTAAAGCCTTTCTGGCGCAATGTTCAGCACATGGTTGAACATGTAATACCCTGCAATTTCAAAGATCAATACCAGCAACAGCCCTAAAATGAAATGCAATAAGGCTGATGAATTAAACACCTTTCTCAGTTTTTCCTCATCGCCGCCACCGAGACTGTAACTCATGTAACGTTGCGTGGAAAGTGTCATTGCCATGTTCACGAAAGAGAGCATAGCAATGACGCCACTGATAAGATTGAAGAGGCCGAAATCATTTGCACCCAGCGCATTCAGTACCAAACGGGTCGAGTAAAGCGAAATCACAATTGTGATCAGCATTTTTCCGTATAAAGTCCCGGTATTGATAACTACCCTGTTAGCTGCCTGCACTGTTTATCTTTTAATTCTTTAAATCGTCGTTCGTAAATCGGCTTATCCTATTAAATGCTCAAACTGGGCCACTTCTTTTTTACGGAATACTTCCACATCCGCCGCCATCATTTCTTTTACCAGGGCAGGCAGGTCGTATTTAGGTTCCCAGTCGAGTTTAGTTTTTGCTTTTGTAGGATCACCGATCAGCAATTCCACTTCAGTAGGGCGGAAGTACTTAGGGTCTACGGCCACCACTTCTTTACCGATAGGCAAAATGAATTCCTTGTTACGGCAGGCAGCTACTACGGCTGTTTCGTTTACACCCTCACCAACAAAAGCCAGTTCAATACCAACTTCATTAAAAGCCATTCTCACAAAATCGCGTACAGGTGTTGTTATACCCGTTGCGATCACGAAATCTTCCGGTGTATCCTGCTGTAATATTTTCCACATTGCTTCTACATAATCCTTTGCATGTCCCCAGTCGCGGCGGGCATCCAGGTTACCGAGGTACAGTTTATCCTGCAGTCCCAGTACGATCGCAGCAGCAGCGCGGGTAATTTTACGGGTTACGAACGTTTCGCCACGCAGCGGACTTTCGTGATTGAACAGGATGCCGTTGCAGGCAAACATGCCATAAGCTTCGCGGTAGTTAACGGTAATCCAGTAGGCATACAGTTTAGCTACTGCATAGGGACTACGTGGATAAAACGGCGTTGCTTCGCGCTGTGGCACTTCCTGTACCAGGCCATACAGTTCAGAAGTACTTGCCTGGTAAATGCGCGTTTTCTTTTCCAGTTTCAGGATGCGCAGAGCTTCGAGTAAACGCAGGGTACCAATACCATCGGCATTGGCTGTATATTCAGGTGTGTCAAAACTTACGTGTACGTGGCTCATAGCGGCGAGGTTATATATCTCGTCCGGCTGAGTTTCCTGTATGATACGGATCAGGTTAGTACTATCAGTCATATCGCCGTAGTGCAACTTGAACCTTACATTTTCATCGTGAGGGTCCTGGTAGAGGTGGTCAATTCTTTCTGTATTAATCAGGGAAGCACGACGTTTTACGCCATGCACCATATAACCTTTTTCAAGTAGAAGTTCTGCGAGGTAAGCGCCATCTTGTCCGTTCACACCGGTAATTAAAGCAACTTTCATGGGTGTATCTATTTTATGTTTTGTTAGTTTGGATCAATGTTTTAGTAAGTAGCCAGCGGGAAATGCGCTTTTTTCAGGAAGTGGGCATAAGCCAGTCCAACGCCCTTTCTCAGATCAACGCTGTGTTTCCAGCCCAGACCATGCAGTTTGGCTACATCCATGAGTTTACGTGGCGTACCATCGGGTTTGGATGAATCAAAAACGATTTCGCCTTCGTAGTGTGTAACATCTTTTACCAGCTCAGCAAGTTCCCTGATGCTCAGGTCTTCACCCGTGCCAATGTTCACCAGTTCCCTTTCATCATAATGCAACATCAGGAATACGCAGGCATCCGCCAGATCGTCGGCATACAGGAACTCACGTTTAGGTGTGCCGGAGCCCCATACAGTAACCGTAGGTTTATCTTCCGCCTTCGCTTCGTGAAACTTGCGGATGAGCGCAGGCAGCACGTGTGAGTTTTCCGGATGATAGTTGTCACCGATGCCGTACAGGTTGGTAGGCATTACACTGATAAAGTTGCAACCGTACTGATCGCGGAATGCTTCGCACATTTTGATGCCGGCAATTTTCGCGATGGCGTACGGTTCATTAGTTTCCTCCAGCGGACCGGTAAGCAGGCTTGTTTCCTGCAACGGCTGCGGGGCCAGGCGGGGATAAATACAGGAGCTGCCCAGGAACATCAGTTTTGTTACGCCAGATTTATAGGCGGCATAAATGATGTTGGCCTCCATGATAATGTTATCGTAAATAAAGTCAGCCCGGTAGGTGTTGTTTGCGTGTATGCCGCCCACTTTGGCTGCGGCCAGGAACACGTATGCAGGCTTCTCCGTTTCAAAAAAGGCATTTACATCTGCCTGGTTACGAAGGTCCAGCTCTGCCGAACTGCGGGTAACAATATTATTATAGCCCAGTGCGTCCAGTCTTCTGCAAATAGCGCCTCCCACCATGCCACGGTGGCCTGCCACATAAATCTTATCGGTTAGTTTCATGTATATTATCTATTAGGAATTTGAAAAGAGGTTTTCTACCACATCCATTTGTGTTTCTGAAATAGCCAGTTCTCCTGTTGGCAAAGTGGCAATCAAATGGAATCCCATGCTATGCAGGGTAGCTTTAACCCTGCGTTTGCTTACTTCCACCAGCCTGCGCTGCCGTAGTGCGGGCACGTCGGTAACATCGTTGCGGCGAATGGGGAATTGTTCAAGTTCCACCGTTTTAAACTCGTCCATGAAACGTTTGATCATATCCACCTCGTAGTCTGTGATCGTGGCGGGCTTTCCTAGCCAGTACACGAAATTCACGATGCCTTCGGTTTGGCGTACCGCCTGCATCTGGCGCTCAGAAATACGCACAAAAACATACGATTTGAAAAGAGGTTCCTGGACAATCTTTTTTCTATCGCTCCACTGACTTTCAACCTCGTTAAGCGGGCAATAGCTTTCAATGTTCTTACGGGCCAATAAACCAGCCACTTTTTTCTCACATCTCGATTTGGTATAAACTGCATACCATGCAAGCGGTTCGTGATGCATAAGGTTCTTTTTTATGGTTATCAAATCCGGGGTTTTCACAACGTGGAGTTTAAAAGGCGGGAGGCACTTAGAAAGTGCAGGTTTTCAATAACTTTTGTGTCTTATCTACTGGCATGGCTTCGCCTCTTCAGTCCCATGTACACCATGTTACCGAACAATAAAAGCCAGTCGTTTTCTATTTATAAATTGAAAATACCTTTGATAAAGCTCTTCGGCTTACCGTTCTTTTTCTTCCGCACTTCTTCAGTATAACCGTAGCCATATCCGTAGGAGTGACCTTGTACGCTGTTAACCTTTACACCGTTGAATACGATGTTAAGTTTACCCAATTCTTTACTTCTATACAGATCGTCTATTTTTTTCAGGTACAGTCGTGGTGTAACCTGGTGGCGCGTTACGTAAAGTGTTGCATCGGCAAACGGCGCCAGCAGGCGGGCGTCCGATACAAGACCTACGGGCGCAGTATCGATAATTACATAATCGAACATTGTTTTCAGGTGGCGCAGCATCTCTTCCAGTCTACCGTTCAAAATAAGTTCGGTAGGATTAGGAGGTATTACACCAGCAGGAAGAATATAAAGGTATTCGTTACCTTCTACCTGCCTCAGCATGTCAGATATATTTGTACGGCCTACCAGGTAGTTTGTAATACCCGGCTCGCGTGATACCTTCATCATTTTGCTGATCATTGGTTTGCGTAAATCAAACTCAAGCAGCACCACTTTTTTACGGATCAGCGAAAGGCTTACCGCCAGGTTCACTGATATGAAGCTTTTACCTTCACCGGAAATTGATGACGTAACGAGTAAGGTTTTATTATCACCGTTAAGGCCAATGTAGGAGAGCGAGGTACGTAGTGTACGGAACTGCTCGGCTACCAGGCTTCTTCGCCCATCCGCAATTACCACGGCATCATTGCTGTCGTCGTAGAGTATCTCGGCTACAATAGGCGCTGATGTAACTTTTTCTATATCCGAACGCGAAGTCAGTTCGCGGTTCATCATATCTTTTAACGTGATAAAGGCGATCACCAGCACAATACCTCCTGCCAGGGCCATCACAATCACCATTGAGCGGCGTGGACTAAAAGGCCCGGACTCCGGCTCGGCTGCGTCTACAATACGGTTATCAGATACCGCTGCAGAATAAGCCAGCGCCGTTTCTTCACGCTTCTGCAGCAGGAATGTGTAGATCGCGGCTTTAATTTCCTTCTCACGCCCCACTTCCACCAATGCTCTTTCCTTGGCAGGCACAGAGCGAAGCATGCTCATAAAGCGACCGTTATCCGATACCAGCTTCTGACGGCCGGCGTTAAAGTTTTCTCTTAAGCTGTGTATGTTTTCTAATATGCTTGGCGTTAGTTTCTCTACCTGGCGGTTCAGCGCCTGTAACCTGGGGCTGTTTTCACCGGTGGTTTTCCTCAGCGCTTCAATCTCCATTTCCGTCTGGTACAATTTGCTCAGCAGTTCCATCATCACCGGGTCCGAAATTCCCAGCGTAGCCGGTACAATGCTTTGACCACCCGTTTTACCGCTAACATGCCGTTCAATGGCATCCAGCACGGAAAGCTGCATAGACGATTCGCTTAACTGGCGGTCGTTTTCCTGCACACTTTCCAGGAACAGTTTACTTTGCTCGCTGATATCTACTATGCCTGAAGCCGTTTTAAACTGCTCTACTTTACCTTCAACAGTGCTCAGTTCTTTGGTTACTATCTCCAGGCGTTTGTTCAGGAACTCCATGGTGCTGGCGGCCAGCTTGTTCTTATCTTTAATAGAGGCGGCAGTGTATACCTTCATCAGCTCGTTCAGTACATCCTGACCTCTGTTGGGCACTATATCTGTATACTCCAGGTTAATTACAGTAGCCATTTTAGAGATGGGCGTAACCTTCAGGCGCGACATAAACTCCTGCGTCATTTGCCTTTCATTTACGATACGCACATGATAAATTTTATCATCCTTTACACCAGGCAGGGCAGTTATTTTCATTTTGCCCCAGGGAGTACTTACCGTATCGTTAAGCGGGTATGCTTTATTATTGAGTATCACTTTACCCTGAGATGCGAGCAACTGTAAAGGCACTTTCTCCGGCACAGCCGACATAATCCTTTCCGGCTCCAGGAACTGTAGTTTTACAGGACTATAGTCGTAGGCCGGAATATTACGTATCTGCCCTTCTTCGTAAACATCTGCAAACAGGTTGAGGTTGCGGATCACTTCGCGGGCAAGTGTGCGGGAAGTCAGTATCTGTATCTCGTTTTCAATATTCTTCTTCGAGCCGAACAAGTCCATTTCTGCGAGAATATTGGATTCGCCCAAGTCCTTCTGTTCGTCTTTCACGAGCAGGGTTGATGATATCCTGTATACCGGGGTGGCATACCTCAGGTACAACAGTGCGGCGCCTACCGACAGCGCGGCAACTATCAGAAACAACGGCCAGTAAGCCAGGTAACGGTAGCGTATGAGCGCTACCAGGTCAACCTTCTCATCGGGTTGCGATTGCTTATTATGTGCGTTAACTTTTTGCATGGGTCGTCCGATCCATTAATATATGGTTTCTCTAATATGGTTTCACATCATTTATCCAGGGCTATTTTCTCTGCCAAACTGTTTATAACAGCCTGTCTATAACAATCACCAGTAGCGATAATCCGCTCATCACGATCGGCAAAATCTGCCTGCTTCTTTCCGCGCTCGCTACTTTCGATTTATTGGGTTCTACATATACTATATCATTTGACTGGAGATAATAATAGGGGGAAGTAAAAATACTTGCATCATTAAGATTAAGACGCTTCACTACTTGCTTCCCTCCGGTTTCACGAATTACCAGTATGTTATCTTTTTTACCGTATATCGTAATATCGCCGGCCATACCAATGGCCTCCAGGATAGTAATCTTTTCATTCGTTACATTCACTACTGTGGGCTTGGCTACTTCGCCCAACAAGGTTACTCTGTAGTTAACAAAACGGATACTTACAACAGGATCTACCAAAAGCTTTTTATCTGTTAGTTCATTCTTTAATTTTTCGGTTAGTTGCTTCTTCGTTAATCCCTCTGCCTTTATCTCTCCCAGCATCGGGTATTGTATATTTCCCTGCTGGTCTACCAAAAACCCCGCAGCGGGTGCCGATGATGCGATGCCTGCAGCAGGTGTGCCTGTGGCGCCTGCAGAATTAGGCACGTTGTATATGATAGTTTCTTCCGGGTTTGCGCTGTTCACGTTAATCTGAAGGATGTCGTTCTTTTGTACCACCGGCTCATAATTGGCAAAGGCGGCATTAAGCGAAGTGTCATTCAGGTTGTTAAAATAAACTGCATTTTTAGTGCTTACACAGGATGAAAAAATCAATAGCGTCAATAAGATCGTAATTCCGTGCTTGAGGTTTAATTCCTTTGTCGAGAGCATTTTAATGGTGTTTAATCGCTTTCACGATGACTATTCTCACGTTTACAATATTAGTTCAAAGTGTCAATCGCAAATATTACTTACTACAGTACAAAAACAAGTTATCGGGTGCGGGGCACTACTAATTATAGTAGTACGCCTATCCAACGTACTTTATACCAATGCCATACACATTAGCAACTGAACAGGCAAAAGCAATACCACGGCCGATGTAAAGAGGTTGTTAGACCAGATACGGGATATGAGTTCCGACTTGGAAGCCACGTTCAATTTCTGGTAAACCTTCTTCAAATGTTGATTAATAGTAAACACCGTCACAAAAAGCTTGTCGGCCATCTCCTTATATGAGTAGCCTTCTTTCAACAAAGTGAGTAATTCGTACTCACGTTTCGTCAATCTGTCCCTCACACTTTCAAGCGGATCTTTATTTATATGATTGATGAGTAAATGTGCCGCTTTGGGAGAAAGCGTACCACCCTGGTTTACCGTATCGAGTATAGAGTGATAGATCTCCATCAGCCGGCTGGTTTTAATAATATAACCGCTGGCCCCTTTCATTATAGATTCGATTACATACTCTTTATCATCATGACCGCTCAGCACTACGATCTTCGCATCCGGAAAGGCTTTCTTGAGATCTTCCATGCCCTCGATGCCCGATTCGCCAGGCAGCGATATGTCAAGCAAAATCACTTTCACTTCAGGGTCCTTATACGGAAGTTCCCGGAATTCTTCAATCGATCTGCAGGAAAAAACTACACGGCATTCCTGGAAGTCTTCAAGAAACTCCTTGTAGTTATTCAACTGAAAATGATTATCTTCTATAATGCCAATGTTGATCATATAACGGTTAACACCAATTGAGTTTTCTCTAAAAAAATGGTTTACTGATTTAGTCCTTCAACAAAAATAAGTCCAATTTTTGCGGTCTATATACTTTATAACTCCAATCGTTGATGAACAATTAATATATAGTTAACATGACTGGTCTTTTTATCAACCTATTATCAAATCAAAAAATGAATAATATAAAATATTATATGTTTCGTCCGTGCAATAAATACCCCAACAATTCTGTTTTAATTTCCCGGATGCAATGTTTAACTTCACGAAAGAAAAACCATGCACTGCGAGTTTCAGGGCACAACTATCCGGAACCATGTCTTAAGTATCCCTGTTTGAAAACCTTTTTCGAGAATGAAGTCAGATAACCATATCAAGGTGAATGCCCTCCTTAACGGCATCAAAGAACCCGTACTGCTAATCGACCCTCAGGCACAGATTATTTTGAAGGCCAACAAGCCTGCACGAATGGTGTTTGGGAATGATGAAACAGAAAAACTTGCCGGCCAGTCGTTACAAACGCTGTATGATGGCACGATCTTTTCTTTTACCGAGTCCATTATTATTAACGGCGCCAGAAATGGACGGAAAATCAAACTGGATTTCAGACTTAGCACATTGAAAATCAACGATCAGGAAGTGGTGTTGGCGATAGGAAGAGAGATAGAAAAACAACAGACACTTAAAGAAAAGCTGAACCTGCTGAAGCAGGAAAAGGCGGTGCAGGAAATGAAGGCAAACTTTATTTCGATGACTTCTCACGAGTTTCGTACACCGCTTACAGCCATTTCTTCGTCGGTGGACCTGCTGGAAACTAAGCTCAAAATGGATGAACTGATGAATGCTTTTTACCAGCATAACATCACTAAAATTTCCACCGAACTTTTTAACCTGACCAATATGCTGGACGAGATTTTGACGCTAAGCAAGATCGTGTCCGACAACTATGCTGTAATAAAAAGTGAAGTTAATGCGGAAGAAGTTGTAAATTACTTACGCGAACAATATTTTTCGGAACGAAAAGACGGTCGCACCCTACAGGTGAAAAGTACCGGCACCCCGAGAGATATTTACGTAGATAAAAACCAGCTGTCTAAGATTCTTACTAACCTCATCAGCAACGCCTTTAAATTTTCCACAAAAGGAGACCCCTCCATAAAACTGAACTACCAGGAAAAGAAACTGGTTGTAAAAGTGTGCGATACAGGTATTGGTATTCCTGCAAAGGATTTACCCAACCTCTTTTCTTCTTTTTACCGCGCCAGCAATGCCGACAATATCGAAGGCACCGGGCTGGGACTGGTAATTGTTAAAACGTTCGTTGAATGTAATAACGGTACCATTAGCGTAGACAGTGAAAAGGATAAAGGCACCACTTTTACACTTGGATTCAAATACAGACATTAACACTAAAGGCCACCGAAATGACACACACCATTTTACTGATTGAAGACAACCTCGGTATTTCCGAGAACATGAAAAGCCTGCTGGAGTTGCACGAATACGATGTACTCACTGCCAACAACGGGGAAGAAGGCGCCAACATTGCCCGGCAACAGCGGCCCGACCTTGTGATAAGCGATATTTACATGCCTGAAGTAAACGGTTATGAGTTGCTGGAAATGTTTTCGGAGCATGAAGAAATGCGCGACATCCCTGTTATTATGCTCAGCGCCCATCACGAAATGGATGATGTAAGCCTGGCCATGAGCAAAGGCGCAGCCGGCTATGTTACCAAACCATTCATGTTCAAGAATCTGCATGCCACTATCAAACGCGTACTTAACGCCCGGCATTAATTAACCACTGCACCCCCAACATAAATCCCACGTTATCTGTAATGTCCCCAAAGTCGAAGGCTGCTGCCGCATTAAGCGACAGGCCCGGCACCGGCATTTTATACGTCACCTCCTGTAAGGTGTAGAACTGACTCATTGATGGCAGCGGACCATTATACGTTCCATAGTTCTTCGTATACGTAAACATTGTTTTTGCAGCAACACTTTCACCAAAGCTATAACCACCCGCCAGGTGGAAACCCATCACCCTGTTATTAATGATGTTCCACCCCACGCCGTTAATATCGTCTTTGTGATCGTTCCAGTTAAACGGTTTTATATTGTCGAAGTAGTGACTGCCTCTCGTGCGGTTAATAAACAGCGGCGTACCAATAATCCGGCTTTGATACTCCCAACCGGTGAGGTATATACCATTATTATAATAGCTCTCCCGCACATTCAGCGGATAAAAGTCGTTCATCTGTTTAGTGTAGATAAATTCGGCGGTGAGCTTTTTCAAAAAACTTCCTTCATTCTTATTGACGTACATCAAACCTATCAGTCGATCGATATTGCGGATGTCGATACCCTGGCCGGTTTCAAAAGGCACCTGGTTATAGAGTCGCACCAGCATGCGTTCATCTTCCCAATCTATACCACCTTCCAGCACTCCGCGATGATCGCCAGGGCGGTTTGGCAGAATACTATCGCTATTCACCGTTCCATCGTCGCCCTGCTTAATAACCACTACGTTGAGGTAATCGCCAAAACTGCTCCTGATCTTTGGCAAATCGGGCCGATTACCACCCCAAACAGCGTAATGTTGTAAACCGCCCCAGAACTTCAGGCGCTTCTTTCCCAAACGTACATACAAGTTTTTCTCGTGCAGGTAAGCACTTCTAATGTACTGATCGCGCCCCATCCAGCCATGGCTGAACTGGCCTTTAAACTGAACAAAACCTTTCGTGTAAGGCACCTCAATGTAGTCGGCTATAGCCAGGCTTAACTTGGGTATAGGCAAGGCATTTCCGCTCACACCCAGCGAGCCGCTGGACAAGTCTTTATCCATCTCTCCAATTATTTCCTCGTACCTGCCCGCACGAAATTCCAACTTACGCCATCCCGCTTTCACGTATCCCTCTTCCAGCAACACATCGCGAAAGTGATTATTATTATAAAGGCTAACGCCATAATTGATATAAAAGTCGTGCTGTAACTCGTGCTTATTCGTTAAACGAATAAAAGTGGACGCATCGGCCTTCTGGTCGGTAATAGTACCAAAACGTTTGGCGCCCATCCATAGTGGCTGATAGTCTTTTGTAGCAACAGTACCATTAGTACCAACCCTGATTTGCAGGGAGTCGGAGAACTGCGCATGAGCGCAAATGGAAAAGAGCAACAATAATGTTGTAATTAAAAAGGGCTGCTTCATACGATTTGGTGGTGTACGAGTGCAAGTTTAGGTCAATCTGCGTTAACGGCACGCTACTTAAATAAGTATAAAAGCCGTGGGATTGATGATAATCAATACTTAATGTAGTTGGATTCATGGAAGGGGCTGGTAAGTTAAAAAAAGTAAGGCCCGGTTTAAACCAGGCCCGTGCATACTTTATCAACCATTATAAATCTCTTACTGGGGCGTCATCCAAACGAGGCGTGCAACGCGACGATTGCTGTCATCTATTTTAACTGTTACATAAATGTTGCGATCTGCATCATAGGCAGAAATTGAAAACATCGCCACGTTGTTTACATACACATTATTCTTTCCAGGCGCGTCCAGCACAACATTACGGGCAGGCATTACTTCGCCGGCCAGTGGATAATAAAACGCGTCACATTGCTGTATATCGCTTATCACACTGAGCTTTCCTGTTTTTACCTTCTCCGTATTTTCATGCGAATCATTTAACAGGATATATTGTTTGCTGCCACCATCGATGTAAGCAAAGGTTTTATAAGTGTCTGCAGAAGTAATCATCTGTGCGGCGCTTTCGCGGCTCGCATGGTGAAATTCACGCATTCTTACTCCCGGCAGATAGTGTTTTTTAGGAATGAAGTAGTTACCGGTTTCGCTTCCAGCTTTGTCGAACATCACTACAGCTATATTTCCGGCATTCGTATTGGCTTTCATCATTCCATTCTGACGCTGGATACTCATGTCTTCCAACTCTTCCCAAACAATGGAGAAAGATCCGTCTTTATTAATAAAAAGATCCTGTGGTACGCCTTCGTACACACGTTTTTTACCGAACACCTCTACACTTTTTTCGCTCGCTTTTTCGGGGAATACCATGCGCGCGCTATCTGTAGCCTGCGTGTTTGCCCCTGCCATTCCCAGGTAAGTAAAGCGTTCCTTTTTACGCGCACCGGCTGCCACAATAATATATTGAGCGGTAACAGGGTTGTATTTCATAATGACGCCTTCGGCTTCCAGGTTCACCGGAAATTTAAGCGGGCGAACCACCAGCGGAGGATTACCTTTTTGTAAAGTAGCCATTACCAGCTCCCGGTTTTCCTGCCCTTCCTGCGAAGCACGACCCAGCAGAACTACCTTCTCGCTACCATTTACGGCCATGTCCCAATAACCGAAGTCGCGGTACGGACCGCCGGCAGTATTAAAGAAAGCACGGCTCAATTCCTGGTGGGCAGCACTGAAGTACATTACTTCCATTTGCTGCGCCTTTTCGGGTGCATTAGGATCTATTTTTACGATGGCGTAATCGCCTGTAAGCGGATCGTTTTTGATGAAGAAGTCGAGCCGGCCGGTATTAGTCATTAAACTATTACGGAGTTGTGTGGGGTTGAGTTTAGTAAGCGACAGCAGCTTTTCGTCGCGTTCCAGTTTGGCGGAGGTGCCATTAATTACCAGGCGATGTAACACAGGTGCCTTTTCCTCCAGTTCACTGACCAGTAATGTGGCGTTACCATCCGTTTCGAAAACCGCATCAATGCTGCCACGTTCGAGTTTGCCGTACGAAGCCGTTACCGCCTGCTGTAACAGAAGTTTGTGACCCGCATCATATAATTGAATATCAATACCACCCTCCATAGAAAACTGCAGGTACATGGTATGGCCGTTCCTGAACTGGAGGATACGGGCAAATCCCTGCTCCGGCTCCTTAAAGTCGGCGCCTTCTGCAATGGTTGTGAACTGTGCAAACGTGGTAAACCGCACGCAAAGCAGCATGCAAACGATCAGGGTTCTTTTCACGGTTTTCATAGGTATTAGACTCCAAATATATAGAATTTTACAATATATAGTAATAAATATTTATTCATCCTTTATTCACACTCAAATTGTAGCTTTATTATTATGATAAAGAGTACAGAAAATGCCGAACATTATACCTGGGGAAGCGATTGCGATGGATGGCACCTGTTGAAGCACAACGATTTAAGTGTAATACAGGAACGGATGCCGGCGGGCACATCAGAGCAGTTACATATGCACGAAAAAAGCAGGCAGTTATTTTATGTGCTATCGGGAGCCGCGGAAATGGAGGTGAACGGGGTAAAATATGTGTTTACTGCAGGACAAAGCCTGGCGGTGGAACCGGGTGCTAAACACCGGATATTTAATAACAGCGATACCGATCTTCACTTTTTGGTGGTATCGTCACCGAAGTCGCACGGCGACCGGGTTAACTTGTAAAGGAAAAGCGATGGCTGTTATATGTATATAAAACAGGCATCGCTTTTTACTTAATAAGATGCGGGATTAATCATCTTCCTCCTCATCATCCTCATCTTCTTCCAGCCAGTCCATGTACTTGTAGTACCATTCTTCCAGCTGTTCGATCAGTTCTTCCTTTCCTTCGGGGTTGCCCTTAAAAAATTCTTCTACGTTATCGATTTCCGATACGATGTCGATGTAGGCGGTATCTTCATCTTCCTCTACACGTTTCGCGAAAAAACGAGGCACCTCTGTGTGGAAAATATACTCGTTATCCGGATCGTTGATCGGATCGTCCGCAATCATAAACTTTGGTAAGTTAGCCATGATGATCTATTTAAATCGGTTTTTACAAAAATAGGTATTATGGATGTCAAAAATGGTGCGAGAAAGTTTTAAACAGGTAATGATATAAAATAAGCCAATGGCGGTATAATACCGAAATAACGCAAACATGTACAGGTAAAATAAATTATTTCTGTACAACTTTGTGTTATCAAACAAAACGGCTTTAATATGAAAGCGATAAAATTAACAAGTATTGGCGGAGTAGAGAACCTGGAGTATGCCAGTTTACCATTACCCGTTATTAAAGATGATGAAGTACTGATACAGGTAAAGGCGATCAGCATCAACCCTGTGGATGTAAAAACACGAAAAGGCAAAGGCGTTTACGGCAAACTTAAAACCCTCGACCCGCTTATTATCGGCTGGGATGTATCGGGGGTAGTGAATACGGTGGGTAGTTCGGTTAAAGATTTTAAAGAAGGGGACGAGGTGTTTGGTATGATCAACTTTCCCGGACATGGGCAAGCCTATGCAGAATATGTAGCGGCACCGGCATCACATCTCGCCAAAAAACCAGCTAACATTTCGCACGAGGAAGCGGCGGCAGCTACCCTTGCAGCCCTAACGGCCTACCAGGCACTCATTGAACATGCAGACATTAAACCCGGCAACAAAGTACTGATACACGCAGCGGCAGGCGGTGTTGGACACTATGCAGTGCAAATTGCCAAACACCTGGGGGCACATGTTACAGGCACTGCATCTGCAGCTAATACCAACTTTGTACTTTCGCTGGGCGCCGATGCGAACATTGATTATCATACACAGGATTTTACCCAAATATTATCCAACCTCGACTTTGTTTTAGATACGCTTGGCGGCGAATCGATTGATCGTTCTCTGGAAGTAATTAAACCCGGTGGCGCCATTAACTCTATACCTACAGGCCTTTCGGAAGAAGTGACCGGGAAAGCAGCAGCTAAAAATGTTAAAGGCTACCATACCATGGTGTACAGCAGTGGGAAAGACATGCGTGCGATTGCGGACTGGCTGGAAAAGGGCATCCTGAAATCAACAGTGTCGCAAACATTTGATTTTAGTGAAATTGCGCAGGCGCATTTACAGGTAGAAACGGGAAGAACGAAAGGGAAGATTGTAGTAACGATAGCATAACAACCACGGCTGCGGTGGTGGCTGCCCTATTTCCTTACATCACTTACGTCGCCCTTAACTTATTATTAAATCGATATAATTGCCAATTGTAATAGTTATCGGAAAAAGGACTGTACCCAACGACATTTGAGGCAAACGCAAAAGGGAGGCTGTATCGTAAGTCCGATACAGCCCCCTTTTTTTCGTATCCCTGACGGAGTCGGGTGCCTGGTTAAGCAATTCTCAGAGGCTATTTTTATTTGAGCCGACCCCATTGTGTTTGTAAAGGCAAAGCAGGTGATGAAGCTGGTACAGACGCGCCATTAACCTTAGTCGATCAACAGTTGAGTAACGGCAGCTGCGTCGCGGGCCCACACCTGGTTGTACACTTCATCAGCCGCAGCTTCGTCGTTAACAACTACGAGTTGCTGCGCCTCGGCTTTCACCGATAACAATGCACCAATACTCATCTTTCCATCCAGCCGGGCTAACATTCCATTCACTGCCTTCATATTGAAATCTCCTCCCAATTGTCCGCTGAAAGGCATCTCCAGCCAAATCACTTCGCGCTGTTTCACGTCCAGTACGCCGAATACCAATCCTTTCGTAAGTCCGCCCGTTATACGTACCTGGTGCTGTACACAAGCCGGATCGTACGCCACACCTGTAGTTGCAGATATCTTCATCGGGTACTTGCTGTTCATCCATCCTACTGCGAGCTGAGGCGTGATGGCACCATTGCTGAAAGCATTGCAGGTAAACACGACGTATCGCGCATCTGCTTTTACCAGCGTGTTCAGTTCCAACTCTATGTACTCCGCCGTACCTATCTTATCCGGGACCTGACGAATATCGCCGCTATGCTTACACCCTGTGGTTACCAGGTTAGAATAAGAGCATACGTCTTTTTTATCTGCATATACGATAACGGCGCTCAGGTCCATATCCAGGTGCTGTGCGGGCAACCCTGTACCCCATTGCATAAACAACCGAACAGCATCACCCTCCACAGGGAAACGCGCTCCCATCAGGGCAGACGGTAAATCCTGCACCGTTTCGGCACGGTCACCGATAGCCAATGGCATTTTGAACAGCAGCGGATCTATAAAAATGGTACGCGCTTCATTAGTAGCGGATGCAAAACGGCGGCCCATTTCCTTCATACACATTTCGGTTACGGCCGTTTTCATGGCGGTCAGTTGCTCGTCCGTGTAAATAGATAACAGTTGGTTGCCTGGTATTGCTTTACTTACACCTCCCAAAGGCTTCACGGTACGTTGTACATCTTTATCGAAGTAGTTATCTGCATACATGGCCAGTGTTATGAGCAGGCGCGCAGGCACTTTACCGGCTACTTCCGCAAAGGCAGGCACCGCAGCACCTTCGCCAAACCACAACATGTTAGAAAACAGGGAACGCGCAAACATACCCGGGCGCTGTTTCAACAGCTCGAACGCGTTATCCGCATCCAATCCTACCCTGAAATGGTTTACCCATCCCTGCCACACGTCGTACTTTTCTTTACAGAACATCTCCATCAAAGCACCAAGTCGTTCGAAATCTTTACGTTTACCGTATTCAATTAAACGCAGGGCACGGATGAAGCGTGTCCACATCGCCCTTTTAGGGTGCATGATCTCACACATCTTTTCAGTATCCATATCCAGGCCGTTCAACCATTTGGCTACACGCAGGCATTCGGTACGATTGTATTTCAGTTTCAGCTTTTCCTTAGCCTCCTGTGCAGCAACCTTTCTTTTATCCAATGGCTTATGTAAATGACCGTTGTTTTTTGCGGTACGCTCCACTATCACTTTGGGTTGCACCAACTGCAGATTACCGGTATGCTTATACCACAGGTAACGCATGATATCTGCAGGAGAATTAAATAACGCCTGCGCCTTATCGTCGCTTCCTTCGGCGATATACATATCGATAACCAGCATCAGCGTTTCCTTCATTGCAATGCTTCCGGTTGGCGCTGGCAGGTACTGCAACAGTACCTGCAGGTTTTCACGCTGTGTCGCATCAAGAGCGGTACGGGAAGCCAGTAAGGCATTCAGCATGGAGTCCAGCTCTTTATCCGTCCAAAGTTCCAGCACTTTGACCTTACTGTTTTGTCCGTAGTTTTCTATATCCCCGGCTATGAACGGTGTTCCGCAAAACGGGCAGCCGTTATATCGCTCCAGTGGAAAAGTACCTTCAGGAATTAAATGCCCGCAAGGCAATTCAACACCAGGCGCCTTATCCGAAGTACGGAACGCGTTCACAAACCAGGTAACGAGGTGATCTCCCAACGTTTCGTGTGTTGGGTTATTCCAACCTTTTACCAACGGCGTCCAGTTTTTATTGGTGCCGGTAACTTCTTTTAATAACTCCAGCAGTTCTTCATGAAATGCGGTGCTGGTATATTCAAGCGCATACAACAGGGCTTCCGACACGCCGAAGCCGAGCTTCGCGATGTTGGCCACCAGGCAGGCGGTAACAGGGGTAAGTGTATGTGGGTTTGTTTTGATGGCCGCATTGGGCACATAGATGGCCTGCTGGCGAAGACTAACCTGTAATAATTGTTTCATGATAACTGATCTTAAAAATTGCGGTAATTGCATTGCTTTTTCCTTAATGATTTGAAGTAAGCGATACTTGACCGTAAATATTTTTTGAAGGAAGGCAGGCTGGATTTGAACCAGCAACCCCGGAATCCCTATGAGAAGTAAGTTTTAATTGACCCGGAAGGATAATGCTAAAACTTAATTCCGTGCTCTAACCAATTGAGCTACTGCCTTCATTTGCAAACTGCGGTAATTGAACAAGTAAGTCCGTAAATGGTGATATAGAAGTAACTAATTCCTGACCGCCGTTTGACATCACAAATATGCGGGCACATCAGCGCAACCCATCTGCGCAGTTTGAAAAAATTTAAAAAAAGTTTTATATAGATTGAACATCACTGTGTTGAGAGAAAAATCCACCCACATTCTTTCATAACTACGCAGCTATATTGCGCAGTTAAATTCGGATATGTACCTTTATCTAACTAAAACGGCCATATGTCTGTAAACAAACTCGCGCTTATACGCTATAAAACGATTGATGAGTGCCTGCGCAAGCGTCACCGTAAATGGACGCTGGAACAAATCATGGAGAAAGTGGCGGAAGTGCTGTACGAGTACGAGGGCATAACATCCGGTGTGAGCCGCCGGACGATACAGGCGGACATACAACTGATGCGCAGCGACAAACTTGGCTACAACGCACCCATCATCGTTAAGGATAAAAAATTTTACACCTATGACAACGAAAACTATAGTATTACCAATGCGCCCATCAATGAAGTAGATGTAGATAAGATGAAGGAGATCGTAGGCGTTTTAAAGCAATTCAACGGTTTCAGCTATTTTGAAGAAATGAGCGAGATGATCGCGCGGCTGGAAAACAATCTTCATAAATCGACCCACCACACCAGCTTTATACAGTTTGAGAACAACCGCCTTTTAAAAGGCCTGGAACACATTGCCCCACTGTACCAGCACATCCTGAACAGGCAGGTACTACTGATCGAGTACAAATCATTCAGGGCAAAACAGGCCAGCCATCAAATATTCCATCCTTATTTGTTAAAGGAATACCGAAACCGCTGGTTCCTGATCGTGCGTCCCAAACAGCGCGACGACTTACAAACACTGGCCCTCGACCGTATTATCAGCTTCCAGGAACTGCCCAAAGAAAAATATGAAGTACTTCCGGGTGTAGACATCGAAACCTATTTCGACGATGTATTGGGCGTCACCAAAACAATAAAGGACAAGGCGCAAAAGGTGGTACTGGAGATAACAGGCGACCATGCGCCCTACGTAAAAACCAAACCATTGCACACCTCTCAAATAGTTTTAAAGGAAGATGCCACATGTTTGCTGATCCAGATAACGGTGGTGGTGAACTTCGAATTGGAGCGGGAAATACTGGGGTTTGGAGAATGTATGAAAGTGCTGTCGCCCGTATTACTCGCTAAAAGGATTGAGAAGCGGCTGGTGAAGGCGGCGGAGCGGTATCGGTAATTCACAAAGCACCTTAATAAAACCGCTGCTCGATACTTTGATACAGCCTCTTCGAAATTTACCCATCCAAACGCTGATCAGCAGCCCACTACCGCCGCTTCGCCCTCTCATACTGCACCGGCCATTTAACATCCGCCCCCAACTCATGCGCCGCTCTAAGCGCAAAATAAGGGTCGCGCAATAATTCCCTGGCGATGAAAATAAGATCTGCTGAACTATTGGCTACTAACTCCTCCGCCTGTTGCGCGGTAGTGATAAGTCCAACGGCGCCAGTGGCAATATTGGCCTCCTGCTTCACACGCGCGGCGAAAGGCGCCTGGTACAACGGGCCTACAGGTATTTTCACGCCGGGCACCATTCCACCGCTGGATACATCTACCAGGTCGACACCTTTTGTTTTTAAGATTTTACACAGCATCACCGACTGATCAACATCCCATCCACCATCGGCCCAATCGGTGGCGGAAATGCGAACGAACAGGGGAAGGGTAGATGGCCATTCAGTTTGTACAGCCTTTATTACTTCCAGCAACAGGCGCATACGATTTTCGAAGCTGCCACCATATTCATCGGTTCGCTGATTACTTAAGGGCGATAAAAACTGGTGCAGCAAATAACCATGCGCGGCGTGTAATTCTATCACCTTAAAACCCACCTTTAAAGCCCGTTTGGCAGCAAGTTTAAAGTCACTTATTACTTTATTGATACCGTTAACATCCAGTGCGAGCGGTGGTATATCGGCCTCGTTAAAAGGAATAGCCGATGGCGCTACGGGCAACCAGCCACCATCTATGGGCGACACCACTTTTCCACCTTTCCAGGCGGAGGCCACGCTGGCTTTACGGCCGGCATGTGCCAGTTGCACACCTGCCACTGCGCCCTGCTCTTCCAGGAAAGTATTGATCTCCGCAAGCTTCTCTATGTGTTCGTCTTTCCATATCCCCAGATCGTCTGGCGAAATACGTCCCTCGGGCGATACAGCGGCCGCTTCCGTCAGAATAAGCGCAGCCCCGCCAACGGCGCGACTACCCAGGTGTACCATATGCCAGTGATTGGCGAAACCGTCTACGGACGAGTATTCGCACATGGGCGACACGGTTATACGATTTTTGAAGGTGATGGATTTTATAGTAAGTGCTGAGAATAACTGCGACATGGTGTACTGTATTTTTATTCCGGCAGTAAAGATCGTACATAAAACGAAAAGGGCGGTGTATATATGACACCGCCCCTTGCATAATGTTATTATTAGCTAAGCTGAATAAGGTTGCATTTTCTTTTGCGAATTGGCCCGCCAGGCAAGAATAACACAGAACAGTACCCCCACAAAGGCCAGTCCGGCACCCACATATTCCGGCGAAGTATAACCATACCCGGCAGCAATTGGCAAACCGCCGAGGTAAGCGCCCAGCGCGTTCCCCATATTGGCACTGGCCTGCAGTGACGCCGAAGCCAGCATTTCTGAGCCTTTGGCCGCATTGATCATCAGCATTTGCATGGGAGCAATTACAGCAAAAGCCAGTGCGCCGGTAATGAAAGTCATTATGATAGCCGCAGCCTGAAACTGTGTAACGTAGGAAACAATGATAAGCGCACCGATCATGGCCACCAGCAGCATAGCTGTAGTAAGCAACGGCGAAAATCTGTCGGCCAGCCGCCCTCCAAGGAAGTTACCAACGGCCATGCCTACACCGGCAATGATCATTATGACGGGTACAAAATCGGCACTGAATCTTCCAACTTCTGTCATCAGTGGTGCGATGTAGCTGATCCAGGCGAAAAGACCACCGGTGCCAATAGCAGAAATACCTATAATGATCCAGGGTTCGGGTTTGCCAAAGGCTTTTACGTTCTCCATGAAGCTGCCACTGGAAGTAGCTTTTAATTCGGGCATCCAGCGTTTGATGCTGCCCGCTGCGGCGAGTGCCAGCAAACCAACGATGGCGAAAGAAATTCTCCAGCTCAGGTGATGGCCGATGGCTGTACCAATTGGCACCGCTGCAATATTAGCGATCGTAAGCCCGGCAAACATCACGGACACTGATCTTGCCTCGCGGCCCGGATCGGCCAGGCGACTGGCTACCACGGCACCAATACCGAAAAAAGCTCCGTGCGGCAAACCGGAAAATAGCCTGGCCACCAGCAACAATTCGTAATTAGGCGCGATAGCGAACATGGTATTAAAAAAGGCGAACAGCAACATCAGCACTATCAACACCTTCCGGGGAGGATAACTGGCAGCAATACCTACCATTAAAGGGGCGCCTATTACTACACCCAGGGCATACATTGAAATAAGATGGCCAGCTTCGGGGATGGTTATCGTCAGCGTCCGGGCCACATCGGGCAGTACTCCCATCATCATAAACTCCGCCATCCCTATGCCTAAACCACCGAGGGTGAGCGTGAGCAGACTCTTTTTAACCATGTGTTGTTTTTCCGTTAGTATGGGGCGCAAGTTACCACAAATAACCGGGGGCTTATAGTACTTTTCACACATTTGATAACACTTACTCAGAATATTATCGTACTAAAGAAGTTGTATTCCGCCACAGGCAAGGCATTTAAACCTGGTATTATTTTATCCGGATCAGGGACTATACAACATAAAAAAGCCCCGACATACGCCGGGGCCTGATAAAACGGGTTTTCGATAATCTAGAGATAAGGCTTTAATATCTTCGCCCACAGCTTGTAACCCTCTGCATTCAGATGCAAACCATCCATGGTCAGTTCCTTCTTCAACCTACCTTCCGCATCCTGGAACGGTTTGTTAAGCTCTATCACAGTAGCATTTGCCGCAGCCGCGACCTGGCGGTAGCCCTCATTGACCGCTGCAATATGCTCATCCTTGTTATAGTGGTTCTTAAACTGGGTAAATGTATTATTTACAGGCAAAAGCGTTTGTACATAAATTTTTGTTTTGGGCGATTCGGCCCTGATGCGGGTAACGATTTTCCGGTAGTTTTCAATGATAATGCTATCTGGTGTATTCCACTGGATATCGTTAATACCGATGAGGATGAATACTTTGGCGGGACGGCCTTCGGTCACTTCATCGAGGCGATCGAGGATACCAAAGGTGATATCGCCGGATATGCCACGGTTGCGGCAAAGCGGGTTACCCAGCAGCTCGGCCCAATCGGTGCCGGCGGTGATGCTGTTACCAAGGAAAATAATGTCTTTGGTTGAATTCGGATAACTGCGAAACTGGCCGGTCTTCAGCGCAAAACTTCCTGGCCTGTAATTCGGGTCCACTTTAACCGCCTGCTGTGCGCCGGCCATTTGCCAGGCTGCAAAGCAAAACAATGCGGTAATAATACCTTTCTTCATGACGTGCAAACTTTTAACGCCATCCAAAATAGTAAAATCCAATTATAAAAGCTCTTGTTTCTTGATGGTTTGCACAAGCCCGGCCGCAACAAATTTCTTTCGCTCCGCCATAGCGCTAACAAACGGGAGCAGGAAAAAACAAAAGAGGATAAAGCGGATGTTCATATATAGGCCAATTAAAAAAGCCACTGCTGAACTACATCCAACAGTGGCCGTGTTAAAATAAGTAACTATGTTAAAGCCCCAGCGCCTTCATCATTTCGTCGGCCACCAGTTGATTGCCTTTTTCGTTAAGATGCACCCTGTCTGTGGTGAGTACGCCTTTGGCTTCGTTCGCGGTATTATTCTTCACCTCGTAGTCTACAAAAGCTTTACGCAGATCGATAAGCTGGCAGTTGTTCTTCTGCGCAATGTTGCGGACCGTTTTGGAATACTGATTCAGGTCGCCGTCCTGCGGATTGGAAAAGTCGTTCAGTTCGCCTATTACAGAAGGCGTGCAAAGCAGCACTTTGATGTTCTGCGCCTTCAGTTTTTTGATAACGGCATTGTAGAATTTCTCAAATTTATCCAGGTCGGTACCCGTGCCGGATGAGCTTTTGTGCCATACGTCGTTAATGCCAACGTAAATCACGACTACATCAGGCTTCTTCGCCAGCACATCATCTTCCATCCTTAAATAAAGATCATAAATTTTGTTACCGCCAATACCGGCACCAATAAGCTCATAGTTATCGGCTGTTTTTTTATCGGTGAGCGACTGTTGAATGCGGGTAATATAACCGCCAGGATTAACGCCTGCCTGTGTAATCGAATCGCCGAAAAATACGATACGCTGCTTTTTCCTCACTGCCATTGACATACTTGTAATTACGATCAGCAGCAATGCGATTTGCCCAATTAATTTTTTCATGAGTGGATATTTTTGCTACTAATTTAATCTACGGATAATCTCTATGCAAGCCCTGCTATTATGATAGGGACATTTCCAGAAACCGGCCTTGTCCTGGCCGGCCATAGGTGAGTAATCGTCGTTAACGCCCCAAAACCATTCACCCTGCTTGTTATCCCTGATATATTCCTTTACAAACTCCCAACTGGCGTAGGATGCTTTGTAATACTTCTCTTTGCCACTTACCTGCCAGGCGTTTACAAAGCCGATCATGGCTTCGGCCTGGGGCCAGGAATGTTTTTCTTTGACAAGATGGTCTGCCCCGGGATCGTATTCGTACCAAAGCCCATCGTCGTCGTCGAGGCCTTCACCGGCTGCATCGGCTATCTTTATCGCCCATTCCTTCATTTTCGTAATCCATTTCTCTTCACCAATAATTTCCGCTGCTTCCTGCAGCAGCCAGGCGGCTTCGATATCGTGCCCGTAGGACACCAGGGGTGATTTTACAGCCCAATTTTCATCGAAGAACAGTACCAGGTGGTGGGTGGACGGATCTATAATATGTTGATCGAACACTTCCAGCAAATCTTCTATCCTTTCTTTCACCTGCGGCAGCGGCAACACCTTGTACAGGTTAGCATACGCTTCTATTACATGCAGGTGCGTGTTCATGGTCTTTTTCTCATTGGCATCCCTAGCACTCAGTCGCAAATCGTCAATAGGCGACCAGTCGCGGTTAAAGGCTTCGAAATAGCCGAGCCTCTCCGGATCAAAGCTATGCTGCTCTATCAGATTAAACAGTCGTACTGCATGCTCCAGCGCAGCATGAACGCTGGTGGCCTGGTAATATTCGGCCAGTGCGTACAGGCAAAAAGCCTGACCATACACCTGTTTACGATCACTCAGCATTTTACCCTCAGCGTCCACACTCCAGTAAACACCTCCGTGTTCCGTATCAATAAAATGATCAGTAATATAAGCGTAGGCCCGGTCGGCAATAGTGAGATAATCGGTTGTGCCCGTAAGATTGAAAGCGGAACTAAACGCCCACAGTATGCGGGCATTCATTACCAGTCCTTTTTCTGCATGGGCATCGGCCTCATTATCATTATTTACCTTCCCGAAAAAGCCGCCACGCTCATGATCTACGGTGTATTGCATCCAATAAGCAAGTATGCTGTCCAGCTCTTGCTCCATTTCCTGTTTATATAGGGAAGTATTCATATGTCAACTGTTTACGAACCGGAATTTACGTAAATAACGGTTAGATAGCGCGCTGACCTATGCGACCATTTTCGCCAGACTCCTGTAACAGCTCTTTATTTTTGTTGATAATTCCGGTAAGTGTATTCACCGAAGCACCCGACGTAAACCCGTCCTGTGCCGTATTCATGGCATAATCGAGCAACTGGTCTATCGAGCTTACAGCAACGTGCATACGAGTGTCGGAAGAGGCATAATAAATAAATACCCGGCCATCATCGTCCGCGATCCAACCATTGGCAAACACTACGTTACTTACATCTCCCACTCTTTCGTCCGCTTCAGGCGCCAGAAAATAACCGGCGGGCTTATAAATTACTTTGGTAAGATCTTTCAGATCGGTAACGAACACATACAGTACGTAACGTAAACCAGCGGCCGTATTACGTACTCCATGCGCCAGGTGTAACCAGCCTTTAGCCGTCTTAATGGGTGCTGGTCCCTGGCCATTCTTGGCCTCGTACACAGTATGATATCTTTTCGGATCAATCATTTTTTCTTCCAGCACTTCTGCACAGGTAATAGAAGCAGACAGACCGAAGGCGATACCGCCGCCCGTTCCGGCATCTATAAAACCGTCCTGAGGACGGGTATAAAAAGCGTACTTACCATCCACAAACTCAGGATGCAACACCACGTTTCGCTGCTGCGGCGACTTCGTTTTAAGATCAGGCAGGCGCTCCCAGGTTTTAAGGTCTTTGGAACGAATAATGCCACATTGGGCTATCGCCGCCGACTGATCAAAAGCCGGTGCAGCAGTATCTTTTCTTTCCGTGCAGAACAGTCCGTATACAAATCCGTCTTCGTGCTGCACCAGGCGGATATCGTATACGTTTACATCCGGCTCACCAGAAGCACCCACGTTTATAGGATAATCCCAGAAGCGGAAATTATCTATACCGTTCGGACTTTCTGCGATAGCGAAGAATGATTTACGGTCTGCACCTTCCACACGCACCATCAGTATATATTTCCCCTGCCATTTGATAGCACCTGCATTGAATGCGGCATTTATACCAAAACGCTCCATCAGGAAGGGATTAGTAGCTTCGTTGAGATCATAACGCCAGAAAACCGGCGCATGTGCTGCTGTTACCACAGGATATTTATAACGGGTAAATACACCATTATTCTGTGACAGGGGCTCGTTTGGCCTTTTTACCAATGCTTCGTACTGCTTTTCCAGGTTGGCCAGCCGCTGTTCAAATTGATCCTTCATCGTCTCAGTTTTATTTATGCAGATATTAGTATTCATTCAGTTTATTCCACCACGTTTTCTTAAGTATCACCAGGATGACCAGCAACACACCTACGGTTAAGAGCAATGGCGCCTTCATCCACAACACGAGATACATAGGCAGGATGGTTAAACACAGTTGCCCTATAATACCCAATACCACGTTAAACATGTTGAGTTTAAAATTCCTGTTACCCTTAAAAGCCGGATCTTCTTTTAACACCAGCTCGTGTACCGGTTTCCAGAAGCCCCAGGGGCGAACGGTTTTATAGAAATCTTTGAGCACATTGATTTCTGTATGCGGCGCGGCATACGTGCCCATAATAGAACCCGCGAGCGACAAGAGGAACAGCAAAGGCCAATAATACAGATCTAAGCCGCCGATAATATTAAACGATTTGAGTACCGCGAGCGCTATGGCCGGCACAATACCGGAAAGCATACCCCAATAGAAACCACTGGCATTAAAGCGCCACCAGTACCATTTAAGCATATTGGCCGCTACATAACCTCCGTACAATCCAGACACGATCCACTGCAACACCGTATTCACATCTTTTACGAACAGGCCTAACACCACACCAAGGGCTACCACCGCTGAACCTGAGATGTAATTCATGGTAATGACCTTTTTTGTGGAAGCATGCGGATCTACATACTTCAGGTAGATGTCGTTTACGATATAAGCCTGAGCGGCGTTAAGGGTGCCGGAAAAGGTGCCCATAAAGGCACCGAGTAACCCCGTCAGCACTAACCCTAATAAGCCCACCGGTATAAATGCATTAACCGCTGCCGGTAATATTTTCTCAAAGTCGGTACCGGCCGGCGACTGCAACTCACCACTGATTTGCGGATAGTATAATAGTGCAAGTACCGTTAAACCCATTACCATCGCATATCTGACAGGTAGCAGGATGATGGATACGAAGCCGCTCATCTTACTCGCCTCCTGCGGAGAACGGGTACTCAGTATTTTCTGCATATCATAATTGGGTGCAGGGCCTGCAAGACTGGCGAATATGCCTTTAAACAACATCATCATAAAAAAGATACCGAACAGCGAAAACCCATCTTCTTCTATCTTTTTATTCGCATCGTCCACTATCCCCGCCCAGTTTAAGTCCAGCCTGGCACCGAACAACGGATCGAGCCAGCCTTCGGGCACATTGACAGCACCCTCACTGTGCAGTTTTATCATGGCGATAACCGCTATACTTACACAGGCCACTATCATGATCGCATACTTGATCATATCACCAACTACAATGCTGTGCATACCACCCAGTATGGAATAGAACATGGCGAACAGCGTAAATACAATACCATAGAAGTGTGGCACATATTCGGCCGACACGTTAAAAGGAATGTAAGGCTGCACAATATCCCAGGGAATAAAGATCTGCATGAACTTACCCAGGCCTACAAAGCCATAGGCCAGGAAACCAAGGCAGCTTAACAGCGCGAAGGCGACCACAATGTTATGGGAAGACCTCACGCCCTTACCCGCGCTCCCGAAACGGCCCGCCAGCCATTCGGCACCCGTGGTGGCATTGGAGCGCCGCAACCAGCGCGACAGGAACATCATCAAAAATACCTGGTTAAACACCGGCCATAACCAGGGAATCCAAATGCTTTTTAGTCCGTACACAAAACAGAGGCTCACCATCCACATGGTGCCTGAAATATCGAACATATCGGACGCGTCGCTGAGTCCCAGCATATACCAGGGCAGCGACTTACCGCCCATCAGGTAGTTCTCCTTGTTTTGCCGTGCCTTTTTTCTTAATGCCCATCCTATTACCACCATGGTCACCAGGTAGGTGAGAAGGATGAGGATATCTAATGCCTGTAACTTCATAGGTATCTGATGATATTAAATGCCGCCAGTAATACTTTGGGCGTTGATTGAAATTTTACAAACCCGGCAGCGGACACCAGGTTTTCGAACGGCACATAATAACCAGGATGGTTACCTAACTGCGCAATGACAGTGCAAAGGATTTTTCCTGATGATAATTACTATCACTCTAACTCCTGAATGTACGGCTAATTCAGATTAATTTCCTGCAGCCTGTTACCGGGCATGATATTATAACCACATTGATGCCTGATCGTAACAACGCCGTTACCGCTGCTGGAAAATAACCGGCCGATCCTGTCAAAAAGGATAGATTTAAGTTCGTGGAACACCTGTAATTTCATAACGTCATCTAATATACCCAAATGTATGGCCGCCACGTTATTAATTTAAATACTTTTTTATCCCTTTAAAATGATTTTTCTACTCCGAACTTAAAGGCAACCCACGGCACACATTACAGCACTGGACGCAAGCACTGAAAATATAATACGAAAAATATGGTACTAATTTTACAATGGTTTGTTTATTTTTGATCCGGAGTACGCACAAAAAAGGCCCGTTATGAAAAGCAAACTGCTTAGAGAGATTACGCCATTAACACAAAGTGACTGTTTCACTATTTTTTCCAGGGTAAAGTCCACATTTGATTTTCCGCTGCATTACCACGACGAGTTTGAACTGAACCTGATACAAAACGGTAAGGGAGCAAAGCGGGTGATAGGCGACCATATAGAGGAAATAGACGATTGGGAACTGGTGCTGGTAGGTCCCAATATCCAGCATGCCTGGTTTACCCACAAGTGCGAGAGTACCGAGATCAAAGAAGTAACGCTGCAGTTTCATAAAGACCTGTTCGACGATAAGTTACTGCGTCGTAACCAACTGAGTTTTATCCGCACCATGTTCGAGAAATCGCTGCGCGGTATCCTGTTCTCAAAAGAAACCATTCAACAGCTGGCGCCCCGCATCATAGAACTGCATCAGAAACACGGCTTCGATTCTATACTGGAACTGATGTCCATCCTGCACGACCTGTCTATTTCGAGGAACATCCGTGTGCTGTCGGATTCGTCTTTCAACAACCATGAGCAATTTTCCTATAACAGCCGCCGTATTGAGAAAACGCTGGAGTACATTAACCAGAACTTCGATAAGGCCATTACACTTGGCGAAGTAGCTAAACTGGCCAACATGAGCGAAGTGTCGTTCAGCCGCTTTTTTAAACAGCGCACCGGCAATACGTTTATCGACAGTGTAAATGAAATCCGCCTCGGCCATGCTTCCCGTTTACTGATAGACACTACACAAACTATTGCCGAGGTTGCCTACCATTGCGGCTTCAATAACATCTCCAACTTTAACCGGATATTCCGGAAGAAAAAAGGATGTACCCCGAAAGAGTTCCGCGAAAACTTTTCAGGCACCCGTACTTTCATTTGAAGCGATACAGAAGCTACTCTTCATAACACAAAGGTAGCTTCACCGCCAGCTCAAAACCTTAGCGTTTGAGAGAAAAAACTTAGCGTTTGAGAGAAAATGTTGGCGAGTAATAGGATTTTAACAAAAGAGCCTGAAGCATCCTGAAAGCATGGAGAGAGCAAGGAGAGAGATGGTAGTATTACATCAGTCGGCGCGTACAAAACGGGATTACACCACTGCATAGCTCAGCAATTTCTTCGTTGTACCAGCAATGACTAACATGCCACGGCTTCTTTATCCGTGAGCAGCACCAGCTGTGACTTATTTACATGCCTCACCACCGATTCTACCAACTGACGGCGCAGCACCGGCTTCACGATATACTCGTTAGCCCCCAGCCCCAACATCATTTCGTGCTCTTCTTTAAATGCGTTTGAAGACAATGCAATGATAGGAACACCTGCAAACTGCGGCATGCTCCGTAAAATGCGGGTTGTTTCTTTGCCATCCATTACCGGCATTGATATATCGAGAATAATCAGATCTGGTTTTAATACCTGCGCCACGGCAATACCTTCCGCACCGTTCACCGAAGTAGCTACTTCTACCCCGAGCGGCAACAGGAAGCGCTCGAGTATCATACTGTTCATTTGCTCATCTTCAATCACCAGCACCTTTTTTCCATGAAGGGAAGGATAATGCAACTCATCTCCACGCTGTACCTCTTCGCAGGCGCTTAGCGGCAGGCGCACCCGGAAAGCACTGCCCATCCCCTCTGTACTTTCTACCGTAATAACCCCGCCTAACTGCTCCACATAACGGCGGGTAATCACCAGGCCTAGCCCACTCCCCTTATGATCAGACGACATACCTAACTGTGTGAACGGACGGAACAACATCTGTAGTTTATCCGGCGCTATACCGGGACCACTATCTTTCACCGTAATTATCACTGAGTCCTGTTGCGCCTCTATACCCAGTATCACCACACGGTCGCGGGGCGTAACTTTGATGGCATTAGAAAGCAGGTTATTGAGGATGCGTGTTAGCTTCGACTGATCAATCATCACGCAATCCGGCAGCACGCCCGATGTTTCCACCAACATTTGCACACCCCCCATTTTCGCGATATTAGTATAAGTATTGGCTACAGGCTGCAACCAGCGTTCCAGCACCACCGGCTCCGGACGCAGCTCATCTCCCAGTCCTGCTTCAATTTTAGAAACTTCCAGCACGTTGGTGAGCATACCACGCAAATCATGACTGTTACAGAAAATATCTTCAATGATCTGCCGTGAGCCCGCAGGCATATCGCTATCCTGCGTTTCCTGCAATAAAATATCACTTAAACCAATAATAGCATTGATGTAATTCCTTGTTTCGTGGCTGGTTTCGCTGAGGTAACGCGACTTTTCGAAATTGGCTTTTTCCAGCGCCGCAGTACGCTCCTTTACCTGTGCCTCCAACTCAGCATTATACCTCGCCAGCCAGGAGTTCTGCCACTCCACCTGCCGCTGCAGGTCGTCGTTACTTTTACAATGAAAGGCAATAGCCAGTATGCAGAGCGAAAACACCACCGACATAATAAGCCAGCGGAACACATGTTGTATTTCCTGGGTAAATGGCAAAGCATTAATCACCTTTAACTCATAGTTCAGCTCCAGCAGCACAACACAGGCAATGGGCAACATGGCGCAAAAGAGAATCATCTTTAATTGCTCTACCTTAAAGGAAAGCAACACCACGCAAATGGCAAACACCGCAAACAGTTGCACCTCAGCGAGGCTGCCAAATATTACACCATAATAAAGGATGATACCAGCAAAAACGGCCTGCAATCCAACCTTGGCCTGTAAATAATATCGCTGGCTGTTGAGCCAGATTACGGAAGAAAAAAGCGGACTGAATAAAAAAGCAGGGTATAAGATGCGGGTTTCTCCGGAAAGTGCGAAAAACAAAACACCGTACACGACAACAAGTACCGCGCACAAAAAGCTAATGAGGTTTACAATGCGTATTCTTTTCGCTTCGTATTTGTCCAATCCGGAATGTATACCTGATAAAATCAGTTGTGTTAACATATCTGGGGAGATTACTGTTAAATGGAATCGAAGGTTCTTCTTCTGGTTCTTAACGGGTTAAGGATACTGGTCTGTCACAGCCAGGGTTTTGGTTCATCTAGTGTTGTTCGGGTTTTACTAAAGTTTCAGCTTCAAGAGTTTAAGTGTCCGGGCTAAAATAGAGATCTTTTCTTATTCGATTAAAGTTAATGAATTTTTATCACCAACATCAAATTTCGATATTAACATTACCATATACGATGAAAAATACATCACGGATTTTATAATTTGGGCCATGGACATACGTTCACGGCACAGCAATCGCATCTATATAAATAATGATGGGCTGTTTGTAATTGTTAATGGGTTGTTAGTAGTAGAGAACTACCGCACAGCGACTTCCGGCCTTACTGTTGTTATGGGACTGAGGGCATAGGCCGAATGATACTCGAAAATATCTTTTTTTCCGAAAGCCGCGGTGCGGTAGCAGTAAACGGAGGCATGAACCTCCGATACCTGCAGAAAGCAATGTTAAAGATAAACACGTTGCACGCCACTGGTAGCCACATAAACATGTGAAAACGAGGGATTATCACTATTTTTAATTATTCTTACCCATGCGTTTTTCCCGGCACATATCTACCTATATCTATACCGGCATTTTTATACTGCTGCTGCTTCAGCGCGCAACTGCCCAGCAGCACACCTATGTATACACCCACCGCACCGTGGAAGACGGCCTGCGCAGCAACCTGGTGATATCCCTGCATTGCGATAGTCGCGGTTATATGTGGGTAGGCACCTTTAACGGACTACAGTGTTACGATGGAGTAGAATTTCGGTTTATAGACCTGCCTGTAAAAAACGGGACCGTATCCGGAGAAACCGTGCAGCGGATTTACGAGGACAAAAAACACAAAACCCTATGGTTCGTAATGCTTACGGGTGTGGTAGCCTATAACTACCAGGAAAACACATACAAGTTCTACCCGGTATTACATGGCCGGCGCGAGGGCAGTGTTCAAATATCAAATATCTTCTGCGACAGCAACGACTACCTCTGGCTGATAAGCACCACAGATAATGCCTATATATTCGACAGTACGCAAAAAGCGTTTGTGCTTTATACCCGTTTTTTTCCAGAGGCACCGGGCAAAATCAATAACGTGCTGGAAGAAAAAAGCACCGGGCGGTATATATTTGGCACCAGCAAAGGTCTTTGCGTTTATGACCCTACATCCAAACAGTATTCATACTTCGGACACAACCTGCTCAAAATTCCTTATCTCGATGAGCAGCCACTATCGGAGTCGGTTAACCATATATACATCACACAAAAAGGATTGCTGTATATAAATATGTGGCCCATCGGATCGCCGGAGCCCTTTTTGTATCAATATAATATTGCCGGCAAACGACTGCGGAACATGAGTTACCTGAAGCCCAACAGCGTTAATGGCATTTTTGACGACATCTATGGCAAAACCTGGGTAGTAGGCGATAAGATGTTTTTGTTTGACCAGGCAGGTAATATGGTGGAAGAAATAGTACAGGCAAAAGTAAGCCGCTTTGGGCTCGACTACTCGCAATTGCACTATGTTACCCGCGACAACATGCATAATATCTGGATGGCGACCAATAACGGCATCTTCATCTTCAATAAGGAAAAACAAAAATTCCTCACCACTCACTTCGGTGATGCGGGAGCGCCCAACTATGAGCCAACCGATATACAGGAAGGGCCGGGTAAAGATATTTATGTGAGCTGCTGGGGACAAGGCCTGCTCGTATACGACAGCACCCTCACCCGGCTCAAAAAGCAATACCGTTATACCGGCAGCGACGAGTTTTTTAACCTCAACTGGAACCTCGAACCTGATGGCGACGGCAATATATGGGTTGCCAGTCAGCATGGCCGCTATGGAATACTGAACACCAAAACAGGCATTATGCGGTACGAGCGGTCAGACATTTTTGACAACCGCACCATCCGCTGCCTCGCAAAAGACACCGACGGCAACATCTGGATGGGCACGCAACGGGGACTGCTCATAAAATGGGATATTAGAAAGAAACAGTTTACACGTTACCAGGACAGTCTTTACCATACCCCGGCACCACTTTGGGGCCACATTATGGACATAAAGGGCGATGCGTTCAATAATATTTATGTGGGCACGGGTAGTTATGGTTTATTAAAGATGGATGCCCGCACAGGGAAAATCACCAAACGTTACGGACCCGACGAGCCCGTAAACAAACTGCTGAGCAACGGCGTAAACACCGTACTGATAGCAGGCGATACACTTTTTGTGGGCACGACAAGCGGTCTTTCCATTATCGATATCCAAACCGGGAAGAGTACTAATTACACGGAAAAGGAAGGGTTACCCGTAAGCGTTATCACTAACCTGCAACTCGCCAACCGCAACCTGTTTTTCACTACCAACTTTAGTATGGGAAAGATAAATCTCGACAACCGGAAAGTGGTGAATTACGGCCGAAAATACGGGGTGGTGGAAGAAGCCTTTGAACTGCCTGTAAACCAGCGTCTTTCCGACGGCCGCATTGTTATCGGTTCGGCCAAAAGCCTTATCTCTTTCCAGCCCGATGCGCTGGGCGACCCACAGCCGCCGCCGAATGTACACATCACCTCCTTACAACTGGGGAAGCAGCGGCTAAATGCAGATTCTATATTGGAGCGCAGCAATACAATACAGCTGGCATACGAGGAAAATTCCATTACCATCGGCTACAACTCTATGGCCTACCTCGACCAAGACAACATCAGCTACTACTATCAGCTGGAAGGCGTAGACCCTAATCCGGTGGAGGCGGGGCACCGCGTATTAGTGAACTACACAGGCCTGCCCAGCGGCCGGCACACCTTTAAAGTGTGGAGCGAAAATGGCGAAGGCCTTACATCTCCCAGTGTTACCAGCTTTACCCTCGTAATTGCCAGGCCCTATTACAGGCAATGGTGGTTTTTTGGGCTGATACTGTTGACACTCGGCGCGCTTTCCTACCTCGCTTACCGGCTGCGCATTAACCGCCTGCTGGCCACCGAAAAGGTGCGCCGCCGCATAGCCCGCGACCTGCACGATGATATGGGATCAACCCTCACCTCTATTAATATTATGACCACCGTAGCTAAACGGCATGTTCAAAAGGATACCGACAAAACTGAGGAGTTCCTGATCAAGATAGGCGACAGCACCACGCGCATGATGGAATCGATGGACGATATCGTTTGGTCGATCAACCCCAATAATGACAACATGCATATGATAGTGGCGCGTATGCGTGAATTTACCACCAGCATGTTTGAGCCCAAGGAAATAGGCTTTACTTTTCATGTGGACGAGCAGGTGTACAACCTCAAACTTACGCTGGAAAGCCGCCACGACTTCTTCATGATATTTAAAGAGAGCATCAATAATATTGCGAAACACGCGCAATGCAGCTTTGTGGAAATCGATATTAAATATAAAAAGCGCGTGCTGGTTATGCAGGTAACCGACAACGGGCAGGGTTTTGAGCAAACTACCGGCGATGGCGACGGTCTTTTTAACATGCAGCGCCGCGCCCAACGAATGAAAGGCTCGCTGGAAATACAGTCGCGGCCGGGCAATGGCACCCGTATATGCCTTCGATTCACTACTACATAACTATGTGATTGAATAAACCCCGGCTTCGGGCTACCTTTATAAAAATAACCCTTGCAGTAATTATGATCCGGATCGTGTTGTATGAAGACAATACCAAACTGCGTGAGAACCTCACGTTACTTATCGATGGCTCCTCCGACTTTGAGGTATGCGGTGCATTCAAGAACTGCGACCGCATACTAAGCGAAGTTGCCGAACTGGCCCCCGACGTAGTGTTAATGGACATAGATATGCCCGGCACCAATGGCATTGAAGGCCTCAAACTTGTACGCACCCGTTACCCCCATCTTCCCATCCTTATGCTTACCGTATTCGACGACGACAAAAACGTGTTCGAAAGCATAAAGGCCGGTGCAGACGGTTATCTTCTCAAAAAAACAACCCCCGAAAAGCTATTGGAACATTTGCGCGAAGTGTACAACGGCGGCGCCCCCATGACCTCGTCCGTAGCAAGGCAGGTACTGGAACTCTTCGCCCGCCAGCCCGGCGGCGAAAGGCGCGAACTGTACAACCTTACCGAGCGCGAACGGGAAGTTTTACAGTTACTGGTGAATGGTTATAGTTACAAGATGATTGCCGCGGAGATATTTATTTCCATTGATACGGTGCGGTCACATATCAAAAAGATATACGAGAAGCTGCATGTGAATTCGAAATCGGAAGCGGTGGCAAAGGCGTTTAAGGATAGGTTGTTGTGAGGCGATTGAGCTTTTCGGAGAAGAGATGCAGGTATGCTGCTTTAGACTCCTGATCGAGAAAAGACTGCTCCACCATTTTAATTGCTTTCAGGCTTTTGTCAAGCATCGCTTTTATTAGTAAAAGTGCTCTTGAGGCAGGAATCCCCAGCTTTTCACCCAGGACAATGAATTCGGCAGTGCCGGCGTAACGGTGTTTTAAGTAGTAAGAAGATCTTCTAACTCCGGTGTATAAATCCATTGCTGTATCAGGACTATTGCTATCATGTAATTTTGTACAAAGTAAATCATACGCCGGCGTCAGGGTGTAATCGCCCAGGTGCGAACGCATTATTGAGAATGAGCCAAGTCCGCCATCACCGTTAGAAAACAAATAATTGAATAACAATCTTCTGTAAAAAATAATGATCGCCGGACCCGACGCAGCAACATACTTCCTGATAAGCTTTCCCACATCCTCATAAGTATAGTCCTGAGCTTTAATGCTACGTTCCTTCAACTGTGCAAAGTCCTCCTGCTGAAAGCTTTTGTAGTTAGGTTCCACATCAAAACGCCGGGTTAAATATGCAGGCGTTTCATCGCTAAAAAAAACAAGCGCATTAATAGTGGTACTTATATCGAATACCGACGAAGCAATTTGCATTGTCAGATGTTCATTTTCGGGATACATAGCAGCATGTAAAAAATCGCCTCTTTCCGGTTGGGTTTTGACCAGGAACAATCCTTTTCTATTGCCTTTTGTCAATACTAATTCATCATCCTCCAGTGTAAGAGAGTATTTAGGTTGACTGCCTGGTATGGCCACCTTTAGTATATGCCTTTCGAAAGCCTCGCTATCGCTACCGGCGGGCGATGTAAACCTCATCACTGGTGGTACCTTTACGCCATCAAATAATTTCCGGCGACAATCACTACAATAAATCAGCTTCTTTTGCGGCTTGTAACAACCCGGGCATGCACCTACCATTCTCTGACAGTAATTGCGCCTATCGTGTCAACACCGGCAGTTTCAAGTAATAGGCTGAAATCGTCCGCGGCATCTATTCCCAGGGCTTCCTGCTGCAAGGTCCTGTTCTCTCCTTCCGATAACAAGCCGGAAAAGAAAGGGAATAATACCGGGGAAGAATACTCTGCCCGAACCTTAGATAAGGTGAGGCTTATAGATGGCGCATCCGGATCGTTGAAGTAAGCAGGATCGTATGTGAATATGAATTGCCTTTCATCTTTTTTATAAAGAATGCCAGCCAGCCTGTTGTTGTAGTATACGCCCGCTTTCATAGAAAATTTAAATGCTTTTCTTCACACGAACTACAAGTTCCATCCCCAATGTATTCAGTACACTTTCGAGCGTCTGAAAAGAGGGATTTCCCTTTCCGGTTTCCAGCAAAAAAACGGTTCTCTCCGCAACGCCAGTCATCTCGGCCAAATGAACTCGGTCCATACCGAAACTTTCTCTTCGTTTTCTAATGAGATCACCAACTTCTGATAGCACCATTTTGTAAGTTGTTGAAGACTACAAAATTACAGGCTATAATACACAGTTCAACTATCAATATTCCGATGGAATTATCGAAATGCCAGGGAGAAAATTGATTTGTCTATTTATAAAATCCCATATGATTTTTGACATTTCATTTGAATCCAATATTAACCAGAATAACTATTTTATCATCAAATTGATTGTTCCATTTTCACCATCTACCTCTAACTTTGTTTCTTCGAAACAAAAGATTTTATACGTGCAAAAGAGCAATGCGCACGTTCTATTTTTAAACCATAAAGTAGTTGTACATGAATCCATTTTTTCATGAAGGGAAAAGACTTACTGTGCTTATACTGGAAAGCAACCAACGCTTTACACCACTTTTCAGGGCAGCCGGAATAAAAAAAGGTAATGAACTGCGGTATCTCGAGAAAGAAAAACTCGGAAAAATAACCCGGTTGAAGTTTTGTGGCCTCCTGAAGGTAACAGAAGCATATTTTTACGCGCCGGCATTCATACAAACGGTGAGCAATAAAGTTTGAGCCTCTGTTTTATACCCTACATTCAAAATACGTAATCCGCACATTTTCACATAACTTGCACCCAACAAATCATACACTCAACCACTTTGGCCGTATATTTGTTAATTAACAGCGGACTAAATAAACAACCGATTATTTTATGAAGAAGATCCTCCATGCAATCATGGTTACGGGCCTGATGGCCGTAGCGTTCAGCGCATGTAAAACACAATCGCAGGCGCCCACGGCTAAAAGTGAAAAGAAAAATGTGAAAGGCACCTGGGTGTTGAATAATATTTCCTTTGAGGGACTGCCTAAAACAGCCAGGATAACCACGGTTTTCAGCGACATTCCTTACAAATGCCTCGAAGGCAGCGTTTGGACGCTTCCCAACGCTACTGCCAATGGCACCTACGCTATTACCTCGGGCGAAACAGGCTGCAGCCCTATCACCCAGAACATCGTTTGGTCTACCTACGACCGGGGCGGACAGGTTTATTTCCAGTTTAAGGAACTACTTAGCGGGGTAAAAGCCAAGAACACGCCGGACGGCTACCGTGTAGAACTGATTTCAGCAGGTGATGGCGGTATGACATGGCGCGCTCCCGTTACGGTAGATGGCACCACCGCCTATATCGTGTACGCTTTCAGTCGTCGATAAATAGCATACAAATACTTGATCTTAATCCGGTATATACATCCAAAAAGATGTTTATATACCGGATTTTGTATTTCCACAGCTTATTCCTTTCTCCTTCTTCCCTTTTGTTTATCTTTGCCGTCCTTATATTCAAGACTAGCAATGAAAGCATTTAATTTATTTATCAGATATCGTTTCCCGCTGGGAATAATTTTGTTGATAGCCGGCTTTGCCCTAGGCTTTGCATTTGGCTGGTGGGAAGCTTCCATTGTGCTGGTGCTGGCGGTTATATGTATTGTTACCCACTTCATGTTCGGCCCCATGCGGCTCGTACAGGAGGCTATAGAGGTTGGTGATGTAGAAACTGCCATGGGCCTGATGAACAAGGTTTGGTTCCCGAAACTGCTCTATAAACCCATCCGCTCTGTTTATTACTTCATGCAGTCTAACATGGCCATGTACAGCCAGGACCTGGACAAAGCAGAAGCTACTATCAAACAAAGTATCAAATCGGGCAGCCCGATGAAGGAATATGAAGGTATGCAGTACTTCCAGCTCGGTACGATCGCTTACCAGAAAAACGACATCAAAGAAGCGGACGTGAACCTGAAGAAAGCGCTTAAACTGGGTATGCCCGACAAAGAGAACACCGCAGCAGCATTGCTTACGCTTACCTCTATCTGCATGACCCGCCGCGACTTTAAATCGGCTAAACAATACTTCCGCCGCGCAAAAGAACAAAAACCCACCACGGAACAACTGGTAAGCCAGATCCGTGAAATGGATAAGTATATTTCCAGGATGCCGGGCTGATGCCAGGTTACTGAAAAAGGAAAAGTCCGCTGTAGTACGCAGCGGACTTTTTTTATGTCTTTACATAACCTACATCTTCCCCAATGCCTGTTCCAAATCCTTAATCAAATACCCCGGATCTTCCAAACCTATATACATGCGCACCATGCGGTGTTTAGGCTCATCCGCACTAAAATCTTCCGCAGGCATAGCTGCACAGGCCGGAAACGCCAGCGACTCATGCCCACCCCACGACACCGCCATCAGGAAATGTTGGAGGGAATCGCAGAAGCGCTCTACCTGCTCCAGTTTGTCTGCTTTCAATTGTATGGTGATGAGTCCGCAGCCACCCTGCATTTGCCGTTTGGCCAGCTCATATTGTTCAAATTCAGGATCAAGCGGATAAAAAACACGCTCGATATTGGACTGCGCTTTAAGCCAGTCCACCAGCACCTTTGTACTTTCGGTAATGCGCTGCAGCCTTATCGGCAACGTTCGCAGACCACGCAGCAGTAACCACGCATTAAACGGAGCAATACCACTGCCGATGTTCATGAACTCGGAAGCGAATATCTTACTGATAAGGGCTGACGACCCGGTAAGCACACCCGCTACCGTATCGCTATGCCCGCCAATATACTTGGTAGCCGACTGCAGACTAAGATCGATGCCCATTTTAATTGGTTGCTGGTAAATGGGGCTGCAATAACTATTGTCTATAATAGTAACTATACCACGGCTCTTCGCCAATTTGGCCACGGCTTCAATATCCTGCAACTCATATGTAAATGAGTTAGGCGATTCCAGGTAAATAAGGGCAGTATCAGGCTGAAGTGCTGCTTCGAAGTTCTCAATGCGTGTACCATCAATGTATGTGGTAGTTACGCCGAAACGCGGCAATATTACATCAAACATCCTTTTCGCCCAACTGTACGGGTCGCGTACCGATACAATATGGTCGCCCTGTTTTACCTGCGAAAGTACTGAGGCGAATATAGCCGCAGCACCGCTGCCAAATACCAGGGCAGCTTCTGCACCGTCCAGAGCGGCCAGCTTTTTCTGAAGAATGGCTACGGTTGGGTTATTACCGCGGGAGTACAGAAATCCCTTGTATTCGTCCAGCAACAGATTACGCATGTCGCTTACACTATCGAATGCAAAATTGCTGCTCTGCACAATGGGCGGGGCTACCGCGTTAAAATACTGCTCTCTGTCTTCCCCCAGTTCATTCAAAATAAAGGATAAATCCATCTCGACATTTTGTTTTTAAAATTCATACAAGCCCATTCTTACAAACATATTGTCTTTATTCGGCCCGGGCGAAGCCTATATTGACAATTACTGATACTTATACCGCATTTCTGTTAACCCGCTTCATCAACAGGTACAGCGGAAGTCCTGCCACAAACAGGCTAAGCCCGATAGTGGCACCGCGCCAGTCCTGGATGAAAATATTAACCGTTACGAACAGGTATACCGCAACAAACAATAAGGTAACATAAGGGTACAACTTCATCTTATAAATACCTGTTCCATCCAGGTAGCTGGTTTTTTTTCTGAGGATGAAGATGCTGGCCGCCGCAGAGGCAAGACCAATCGTATCGAACAGCATTACGTACTTGAGTATCTTATCAAAAGTGCCGACAAAAAACAGCACCAGTAGAATGATCGCTACAAACACCGTAAGTGCTGTTTCCTGTACCTGTGTTTTACTGTTCACCCGTTTAAAGGCCGGGGGCAACACACCGTCTTCAGCCATGGCGTAATACATACGCGGGTTCGATATCAGGTTTACATTGGCATATCCCAGTACAGAGAAAAACAGCAGCAGCGAGGTTACCTTAAAACCATAAGGACCGAAAAACGTTTCTGCCATCCGGGCTGCCAGCGCATCGGTATGCTTCAGGTTTTCAAATCCTATCACCTTATAATACGCATAGTTAATAGTCATGTATAAAGTAATAATGATAGCAAAACCGTAGAACACGCCGCGTGGCATATTTTTACCCGGCTCTTTAACATCGGAGCCAAAGTTGATGGTTTGCTGATAACCGCCGAAAGTGAAGAACACCGGCACCAGCGCCGCACCAAAAATATAGAACCAGTTACGCTGTTCGGATTGCGCCGCAACTTCTATCGCATTAGATGGATGCCCGCCACCAAATACCGCCAGGCAAAGCAATACCATCATCGTTATCTTTATTACCGTTAACACATTCAGCGAATTGGCGCTCATCCTGATGCCCATCAGGTTAATGCCATATAATACAAGTACCGCCACCACGCCAATACCCTTTTGTCCCAGGTCATTTTGTAAATAATCGGGGAGCAACACCGGACTGATATATTCGGCGCCGATAAGGCAAACCGCTGCTACCGAAGCCGCGTTCGAGATCAGCAGCATCCAGTTGATCATAAAGCCATAGGCCGGGTGATAACACGAAGACAACACTTTGTAAAACCCGCCCGCCACTGGGAAACGGGAACCTATTTCGGCATAGGTAAGTGCCCCGCATATGCTAACTATACCGCCTATGATCCAGATGGCGAAAAAAATACCGGGATCGTTTGTTTCGCGGGCCACGTTAACAGGCGTACGAAAAATACCCATCCCTATCACGAGGCTCACCACGATCATGGTAAGATCAAAAATGCCAAGCTTTGGTTTGATGCTCATGCCTACAAGATAATGAATTATGATAATGGATACACCGAACACCTTCCTGACATGAGGCGGTATCGAACAAAGTAATCAGATCTCCCGGGGAGCCTATACCGATAGTGCCCCCGTCCTATACCCAAACTCTATCCCATGGCCGATTTTACTATACCCACCCCAGGATACCGGTACAGGATGGCCCGGGGGCTCCTTATAACATCCAGCATCTAAACAAGGCAAACGCGTGTTACAACACCGGCTCTTTTTATCCTGATTATCTATTTTTTCTGTACGTTTGCGGCGGAATACGGTTGTCCGTCAGGACATTAATAGGGAATCCGGTGCAAAACCGGAGCTATCCCCGTAGCTGTAATCCTGCTCCCGGCATACTTTGCCGGGAAGTTTCCCGGGGATTCATCTCTCCATTTTACCACTGTTCCGGCAGACTGCCGGGGCGGGAAGGGCCCTCCCGGGAAGCAGGAAAGCCAGAAGACCTGCCGCAGACCACATTTCTCAATCAGCGCTTTCGGGTGAAAAGCTGGAGATATTAATGCCGTAAGGTGTTATCTATCTGTCTGTTTCATTTATCGGAAGCATAGTTTATCAAGTAAAAACTAACTATGCAAAAGAAGTTCTACGCATTTCTGTCTGGTGGCCTGCTGCTTTTAGTGCAGGGTGCTACCGCACAAGACTCCGCAAACACCAATCTACTGAACACCGTAGTGGTTACTGCTACCAAATTCGCTAAAAAGCAAGGCGAAACCGGCAAAGTGGTAACTGTTATCAACCGCGAACAACTGGACCGCAGTATGGGCAAAAGCGTTGCCCAGGTACTGAACGAGCAGGTTGGCCTGGTAATCGCCGGCACCAACTCCAATCCAGGCAAAAACAAGGAAATCTATTTCCGCGGTGCTACCACCAACTACACTACCATCCTTATCGACGGTGTACCCATTAACGATGCCTCCGGCCTTACCGGCAGCAACATCGACCTCCGCTTCCTGGCTACCGACCAGATAGAACGCATCGAGATACTCCGTGGCACACAATCTACTATGTATGGCGCCGATGCCATTGCCGGTGTAATTAACGTGATTACCCGCAAGGGCGGCGACAAAGCCATCAGCGTAAGCGGTAACCTTGGCTGGGGCAGCAACCGCACCATCAAAGGTACCGTGGGTGCAAACGGGCATGTAGATAATGTAGACTACAACCTGAGCTTTACGCACCTCGAAACCGATGGCATATCCGAAGCCGAAGACACGCTTAATACCGGCAAATTCGACCGCGACGGCTATAAGCAGGATGCGTTTACCGCTACCGTGGGCATCCAGGCGAGCGAGAAACTGCGCCTTAAACCTTTCCTCATCTACTCTAAATTTAATTCCAACTACGACGGCGGAGGTTTTACCGATGGCGCTAACAACACCAAATCCGACTTCGTACATACTGGTCTTAGCGGCGTTTACCAGCTGGATAAAGGTCAGATACAGGCCAACTACGCTTTCCAACGTGTTAACAGGGCAGAAACCAGTCCGTTCGGCGTGTCGCACTACGACGGCCGTAACTGGATAGCCGATGCCTTTGGCAACTATGATATTACCGACTGGCTGCAGGTGCTGGCTGGTGTGGAGTACCGCAAATCACAACTGCTCGACACCTCTTTATCACCACCCAACCCGGCCATGCACAACACCAGCCCTTATGCTGCGTTGTTCTTCCGCAACCTCGGTGGTTTTAACCTGGAACTGGGCGGCCGTTACACGCTGCACTCTACCTACGGCAACAATTTCACTTACACCATCAACCCATCTTACCTGATCAATGACCAGGTAAAAGTGTTTGCTACGTTGGCAACAGGTTTTAAAGCCCCTACGCTCAGCAACCTGTATGGCGCATACGGCGCTAATCCGAACCTGGAGCCCGAAGAGGCTACCAGCTACGAAGGCGGCGTTGAAGTATCGGTGATCAAAAACAAACTGGACCTGCGTGGGGTCGTGTTTAAAAGAGATATTGAGAACGTTATTTTCTACAACAGCATGGGCGAGTACGTGAACCTGAACGAGCAGAAAGACAACGGTTTTGAGATAGAAGCCACTATCAAACCTGCCAAATCAGTACAAATCAATGCTTATTATGGTTTTGCAGAAGGTAAAACCCGCACGGTTTCCAGCGATGGTAAAGACAGTACATCTTCCAATGTATTATACCGCAGACCTAAACACAGTGGTGGTGCTAATATCAGCTACGAAATCTGCAAACACCTGCTCATCAGCACCAACGTGCGTTTCAATGGCGACAAAACCGACCTGCGTTTCGACCCGGTTACATTCGCTTCCAGCCCTGTAAATGTTAAGTCGTTTACCCTGTGGGATATTTATGCAGAATACCGTTTCTCCCAAAAAGGACGTTTCTACATTAATTTTAATAATATTACAGACACGAAATACAACGAAATTTATGGTTACGGAACGCTTGGCTTCAACGTGATGGCAGGCATTTCGTTCTCCCTTTAAAACCAAGGTAAACATGTCATTAAAAACCCTCCATCCCCGTTTTCTAGTACTGCTGGCGTTTATTCTGGCAGTTGGCGTACTACGCACGGTTACGGCCGGCAGCATCACCGCCATCTCCAATTTTTCGCCCGTAGGTGCCATGGCCTTATTTGGCGGCGCTTATTTTGCCGACAAATGGAAGTCCTACGTATTCCCGCTGCTCACGCTGTTTATCAGCGATGTGCTTATTATGCAGATCTTTTTCAGGGACATCAGCACTGGCCTGTTGTACGACGGATGGATATGGAATTACCTGGCAGTAGCCGCTATGGTGCTTTGCGGCCAGCTTATTATCCGTAAGGTAAGCGTGGCCAACCTGATCATCGCCGGCATCGTTTCCGCCGTGGCCCACTGGCTCATTAGCGACCTGGGTATGTGGATGAGCAGCTTAAGCATTTACAGCCACGATTTTAACGGTTTGGTGGAGTGTTACATCGCTGCCATTCCATTTATGAAAAACATGATTATCGGCAACCTCGTTTACGGTGCCATTATGTTTTTCGGGTTCGAATTCACGAAGGCTAAGTACCCGGTACTGGCCCAACAGTAATAGTTTTCTCTTGCGCAATACGGTGTACTTTAACGACCGTATTGCGCATTTTTTTGTTGATCAATACTTTTGCCATGAACGCCTGTTCCTTTCTCCCCGCCGCTACACAAATGATTTACGACATGGGCCTGCAACACCTGTTGAAAGGCATTACGTTCGAATGTCCGCCGGAGGCGCTGGCCGAAAAGGATCGCGTGGTACGCTGTGTGCTGGAAGGGAACAATTACAGCAGCGAGGAAATAGATCGCATTTTCTCCGCCTCCAAAGCGCAGGGCAAAAGCTTATATTATGTGGATGAGGAACTGCTGGGCCGCATAGCCCCTGATGTAATTTTTACGCAGGATGTATGCGAAGTATGCCAGATAGACACACGTTGTACGCAGCAGGCCGTATCTACCTTACCCAAAATGCCCAACCTGGTACCGCTGAGCCCCAACAATCTGCAGGACGTTTTTCAATGCGCCATAGATATTGCCACGGCACTTGGCCAGGAAGAAGCGGCCTATCGTTACCTCACTCCATTACAGCAACGGCTGGACGCGGTGACTGATACTTTAAGACAACACCGTTCTCCCTTACGCCGTGTAATGATCATGGAATGGATGGCCCCTATTTACAACTGTGGTCACTGGATTCCCTACCAGGTGGCTTATGCAGGCGGTGTAGATATGCTTAGTAATCCTGCCGGCGACTCTATCGTTACGCCCTGGGAAAAGATACAACGTTATGACCCGGAAGTGCTGGTGATTGCACCCTGCGGCTTTTTAACCGACAGAAGCGCATCGGAATTATCACTGCTCACTAAACTACCTGGCTTCAACGAGCTACAGGCGGTAAAAAACGGTGAAACCTATCTCGCCGATTACGACTTGTTTACGCAGCCCAGCGCCGGTACTCTGGTAGATGGGGTAGAACTGCTGGCAAAACTTTTCCATCCTTCTATATTCACTATGCCGCAGCACCTGCAACATAAATGGGCGCCTTTACAAACCTCCTGCGTTACTGCTTAACTTATACTTTTTCCGGAAATAGAGGGCTGCAATAAACATCAGCACTATACCCAGCGCACACATCCCCTGTAAAATACTCATGTAAAAATGCAGCCACGAAACATGTAAACTACTCATGTCTTTGATGAGCATCACTGTTATGCTGCCGAGGTACCCATAAGAATCGGCAATATAGAGAATGAAACCCACGTTACTTACATAACGGAAGGTGGCGATGAGCCGTTCGAATAACAGGCAGTTAAAAGGAATGTACCCCATGTATAGCCCCAGCCCGCAAAGCGTCATCCATAAAAACGGGCTGATAAGATGCGCCTGAAAAAGCAGGGTACTGCCGCCCGCCAGTGCAAAGCCGGCAATAATGATAGCATGATTGAGCAAGAGGGCTTTGTAATTATCCTTCACAAATACCAGTAAACTCATCATCATTAATATAGCAATAGAAATAGGGATCTCTGTTTGGGTAAACACACCTGCATTACGCTCATACCCCAGTTGCCGCCACATATCGGCCGCGAAATTATCGCGCATATCGCGCAGGGTGGTAAGCATTACATAACAAATAATGAGCAGTATCAGTCCGGGCAGGAAGCGCATTAGGAAGGTACGCCTTTCCGTACGGTCCATTGGCGCTCGGCGCGTGCGTAGTAATTCGTCCTGCGCTGTTGGTGGCGGTACCTGGTTCAGCAACACGATGAAAATAAACATAGGAATGATAAATACAGCACCTGCCACAAACGGCATCCAAAACTCACTAACGTTCCACCATAACATTACCATCTTACCCACCGACTTTGCAAATCCCGAAGAAAATATAAAACTGATGGCCACCACCGATCCAATAAATTCCGTCATACGCCGGCCCTCCACGAAACTAAGCACAAGCCCGAAAATGAGCCCAAGCGGGAACCCGTTCAGGAAAAGGAAAATAATATTATAAGGTGCGGGAGTAACCGCGAAACCCAACATGGCCAGCCAGGCCAGTACGATCATCACCATGATAGCGCCCGCCCTTCGCGGGGCACTCATTTCTCCTATAAACTTTACGCCGTAGAACTTACTGGCAGCGTACCCCAGCGTTTGAGCTATCACCAGCCATATTTTGTAATTATGCCCGGCGAAAGTCATATCATCGAACACACCTACAGTAAACGGTTTGCGAAAAGCGTACATACACGAGTACACGCTAAAAGCCACAAAAGCAGTATATACAGAAACCAGAAGATGATGCGAATGCTGTAGTCGCTGCCGTAGTGGCTTTATCAGGAACATAAAAGGTAAGTTATGGATAAAGCGTTAGAAATCACAGCGGGCGAAACATTTTAGCATGTATAAACTTTACATTGAGAATTAACCCGTTACTGAGTTCCAATGCACTATCAACTATACAGAACAGATAAGGTTATTAGCGATAAAAAAGGAAGGATGATGGTGATTTGCTACTTTTTATATAATTTAGCCTTAGTAAACAAGTAACTGACTATAAAACATGCACGTTCCTATAACAGCACACCTTTTTATTGTGATCTCATAGCCTGCAAACAGGCAATTAAACGGATTGATCCTGAAATTGTTCCAGGGTAGCGGCGGGGGCATCTCCGCCGTTTTTATTTCCCGAGGTCCTGGAAGAAGTAGATAACCAGTATAAGCGCGTCGCCTGGGCCTACGTTGGTAGGTTTATGGGGCAGGCGGCCATCAAAGAACAGGGAGTCGCCCTCCTCCATAGCGTAACTCTCATTATTGATGAGGTATTCTACCGTCCCCTTTATTACATACTTATATTCGTACGCGTCGGTTTTAACCAACTGCGGCCGTTTAGCCCCCTCTTTTAGTTCAAGCAGTACGATATCGACCGTACTATCTTTAATATTGCGGGTAAGCACCCGGTTATAAAAGAAACCTTTGGCATTCTCCTTCTCGAACGGCTGGTACTCTTCTTTCTTTTTTAGCAGCACCTTGGGCGTATGCTTGTGCTGGTAAATATCGTTAAAGAACTCGTTCATATCCAGGCTCAACGCCCGTATAATGTTAACCAGCACCAGTAGCGACGGCACGGTACGGTTATTTTCTATCTGGGAAATGAGGCCTTTACTCACATCGGCTTTATTGGCCAACTCCTGCACGGTAATACCCTTTGCCTTCCTTTTTTCCTTTATCTTAGTACTGATCTGTATAAGTATGTCTTCCTGCATAGGTAACCTGACTTTAAGATGTTTTTGCTCACAAAGATTTAAATTAATAACAAATTAGATATTTTCGCGCAAACGGGGCGCTTTACTGCTAAAATACGGCGGTATAGGCAGATCTGATACCAGGAAGCAGGGATTGGCTTACATTTAATAAAACTTACCCTATTATGTTTAGTTTCGACCAGATCTTTACCATCAGCTTTACGCTTTTCGCCGTAATCGACATATTGGGTTCTATTCCCATACTGCTGTCGCTGCGGGAAAAGATCGGGGAGATAAGTGCAGCCAAGGCTACACTGGCTTCGGGGGTACTCATGATCGCCTTCCTGCTGGTGGGCGAACAATTCCTGAAATTAATGAGCGTCGATGTACAATCGTTCGCCGTTGCAGGCTCCATCGTGATCTTCGTTATTGGTCTGGAAATGATACTGGGCATAGAGTTTTTCAAAAGCGATAACGATACCAAAACAGGCAGCCTGGTGCCCATCGCCTTCCCGCTCATCGCAGGCTCGGGTACACTTACCACGATCATGTCGTTAAAAGCCGACTTCAACGATTCCAATATATTTGCGGGCATCTTCATCAACCTGGTGATCATTTATGTTGTACTCCGCTCCCTGAACTTCATCGAAAAAATACTGGGAAAGGCCGGGCTGATGGTGATCCGCAAGTTTTTCGGGGTAATATTGCTGGCGATAGCGGTAAAAATCTTCAAAAGCAATATCGGGAACCTCTAAAATTCTAATTAAAAACTTAGCTTTGCACTCCTTCCAGGGAAGCAGGTCTCGTAGTACAATGGATAGGACGAGGGTCTCCGAAGCCCTAGATGCAGGTTCGATTCCTGCCGAGACCACAAAAGAAAAAGGGATGCTGATGGCATCCCTTTCCTTTTATGATCGTTCGCATTTACGCAACTTCCTTCATAATACCTGCGGCCACCCCACCGATAAATACAAGCGCATACATAGCCAGCATAATGATCGTAGCAATACCGATAAACTTAAAACAAGATTTCAGGTTAGCGAACGATTTCGCCAATGTATGTTGGTCTACCGACTGCAATGCCTTCTGCATTTTGCTCGCAAAATTGTACAGGTACAGGTACGGTACGAACATCACGACAGCAAGAACGACGTAAATAGCTGTCAATACACCCGCTCCGCCCGGATAAGCTTCTGAATAGGCTGTCATGAGCGTACCCACGAAAAAAGCCGCAATAAACAGGAAACCGCACATTACAAATCCTGCAACAGCAATAAATTTTGCCCAACGGGCTGTTTGTCCGAGATAAGACGACACTTCTTCATCCACACGAAGGTCGAAAAGTTGTTGATCCATTAGGTTCGGGTTTAGGTTTAGGATAAAATTATAGAAAAATATTACTTGTTTAGTGTTTTAATTGATGGAGATATGGGATAACCTCTATGAATCAACGTCGGTTTACTGAATTACTTATTTGTCAAACGCTCCATTTCCTCGCTATACCGCGCGCCTGTATCAGGGTACTTTTTTAACAGCACCTCGATATCGGCAAGATCTGACCCATTCAGCTCTACATCTACAGCCGCGGCGTTCTCCAGCAAATACTTCCTCTTCTTCGTTCCCGGTATGGGAATAATATTTTCGCCCTGTGCCAGTACCCATGCCAAAGCGAGTTGTGCGGGCGTAATACCTTTTGCTGCGGCTATTTCCTGGAAACCGGCTGCCAGTTGGCGGTTATTATTCGCGTAGGCTTCCTGGTAACGCGGCAGGGAGCGACGGATATCGTCGGCGGCGAGGTTATTCAGATCTAACGTATTGGTCACCAGCCCGCGCGCCAGCGGGCTAAATGGTACAAAAGAGATTTGCAGCTCTTTCATTAATGGTAATATTTCATGCTCCGGACTGCGGGTAAGCAGCGAGTACTCGCTTTGTAATGCAGATACAGGATGCACTGCATGCGCTTTACGGATAGAAGTTACAGAGGCTTCTGACAAACCAAGGTAACGCACCTTTCCTTCCTTTACCAAATCCGCCATTGCACCTACTGTTTCCTCTACCGGCACATTTGGGTCCACGCGATGCGCATAATACAAATCGATACGATCTGTGCGCAAACGTTTTAAACTATCCTCCACCGCAGATTTTATATATGCAGGCGAACCATCTATCTTTCTCGATCCATCGGCCTGTTTACGAAAGCCGAATTTAGTGGCGATAAATATCCTGTTACGATTAGGTACAAGCACCTGTGATATCAGCTTTTCATTTTCACCATCTGCATACATATCCGCCGTATCCCAAAAGTTAATACCCAGGTCCAGCGCCTTATGCAGTGTAGCGATCGACTCGGCATCATCGCCTTCACCATAAGCGTAGTTCATCCCCATACACCCAAGGCCCGTGGCAGAAAGTAATTCTTCCGTATTACCCAGTTTCCTGTATTTCATTTTGTGTTTTTTATACTGATGAAAAAGGCCGGCCTCAACGACCGGCCTTAACTAATGTCCGCATTTATTTCGATAATGCTTCAAACTCTTCTTCGCTCAATTCGATGTTCGCAGCGGCTACGTTTTCCTTCAGGTGAGCTACCGAACTGGTACCTGGTATCAGCAGGATGTTAGCGGCACGCTTCAGCAGCCAGGCCAGCGCAATCTGCGCCGTAGTGGCATTGTGTTTCGCAGCAATGCCGGCAATCTTTTCTGCCAGTGTGTGCGGGCCCGAAGCTAACGGATACCATGGAATAAATGCCAGGTCCTGTTCCGTGGTATAATCCAATACTTCCTCCCACTGCCTGTTACCCAGGTTGTACAGATTTTGTACCGATACAATGGGCACTATTTTGCGCGCCCGTTCGATCTGCTCTACATTTACTTCAGAAAGACCTACATAACGGATTTTACCTGCCTTTACCGCTTCCGCTACAGGCGCCAGTGTTTCTTCTACCGGCACATTCGGATCAAAGCGATGAAGTTGCCAAAGATCAATACGCTCTTGTTTCAGGCGTTGCAGACTACCGTTTATATTTTCGGCAATATGCGCCGGTGTACCGTTTGGCACCCACCGGTTGGGGCCCGGACGATCGAAACCGCCTTTGGTGGCAATTACCAGGTCGCTCTTGTAGGGGTAAAGCGCTTCTGCAATCAGGCTTTCGTTCGTTTTTGGGCCATAGGCTTCCGCTGTATCTATAAAGTTGACACCTGCTGTCACTGCTTCCTGCAATACTTTCTTTGCATTCTCACGGTCTGCCACATCGCCAAACACGCCGGTACCGGTAAGCTGCATTGCTCCATATCCCAGGCGGTTGATTTCCAACTCTCCGCCCAGCTTAAAGGTAAGCGGGGCTTTTACTAATGTTGCCATTGTTAATGTTTTTATTGATGAAGTATTTTATTCGATTTGACACATCAAAGTTCAGGCAATCAGACTTATGGCATGGTAACGAAAACAAAGTATTTTTTATGAAAATCAAATGTCCTGCCACAAAACGCAAAAACGGCAACGGGATCTCCGTTGCCGTCAGCTATAAGGGTTGGATAGATTTTATTTTTGCATCACCATTACGCCATTCATCATGAACGTACTGCCCGCTTCGGCTATTATATTGTACACCTGCTGGGTACCGCCTGCCTTTTCAGTTTTATCGAAAACGGTAAAACGACGATAAGCACCGGGTTGCCCGTCCTTACACATCACTTCCTCATCAATGTTTACTTCCCCAATTTTCTTAAGTCCATTCGCCGTAGTAATGGGATGGTTCGGCGTGGCCTGCAATACTTTAGCATGCAGCTTTACCTCTTTACCCGCGGCCGTTTCACGCTCATCTGCTGCCAGCAGCAACAATTGTGTAATTGCATAGTTTTTAGCCTCGTGCGTAGTCAGTTCTTTCACCAGTACTGCGGATGTTTTTTGTGTGGCCGGATCTACGGTTATCACACGATCACCGGGTTTCACATCGCGCAACTGCCTGTGAGATCCATCAGCCATGGCCACTTCCTGTGTACCGGGAAAACAGATGTCGCTGCCGTAGGTGCCTGATTCTTCTTTCAGATCTTTACCCTGGTGTTGCGCTTTATACAACTGAAAACTGCACTCCTTCGACAAGATGTACGACAGCTTCAGCACGTAGTTTTTCTCTTCTTTATCAATCGCATGTATATCTTCGAAATACTTGTTCCAGACTTTGGGATCTGCGGTAAAATTGGGTACCAGTGCGGTATAGAGTTTGCCCTTTTCATTAGTGTAAAAGATTACAGTGCCCAGGTCGGCCATTCCTTCTTTTGCGAGCAGTTTGTAAATATCCACACGCTTCTTCGCCCCGTCATCACCGGTTATGTAATAGGGTTTACGCATTTCGTAGCGGTCCAGTACATAGGTATTATCGAACTTTGCGTAGGTGTCGTTGTCGAGGTCCTTCACGGTGAATTTCTTCGCCTTTTCATACTCCTCCATGGTAATAGCCCTTGCTGGTTTATCCTGCGCCGTTGCGGCCAGCATACAGCAGGCGAACAAGGCCGTCAATACTTTCTTTTTCATCAAACTTTTTGTTTAGGATATTTCTTTAAATGCCGATGCAAAGGCTTCCATCTCGTCCATACGACCAATGCTGATGCGACACCATTCTTTTTTATTAAACTTCCAGGAGCGAACCCCAACACCACGTTTCATCATTTCCTGTACAAATCTTTCGCTTTCCATTTGTAGCGGGAACATTACAAAGTTGGCTACCGAAGGAATGTAATCGTATCCTTCTGCCTTCAGTGTTTTGTATAAAAACTCTTTGCTTTCGTTAGTCTTGGCCAACGCGGTTTTCAGATACTCTTTATCCTGGTAACCCGCAATGGCAGCATGTACTGCAGGCCCTGAAATAGAGAACGCACCAGGAGTAAGACCTTCCAGTTTCTTAATAGTTTCTGGCAGCGCTATTACATACCCAACACGCAAACCGGCAAAGCCGTACAGTTTCGAAAAGGTACGGGCTACAATAATATTATGGCCGTTCTTTACCGCACCAATCATTGTAGCTGTAGCCGGATCTGGCATATAGTCAATATATGCTTCATCCACCATTACCATTACCTTTTTTGACACCCGCTCGCAGAACGCCTTCAGCTTAGCGGTATCCACTGCCGTAGCGGTTGGGTTATTGGGATTGCAGATGTATACCAGTTTTGTATTGGCATCAATCGCTTTTTCCATTGCCTCCAGGTCGAGTTTATAATCGGCTGTTAGCGGAACTTTTTTCCAGGTAGCACCAAACGACTCAGCACGTTCCGGCAAATCGTCGTAGGTAGGATCGCCTGCTACCACGTTGCCTCCGCCATGGCAAAAAGCCAGGGCCGTAGCCAGCAACAGTGGCGAAGAACCGGAGGAGAACAACAAATTCTCTTTTATCACCCCTTCGTACGCTGTCACCTTACTGGTCAGCTCGTCAAAGTGCATAAACGGGTATTGATAACAGGAAGATAAGTTATCGACGATGGCCTTCCTCGCCTTTTCCGACGGTCCAAAAGGATTTTCGTTGGCAAACAGCCTTGCCTTCAGACCGGGGGGCGCCAGCCTTTCAAACTCAGCATCGCTTAACTGCCGGTTGGGATTACTCGTTCTCCCGGTGCTGGCAAAGCTTCCGAAGGAAGAAAGGAAGGGGAGCCCTCCTGTAACAATTGCGCCAGTTCTAAGCCAGTCGCGCCGGTTCATTAACGTAGGCATAAAAATGATTTATGGTTGATAAGAAATCTATACAATACTACTTGTTGCCGGGTACGCCACCCTTTGGGCCGTAACCCTGGCATGAATATCTGCTACTGTTTTGCGGGCCGATTCAAAAGCGCCCGCCATCCAGGCATTGAGATACGTCATGTGTTCGCCTGCAAAATATACCTGTTTGTCCGGCTGCTGTAACGCAGTGTAAGAGGCCTTTCGGGCTGCGGCAGTGTAAAGCGCCCAGCCACCAAGACTGTATTCCGTTTTCTGCCAGCAAACCGAAAACCCGGTTTCAAATTCCTGCTTATACTGCGGATGAATTAAGCTGCCCTTTTCAAGCGCCAACTGTTGCCGCTGCGCGAAATCCAGATCGCCCATTTTTTTTGCACGCTCGTTAAAGTTGTAATAGCCAATCAGGATGCCCTTTTTGCCAAGATAATCGTAAGAAGGATAAAAGAGCTGCGCCAGTTCGTTGTTAGTATGGGTAATGCCCCCGTATATCTGCTCGTCCTCTTCCCAGAAGCGGCGTTTAAACTGTAAGCCTATTTTACCCGTTTGCATGTACGGCACAAAATCAATGGCCCTGCTCACATCCGGGGAAAAGTTATGTTCTATATTACTGAGTACCGTTAGAGGTATGGTACAAATGCAAAGATCGGCTGTTATTTGCTTTTCGCCGGTTTTATCTTTGTAGGTCACACTTACGCCCTCTGCCTGGTTTTGTATGCTTTTGACCTCGCAGCCAAACCGTACATCTTTCCCTACTTTCTTTTCAAAGGCTTTTGCGATAGTATCCATACCGCCTACTGCCTGGAACATTGTCATTTGCAGCTCATACGCGTATTCTGCCACATTGTAAAAGTCGGGGTCCATAAGGCCCGATGATATAATATCGGCCAGCTTATGTGGGTTGGCGATACTGCCCGACTTATTACCAGCCCCCGGATGTTCTATAAACCCGCGCCTGTCGGACGCTTTGTACAACTTATCTATATCAAGCCCGCCTTCTGCCCGCAGGAACTCAATGATCTTCTGGGTATCTTCCTTCGTGAGTTCCGCATCTACCTTACCCTGATCTATAGCCTTGGCCAAAAGTTCGGCGGTATACCCCCGCACATCGTTATGTATTTCACGAACCCTTACCTTTTTATTACTCAGCGGGCCTTTGCCTTCGCTGAAATAATAAGTGGCCTCGTTAATATTATTATATACCTGTAGCGGAATACCCAGTTCTTTACAATAATGAAGTGTTAGTTCATGGTGATGCGGAATGCGCGAGGGGCCAGCGTTAAAGTACTGTCCATCATCAAAAGCAGCCGTTTGCGCGGCCGCCCCTGTTTCTCTATTAGTGCTGCCTTTCCGTACGCTAAAAACCCTGCCGCCCGCGCGTGTTCTGGCCTCCAGGATAGTGCAACGGTAACCTAGCTTCCCCAACTCATACGCGGCTGCCATGCCCGCCAACCCGGCGCCCAATATCAAAACATGCTTCCCGGCACCGCTACCCTCCAGGTCAAATGCGTGAGCGGGGGCCGTACGCAACATGCCAAGCGCCATCATGGCCGGGTAAGCAGCGATAGCAGATGTTCCTGTCCTCAAAAAGTCGCGTCGGGATATTGGCATTAAATCGAATATTTGCGGTCCTTATAAAAATACTCGATTTTTTGGTTGCTAATGCAAGTATTGATCGGATAGTTAAAAATTGGATATGATTGGTTAAAAAGAAGTGGCCAGGCAAAAAAAACGTCCGCCTGTATGGCGGACGTCCTTATTATCTAAACGGAAATTACAAGAGTTTCTCCAGCACGGCTCTCTTCACCTTAAATACAGTACCGTGGCGTAAGCCCTTTGGCAGTTCCAGGCGATCGCTTTCATCCTTCCAGTTTACCAGGTCGGTGGAGGTAACGGCCCCGTACTTGTGCTGGGTGTATTTATCAAAATAAACCACCCAGGTGTTACCGATCTTCATCGCGGTTGGCCCTTCTGCCCAGTAATTCCCTGTAATGGGCTTCCCGGGTTTACCATAACCGCCAGTAAGTTGCTTACTGGTTACCAGGTACAGCTTCTTTTGCGGTTGCGGGCGCAGGGTTTCGTCCTTCAGGAACATCAGGTAACGTTTGCCGTCGGGCACAATGCTCGCATCAATCACGTTAAACCCCTGGTCGTACAGCAGTTTGGTTTCGCTGTAAGTCTTGAAGTCTTTCGTGGTTACGTAGTACATGCGATGGTTGTTATCGCCCAGCGAGTCCGTGGCCGGAAAGCGGCCCGGGATCGTAGTGGCCCAGTAAATCATGAACTGTTTGCTCTTCGCATCGTAAGTGATCTCGGGGGCCCAGCAGTTCTTCGCGTCTTCGTGTTCCATTACGGGCACGTTCTGCTGTTCGCTCCAGTTTAACAGGTCTTTTGACGATGCGTAACCGATGGTCTTTTCGTGCCAGCTCACGGTCCACACCATATGAAAGGTGCCATCCGGGCCCTCGATAATACAGGGGTCGCGCATCAGTTTATCTTTGCCGGCAGTAGGTTTGAGAAAGGAACTATCGCCCCGCAAAGCTTTCCACTTAAAGCCATCTTCACTGTAAGCATAATGCAACCCATCTTCCCCATTACCCTTAAAATAGCAAAACATGTATACATCGCTCTGCGCAAAGGCTGCGGATGTTGATAACAGTAAGATGAAATATAAGATCAGTTTTTTCATATTCGATTATTTGCCTGGCACTAACCTGATGATGTAGCTGTAAGAATAGGTTTTGTCCAGCAGGCGGTATTGCGTATGCGGCAATGCACCCCAACTGTCGTCGCCACCTAAACCACGCTGCCTGAGATCTACGTGAAGATACACTTCGTCGCGCGGTTTAATGTCTGTCCAGTGCTGCTGTTTTTTAGTCAGCCCCGGGTCCAGGTCTTCGGTCATGCGGTTAAGGGCGGAGAAGCCTAATGGCTGCACACCTTCTACGAGCAAACCTGCACCATCGCTATTCAACAGCCTTAACCAGCGCACGTCTGTTTTATAGCCGTTTTCCTGTGGACGAATATAATTTTCTGTCCCCTGGTTGCTTACACTATCGGTGTATAAACCAATGAACGAAGCGGTGTTGCGGTCGTTGTAATTTTCCCAGGGGCCACGGCCGTAGTACGACAGGTTTTTATACGCCGGAGGCAATTGCATACGCATGCCGAAACGTGGTAACTCTGGCAAATCGCGGCCTGTCATATCAATAGCGGCCGTCACTTTAATAGCGCCATCGTTCTGCACCTGGTACTCCAGGGTGTAAGGCACGCCTATCCCGGTTAATTCATAATTTATTTTGATGTTGATACCTGAAGCATTCTGTTCGCCTATCGTTACATCTTTCACCTTACGGTTGACGTGCGCGGTGCGCCATATACCCATGTTCGATTCCATACCATTACCGAAATCATTATCAGTAGGGGCGCGCCAGAAGAAAGGCTCTGGCAGTTGCGCGAGTATCCGTTTGCCTGCGATGTTGTAGCGGTTCAGCCTGCCCGACCCTGTATCGAATTCACCACTTACGTTTCCAGCGGTAAAGGTCAAACGCCTGCCATCGCGGGTCACCTTCAGCTCTCCGCCTTTATCTGTTTTGCTGCTGAAATAGTTTTCCTTTCCAATCACAAATTGCTCACTGGCCAGGTCGTGACCAGCAGGAATAAGCCGCTCCGCAGTTTTAGTATAAGCGGTTACATTTAAACGATATTCCACTCCTGCCTCGTCGCTCACAGCAGGTAATGCCAGTTGCACGTCTTCACTTTTACCAGGGGCGGCCTTCGCAGCAAACACGCCCTCTTTCATTAATTCACCATTCTTATATAGTACCCATTTGTAAGCAAAACGGTCCAGGGAAGTAAAGTTGTACAGGTTCTTAACGGTGATGGTTCCTTGGGTCAGATCTTTCGCCGTAAAAATAATATCCTGGTATACCTTCTTCACTTCTTTTAAACCCGGATGCGGTACCCGGTCAGAGCCGATAAGACCATCGGAGCAGGAGTTTTCATCGTTCTGTAAATGGTAAGCGCCAAAGTCGCCGCCATACGCCCAGAAGTAACGGCCATCGGGTGTTTTGGTTTTAATACCCTGATCCACCCAATCCCAAATAAAACCACCCTGCATATGCGCACTGCTGTTTATAATATCCCAGTAACGCTGGAAGTTACCGGTACCGTTACCCATGGCATGCGCATATTCGCACATGATATAAGGTCGCTTTTTATCGGTAGCCTTCGCGTAGTTCTCCATGCTGCGGATGCCTGGGTACATAGGACAAACGATATCTGTATTCCAGTCTTCGCCAGCCTGCTCAAATTGAACAGGCCTTGTTTTATCTCTTTCTTTCAGCCATTTGTATGCGTCGTGAAACACAGGACCATTACCACATTCGTTACCCAGCGACCAAATAATAATGGAAGCGTGGTTCTTATCACGTTCTACCATTCTTGTAATACGGTCGATGTGAGCCGGTGCCCAGGCCGGCAGGTAAGCGGGATGTTTGGTTTTATCGAACCAGGCCTGGAATTCGGCGCCCATACCATGTGTTTCGATATTCGCCTCATCTACGAGGTAAATGCCATATTCGTCGCAGAGTTTGTACCAATAAGGATCGTTCGGGTAGTGACTGTTACGAACTGCGTTAATGTTATGCTGTTTCATCAGCTGAATGTCTTTCAACATCAGCGCGCGGCTGGGCAGGTGACCATTATCCTCGTCGTGTTCATGGCGGTTGGTGCCATGCACCGTTAAGGGAACACCATTCAGCAACAGCTGTGAATTTTTGATCTCTACTTTCCTGAAGCCTACTTTCTGGCTAACAATACCCAGCGACTTCCCATTTTCATCCGTCAGCGCCAGTTCGAGGTCGTATAAGAAAGGCGATTCGCCATTCCAGGGTTTTACGCTTTTAATGTTGTTGTTAAAGCTGATGCGGTAACTGGTATCGCCGCCTGGCGTAACACTCTTATTCGCCTGGTAAACGGTTTTACCGCCATCCTTTAACCTTACTTCCAGGCTGGCCTTTTTAACAGCAGCACCGTTAAACTTACGAAGGTCCACATCTACACTAAATACCCCGTTTTTATAACTATCATCGAGGCCTGCCTGTACATAGTAATCCCAAATAGTGAGTTTAGGCTGCGCATACAGGAACACATCGCGCTCAATACCGCTCAATCGCCAAAAATCCTGGTCTTCGAGGTAACTGCCGTCGTGCCAGCGAAACACCTGTACTGCCAGTAAATTCCTGCCCGGCTTCAGGTAACGGGTAATATTGAATTCGGCCTCTGTTTTAGAGGCTTTGCTCATACCTACCTGCTGCCCGTTTACATAAACAAAAGCACAGCCGGTGATAGAGCCGAAGTGTACCAGTATTTCTTTATCGCTCCAGTTGGCAGGCACCGTAAACGTTTTACGGTAAGTTCCTACCGGGTTGTTATCGCCAACAAAAGGTGGGTTGCGGGGGAACATGTAAGTAATGTTCGTGAACACCGGCAATCCAAAACCCTGCAGTTCCCAGTTCGACGGTACGTTTATATCCTTCCATTCATTATCGTCCAGGTCGGGACGATAAAATGCGGTAGGGCGACTGGCCGCCTTGTCTGCATACCAAAACTTCCACTTACCATTCAATGACTGATAGTAGGAAGAGCGGCTGTAGTCATCTGCAGAAATTTCGCCCGCATTGTCGAACACCATAAATCCGGCACGTGCCTTCTCTTTATTTATCTCGTAACGCTTTGGATTTTCCCAGTCGTTCTGCTGCGCAACCGCTACCTGCGTGGCTAGCAGGGCGGCAATCATTAGTACTTTCATTCAAAGAGTTCTATTGCTTAAAGAAACTTATTTCACCGGCACACTTAACACTGTTACCGATGATGGTTCCAGCTGCAGTTTCAGCACGTTTTTCTGTGTTCTTAATGTTTTGGTTACGGGAAATACTTCCTTCGGTTTATCCAGCGTATTGTAGCTATAAAGATCTGCGGCAGACAATACTTCTGCCTTTACTTCGCTGTTGCTTACACTGCCGGTGATGTCCAGGTCGATAGTTTTGGCGGTGCCCGATGCGTTTACCAGTTTGATATAGGCCAGCTTCGCAGGTTTATCCGTTACAGCACTGGCGTACAGGCTATCTTTACCGGTAAGCGTGGCACCACCGCTGGTAATGGGCAATACCTGTGTACCCCTGTAGTTAGAGAACAGCTTTTGCACATAGTAGTTGGGCGTACCCACAGTTTGCAGGTTATCGAACCAGATAAGGTCGGGGCGCCACTGCCAGGCTTCCACGTGTGCGAATAGCGGGGCGTAGGAACACATGTTCACTATATCCGCATTCCTTTCCAAACCGGTCATAAAGGCCGCTTCGGCCAATGCGCTTAACCAGGTGTTGCGCGATTCAGCTTGCGGTTCTTCTTTGGCATGCGCTGCATATTCGCCCGCAAACACTTTAGGTCCTTTACGATCATAGTTATCGTAGCGTGCTGCGTTGCGGAAAAACCACTCTGGTGGCCTGTAGTAATGTTCGTCTATCAGTTTAGCGTCCAGTTTACGCAGCTCTTTCCAGGCGTACTCAAATTCTTTGCCGCTCGCGCCGGGGCCTGAGCCTGATACCAGTACTATTTCAGGATGTTTGGCAGACAATACGTCCGCGAACTTCTTGTAACGTTCGATATATTGCTCATCCCACTGTTCGTTGCCCACGCCTAAATATTTCAAATTGAAAGGGGCAGGATGACCCATATCGGCGCGCAGTTTACCCCAGGTAGTGGAGGTACTTCCGTTTGCGAATTCAATAAGATCGAGTGCATCCTGGATGTAAGGTTCCAGCTGGTCCATGGCTACTACTTCGCCGCTGTTGTACTGGCAGGCCATACCGCAGTTCAGGATGGGCAATGCCGCCGCACCTAAATCTTCGGACAGTAAAAAGTATTCGTAAAAGCCGAGGCCAAAAGTCTGGAAGTAATCGGGGGCCGAACGGTGTTTAAACTCGGTATTCCAGCGGTTGATGATCAGTTTGCGGTCTTCTATCCTGCCTACTGTTTTTTTCCACTGGTAACGGTTCACCAGGTCGTACCCTTCTACGATGCAACCGCCGGGAAAACGTACGAAGCCGGGTTTCAATTCGGCCAGTTTTTCCACCAGGTCTTTTCTTAAACCACCCGGGCGGCCTTTCCAGGTATCTTTAGGAAACAGCGAAATCATGTCCGCTTCGATAGTTCCCTTTCCTTCTATATATACTTCGAGTTTAGCTTTTGCTACCGTTTTGGAAGATGTAATAACTGCCGCGCGTCTTTCCCAATCGTTATTTAAACTTTTCACAGTGGCTTCGCCCAGCTTTTCACCTTCGGGGCTCACCAGCACTGCGCGCAGGCTTACATTACCTTCGTTTTGTTTTACCCAGATGGAAAAGTCGTAAGCAGCTCCCTGCTTTACTCCCATCCCTCTAAACCCCTCATTGACCAGCCCGTAACCGGAAGGGGCTGCATCAACCGTAATAATGGCGTAGCGGGGATTTACATCATTGGTGGCAATATGATTAGTGATCAGGACCTTTCCTTTGCTGCCCTCTTTCCTGATCTCTTTCCAGGCCATCATGGGAGTAGTGAATTCGAACGATCGGTTCTTCACCATTTCGGCATATAAACCACCGTCTGCCCCAAAGTTGATGTCTTCAAAGAAAATGCCCCACATCGTGGGCTCAATGGAAACACCGGGCTTGTTGGCCAGCACCGATATCTTTTGTGTTTGTGCCTGTACGCCGGTCACGGCCTGGGAAATAAGCAGTAATGACAACCCTGCTTTGCAGAAGATATTCATAAGTACCCGTCCTCTTTGCTTTTAATGTTTGATAAAATATGCCCCCGGCCCAAAAGATACGCCCGGCAGCCGCCTTTCCTATGGCAGCAACACGTGGAATAATCGAACAGCAGGGAGGTGTACGATATTAATTGTTAAACTAACACTTAATTACAGACAGCTAAAATAGCCCTAATACGTTGGCGATATTAGCAGTATATTAACCTTTAATTGGCATATTTTAACCCATTGACCAGCGGTAAGTACGGGCACAAAAAGGGCGCGCCGGTAACCGGCACGCCCGTAACATAGTAAAAACTGAGTGGTTAATAATTGTCGTTCTGGCCTATACCAGATACGAGATCGTCGTTATTCGGAATCGGCAGCACTTCGTTTTTATTGGCTGTGAAACCCAGGGGGCCCAATTCTGTAGCTGCTCTGCCCCAGCGAACCAGGTCTACATACCGGTAGCCTTCAAAGGCCAGCTCCAGTTGCCTTTCCAGCACAATCGCTTCGAACAGGGCATTACCTCCAGCGGTTACTTCTCCGAGGTTAGCACGCAGCCTGACTTTCTTTAACTCTGTGCGGGCACGGTCTTCATCGCCTGCGCGATAATAAGCTTCGGCCGCCATCAGTAATACATCGGCATAACGTAACAGGCGCCAGTTGGTACCATAGTTCAATTCGCCTACTGCACCGCCGGAACTGTTGGTTTGCCCGCCATACGAACCGTACTTGCGCTGCAGGAAACCTTCAAAATCCCAACTGGTTGGGCTCGTCCAGTCGCCGCCGGCTGCTTTTAACTCTACTACCGACATCACTGTATTTGTTCTTCTCTTTACATCACCCGCAGCAACGTAGGCGTCGTACAGTTTGGCTTTGGGTACGTTAAAACCCCAGCCGGCCACCAGTGAATCTGCTGGTGCTTTCTTGTAGTAATCGCCACGTGGCCCCATCAACTGAATGTGAATGTTGCTTTCCAGCGCACGGCCGTTATCCCACGGGAAATTACCCCAGTCGTAAGGCACATTGGAAATGTAGTTCACTTCGAACAATGACTCTAACCCAAACTCGCCTGCCAGCGAAAACACTTTGGCAAAGTCGGGCTCCAGGTCGTACTGACCGGATTTTATCACCAGGTCGAATGCTGCCGCAGCAGGCGCCCATTTCTCCTGGTATAACAGTGCTTTACCTAACAGTGCCTGCGCTGTGCCTTTTGACATGCGGAACTTATCGGCGGCACTGTACTCGCTTTTTAAAGGCAAATCGGGAATGGCTTCGTTCAGGTCTTTTTCGATCTGTGCATACACTTCTGCTTTAGGCTTACGTGGTGTTTGCTGGAACTCACTAAGACCAATCGTTTTAAGCACAATGGGCACATCACCCCAGAGCGATACCAGCTCCAGGTAATTGTAAGCCCTTATGGCTTTACTTTCTGCGATAAGCCTTTTACGCAAAGTGTTTTCGGGCTTTACGTTGTTGATCACTAAGTTGGCGCGGGCTATGGTATAGTAACTCATCCGCCATGCTCCAAACACGGCTTCGTTTTGTGAGTCGAAGGTAAAATCGTCGAGGGCCTGGTAACCTGGCTGGTCGCCGGGGCCGCTACCGCCCGCGTTGCTTTCATCGGAAGGAAAGGTTTTAACCAGCGTTATACTGGACCATCCGAAGTTGTAGTGTTCCGATAAGAAGTCGTACACGGCACTGGTAGCCTGCATAGCGTCAGCATCTGTTTTATAAAAGCCGTCGATTGGTGCCCTTCCCGGTATCTCCTGGTCCAGGAAGCTTTTGGAGCAGCCACCTGCCAGCATGATCGTGGCAAGACTAAGTGTAGATATTTTTAAGATCGAATTTTTCATGATAACGTGTTTTTCAGATTAAAAACTCACATTCAAACCAAACATCACTTTGCGCGGGATAGGATATACACCGCGGTCTATACCCAAACTGTTGGCGTTGTTACTGCCCGCTTCAGGGTCCATACCGGGATAATCGGTAAAGGTGAAGAAGTCGTCGAGCGAAACATACAGGCGTGCACTTTTGATAGAGGCGCGGTTCAGCAGTGTTTTGGGAACGGAGTAACCGAGTTGCAGCTGACGGATACGGGCGTACGATCCGTTAAAGATCATCTTATCGCCATTGTACACGTACTCGCTGTTGGTGTTTGCACTAAACCAGCTATTGGTGCTGCCTGCGCCTGTCCACCGATTGGTGTAGAAGAACGCTGGTTTGTTTGCTGTGGGCCTGTCTACACGGTTAAAGCCCATAAAAATATCATTACCGGCCTGGCCCTGCAGGAACATCAGGAAGTCGAAGCCTTTATAAGACATGTTGATGCGGCCGCCATAAATCAGTTTCGGATGTGGTGAACCAATGTAGGTATGGTCTGCATTCGAAATGGTTTTATCGCCATTGTTATCTACTACGATAGGATCGCCGGGTTTAGGATTGTACCCGGTTATACCTGTAGTAGCCAGGTATTTGGTAATCTCCGCCTGGTCCTGGAAAATACCTGCGGTTTTGTAACCACGGAAGTACCAGATAGGATAACCTACTTCGAAGAAGGTAGCGGTATAACCTGTACCTAAACCTGTACCTGGTAAACGTTGTACAAATGGATTGAGGTAAGTTACTTCGTTATCAAGTGTAGCCAGGTTACCGCCTATTTCCCATTTAAAGTCATTATCGTCGTTGCGGTAACTAACATCAAATTCCCAACCTTTGTTTCGCACGTCGCCACTGTTCACGAATGGCAGGGCAAAACCCGCAAAACCTGGGGCAGTACCGGGAGATATCAGGTCCTTGGTGGTTTTGTTGTAGTAGTCTACAGAAAGGTTCAGGTGATTGTTAAACATGGCCATATCGAAGCCGATGTCTACATGGTTGCTTTCTTCCCATTTCAATGCGGGGTTGGCAATATTGGCTGCTTCAGCCCCTACCAGGAAGTTACCGGTAGCATCGGGATAGCGAAGGCCCTGGGCGGTAATTACCGAAGCCCACTGGCCGATACCGATGTTGGAAAGGCTACCGTTAATGCCCCAGCTCGCACGCACTTTGAGGTAATTGATGAAAGGCACGGCTTCTTTAAAGAATGACTCGTTGGAGGTTACCCAACCTGCAGATACCGAAGGGAAGGTTCCCCACTGGTTATCCGGAGGTAATACAGAACCACCATCGCGGCGCAGGGTAAGATTTAAGAGATATTTATCGTTGTAGTCGTAAATGATCCTGCCATAATAAGAAAGCAGTTGCTTGTAGTTCTGCTGCCCGGCGATACGGTCTACATCATCTGGTGTAAAATCGCTGTAGCCGAATTTATCCTCTTCTGCAAACATACCGGAAGAGCTGCCGTTCAAACGGTTGTAGCCCATTTTTATGGCCGACATACCTGCCAGCACGGTGAAGTTATGTTTACCTATACGTTTGCTGTAGTTCGCAAAGTTCTCCCATTGCCAGTTAAACCAGCTCTCGTTATTATCGCTTACCGACGAAACGGTGTTAAGTCTTTCGGCAGAATACCAGAAGGTAGGCGTCCAGGAGTGGTTACGCTGGAAAGCAGCATCTATACCAAAACGGGTGGTCAGTTTCAGTCCTTTAATGGGTTCCAGTTCGCCAAATACGTTGCCTACTATTTTGCTTTGTTTGGTTTGCTGATTGGTATTATGCATCTGGGCGATCGGGTTAGATATTTCTCCTTTGATGAAATTGGAAATACCATAGTACCGGCCCTGATCGTCCCTGCTTAAGGGATGACCTGCATCCAGTGCGGCCTGCGCGTGCGCGGGTAAGGTGCCATCATATACCACGGGAGTAATAGGATCGATGAGGATGGCATTATTGATCACACCGCCAAACTCAGAATCTTCTGTTACTCCTTTCCTGGTGAAGTGGGAGAAGGAAAAACGGTTACCAACGGTTAACCATGTTCTTACCTTATAGTCTGTATTAATACGCAGTGTATAACGGTCGAACTGGGCTTTGCTGCCACCTACTACACCGTCTTGCGAAAAGACGGTACCACCAATAAGGTAGTTTGATTTATCGGTGCCGCCGCTGAGGTTCAACGCATAACGCTGCAAAGGAGCTGTTTCAAATATCTTGCCCAGCCAGTCGGTAGTTTGTACGCCGTTTATATCGGCCGGGGTAGGGCGGTTGGGCGTATTGGACTCGGTCAGGTAAGTGGAATATTGTTCTACGTTCATCAGCTTCATCGGGTTTTTTAACGACTGCTGACCGTATTGCATACTGAAGTTTATTTCGCTGCTGTTGGCCTTCCCGGTTTTGGTAGTAATGATTACTACACCGTTAGCACCTTCCGCACCGTAGATAGCTGCCGAAGCGCCATCCTTCAGCACTTCCACACTGGCTATTTCGGAAGGGTCCAGGTATTCTATACCGCCTGCCCTTACACCATCAATAATATACAGCGGTTCGGCAGAACCGTTGGAGCCTGTACCGCGTACCCTTACACGCATACCGCTGCCTGGCGAACCGGAGGCCGGCAACACACTAACACCGGGCGTACGGCCCTGTAAGGCCTGCTCTATACGGCTGGACGATACGGTGGCGATCTGTTCTGCTTTTACAGAAGAGATAGCACCTGTTACCAGGCTCTTTTTCTGGGCGCCATACCCTACTACTACTATTTCATTCAATGCTTTATTGCTGGCTTCCAGTTGTATGGCAATATTGGTAGCGCTGGTCACCAGCACCTCCTTTGGGTCGTAACCGATGAGGGAAAACACCAGGGTTTTGCCCACAGGTACATCCAGGCTAAATGTGCCATCTGCTTTTACCTGCGTACCCCTGTTCTCGCCTTTGATCAATACGTTGGAACCAGGCAATGCATCGCTGCTGCTGTTATCGGTTACAGTACCGGTAACTCTTACCGGGCGCACGGTATCGGCCACTTGTGTATAGCCATTGCCGGCCCCTGTTTTAGGAACAGACATCAGTAACAGGATATCGTCTTTTTTGTCTTTTGATACCGGTGTAACGGGTATGCTGGTACGAGGTGCGCTTTCGCCCGGGGCGGGCACTATGGCATATGTGTTAGGTTGTACTACCTGCGCGTCCAAACCCAGCGGGGCCAGTAACGCACGTAACATTTCATCTACGGCGCGGTACTTTGCGGGGTCGAAATCTACCTTCACATCGGGCAATTTCTTTGCTTCGTAAAGCAGATCTACTTTATAATTTTTGTGAATTTCTTTTAACAGTACTACCAGGGTTTTCTGCTTGGCTTTACCCCCTTGTTTTTCTGTGAAGTTACCGCGATTCAGTGCCAGGTCTTGCGGAATGCCCGCAAATGACGAATAGCTGATTGCTGCAAATGCCGCGGTGAGCAGGCTTTGCCGGCAAAACAAAATTCGCTTTTTCATGATGTGGAATTTGTTTGTAAGCGTTAATGATTTTTTTCTTCTACCTAGTTTTAGTTGATTTGTGCATTTAGCAGTTGTTCAGATTCTCACGGGTACTTTCTACCCGATCCTGATGTAAGATCCGTTTGCCAGGAACTATAACGTGCGTCTTCTAATAGGTCAATAAACAGTCCTGTTTCCAGGTTTCTCTCATAATCAAAGCCGTATACCGTGCTTGAAAAAAGCTTATAAGCAGATTTAGTTCTTTGTTTTAAAAATCAATTGCTGATCTTTCTTTTCGATTTTGATATTCATGGTAATTGACAACGCTTTTGTAAACTGGTCGATATCGTTGGCGGAGAGGTCGCCACTGATGTTACGACCATTAAGGGCCGTATCGGCGATTACTACTTCATAACCAAACTTCGTGCGTATCAGTTCCGTAATATCTGCCAGTGTAGTGTTATCGAAATGATAACGGTGATTGCGCCAGTCCGCTATCTGTTCTACATTGGTAAATACTTTATGAAAAGGTTTCTTTTCCGAAAATTGTACTTCTTCGCCAGGACTCATCACATAAGTCCCAGGGCCCGCCTCGGGCACCTCTTTCGCCATCAGCTGCACTTTACCTTCTTTTAGCGATACGGTGGTTTTTTGGGAAAGGATATTTACGTTAAACTTTGTACCCAATACCTCCACATCTACATTATTAGTATGAACGATGAATTTCGCATTACCCTGCCCCGGCCTCTTCGTAATCTCAAAATACGCTTCCCCTTTCAGCCACACACTCCTGCTTTCTTCCGAGTCCCATACCGCAGGAATACTAATAGAGGAGTTGGCGTTGAGGTATACAATGGAACTATCGGGCAGCACCAGGCGTTTAATTTCGCCGTAAGCGGTGGTAAAATTAGTTGTACGGGCGCAATAGATCATCCGTCCAATATAACCGCCTGCGGCTAACAACAACATAATAGAAAGCACTGCGACCGCACGGCGCATAGTCCCCCGCTTTTTAGCAGAGGTATACTCCTTTTCGATACCCGCTTCCACGTTACTCCAGTTCTCCTTGGTCATTTCCTCCGTCACCGGTCGTTGTCTGAACCGGATGGGCATCGATCCATCTTTGCCTGGCACAGAACGCTCTTCCATAATTGCGCGCTTTTGTAAGTAAGACACCCGATTAAATACCCGGATACTCCTTTTTGTTAAAGATTTTTAAAAAATAATCGTGGACACCAGCCAAACTGGCCCCAGTAAAGGAATTTGAGACACAAGGCCGCGCAGTTGTTTAATCGCTTTTTGCATGAGATTGAGTACCGACTGGTAATTAATCTCCATAATGGCCGCTATTTCTTCGTAGGAAAGTTCTTCGTAATAGTACAGGTACACAACCTCCTTCTGGCGTTTAGGCAATTCGTTGAGGTAACGGGCCAGTTTATCGCGCAGGTCCTGCTTATGCTCTTCTTCTATAATAATATCTTCTGCGGAAAATTCAATATCCGGCTCGGTAGGGGCCAGTATCTGCAGGCGGCGCAAACTTCGTAGCTGGTTCAGCGTTTGGCGGCGCAGGGAAATCAGGAAATAGGCCTTCACGCTCTGCAGCATACCTATGCGTTCTCTGCGGAACCATATCTTTATGAAAAGGTCTTGCACTACATCGTTGGCCAATGCATCGTCGTTAAGCATAGCAAAGGCGTACCGGTACAATACCGGGTGCAGCAGCTCATGAACGTGTGCATATGCCTGTGTATCACCATTCAAGACCGCCTCCCACCAGCTGCGTAAGATTTCATCTGTACTACGGATCTCTGACATGTATTAGACAAAGCTAACCAAACATTATTCCTGTAAAATAAGGAAATGAATTGGACTTTTAAAGGAGGAGAGGCTGGGTGGGAAAAAGAAAGCCGGGAGCTGTACAACTCCCGGCTTCAACATATAAAATTGGCAGTTACTCTGCTTTCAGACTTTTCACCGGATTGGCCAGCGCAGTACTCAGCGCACGGCCGCCTACTGTTAACCAGGCAATCATCACCGACAATGCGATGGCGGCCAGGAAAATACCTGCCCCCAGTTTAATGCCGAACTCAAAGTTCTCCAGCCACGATTTCATAAAATATCCTGCCAACGGTGCTGCTATCACGAAAGCAATCAGTGTAAGAATGGTAAACTCCCTGGAAAACAGGTACAATATGTTGGAGATGGAAGCTCCCATCACCTTACGGATACCCATTTCCTTCTGCCGCTGCACAGCCATAAACGATACCAGGCCATATAATCCCAGGCAGGAAATAAAGATGGCGATACCCGCAAATATTTCGTACACTGTTGCCAGCTGCTGCTCTTCTCGGTAAAAACTGGCTACTTTATCATCGAGGAACTGATAGGAATAAGTGTAATCCGGATAAGCGGCGTTCCAGTACTTTTCAATATGTTCCATCACCGGTTTAACATTGGCCGCAGACAGGCGTATATTCAGCGTACGGTATTGGCGCATGGCCGACGACATCAGCATCGGGGCGATGGCCTCATGCAGTGAGCTGCCATGAAAATCTTTTACTACACCTACTACGGGCGCATCTATCTTATCCCATAAATTAATTCGTTTCCCAATGATCTCCTGCGGACTTTTTAACCCCAGCTTGCGCACCAGTGCCTCGTTTACAATAAACTCACGCACGGTGTCCGACTGCATGGAATAACTATGCCCTGCTACAAACTGTATATCGTACACTTTAAAGAAATCTGCATCGCCCCATTTAATAGTAGTAGCCCAACCAGTGCCTTCGGCCCGGTTATCGTACCGGAAACCCGACCACCAATGCCCGAAATCGGAAGGCGTTACGGAACTGGCGCTGATCATAGTAATGCCCGGATATTCGAGCAATTGCTGGCGTAACACTTCTACTTTCGAGCGACTGGCACTGTCTGGTGGTATAGGCACGTTTACCACCGATTCTTTATTATACCCCATGGATGTGCTGCTGAAATAATTCATTTGCTGCAATACCACCAGGGTGCCTATAATCAGCGACTGCGCGATCATGAACTGGAATACCACCAGTACACGGCGCAACGACAATCCGCCGATAGTCCTGGTCGTAATCCTGTTCTTCAGCGCCATCACCGGGTTAAAGCCCGATAATACAATGGCCGGGTAAAACCCGGAGAGAAGCGTCACCACAAGCGTGATGCCTACCAGGAACAGGCCCAGTGGTAATATGTTTTGTGCGTTCAGACTTACACGTGTTTCCAGCAGATCGTTTATAAAAGGAAGGGTTACCACTGCAATGATGGCCCCAATTATCATAGCGGTAATGGTAATGAGCAGCATTTCGCTCATAAACTGGATAATGAGCTGCCGGCGGCTGCTACCCAGTGTTTTGCGCACGCCTATTTCACAGGAGCGGCTTACGGCCTGCGCTGTGGCGAGGTTGATAAAATTCACGCAGGCGGTAATGAGCAGGAACACACCGATCAGTATCAAGGTGATACGGCTTGCTTTACTCACCACGGTACCGCTCAGGTTTTCATAATCGGTATCGAAATGTACTTCGTTCATCGGTTGCAGGAAAGGCGTGCGCTTCGAATTAGCCGCATGGCGTACCACCAGCGCCCGCATTTCGCGGCGCACCAGTTCGTCAGATACACCAGGGCGCAGTTTCACGTACAAGTTGGAGCCGCTGGAGATACTCACCCAATCCTCAAACCCGCCGAAATAGGTATTACGATGACGAAACGCCATCTGGATATTAAAATCTGTATTTGCAGGTGGATTTTCGATGATAGCAGCTACTTTACAATCCTGGCGATTACGGTACTTAAAGGTTTTACCCAAGGCGTTCTGCCAGGAGCCGTACATCCGTTCGGCCGTTTGCCTGCTCAGCACAGCATTATCGGGATCGTTCAGTACCGTTTTATCCCCTGCCAGGAACTTAAAACCAGTCATGCTGAAGAAGTCCGGGTCTATGAAAAACACATTGTCCTGCGAAAACTTCTTTGGCTCGCCACTACCTTCTTTCACCAATATCTGATCGCCATCGGTTTTAGCCACACCGCTTACGTACTCGAACTGGGTAAGTTCCTGTTTAAACGCGCCGGGCATGGGTAATGCAATTGCATCTGTGCGGCTGGCACCGGTTACTCCGGTATCCGCCACCACTACCCGGTACAGGCGTTCGCTATCGGGATGAAAGTTATCGAAACTGAGCTGGTAGTGCAGCACCAGGAAAATGAGTACACAGGCGGCAATGCCTGTTGCCAGACCAGCAATATTGATGATCGCGTAACTCTTGTTACGCTTCAGATTGCGGTAAGCGATCTTAAAATAGTTCCTGAACATGTTTGCATAAGGTTTTGGGTAACCTGTCACTGCATCCCCCATACCAAAATGCATTTCCCTAATAATGAATCTGATTAAACATTATTATAAAAACGCAGATGTACGATATTGGACATTGCCCGTCCGGTTACGCCTTACTTTACCGCCGTAGCCGGCACCTGTTTCGTCGCAGCCAGTTCTGCCTGCAACTGCTCCTTTAACCGTTCGGTTTCGGCATTGTTAAAATGATTAGAGATCGGAAAGAAGCCGGTGGAAAGCGGTGCGGAGATCACTGGTGTACTTATCAGCTGATTGCCTGCTATGATCGCCATCTTTTTGCCTACAAAGCGGCCTGTCAGCTTCTTCAGCAGCACTGTGCCCGCGCTATCGAGTTTTACACTGATGAGCGGCGAGGCGTCATTGATATCATAATCTTTGATCAGTTCCACGCAATGTTTGATGGTAACGGCTGTTTTAGGTTCTACGAATACGGGCTTGCCGGTAGTGGCGTCTTTGAAGCCGAAAGCACTTTTAGGTACAATTTCGTATATGCCTGTAGGTAATTTCTTTGCGCTCTGCGCTTTTACGTTGAGGGGTGCCATGGCGATGAGGGCCAGACCAATTTTTAACAGGTGTTTCATAGGTAAGGTGATTTGGTTATTTCTTTTGTGCAGATTTCATTTCTTTGTCCAGTCCTTTCTTCATCGCATCTACTTCCGCAAAACTAAAGGAGCCGCTAACACTCAAACTGCCACCAGTAATAGGCGACATTACCTGAGGGGCCATTACCACTTTGCCATTCACCAGCACCGCCAGTTTTTTGCCTACATTCTTCTGCGTTAGTTTTGAAAAAAGGAGTTTACCCGCCTCATTAAGTTGTATCGTTAATTCTGCATAACCGTTGCTGGCGATGCCCGTTGCTATCGACTTCATATCTTTTACGGTAACAGCACCAGCGGCGCTAAGGTAGTAAGTCTCATTGGTGCTTTGATCTTTATAGGCGTTAGTTCCTTTGGGTACAATACGGTAAATGCCCGAAGTAAGTGGCTTAACGGTTTGGGCATGCAACTGCCATGCGCCCAGCATGCAAAACAGGGTAATCAGGATACGGTTCATAAAGTAAAGATAAAAAAAATGCCGGGCGATCATCACCCGGCATGTTACTATTTAGCGTCTTTCACATACTTGATTAACCAGTTGTCCATTTCCCACAACATGTGCAAAATGCTTTCTTTTGCCGCATAACCATGACTTTCCTGTGGCAGGAACACCAGGCGGGCGGTGCCGCCATTACCTTTGATGGCATTGTACAACCTTTCGCTCTGTATCGGGAAGGTGCCGGAGTTGTTGTCGGCCTCTCCGTGTATCATCAGTATCGGTTCTTTGATCTTATCTGCATAAGAGAAGGGCGACATTTTATAATAGATGTCCGGAGCCTGCCAGTAAGTACGTTGCTCGTTCTGGAAACCAAAAGGGGTAAGCGTACGGTTGTAGGCACCACTGCGGGCAATACCGGCCTTAAAGATGTCGGTATGCGCCAGCAGGTTAGCGGTCATAAACGCGCCATACGAGTGCCCACCAACTGCCAGGCGATTCCTGTCGCCAATACCCATACCGGTAATTTTATCGGCAGCGGCTTCAGCATTCATGACCAGTTGCTCGAGGAAGTTATCGTTCGGCTCCTTATTACCCTCGCCTACAATTGGCATTTCGGCGGCATCCATCACGGCAAAACCTCTTGTTACCCAAAAGATGGCGGAGCCGTAACCTACACGTGTAAAGCGATATTGCGAGCCTCTTACCTGTGCTGCATCGCTGGCGTTTTTATACTCGCGGGGGTAAGCCCACATGAGTACAGGCAGGCGGCCGTCGCGGGTGGAGTCGTAACCTTTGGGCAGGTACAACATCGCGGTAAGGTCTACACCGTCTTTGCGTTTATACTTCATCAGCTGTTTCGTTACACCCAGCAATTGTGGTTGCGGGTGGGTAAAGAAAGTGAGCTGGGTTGATTTCTTTTTACTGATATCGCGCAGGAAATAGTTCGCAGGTTCTGTTACAGATTCGCGGCTGGTAATTACCAGTAACTTTGCAGGATCGATGATCTCTGCCGGCGACTCGTAATAAGGCGCTGCGCTGCGCCATTTGATCGTTTGTTTGCCTGTTTCCAGGTTCCAGGTGGCTACAAATGGCATATCGCCTTCGGGCGAAGCGCCCTCGGAAGTAACCAGCAGATCTTTAGCAGGAGAGATGTACAACACCCGCGCACCAAAGCTGTTCTTCACCGTAACCGGATCACCGGGATCGTTGTAACGATCGTTGTCGGAACGTTCGATAAACGTAACTGGCTCCTTCGCCGGGTTAGACGGATCTATCTTACTAATCTTTGTTTTCTGCAGGCTGCGCATACCTTCTGCCAACAGCGCCAGCTGACTGTTACCCCACTGGATGCCACGGTAACGCATGGCGGTGCGGGCCAGGCTTACCGGCTCTCCCGTAAACGGAGCCGCCAGCATTTTCACCTCATCACGTATCGCAATACGTTTACGCGGATCACCACCATCCAACGCCTGTGCCCATACGATAGTAGCCGCTACGTCCGCCCGCCAGTTAAAGGCGCGGGGAAAGCTAACGGTGGCATCAAAACCGGTGGGACGAATTTCATCCAACGGATTCTCTGCCAGTGTTTTTACTTTTTCACCGGTAACTTTCCATACTTCCACATTGGTAGGAAAACGTTCGGCAGGTACCAGGTAGGAATATGGTTTACGCAGCTGGTTGATGAGTAAATATTGCTTATCGGGCGATGGACGTACGCTGGTGTATATACCGGCACCGCCAATGACTTTCTCCGCTCCACCGCCCACAACTACCAGCTCCGTCTGAAAGTAATAGTCGAACAGCTTTTCGTCGTACGGGTTCTTTAACAGGTCCTGGTAGGTAGCTGCGGGTGCTGCCTTACCCTTCGTTTCCTGTACGGTAGGCCCTTCTGCGGCCAAAGGTTTGGGAGGTGCGGCGCCAAGGGCGGCGGGTACCGATTGTATTAAAATATGTTCATCATCCAGCCACACGGTAGGATTGCCCAGGGTGGCGTTTATTTTACGCTGGCTAACCTGGGTGGCTATCTTCGTTGCCACGTCTGCTTTCCAGAGCGTAATGCCGTTTGCGCCTGTAACCAGGAAGGCAATATACTTTTCGGACGGCGACCAACTGATAGCGCCAATGCGCGCATCGGCAGGCAAACCGGTAACGGGAGCCTGTTTTTTCGTAGCAGGATCTACTACGGTAATGCTGGTATAATAAGCGCTGCGGCTTTGCCCGAATGTGGCAGGATTAATCCTTACCCCTGCCAGCCTGTACTCCGGCTGCGACAGCTCTTCTATAGTGGGGTAAGTGCTGCGCCCCAGCAGCAGCATGATCGTTCCTTTCTCATTAAAATTGGCTGCGGGCGTGGCCGGCGCCATGGCAAGGTCGTAGATCGACTGGTCGGGCCGCTGGTACCTGAGCTCGTCTTGTGCAAACACCGGATAAGCCGCCAGCAGCAAGGCTGAGAGTAATAATTTCTTCATAAACAATAGCTGTTGTAACGGTCTAAGATAGTGATTATTTATTGTTACCGCGCAGTAGTAGAGCGTTCGCCACAGTACCTATTCATCTCAGCGCCATCCCTGCCGGATCCGGTCACGTCCTAAAAAAGGTTTACACCTTCAAAAGAGTAAACATGGATAAAATCCAACAAAAAAAAGGGGCGGCTCCTTTAAGTATGAGCCAACTTTCATGCGCCAGGTTGTATCTGCTTATTTAGCCAGTACTGGAGGCTATGGCTCTATTGCCAAAGAGTTCAACGTGACTTATTATCATGGAATACCTAAAAAACAATGGAAAGCACCTCCAAAAAGAGGTGCCAACCTCCAACAGGACTATTCATGAAACCTGTAAACCGGCCTCAGGACAACCAAGATCTTTGTAAACCCAATTCAGTATTTCCTAACAACAGGTGTAAACCTATAGCAGTACGAGGCCCCCTGCCGAATCCCCGCTGGGAGGGTTGCAGGATAGTTGCTCCATTCTAGGTTCATCCTAGGTTCATCCTAGGTATGATAGCCTAGAATCAACCTAGTATCCACCTTACTTGTACGAAGTATATAGCCAGGATCCTTAAAGGATCCTTGAGGCATCCTGCATCCATCGGCTTACAGGTGTATACACCGCCCCCTTGGAGCGGTGGGCATTCTATACAAGCAGAGTACGGCTTCGTTCCCGCCAGGGGAAATGGTATCATAATGAAAAGACCGCCTCATTACAAGGCGGTCTTTCTTATCCTCCAAACAATCAACTGTTATTGTTTTACGAGCGTGAGTTTTACGGCACCTCCGTTTACCACAATGTAGTAGAGGCCCGAACTCCAGTTGCGGACATCAATGTTGCTGCCGCCTGCGTAGTTGCGATGGCGGAACACCAGGGCACCGCTGCTGTTGTACACTTCTACCAGGTGCGCACCGGCAGTGAGGCCGGTTATGCGGAAAGTGGAAGCGGTGGGGTTAGGTGTAAGAACGCCGGCGGTTACTTCTTCATATAACGCAGGTGCTGAAAAGGCGCCTATGCGGGAAGTCTGACCGGGATTTACTGTTATAGCGGCACTGTTAAAGGTGCGCGCCGCCGAATCTTCAATACGTATGCGATACTGTGTGGCCGCGGTAACAGTGAAGTTATCGTTGTAAGTATATGCTCTGTCGGTATTGGAGCGCCCTGCTGCATTTTGTGTACTTACGGTTACCCACTGCCAGCCGTTGGTGCAACGTTGTAAGATCATCTTCGATGATTTCTTTTCTACCGTAGTTACCCAGTTCACGGTCGGTTTACCACCTACCAGTACCGCAGTGAACGATTTTAACTGTACAGGTTGCAGCATTACGGGATCGGGTACTGTTTTCAATGCAGGACTGTAAGTAGCGGCACCGCTGGTAGTTTCCATTTTTAACCGATAGAAGAAGTTGATGGCAGGCACCATCGGATCTCTGTAACTATAATCGCGGGGCGTGGTGCTTGTACCGGCTGCATTTACGAACGCCAGTATTTGCCAGGTTACGGAATCGGTACTGCGCTGCAATACGAATTTGGCGGTACTGGTTTCCGAAGCAGTTTGCCAGTTCATGTAACTATCGTCATAATCACGCGTAACGGTGAAGCTGTTAAGGGCGAAGGGGCCAGTGGCGTATACCAGTGTTGCAGTGGCGCTGTAAAATGCACGGTAGCCGGTATCTTCCATCTTCAGGCGATAGTGTACGTTTTGCGTGAAACTGGTGTTATCGGTAAAACTGTAATTACGTGCAGTAGTGGAATTACCGGCTGCGTTCACAGTACCGGCGGTAGTCCAGGTACTGTTATCCAAACTGCGTTGTACAGTAAACAACAACGTATTTTTCTCGCGGGTTGTCGACCAGGTTACATAAGGGAAGTTGCCCTGGCTGGTAACGGTTGGCCCTGTGTATATAAACGGTTGCGCGAACAGCGGATCTGGTTGTATTTTAATACCCGCGCTGTAGTAATGGGCGTTAGTGCTGTCTTCCATCTTCAAACGGTAGTACCATACCTGCTGCGGCACATTTACATCAGCGTAGGCATAATGAATGGGGGTGGATGAAATACCACTGGCAGGCACATTACCCAGCACATTCCAGGTAGCCGAGTCGGCACTTCTTTCTACTATAAACCGGAGCGACTTCTTTTCACTGGCGGTTGTCCAGCTAAGGTTACGCTGGTTGAAGTCGGCAGTACCGCTAAAGGCGGTGAGGACAAATGGCTGTACCAGTTTGGCGAGTACTACCGAATCGGTGTAGAAAGCACGCAGGCTGGTATCTTCCATCTTTAAACGATAGTATACATCTTCGTCAAACACGGTATTATCGGCAAAGCTGTATTGCCTTACAGTACCGCTGTTGCCGGCAGCATTCACCGTGCCGACCGTAACCCAGGCCGTTGAGGCCTGCCTGCGTTGTACGGTGAAACGCAGGGTATTCTTTTCTTTGGATGTAGACCATTGTACTAAGGGCAGGCTGCTCTGTCGTGTAACCGTGGGGCCCTGGTATACGAAAGGTTGCAGGTAAGCACTGTCGGGCAGGGTTTTAACAACATCTGAAAAGGAGTGACGTTGCCAGTTATCTTCCATATTCAGCCTGTAGTAAAACACCTTGAAGGGTACGTTTTTATCTGTGTATGAGTAATTACGGGCTGTGGCGGATGTACCGGTGGCATTCACCAGGCTGACAGCATTCCAGGTAATGGAATCGGCGCTGCGCTCTACGGTGAATGATAACGCACCATTCTCCGAACTGGTTTTCCAGCCCAGTTTACGCTGGTCCCAGTCGGAGGTTACGTTAAAGCTGTCGAGTACAAAGGAAGGCTGTAGTTTGCCGAGTTTAATTGAGTCGGTGTGCCAGGAGCGGCCCAGCGTATCTACCATACATAAACGATAATGTATATCATAAGTGTAGCGCGAGCTGTCGGTGGCGGAGTAGTTGCGTAATATGCTGGAATGGAGTGCGGCGGCAATGGTATCGATGTTAAGCCAGCCGGTACCGGTATTGCGCTGGACGATGAAGCTTTGGGTATACTTCTCTTTAATGGTTTGCCATTGCAGGTAAGCTAAGTTAACAGCGCCTGTAACGGTAAAGTTTTGAATAGAAAAGGGTTTCCAGTAACCACTGTCGGCTACTACCTTTATACTATCGGTATAGAACTGTCGTCCGCTGCTATCGCTGAGGTGCAGGCGATAGTAATAAGTAGTATCGGAAGTAAGCGTATCCGTGTAAGTATAATTACGTGGTGTGGTAGAATTACCATAGGCCGCAAAGTCGGCCACCTGCGACCAGCCCACGACCGCAGTTCTGCGTTGTACCTTGATACGTGCCAGTTTTACTTCCAGGCTGGTTGTCCAATCGAGCTTCGCGGTGTTCAGGCTGGCAACACCGGTAAACGACGATACCTGGTATGGAATGGGCTGCGCATCGTACTTCACCCCCCTTGTATAAAACACACGGTTACGGGTATCGCGTAGTTTAAGGCGATAGTACACTGCGGCAGATTGTGTACTGTTATCGGTAAAAGCGTAATTAATAATATTGATATTGCTACCACCTGCATTCACCACACCAACAGAATCCCAGGTAAGCGAATCGAGGCTGCGCTGAACGGCGTACTTCGACATCAGTCGTTCCCCCGTAGTACGCCAGGTTACCTGGCGACCAGCACCCGCGGCGGCCACCGTGAGGTGTTGCAGGCGGATGGGGCCTTTGCACAAAGTATCCGGTATACCTTCTGCAGCAATCCGCTCGAACATTATTTTATGGGCAAGATTGTTCAGGTGGATACCGTCGCCATAAGCATAAGTACTATTAATAGTACCGTCTGTATTGGCAAAGCCCGACCAGAAGTCGATGTACTTAGCACCAAAGCGTGTGGCCAGCCAGTCGCGCATATCCATTAACGGCTGCCTGGGTGCGCCCCACATCTGATCGCGCGGTTGTGTAGAAGTAACCCACACGGCGATGTTCATTGAATCGGCCGTTGCCCAGATGCGGTTAAAGTTGGCCTGTTGTTCGGCCAGCGGATAACCTGCAGCTGCATCATTAGAGGGTAGGGCAATCAGAATTGCATCGGGACTAAATTCATTAATAGCCCTTGTAATGTTGATGGCCGGATCGGGTGAGGGGCGCGAGTCGCCGGGAATTACTGGCGGTTTGTACCAGTTAGGCTGCACACTGTAACTATTAATACCGCTGGACGCAATGTTGTGTACCCGCCAGTCGGGGTGAATAGCTTCGAGATGACGTTTCAAACGGCGACCGAAGGAACTATCAATACTGGTGGGGCCAGTCCACCCCGCAGCGGTGGAAGATCCAACAATCACTAATCTAAACCCCTTATCTGTACAGATCTGGGCATACGTGGAGGAGGCACTGACAAGTGCGCATAGCACCAGTGCATAAAAACGTTTCATGCTAAGCAATTTTGAGGCTCAATAAAAAATAGCTGTTTCCGGGGATCTTCTAAAGTATGGCAAATTATCAGGCGTACCTTATTAAAGGTCGACACTACTAAAGTAATCCCACCGCACGTTGATTTATATAGCACATTCATGCTATTACCCTTAATTTAACTCCATTTAAAGGCACGAAAAAGCCCGTTCAGCGGTAAAACTGAACGGGCCGTGTAGATGACTGCCATATTATTGCCTACATCTTAATAAGACTAAGCCTGTATTTGCCTTTTTCGAGGATGATGAAGTATAGACCTGCAGGCCATGCTGAAGTGTGAATTGCTTCGCCGTTGTACTGCATGTTCTGGTACACTCTTATACCTTTACTGTTATAAATCTCCGCATCCACCGCATTGGCGAAGCCGGCGATCTTTACATGCGATGTTACCGGGTTGGGGTAAGCAAATACCTTACCGGCGGGCTGCTGCGGGCCATCAGGGTTAGCAGTAATGAGTGCTACCGTTTTAACGGCGTTACTGATCTTACGTTCGCCTTTGTTATCTACCATTACCAGTCTGTAGTACACCCATACAGTCTGGGTATTGTAACTGTCGGTGAAGCTGTACACCTGGTCTGCATCGGAAGTACCTTTCGCCAGGATACTGTCTATCCTGTTCCATTGTACAGAATCGGTGCTACGTTCTATCACGAAACGCAGGGAACCGTTTTCGGTAGCGGTAGTCCATTGCAGCAGGCGTTTTTCGTTCTGGCGTGCTACGGACAGGCCTCCTTTCAGGTTAAAGGCGTTGCGGTAGCTAAGATCAGGCGTGAGCGTTACGCCCGGACTGTTAAAAGGACGGCCCAGTTTATCGATGGCTACTACGCGGTAGGCCACTTGTTTGTCCTGCGTTTGCATGTCGGTATATACATAAGAAGAAGAGCCGCCTTTAGCAGGCACGGTCGCTATTACTTCCCAACTCACCTCCATCTCGCGACCATTCGACGCGGACACAAGCTGACGTTGTACTTCAAAACTTTCGATATTGAATTCTTTATAAGTACTCCATGAAATAACCTGCTGATCTTTTTTCTGCGCAACTGTAAACGCATTTATACCGAAAGGTTTGGTATAGTTAGTATCTGCCGCAAACCGGTACTCCTGGCTGTTAAACACCCGACCGGAAAGATCGGTGAGCTGGAGGCGGTAGCTAATGGCTGCCTGTACGAAAGGAGTATCGGTAAAGGAATAAGTTTTACCGGTCATAGCTAGTCCTGCAGCGTTTACAACACCCGCCTGTATCCAGTTACCGGCTGCATCTTTACGCTGAACGGCAAACTGTTCAGACCGGAATTCCTTAGTTGTAGCCCAGTTGATCACCTGCCCGGTAGCCGCTCTTTCGCCGCCTACAGAAGCCCACCTTACCGGCGTATTGTAGTTACTGTCAATCCGTACAAACATTTCATTTGTAATAAAAGAGCGTCCGAAATCATCACGCGCTTCTACTTTATAGTAGGTTTCTTTTTCCTTGTAAGCGGTATCGATGAAATTGTAGGTACCTGCGCCTGTAGCCGGCACACTGTCTATCCTTACATTCACACTACCTTCCATACGGATAATGCGGAACTGTTTTAGCCTCCACTCTTTATTGGTCGTCCAGGTAATGGCCTGTTTATCGAGTTCGCGTTTAACGGAATAAGGGCCGTAGCGAACCGGCGTGGTATAGTTGGTATCCAGGGGCTGTGATGCTATCGGGCTCGTAAAGGAACGGCCGTAAGTATCATTCATTACCAGGCGGTAACTATGATCGAGGTGAGTGTAAGCTGTATCGTCAAAGCTGTATGTTTTCACTACGGTCGACATGCCCGCTGCAGCCACGGAATCGATGACCGTCCAGGCGCCGGAGCTTACCCTGCGTTCGATGCGGAAGTTGCGCGTATTCCATTCTTTGGCGGTAGACCAGGCAAGGCTTTGTTTGGTGGCCTGCCTTGTTGCGGTGAACGTTGCCAGGCGGAATGGATTGGCGTAGTTACTATCTGCAGCGATCCTTACCGTTTCGGTAGCGGTGAAATAACGGTTAAGGCTATCTACAAAACGCACGCGATAATGCACTGCGTTGGTTGTAGTGGATATGTTGTAAGTGTATGTTTTAGTATACAGTCTGCCATTCGCACTGGTACCTGCTTGCAGGGTATCAACGCCAAAAGCCCAGTTCGTGCCGTCGTTACTTCTGTCTACAAACATCCTAACCGTCTTTTTCTCTACAGATGTTTTTACTGCAATAGTTTGCTGGTTCGCATTCTGTGTGCCGGTGATGCTCGCTATGCGGTAGGGTTTGGCGTACAGGGAGTCGGGGTGTACCAGGATGTCTGGTAAATAGTAAGTGGTACGGCCGTTGGTCCCCTCAATGCCTACACGATAGTAGAATGGTGTTTGCGGAACGTTAGCATCTTTGTAAGTATATTCTTTCCCGTTTATGTTATTTACCGCAGTCTGGTAGCTGATGGCCGGCCAGGTTTGTTTGTCGGAACTGCGGCGAAGCACAACAAGTTTCGAGTTTACTTCTTTGGAAGTTTTCCATTTTAAGTTTACGCTACCAAAGTCACCTTCGCCGGTAAAGCTTTCCAGTACGTGTTCTGCCACGGATGGATCTGCATGAACACCCCCTTCGTAGAACTTGCGTCCCAGTCTGTCTTCAAACACCAGCCTGTAATAAACGGTTTTATTGTACAACGCGGGCTCTTCTACCGAATAGCCGGACCAGGAATTATTGTTAGTGGCCCATCTCGAACCATTTGCCACTGGCTCCCAGTTCGATGAATCGGCCGACCACTCAAGATTAATTTTTACCAATGCCTTTTCCCTGAGGGTGATCCATTCTACCGCCGGCAGGTAACCGCCCCCCCTATAGTAAAACTGTTCTAACCAGTAGGGTTTCGCGTACATTGGATCTGGTGTTACCTTAATTCCTTCCGTATAAAAATGTGTACTGTTACCATCTTCCAGATTCAGACGATAGTACACCGTGTTCTGCGCATAGCTGCTATCCAGGAATTCGTAAGGATGGTAAGCACCCCAGGCCGCTACTTTTTTTACGGCAGTCCACTGCGCGGAATCCAGGCTCTTTTCAACCGTAATTGTTTTCAGGTTCTTTTCTGAAGTGGTACTCCAGTTCACCCGTGCCACATCCATATCCGCTGCCGCCGTATAAGCGGAAAGCACGTAAGGGTCCGAGTTATACAACAACACCACCTGTCCGCTTATCACATGCACACCTGGTGCACTTTCCATATCCAGCCGGTAATATACATCCTGTGTTTGCAGGTTATCTGCGTACTGATAGTTCTTTAAAGCCGCACTGTTCCCGGAGGCATTTACCGAAGCGATGGTCGTCCAGGTTGTACCGTTCAGGCGTTGTATGTTAAATTTCAGGGTCTTAATTTCAGCGGTGGTGCTCCAGCTCAGTTCTGCCTTATCATTTACCTTCAGCACTTTAAATGAAGCCAGCGCGAAAGGGTTCCAGTATGCACTGTCTGCCTTTACCGACACCGATTCGGAAAACACCGTATTACCGGCGTTCGTTCTGCCCATGAGGCGGTAATTACCAATTACATTGCTGGTGCCGGCATGTACAAAGCTGTAAGCCGAAGCGCCAGCTGCAGGCTTCTGACCAACCGAGTCCCAGTTTTGTCCGTTTTGGTGTTGAATCACATAACGGGCGAGATTGTTTTCGGCGGTCGTCGTCCAGTTCAGCTGTACCGTATTATTCACCGCCGCGCCACTGAAAGCAGCGAGAGCGAAAGTGCCTTGCCCGGCTTCCAATTCAACACGGTTATAAGTATAAAATTTACGGCCCCTGGTATCTATAGCCACTAATCTGTAAGCAGCTTTAGAAGCAGGCGGCGTATTGTCGTCTATTGCATATTCAAAAACACCTGGTTTACCTCCCTTTGCCAGCGCAACACCTACCGAATCCCAGCTGGTCCCATTGTTTATGCTACGCTCGAGGTTAAACCGTGCGAGCGAACGTTCGGTGTGCGTCTGGAAAGTAATGCGGTTCCTGCTGGGCATAGGAGTGGCCGTGAGTTGTACGAGCCTTACCATACTGTTATACAGCGAGTCGAGCAGGTTGGCCTTCAATACTTCCTGGTAAAGCACCCGGTGCGCCGCATTGTTTACGTGAATACCATCATTCTCCGTTCCATCGCCGCTGGAGTAAATCGTTTTTATCCGGCCATTTTCATCGGCGAGTGGAGTCCAGAAGTCGATCGTTTTCGACGGGAAACGGGTGAGCATCCAGTCGCGCAGCTGTAAGAGGTTATTACGGAAAGTAGCGTCGGCGTTACGCGGTTGCGGCAAACATATCCACACCATAATGTTCAGTGAGTCGGCCGCCGCCACTATACGGTTGAAGTTCGCTTTTTGTTCGTCCAGCGGAATACCCTGCGCAGCATCATTGTTGGGGAAGCTGATAATGATACCATCCGGCTTGTAACTAAGCGCCCTTGTGATGTTCATGGAAGCATCGCCCCGGGGTTTACCCGGCTCGTTGAACCAGCTGGGGTTAGCATCGTAGGTGGTGGTACCCGCCTGCGCAATGTTGTAAACAGCAGTTTTACTCTGCAGGCCTTTTACATACCTGGAATATATGAACACCCAGGCGCTATCCTGCACCGAAGCACCCTTTCCCCAGGCAGTAGAACTGCCCATTACTACAATGTTAAAAGCGGTGGTGTCCCACGGGTTCTGAGCGCGCAGGCCGGAAAAACTGGTTAACAATACCAGGACAAGGGTAAAAATTCTATTCATGCACATAAATTTGGTTGCCGGCGGGTAGCGGGTATACGGTAATGGAGGTATAGGCCATTGGGCAACCGGTTAATTAAACTAATTCTCTGCGAACATTCATCGCGGTGGTTTCTTCATTGGAATGGGTAAAAAACAACGGGGCGAAATTACATAAACATACGCTATCCGGAGTAGCACTTTCATGTTAGCTAACAAAGGGAAGGAATTCTGTAAATGGTTGATTATTAATCAAAAAGAAAGAGCCGGCGTTGTTGCCCGGCTCTCATTATAAAAAACTACACTTTAATATAAATCTTCTTTTTATCCATCCACCAACCTAATAACCAAAACAGCAGCACGTGGAAAATGGCGAATAATAACGAGCCGTTCATATTACCTGCCAGCGGCTGAAACACCGTTTCATACAACCAGCCATAGAAGTTTTTGCCAGGCGCAGGCCGTATCAACCCATACACCTTTACCAGTACACCCGACATCACGAATATGAACAGCGGGTTTTTACCGAATACTTCGAAAAAGCTCCAGCCTTTACGCCAGTTCTGGATCTCTATAAGATTTATGAGTATGGCTATTAAGATAAGCGCGAGGCCCACAGAAAGCAGCACATAAGAGCTGGTCCATATTTTTTTGTTGATGGGGAACCAGATGTTCCAGAGATATGCGAGTGCGATTAATCCTGCACCGACCGCTGCCAGGCGGAGTACGGTAGCATTGGTTTTGCCTTTACGCTGAATGTAATCGCCGGCCAGGTAGCCGAATATCACGTTTACGATGGCGGTCATCGTGCTGAGCAGGCCTTCCGGATCAAACGGAACGCCTTCGCCACGGTACATGTGATTTTCGGTAAGAATCGCCTTATCGATGAACAGCCCTGCATTACCTTCCAGGCTGTAAGGGTCGCCCTGGCCAAAGGCCAGCAGTATGCCCCAGTAGCCGAACAGCAGTACCACTGCGGCAATTAACGCCCCTTTAGGTTTAAGGTAATGGATAAGCAGGGCAGCTATGCCATAACAAAGCGCAATACGCTGCAGCACGCCGAGTATACGCAGGTTCGAGAGCGACTTAAATACCAGGTTGTCGCCGTCCCAGCGAACAAAAGGGAACCAGTTCAGCAACAGTCCGATGATAAATATGAGGAAGGTGCGTTTGAATATCTTTTGCAGCACCGCCGCGTTACCGAGCGCTTCATACTTTTTAAGTGCGAAACTCATCGCATTACCAACAGCAAACAGGAAAAACGGGAACACCATGTCGGTAGGCGTCCAGCCGTGCCAATGGGCGTGCCCCAATGGCGGGTAAATAAATTGCCAGCTGCCCGGGTTGTTCACCAATATCATACAGGCAACCGTTAAACCGCGGAATACATCTAAGGATAGAAAGCGTTGTTGGCTCATAAACGGATTTTGGTTAGGTGGCTAAAGCTAGAAAAAAAGCGGAGAAAAGGAAGATATTTCGGTTGAGTGGGGAGGGTTAGGCTATGTAAAAGTAAGGGGAGCAGATCGTAAGACATGTTTTACGCTCGCGGGTGCGTTTGCGACAGGCAAACACCGCAGATGTAGTTGTTCCTTTAGATTTCCGTTGCGGTGTAAATACCACAAGCGATGGAAGAACGGAACGTTGCCCAATGTTGTTACTGCCGCTGAAGGGAGTGACACAACGGCGGCTGATAGGTGTTCCATCGCCCGTTACCTGATTATTTAAATATAAAGGGCGACGTATACACCGCCGCCCTCAATAGCTTATGATTTATGATTCCATTTCGCTGAGGTCCAGCCAACGAAGGCCTTTCTCGTCGAGCTGTTGTATGATGGTGCCTATGCGGCCGGCAGCAGCCTGCAATTCGTCGTAGCCCATGTTACCGGCGGCCATCTGATCTTCCAGCTTTTTCTTCTCCACCTCGAGATTGGCCATATCCTTTTCCAGTAGTTCCATTTCACGTTTCTCTTTGAAAGACATTTTGCGGCCCTTCACTTCCGGAACAATTACTTCAACAGGCTTTTCAGGTGCCTGCTCTACTCTTTTAGGTTCAGACTTTATCTTTTCCTGGTCCTTTTCCCACTCACGGTAAAGGCTGTAATTACCCGGGAAGTCGCGGATTTCGCCGTCACCTTCAAATACAAACAGGTGGTCCACCAGTTTATCCATAAAGTAACGGTCGTGGCTTACGATCAGGATACAACCCTGGTAGTTGAGCAGAAAATCCTCCAATATGCTCAGCGTAGGGAGATCGAGATCGTTCGTGGGCTCATCAAGTACCAGGAAGTTCGGGTTGCGGAACAAGATCGACAGCAGGTGCAAACGACGGCGCTCGCCACCGCTCAACTTCGAGATAAAGGTGTATTGTTTTTCAGGCGGGAACAGGAACAGTTGCAGGAACTGCGCTGCGCTCACCTTTGTGCCATCGGCCAGCGGAAAGTGTTCGGCGATGTTTTTCACGAACTCGATGATACGCATATCTTCCTTAACCTGCAGCCCCTCCTGCGAGTAGTTGCCAAAAACGATGGTTTCGCCCACGTTGATCTTGCCCGAATCGGCCTGCTCGCTGCCCAGCAGCATATTCACGAAAGTCGATTTGCCGACCCCGTTTTTACCTACCACACCAACGCGTTCGCCCTTTTTAAAGGTATAGTCAAAGCCTTTGAGTATCACTTTTTCGCCGTAAGACTTATACACCTTCTTCATTTCGATGATCTTGCCACCGAGGCGCGTCATCTTCACGTTCAGTTCAAGCTGTTGCTGTTCCAGGCGTGCCGATGCCCTTTTCTCCACTTCGTAAAAGGCGTCCTGGCGGGACTTCGACTTGGTGGTACGGGCCTTCGGCTGCTTACGCATCCACTCCAGTTCCTTACGGTACGTGTTCCGTGCCTTCTCGGTGCTGGCCTTGTCCGATTCCTCACGGGCGGCCTTTTTCTCCAGGTAGTTTTCGTAATTGCCTTTGTAGATATAGAGTTGCTGGTTATCCAGCTCCATAATTTCGTTACAAACACTGTCCAGGAAGTAGCGGTCGTGCGTTACGAGCAGCAGGGTCACCTTTTCCTGGTCCATGTAATTTTCCAGCCACTCGATCATCGATACATCAAGGTGGTTGGTCGGTTCGTCCATGATCAGCAGCGTATGCTTATGTTCGAAACCGATGTCGATCAGCACTTTGGCCAGGGCCACACGTTTCTGCTGACCGCCCGAAAGCGTTCCGATTTTTTGGTCGAGGTGATGAATATTAAGCTTACCGAGGATCTGTTTCACTTTAGCATCGAAGTGCCAGGCGTTGAGATCATCCATTTTTGCGATGGCGTCGGTCAGTTTGTCCATATCCGGCTCAGCATCCTCATCTGTCAGCAACTCGTATTCACGGATAGCGTTGATAATGGGGTGATTATAATTGAAGATATTCTCAATTACCGTTTTGTTCATATCGAAGTCGTGCGTTTGCTCCAGCATTACCACTGTTACACCTTTGTGGATCCACACTTTGCCAGAGTCAGGAACTTCCGTACCGCTGAGTATGCGAAGCAGGGTAGATTTGCCGCTACCGTTAAGGGCAACGAGCGCAATTTTATCTCCCTCTTCAATATGAAATGAAATATTCTCGAATAAAGGCGCTTCTCCGTAAGATTTAGTCAAACCTTCTACAGTAACATAATGCATGCGGCGAAGTTAAGGATATCCGGCAATTTAGGGTAGGGCAAACGGAAAAACGGCAATTTTCTTATATGGTTTCCAAATATTATTTCGTATATTCATTATAGAAAATGATGAATCCTATTGATCTGACAGCACCGGCACAGCGACATTGACAGTGTAGACACTATTGCCATCATCCAAACATTTCAAATAATCATAATTATATAACAGACTGGAAATTTATACAGGATCGACAAATGCAATAAGATCTCGTGTATACTCCCATGTGATATTGACAAGCCGCGACAGGGTAAGGAGGATGCACAGTAGTTCCCATTTGCGGGACGAATGCCCGGCCTTAATCCATGCGGTTTCTTTTGTTTGTCTCCCCTTAATCCAGATAGAAAGCCCCGGCACATGCCGGGGCTTTTGGTTTTTGATCCAGTGCATTATATGGGACCTCAGCTGGCAAGCTTGCGGGATGCCGTATAGCTACACGTAGATCGAAACAAATTTGAACACATTAGATGGTGGCCCGCGCTGGCAAGCGGACGGGGGAGCCATTTAAACGTGGGTGCCGGTTGGTGCCGTGCAGATTGCTTACAGTTTCGTTGGTTAGGTGATTAAAGTTTCACTGTTTCGTTAAGTTAGCCGTGCTTTTTACCCATTGTAAGCCACCGGAACGCGGCGAAGAATGCGGTAACTGTAGTCATGGCTAATAGATGACTCAGAAAGTTGTGCATTTGCTCTAGATTTAAATTGATTGACTCGACATATGTAAGGTAAGAAAGTTTTTGGTGTTGCAACAACCACTTTAGGGGGATAATTTTTTTGCTATAATAACGCAGTTTATTGTTGTGGATGGCCTTTTGATGGATGAGTTGGGTGTGTCAGAATGACACGTTTGTGGGAGGGGGGCGTGAAAAAGCCCCGCCGGAGCGAGGCTTTTTCCTTTATTATATGCTTGCCAACATTAGAAATCGTAGTAAAACTGGCGGAAGGTGGTGCGGAGGCCGAACTGGAACATGGTTTCGCCGGTGGTGCCTAATTCGTTCTTTTGCCTGCGGCCGGTAACCGAAGCCTCGAGGCGGAGGTTATATTTTGGGTTGAGGACGTAGGCGAGGGAGCCGGTTAGGTAAATGAGATCTGTTTTAATACCCTGCCCGATTTTGTTACCATACTCCTGTGCCCTGGTGGTGTAGTCTTTTAACACGATGTCTTTCCCGTAGTTAGTCGCCTCATCCGGATCGAGCCCGTAGTTAGCGTACGTTAACTGGCCCCTCAGGTACCAGCGTTTGTAGGTATACGACGCTATGCCCAGTACTTCCTGGAAGTTGGCGCCTAGTGGGTGGGCGAGGGATTGGTTATAGTGAGCGTAGTTAGCGAAGGAGTTACGGAACGAGTAAGTGTAAGGTCTTACTACATTGTATTCTCCCTGCAGGTCGAGTTGTTTTACTTTGAAAAGATCAAATGAGCGGAAGCCGAGCTGCATGGCCCATTTGTTAGCCCACCAGCCTTCGCCGCCAAAGAACTCACTCAGTTTGAACTCGTCGAGCATGAACTGGCCGTAGGTGGTGAGTTTGGGCAGGACTTTATATTTTACGTTGAGGCCTATCATGGCGTTGTCAGACGAGCCTACGGAGAATTCGGCGGGTCTCAGGAAGATGATCGGGTTCATGTACGTCCAGTCGAAGCCGCGTTTGCGTTTAGAGGTGGTATCATAGTCGCTCCACATGACCGCGTCGAAGAGGCCGACCGTGATTTTCTTGTTGATATTCCAGTCGAGGAAGTGGAACACGCCCCATTTTTTGTAGTAGCCGGCATCCGTTTCCGCTTCACGGAAAGAGAGGCTTTTCATATCCTGGAACTGTGCCCACATAGATGTATACTGCACATTGCCCAGGTTAATTGTTGCTTTTAAATAGGGGTAGCTGAACGGAACATCCGACAGAATTAATGAGCGATATCCATCGCCGATGGAATTGCTTCCATACCCCGCGGTTAAATTTAAAAACTTGCTGGGGGTGTAAGAAAGTTTGGCGTTTACATATGCATAGTCAAAAGCTTTGCCTCCGGAGAAGTTGCGTATTTCTCCCTGGCCCGGAACAACGCGGTATTTTCTTATGAATGTATCGAGATAGGCAGGGAATGCGCCCTGGTTTTCGAAGAAGTAAGTTTCGAAGTAAAGTTGTTTACCGATGTTTCCCTGAATGGATGCGCCGCGGGTGTTGAGCCAGGTGTTTTTACCGCCGCCTGCGTTAGTGCGGCCAACGTTAAGGTCGGCGTGGAGGTCCATGAAAACGTTGAAGTCGGGTTGGCGCACCTCGACCAGATGTTCGTGGAAGAGTTTTCGATAAAGCCAGCTTTTCCCGGCACGGTCGAATACAGTTGTATCTTCATATAAGATGCCTTTAAGCGCGGTATGCCTGTTTTCCTTATCGAGATATAGCTCCCGCATATTGGTATAATTATAAGGCATAATCACCGGCGAATTTTCCTGGGCAAATACGTTGTTCATCGTCAGCAACAGGATGATTGTTCCCTGCCAATACTTCATGGGCAATGTTTTTATCATGATAAGATTTTAATATTCCATGCAGGCATTTTAGTTCTTTTCGTTCCCCATAAGATACTGAGCGATGGCACTTTCGTAATACGCGAGTACCAGACGTTCATGAAATTCCTGTTCCACTTTGATCCGGCCTTGCCGGCCCATTTCTGTTAGTACCGAAGCGTCGGCATCCAGCATCCGGATCATCTTATCGGCGAGATCATCCACACTTTTCAATTTACAGATCAGGCCATTTACCTGGTGATCCACCACTTCTTTGCATCCGACATTATCTGTTGTAATGATGGGAATTTCAAGACTTGCAGCCTCCAACAACGCTCGTGGAACGCCTTCTCGGTAATACGACGGCAGGACGAAGCAGGTCGCCTTCATTAGATATTGCTTTACGTTATCCGTGACCCCTAGGTACTCAATCACACCCTCGCTTTGCCATGCTTCCATTTGCATGGAGGAGATGGCAGATGGATTAGCGGAGTCGATAAATCCTAATAGTTGAAAACGCGATTGCGGGTACAGCTGTTTCACTTTCCGGGCAGCTTCCACGTATACTCCGACGCCCTTATCCCACAACATCCTTGCCGAAAGCAAAAAGGTAAAACAACTTTTATCAACGTTGTAAGGTGCATCCCGTAAAAATCTTGCCGTATCTATACCTTCACCGGGTAGCACCTTGGTTTGATATTCGTCAACAATGTTGTTTCCAACAAACAGTGCCTGGTCTTCTTCATTCACAAACCACAACTCGCGCGAACATTTTGCAGCCCTTGTATAAAGGGCCTTTACCAATTTATTCAACAACCCTTCTTTCAGGAAAGCGTAACCGGCCCCGGATACAATCGCTATCGAAGGAACTTTGGCAGCTTTGGCGGCAAGGCTTCCGTAAATATTGGGCTTTACGGTATAATGAAAAATAAACACCGGCTTTATCTGCTGGTATTGTTGTTTTAAAAACACATAAAAAGCCCAGTCTTTAAACGGATTTTTACCTTTGTTCGCCAACTTGCATGCAATAAAGGTAGCGCCTTCTTTTACCAGGCGTTCGCTGTATTCGTCTTCATTGGCGATGCACACAACTTCATAACCGGCACGCTGTAACAGCTTAATGATCGATAATCTGAAATTGAACAAATACCAGGAAGTATTTGATACTAAAATTATTTTCTCCATTTCCTTTACTAAATATTAGCGGCTTCAATGGTGCGCATCAACCCACCAAGTTCTTCCCTTTCAGTATTGCTTAAGGGATTGTTCCGTTTCTTTGACAAATAGCCGTGTTGATTGAAGGCTCCAAAAATCCTATATAATAATACCTTCAGGTGCGACTTCAGCAATTCGATCTGAAGTTCGAGGGGAGAAAAAACACCAACACCGTATTTTCTCATAATTTTCCTGATAGTCTCCGAACTCCTTTCATAATTCTTAATATTGACTCTCCCTTCGCGTACAATGTATAGTGGCTTGGGGACCCGGCCAAATTTAGAGTGGCGGAATGTTCTGCACCACAATTCGTAATCCTCTGCCCGCACATAATCCGGATCATAAGGGTTACGATTGAACCAGCTACGTTTTCCGATCACGCTTGCGTGCAGCAACATCGCACTTTTCAGCACTGCCTTAGGCTCGTAGTTAATTGGCCCCAGCCCTCTTATACCCACGGGATTTCCCATTTCATCTATTGAATAGGTGCCAGTATCCACCAAATCCAACTCAGGCTGCGCCTTAAACATCTTCATCTGTTCTTCAATCCTCGTGGGCTGCATCAGATCATCGGCGTCCATCCTAGCCAGAAACTCTCCGGACCCTAAAGACGCCATCTGATTAAGGCGTGCGATCAGGCCTTTATTCAGGCCGTCACTCCGTACTTGTATATTGGCCGACTCCAGCGATTTCGCTATTTCCAGTGAACCGTCCACCGAGCCATCATCCAGTAATATTAATTCCCAATTGGGATATGTTTGACAAATAACAGACTTTACCGCAAGCAGCAAAGTTGACTTGTTGTTATAAAAGGGCAGGACAATTGTCACTAATGGATCCTTATTCATATCTACGCTTTTCTTAGCCGATTACATGTGCTGGTCAAGGTTCTTTTCTTTTTCTATATGATGAAAGCTGGGCAAAATTTCGGACAATAAAGCCACTACTTCTTTCTTCTCTACATCCTTTTCAAAAAAGGCTTTAATAGCCGAAATCACATCACTCAGTTCTGTTAGCGACCGCCTTTTAGCGTTCTTTATAACGCCCAGCATCTTGAACGAGTCCCAGTCCAGCTCCTCGTCATCAGTATAAAATTCTTCATACAGTTTCTCGCCAGAAGTACTGCTTGGCGAAAGATAAAGTGGGTAGGTAAGGCTCTCAGACGTTAGGGCATCGGCCATCTTTCTTGCCTCATTTTCAGTATGACATATAGCGGGTTCCATGCCGAGATAGCTGATGAAGTCAGTAGCAATATCCGCAAAGTTGACCAAATCCGTTTCGGGGTGGAGGCGCGGAAAAAGGATATCGCCTGATTGACCTAATATGCAGGCCAACAGGCAAATTTGCCCCGATTCCTCTGGCGAAACAAAGAAACGTTTTACATCGCTGGGTGTACTCAATGGCTGCCGTTTCATAATACGTTCTATAAAACCAGCAAGTAGGCTACCATTTGAAAAGGCCACATTAGCAAACCTGGCAGTAGTTATCTTCATTTTTTCAGAATAGGCGAGAATAACATCTTCCATTAGCTTTTTAGATGCACCCATAATGTTTACAGGATTCGCCGCCTTATCTGTAGACACGCAAAAGAAATGCGAGGGCTGTTGTTTGGCCAGCAGGTCCAGCAAAGACACGGCGCGAAAAACGTTGTTCTCGATCATGGCTTGAATGGAAAGTACATCCTTTTCACTCCTTACATGTTTGTGGGCCGCAAAATTTGCGACAATATCGAACGGACCTTCGCGCTCAACAATCCGGTTAAAAATAGGGTCGCCCATATTGACAGGGTAGGTAATGAACACATTCGGCATAGTAAATACACTGCTGCTACGGCAATCGCGCACCAGCTCAGTAAGACCGTTCTCATTAATATCTACCACCACTACTTTGGCGGGTTTGAAGTATAATAATTCTTTTATGAAGTTGGAACCAATGGTACCCGCGCCGCCTATCACCAATGCCGACTTACCCTCAATATTAGCAGTCAGTCGCTGATGATTGGCCACGATATCAGCCTTTAATAAACTTTCACCCCTGCGGGTAACATGTTTCGAGATAAAGCGGTCCAGATTCAGTAAAGATGTCATTCTGTTTAAAAATTTAGGAGTTTATGCTAATTCCGGTTTAAGGCGTGCCTTACGCTCGTAGTCGGTTGCCAGCAGTTTGAATTTCGTGGAGAAAAAATACCCCAACAACATTTGTCCTGGTAAGGCATACATGGCACTATAGTGAAAAGTGGCAAGCATAAATATGAGCAACGGCACTTTATTTAACCGGTTTATTTTGATCATTAGCAAGCCGATGGTAATAAAAAGTCCGAGGTAACCGGTACAATAAAACAGGTCATTCCAAGCGAAGTCGCCCCAAACTACCAGTTCGTTCGGCGAAAAGAATTCCATGCCGATAAACATACCGTTAACATCCTTTAGCTGTGTATACACATCCTCCACCTGCATCGTTTTAAAATCGATCAGGAAATTGATATATATGGCGGATATCTTCTCAAAGCCGGTTTGTGCACCGATATCCGCGCCAAATATCAATAAATAAATTAGCAGGATGGTTAATATTGAAAAAGTGGCGCGGCGAACATCTTTAAATGGTCTTATCTTAAATACCCAAAAAAGGAAGTAGATCATTAGTCCTACGCCCGATGCGAGCATGATTACAGCCACAGTGGCGAGTATCATTTGCCGGGCAGTCAGTTTTTCCCCGCTGCTTCTTTTCAACGCATCAATCGTAAATACCAGCACCATGATTAAAGTACTTGTAATACTGGCGTTATTGCCAATACTGTACGGCCGCTGGTAAAAGCCAAGAAATCGGGTTTCGAAGTTCATCACTCCGCCAACACTGCTCTTGGGGTAGTTGGGCAGGTACATCGGGCTCACAATTGTGTTAACCAGCACCGCCTCTATAATAACGGCAATGCAAATGGCAAACAACAACTTCTCCAAGTCGATGCGATAGCGGTAATTATTGAAAAACAGGTAGAAGATATAGAATCCAAAATAATATCGAAGCAATATTAATGTAGCGCTCATCTGACTCTGCTGCGCTTTGAGTACGAGCCAGACAGCGATCGCTCCCAGAAAAAACACGTCGGCCAGCTTAAACCTAAGAGTAGGTATCCTGACAAACATATACAATAAACATATTATATATGCAGGTACACCTGTTCCTGAGTACGGTAAAAAGAACAATACATAAACAAAATTCCTATTTATCGCTTCTATATATTTGTTTGCGGTGCTCAAAAGACCTTTGACCGTTTATATGATTTTCATAGCACATGACCTCCCTACACTAATGCAGCGCAAATTAATTACTATCCTTCGTATCTGAGAAGTTTTTTTAAACGGGGTCTTATCACTGTTTGGACGATTATCACAATGGGCATGTGGAGATGGAGCTTATTTTGCGGCTTGCAGGCGATCAGCTGCATCGACTACACGAACAGAGGCGAAACGTAGCATAAACCCTTTTTTATATATGATAATACGCCAGCCTGGGCTTACTGGGTATTTGTTTCAAAAAAACATTTTAATAATAACTATCGTTCATCCGGTGCATGTGGAAATATGGACATATTTTTGCAATGTTTATCATAAATCGGAAGATGCGCTCCATTCTCTTTGCAATATGCTTTGCCTTTACCGGCACCTTGTTTTTGGTTGTTTCTTTGCAGGCATGCGGCCATCCTATGGAAAAGATAACGCTCGTCAGTGGCAATAAATCGTTGTATACGATCAGCGCTAACACAGCAATCAGCGAATTTAAATCTGCCGCCAACCTGCTGCAGACGCAACTCAAATCACTGACTGATGTAACGCTTCCTGTTAAATCATCCACTACAGCAGGTACCGGACCGCGTCTACTCCTGACCGACCAGGTGATTGATGGCATTACATTGCCTACCAGGGGAATAAAAATTACAGTAAAGAATAACAACGTCTACATATCAGTAAAGCGCCGGCAGGACGCGGATTATGCCGTATACAAATTCATGGAGTATTATGCCGGCTGCAAGTTGGTAGTGGGAGGAGAGCCGGTATGTGCGGGCGGTAAAGAATTACTAATACCCGTCAAAAATATAGCCGTGGGCGGACACTTCGATTATGGCGAAATGTATTTCAATCCCCCGTACAATGCCACCTACCGGCGTTGGCACCAACTTGAGTTTTTTGACAGCCCGGATAGCAAATGGGGATTGTGGGGACATTCTTTTTTCCAGCTGCTGCCGCCGCAACAATACTTTGTTTCCCATCCCGAGTACTATTCCTTTCGCGATGGAAAGCGCATCTCAAACGGACAATTATGTTTATCCAACCCCCAGGTCGAAAAGCTGGCGGCAGAAAAAATAAAACAACTGATAGCCAGCCAGCCCGGCAAAACTTTGTTCTCGATCAGTCAGGAAGACAATGACCTGTATTGCTTATGCCCGCATTGTTACCGGCTCGATCAACAGGAGCATTCGCACGGTGCCTCGGTACTCGATTTCGTAAACCGGCTTGCCGCCCGTTTTCCCCGGCAGCAATTTGTAATGCTGGCGTACCATTATACTTTTACACCGCCGGCTACTATCGTTCCGCGTAACAATGTGACGATACAGATATCCACCATCAACGCCTACCGCGACAAGCCTATCGCTACGGCTGCAAACAACGCCCCGGTACGGGAGGGCTTCAACGCATGGAAAAAAAAGAATGCACAGTTAATGGTGTGGGACTATGTCACCAACTTCAATCACTTTTTATGTCCCTATCCTAATTTCGAAACGCTTAAAGCAAACGTTGTTTACTTCCGCACAATGGGTATCAAAAGTCTGTTTACGCAGGGAAACAACCATCCTATCAGCGAATTTGCTGAACTCAAATGTTACGTGGTAGCCGAACTAATGCAAAACCCGGATGCGGACATGGAAGCCCTGATGCAGGACTTTGTTGAGGCCTTTTATGGCAAGGCGAGCGCACCATATATCCAACAATATATAACCGCTATGCGCAGAAGTTTAGTCGCCTCGGGTAAACAACTCGGTCTTGGCGATAATCCGGCAGATCATGCGAACGGTTATTTGTCGCCCGCCATGCTCAGGCAATACGACGGTTATCTGGCGCAGGCAGACAAAGCAGCTGGTAAGGACGAGGTGGCATTATATCGCATCCGTCTGTTGAAACTAAACCTGGCATACGTAAAGGTGGAGCAATTGCGGCAACAACAGCTAAAAAATGCCAAAGCCAGAAAGGCTTCCGGAAATAACGTGGAGGGGGAACAGGTACTACTACATTTTTTAAAAGAATGCCGTGAAATGGGAGTAAAGCAACTAGATGATGTGGCCACTACCCCGGAGCAATATGCTACAAGGTTCAGAAGCGGGTCTTAACGGCCTACAAGAGTCCGCAACGTGAAGAAAATAGCCCGAGCTCTTATTGCCCATCTTTCAGCAAACATTGCCTTGCGAAAGCCCTGTAATGCCTCAGCACGGCGACCCATTTGCCTATAAACCCTGGCAATTTTATAAGCCTTCATATTGGCCGCTAATCGCTGATCACGCTCGTTTAATGACGGAACGTAAAGTTCATAGATACGGTTGATGCGGTTTAATTGGCGTTCATCCTGAGCGGTGATATTATCGCCGCCTGCCCAGTAGCAACCTAGTTGTTGTGGGATGTAAAGAAACCGGCAACCGGCCATCGCCAAACGGATCCACAGATCAAAATCTTCCACGGCGATTAGTTCTTTATCCTCTGTGAAACCGCCGACCGCACGCACCTTCTCCGCCCGAACGCAGGCTCCGGATGTACCCACTGTATTGCCATTTACAAGCAAATCGCGAGAGGCATTGCCACGAATCTGTCTTAGCCCCATTTTGCGTAGTTTACCATCGCCATTATCCATGTCGAAATCATGGTATAACACGTCCGTGTGTTCCAGATTCCGGCTAAAAACCTCCAGCTTCGACGGATACCAGTAGTCATCCGAATCAAGGAAACAGATCCATTCAGCTCGTGCATTAGCAATACCAGTATTTCTCGGCTTTGCCGGTCCTCCCCAATTTTCAGCATGGAAATAACGGATTTCCAGCAGGCTATCGAATTCCTTTGCGACCGCCAGCGTATGATCCGTGGAACCATCGTCGCAAACCAGCACTTCAAACGCGCGATAAGTCTGTAAGGTAAGTGCATGCAACGACTGCCGAAGCTTTTCGGCCCTGTTGTAGGTTGGAATAACTATAGAGAAGAGGATGTCTGGCTGATTGGGCATCGGTGCTAACGGCTTTTGGCCAATTTTTCTCTCAGTAGCGCTACGCATCCGAGCGATAAATAATAGAGGTTCATTTTTTCGAATCCGAAAGTGACTTTCATGAGGGTGGGCAGGTTGCTCCACCAGGCTTTGGGACTATCGATAGCATACCATCCCCAAATTGCGCCAGCGCCTCTCTTCATGATGCTTTTTTCGCGACCGGCCAGTTTATACCGGTTGATGTGGTCGTAAAAGATCGTGTAAATTTCCGCTACCTGCGTAACAATCTTCGTTTTACTACGGATCGTAGTTGCATGCTGCCTGAAGTAGTTGAGTGGTTCGGTAATGTAAAAGAAATTTGTCAACTCCGCGAGATCCAGCCAGAAAGCCCAGTCGGCCGCCATGCGATAACGATCGGACAGGCCGCCTACTTTTTCGTAAAGATCGCGTCGAACCATGGCCGCACTGAGATTGGGAATTACGCAGCTGTAAGAAAGATAAGCCCGCATTTCTGCACCCGTAATTAACGCATCGGTAGCACATTGTTCCCTGAATCGCTTTTCACGCCCTTCAAAGTCATCGGTCAGAATAGTGCCATGTTCGTCCACCAGTTTACTCCTCGAAAACACAACGCCCGCATTGAGGTGTTGATTAAACGCTGCCACGAGCCTCGCTATCTGGATTGGCTCACAGTAGTCGTCACATTGTGCAAACAGGATGTATTTACCTTTTGCATAGCTGGCTCCGTAATTACTGGCTTTTACATAACTACCGGTATTTTTTTCGAGCAGATGAAGCTGCACATTAGAACGGGAGCCATAGCGCTTCAACACCTCCTGGCTACCATCGGTAGAACAATCATCTACTACAATTACTTCAATCTGCCGATACGTTTGGTTTACAATGCTATCAAGCGCCTGTTCGAGGTACTCAATGTGATTATAACTGGTAAAAACCACACTAACCAGATCTTCCATAAAGGTTCTTATTATTTTTTCAATAGCCCTCTGTCATGCAACTCACGCAGAGATTGACTATAATCGTTATTGTTTTCGGGAATGTCGTTTTGCTGCAGAACCCAGTCCAAAAAGGCATGAAGCCCCTCCTTAAAACTCCAACGCGGACTTACTCCCAGCACCTGTTTCAACAACAGCAGGTCGGCGTAGTTATGCCGAATATCTCCTTCACGAAATGCACCGGAAACGGTGATGGTGGACTGACTTTTAAGATAAGCTACAATTTCATTGGCCACCTCGTTTACCGTTGTGGCATGGCCACTGCCCACATTCAGGATGTGCTGTTGGTTATCCTGCTTATACAACGCCTTTACCGTTGCGTCTACCACATCTTCAATAAAAACGAAATCGCGGCTCTCGTCTCCATCTTCAAAAACATTAATCGGTTCGTTTTTTAACGCCAATCTTGAGAAAACGGACAATATACCTGTATATGGATTTTTCAGCGACTGTCCCGGACCGAACACGTTTTGATATCTTAATGCAAAGCCATTGATATTTTTCAATCGTGCGGCCAAGATCACCATTTGCTCCTGCACCTGTTTCGTAATCCCATAAAAAGAAGAAGGATGAATTTTTGAAGCTTCGTCAGTAGCCGTCAGCTGCAGATCATTTCTGCCGGATATCGGGCACAGTACGTCAAAACTCTGTTCCATCTGCGCGGCAGTGCGGGCGGTTGGATACACGACGCCGTATTCCGGAGAGATATATTTCCCCTCTCCGTATATCGAACGTGACGATGCTACGATTAAAGTTTTTACCTGGTGCGGCTCATTGATGATATAGTCACATAAATGGGCAGTACCCTGGATATTCACACCTGTATACCTGGCAATATCGTACATAGATTGTCCGGTACCAGTTTCGGCGGCGAGATGAATAACGGCGTCATGCCCTTTGAGCGCATCAAATAACAGAATTCTGTCTTCCACCGTTCCTTCAATTAACGTTACTTTTCCCTGCAGGTCGCCGGGCAGTGTTTTACTGGTTCCGTGGATCTGGGGGTGAAAGTTATCAAATAGCGTAACGTTTACGTTGTCGGCAATAAGACGGCGGGCAATGTTGGAGCCGATAAAACCGGCGCCACCTGTAATTAAAACTTTCATCATATTTTATGGCTGCAGCTTGTAACAAGCTGCTTTATTGAGTAAAAGCCCTATATCAAACTTTTACCCAGGTTTTACTGGTTGCGTCAAATCTCTTTATTACGCGTGCCGGGCTACCAACCGCGATGCAATAATCCGGTATATCGGAGGTTACTACCGCATTGGCGCCGACCACTGAGTTTTTGCCAACGCTGGCTCCAATGATGCAGGCGTTTTCACCGATCCATGCGCCGCTGCCAATCTTTACAGCGCCCTTGAATATCAAAGGTTGATTTTTTACCGGCATGGCAATATCGGCATATTCGTGAAGATTGTCCGAAATGTATACATTGTTAGCAATCAATACATCGTCATCTATGCGTACACTTCTTATAGCCACGATATGCGAAAAATCGCCGATGGCACAATTGCTACCGATTTCCAATATTGGATCTGCATCGTCATACTTTAACGCCCAAAGCCAGCCATGACGCTGAACAACGGTATTTTTCCCGATCGAAAGGTACTTTTTTCCGCCCACCCGTACAGAGTAGTAAATGATCGCTTTATGATGCAGTGACTTATAAAAGGCAGCATTTAATATATTATAAATGAGCCCCAATATCCTTCTTAAATATCTCATCGCTTCTTACACGCCGGAGGCTTTGATGATCACCAACGTGTCCGGAAAAACTGAATGCGGCCCACAGGCACACCTTACAAAACGTCCCGCAATCAAAATGTACGCGAAAATAATTTTTTTGGCAATTGAGATAAAATTAATTACCCATTAGAAATAAAATAATACCATATCATCATGATTATCAAACTAAGATAGTTCCTCCAGAAATTTGCGGGGATCCAGAAATAGCTTGTGATGGGCCTTCAGCCATTGGTCATCCCGATCCCACCAGGCGCTGTCAAGTAGACCCGCGATCGTGTCTTCATCGAATCTTTTCCGGATTACTTTGGCAGGTACGCCTCCCACAATTGTGTAGGGGGGCACATTCCTGGTAACAACTGCACCTGCTGCCACAATTGCGCCGGTCCCGATTTTTACGCCGTCCATAACAACTGCGTTTTGTCCTATCCACACGTCGTGACCGATCTCTACGGGTTCTTCAACTGAAACCATATCATTGTCGGCAAATATTTTGGGCAGCGGCGTATTTTTCAGGTAAAATGCAGGATGCGAACTTACACCGGCCACCTGGTGAATGCCGGGGGCTATGAACGCTCCCCCAGCAATGGAGCAAAACTTCCCAACAGTTGCATTGTTGAGAAAGGCGTTTTTCTGTATGTAGGAATGGCTTCCAATTGTGCTATTGATAATAATCGTGTTATGAAACACCGCCACATAATCGCCAAAATTCGAACCCGCGATCTGTACACCTGAGTAAAAATCACAAGTAGGATTGACACGCTGTACTTTAGCCAATGCTTTTAGCCTGGCAACATACTGCATAAAATCTTTTACTATCAGCTTTATCACGCAATTTTATTTTTCAGCCGACGCGCGTACTGAAAATCAAGCGGGCTTACGACATATAAAATGCGTGAGCTCGCGGCCTTTCTTTCCAACCACCGTCGCTAGTCCTGTAAGGTGTATTTTTTCAAGCTTAAAACCCGCATCGGAGATTGCTTTTTTCCAGTACCATACTGGGTAATCCACATCACCGAGATACGGATCATAGAGAAATCCTCCCGCGGATATTTTCTTAACCGATGACCGGTATTTCTGCGTTACAGTATCCAATAATATTGTTGTAAATACTTTTGACACCGAGAAAATATACCTGGCACCAGACGCCGGCGTTTCGTTCAATATAATTAACCAACCTCCGGGCTTCAGAACGCGTTCATACTCTTTCATGGTAGAGGCGATATTGTCTGCATGATGAAGCGCTGAGGATATTACCAGCACATCAAGGCTTTTATCGGCATACATCAACGGTGAAAAAAATCCCTGTATCGTTTCGATCTTAGAAATATCTCCGTTTAACTTTTGCACCACCGCAGGTAAAAAATTATCCAAATAATTCTGGCTGGAATCGATCGACACCACTTTTTCAACCTGAGGCATGGCAGAAAGATAGGCACTCAGCCATCCTCCACCGCATCCCATATCCAACACTGTAGAACCGGGATTGAGATACTTAGTCCAATCCAGTTGTTTTACTGCGTTTAAATAGTTGCATTCTACAACAAGCCTTTGCAGATACGCTTCGGGATCATTCATCCAGCGCTGCGTGTCCGGATAGTAAGACGTCAGGCTACTATCCCATTGTTCTACATTAGCCAGGGCTTGTTTAACAATCCAATTTTGATTCATAAAGTGGTTGATTGTGTTTACAAAATCGACTAAATATAGCAGAATTTACTTTATCAAACTATATATGGCCGCTATATTTCTATCGGTGTTGCGACCATCCATCGGACCGATGTACTTCTCAAGTACCTGCCTATCCATTAACAGATCAAACCGTTCATCTGCTTCGAAAAATGCGTGCAGCGCCCCTGCAAGTTCCTCCGGGGTCGAAACCGTCACCAGTTCTGACTGCTGGTCAAATGGGCGGTTAAGTACCTGAGTATCATTCTTGTAGTAAATTGCTGGAATACGCAAAGCCGTCGCTTCAAATATTGTTTGTGAAAAAAAGCTGATGTACACATCCGCTTTTAAAATCACTTCCTGAAATGGCGTATGTTGGATCACCTGCACGGAAAGATCACCGAAATACTCATCTACAAAGGTTTTATAGTGTCCCGAATAATTATTCGCGCGAATCTTTAATGTAATGGTAAATGCCCGGCCCTCCTGCTTCAAAAGCCTACATGCGGTCAGAATTCCATGAATAAACTCAAACTCATAAGCCAGGTAGGAGTTTAAATCTACAGGACTATACCCGGCCGCACCGATCGTAATGTTGGGCGTATTTCGATTAACGTTTCGGGGCGATTGAACTGCGTAGTGATCCATCCTTGGATCCCCGAGACACCATACATTTTCCGCTCCGTAAAAATAATCATCCTTCATCGTCTGACTGTAACCGTTTACCCAATCGCAGTCGCGGCCTTCCTTTTCAAAATTATGTATCAGCAAGCCGTTTATAACCATAAACACCGGTATTTTATGTTGCTTGCAGTAATTCATGATCAACCTATTCTCCATCCAGAGATCCGTGACAGGAATCATTAGCTTAACCGGGTAACGGCCGAAAAAACGGGCAATCGCCCCAACTTTAGCGAATGCCTCTGGTACTAACGATTCAATAATGTTTTCGATCACGACCTTGAGCGATCCCGCAACATCAAAACCGCCTATCTCCCAGGAAGCAAATGTCGTAGCATTAAAACGTTTGAAGGCCTCTTTCCCAAGCACTTCATACCTGTCGGCAGTCGCGGCGGGCGGAATTCGCCTTTCCCTTAAAATACCCCAAAGTGTTTTACTGTAATTTTTCACCACAAGCAAAATGGCTTTGTCCTGGCGCAACTGTTGAATTATTGGTGCTGTAGGAAAATAGTGTTGCACCATAACATATGTTTTGTTACGAGTGAATACGTAGTCATATACCGATAAACTCTTGTCAAGTGCAGCGTAAATAAAATCTCGCACCTTCGTCTTCAGGCTCCTCCCCGAAATTTTTTCATTCATCCATTTCGAAATCGGGAAAAAATAGGTCCGCGCTTTACGTACCGGTACATCACTTAACAGCGTGTGACGAATTTCCAGTTCATTCAACAGCCCAAGGACGGTAACATCTTCCGCCGCTACATATAATTGCTCGTATTGTAAACTTTTAACAGCCAGCAGGTTAACGAGGAAGTGTACGTGATAAGACACCGGATTAACAAGGTTCAATAAAAAGGAATTTCCTGTGGGTATATCACGAAAAGTAAAAAAATCGCTCCCATCAGGCTGTTTGTACCAGTTATCCAGAAAGTTATGCAACTCAAAATTACAGCGCTCCAGGAATTCCGTTTTTAATATGTGATCGAGATAGACCACTTTTAACCCCTCTTCTGTCAACTTATTTTTCAGCGCAAAATCAAGCGTTAGCACCAGGTCGAGCTGTCCATCCACCACTTCTTGCACGGCCGGCCAAAAACAAGCACTTTCTACGATGTAGATGCTTCTATAAGACATGATCGGTAAGTTGATGTGTGCAATATCCATCCGATTTATTTTTTAAGGCGCTTGAAAAGAGAACTGAGGATTAAACCTGCTGATGCTCTGAACTTTGCACTGATTAGATAATAGAGTCCTATACCCAGCGCGCAGAAGAGGCCATTGATCAGTAAAATGGAGAAAAATCCCACTTTGTTTTCAGGCAGATTAATACGGCTATTCAAGAAGTATAGTGCAGCGGCAATTATCAAGCTCACGATTATACCTTGGAACAGGAATGAAAAGAACAGCGTGCCTGCTGGCATATTGAGCCAACGAACAATAATAATGGCATAAACAACGGCAATAACGGCGAAGGCAATCAACTTAAAAAGTGCGAATGCTTCCAACTCCAGCTTGTTAAAAAACAAAATGATGCCAACCCAGTATACCAAGGGCAACAATATGCTTGTAAGCAGTACCATCTTGTTTTTTTCGATTGCCATGATCAGAATGCTCGCGGGATAGGAAATGAAGCTGAACACATAACTCGCGATCAGTAGCCGCACAATTGGCACCGCCTCCAGGTAATTATGCCCCACCCAACCCAGCACTATAGGTTTCGCCGTCATCACAAACGTGATTACTGGAAATGTCGTGAAAGGGAAAGCGAGTACCAGTACCTGGACGAAAAAATGTTTAAAGCCATCTACATCCTTATTACCAATAAAGTAATTGAATCGGGCAGTGAAGGGTGAGAACATCACGCCAAATAAAGAGCGAAAATAAGCCGTTAATCCAAGGCCGATAGCGTAAACCGCTACTTTACCCGGCCCCATCAAACGACCAATAACGAAGCTGTCCAGCTCATAGTAAGCAATCCAGCTAAGGGTTAGAACGATGGAACTAAAGGCGAGTTGTTTGGTTTTATCATATAAATCGCGGGAATAACGCACTGATTTAAAAAATTGCGGAAGATCGTAACCTAGCGTCCTCTTCATCAACACTAAACCGGCTACAACCGCGACGGCGTTAAATATTTGTATGCAAATAAAATAGAAGATAATTTCGTAACGGCCGTTCCCAAAAAAGAAAAACGCTGCGCCAATTTTAAGAATATTGGCAAGAATCATCAGTTTTTGAAACTGGTAATCTTTCATCCGCACAGAAAAAACAATCTGTACAATTCGCTGCATCGCTACTATCGGGATAAACATTGCCAGCACCAGAAAAAGTTTGCTGGCAATATGCCGCTCTTCCAGGGTAGCAATATTATTTATCAGCGTATCGGGCGCAAAGGAAACATACAACAGGCCTGCCATAAACAAAGCTGCAAATACGAATAACACAAACCCGGCAAAACCGATAACCTTCATTTCCTCCTCGCGAGCCCCTCTGGCATAGGCTTCGCTGGCGAACTTAATCCCTGAACTTAAAAATCCCAGGTCGGCATAAGAGAGGAAGATAAGAGCCGACACCACGACCATATATATTCCATAAATGGTTGGCGAAGACGACAGATAGGGCGTAACAACAAAAAGAGAAACAAAATTCAATACAATGGAAGTAACCTGCCAGAAGTATATTTTGAGATATTTTTCCATTTATCTACCTGGTAGAAGACATGATTAAGAGAGAGCACTAGCGAAGCTGTTTCACCACGCGTGCGGCGGCCCCAACTGCCACACCATGAGGTGGTATATCTTTTGTAACCACGGCACCGGCACCTATTACCGCGCCTTCTCCGATCGTTACACCAGGTAGTACCACTACATTAGCGCCCAACCAGGCGCCTTTGCAAATCCTTACGGGCCTGGAACTTTCATGCCCTTGATCGATGATGGGAATATCTGGATTGCTAAACCGGTGATTCTCCACATAAATATTCACACCGCTGCCGATCAGCACATCATCTTCGATAACGATACTAACCGCCGCGGTGGCTGTTTCTCCGTGTAACTGCGTATTGGGCCGGATAACTACCCTGTTACCAATGGATATTTGTGAACATCCAACAACGTAACAGCCAGGCCTAAGTTCTGCTGTATCCGCAAAGTGATGAAACTTCTTTTTACAGAGTTTCAACATTGTAGACCTGAAGTAAAGCCGCCAATGGGTAAGGGGAATATCCGGACCAATACGATCAGTCTTTCGCCAATACTTCAATTTTCTAAAAATCTCAGCAAGCATTTGGCATTTATTAATTTTGGAAATTAGTCATCGAGACCATTACCCGACACTGTGTGGCGCAGTTGCCATTCACCACGGTCGTTTTTACCCCAAAGGTGCGGAGAGCGATGTTTATCAGACAGCTCGTTACGGAAGAAATCAGGATTGATGTCCAGATACTCCATAATTTCATTAAAATAGCGGTCGGGGAATTCGCCATCAAATTTTTTCACGAGCGCTACGCCATCCTCGCGGGTGAGGTGTTTGTTACGAATTTCCTGTGAAGCGTCATAACTTGCACGGCCGATACCAAATTTGACATGCGTTGTATAGTAGTGCAGATCGTCGATTTTATCGTCGATGCTGTTATACTTGCTGTACGTCCCCTGTGTTCTGAACGGACGGGCTTTGAAGCCAGTATTTTCCACTGCATAATAATACACTTCCTGCGGAATCCATTTCAGGTAGTAACCAAGATAGTGTACGTCGATATTGGTTTCGGCAAGTTCCGAAGCGGAAGCCGGCAGGAAACACATTAACTCATTAAGACGGAGCTCGTATTTCTCAGTCAACTCGCGAATGGATACCCCACCGAGATATACTTCATCGAGGTTGTTATACGTAAAGTAAGATTTATCCCTGAGTGATGTAGAGTTGTCGGCGATCGGATTGCCATATTCAGCTTCATTCTCACCATAAAAGATCAAAGGAATCTTATACTTGGCAGCAATTTTAGGTGCCAGATTTTTCTGACCCAGGATGAAAGTCTGAAATGGATGGAAAAGGTTTTCGATGCTGAGTTTTGTCAGCAACTTCATGGCCTTTCCGTTCTGTTTGAAGGAAATGTTGTCGAAGCCACCTATTTCGATCCAGTTTTTCCAGTTTTCATACCCATAATCGGTATAAAGAATTGGAGGCCAGGTCACCGTCAGCGGGTTCATACCGTATTTATATTTCAACACGTGTGCCTGAAACGCGCTGTCTTTGCCACCGCTGCCCGATACGATACAATCGTAGTAGCCATCGTTCCGCCTGTATTTATCCAGAAGTTTAATGAGCTCTTCTTCGCGCTTGTCCCATTGAATGCTGTCTTTAACGTCGCCGTTGCGACAGGCATCGCAAACGTTGTCACTATCAAAATTCAGCGTTGTTTTTTTGCTGTCTTTGGTGTGCTTGAATTCAATGGCAGAAGCCGGACGCTGGTTGCTCATCACACATTTGGAGCAAAACTTCACGTCATGAGGCAAACCATAGTAGGCTTCGCGGACTGGTGTTTTTTTATCTTCCATCATAAAATTATATTAATTGGTTGTTCAGGGCCCAGCGTTTATATATCTTCAATCCCTCTTCCGCACTCTTCTCCGGATGAAACTGGCATGCAAAAATATTTTTTTTCAGAATACTGGATACATATTTAACATCACCATAAGTTGTTTCGGTCAGCGCCACCTTGTGGTCCTGTGGTTCAACGTAATAAGAGTGCACAAAATACATATATTCCCCCTCTTTACTTTCTCCCAATGGGGAGTCGTCCCAAGACCGACCTTCCGGCTTGCCAATTTGGTTCCAGGAAATCTGAGGTACCTTAAGCACAGGGAATTCGGGCGATGGTTTGAACTTTTTCACCGTTCCTGGAATGATATCGAGGCCCTTGCTGTCTCCAAACTCTTCACTGTTGGTGAACAATAACTGTAGGCCAAGGCAGATGCCCATAAAGGGCTTTCCCCCGGCTATATAGTTCTTTAGGGGATCTACCAGCCCCATTTTGGCCAGATTGGACATTGCGTCGGCAAAGGCGCCTACTCCAGGCAGCACCACCGCGTCGGCATCATTAATGTCATCTGCCTGCGAACTAATTACCACATCCAGGCCCACATTGAGCAGCGCCTGCTTTACACTAAACAGATTTCCAAGCTGATAGTCCACGATCACTACTTTCTTCTTCATATGGTGCTTCTTGTTGGAATTTTTTCAGAAATAAGCTTGCCGCGGATATCCTGCAGCGTACATGGTTTTATCTTGTTAAATCCTCTGCCACTGGTTAGAAACGAGGTATTACCCTCTTTCTCATAGTTACCTGCATGTTGCTGATGGGTGATATAATCGTAGTGCAGGATAGATGAAACAGCCACCGCGTCCGCCTTTCCGGCAGTAACTGCGCGAGCTATATCTTCAGGACTGCTGGCACCACCATGTGCAATTACAGGAATTCCCACCTGTTCGGCCACCATTCTTGTAAGTTCCACATCAAACCCCAGGCCCGTTCCTTCACGGTCCACGGAAGTAATCACTATTTCTCCTGCACCCAATTCTTCTACCTGTCGCGCCCAACTCAACACCTCTATACCTGTATGTTCGCGGCCATTGTCAGTGTAGGCAAGGTACTCACCATTCTGTTGCCGAATCGCTTCAATAGCAACAACAATCGTAGAAGAGCCGAATTTCAGTGCTGCCTCTCTGATAAAAGCCGGATTTTTGATCGCAGCGGTATTGATCGACACTTTATCCGCGCCGGCTCTCAACACATCGCGTATATCCTGGATGGTCCTGAGTCCACCACCTACAGTAAGTGGGATGAAGATTTCCCGGGCGGTAAGCGTGATAATGTCATGCAGGCTATTACGGTCGTAAAGACTGGCAACGGTATCCTGAAAAAAAAGCTCGTCCGCTCCATTTTCGTAATAATAGCGCGCAAATGCTTCAGGTTTACCCAACACTCTCAGCCCCTCGAGATGTATCCCCTTAACCAGATTTGGGCCTTTTATATCTAGGCGAGGAATGATTCGGACATTCATATTAAGAACACAAATTAATAATTTAAACTTAAATACAGGTCCAGCCACCGTCTATCAATAGGTTCTGGCCTGTGATATAGCTGGCGTCACCAGAGAGCAAGAACGAAACCGCAGGTGCAATATCCGCAGGTAAAGCCATACGCCTCAACGGAACCTTCGCCTCATAATTGCTGACAAAGGAATCTGGCTGGTGATCAAAAACACCGCCTGGTGATACACAGTTGACACGAATATTGTAAGGACCAAAATACGAGGCCATGTATCGCGTCAGATTAACGAGCGCCCCTTTAATGGCCGAGTAGGCGGCCGGCATGGTCATCTCCGTGCCATTATAAACAGAAAAATCAGGTCCCACTACACCATAGATGGAAGACATATTGACAATAGCACCTGACTTCGCCGATTTCATATAGTGCAAAGCCTGCTGGCTGACCAGAAAATAGCTATTGAGTTGCAGATCGATATTTTTCTGCCACGAAGCAAACGGAATCTGCTCGAACTTCGTTCCCCAGTCTTTCGTCCTGGGATATGCATTGTTTACCACCGCATCGATACGGCCGTATTTCCCCACGATCTGCTCCAGCATCTGACTTACAGAGGCTTCACTCGTAATATCGCAATAAATATTTGACAGATCAGCGGTTGTAGTAACCGCGATGTCCGCATTCAGTACAATGGCACCATCGAGCTGTAAACGTTCGGCTATAGCTCGTCCCAGCAGCCCGTTACCACCTGTGACCAATACTACTTTGTCATTTAATTTTCCGCTCATCAGCCAAACATATTTTTAATATAGACAAGGAATCCCTTAATGTATTGAATGATTTTTCCTCTCCCCGCAACACTTTCAGAAAATATTCCATTTGGAACAGATAGGTTTGGGCGATTCCTGCACCATCCTCATGAAACAGTATTTCGCCGGTTTCATTTGTGACGTGGTTGTTGCTCAGGTCCAAAGTAAATGTCCCATCCGCAGTTACTACTTCCAACTCGCGTTTACTATCACGCCGGAAATAGTTTAGCGTAACCTGTGCGGTGAACCCCTTGTACAACAAACGATAATTGGCATAGTCGGGCACAGCAATCCTCAACGTGGAGTTGTTGCGTAGGAGTACATCTACTTCCTGCGGCATCCCAAATAACCAGCAAGTATAATCCAATTCATGAAACAGGTCAAGATGTACGCCTCCGCCCATTTCCGGACGAGTGCTGTACATATCCCTAAAATCCTTTCCCGGGCGCCAGTTGGGCAGATAAGAGCCGCAGTACACATTCACCTCATTGACTATCACATTAGCCTGCAGCAAATGGTTGCGCAGGAAAACCAACGAAGGCAGGAATCGGAGATTGCAGGCAACATAAGAGATTAAACCCGATTTTTCCACACGCGACACAAGTTGCTCAAGTCCATCCAGTTGGTGGGCCAACGGCTTTTCCAGGAATATGGGAATGCTCCTTGCCAACAATATTTCCACTGCCTCCGCGTGCCGGAAGGTGGGGTTGCTTATAATTCCAAAGTCAATATCCGCAGGAATATCGTCAGCGTTAAACAACTCGTTTATGCCTTCCCATCCGAAGGATTGTCCAATACCGGAACGGAGGGCATACAATTGCACTCCAGGCACCAGCTGCCTAAGCGCGTTCAGGTGCCTAGTAGCTATTGATCCTAATCCTATGAACAGCACTTTCATATTAGCGATATCTCAAGTTTATTATGCTCCAGCAAATAAGTTAAAAAGTCAAAATCGATCGGATGATCCAGGTCAAAACAGACATGATCCATCACATATACCAGCGAACGCTCTGTGATAGGCGATTTTTTTCCTGTATCAAAAAATGCGCGGCGGTAAAAGTAAAATGATGCATTAAGATCGTATACTTTGGGCGCACTTTGCCTTGTCAACACGCTTCCTGGCAGCTTTTTCGACAGCCGGTAATAGCCCGATTCGTCCTGTTCCACCATATTGAAATAGGGATTTCTTGCCGCCGCGTTCACCGAAAATAGCGTAAGGGCGTCGGTATTTTCGTTTATTAGCCGATATGCCTTTTCCAGATCGTCGAGTGTACGGAGGGGCGATGTTACATCCAAATCCAGCACATATTTAAACATCTGCCCAACTTTTGTTTCTTCATGAAGTACGATATCGTTTATCACATCTATTTTACCGGCCGTGTCGGTGCCCAGTTCCGCAGGCCTTCTGTAATTGCTCTCTAATCCACACTCCATCGCCACGGTGGCAATCTCTTCGTCATCGGTCGACAATGCTACGTGCCCGCCGTAACGCGCCGCAAATGCTTGCGCTATCTTAACAGAATAGTCTATGAGAGGCCGTCCCATCACTTTTTTGATGTTCTTCCCGGGAATACCTTTGGATCCACCCCGTGCACAAATTGTAATTAAAAGCGACATACTATTTTCGAACTTGTTAGACTGAAATATGTTTGATATCTTCCTGTGCCTTTTTATAGTCTTCATGCTTGCCAATATCCAACCAGTAGCCCAGTAGTGGATAAGACAACACCTTTTTGTTCTGGCCAATCAAATCGTCCATCAGGTCAGTCGCATTAAAGAAACTGTTGTAAGGCAGATTTTCCAGCAATTCTTTGCGGACAAGATAAATACCCGCATTCGAATAATAAGTGTAGGTTGGCTTTTCTTTAAACGTTTGTACAAAATTATCCTGCGTTTCCAAAACGGCGTAAGGCACATTAATTACATAAGGAATAGTGGCCACTGCCATATCTGCGCCCGAACGAATAAACTCTATAAAGAAGTCTTCATAGTTGATATCAGTGAGCAGATCGGAATTCATGACGAGCACATATTCATGCCGGAAATCCTTAATCAGCGAACATGCGCCGAGCGTACCGAGAGGCTCATCTTCGCGCACGAACTTGATTGAGATATTCCGCTCCCTTCCATTTTTGAAATAGTGTTCGATCTGCTCGCCCAGGTATTTAACCGTGATATAGATATTTTCCACACCAAACGAATCGAGTCGATCTACGTTATGTTCAATGATAGGTTTATCGCCTACGGGCAGCAACGGTTTTGGTATTGAATCCGTTAAAGGTTTTAATCTACGTCCTTCTCCACCCGCCATAATCACGGCATCTACAGGAATTACGGACCGTACCTTTTCGAGATTCAGCAACCGGCATATTCGCTTCTGTTCGTCTACAATAGGCAATAGTTTGATCTGCCGGTTTCTAAGCGTCTGCAAGACGACAAAATCTATGTTCTTATTAACAAGGTAACTACAATCTTTATTCATGATAGCATCCACACGCTCTGCCACCGTAACGTTACGGATGAGGGCGCGGCGGATATCTCCATCGGTCAGCGAACCATGCAGCGTGTTATGTTCGTCGACGATAAAAAGCGTGAGATTGCTTCCCAGATCATTCAGCCTTTCCAGCGCCTGTAAAATAGTGGCGCTATTGCTGATTAAGTGTTTTTCCCACTGCCTGTTCATACCAAGGATAAGTTATTATGATTGATTAACTGCTCTACAATATGAACGGCGGCACCACCATTCCAATAGATATTACCGTCGTTATATGCGGGCAATTTTTCGATATTAGTTACTGCTTCAAGTATGGCGGTTTTAGAAACCGGAATATTAATTACATTTTTGCCGCAAAGTCGTCCCCGCTGGCGATCGCCGAGGTTCAACACATATTTGTCAAACGAAGCTGCTTCAATAATGCCACTTGACGTGTTACCCAGCAGAAAGCGGCTTCGGGCCATCATGGTAAAATATCCCCTTGTTCCAAAATTTTCCACCAAACGTACATGGGCGCTGTCTTTGAAACTGCTGGTAAAGAGTGCCCGCAAACGATTCCCTGCGGTATCGGCATTAGGCATCGTTATTACGAACTGGTACTGCGATAGTTCCAACAGTGCGTCTACCAGTTCCCTACCATACTTGTCATTTATTTCTGGCTTTACTGTCTCAGGATGAAATGTAACCAATACGGTAGGCTTCGAAAGATCAATATCCCATTTCTGCAGAATTTCTTCATTAGTATGAAGGGGTATTTCACCCAGGTTGTCCAGGCTCAATGCGCCCACATTGAAGATGTGATAAGGTGGTTCTACCAGTTGTTTTACCTTATCTAAAAAGGCCTCTGTGGCTGTAAAATGCATTTTGGAAGCGTGAGTGATCGCATGCCTGAAAGTATTATCAATAGCTCCCAGCGTAGTTTCACCGCCATGAATATGTGCAAACCTGATATTAAAGGGAATACCTGCTGCAACTGCTGCGAACATTTCAAAACGGTCGCCAAGGCACAATACCCAATCAAATCGTTTGCCATGTTGTTGCCAGAAACTGGCGAACTTTGTTACCGTCAGACCGATGCCTGTCGACAATGCTTCTTCCGTATCGCCCAGCAACATCGACTCTATGCGATGATCAATAGAAAAACCTTCGTCTAGTATATGCTGTGCGGTGTAACCATGACAGTGAGACAGGTGTGTTCCAAACACAATCAATTCTGTCCGGACATCCGCATGGCGCCGCAATTCCTTCAATAGCGGAAGATAAATGCCGAAATCAGCACGGGAACTTGTCAATATACCAACTCTCATATTAAATCTGACCAGGAAAGTTTATGATACGCTTCCTTGTTTTCGTTTAATCTGCGGCCGATGACGTTATCCATTTCAAATGGAGAAATTCCATCACCCGGGCGCAACATCACCAGGTGTTCTTCCTTTAGAACAGCACCATGTTCAAGCGCTTCTTTCAGGTGAATACTTTTTCTGGCAATGACAATATTTTTTTTCTCCGATGCTGAGGGCTCTTTAAACCCCGATCCAGCAATCGCTGCTTCCACATTCCTGATGCCATTTACCATGGCCGCCAGTTCCGCAGGTTCCAGTGAAGCCCTATGATCCGGACCTTCCATTGTTTTATCTAACGTAAAATGCTTTTCTATCACCGTGGCACCAAGGGCTACCGCGGCAATGGGCACCTCAATGCCAGCCGTATGATCAGAATAACCCACGGTTATCTGCAATTGTTCCCGTATACTTAGCATAGCACGCAGATTCACATCCTGCATTGGGGTCGGATATTCTGTATTACAATGCAGCACAGTGATATTAGAGCGCTCAGTACCGGCTGCCAAAAACACCTCCAGCGCGGCTTTCACCTCGTCCATCATAGCCATACCGGTGGAAATAATAATACGGTCAAACAGCTTGGCCATCTTCCTTAAATAAGGCAGATTCGTCAGTTCTCCGGATGGCACTTTTGCAATGGTGATACCCAGGGAATGCAGGTATTGAAGTGAATCCATATCGAAAGCGGTGGAGAAAAACCCGATTTCCTTTTTGCGACAGTAAGCTATCAGCGCGTCATGGTCACTCTCACTCAACTCCAATCGCCGCAACATCTCGAACTGCGTTTCCGATTCCTTTTCCGTATTCCTGACCTGGTATTCCGCCTTCCTTGCTACTCTGCTAACCAGTTTTTCAGCCTTGAAAGTCTGAAATTTAACCAAGTCGGCACCCGCAGCCTTGGCGGCATCCACAAGCTTAAAAGCGGTTGCAAGATCGCCGTTATGGTTTACCCCGGCTTCTGCTATAATAAGCGTATGCGTCATTACTTGATTTTTTTGTTAGGCACCCCGGCATATATACCTGAATCGTGTATGCTTTTGGTTACAATCGCTCCCGCTCCCAGCACTACTTCATCCGCAATCTGCAATCCGTTCAATACAACTACACCACTGCCAATAAAGCAATTATTTCCTATTTTAACATTGCCGTTTAGAACAGCTGAGGTGGAAATATGACAAAAATCGCCTGTCGTCACATCGTGCTCTATAATACTGCCGGTATTCAAAATATTTGATTTCCCCACTACTGCACCGGCATTCACAACACTAAAATGATGAACAATTGTGCCTTCGCCAAGTGTTGCGTGCTGCGAAACAATCGACTTTGCAGCTACCACTGTCGCCATCCGCGCCCCGGCTTTCTCCAACAGCGAAGTGAGCGTACGCCTTGTAGCAGCCGACTTAATCTGGCCGACCGTTACCAGGAAATAATATCCTTTTGCTACGTACATCGGTATCGCCTCGTTAGTACCCAGTACAGAGTAACCCAGCACCCGCCGGCCAACAGCGGTCGCCTCGCGTTCAAGAATGCCAAGGATTTCCCATTCGTCGCTGCTTTCTATCGCATCTATACAGGAGACGCAATGCCCGCCGCCGCCTACCAGTATTAATGGTTTTTTAGGCATAAAACTCCTTGATTTTATTAATCACTATCGCCACCATCTCGTCAGTAATTCCAGATGAGCAAGGCAGGCTTACACAATCACCGAACACCTCGCCCGATATATCACCATTATTGTAATACACATCATTTTCGAATACGGGCAACTGATTCATTGGAACCCAGAATGGCCTTGCCTGCACCTGATGTTCCTTTAGGTAAGCAATCAATTCCTTAGACCGGTGAAAGGCTGCTGTGTAAAGCCAGCAGTTAGGATTAACATTCGCTGTAACCGTCTGCGGCCTGAAACCCGGAACCTCTTTTAACGCAGATGAATACATTTCTGCCACAGCCCTTTTGCGAACAATAAACGCATCCAGTTGCTCCATCTGCGCAACTCCAATGGCGGCAAGAATATTTACCAAACGATAATTATAGCCCAGTTCATCGTGATAATAATCAAGCGCAGAAGCTTTCGCCTGCGTTGTTAGATGTTTTGCCTTAGCGGCCAGCTTTTCATCATTGGTAAGGATCATCCCTCCCCCACCGGTGGTAATTATCTTATTCCCATTATAACTCAAACAACCAAACAGGCCAAATGAGCCTGCTGGTTTCCCATTGTAAGTTGAGCCCAAAGCCTCGGTCGCATCTTCAATAACCGTAAGCCGGTAACTTTCGGCCAGCGTCATAAGTGCCTCCATATTCACCATGTTACCTAATACATGCACGGGTAAGATAACTGGAATGCGACGGCCAGATGAAACGTGATAACAGTAGCCACCGCGCACCTCACATTCCGTAGCTAGAAAACGCTCCAAAAGTACAGTATCCAGCTGCCAAGTGTCTTTATCAACATCCATTAATAAAGGATCGGCCCCTATATACTTAATCACATTTGCTGGTGCAACAAATGTGATATTTGGAAGAATAACTAGATCACCACGTTGCACCCCTCCTAAAATAAGGCTGATGTGCAACGCCGCAGTACCATTAGTGGCGGCTATCCCTTTCGCTACATCACAATATGCGGCAGACATTTGCTCGAATTTGTCGACATAGCTGCCTACTGACGACACCCAATTGGTCTCAATGCAATCACTAACGTACTTCAATTCATTTCCTCCCAAATTGGGTTCTGATAATGGTATCATATTAGATGCATATTTATAACCGGCCGTCAACAATTGACCGGTCGAGGAATGCTTTAGTATCAAAAATTACGCTTTGTTCATCGTATCTGAGTGAAGTAAAATCAAGCGCTTTAAATTCTGTATGAGACACTGCAAGGATGATTGCGTCGTATTTGCGATCCAGGTGTTCTACCGGCAAAATCCCATACTCTTCCTTCACTTCAGCGGGGTCCGCGTGCGGATCATACATATCTACCAACAATCCAAATTGCTTAAGTTCATGGTAGATGTCGACCACACGGGAATTTCGGATATCCGGACAGTTTTCTTTAAAGGTAACCCCGAGGATCAAAGCTCTGGAGGCATTGATCTTGTGTCCCTTTTTAATCATTAGTTTAATGACGCAATTGGCCACAAACATACCCATATTGTCATTTACCCTTCGGCCCGACAAAATCACCTGCGGATGATAACCAAGCGATTCGGCTTTGTGTGCCAGGTAATATGGATCAACGCCAATACAGTGCCCGCCCACTAATCCGGGCTTAAACTTGAGGAAATTCCATTTGGTAGCCGCGGCTTCCAGTACGTCATTCGTATCGATTTCCATACGAGCGAAAATCAAAGCCAGTTCATTTACGAAGCTGATATTCACATCGCGCTGTGCATTTTCAATAGCTTTCGACGCCTCTGCCACTTTCAGGCTGCTTGCCTTAAAGGTGCCAGCTTCGATGATACTCCGATATAACTGATCAACAACTTCGGCTACTTCTTCGGTAGAACCAGAAGTCACCTTCATGATTTTAGTAAGTGTGTTAACTTTGTCGCCGGGGTTAATTCTTTCTGGAGAATATCCGCAGAAAAAGTCTTTATTGAATTTTAACCCTGAAGTAGCTTCAAGTACTGGCACGCAGTCATCTTCAGTACAACCAGGATAAACGGTTGATTCATAAATGACAATGTCTCCGGCTTTCAGCAATTTCCCGACCATCTCCGTAGCTTTCAGCAGCGGACGGAGGTCTGGTGTTTTGAAATGGTCGATAGGGGTTGGAACGGTAAGAATGTAGACATTACAACCAGCAATGTCTTCCGTTTTGTGAGAGAACCGCAATCTGCCCGCCTGATTATCCGAATGGTGAGATACTGCGCGGAGGCTTGTCAGATCCGCTTCCTTTGTATGATCAATGCCCTGAGACAGCTCCTGTACACGGCTTTCTTTAATATCAAAGCCCCATACATCATACTTTTTTGCAAATTCTACTGCCAGCGGCAACCCTACATATCCAAGCCCGATGATCCCTATTTTATAATTTGATGACTTTTCCATGAAGCGATTTATTTGGCCATTATTTCTTTATATAGCCTTGCTAATACAAGGTACAGTATGATTAAAAAAGCCCCGGTAAAACCTCCTATCATTAGCCCTTTAAATTTACCGAGTTTCTCCTTCTTCAGAGGCAAACGAGGAGTATCCACTACCTGGATTAGTGGCGTTTGTTGATCCATCGACATTTTCGCGAACTCAAGATTCTTCACAATTTCGGCATACATCGTCTGCAGCACTAACTTGTCCCGCAATGCGAGTTCCGTTCCTACCCTCGCCACATTGCGAGCGGGATTGGCATTTAGGTCTTCGGTAACGGCGGCAGAATAGGTTTTCCTGTTTAATAAAAATTCGATGGAGTCTGCTCGCGCCTGCAATTTTTCAACGGTATTTTTCGATCGCAGCGTCTTTGTCTGCACATAAAAATCCACCGCTTCATTCACCAATCTTTCTGTAAAAAGTTTAGAAAACCGCTGTTCGGGAGAAACTATTTTGACGGTGATGAAGCTCAACAATTTATCAGCCTTTGAGATAGTAAGGTGTTGTTTAGAAATTGAAAGCTGTATAAGATTCAGCACACTGTCCTGATCTATGCTGAAGCGTTCGCGATCGGCATTTACCGGGAACTTCACGCGTGACATTTTCGGATGTTTTACCCAAGCTTCTGTAAGGCCCGTAACATTCAGATACATCTCTGCCAATGTCAACTGCTTCCCATCTACCATTACTGATGCCAGAAGCGTACGCTCGATCATTAGCCGGGATCGGAGAAATTCGATGACGTTGTCGCCTGCAAACACACTTCCTCCTGCTGCTCCATTCCCGAGATTGATCCCTAGCTGGCTGGCGAGTCCTGCATAATTGCTCATTTGACCACCCTTAGTATCCTCTACAATAAAAGTAAGTTCTGCAGCATATTTAGGCTTTGAAAAAAACGCGAGTAATAGCCCTATCCCCCCACCAAGCGCAGAGACTAGCAGAATAATCCACCATTTTTTAAACAAAAACCTGGTCCAATCCTGCGTCTTTACAATGAGGTCTTTGATAGTTATATCTTCCTGATCCGTATGTTGTTGCGTTTCGCTTGCCTCCATAGCTGGTCTTTTACACTTATAAGAGATTACTTTATTTTATCGAGGATCGTAATGATGATCAACGCCACTGAGGCTAAGCCGGTAGTTAGCCCTACCACTTCGGTACCTGACATCCTGCGCGCATCTTTCTTGGCAGGAACATATATTTCTGCACCGGGTCGCAACCTGGGATAACTGTTAAAAAACAGTACCCGTTTGGTACTCTTCACCTCTCCATTGGCATAAACAACGTAACTCTTCCTTCTTAGTCCCTGACTTGTAAAACCACCGGCACCGCGTATATAGTCTCGGAACCCGAAATTTTTGTCGAAGCGGACCTTTTTAGGGAAATACACTTCTCCAAATAACTGTACGGTCTGTAATTTTTTAGGGATCCGGATGACATCACCTTCTTCGAGGAAAAGATCATATTTTGACCCTGGCGATGCGAGAATTTTATCCAATTGTATACCAAGCAATTGCTCGTTTTTCATCATAGTGCCCTGTACTTTCGCAATAGCGTTGGTGTCGGAAAGCTTGTTATAAAACACATCTAGTTTGCTGCTCAACAACGCACTGTCACCATTATTAACAAATGTTTTTCGTAACAACAATGCTCCTTCGGGAAATGCCTCGGGGCGTAGCCCACCGGCGCGGCGTAATAGATTGGAAATTCGTTCAGACTTCGCGTTTACTGTATATAAACCCGGATACAACACCTCTCCATCGATAAACACATTACCCTGTTCATTATAAATTGGCGACCTGCGAATGGTAACTTCATCGAACGGTTGCAAGATAAAATTCGTATCGCCGCCCGTACGCAAATCTCCGCTGATATTAAATTGCTGGATAAAGGCCAGCGCAGTATCACGCCCTTCATAAGATGCATTCCTAATACGTCGCGAAATCTCTACCTGTTGCAGCGAAGCCGCATCTGTAAGGCCGCCTGCCAGCAGCACCAGATCCTCTAGCTGCATACTTGCTGCATAAGGGAAATAGCCAGGCTTGTTTACCTCGCCGGAAATTTTCACCTGATACGATTCCTGCAAATCAGATTTACTGAAGATAAACACGCTATCTTCCCGCTGCAGCACCTCTATTTGGGTTCCATTCAGCACCTTCGTTACGTCGAAAGCTACATAGGCCTGGCTGCGATCACCCTGCAACCTGCGGATCAAACCACGGTTCAACGAAGCTTCTTCCTTCACGCCATCGGCCCTTTTGATAAGGTCGGCAAGGGTCATCCCCTGGGATAACGCGTATGCACCGGGGTGATAAATGGCCCCTGTAATGGTCACTCTGTTGGTATAGGTATTCAATATAGAATCCACGTAAAATCGATCGCCCGACTTCAGCTTAAAAGTGCCCACTTCACCAGAGTTAACGGTCAATACCTCCCGTTCTCTACTATTAATACGTTGTACGCTGATGTTATCACGATAAGCAATATCAGTATATCCTCCTGCGAAGTCCAGTATAGTTTGCAGTGTTTCGCCTTCCTTCGCCTCAAAAATTGCCGGCCTTTTTACCTGCCCGGCTAACTCAATGCGCGTCGCATACGGATTCACCCGCACAATATCCTGATCGCGCAATACCACATTGTTCGTCAGATCACCTCGGGTTAAAAAATCGTAAAGGTCAAAAGTCGCGACTACCTTGCCGTTACGGATCACCTGAATATTGCGGAAGGAACCGTTTTCGCTGGGACCGCCCGACAGATACAATGCATTGGCAACGGTAGCGAGCGAGGGCAATGTGTAAGTAGCAGGCGCTACTACCTCACCGATCAATAACACCTTAATACTGCGGATATTGCCCAGCGATACGCTTACAAAAGTATTTCCCGTGCGGATGCCTCCATATATTGTACCCAGTTGTTTGGTGATTCTTTCCTTGGCCTCTTCCATGGATAAGCCGTTTACATACACTGGTCCCAGATTTGGAATTCGGATATAGCCTTCGGGCGTTACCTTCAGGCGATGCTGTACTTCGGAATAACCATACACGTCAATAAGTATCTCGTCGCCCGTAGCCAACTGGTAGTTAGGCGGCGTAGCCATTCTAAGGTTCGGTTCAAAAGAAAGATTTTTGTTAGAAAAAAGTTCTGATCCGAATATGCGGCGGCGGTGCTGAACCGCTTTTATTTCATCCTGGGTCATCGGACTGTCGGTAGCACCATCAACACCCCGCTCTCCTGTAGTCCCACCTTCTCCCGCCGACTGTGTGGCCAGCTCTTTATCGAGGTTTAAAGCTATTATCCGTTGTTTCAACTTCTGGACTTCCGATGAAGGAATGCCTTTTTGCTGAGCATAAGTGTCCAGCTGCGAGATGTCCATCCTATTCTTTTTCATATCCGCTACCACCTGCCTTACCTGGTCGTCGCTCAGGCTCTCTGCTTTCATCTGCTTCATCGCTTCAGACGACATAGTCGGTACCTGGGCGCTAACACACAGGGTTACAAGCACGAACAGTTGAAGCAACAAAAGTTTTTTTATCATAAGACGTTTTCTCGAAATTTGGATAACACACTCCCGCCCCAATTTTGGGATTGGGGTTTAAAAATGCAGGCAAATTTATTAAAAATACTACATAAATGTTAGGAGATTGAAAATCAATCTGATTAAAGCCTCTAAGCACTAGTCGTATTAAATAAAAAAATATGCATATTATCAATAGAAGGAATATAAAAGAAGCTTTTCTATTCCCATCGCACGCATAATTCTAATCTCATCTTTTTGTAAAACAATACCAATATTATTATATAGCATCTCATTTATCATGCCCATAGTAAAAACAACGGCATCTATTGTATTTATCCCCCTGGCACTAAACCATTTATCTCCCCTTTACGTACATTAATATGAACGGGCTACTACACATTCACGTTAATCTTAATTCATATCCCAAAATAGTTAAACACTTTAACTAAGCACTAAATTCCAAAATAGCACAATTGTACTTATTTGTTGTCATTTTTACAGTTGATTATTAAGTGTTTAAACAACCTTTACATTTTCGTGTGATGCGAAAAAACCACTCAAAAAGCTTGGAATGAATTCCTTTTTTGTTTAAATTAGTATTGTAACCACTTAAACATTATTTATATGTCATCCGCTGAATTTAACACCCTATTACTCAGCAATGCTGATTTCCTTAAGCCATTCGCCATCACCCTCACCAAAGATGCCGAATCTGCCAAGGATCTCTACCAGGAAACTATGTTCCGCGCCATCTCCAACCAGGAGAAATACCTCGCAGGAACAAATATCAGAGCCTGGCTGTACACCATCATGAGGAACATCTTTATTAACAACTACCGGCGAAAATCAAAACAACACCTCTGCTTCGACAACTCTTCCAACGACTTCCTGCTTAACTCACACCAGACCATTATCGGTAACCACGCCGAAGCCGGACTAAGGATTAAGGACATACAAGTAGCCGTTCACCAGTTGCCGATCATCTTCAAAAAGCCGTTCCTGTTGTTTCTCGACGGTTTCAAGTATTACGAAATCGCCGATGTTCTACATGAACCTTTAGGTACCATCAAAAGCCGTATTCACTTTGCCAGGAAAATGCTGAAAGCACAAGTATCTAACAACTAACACCAGCAAGGAAAAAACCTCAACATTACAATAACCCAAAACAAACATCACCCCTTTTTATCAGGCAACACCTTTACACAAACACTGACATTCATTACTCTTTTAACTGTTACAAAGCTAACTGCACCTGTATCGCAGCAAAATACCTTTTGTCATTCTGATAAGGAATAAAGCTTAACTTGGACTATCTTTTATAACCATTAAAAGACCCAAATTTTTAACCGTCTATGTTAAGCACTTCAATTGCTGCTGCCGTTGTTCTGGTAAATGAGAACGATGAGCCGGTAGGTACCATGGAAAAAATCGAGGCCCATCAAAAAGGCTTACTTCACCGCGCATTTTCGGTATTTATTACCAATGCAGCGGGAGAAATGCTTTTGCAACAACGCGCCTCCGGCAAATACCACTGCCCCGGACTGTGGACCAACACCTGCTGCAGCCACCCTTTCCCGGGCGAAAGGGTAGAAGAGGCGGCGCACCGCAGATTAAAAGAAGAAATGGGATTTGATTGTGAGCTGAAAGAGGTGTTCAGCTTTACGTACAGGGTTGAATTTGATAATGGCCTCACCGAACATGAATACGATCATGTGTTTATTGGAAGGTATGATGGTGAAATAGTACCGGAGAGCAGCGAGGTGAGTGCCTATAAATATGTAGCCCTTGCTAAGATCAGCGAACAACTGGCCAGCGAAGCGGATACGTTTACTCCCTGGTTCCGGCTGGCGTTTTCACGAGTGGAACAATTGTTAAAAACGAAATAGTGTCTTTAGATAAATAGTAAAAGGGTCGCGAAAATTCGCGACCCTTTCTTGTTGTACTTACTCCCCATCGGCCATCCTCACAATAGTAGGCCGAAAACGGGCGAGAACTTCCACCAGGTCGGTTTGGGCTCCCATTACTTCATTGATGTTTTTATAGGCCATTGGCGCTTCATCCAATCCACCGCCAATTAATGTAACCCCGTTATCGCGCAACATTTTATCCATCGCATTACGCGTTACATTTTGTTTGGCAGCGCTCCTGGACATTGCCCGCCCTGCGCCATGCGATGCGGAATCAAGCGAAGCTGACTCCCCACGGCCCTTTACTATAAAGCCAGGTGCGGTCATGGAACCCGGGATAATTCCCAGCACACCTTTACCTGCGGGCGTAGCACCTTTACGGTGAACGATCATCTCTTTACCTCCATGTTTTTCTTTCCATGCGAAGTTGTGATGGTTCTCTACCCGCACCAGCACTTCGGCCCCCATCGCTTTGATCATCTTTTCATGGATCAGGTGATGACAGGCGGAGGCGTAGTCGCCGGCCAGATTCATAGCCAGCCAGTATTCCTGGCCTTCTTCGCTATCCATATCTAACCAGGCCAGGTGTTGCACTTCTTTTGGCAACGGACAAAGCTCCTTTGCCAGCTTGGTATAATGCCCCGCTATTTGCGCACCTAAACCCCGCGATCCGGAGTGGGTAAGGATAGCAGTGTAATCACCTGCAGGCAATCCCCACTCATTCTTATCATCTGCTATTTCCACAATACCCCATTCCACGAAGTGGTTGCCTGAACCGGAAGTACCCAGTTGTCCCACTGCCTTTTCGTGCAGGTGCTTCAACAGCGGCAGTTCCCGGAACTCGTTACGCTCCAGCACTGCGTTATCAGGTGTATGTTTCCAGGCAGCGCCTGTACCGAACTTGGTGTTATCGGTCAGTACTTTCACAAACCTGTTGTACTCGCCAGCCTGCAGTTTTACCGGCAGGTCCACAATGCTTAAGCACATACGGCATCCTATATCCACGCCTACTCCATATGGTATTACGGCGTTTTCGGTGGCTAGTACGCCGCCAATTGGCAGGCCATACCCATGATGAGCATCGGGCATTAAAGCGCCGGCTACAGCTACGGGCAGGCGTACGGCCTGTTCCATTTGCCTGATAGCAGCAGGGTCAATATAATTGGCACCATAAACGCTGTATGGTACGGGTTCGGTACGTAAAGCACGCTCTTGTTCTTCTTCCTCTTCCACCAAACGCTCGGCGATCTTTACCAGCGCTTCGTCTTCCAGGTATTCCTCAGGTGTTGCCAGTACTTTCGCTAAAATATCCAACGCATCTTCTGCAGAATGATGTTTGTAATGTTGTTCCATTACCCCTATCGCGATGCTGATCACCGGGCTTTCGGGATAACCAATGTTACGCAGGTCTTTACCCCGCAGTTTTAATTTTGCCATTGATGTTGTTATTGATAGTTGCACCCGGTAAAACGGCATTACCGGCTGTATGAATGTAAGTTTTTTATCCGCAGGTGAATACATGAGCAGGTTGCAGGGCCGGGGGATAACATATTTTACCGGCGACCACATTTTGTATGCCTGGGTTTGCTGCCATAAGGCAGCGGCGTCGTATGGGTGGTATAAAAAAAGGTCCGGCTTATACGGCCGGACCTTGTTATATTTAGTCGTTCACTACTATTTTCGTTGATCGACATAACACGCCCCGAACCCGCTACAGTCTATGCTATCCGCATAAGCCGCCACCAAATTCCCATATGATCTGTTCGTGAGCATTGTTATAAATTTTAAAGTTGAATACAAAGGTATACACGAAAAGTCTGAATTGCAAAATAAATTCCGTGTACCCTTATTAGTTAGGAAGCCATTGCTTCTGTTTCCTCATACTGCATTTCCAATTTCTGCATCTGCCCAACGTGACGCTGTATGTGCATGGTAAGGAAATAGATGTATTGATAAACGTCGATTTTACCGAGGTTATTAACGCTCATATTGATACTTACCAGCCGGCCTTCTCCGTTTTTAAGCAGGGAAAGATTATACATGCACTGTGCATATTGCTGTTTAAGCAGCGTACGCACTTCCGACATTGCTTTTAAGCCCGTTGGCTCCATATGTTCAGGCCTAACCCATTGAAAATCGCCATCGCTGATCACATCGATCTCGCGAAACTTTTCTTCGTAATTGGCTGGCGGCATCACTATAAGGCCATCTACACGGCGGTCCAGCGCGCGGCGGGTGCTTTTGCTGATAATCAGGAGCAGAAAATAGTTGGCTAAACTAATGTGCTCTAATACTTCCCTGGCATTCCAGTGGTCTAACGTGGGTTTGAAGTGCAACAGGGAATGATCCTTATCGAACCAACGGTCGATTTCCCTAAAGTTTTCAACCAGGGCCTCTCTTACAAGTTGTACTACATTTCTCATGGGCTCAAGTTTTGGGGGCAAGCCACTTCTAAAATTTAAAGCGCGTACCGGTTAATATATATGTTGATGTCCTATTCTATTCTTTTCCATAACGGCTAAATAAAAAGCCCGGTCTGCATCTTGTTTGCGGACCGGGCATTTATAATTATAAACTACTTCGTTTAAATCATAACATACCTCACCCGCCCTGCTTTTTGCATAAAAGCCTGCTTTGATGCCTTTCGGATAATACATTTGTTTATCCTCGTGCATGCATTCTGCGACAGCGTTTGAATCATCATCTTTTCCATCTCACTTATAAAGAAAAGGTCCCGCTTTCCGGCGGGACCTTCTGTTATATCTTAGTAACTTTTAGTTATTTCTGTTTATAACATACCCGCTCAATCTCCGCCAGCTTTGTTTGCTTGCGTGAAATCATCACTTGGTTCATATTTTGACAACTGCGTAACACTTCTGTTTTGTTGTATTTCTATTTAACTCTACAGCAAATATAATTTGATTTTTTTGAACTGCATAATTTTCCAGGTAAAAAAATTATTAATTCAAAAAAATTTACTAAAACAAGTTTCAAATGAACATCTTATGATTTTTTAAACAGCACTTTCTGGTCCTGAAAGGCCAGTGCGGCGTCTATCACCTTCACTAAATTGCTCCATTCGGCCACCTTCTCGTATGCATGCTTATACGTTTTTCGTACGTTGATGTTCAGTTTATCACCCATCACCTGTGCTTTTACCTGGAATGCCGCAGCAGCATTATCAACGTCCTGGTTTAGTTTGTCCAGGCCTTCTACGGTATATCCCTGCGGCACCTGTATTTCTATATTATACTCGAACGAGCGGGCAAAAGGCATATACATGTCCACCTTGCGGTCGCGCTGCGATGGTTTCAGCGTTAACTGGCCGCCAATGAGTTTACCGGCATCCAGTATATAATTATTACCGGCACGCTTCAGCAGCCCGTCGAAGGTGAACTGGGTGTTATATACGAAGTCCGGATCGGTGTGCTGTAACCCCATCTTCACAATGCTGTATTTGGTCACCTCCCTGGGCTCTATATCAAACGAGCCCTGAATTTCTTCTTTAAAGATTTCCTTCCAGTCTTTACGGGCCTTGGCGAAGGCGTTAGTATATTCCTCGGCCAGCGAACGGTTCTTACGGCTGTCTGCAAAATCTTCCATAAAAGATGATTTCACCCCCATGGCCTGGCGCTCCTGCTCATAATAGTCTTCAAACAGTAGCAGGTTTTGCTGGTCATCGTGTTTCAGGTGCCCTTTCACCGTGGTGGTGCGATCTATCTTCAGTAGCTGCATATCCGCATCCAGCGTAATCTTCATTTTTTCCAGCTTGGCATTTTGGTCGGCCGTGGATTTAGGTACCGTTACCTCTCCCTCAAAACCATCGTTACTGCGAACTTTGGCACCTTCCACCACCGGTGCCTCCTGGCCTTCAAACTCCGACGCTACGTAGGCGGCATTGGTAAACATCCCTTCTACGCTTATGTACAATGGCTTTTCTTCCCTGGTCTTTAACATCCACTCATAATCGCCGGGCAACAACACCTCTTCCTGGCTGGGCCCGTATTTAGACGTTACCAGTACGAAGTCGGTATTAATATCATTTTTTACCAGGATGTAATTAAGGTATAACAGGAAACGCTTCTGATTAAGGGTGCTGTAATTCCTCGACTGGCCCACCAGGATCTTGTCACCGGCGTTCACCCTGTATAACGCCAGGTAGCGGATGGCATAATAGGCGAAAGTCACAACATCCCGGTCGGTGGCGTTTCTATGTGTCTTTTTATAATTGGCGATCAGGTCTTTCGTTTCGTTAAGAAAGGGCACTGTAGCGTAAGATGTTCCTCTCCGTTCGTACAACACTACATTAGTAGCTGTTTCTTTTATACGGTAGATGGCCGGATTTTTCATTACTGCACCTTTGGGCGGAGCGGCGAGCGCCGGATCATTTTGCTCAGAGAGGCTCATACGTATCAGCGGGACCTGGCGGAACGGCGACATCCAAAGGCCGATCGGCAGACTGGGAATGTTTTTTACCAGCATATCCAGCTCCACGGTGCCATCTTCATAACGCTTTTTAAATTCCGGGGCGCCGTTTATAGACCGATACTGTGTTACGAAACGGTCGCTTATTTCGGTGTGGATAGAGTAAGACAGGATGGGTTTATCATCGCCCAGCACAAATACCTCCGGCAAAAAGCGCTGGTAACCTTCCAGTACCTGTTCCATACAAATGAAGTAGTCGATAATATCCCCCACCTGCAAATCAGAAATAGCCAGCTTACGTTGTTTGTCCGTTCTATCGTCGCTGGTAGCTACCGCGTCATCTGCATTCACATATTTAACAGATCCGTCGGGCTTGATGATGCGCACACCTAACACCTGCGTTTCTGTAACCGGGTACGACATCAGCGAACGGCTGAACTGCTGGTAATTGAATTGCGAATATTCCTCCAGTGCGGCCTTGTCATTGATCTTCACCATCTCGCGAACGGTACGAATGTACGTACGTTTACGTTTACGGCCCGAGGCGCTGATATCTATATGCCGCGCCAGTACTACACCAGATTCTTTATTTAGACTGTCGGGAATTGTACGGTTTTTGAATGCCGGCAGTGTCCATGCCCACACTTCGCTCCTTATCTCCTCCGCCCGTTCCTTATATTTGGCGTCCTGTTTATCTTGTGCATGCACGTTTGTGACTAACAGCACGGTTATAACGCTTGCCAGCAGCAAGTGCCATCTTTTCATGGGTTATCTATTTTTTTGTAAATGATATCTGTTGCATATAGTTCCGGGATAGTGTTTTAACATCCTCATTCCACTGGCCAAAAGCATTTTTGGGAAGATGGGTATCTTTGATCACCAGCTCTTTGCGGTACACGATCTTGTTGGCCTTTACCTCGTAACTAACCACGAAGTCGTAGGAAGGACGGCTTACTTTCATGCCCGTTGGCAATTCGTTCACCTTTAATCCGTCGGGCACGAGTAACTCCGTTTCATGCACCAGCTTACGTTTGAACTGAAACAACAAATCTGTGCGGCGTTTGGAAGTATCAATATCCATCCCTTTCATTTCTTTCCTGAAATCCAGTTCCAGGTACAGATCATTACCGAAACCGGTGATAGCATTCTTGTACTGCACATCGTATTTCATGGTCAGATCCGTATTCCAGTCGTTCAGGTTGGAAGTTTGCAGGTTATTAATATTACATTGAGTTTTGCCTTCAGAAAGATAACTCTGTAAGGCATCCTGTAACTTTTCCTTTTTGATACCGTGGATCTGCGTTAAGAGAAGTTCGGTACTCTCCCCTGTATAACGATGCTCCGTAACCCCGGCCAAATCGTTGCCCTCGATGCGCAACACACGCTTTTCATACGACTCGTTCTGGTCGCTCGTAGCGGTAGGTATACGCTCAATCGTATACTTAGCCCCATCCTCCACCATCACCTGGCGGCCCTGGATACGTTCAGCATATTTATCGAAACCAATGTAACTCTCGGTGGCGTCCAGGAAATAACGTTTGCCTTTGTAGTTAACACCGCAAATCATATGGTTATCTACAGAAAGCGATGCAATGGAATAATCGTAGGCAATGTGGTTCGTCCCGATCCAGCAGAGGCGGGCATCGAAACCGAGCGAAACAAGCAATTCTTTTGTGAGATTAGCCATTCCTTTACAATCGCCATATTTCTTTTGCAATACTTCCTGTGCTTTGGCAGGCTTAAAACCGGCGATACCATCCTCGAAAGCAATGTAGCGGATGTTTTCCTGTACCCAGTTAAACACCGCTTTTATTTTAGACAGGTCATCTTTCGCATCTTTTGTAATCGACTCTGCTAATGGCTTTATCGTAGCCGGATCGTTACCGATGGTCAGTACCAGGCCGTGGTACCAGGCATACAGATCATCCGTGGTGTTAAAAAAATTAGCGCGGCCGTTCTTTGTATCGGCATATTTGCTGCATACAAGCAAGTGGGGATAAATATGCGAAGGGCCGGGCGACATCGACTCATTCGGCCTTGCAGCCAGACCATTGATGGTATATACATATACGTCAGCGTCGATTTTCTGATCATACGTCACTGCTTTTTTTACCGGATAACCTGCAAAGTTCATTTCCTTAATATCTGCATGCATCCAGCGTGGCACTACAAACGTAACCTCTTTAGCTTCCTGGAAATAACCTTCGTGGAAATACACGGCGGTCAGGTATCGGGGATCGTTGGTAGTGCGTTGTAACTCCACATAACTCTCTGTGCCTTTCTTTTCAAGGGGCAGTGTCAAAGTAGCTACGCGCATATCAGAAAAGAAGTACTCATCAATCTCGTAGTACCGATATTCAGGTTTGATAGACTTCACGCGTTCGTTATTCACGTACACGCGAATATCATCGATGGTACTTTTATCATCGTAAAACTCCACTATCCGGAGATTGGTGCGAAACTCGTTGCATTTATAAACGGTACGGGTGTTTTCGCGCACTTTCACCGGGTTGTCTTTATCACCGGTAACAAACTCGTATCGCTGTTTCATTTCGCTGATCACGACATTCTTATCGTCGTCCTGCCGGGCACAAAGCTCTAGTGGGGCAATAGCGATGCAGGTATACATCAGCCACTTCCACAGGCAATTAGGATAAATACTCATAAAATTGGGGGCTGCCACTGGTGACGAGCCGTAATAAAGATAATTAAATAATACATAATTATAAAATTACATAGTATTAAAAAATTGAATAGAACAACTGTAACAGGGAAATTAATTAGGGACAATCGGCGGAAAAACACGGGATTGCATGCTATTAAGAAGCAGTTTGCAGCAGGATACCTGCAGGAAAAGCGCAGGATAACTGTAGGATAATAGCAGCATCGTATGCGGTGTGGTAACGATGAATATAAGGTATGAATCGTACTAAAATAGGTTTACACCCAGGGTGATTAATCCGGATGATGCTTTACAGTGTGACGACTAGTAACATAAGGAAGCAAGTTGATGATTATCAATTAGAAAAACGACAATTACGACATTTACGACAAAAACGACACGCGATTTGTTGAAGGCCTCCGCCACCTCTAATTTTACGATCAAAACATTGCATGATGAGTAACAAAAAAATACAAAGGAAACTTGAAGAAATGCTCGGAGGTCTTGTGTTGCTGAAAGTGGCGGACGGGCTTAAGGTACGGCGGAAACGGGGCCCCAAGGGAGAACGCGTACTTAAGGCACCAGAGTTCGAAGGCTCCAGGGGAAGTTTGCAGGATTTTATCATGGCCAGCAAGGCCGGCAGAACTTTGCGGATGTCGCTCAAACATAGCCTTGGCTGGGTGAATGACAACAAGATGTATAATCGCCTAACCAGTACTTTTTGTAAAGTGGTGAGGGACGATACGGCGCACGCGGCAGGCAGCCGGGGCATTGGCAATGAACAGCTGGCAAGGCTGAAGGGATTTGAGTTTAATGAGAAATGCCCGTTAAGCAGGATACTGTTTGCTCCTTATAAAACAACAATCGACCGGGCCACCGGGGAAGCCGTTATTACGCTTAAAAACTTTTCTCCTGCCAAAATGGTTTCCGCACCAACAGGCGCTACTCACTTCGCACTGCACGCAACCGCATCGGCAGTAACCTTTGAAGCAAGGCAGTCAAACAGTTCGGAAAGCGAAACGGTCATGATACCTGTAGATGCAGCAAACAGCGGCGATATAACACTACGCATGCAATTACCAGCAGGCACTACGGCCGCTTTGTTTCTTGCGTTTGGTATCTATTTTATCCAGCATTCGAATGGCGTTAATTATCCATTGCTGGGGAGTGATTATAGTGCGCTGAAATTAGTGGAAGCCGGAAATGGGCAGGCGGCTGCGTACATTGAGGAAATGAAATCGTCGGAGTATAAGGAAGACGCTTCCGGATGTATTCAGCAACCGGTCGCTGGCGAACCGGCGGAAAGCGGATTTTCGAAGCACAATTGTGGCAGATCGACAACTCCCGAGAAAGGAAGCCTAACAACAACCAAAGCGCGGTATTCTCCTGCACCCAACTTCGCATGCGTTAAAATTCCGGGACGAACTAAGCGGTTACGACACCATCAATCCTATCATCATTATGAAGAAAGTGATTCAAACTTTTGTACCGGCAAACATACGAGCCTCAAACTTGTGAATGCCCGGCTAAGACAATGTCGAACACCGGACGTGCTTAACAGCGGGCGTATACACGTCCGTGATTGCCACCCCAGTTATTTACCACCAGCATCAACCAATACCGCACCACTAAAACAACTTCAACTGCACCTGCGGCCGTTCGAACAGCGAGGTGTTAAATTCAAACTTCTCCAGATTCAGGCCCAGCTTTTTGGTGTGGATACGGAACTGCTGATTGATCATCTCGGATATGTTACCGCTGCCTTTCATACGGCGGCCCCAGTCGCTGTCGTTAACATGCCCACCATGCAGGCCCTCAATCATGTGCCATACTTTGTCTGCACGATCGGGAAAGTTTTTGTACAGCCAGTCGTTGAAAATTAACTTAACGGCATCATTCAATCGCACTACGGTGTAACCCGCCTGCTTAGCGCCATTATTGGCTGCCATTTCCAATATCTGCGGCATTTCATGATCGTTGAGACCGGGAATAAGCGGGGCTGTCATTACACCTACGGGGATGCCCAGTTCGTGCAGGTCCTTGATCACCTTTAATCGCTGGAGGCCTGTAGCGGTGCGTGGTTCCATTTTCAGGCGGAGGTCTTCCTGTAAAGTCGTTACTGATACGAACACACAAACAAGGTTATGTTCGGCTAATTTCTGTAGTATATATTTATCACGTAAAACGAGAGAATTTTTTGTGATGATACCTACCGGCTGCTTGTACTGTAAACACACCTCCAGCAACTGGCGGGTAATCCACATCTTACGCTCCAATGGCTGATAACAGTCTGTATTACCGGAAAGTGATAACGGTTTGCATACCCAGTTCTTGTTATCCAAAAACTTCTTCAGCAATTCGGGCGCATTCTGCTTAACGATAATCTTACGCTCGAAATCAAGACCGGCACTCATTCCCCAATACTGGTGAGAATTACGGGCGTAACAATAGATGCAGCCGTGTTCGCACCCCTGGTAAGGGTTCATCGAATACCACATGCCAACATCCGGACTATCCACCTTGTTTACCAGTGTCTTCGCATGCTCTTCAAATATCTGGGTAGGCACATCGGCCTGCCACCACTCGTCAATACCCTCTGCATGTTCCTGTTTGTACTCGCCTTTCAGGAACCTGTTCTTCGGGTTAATCTGAGCGCCTCTTCCTTTATAATACGGGCTTTCGGAAGGATTATCGTTAAAAGGCAACGTCATCTTTACTGCTAATTATGTTAGTAAAGATACTAATTTTATTAGCAGTACAAAATAATTTTAGGCGCTGTAAACAGAATTAAATAATCTGCATCTGCTGCATCAGGAAGGTGGCATTCTTATTCCGTGCAATGCCTTCACGCATAAGATAATCGAAGTGAAGGTCGCCGTTTTCGAGACTACTCTCGAAACAGAAATTGCGTATCTGTGTTGGATATTTTTGCTCCAGACTACCCAGTTCAAGATCATGCGTGGCAATCATTCCCAAACAATTATACTCCAGGAAATGTTGGATGAGCCGCAACGAACCGGTGAGTTTATCTTCTGAATTAGTACCCTTAAGAATTTCATCGAGGATAATAAATACACGCTCTCCTGTTTTTAGCACCTGTATGATATGCTGCAGGCGTAACAACTCCGCCTGGAAGTAAGAAGTATGCCGCGCAATGGAATCCTTAATACGCATGGAGGTCATAATGCGGGTAGGACTGCAAGTGAAGCTGGACGCACAAACCGGCGCACCCTGCATAGCGAGCAACAGGTTAACACCAACGCTACGCAGGAAGGTACTTTTGCCCGACATGTTGGAACCAGTGATGATCAGGAATTGCGCCTGTTCGCCAATCGTAACATCGTTGGTAACACATTCTGCAGCGGGAATCAATGGATGACCAATAGCAGTACCTGAAACGGTAACGGGGCTATCGTTTACATGCGGATAAATATACTGGGGATGATTATAAGCAAAGGTGGCAAAGCTGTTAAGCACTTCCAGGCGGGCAATCACATCGAGCCAGGAAGGCATCTGGCTTTTAAATTTTTCTTTCCAGTTTTCCAGTGCAAAAGCACACTGGATATCGTAAAGAAATAGAAGATTAAGGAATAACGCCACCAGGATGTTGAGGCGCTGATCGAGCAGGTTGCCTGTTTTCGCCAGTTTACGTAATGCTATATCTGCTTCGGCTGCGGTATTTTTGTATTGTGTAAGCAAAGCCGACTGCCATGGTGCCTCCCGCACCTGCTGCAACAGGTTGGCAAACTTGTGCAGTACACGCTCTTTGTTTCCGAGGTGTATATACATCTCATTTACTCTCTTCACACTGGCGCCCAGCATCAAACCATTCACCACGAGCATCAGGGAGAAAGGAATGTAGTTGCCGGTAATGATATAATACACGATCGATGCGATCACCAGCAGGGGCAATAGAATCCTGGCTATCCGTAACCATTTTTTACCGACGAAATGAAGCGGCATATTAAACCAGGCCTGCAGTCCTTTCACATCATCGGGCTTCTCTTCTGCCAGCACAGCCTGTGCGGTATATAACTGCCTGAGGTCCAGCTGCGGCGCCAATTCTTTTACAGCATCCTGCACCTGGTGAATATCTGCTGCATTAGCAGGATACTGACGCAGCGAGTCGGCCAGCTGCTTTTTACCCAACAGTGTGCCCGTACGGTTAATATACTGAAACAGGGAAGACGGCCCAAACACGTCCAGGTCGCCCGCAAAATCATGCTGATCGTCGATAAACTCGGCACCGTCCGCAAAGGCAGCCTTGTGTTCGGTAGCCAGCAACAACTCTTTTTCATTCAGATCGAGTAGTGCTTTATACAGATTTAACTTATCCTGCGACCGTTGATAACGCACCAGCGAAAACACAAATACCACGGTCAGGGCAGCGATTACCAGCAGCCATACAGGGATAAAATCGTTGTGAAAATATTCGTAAACCGAAATAATAGCGAGCAGAAAAATACCTAACCTGGCCCAGGCCAACCCTCGTAACTGACGTTCCAATTGTTTGATGTGTTGCCTGTAGTGTTGTGTCTTTTGCTGGTATGTGTGTGCAGGGTTCATATATTAAAACGTATGCTCCCGGCAAATTACGGGAATATGCGCAGCAGGGCAAATCGGGAACGGAAATTTGTACACATGGCAGCTTTCCGGCTACGAAACATCAGTATCAACGGGCGTAAATAATTACTGTCATGTATACACCTCGTCCTTTCTCTTTAAGAAAGAATATACGAAACCTGGTACCGCAATCAAATCCCCTTAATAGCACACCGGCCGGTGCAGCCATGTATACACCAAAATAAAAAAGCCACCGACACGCAACAGGCGCCGATGGCTTAACCAATCCTATAACAGTTAATTTACAATCCGTTTTCCGTCTATCTCTTTGCCATAGCGGTCTTTAGCAGCGCGCGCCGCATTGGAGAGTACCCGCACCAGCTCGTAGGCGGACATAGGCCTGTCTTTATAAACACCGGCCTGCTCATCAGACACTACCGGGTAGTACAACCGCCTGCCGTCTATGCTTGTTTCGATAAAGGCGAGCTGTAAACCTGGAATATTTACCAGGCCGAACGCCTGCCCCTGGCTTAGTTTGCGGGCATTGGTCACAACCGCGGCATGCCCCTGGTCAAAACCGGCTATCTGCCATCTTTCGCTCATGCCGGTAATCTTAACGGTGGATTTTACCGCGCCGCCTACTGCCAGCGGATATACAAGTTCCTGCTGTTCGGTGGACTCGAAGCGTGAAAGTGGGTTAAGGCTGTCGTTAGCCATAGAGCTATCGCCGGCCAGCAGTTTATCGAAACTGAGTACCTGCAGCTTTACCGGTTCCTCTGCCTTGGCCTCTTTAGCCTCGGCGACAGAAGCAAAACCGAATGCCTTAATATTATCGTCGGAAAGCTGCTGCAAATCGCGCAGCGCCACTTCCAGCGCTTTTTGTGGTGAGTTCATAACGATGGCAGTATCGTTTGCGCCACCATTACCGCCCGACTGGCCTGCCGTGCAAGCCAGCAGCCACGCGGTACAGGAGACCGTAAACAGGGTATATATTTTTGATTTGAGCTTCATGATCATTGATTTTTTAGGGTTTAACGAAATTTGAAATCATACATGGTACTCCAATGGTCGGAGCTGCCTGAATTACTGTATTCCTCGTAGGTAATAGACCTGTCTGTACCTTCGCAGGGGGCCCATGGGTCGCGCAGGAACAGGTAGTTGGTGCTGCCAACACTGACGTAGCCATAGATGACCAATACGTGCCCAACACCGCCGGATTTAGGCCCATAAGCGTAGGCTAGCGGTTGTTTACGACAGTAAATGTACTTCTTCAGACTATCCCATGGCAAAGGCGTGGTAGATTCCCTGAAATCGAAGCCACTCTCGGAGAACATCGTCCACGCAGGCATGTTACAGGCAGAATTTTTCGGGCAATTACCCTGGCAGCAATCGTTTCTGCCAAAACGTTGATTAGCCAGGTCGCACTGCTGCACAGGATGCCCTAAAAATGTAGTGATCATTTGGGTGGTAGCGGCCCAACACCAGTTGTTCGTTTGCTGCGAAATAAGCGGAACCGGTTGTGAACCTACATTTGCAGGTTTGCAACAAGCAGTCAGATAGAGGCAGAGACCCAGTAGCATACAGGCCTGCCAATGAAAGCAATTCTTTTTCATTGAGGTTATTCTTTTGAAGTTAACAGATAAACGTGGTTATGCAACTCGACGACGGGTATAAAGGTAAGGGCTTATTTAATACTGCGAGCAAAGCGCGTTGCCACGCAGAAATATTAGCGCAGCGGTCAAATAAAAAAGTCCCGCATTACTGCGGGACTTATATAACAAGTGTATTGTTTACATGTTTCTTCTATATTGTCCACCCACCTCGTACAAAGCATGTGTAATTTGCCCGAGTGTACAATACTTCACGGTTTCCATCAACTCGTCAAACAGGTTATCATTACGTATCGCCGCCTCCTGCAAACGTTTCAGCATAGCCGCACTTTTATCTTCATGACGCTTTTTAAAAGCATCCACCGAATTAATCTGGTATTCTTTTTCTTCGGTAGTAGAGCGGATCACTTCTGCAGGAATAATTGTAGGTGACCCATTCTTATTCAGGAAGGTGTTTACACCTATGATCGGGTATTCGCCGGTATGCTTCAGCGACTCATAATGCAGGCTTTCTTCCTGTATCTTGTTACGCTGGTACATTCTTTCCATAGCGCCCAAAACACCACCGCGTTCGGTAATTCGGTTGAACTCCATCATTACCGCTTCTTCCACCAGGTCGGTTAGTTCATCCAGGAAAAAGCTGCCCTGGTTAGGATTCTCATTGGTAGCTGTACCCAGTTCGCGGTTAATGATCAACTGAATGGCCATGGCGCGGCGCACACTCTCTTCGGTGGGCGTAGTAATGGCCTCATCGTACGCATTTGTATGCAGGGAGTTGCAGTTGTCATATATCGCATATAAAGCCTGCAACGTAGTGCGTATATCGTTAAAGTCAATTTCCTGCGCATGCAAACTGCGGCCGGAAGTCTGGATATGATATTTCAGTTTTTGCGAACGGTCGTTACCCTTGTACTTATACTTGATGGCTTTTGCCCAGATGCGGCGGGCCACACGGCCGATTACAGCATACTCGGGGTCCATACCGTTGCTGAAGAAAAACGAAAGGTTTGGCGCAAAATCGTCGATGTTCATGCCGCGGCTGAGGTAATACTCCACGTAAGTAAAACCGTTTGATAACGTAAAGGCCAGCTGGGTAATCGGATTGGCACCGGCTTCGGCAATATGGTAACCGGAAATACTTACTGAATAGAAGTTTCTTACTTTTCTGTTGATGAAATATTCCTGCACATCGCCCATCAGCTTTAATGCAAATTCGGTAGAAAAGATGCAGGTGTTCTGTGCCTGATCTTCTTTCAGAATATCGGCCTGCACAGTGCCACGCACGGTGCTAAGCGCATGGGCTTTTATCTTTTCATACACCTCCGGCTCCAGCACGTCGCTACCGGAAACGCCCAGCAGGGCAAGGCCCAGGCCATCGTTGCCATGCGGCAATCCGCCACTGTATTCAGGCAGGGGGTGTTCTTTAAATTTCTTCCTGATGATGTCTTTTACCTTATCGGTGAGCCCTTCTTTAGCAATATATTGTTCACATTGCTGATCAATAGCGGCATTCATAAAAAAGGCGAGCAGTATGGGTGCCGGACCGTTGATCGTCATCGACACCGAAGTCTTTGGATTACAAAGATCGAAGCCGCTGTAAAGTTTCTTGGCATCGTCTACAGAAGCTATACTAACACCGGAGTTGCCGACTTTACCATAAATATCCGGGCGGTAGGCGGGGTCTTCGCCGTAAAGCGTAACACTGTCGAACGCCGTAGACAAACGTTTGGCAGGCTGCTCAACCGATACATAGTGAAAACGTTTATTGGTACGTTCCGGGCCACCTTCGCCGGCAAACATCCTGGTAGGGTCTTCGCCTTCGCGTTTAAGCGGGAACACACCTGCTGCGTAAGGGAACTCTCCGGGCAGGTTTTCGGTAAGCTGCCAGCGTAAAATATCGCCCCAGTCGCTGAACTTAGGCAAACTTATTTTAGGAATGCGCGATTGCGAAAGGCTGGTGGTGAATAAAGGAAGTTTGATCTCTTTATCACGCACCTGGAACGCATAATGATCGGCGGTGTACTTCTCTACCAACGCCGGCCATCCTTCTATCAACGCCTTACATTCCGGCTGTAATTGTTTTTGAAGATGTTCGCTGACGGCCCTCAATCCTTCCTTATCTTTCCACTCTTCCATATCCAGCACACCAGTTACTTTATACCATTTGCTGGCAATAGCGCATTGTTCCTTTACCCACTTGCCATAATCCTCAATGGTACTAACGATCTCCGCCAGGTAACGCACCCGTGAAGGCGGAATGATCGCATCTTCCAAATTACCGCTGCCTGTAGCTTCTTTAGCAGTACCGCCGAAGCTGATACCCACCTTATCTTCCACTACCTTCATCAGCATATCAAACAACAGGTTACAGCCTGCATTATTGAATTTAGAGGCGATGGTGCCCACTACAGGAAGCTCTTCGTCTTTGGCGCTCCAAAGGCCGTGGTTACGTTTATATTGTTTACGCACATCGTGCAGTGCATCCAGTGCGCCGGCTTTATCGAATTTGTTGATCGTAATTACGTCGGCGTAATCGAGCATATTAATCTTTTCGAGCTGCGAAGCCGCACCGTATTCAGGCGTCATCACATACAGCGAAAGGTCGCAATAATCTACAATGGCCGTATCACTTTGACCGATACCCGATGTTTCAAGAATAATAAAATCGAAGCCTGCCATTTTGCAGATGTCGATAGCCTCCTGTATATGTTCGCTGATGGCCTTATCGCTTTCGCGGGTAGCCAGGGAGCGCATGTAGGCGCGGGGGTGATGGATACTGTTCATCCGGATACGGTCGCCAAGTAACGCACCGCCCGTTTTTTTCTTGGATGGATCTACGGAAATAACAGCGATCGTTTTGTCTTCGTAGTGATAGAGGAAACGCCTGACCAGTTCATCCGTCACGCTACTTTTACCTGCACCGCCGGTACCGGTAATACCCAATACAGCTACGTGGCCACCCGTAGTATGTTCTTCTTCATCCAAACCAACCGCTGCCAGTTTCTTCTGCAACTGTGGAACGGGCTGACCATTCTCCGCCTGCGTGATGGCGCGGGCGATCAGCGGCGCGTCCGTAGTTTCTATCTTACGGGCGATGGCAGGTAAAGGATAATCACATTGATTGATCAAATCTTCTATCATTCCCTCTAAGCCCATCTGGCGGCCATCGTCGGGAGAGTAAATACGGGAGATGCCGTATGCGTGCATTTCCTGGATTTCTGTTGGCAGAATGGTGCCGCCACCACCACCAAATATCTTGATATGCCCGCAACCTTTTTCATGCAGCAGGTCATACATGTACTTAAAAAATTCAACGTGGCCTCCCTGGTAAGAGGTAACGGCAATGCCCTGGGCATCTTCCTGTATGGCGCAATCCACTATCTCGGCGGCGGAGCGGTTATGCCCGAGATGAATTACCTCCGCGCCTTTTGACTGCATAATACGGCGCATGATATTGATCGCGGCATCATGACCGTCGAACAGAGAAGCTGCCGTAACAATACGTACTTTGTTAGTTGGTGTATATGACATAATAAGATGTTTGCGGAAAACTGCTAACGCAGTACAACATTGCAAGTTACGAAAATAAGGGTTGAAGCACTTACAAACGCCGCCAGGCCGCAGAATTAGAATTGATTGAACAGGTGAAGATGCTTGTTGGATAAATACTAACAGTTGTAAGCAGCAGTTGATAATTGTTTAGACTAAAAACAAAAAATCCCCTGCGATTAAAAACGCAGGGGATCCATAGAAATAGAAAGCAGTAATGAATAATTAGTGAAACTAAATTTCACAACGTGGAACTTAAAATAAGGTATAACGTGGAACTTACAATAATGTATAATGTGGAATTTATAAACGCAATTTGTATATAAAAAGCTTGTTTTTATATGTTTGTCTAATGTCCTTTTAGCAATTTAAATTCTGGTTACTTATTTGTCTCTCTGGTCTTTTCTATCGGGTCAAAAATATACCGCCTCTTTATGTGCGTATATTTAACACAATCTTAAAGCTTTTTTTTTATCTCTCAAACTTTTTTTTCAATAATTACTGAAAATTCTAAATAAATTATTTCAACTGATACTTTCCTCCCACAGGGCATCTTAGCCGATTATCAATACTGTTAAGTATTTTCCCCTAAAAGTATACTATTCCGAATTTATCCCAAATGTTAAAAAAGCATTAGAAATCCAAAGCTCTTTTAGCCCTCAAATCGTACTTTCCAGGGTCGAATTTATACAGTCTGGCGGGACGGTGGGGTACGCTATCTTCCTCTTCATGCAAATCGACCAGGATATCCATGTTAAAAAACTTCTTCCGGAAGTTGCGACGGTCGAGTTTAACGTCGAGAATGGTTTCGTAAAGATGTTGGAGGGTACGGAGTGAAAACTTCTCCGGCAGGAGGTCTATACCGATAGGATGGTCTACTACTTTATGCTGTAACCGCCGGTAGCAGGTGGCCAGTATCTCTTTATGATCGGGCAATAGTTCAGGTAACTTTTTCACCGTACACCACTTTAAGGCGCCTGGTTGCTGGCGGATGGGAGTATGGGCTACGTTTACCAGGCTGTAGTAGGCAACCGACACCACGCTACCAATAGGATGGCGCTGGACGGCACCGAAGGCGTGTACCTGCTCCAGGTCGAGGCCACTAATGCCCGCATGGCGCTCTAACACCCGCCAGGCAGCCGACTCCAGTGTTTCTCCCGGTCGTATCGTATCGCCCGGTAACTTCCAGCAGTCGTTTTGCCCAGGCTCCTGCGCAGGCAACAATAATACTTTGAGGGCTTCGTCTTCCCAGCCAAAAACAACACAGTCTACGGAAACCGCCATTTTAAAATGCTCAGCTACATTCCCGGTTTGGGAATCGTTCGCGGTGTATGTGCTCATATCGTGGAATATTCTAAAAAACGGATAATCACCCGGGGCGCTAACAATCACGTAAGAAAAGATAAATAATTTTTCACAGTTCCATGGGGCCTTATTTTACACTTATTGTAAGTTGAATACATTTTTACCGCCAACATAGGTGCTTAATATGTTAAGCCTGAGTATTCCCGCTACCGGCACTTTCATTATATCGTCGGACAGGATGATGAAGTCGGCCAGTTTACCCACCTCGAGGCTTCCTTTATCCTGTTCTTCAAACGCCGCTCTGGCCGCCCAAATAGTCATGCCACGCAAACCCTGCTCTCGCGAAAGGGCGTTCTCTGGCTGGAAACCACCTTCGGGAAATCCTTTCGCATCCACCCGGCCCACTGCAGCCAGAAAGGTTTTTAAAGGACTGATATCCTCTACGGGAAAGTCGGTACCCAGAGGTAACCAGCCGTTCTCTTTCAGCAGCTGCAGGAATGCGTACGCGGTTTTTACCTGTTGTGGCCCAAGCCTGCTGGCCGCCCAATACATATCGGAGGTGGCATGGGTGGGCTGCACAGATGGTACGATACTATATTGCCCGAACCATTTGAAGTCGGCGCTATCTACCACCTGCGCATGCTCAATACGCCAGCGCTTATCGTTCTTCCCTTTTAATACGGAACCGTAAATACGTAATATCTCCCGGTTGGCAGAGTCGCCAATGGCATGCGTACACATCTGCAATTTCGTTTGCACCATCTCTGCCGCCTTTGTCTCGAAGTAGGTTTTATCTTTTAATAAGAATCCCTTCCAGCCTGCTTTATCAGCATAATCATGTAACAGGCAGGCGCCGCGGGAGCCGAGTGCGCCATCCGCATAAAACTTCATTCCACCTATATTGATATGATCGGTTTTATACGCGCCTTTCTGCTTCAGCCAGTTCCAGTTTTCATCGTTATCACTCAACATTACGTAAGCACGCATTTGTAGTTTGCCTGCACGCTGTAAACTATCGAGCAACAGCGCCTGCCGTAGTTCCAGTCCACAGTCAGACACCGTGGTGAGACCCGCTGCGAAGCAATTACGCTCGGCCAGCTGCCAGCTTTTCTCATATGCACCGGCATCTGGTGCCGGTATAACTGACTGTACAAGCCCCACTGCATTATCCACCAATATGCCCGTAAGCCGTCCATTTTTTGTTTCTACCAGCCCACCGGTAAGGGTTTGGCCCGCTGTGATCTTTGCAGCATTGATAGCGGCCTGGTTTACGATAGCCGCATGCCCGTCTACCCGCTCCAGGAACACAGGGGTATTTGGAAACAGGCTGTCAAGCTGCGCTCTGTCAGGAAAATTCTTATCCTCCCAGTCGTTTTGGTCCCAGCCACGGCCCAGTATCCAGGGTTGAGAACTGGAGGCAGCGAAGGCTTTTAGCTTGTTTATCACCTCCTGCCAACTGCCTGTACCATCCAGCGCTACCGACTGCAGGCCCAGGGCGTAACCGGTAAAGTGGGAATGTGCGTCTATGAAGCCCGGGTAAACGAATTTCCCCGCGGCGTCCCTGGTTTCCGTGGCTTCGTATCTCTTTAAAATATCCGCATCACTGCCTGTAGCCACAATACGTCCGTCCTTAACCGCCAGTGCTTCCGCCACAGCAAAAGAATCGTTAACGGTGTAGATAACGGCGTTATGCAATACCAGGTCTGCCTTCTGTTTGGTTTGGCAGGAGGCAAGTGTAAGCAACAGGCTGCTGTAAAGAAGATACTTCATGTCTGGAGTTTAGGGCTATAAAGTTTAAATTTACGGCACAGATCTCATCTATGTATACTAAAGAAACGGAAATAAATCTATCGCAGGAGGCCAAAGCGCTTCTTAGCCTGTTGCCCGGGGAAGGACTCATGAACGATAATCTCACAGATACGGTGGAGGCCTTACGCCGTGTGATCCGTTACAACGATTACCGTTATTACATCCAGGACGACCCTGTAGTATCCGACTTCGAGTACGACCAGTTGTTCGCCTGGCTTAAAAAGCTGGAAAAGGAAAACCCGGAACTGAAAACGCCGGACTCTCCAACCTCGCGTGTTGCGCAGGGTTTGTCGAAAAACTTCCCGACAGTGCAGCACCTCGTCCCGATGCTCAGCCTCGATAACTCTTACAACGAAGATGACCTTACCGACTGGGACCGTAAGGCCCGTGAGTTTGCCGGTGTGGACGAACTGGAATATTGCATAGAACCGAAATTCGACGGCGCAAGCATTTCTCTCATCTACGAAAACGACCTGCTTACACGCGGTGCCACGCGCGGCGATGGGGTAGCAGGTGATGATATTACCACCAACATCCGCCAGATACGTACCATCCCGCTTTCTGCACCCTTCTCTAATTATGGCATTCAGCAAATAGAGATAAGGGGCGAAGTGCTCATCAACAAAACTACTTTTAAGAAATTCAATGAGCAGCGTATGGCCGAAAACCTGCCGCCACTCGCTAATCCACGCAACGCCGCATCGGGCTCACTGCGCATGGTAGATCCGAATGAAGTAGCCAAACGCGGACTGGAAGCGTTTCTTTATCACATGAGTTATCATGTAATGCTCGACGGACAAACCGAACCGGAAATACTGCAAACGCATAGCGGTACGCTCGACCTGCTGTACACCATGGGCTTCCGCAGTCCGGCGAAAGAAAAGATAGTGGTGAAAGGCATTAAAGCGGTAATCGACTATGTTCATGAGTTTGAATCGAAGCGCGACGATTTGCCGTACGAGATCGATGGTATGGTGATTAAAGTGAACAACTACGATTTGCAGGATAAAATGGGCATGACCACGCATCACCCTCGCTGGGCCATAGCCTTTAAATTCAAGGCACGCCAGGCAACGAGCAAACTGCGCAGCGTAGAGTTCCAGGTAGGCCGTACCGGCTCTATTACGCCGGTAGCCAAAATTGATCCTGTGCCCATTGGAGGCGTGATGGTGGGTTCTATGTCGTTGTTCAATGAAGATGTAATCCGTGAAAAGGGCCTTAAGAAAGGAGATACAGTGTTGGTGGAAAGGGCAGGCGACGTTATTCCTTACATCGTAAAGTCCATGGCCGACCTCCGCGATGGTTCTGAAGAAGATATTATATTCCCCACTAAATGCCCGGTATGCGACCATCCGCTGTTTAAGCCCGAGGGCGAAAGCGTTTGGCGTTGTAATAACATCAACTGCGAAGCGCAGGTGGTAGAACGTATCATCCACTTCGTAAGCAAAGACGCCATGGACATCCGCAGCTTTGGCGAAAGCAACGTGCGTAAATTTTATAACCTCGGTATCTTGAAAGATGTACCCGGCATTTATGAAATGGATTTTGGCGTGATAGGGAAGATGGAAGGTTTCGGCGCCAAGTCCATCACCAATCTTACCGCTGCCATCGAAAGCTCTAAATCGCAACCACTGCACCGTCTTATATTCGGCCTCGGCATCCGTTATGTGGGCGAAACCACGGCCAAAACACTGGCCAATGCGGTGAAGGAACTTACCGAACTGAAAGACTACACCGAAGAACAATTGCTGGCTTTGGAAGATATCGGACCTAAAGTAGCAGGCTCTATCCGCCAGTTCTTTGCCGACCCGGGCAACCTGGATATGCTGGAGAAACTGCGTTCATTAGGGGTGAATCTTTTAAACACACAAGGCAGCCTCTCCGCCGAAGGTACACTCAGCGGACAAACATTCCTGTTTACCGGTACGCTCTCTAAATTGAAACGTAGTGAAGCGGAGGGCATGGTGGAACAACATGGCGGCAAACTGCTGAGCGGCGTTAGCAGCAAACTCAATTACCTGATCGTGGGCGATGATGCCGGCAGCAAACTCGAGAAAGCGAAGAAAATTAACACCATCAAAATACTGACGGAAGACGAATTCATTAAACTGGTAGAAGCCTAATGGAAGCAAACGACGAACACTACATGCAACAGGCGCTTAAAGAAGCGCGCAAAGCCGGGGAAGATGGAGAGGTGCCTATTGGCGCCGTGGTAGTGATGAATGGCCAAATTATTGGCCGGGGCCACAACCAGGTAGAGCGCCTTACCGACTGCACGGCCCATGCGGAAATGATCGCCCTTACTTCGGCCTTCAGCACCCTGGGCAGCAAATACCTGATGGACGCTACCCTGTACGTTACACTGGAACCCTGTGTAATGTGTTCCGGCGCCTTATACTGGAGTAAAATAGGCCGCATCGTTTACGGCGCGCAGGACGAGAAAAACGGCTATCGCAGGGTAACAGGCGAGCAATCGCCCTTCCATCCCAAAACAAAAATTGAACATGGGGTATGTGCGGACGAAAGTCTCAAACTGGTGAAAGATTTTTTTGCCTCAAAAAGGTAAGTATCGCATTAACAAAAAAGTGGCCGCCTCGTTATGAGACGGCCACTTTTCTATCTGTAACAAATATTATTTAGCATGATTAGGGTCCATCAGTTTATTGAGTCCCATCAGTTGCTTCATGCTATGGTCCATCCCTTCTGACGATCCATCGAGGAACAGCACATTACCTTTAGAGTTTTCAGCGAAGTGTTTGATGGCTTCTGTCCACATCGAGAACAGGATTACCGAGGTATCCAGGTTAGCCTGCTGCATTTCCTTCGCAGCCATGGTCATACCCTTAGCTACCTCCTCCCGGAACAGGGCAACACCCTGGCCACGTAACTGGGCCGCCTGGCGTTCTGCTTCAGCAGCGATCTTGATCGCATTACCATCAGCTTCCGCAGCTTTGGTTTTGGTGATCAGTAATGCCTGCCCTTCATTTTCGGCCGCAGCCTTCAGGTTGTTAGAGGCCACTACCTGCGCCATCGAACGCATAATAGCATCATCAAAAGTAATATCGTTCATCTGCAGGTCCTGCAGGTGAAAACCCCAACTTTCCAGTATCTGGTCAATCTGCTCCTTTACATGTTCTGTAATGTCGCGGCGAAGGCCTAATACTTCCGACTGTTTCTTTGTAGCTACAAACCCACGGATAGAGCCTTCGATAGTACGCACCAGCGCCTGCATAAAACTGCGCTCGTCCATAAATTTGAACGCTACGTTTTTGATGGTATTTTCCTCCTGGTTCAGTACGGAGTAAAGCAACATGGCCTTAAAGTAAACATTGGCCTGGTCTACAGTAATAGCCTGGAACTCCAGTTCCACAGAACGGTTCTGGATAGTAATGCGTTTGAACACCTTCTCAATAAGTGGAATCTTGAAATTTAGTCCGGGGAACAAAATGCGGTTGTACTTACCGAAAATAGTAGTTACGCCAATGGTACCCTGCTGCACGGTAACAAAGGAGGTAAACAGGATAAGCACTACCAGCACGATGAGTGCATACAATAGGTAATTGTCCATGGTTATGTGTTGATTTTATTTAGAACATAAATGTAATATAAAATCCATAACTATAGTCAAATGTAAAAATCGAAGATGGGGAGAGAAGGGGTTAATTAACACCGGGATGCCAGGGCCGGACTCCATCCAGGTTTGTTGTGGGTTAACAAACAATGAATGAAAGTCCGGTATCTTAATGGCATAAGTACAGACCCAAAGGCCTTACTATATCTTTTGGCATTTTCTTAAGTATATGAACACATCGTCCAGTTCAATTTGCTTTAACTGATACGCCAGACGCGTTTTCAAGTCTTCTGTTTCCTCTTTGATTTTCTTATACTGGTCTTTTAACGCCTCATACCTGGCTATAATCTCTTCGGGTGTTGCAGAAAGTTCGAGATCCAGGATAAAATAGGCCTTTTCATCGGTTATCATAGTGATAAGTAAGTTGTACTAAAACTATCCAAAATGAACTCCTCAATAATCGAGTACTAAATTAGTGGAGATTAAGACGTGAGAAAATACCCAAGCTTGGGTATTTTTCCCTGTTTTATGTTAAAAAAAATACAAATAACATAAGCCGTCAAAACCAGCTTCCCGAGGGTATTACAGGAGTTTTATCTAAAAAAAATTAATACGAAAACAACTGATTAATGGAGAATTGTGGGCTAAATTCAAACTATAGGCCATGTCCGGGTTATTGTAATCCTGTTTGTTTGGCCAGGGCAACAAGCTCTGATGTATTTCTTACCTTTAATTTCAGCCTGATGTTCTTACGGTGGGTTTCTACCGTGTAGCGACTCAAACTGAGTTTCTCGGCTATCTCCTTATTATTGAATCCCTGGGCGGCCAGGGTAAAGATTAACTTTTCTCTGGAGGTTAACTTGTTAAGCACGTCCTCATTCGTTCTTCTAAGCACATCCCTTAAAGCCTCACTTATCTGGCTGCTGGTATCAATGGCGAATGAGAAGTCGAGGAACACGCAAATTACTTCTATTACATTTCCCTGCTCATCAAATGTAAAAGGATAACCAAGGCCTACTACCCAAAACCATTGATCGGTATCCTTCCGCTTTACGCGTAATACACCGCCAAATATGTTTTTATTTTCCCTGAACGACTGGCTGGATACTGCAGTAATCATTGCATCATCCGGATGCATGATCTGGGGAAAAAACTGCTCGCCTAACTGCTGAATTTCTTCCAGGGTATATCCAATGGTATCTGCCATCGTCTGGTTACACCAGGTAACCGATTTTTGGTCGATGTTAGAAAGGTACACCATTGCAGGCATTTGCTGTACAATGGATTGGAAGTGCTGTAACCGGCTGCTTAAACGTGCATTCTCCGATATCAGCGCATCTGGAGAGTCACTGTGTGCTGTGCCCTTGTCCTGCATATTTTATCTTTTAAACAAACAATAGTGAAACTAACGAGTTGTACTATACGAATATAGTGAAATCAATAATAACCGTTGTAACACTTATATGTAAATATAACTTTAAGGTAACGCACACTGGCCATCATCATCGGTATGGGAAGCCTCTTCTTATTTATCTTAGATTTCGGTCAGTTAACAAAAGGGGCTACATGCTCTAATTTACTACAAAAAAGCTTACGCCCGTTAAATATCCATAAGTTTCTGCGAACAAACGTTTTGTCATTTCCCGCATTAGGTACTAAATTTGATGACTTTTAGATCATAAACGAATTTTTTTAACCAATAAAAATTGGATCATGGCATTTACACTCCCAAGCTTACCGTATGCTTCCGATGCGCTCGAGCCGCATTTCGATAAACAAACTATGGAAATTCACCATGGTAAGCACCACCAGGCTTATGTAGACAATCTGAATAAAGCTGTAGCCGGCACCGAGAACGAAGGCAAATCGCTGGAAGAACTGGTAGCTGCTGCAGGCAAAATAAGCCCCGCAGTTCGTAACAACGGCGGCGGTCACTGGAACCACAGCTTCTTCTGGACAAGCCTGGCAGCTAATGCAGGTGGTGCGCCTTCGGGCAAACTGGGCGATGCTATCAACAGCACTTTCGGTTCCTTCGACGCTTTCAAGGAAAAATTCAATGCAGCCGGTATCACCCGCTTCGGTTCCGGCTGGGCATGGTTGCTGGTAAAAGACGGTAAACTGGAAATCAGCTCTACCCCTAACCAGGACAATCCACTGATGGATGTGGCTGAAGTGAAAGGAACTCCGCTGCTGGGCGTAGACGTATGGGAACATGCTTACTACCTGAAGTATCAGAACCGTCGTGCCGACTACCTCAACGCTTTCTGGAGTGTTGTTAAGTGGGACGAAGTAGCTAAACGTTTCGACGCAGCTAAATAAACCGTCAATATACGCGTAAGAAAAAGGGAGAAGCGATCTGCTTCTCCCTTTTCTATTTTACTTTGTTACTGTTTTCAGATTTTTCGGGTCCCAGTAGATGATCTTGTTATTGAAGTAACTATCGTTACACAACAACGCGGGTGCTGCGGCGCGGTAGCCGAACAACGCATCTTCACTTACCTTACCTCCCGTACGCATAGCGTTAAACAGGTTGTAGAAGTGATCGAAGTGCGCCCCTTTGTAACCTTCTTCTGCTGCATATTCCAGCTTCTCCGGGTCCAGCATTTGCTTGCGTTCGTACACGTATTGTTTACCATTAGCCTGGCTCTGCTTCGTTTGCAGTAAAGGATCGTCGGCCGCAGCGTAACTTTTATTGCGGTATAAAGTAACCTTATCCCACTCCACCGTCATGGAGCCTTCGCTACCCACCATACGCAGGTAGTTGGTACCACCGGTACCGTCCACGAAGTTTACGCGTAACGAAAGGTTAAAGGCAGGGTGAATATCGGTTTTAGGATAATCGAACATGCCCAGCATAACATCGGGCACTTCACGGCCATCTTTCCAATATCTTAAACCGCCTGTAGCCATGATCTTTTCGGGGCCAATAGAACCTGTAACCAGGTGAAGGCTCGAAAACAGGTGCACAAACAGATCGCCGGATACACCGGTACCGTAATCACGGTAGTTACGCCAGCGGAAAAAGCGTAACGGGTCAAATGCACGCTTCTTCGTGTTCGACAAGTAAGCGTCCCAGCCCACAGTTTTCTCTGAGGCATCGGCCGGAATGGGATATTGCCAGGCGCCGAAGGGCGACATACGCGCCCAGAAACCCTCTGCATAATTCAGTTCGCCGATAGCGCCTTCTTTCAGCAGCTGGCGGGCCTTTTCGTTACCGAGTGAGCTTACGCCCTGGCTGCCTACCTGGTATACCACTTTGTTTTTACTTTGGGCATCCACCACGGCAGGGCCTTCAGTTACATCGTGTACCATCGGTTTTTCGCAGTAAACAGATTTGCCTTTATTCATGGCCGCCACCGAAATGTCTTTATGCCAATGGTCGGGCGTAGCAATAATCACCGCGTCAATGTCTTTACGCTCCAATATTTCGCGGTAATCGCGGGTAGTAAAAATATCATTGCCGTACTTCTTACGTGCATCTGCCAGGCGACCATCGTACAGGTCGCAGGCAGCCACGAGTTTCACACCAGGTACAGTAATAGCAGTATTAGCATCCGCCGTACCCATACCACCGGCACCGATCAGCGCAATCTGGATATTATCATTAGGACTGTAATAGGTTTTCTCGCGCGACAGCAGCATCAGGTTTCTTTTACGATCGGCGGCAGTAATAATGTTCGGCAGCAATGTAGCGCCTACCAAACCCTTTGCCACCTTGGTTATAAAGCCGCGGCGCGACTTCTCCATTTCGTTCGCATTCATAATTCGGGTACGTTTTTCTTGGTTAATAATACATGACGTGACCCTTAATTTAGCCCAAACGTTTCGTAAATCATAATAATTAATTTCAATAGTGGGACCAGCAGTAGTAATACTCATCAGCCGCCGTTGTGTCACTCCCTTCAGCGGCATCTCCCTGATCGTCATCGCGCGGAGTGATGCCCGCTACTGTGGGCACACAATAGAAATTAGGCATCCGCTGCAAACTTTCGCGGCTATGAAACCCCGTACCGCCTGCAAACTAAAGGCCACTCCCTTCAGTCTCCGTGTATACACCGCATACAACAAACACCAAAGCCCACTCACATCAACATAAAACAAAAAAGCCCCGGCCATACAGCCAGGGCTCTCCTATATAATATCTTAACCTACTTCGCCACCGTTAGCAACGCATGGTACTTCGCCGGCTGCTGCAACACATTTACCGCTTCTATCACATCGCCATCCCAGGCCAGGCTGGTTTCTATACGGCCTTTCTGCAGGTAATAACGGTTCATTATTTCCTCCTGCAATAACTGGCGGATCTCGGTTTTATTCTTCAGCAAATCCTGCTTTTTGTCGTGCTTCATTTTAGCCTGCAGCGCTTCAAATTCTTTAGCTACTGCATCGTAATACTTCTCTTTACGGGCGGTGTTGCTAAAGCTTTCTAATGCTTCTTCGCTACGCGTTTTATAACTGTAATCCTTACCATCGAGGTAACGCACAAAGTCTTCGAACTCATCGTCGCTGAGTTTGAATTCGGCTACCAGCGGTGTTTTTGAATGTGCGTAGAAGTATTGCGTGGCATAGTCGAAAATGTATTGCCTGCGTAACAGCGTGATCGCCACCTGGCTTAATACGCGCTGCTCTGTTTTATCATCCGGCTCAATTCCCCCGCCATCTTTTACCGGGCGACCAGCCTGTGTTACAAACGATTTACGTAAGCTATCGGGCACCTCGTCTGCCTCGCCATCCTGGTTACGGTGCGAGTAGTCGATGGCCTGTATGCAACGGCCGCTCGGTGTATAATACTTTGCGGTGGTTACTTTCAGTTTGGCATTGTAAGGCAGCGGACGTGTGGTTTGCACGAGGCCTTTACCGTAAGAACGCTGGCCAACCACTACACCACGGTCCAGATCCTGCACAGCACCTGCTACTATTTCCGAAGCGGAGGCCGAAGTATGGCTGGTAAGCACTACCAGCGGCAGTTGTATATCCGAGGCCTGTTGACCGGTACGGTACTCGCGGTCCCAGTTTTTCACTTTGCCTTTGGTGCTTACGATCAGTTTATTTTTATCGATGAATATGTTGGACACGGCTACTGCTTCTTCCAGCAAACCGCCGGGGTTACCACGCAGGTCGAGTATTACACCTTTCATAGTGGGGTTGGCCGCTTTCAGTTTCTCGAAAGCTTCCTGTACGAAGTGGGCGCTGTTTTCGGTGAACTGGGTCATCTTAATATAACCTACCCCCGATTTAAGCATCCCATAAAAACTTACCGGGCGCACGGCTATCTCTTCCCGGTGGATATTTACGGTTTTCACTTCAGCGGTAAGCGGGTGGCGTACCGTCATACTAAGTGGAGTACCGGCATTGCCTTTCAGCTGGCGGCTAATATCCTCCTGCTCCCAGCCTTTTACGCTTTTATCGTCCAGCTTCAGGATTATGTCGCCGGCACGTATGCCTGCCTTGTGCATGGGACTGCCTTCATACACGTCCGTAACGGCGGTAGAATCGCCGCGGGTGTAAATAGATATGCCAACACCGCCATATTTACCCGTGGCCATAAACTTCAGGTCGTCCAGGTTTTCTTCGGGTACGAAATCGGTGTAAGGGTCGGTTTCTTCCAACATGGCCTCTATGCCCTTTTGCATGAGTTTATCGGCCTGCAGGTCGTCTACGTAGTAAGTATTCAGCTCGCGGTAGAAAGCGGCGAAAATATCGAGGTTCTTGGCAATCTGGAAGTACTTGTCGTTATCGGAGAAGGCTGTAAGACCGATACTGAGTATCAGCAGGGAGACGGCCACTATCTTATTACGATTCCTCATAGGTTCGATTTAAAATAAATAAGGTGAATGGATCAGGGTACCGGGTCGTAACCATGGCCTCCCCAGGGATTACATGAAAGAATACGTTTGGCGGTAAGGTATGATCCTTTAAAAAGGCCGTATTTGCGGAATGCTTCCAAACCATACTGCGAGCAGGTGGGCGTATACCGGCATTTACTACCTCCTAATAACGGGGAAATGCACCATTGGTATACTTTAATGAGAAAAATAAACGGGTAACCCAGCAAAATCAAAAAGCGCCTCATTGAACAGATCGTTTGTTTGGTTAAGGCCGGTGAGGCATTATTTGCCTTCGGCCGCAAATTCTTTCTGCAAACGATTTAAAATTACCGAAAATTTATGGTGCAGGGTGGGGAAGTCGGCTATTTTCTTATCGGTATAGATGAAAAAAACAGCCATCTGGCGGCCCTGGAGGGAGTCGTACAGCTCCTGCTTCTGCAGGCGCCAGCATTCGCGGCCAAGGCGTTTGATGCGGTTACGGTCTACCGCGTGGGGAAAGTTGCGGCTCGAGGCTGTAAACCCTGCCTGCACAGGATACTTTTGTGTAGGCAGGGTAGCAGGCATAAAAATCACGCGATACGGAAAAACAGAAAACGCTTTTCCTTTTCGAAAAAGCGTTTCAATCAGTTTCCTGCTCTTTAACCTTTCTTCCTTGTTAAAAGAATAAGTTTTTATGATACAGTTGTATTTATGCTAATACAGATTATTTCAGCTTGCGTTCGTCAGAAACAGTAAGTTTCTTTCTTCCTTTAGCCCTGCGAGACGCCAATACTTTACGGCCGTTAGCAGTTTCCATTCTCTTTCTGAAACCGTGAACGCTCTTTCTGCGTCTGTTGTGCGGTTGAAAAGTACGTTTCATCTTATTTTTTTATTTTTTTCCTGTACTAATTAACCCATCCACCAGGACAGGATACAATAACCCCGTTTTAAAACGGAAGGCAAAGGTAACAGAAATTATTTAAAATATCAAAGCTCTTTTGCCCTTAAAAAATAAAAAAGGGAAACGAACGGGTCCGCTTCCCTTTTTCGCTCAGTAAATGAGCTAACTATTTGATACCCAGTTTCGCTTTAACGAGGGGCATAATGTCGTCGCCAGCAGGCATAACGAGCAACAGACCCTGGTAAGTATCGATTACGTAAGTATAACCTTTTTCTTTAGCTACATCTTCGATCGCTTTTTTAGCTTTATCGATCACAGGTTTCATTACTTCGGCCTGTTTCTGCTCGATCTGCTGCTGAGCGCTCTGCTGGAACAACTGGATGTTCTGGTTCATATCCTGCAGTTGTTTGGTCTTAACCTCGATGAGGTTAGGGCTCATGGTAGCGCGTTTAGCTTCCAGGTCTTTAGCCTGTGCCTGCAGTTCTTCTTTCATCTGCGTGAAATCAGTATCCAGTGTATCTGCAAACTTCTGAATCTTTGTCTGAGCTACTTTAGCGTCGGGCATAGCCTCTACCAGTTGCTGAGAGTTGATGTGCGCTACTTTTGACTGTGCGCTCGCGTTGATGCTGAATAAACCGGCAAATGCAACGGCTGCGATAAATGCGTATTTCTTCATGGTATAAAGTTTATGAGTATAGGGAGAGATTATTTAATTCCGAGTTTCGTTTTAACGGGCGCCATCAGGTCGTCCGCCGCTGGAAACACCAGCAAAAGGCCTTCTGAATTGTCGATTACGTAAGCATAACCTTTTTCTTTAGCTACGTCTTCGATCGCTTTTTTAGCCTTGTCGAGAACCGGTTTTAATAATTCCTGTTTCTTTTCGCCGACTTTAGTTTCTGCACCGGCGTTGAAATCCTGGATCCTTTTCTGTGTTGCCTGTATTTCTTTTGCTTTGGTTTCCTGCACCGCTGGTGTCATTTTAGCAGCCAGGGAGTCAAAAGAACGCATTTGCTTAGTGTACTCATCTACCAATGCACGCTGTTCCTTCTCGAGACCGGCGGCATACTCCTCCAGTTGCTTAGACGCAGTCTGCGCTTCAGGCATGAGCTGCAGTAACTGGGACGCACTGATGTGCGCAATTTTGCCTTGCGCCGATGCCTTCACGCTAACCATAGCGGTAAACGCAACGAGAGCGATAATTACATACTTCTTCATGATGTTGTTCACTTAGTTGTTGTTTAGATAAAATATTGGTTTAAGGTTACTTTTTAACGCCAAGGGACTTAAGTATATCCTCGCTCTTATCCAGTTTAGGATCGGCAAAGATCACGGTGATACCACCCGATTTGTCGAGTATAAAATCGTACATACGGCTCGCCGCCATTTTTTGCACGGCATTGTAAATACGGTCCTGTATCGGTTTCACCAGCTCTTCTCTCTTTTTGAACAAATCCCCTTCGTAGCCAAACCTCTTTTTCTGAAGGTCTTTAGCATCCTTTTCCCTTGCTACTATTTCATCTTCCCTTTTGCGTTTCAATTCCTCTGTAAGCATTACCTGCTCGGCCTGGTAAGACTTGTACATCTTATCTACCTCCTGGAACTTCGCATCTATTTCCTTTTGCCATTGGTCTGCAACAGCGTCCAGTTTAGTTTGCGACTCCTTGTATTCAGGAATGCTTTCGAGTATATATTTCGTGTCGATCACACAGTAACGCTGCGCCTGCGCTGCTATTACAGTGGACAACAATATAGCTGCCGTGATAAAAATTTTCTTCATTGTATGCGTTTTGAGGGTCGAAATTGCAAATACCATGCCCCAAGCCTTATATCACACGTTCGTTCTAACACCGCCCCAGGGATTCGCAATATATAATAATTTGAAAAAATCAGCATTCCATTTTTCGTCCATCTTCATTATTCTGGCTCGAAGCCCAGCATGAAGGTGAATTTAGCCGCATCTTTCAATCCACCACCTGGTTTAAGCCTGTCTAAACCAATACCGTAGTCGAAACCTAGCAGGCCAAACATCGGCAGGTAGAAACGTGCGCCCAAACCTACTGATCTGCGCAGGCGGAACGGATTGTATTCCTTAAAGTCGCGGTAACCGTTGGCTGCTTCAACAAACGCCAGACCGAAGATCGTGGAGCTTGGGTTAAGACTGAACGGATAACGTACTTCCATCACATATTTGTTGAATATGGTGAAACCCTGGTAACCAGCCGGCTGACCGCTTTCCGGGTTCAGTTTCGGGTTAGAGGTGTAGTACAAAGGATAACCACGCTGAGAGATGATATCACGATCATATACCGCAAAGTTACTCAAACCATCACCACCCAGTTCAAAACGTCCGAACGGAGAAAGTGTTGTTCTGTTATTATAACTTCCGATGTAACCGAATTTGGTAGCCACTTTCAGTACCAGTGATTTGTTGTCGGAGCCCATTGGTTTGGTCAGCGGAACATACCATTCCGCATTCAGGCGGTATTTCTGGTACTCGATAAATTTAAACTGATCTTTAATCGGCTCGGCTTTGTAATTCCTTTCCTTATCAAATGCAGAGTAAGGAGGTGTGAACTGGCCGAACAGCATAAAGCTGGAACCACTGCGTGGGAAAATCTGCTGGTCTACAGAAGAACGCGCTAAAGTGATACGTAAGCTAAGGTTATTAGAAATACCGTTGTCGAAACCTGCGATATTGAAATAGTTAAAGTCTTTCAACTTATAACGCTGGTAGTTCACAGAGTACATCAGGGAGAAATAGTCATCCGGCCATTTCAGCTGTTTACCCAGTGATACCGAACCACCCAGTACGCGGAAGTAAGCGCCGGGATTGCTTACGGTTTGGTTGTAGTACTCTGCGTAAGCGTTCGGGTTTTGATAAGTGCTGTAGAAGCTTACAGAGAACGGGTTTCTCTTTTTACCACCCAGCCACGGCTCAGTGAAAGAGAAGTTATAAGAGCGGTACGCTTTACCGTTCGACGAAATACGTACAGATAATTTCTGACCGTCGCCGCTTGGTAATGGGTCCCAGGTTTCTTTACGGAAGAAGTTTTTAATCGAGAAGTTATTAAAGGTAACACCGAGTGTACCGGTAAGACCGATATAACCACCCCAGCCTGCCGACAGTTCCAACTGGTCGTTCGCCCTTTCTACTACAGAGTAGTCGATGTCTACCGTACCATTGCTGGCGTTAGGCACCGGATTAATACCAATTTTCTCCGGATCGAAGAAACCGAGGTTGGAAATCTCACGCTGCGAACGGATAAGGTTTGCACGGCTGAAATCTTCGCCAGGCAGTGTACGCAGTTCGCGGATCACCACGTGGTCGTTCGTTTTTTCGTTACCCTCGAGGCTAATGGTATTGATGGTCGCTTTCGGACCTTCCACCATCCTGATCTCGTAGTCGATGGTATCTCCACGGATGCCGATCTCCACAGGGTCGATACGGAAGAAGAGGTAACCAAAGTCCATATAGTAACCGGTAATATCACCACCCTCCGGGCTCATTTGTTTACCCAGGCGCTTTTCAAGCAATTCCAGGTTATAAATGTCGCCTTTTTTAATACTGAGGATGCGGGCCAGTACCGAGTCACTGTATACGCTGTTACCTTTCCATACGATATTACCGAAGTAATATTTCTTACCCTCTTCTACCTGGATATCGATATTGAGGTTGTTACGGTAAGAAGGATAAGTAGTATCGCGAACGATTACGGCATCGCGATAACCCTGGGAGTTGTAATAGCTCACCAGCTTCTCTTTATCCTCAAAATATTTTGCGTCGTTAAACTTAGAGTTGGCGAAAACGTGAAAGCGGAAGTAGGGGTCAAGAGCTTCGAGAGTTTTGGTAGCGGAAAGGAAACCCATTTCCTTCCAGTACTCCGGTTTAACCTCGTTGCTGTCTACATACACCGTTTTATCGTCCGGGTGAAGGGTAAGGCGGCTCATCTCCTTCGTGCCCTTCATTTTCTTTTTGAGTTTGTTATCCGCGATATTGTCGTTACCAACGATATGAATGTTATTTACACGCACCTTTTGTCCTTTGGATACATGGAAAATAACGGCTGCGCTGTTCTGTTGTTTAGGGTCCGTAATTTCTTCTACCCTGGTAGTAGCGTTGCGGAAACCTTTGTCCGCGTAGTAAATACGGATCTGGCTAACAGCGTTCTGTTTCAGGCTTTCCGTTACCACGCTTCCCTTGCGCAGGCCTATTTTAGTTACCAGCTCATCTTTCTCAGCTTTTTTAATGCCTTTGAATTCGAAGCTGCTCATACGAGGCTTTTCTGTAAGTTCTATTTCCAGCCATATTTTACCATCTTCAATTTTATTGATGTAGATAGCGATGTTGGAAAAGAAGCGTTGCGACCAAAGGGTGGAAATTGTTTTGGAGAAGTGGTCACCTGGCAGGATCACTTTATCTCCCACATTTAATCCTGAAAGTGAAATAAGCAGTTGCTTATCCAGGAACTGGGTACCAGAGATGGCAATGTCGGCGATTTCATACTGTTGAGCACTTCCAAGATCTAAGGGAATAGCCTCAGGCCGTTTTACAGGGGGAGGGATGGTATCCTTCTGTTGGGCGGACACACTCATCCCGGCACTGCAACATAACACTATGGCCAGTAAGCTTTTAGGAAACAATTTCTTCATTCTGCTGTATTTGGTCGCTTGTTTTGCCAAAACGACGTTCTCTGGTTTGAAAATTTAGGATGGCTTCGTATAGGTTCTCTTTCCGAAAGTCAGGCCAGCGCGTATTGGTGAAATACAGCTCTGCATAAGCCAACTGGTAAAGTAAAAAGTTACTGATACGGCATTCTCCACTTGTCCTTATCATTAATTCGGGGTCTGGGATTTTTGCGGTGCACAGGTATTTTTCCCAGACCTCTGGTGTTACGTCCTCAGGTCTTAATTTGCCATCGCGGGTATCTTTCGCAATGTTTTGGGCCGCGCGTACAATTTCCCAACGGGCACTGTAGCTAAGCGCCATTACCAGGTTTAACCCGGTATTTTCTTCGGTTATGCTCATGGCCTCCTCCATTTCCTGGCGGGCGTTGCCTGGAAGCATATCCATATCGCCGATTACATGTAACCGGATATTATTTTTGGAAAGCGTAGCTACTTCCTTACGGATAGTATTTACGAGCAACTCCATAATGCCGTTCACTTCATACATGGGACGGTCCCAGTTTTCGGTAGAAAAGGCATAAAGGGTAAGATACCCTACTCCTAATTCGGCACAGGCTTCTACAACATTCCGCACACTTTCTACCCCTTCGTGATGCCCATACAACCGGTCCTGACCGCGCTCTTTTGCCCAACGACCGTTTCCGTCCATTATAACGGCAATGTGACGCGGCAACCGTTGCAGGTCTAATTGATCCTTCAAACTCATGTATGTAGGCGTGTTAATACAGATTTACTAAAAGTGTGCAAAGATACAAAAATACCTTTATGACGCTACCCGCCAAGAAGAGGGAGGTGTTTTAACGTAGTTTTAACGGAAGAGTGTAGGAAACGTTAAATTTTCTTTATCTACGTAACGCGCAAAGGCCCAATGGACGGGCTTATCAGAACTTACATCTATATGAAGTAAACAGGATGCCAAATGTTATTTCTATGGAGGCAAAATGATCCCTGTCGCGACTGTTTCCCCGTTGCCTGCCAGCCACGCCGATCGTTTCTCCCACGGCTGAAGAGCGATCCTGCAAAATGGCGGCCATGGAAGGAGTGCCAGCCGGCGTAAGGGCAAAGTTCTCTACCCCGATGTAGGTGGTACTCACATCATCAAGGTAATCGGTACCTGTAAACCGGTACAGCACTTCTACACCCAGGTTCAGACGGGCGTTGATGTTATACTTTACCCCCCCGCCAATGAGGTAAGCGTAGGAAATACGGCTGTACTCCTTACGATCGGGATATGCGGCGCTTCCCTGCCCCTCCGTGTGCATAGGCTGCAAAAAATATTTTGTGCCCTGGTACATCGCGTACGGGTTATGATGGAAAATAGACATGCCCCCGGTAAAATAGGGCGTAAAGCGGTATTCGGTGCTGCCGGGCTCAAACTGGAAGAAGTTGAAGTCACCCTGGGCAGCCAGCTCGTAAATATCGGTATTGAAACTCAGGTTCCTGCTTTTCTGGAAGTCGTTGGTATTGTAAACATCGGAGTAACCCAGTTGCGCATAACGGAAGTGCAGCCTGGCACCCACGTAGTCGTTGAAGTATTTGCGGTAATAAATGCCTACGGTGGGTTTAATGGCATTAACGGCATACCGGGTGTTGATATCGCCGAAGTAGTGCGCACCGCCAACAGTGAAACCCAGCTCCCCGGTATAGGTAAGCTCTTGTTGCGCCCGGGCTGTACCGCCCGCGAGGCAAAAAATCATTATTCCCAAGCCTAAGGCCCGTAATCGCTGCAAGTGGTAATTGATCGGATGACGCATAAACAAGACTAAAAACGCAAAATAAGGGATTTTGGTATGGATTAACGACGCCTTGCCTCTCCCCGGTTACGGGTATCGATACCCCAAAGCAGTTTATTGCGCAGGGTATGCAGGAAGTTGGCCTCGTTAAGCCGGAGCAGTTTAATAGAAAAAGCTTCTTTCTTCACCGCCAGCTGCACACGATTGTCGATAATCTCCATCCGCGAGTCGAGTGTGCATATAAACTGGTCGCTACGCCCTTCTATCTCGAATGATATTACCTGGTCGTCGGGCACCACCAGGGGCCTTACGTTCAGGTTGTGAGGGGCTACCGGGGTAATCACAAAGTTGCTGGCCTCCGGAAATACAATGGGGCCACCGCAACTCAGCGAATAACCTGTAGAGCCGGTAGGCGTGGCCACGATCAGACCATCTGCCCAGTAAGTATTCAAAAACTCGCCGTTCAGGTAGGTGTGCACCTTTACCATCGCGGAAGTATCTTTTTTGTGAATGGTGAACTCGTTGAGTGCATAAGGCACATCCCCGAATAAAGGAATGCTGGCGTCGAGGTGGATAAGCGAACGTTCGTCTGCCACGTAGTTACGGGCTACCAACGCATCTACCAACTGGTGAATGTCTTCGCGGCCGGTGGTGGCTAAAAAACCCAGACGGCCGAAGTTTACGCCCAGCACAGGAATGTCCTTATCCCGCACAAAGGCTACGGTATCCAGCAGGGTACCATCGCCCCCCAAACTGATCAGGAATTCCACTTTACCGGTAAGGCCTGCCGCTGACGAAAACGTATCTACTTCACGGTCCAACTCAATATGAGGCAGCAGTTCTTTGTAAAAAGGTTCAAATATTACAGGCGTTATTTCCTGCCGCAGCAATTCTCCCAGCAATAACCTGATGTCATCTATGTCGTCCTGGTTAAATCCCCTGCTGTAAATAGCAATCTGCATGCGTTGAAATTAGTTGGAGTTTACGGTTTACATGTCCAGCTTAGCGTGTAAAAATAGTCCTTTTTCGCCTAACTGGTTAACACTGTATTCGAACCGGATGCTGGTATCGTAAAAAGTAACCAGTTCAAATCCGGCCCCGCCGCTGTACAGCATGCGGTTATTGAGAAACCCGTTGCCTGGATACCTGCTGTAAGTATAACCGGCATCGGCATACGTTTTTGCAAATATGCGGATGGGTAACTGGCTGAATTTGCGGGGCACCATGGGTAAGCGCACTTTCATGTTCAGCAGCTCCTGGCGTAAAGTGGACTTAAATATCGCAAAGCTGGTGCCATCCACTACATAGTATTCGTATCCCCTTAAATAATCTTCACCATACCCCATGGCCTTTTGCGCAAAATAGGGCTGGTCGTCCGACAGTTTGGCCTGTGCCCTGATGCCCAGTGCGCCGTAGGTTTTCGGGAACAACTGCCAGTATTTGGCGGCCCTGACGCGAAAACGTATGTAATCGATATCACTCAATGGCCCTATCCCGGTCTTCTCCACCTCGGCCTGCAGGTAAACACCTTTCAGCGGAAAGGTCCAACTGTCGGCATTGGCGTAGGTAATCCGGTACAGGAGGTTCAGGAATCTTACTTTTTTACGGCCATCGCCCAGGTATTCGGGGTTCATAAATACTACCGAATCGCTCACTGATTCTTCATTATAGGTAAGGTATACCTGCTGTTTGGTGTTGATGGCGCGGCGATAGGTGTAACTGAGGCCGGCAGAAAAGTTACGGCGCAGGAAATCGTCCTGCCGGAAAAAGTGTTGCTTGTTTTCGTTGCTGCTGTCGTTTACTTCACGATTACGGCTGTATGAAAATATAATGCCCGCCCCGTGGCGGTAACGTTTGTCGATGTATGGCAGGTCGTAGCTAAGCATCAGCCGCTGGGTGTAACCGATCTGTAAGTCGGCCTTAATTTCATCGTTGCGGCCGGTAAGGTTGTCCTGGAACACTTTTACGCCTATGTTTACCCTGTCCAGACTGCCCTTTTGCTCTACCAGCCACTGGTTAAAGTTCCTGTCGGCCAGTTTGAAAATAGGGAAGGCGAAGGTGTACCATCTTTCCCAAACTTCAAATTCGATATCGGCATCGTTGCCTGTCCAGTTTTTTACGTTGGCGGTAACGTTCAGGAAAAGAGAGGTGTTAAGTAATTGTTTCCTCCGCGATTCCAGGGTGGCAGACAATTCTTTCAGCCGGATGGTATCGCCGGGCACGGTGCCTATTTCACGAAGAATAATGGAGGTCCGTGTTTTCTTATTGCCCGATACGAGGATGTGCCGCACTACGATATACCCATCGTCGCTCACCACCTGCAGAGGTTGTGCGATTACCGGCGACTGTGCCCGGCAGGGAAATAAAGCTCCCGCCAGCAGGCATATCAAAAGAATGTAGTACACTTTGTGCATGCTGCGGCAACGAAAATATAACAGTTTGAATAAAGGGAATTACATGCTGAGATAGCTCATGAGGAGGTCGTAATTCTTTTTCACCAGGTCTTCTTCCAGTTCTTCACTGAAAGTGTATTTAATCGTGTAGTTAAAACGTTCGAAGGTGGCGATTAGGTTCTGCAAGTCCTGGCGGTTGGTTTTTAGTAAAATTTCCAGTTTGCCGGAGCCGGGATTTGTGATTGTATTTACAGAAAGCAGGGTAACGTCGTTGGATTCCGCAATACGGGCAATTTCTGCCAGGCTGTAATCACGTGGACCTACCTCCAGTACTACCAGTCCGCCGGGTTCTTTTACACCATTGTACATGGCCAGCATCGCCAGCATGTTATCTTTGGTAATTACGCCGAGGTACTCATTTTCGCGGGTAACTACGGGTAAGGCAGATAACTTAAAGTCATGAAACAATTTAAGGGCTTCATAGAAGTGCGCACCTTCGAGTACAGCAGGTTTAAACACTGACCCGGCCGCGGTTTCGAGCAACAGGTCCGGATCTTCCCAGTCGATAATATCATCTTCTTCAACCAACCCAACGTACTTGTTATCTGTTACCATAGGCAGTTGCGTAAGATGATATTCGTTCATCAAACGTAAAGCTTTGGCGCCGGTATCCATCGGGTGCAACACCGGTACTACAGATGATATGAGTTCCTGGGCCAGCATAATGTTCATTTGGATTGTACTGCAATAATAACAAAGAATATTCCAAACGCAGAAAACTACCTTGTAAAAATTACGACAACCTGCACGAAATGGCATAGCGGTAACTGATGCAGGTGTAAATGCAAAGGATAAAGCCCCTGTCGGCAAATTAATAACGGTACGGTGCGGTACTTATTATTTCAGCTTTGAAAGGAAGGTCTCCAGGATGGCGTTAAATTCGGCTGGTTGCTCCATCATAGGGGCGTGGCCGCATTTATCGATAAAGTGAAGTTCCGAATTGGGTATGAGCTTTTTGAACTCTTCGCCCACCATAGGTGGCGTAATAGTATCGTTTTGGCCCCAGATAAGACAGGTTGGTACGGTAATATCCATCAACTCCTCGCCAAGATTGTGACGGATGGCCGATTTAGCCAGCGCAATAATCTTGATCACCTTCAGCCTGTTATTTACGATATCAAACACTTCGTCCACCAGTTCTTTGGTAGCAGTGGCCGGATCGTAAAAGGTGAGTTCCGTCTTTTTCTTAATGTATTCGTAATCGCCTCTTTTAGGATATGTTTCACCCATACCGTTCTCGAATAAACCCGAGCTGCCGGTGAGAATAAGCGATTTAACGTTTTCCTGGTGTTTGAGGATGTATACAAGCCCTACATGCCCTCCGAGCGAGTTGCCCATCAGGTGAACATTCGTATAGTTACGTGTTTCCAGGAACTTGTGTACATATTTTGCCAGCCCGCCTACCGATGTATCGAGGATATTAAGATCGAATAGCGGCAAAAGCGGCACCACTACCCTGTAAGATTTCCTGAAATACTCCACCAGGTCCCTGAAATTACTCAATGCGCCAAAAAGCCCGTGCAGTAATATCAGTGGTTCGCCTTCTCCTTCCTCCACGAATTTAAACTTACCCTCTGTTTTGATTTCGTAATCCATCGCCTAAGCTTAAAAGTCAATTTTGCGCTAAAATAATTCTTTTTCTTAATTTAAATACTCTTTGAAGCGAGCAATCTATGCAGAAGTTTGCGAAGCGGCTGTTTCAAAGAATGCTTCCAGGTCGCTGAATATGCCCCGGAAGAAAGGTAATACCCTGCCTATATGCTCTACCACCCAGGGACCAATCCCCTCTATGTAAGGGTATACTACAGATTGCAGTTTCGTTTCAGGACTTAACCAGTATAACTGATTGGCTATCCACAACATTACACTGTAAATTATAATAAATATCGTTGTGTATAACAATATGCCGCCCAGCTTATTTACCCATCCTAACAGCACCAACTCCACCATCTTCTCTAACAGGTTGGCCCCCAGCCTTATAAGCAGTACCACGCCCACGAACAACAATACAAAACTGATGACAGGCAGCCAGCGGGTATGGATGTTGGCATGCTCCTGCAGGTATACAGACAGGGTAGACGATAATTTCAGCGCTGCTGCCATCCCGATCATACAGGCTACAAAGGAGAACACGGCCACAATAAGACCACGGGTAAATCCCCTGTAAATAGCAAATACCAGGATAATGGCGAAAATGATATCGATGGCCATGTTTACTTAGCCAGCAGTTCTTTTACCAGCCCGGAAACTACTTTACCGTCAGCCTTACCTGCCAGTTGTTTGGTGGCAACACCCATTACCTTGCCCATATCGCCGGGACCGGAAGCGCCTACCTGCGCAATAATGCCAGCCAGTATGGTACGCACTTCTGCTTCGTCCATTTGTTTGGGAAGATAACGTTCTATTACCGCCAGTTCCTCTTCTTCTTTCACTGCCAGGTCTTCACGGTTCTGCTGACGAAAAATATCGAGGGAGTCTTTTCTTTGTTTAGCGAGTTTTTGCAGGAGCTTCAGCTCGTCTGCTTCAGAAATTTCACCATTGGCGCCTTCTGAGGTTTTTGCCACTAATATGGCCGCCTTAATAGCACGGAGACTGCGCAGGTCTATTTCATTCCTGGCCAGCATGGCGGTTTTAATGGCGTCGTTTATGGTTTGTTCTAATGGCATAAAGATTTGTTTTAAGCTGTATCCCGGTTAACAGATGGGGAAAGTTACGTAAGATGCAATTTTTTTCCTTATTGCTTTTCCTGTTGCTTCAGTTTTTCCTCAAACTTCTTGTTGAAATCTTTGGCGAAGGCCCTGAGATCGTTGCTCATATCATGATATGGCGTTGCACGCTGGAAAGTATCGGCCATGGTCATTAACGTCTGGAAAAAGAAATCGGCCATTTCGTCCACCATCATTTGTTTTGTCCAGAGGTCGATGCGCATCGCTGTTTTTTCCTCACCATCCCAGAAAGCCAGCATCATTGCTTTGGCTTTGTTCATACGCTCCGCGCTTTTATCTGTAGCGTCCCACTCTATTTTTTCCGGAACCCGGTTATCATCCAATCCTACCTGAATCTGGATGGTAGAAGTTTTACTCATCTCTCTTTATTGATTTTGAACGGCAAAAATAGTGTTAATTGTTGATGACTGGCACCTATTGCGTGATTACCTGCCATACGGAGGCTGCAAACCCGTCCCAACTGGCGTTTTCGGGCAGCGGTGGAATATTGGCCAGCAGGCGGTTACGTAACATCTCATCTTTATAAAGCGCCCCCATCTGCTCGGCCAGCCCTGTAATGTCGTCTGCTTCGGCGTACAGTGCCGCATCACCACCTGCTTCCCGTGCAACATCGGTATCAAAAGCGACCACTGGCACCTCGGCACGCTGCGCTGCCAGAATGGGCAGGGCTACCCCTTCAACCGTGGCCACATGCACCAGGCCATAGGCCGAGGCGATCAGCCGGCTCAACTGGTGTACATTGGCGTCTTTTATCCAAACCACGTCGTCGCGGAAACGGTACGAGGCCAGCGATTCGGCAATCGCATTACCTGCAGCGGTGGCCCGCCCGGCAATAACGAGTTTTATATTGCTGTGCAGGCGTCCTTTTAGTTTGGAGAAGGCCTTGAGCAGGGGCATGATATTATTGTCCGGATGAAAAGTACCCACGGCCGCGAAGTACTCCACGCCGCCGGTAAATTCCCGTTTAAATTCCTCCCTGTCTTCCCACTGTACGGGGCGAATAGCGGAAAGGTTACCCGGAGGCAGCACCTTAATGCCTGCTTCAAAAGCGGGAAACTTGTCTACCACCGCCTGTTTCAGATAATCCGATACGGTGAAAATGCCTTTATAGTTACCCAGGAACTTCTTCGCATCGCCACCCGCTACTGCTTTCTTGTTATGGAACAGCAACAGCCAGGCAGGTACCCCGGCTTTCAACGGCAGCACATCGTCGACCACCATCACCTGGTCGGCCTGGTACTTCTTAATGAGCGAAGGCCAGGTATAATTCCGGAACCACCACCACGAAATGTAGGCGGTGCCCACGTTTTTCTCGACCAGTGTAACATTGGCGGGCAGCGGGAACTTTTTATGGTAAGGCTTGTCCAGCACCAGCACGAACTGATCGTCCGGACGCTGATTGCTGAGGGCATACAGGAAATCCCAATACACATGGCCGGTATCGGCCGGACTATCGGCTACAAGGCCGGATGCCAGAATTACAATACGCATAGTGCCTGCAAACGTACGTAAAAATGAAAAAGGATTTGATCTGCCGGTGCCAAAAAAGAAGCCCCGGCCAATGGCCAGGGCTTTATATAGCGAAATTGCTGATTACACTTTATTGAAGACGATGAACTCAAACTCCTTTTTGTTCGTGGGTTTGGTTTCGGAGGTCACGGTTACCTTTACACGCACCTCGTTCATGCTCGGCAGGTTGTTTACCGTTACTTCGGTAGTGGCGGCGGAACTTACGATCGCTGCGTTTTGCGGAACCGATACATTACTGAAGATCACCACGGCTTCTACACCAATCTTAACACCACTTGCCGGCATTTTGCTGGTTACCTTCACGGAAAAGGGGAAAGTGGGGCCCTGAGAAACGTTTGCGGTAGGGGAAGCTACCACACCAACAAGTTCAACTTTCAGATCTTCTTCAGAGGGGTTATTGGTACTACCACCCTTTTTACTCTTTTTGCAGGCAGCAAACGAAAGGGCGAAAACGCAAAGGGTCGCTATCAGATATGGCTTAAGTCGCATATATTCAGTTATAAGATTACTCTAAAATTATAATAATTATTAATAACTCGCAATTAAAAGTCGGTGCAAAACTAGGCTATTTTTCCTTTTACATCCATGGCATCGCGCAAACCATTCCCTAACAGGTTGAATGCCAGCACCAGTATCATAATGGCTATACCGGGTGCGAGGGCAAGCAGTGGGTTATGGGTAATGATAAAATTGTAGTTTTCCTTGATCATTAGTCCCCAGGATGGCTCGGGGGGCTGAACGCCAACGCCGAGAAAACTCAGGCCGGCCTCTACCACTATGGCCGTGGCGAAGTTGCTGGCCGCTACCACCATTACGGGCCCGAGAATGTTAGGCAATATATGCCGGGCGATGGTGCGGAAGTGACTGTAACCCAGCGCTCTGGTAGCCTCTACGTACTGTAATTCCCTGATACCCAACACCTGCCCGCGGATGATACGGGCCACGCTTACCCACATGGTTAAACCCACCGCGATAAATACCTGCCAGAACCCCTTGCCCAACGCCAGCGTAATCGCGAACACCAGTAACAACGTAGGCACCGACCAAATCACGTTAATCAGCCACATGATCACTTCGTCGGCCATACCACGGAAGTACCCGGCAATGGCGCCCATGAAAATACCGATGGATAAAGAAATGACTACTGCAATGCAACCCACACTAAGGCTTACACGAATACCTACCAGCAAACGGCTGAGGATGTCGCGGCCAAATTTGTCGGAGCCAAGGCGGTAAGTGCGGGTAATAACCCGCTCCCGGACTGCTGCAACGCCGGCAGCACTGGCAGCACCGGTTACTTTACCGTAAAGCACCTGCTGTATGGGATGACGCTCCTCCAGGCTGGTTTCCTCATCTACATACTTTTGTATGATAATATCTGTACCTGTTATTTTATAACTGCGGATGGGAATGTAGGTATACTCCGACTCCTGCCCATACATCATCCTATGAAAAAAACCTTTACGCTCCACTGCCTGTGGTTTACGTACCGCCAGCATCTGCACGGTAAAGCCGGGCTTTTGCCCGCTTACTTCCAACACCATTTCATTGGCAAACGGCGAGCCGTCGGGTGCCAGGAAATAGGCGAAAATACCGGTAAGGATGGCCATGCCTATCACTACCAGCCCTGCCATAGCGCCCTTGTTGCGCTTTAACCTGCGCCACGCCTGCTGCGAAAAAGATGTTTGACCCGGTGTTTCCGACATAGTTTGCAAGTTTAAATAATGCTGTCCATAATTTATAATTTTTAAAATCCGGGAACACACCAACGAACGTTCGTGTGATATAGCAGACGCATCTTATTGATCCTCAAAAGTTTTTACACTCGCATAACAAATAACGGCATCGACTATACGGCAGTGCCACTGCACTGGTTTTTAGTAGCACCACTGCAAACCATTAGCAGTGCCCGTATAATAGAACTGCTTCATTGCGGCGGCACACAAAAATTGTATGTGTTATTCTCACAAAATGGCCTAAATTAATATCATGACACAGCTATGCCATTTAACCTATAAATAATTGATCAGACACAGCCTTTTTTCTAACAGTATTTTAATGATAAGACGGCTTTACAGTAACTATTAAAAGACAGGAGACACAGCCTGCCAATTTATTTGTAACCAATAATGTAAAAATTAAAGGATGGCGCGCAGCCAGCCCTTTAGTATTCTCGTAAACAAAAGACACAGTTTGAACAGTAACTATTAAAAGACAGGAGACACAGCCTGTCAATTTTTGTTGTAACCAATGATGTAAAAATTGAAGGATGGCGCACAGCCAGCCCTTTGGTATTCACGTAAACTAAAGACAGTAACTATTAAAAGACAGGAAAGACAGCCTGCCACTCATTTATTTATCGCATAAGACAAACAACTACCCGCTTTTTATATCAAAAAAGGGACAGTAACCTTTTTGTGCAATTTTTTATTCGTTAACCATTAAAAATTAATGCTATGCCAGTAATTCAATTACCGCAGATTTTCTGCCCGTTCCCCTCTTCCATCAACCGTTTCGCTGAGGAAGCAGATAACCACGATACCATGTGGGTACAGCAATTCGGATTAGTACAAACAGAAAAGGCAAAGGAACGTTTCAGGCGTGCAAAATTCGCAGCATTATCATCGAGAGCATTTCCCACAGCAGGCCGCAAAGAACTGTTTATCGCGGCCGAGTTTAACACCTGGTTATTTTTACTGGACGACAAAAATGACGAGTCCATGTTCGGTAAAATGGATTTCTTAGACATGATCTATTCCGCTGTAATGGCCATTCTTGATAACAAGATGGTAATTGCCCCGAAGGAGGTCAGTTCGCTCACTGAGAGTTTTGCGGACTTATGGTCGAGAATGAGAAAGATCAGCAGCCCTGCATGGCAAAAACGTTTTGCCCAAAGCATGAAAGATTACCTGGACGCCTGTATTTGGGAAGCAGGCAACCGTATCAGGCAAGAAAGCCCGTCTGTAGCAGACTACATCGAAAAACGCCCATACACCGGCGCGTTGTTCGCTGACATTGAACTGATCGAAATTGTTGAAAAGATTTATTTACCCGAACGTGTGTACGCACATGAAACCGTTAAACAATTATCGCTGGCCTGTAACAACGTTGTGTGCTGGGCTAACGATATATTTTCGTTCGATAAGGAAAGGCGCCATGGAGATGTACACAACCTGGTGCTGGTACTTAAAGAAGAACGGGGCCTGTCGCTGGACGAGGCACTGGACGAAACCGCCCGCATGCACGATGCGGAAATCGAACGCTTTATCAAACTTTCTAAGGAGCTACCTTATTTCAGTGAAATTATTAATGCCGAACTGGAAAGATACGTGGTTATTTTGCGTGCATGGATGCGTGCAAATATGGACTGGAGCTTTTCTGACACCGCGCGTTACCAGGTACATGTAACCGAGTCTGCCACCGGTAAATGGACCTTCTCTGAAAAGATCTAACCCCTAAAAGGCCGGTGGTTGCGGCCGCACAAAACGCAACTGCCGGCCCCATTATTTAACGGTGCGCCCCTTCCATTTATAGGAACCAAATTTACCGAGCCAGCCCGCAGCTATTACATAAAGAATATGGAACGGCTGCCCTGGTATAAAGGAAGGAAGCAACGATACTTTATCGAAAAATTTAGCCACTGGCCCGAGGAACAAAAGTTCCACGCAGATCTTGTATATCATCAGCCAAAGTAACCACCACCATAACCCGGGTACAAAAAAAGCGGCAACAGCCAGTACCAGCAACGCTACATTCCAGAAATATACCAGCGCCAGTACACGCGTAATACGTTTGTCTTCGTACTTATCGGCCTTTGACGACCAGCGGATGCGCTGGTTCATAAAAGATGGAAAATCATCAACGGGCAATGTACGTACAATCGCTTCTTCACTTTTGATGTATACCACACCATCGGGATAAGCATGATAAATTTTATACATCAGCAACATATCATCGCCTGATGCGATCATATCTATCCCAATAAAACCACCCACTTCATAAAACGCCTTTTTCTCGTACGCCAGGTTAGCGCCGTTACACATGGTACCGCTCTTCAGATAGGCCATCGCACCGGTAATACCCTGCATGGTCATAAAGTCGAGCGACTGAAAATGTTTGAAGAAATTATCTTCTTTATAAAAACTGACGGGAGCCGCTATGAACTTAGGATAGGATGTTTCGTAACAACTCACGAATGTTTGTATCCACTTTGCACCCATCACACAATCGGCATCGGTAGTAAGTATTAGATCGCCGGAAGCCTGTTCGATAGCCAGTTCTATGGCTTTCTTTTTATAGGAATTAAGACGCTGCGTTTTATCAAGATGAGCGGATAACTGCAGCAGCTTTACATTGGAAGCGGGAAAGTTGCGCACCACGTCCGCAGTAGCATCTTCTGAAAAATCATCTATCACTATTACTTCAAAAAGATGGGCGGGATAGGTTTGCTGCTGTAAAGCGAGCAACAATGCGGGCAGATTAGCCGCTTCGTCGCGTGCGGGAATAATAACAGAAACCCTGGTGGTACCCGGGGTGGAATGAGCGGAAGGAGAAAATATTTCGAGTTGCTGCCAGCCATAAAAATAGGTAAGCATCAACACGCCATATAACAACGCCAGCGCCAGTATAGTAATCAACAATGCATTCATCTTTCGGTCTTGATATTATTTTTGATAATGGCGCCCAGCGATTCGGATAGTAACTGGTGTCCTTTGTTTAACACGATAATTTTGCACGGGAACGAGCCATCAGAAAAGTGATAGCCTAACGACGGTGGTATAACACGGTCGAACTTCCCGAAGAACATTAAGGTGTCTATCTTATGTGTTGCAATCAGTTTTTTACATCTTCTCTTATTGGGCATCATACGCCTCAGAGATGTCCATACGGTGTACACGAGTTCCCGTTTCTCCAGTTTATCCATGCTGAAAAAAGCGAACTTGTATACGCTTTGGTTTATCAGTCCGAATCTGTTCGACAGTGTGAGCAGGCGAAAGAAAAAAGCAGGATGGTACGTAGTGTGTTTAAATAATCTGTTTCCCCAGCGTGTTTGCGTAACCAACATGTGCCAGGGGTTATTCTTTAATCCATCGGGAGCTGCCAGTAAAAGGTTTTCGATACGATCAGCCATCTTCTCTACAATACATAACGCCAGTCGCCCACCCATACTATAACCCATTAAGGAGAAATTTTGTTTGCCCTGGCGCTCTAATATTTTTTTTACCAATGCTTCCAGATCGTCTTTATCGAAGTCACGCTGCTCTTTCCATTCCGTTTCGCCGTGAAAAGGCATGTTTAACGATACGATGGTAAATATATTGCCCAATTCCTCCTCCAGGCAGTTAAAGTGCGCAGCGCTTTCTCCAAAACCATGCAGGCATATCAGCAATTGCGGTCCTTTACCGGTGATTACACCGTGAAACCTGCTGTGGCCATATGGAATGAAAAATGAAGACATTGTTAAATAAGACCGCAATTTTAAACAACTTTTGCCATTTGCTACAATCTAAGTAAATTAGAAGAAGACAAAAATTATGAAAGATGGATACCGCGGTAACTAGCAAAACAGCGTTAAAAGGCGCAGAATTCCTCGTAAAAGAAAGCAATCCACAGGACGTCTTTATACCCGAAGATTTTTCCGAAGAACAACAGATGATCAGAGAAATGGCCGAACAGTTTGTAAGCAAAGAGGTTACGCCCCTGCTCGACCGGCTCGACAAACTGGAAGAAGGCCTGATGCCCTCCCTGCTGGATAAAGCCGGCGAACAGGGTTTGCTGGGTGCTGCCTTCCCCGAAGACCTGGGCGGTATGGGAAAAGATTTCATAACAGCCACGCTCATCAATGAAGCCCTGGGCTCCGGGCACTCTTTCTCTGTTGCCGTGGCCGCACACAATGGTATTGGCTCGCTGCCTATCCTGTACTTTGGTACCGATGCGCAGAAACAAAAATATATTCCCAAACTGGCCAGTGGTGAAATGAAAGGCGCTTACGCCCTCACCGAACCCAACTCCGGTTCCGACGCATTAAGTGCCAAAACCACCGCTAAACTATCCGCCGACGGTAAACACTACATCCTTAACGGCCAGAAATGCTGGATCACCAACTCCGGATTTGCCGATGTATTTACCGTGTTCGCGAAAATTGACGGCGACAAGTTCACCGGTTTCATAGTAGATAAGGGAACACCTGGTTTTACCCTGGGTGCCGAAGAGCATAAAATGGGCATCAAAGGCTCCTCTACCCGCCAGATCTATTTCCAGGACGCACAGGTGCCCGTGGAAAATGTGCTGGGCGAAATCGGTAAAGGTCACCTGATCGCCTTTAACATCCTCAATATCGGTCGCCTGAAACTGTGCGCCGCCGCACTGGGTGGTACTAAAAAGAGCATTGATATTTCCATACAGTACGCTGCCACACGCGAGCAGTTTAAACAGCCGATCGCCAACTTCGGCGCTATTAAACACAAGCTGGGCGAGATGGCGATACGTACATGGGCCTGCGAATCGGCGCTGTACCGCACCGCACAACTCATCGATCAAAAGGAACATGAACTGCTGAATGCAGGCAAACCGTTTAACGAAGCCTTACTCGGTGCTGCTGAGGAATACGCCGTTGAATGCGCTATGCTGAAAGTAAACGGTTCCGAGGTGCTGGACTATGTGGTGGACGAAGGTGTACAGATCCATGGTGGTAACGGCTTCAGCGATGAGTACGTAATATCCAAAGCTTACCGCGACAGCCGCATCAACCGTATTTTCGAAGGCACGAACGAGATTAACCGCCTGCTTACGCTCGACATGACGCTGAAACGCGCCATGAAAGGCAAAATAGACCTGATGACGCCGGCCATGAACGTGATGAAGGAGCTGATGAGCATTCCTGATTTTGGTAACGACGACGAAGGTGAGTTTGCGAAAGAGCTGAAACTGATTGTCAGCTTCAAAAAAGCAATATTGCTGGCTGCAGGTGCTGCCGCACAAAAGCTGGCCATGAAACTGGAAAGCGAACAGGAAATACTGATGAACATTGCTGATATGGCCATCGAAACATTTGTAGCCGAAAGCGCTTTACTCCGCCTCATTAAACTGCACGAACAGAAAGGTGCTGCTGCCACGGCGCTGCACACCGACATTGTTCGTACCTACATCACCGATGCGGCCGACCGCATTCATAAATCCGGTAAAGACGCCATTAACGGATTTGCAGAAGGTGACGAGCAGCGTATGATGTTGCTGGGTATCAAACGTTTCACTAAAACAGAACCGTTCAACACAAAAGACGCCCGCCGCCGCATAGCCGGCAAAATGCTGGCAGATAATAAATACAGCTTCTAACTGGTCAACAACAATATGAAAGAAGCGTTGCGTGTTATAGACGCAACGCTTCGCTATTTTCATAACTTGTTGCCACCCAAGTATTAACCATTGGAAAACACGCAGCTCACGGTTATTTTTAGACCATCAGAATTACAGACTCATGATGAAAACGACAGGATGCCTGCTGTTACTGGCTCTTATTACCAACCAGGTTAACGCCCAGGAAACCAGGACATTTATACGATTAAACCAACCGTCCAAAGACAATAACGCTGTTACGGCTCCACGCCAGTTCCTGGTAGGCAGCACCTGCAAAGGATGTACGCTTACCATTAACGACAGTACCGCAGTGGTGTACCCTACCGGCGCCTTTGCCCTACCGGTAAATCTTCGCGAAGGCACTAACACCTATCGCTTAAAAACGATCAACACCGACGGAAAAACTGCAGAAAGAAATATCAGTTTCACTTATTCCCTGCCCGAAAAACCGCAGCCGGTAACCACCTTCAGCATTGCCTCCGTTGAAACCTTTCCGGAGGGCAACCTGATGGTACAACCTGGCGACATCATCCGCTTCCGGGTAAAAGCCATGCCCGGCGGTGTTGCCCGGGTAGGCGAAACCCTGTTGTACGAAATGCCGCAGGCACCCATACCGGGTATTTACCAGGGCACGTACACCGTAAAACCCAACGACCCGCTGATTACGGGCACCGGTTTACGGGTAACACTGAAGAAAGATGCCCAGGAAACCAACCGGGTAACGAATGCCATTTTCTCTATGGCACCCTCCGGCCCGCTGGTGATAAAAACGACAGGCGATATGCCGTACCTGGAGTTCGGACTTGGCGACGATCGCCTGGGCGGCGCGCGTATGCAGGTATTGGACACGGCGGTATTGCTGAATGTATCCGGCAAAATCGGGAACGAGTACCGGGTACAGCTGGCCAAGAACCTGACTGCTTACATCCCCGCCGGTCAAACTGCTATTATGCCTGCAGGCACCTTTCCGCCCTCTTCGCTTACCAGCTCCTGGAGGGTTTGGGGGGATGATAAATATGACTATGTGAGCATCGGCCTGGCTGCCAAACTGCCTTACCGCAGTATACAGCAAATCAATCCGGGCCGCATTGTACTCGATATTTTCGGCGCCACGGCCAACACCAACTGGATCACACAGTTGCAAAATGTAAAGGAGATCAAAAACGCTTATTACGAGCAGGTGTCGGACGATATATTCAGGGTAACGATAGACCTTGTGCATCAGCAGCACTGGGGATACAAAATCTATTATAACGGTACCAACCTGGTAGTACGCGTAAAACGCCAGCCTCCAACGCCCAGCCTGCGCGGACTAACGATTACAGTGGACGCCGGCCACGGCGGCAGTAACCCGGGTGCCATGGGCCCTACCGGTGTGTACGAAAAAGAACTAACCTTACTGATTGCCAGGGAATTACAGAACCAGCTCGTAGATGAAGGCGTGAAGGTGATCATGACCCGTATGACCGATTCCTACGTAGACAATACTTACCGCATACTCAACAACCGCGAACGCGATCCCGACCTGCTGGTAAGCATTCACCTGAATTCTGCAGGCAATCCGCTGGATGTACAGGGCACCAGCACCTTCTATAAACACATCGGGTTCCGCCCCTTAAGCACTGCCATCTATAAACGGATGCTGGAGCTGGGTTTAAAGGAATACGGCAACGTGGGCAACTTCAACTTTGCGCTGAATGTGCCTACCGAATACCCGAACGTACTGGTAGAAACATTGTTCCTGAGTAACCCTTCCGACGAAATGCTGGTGCTGGACCCCGACTTCAGGAAACAGATGGCCGCCAGGATAGTACTGGGATTGAAGGACTTTATGGCCGCGGCGGTGAAGTAATTTATCCTACCAAACTGGTAGATTAATAGTATATTTGCTCATTACCGGCGAAACACCGGTTTTTGTTTAATTTAAGCGAGAAATATCATCTTTTATGAGTGAGTTGGTAAAGGAGTTTAACGACTATAGGGAGAAAATGAACGAGGTGATCCTCGGCAAGCAGAATAAAGTGATCAACCGCCTGTTTAACCTGGATACGAATACTTATGCAGAGGGCGCGTTGAGTACAAAAACGAAGGAAATGCTGGGTTTAGTGGCTTCGATGGTATTACGTTGCGACGATTGCATCAAGTATCACCTGGGTAAAGCACACGAAGAAGGGGTAACGACCGATGAGATGTACGAGATATTTGCCGTGGCGAATATTGTGGGCGGCACGATCGTTATTCCGCACACCAGGCGGGCGGCAGAGTATTGGGAAGAATTACAGGGCACCAATTAAAGTATTGCGATAATAAGCAGCATCACTATATTTGTCCTCTTATTTTGTTACGACCATCTCAATTGTTGCCTGTATGTCAGGTTTTTGTTGCGCGTTCCGTTATCCACCGGCTGCCGTAGGCGTTGATGGGGGAATTCGTAACTTTGTATCAAATCTATATATAAACACGATAAAATGTCAACAGCTACTGTTACTCCGCAACCGTTAACGGCCAAGGATTTCGCCACGGACCAGGAAGTTCGCTGGTGCCCGGGCTGCGGGGACTATTCCATATTGAAACAGGTGCAAACGATCATGCCAGGCCTGGGGATCCCTAAAGAGAATATTGTAATCGTTTCTGGAATCGGTTGTTCTTCCCGTTTCCCTTATTATATGAATACTTACGGCATGCACTCGATCCACGGCCGCGCTACCGCGATAGCCTCGGGTCTGAAAGCTGCCCGTCCTGAACTGAGCGTTTGGGTGGTAACCGGCGACGGCGACAGCCTTTCGATCGGTGGTAACCACACTATACACCTGCTGCGCCGCAACTTCGATATCAATATCATGTTGTTCAACAACCAGATTTATGGTTTGACCAAAGGCCAGTATTCACCCACTTCAGAGATTAATAAGGTAACCAAATCGACTCCTTTCGGCAGCATCGACCATCCTTTTAACCCACTGGCCCTGGCCCTGGGTGCGGATGCCACCTTTATTGCCCGCAGTATGGACCGCGATCCCAAACACCTGCAGGAGTTGCTGAAACGCAGCCATGCCCACAAAGGCGCTTCCTTCCTGGAAATCTACCAGAACTGTAACATCTTTAACGATGGTGCTTTCGAGGTATTTACCGAGAAGAGCAGCAAACCCATGGAAACCGTATTCGTGGAGCAGGGCCAGCCCCTGATCTTCGGCGCAGCCAAGGATAAAGGCATTAAACTGGACGGCCTCCGCCCGGTGGTAGTTGACCTGAACGACGGTGTACATACCGCCGCCGACCTCTGGATACACGATGAACACGATTTCTACAAAGCCCAGATACTCACCCGCATGTTCGACGATCCGCGTATTGAAGGTCACCTTCCGCGTCCGTTCGGCGTATTTTACCAGGCGTTCCGCCCCACCTACGAAGATATCATGGTGGCCCAGTTGGACGATGCGCTCAGCAAACGCGGCCCCGGTAATCTCGACAAACTGCTTGCGGGCAACGAAACATGGACAATCAAATAACTATAGAGACCGGCTACTTAGCCGGTCTTTTTTTTGGTACCCGGCCGTGGTGGTACTATCGGGCCGCCGTTGCGTCGCACACTTCAGCGGGGGAACAACATTGGGCAATGCAGCCTGCGCGGTATATACACCGCCGGGGCATACTTAATGCTTCAGATGGCTACTCCACGACCAATCTATAGCTTGTACTTCTTCCACCTCCCTCTTCTTTCACAAGCAAACCGCGCTCTATCAAATCGTGGATATCCCGTACAGCCGTATCCTGTGATGTTTTAGTGATCACCGCCCACTTTGAGGAGGTAAGCTTACCATGAAAACCGTCCAGCAGTTTATTCAACATCATCTTCTGACGGTGGTTTACCTGTTTTGTAGCAGGCTGCTCCCAAAAACGGGATTTCCTTGTAACGATGTCAAATGTATCCGTAGTAAACCTATAGCAGGACAAGACCAATACTCAAAAAACACTGGAAAGCACCTCCAAAAAGAGGTGTCAACCTCAAACAGGACTATTCCTGAAACCTGTAAACCGGCTTCAGGACAATCAAGATCTTTGTAAACCAAATTCAGTATTTCCTAACAACAGGTGTAAACCTATAGCAGGACAAGCCCCTCCAAGCAGGATAGTTGCAGGATCCTTGCCTCATCCTAGGTTCATCCTAGGCTCATCCTAGGTTCATTCTAGGTTCATCCTAGGCTTAATAACCTAGAATAAACCTAGTATCAACGAACAATGAACCTTAGATATACGTTATACGCATAAAGGATCCTGCAAGGATCCGGCATGTTTACTTAAAGAATGTTCGATTATGGCAATTTCTACCAATGTTATGTTGTTAGCGTTATCAGGAACGATCGCTAACCAGTTGACAGTCAAGAATTATAATGGCAAAGCGGTGATCTGTAAAAAGATCGGGGCGCGGGAAAAGAAAGGTACTGATAAGCAGTTGGATAATGAGTACACGTTTAAGATCGCGAATCAGGTGGTAAAAGAGCGTTATGCAGATCTTGCGCAGCGGGAAGCGGCAAGAGTACGCCTGAAGGTGCCGTACGGCAAGAACCTGTACGGGGCGATGCTGAAAGAGTATTACGAGGAACTGAAAAACGAAGAATAGGGATCAGTGGCTTCCAAACTCCATGTTAAACGCCGACCTTAAGAACAGTACCAGTCCGAAAATAATCATACAAACGGCGGCAATACGATTAAGCCATCCTACGGTGGTGAGGGTGAGTTTGTGCCTGATTTTATCGGCAATAAATACTTTGAGGATATCGAAGGATAACACCATGCCGAGGGCGGTGCCGTAAAGGACTAAGCGGTGACTGAAGGTTTCGCCGATATTGGCGATGGTTACGGGGAGCCAGAAGAGGATAACACCGGGATTAAGGGTATTCATCAGGAAGCCGGCGGTCCAGATTTTAGCGTAATCGCTGGTACGGAACATTTCGGGGCGCTCGTCGCCGGTAACGATTTTTACCTTTTTGAAGAGCAGCCCGTAAAGTCCCATACCAATAAGCAGGACGCCGCCACCGAAACCGATGCTGCGGTTATACTGTTCCATCCCTGAAATAAAAGAACTGGCTATGTTGCCGGCCAGTACGAACAGTATATCGCTCATACTTACGCCCAGCGCAAAGCTAATACCAGCCTTAAACCCATTGTTTAGGCTGTATTTGATAATGGCGAATATTACCGGTCCTACGGATACGGATAATACAACGCCAAGCGCCAATCCTTTTATTATGGCTGAATACATGCGAAGAATCTGCCGCTTTTACATTTTATGTTTCACCCCTGCTACGAATTTCTCCCAGTCTTTCAGCTTATCGCCTTTCAGTACACGGGGGAATTTATTCATCGCACCTTCTTTGCCTTTATGGCGCATGTAGTCGATGAATACGTCGTTGGGCATTACCTCCACAAATATTTCTTTAAGCGCGGCAGTTCTTTCCACCGCGTAATCGTCATTTACTTCACTGAGCGTTTGATCGATAATTTCCCTGATCTGTGCCGCGTCCGCATCTGTTGCATCAGTGCCGATGTACCAGCGGTGGGCGAACAGGTTTTCGTAACTGAAGCCGGCCACGGTAAATTCACGGATAGTGATCCCCATCTTCTTCTGCACCGTATCGATAGCCTTGTTCATATTATCCACGCTCATATGCTCGCCGCAGAGGCTCAGGAACTGTTTGGTACGGCCTACGATCACGATCTCATGTTCCTTCACAGAAGTGAATTTCACCACATCGCCAATAATATAACGCCATGCGCCTGCGCAGGTAGATAACATTACGGCGTACTCCTGGTCTTCCACCACCTCATGCACCATATACGACTTAGGGTTCGGTTTCACCTCACCGTCGGCATCGAAGTTTTCTTCGTTGAAGGGAACGAATTCGTAGAAAATACCGGCATTCAGCACCAGTTTGATTCCCTTTACACCAGGGCGGGCCTGGAAACCGAAGGAACCTTCGGAGGCCATGTAAGTTTCTATAAAGGTGATGGGTTTGCCCAGCAGCTTCTGGAAACTATCGCGGTATGGCTCGAACGATACGCCGCCATGGATATAGATAGCCAGGTTAGGCCATATTTCGTGTATGTTCTTTACGTTGTGATACTTGATAATTTCTTCCAGTACGATCTGTACCCAGGCAGGAACACCACACACCGTGCCTACATCCCATTGCGGGGCTTTCCGCACGATCAGCTTAATACGTTGTTCCCAGTTTGGTTTTTTAGAGATATTACCGCCTGGTTTATAGAAACGGCGGAACCATTTAGGAATGTTCTTTGCCTGGATGCCGCTCATATCGCCCTCGTAGTAATCGCCTTTCTCGTACAAGGAGGTAGTGCCGCCCAGCATGAGGATACCTTTTTCGAAAGATTTAGGCGGTACGTTGAAGTTAGCCATCGAGTATAGCTGTTTTACCCCTACCTTTTTCACCGTTTTAAGCATCGCGCGGGTAACAGGTATATGTTTACTCGCCGACTCGGAGGTACCGGAACTCAATGCGAAGTACTTCACTTTTTCCGGCCAGCTTACATTTGCTTCCCCTTCGAGGCACTTATGCCACCATTCGGCGTGCATCTTATTATAGTTGTGCACCGGGATGCGGTTACGATACTGCGCAACCCAGTTAGGGCTGTTCAGGATATCCTGGTAGCGGTAGTGCTCCCCGAACTGTGTATGTTTAGCTTTCTCCAGCAGGCGGTGCAGTGTCTGCATCTGGTATTGGCGGGGGGTACCCAGTTTGAATGTGAACTGCTTGCGTATGCGAAGTGAACGTGATATCAGATTACCAATAATGGCCATTAACTTTCCCTCTTATGTTTGAAATGCAAAAATAGTTCATTTATACCCTCCGGCAATGGCCTTTTCGTATAAACGACCCGGGCAGGATTTTCCAAAATCCCATTACCTTTGCTGCATGTTAAAAGCAACGTTACTCAAAGCTACACAAGCCGGTGCAAAAGTTTTAAAGGAATATTTTAACGGAACGTTCGAAATTTCCAGCAAAAGTACTACCAACGACCTGGTTACAGAGGCCGATAAAAAAGCCGAAGAAGCCATCATTGCAGCTATCCGGGAAGACTACCCCGATCATTACATCCTGAGCGAAGAGGCGGGCGACCTGAAAACAGATTCCACTATCAAATGGATCATCGACCCGATAGATGGAACGGTGAATTTCGCTCATAACATCCCTCTTTGCTGCGTATCCATAGGTGTGGAGCAGGATGGGGAAATGATACTTGGCGCTGTTTACAATCCAATTATTAACGAGTTCTTCTTTGCCCAGAAAGGTTTTGGCGCTACGTTAAACGACCAGAAAATTTCCGTGTCAAAGAAAACCGATATGGCGAAGGCCTGCCTGGTTACCGGTTTTCCTTATAACTGGGAAGATATGCCTAACGACCCGATGCAGGTGTTCGCCCGCTTTGTGAAGGAAGGCCTGCCCGTACGCCGCTTAGGTTCTGCCGCCATCGACCTTTGCTGGGTAGCAGCAGGCAGGTTCGATGGTTTCTGGGAACATAACCTCAACGCCTGGGACAGTGCCGCCGGAGCGCTGATCGTGAAGGAAGCAGGAGGAACGGTTACCGACTTCGGGGGTAATCCTTATAATCCTTTTCAGCGTAAAGTGCTGGCCACCAATGGTCACATTCACGCCGATCTATTAAACGTGATCAACAACGGGTAACCGTATCGTATACACCGCAGCCGGCCGCAGCAACAATGGCGGCCTGGTTATTCGTCACCGTTACTGAACCATTTTATCATGGAAGAAAGAACTGAAATAGAATCATTAGGCGAGTTTGGCCTCATCGACCATCTCACCCGTAATATCGAGATCCATAACGCCAGCACCGTACTGGGTGTGGGCGACGATGCCGCCGTGATCGACCACTTTGGCAAACAAACCGTTATTAGTACGGATGTGCTGGTAGAAAATATCCACTTTGACCTGATGTACACCCCGCTTAAACACCTGGGTTACAAGTCAGTGGTGGTAAACCTCTCCGACATCTGCGCCATGAACGCTGTTCCTACACACATCACCGTTAGCATAGCCTTCTCCAACCGCTTTTCCCTGGAAGCGCTGGACGAATTTTATGAAGGTGTATATGCCGCCTGCGAGCGTTACAAAGTAGATCTTATCGGCGGCGACACCAGTTCGTCACAGAAAGGTTTCTTCATCAGCGTAACGGCTGTTGGCGAAGTAGCTCCTGATAAGTTCGTAAAACGATCTACCGCACAAAAAGGCGATCTTATATGTGTGAGCGGCGACCTGGGCGGCGCCTACCTGGGCCTCACCATCCTGGAAAGAGAGAAGCAGATATTCCTCGAAAATCCAAAAGTGCAGCCCGATCTCGAAAACCAGACTTATATTATTGGCCGCCAGCTTAAACCAGAAGCCCGCCTGGATATTATCCAGTACCTGGCCGAAAAAGAAGTGGTGCCCACCGCCATGATGGACGTAAGCGACGGCCTCAGCTCGGAAATACTGCACATCTGCAAACAAAGCCAGCTGGGCGCAGTACTGTACGAAGAAAAGCTGCCCATCCACAGCGATGCTAAAATGATGGGCATGCAGTTCGGTTTAGACCCAACCGCCTGCGCATTAAGTGGCGGCGAAGATTACGAACTGCTGTTCACGATCAAACAGGAGGACTATGATAAACTGACACTGTCCGAAGAGATCAGTGTAATTGGTTACATGCAGGAGATGGAAAAAGGCGTGAACATCATTACCCGCGGCGGCAATCAGCACCCGATTACGGCGCAGGGATGGAACGCGTTTAAATAGTAACTACACAAGCTTTTAATATATCGGCCGGGATACTCTCCCGGCCGATTTTATTTATGTCATCGCCCTAAAAAAATATCCGCCACTGCATACAGCAGTGACGGACTTTCACACTCAGTTTTCTATGCATAAATAGCTTACCCTTCCAGCAACTTTTTAAGGTGAGCCGGGTAACTGGCGTTGCCGCCGCCACCATTGGTAATACTATCTCCAAAACAGACGATCTTACCTGTTTTGAGTTTATTGTATTTGATGAAGTCGTATACAGCCAGCGAAATAAAGCGGTAACCCGTTGAGGTGGGATGAACGCCATCCGTTTTTTGACTGTTAGCCTCGTTCATAATAAGACTGTCGCTGTTTTTACCAACGTTGCCTATACGGTCGAAAATAGCGCCGAGGTCGAGCAGGTAGGTTTTATGCTCAGCGGCCAACGCTTTGATCGTTTCGTTCACCTGCGCCCTGCGGCCCATAGGCCCATCATCACCATAATGCGCCGGGGGGTGCCGGGTAAACAAATACTCTTCGATAAAAGGCAGGATGGTCATGACCACCACCTGGCTCCCCGTGCTTTTAACAGCCGTAATGATCTGTGCCATGTTTTGTTTATACTGCTGCAGCGGTATATACTTCATGCTGTTCATATCATTGGTGCCGCACATCAGCACCGTGAGCGAGGGTTTATGATCAAGACAGTCTTTCTGCATACGTTTAAGCAGGTCGGCGGTATTGTTACCGCCGATGCCTGCGTTAATTACTTCTGCAGCGCCTGCATGACCGGCAAATGCGGGCACTTTAATGGTGAGCGCCGCAGCGCCGAGGAATGAAGCGGATATGAATTTTCTGCGTTGCAATGATATCTTACAATTAAAAGTTAACAGTGACCTTAGCCGATCTGAAAGTATCGATGGCGACAGCCTGTGGCTTATACAAAGTATGATAATCCAGGGTATTATTCAAGGGGATAATATCCAGTATCGTCGTTTTTTCCGCGACCGGCACATACCATGTTTTATCGGCCCCGTCCAGGTCTTTGTAAAACAGCTCCACACCTATTGCACGGGGGTCTGCATCCTGCCAGTCCAATTTTAATGTAGTGCCCACCTTCGTTTTTGTTTTCAGTAAACGGTTCAGTAACGTGCTTTCATAAAATGCGCCGTATACATCGCCGTTTATTTCCGTTTTGATAGATCGGTTTTTCAGGTTATTGTAGTTGTATACAGTAAAGGTGTAAGGGCCTTCCGCCATATTGTCGAGCATCACGGTTACCGTATCCACACCAGCGGTGCGTTTTATAAATACCTCTGCGGAATCTCTTCCGCGGTTCCAGTAAATACGGCTGGTGGTGATAGAAGCATCGCTGGTAAGCAGCCAGCGTAACTGGATGCGTTTTTTACCAGGAAACACCTTCAGTGAATCCGGTTTGCCTGCATATACTATCTCTCCTCCGGGGGCGAAATCCCGATAGTCCTCATCCGTTTTATTACAGGCAACAGCTGTTACCAGTAGTATAGCGATATATGTTATCCATTTCATCTTTTACGTTTTTAAGTTTACTTAACTTCTCCGTACAGCGTAGCTTCCGCCATCCACATATAATCCGAGTTACCCCATGTTTGCAACATTTTGATACGGATGTAACGAACAGCGGGAACATCCAGCGGCATTTTAAATTCGTGCCCTGCCTGTGCGGCCAGTATGTCATCGTTAGAGTTGGTACCAATAGGCAGGCCCGAAGGTTTCACGTTCTGGCATTCCGCGAGTTTGGTCCACCCGTTGAAGCTGCCATCTATTGCAGGTTCGTTACTGCCCCATATTTCGAACAGGTACGGATCACCGGCAGCGTACAGCAGGTTTAACTCGTCGATAGCGCCCCTGGGTACATAGTGGAAGCGGCTCAGTTTTGCATTAACACCCAGGTCAAAAGTAAACCAGTGTGGCACACCAGACCCATTTGCGGTACGGAGCCAGGAACTGTTGCTGCTGGAGCCACCTACTATCACATCGTTCCAGAGGTTACTCATCGCCATATTGCTATGCAGGTTTGCGTCGGTAGGCAGCTTTAACGGTTTAAACAGTTTCTTATCCAGTTTTTGTTCGAACATGGGTGTTATCTCCTTCCATACCGTATCGGAGTGGTTGCTCCAGCGGTCGCGAACATATAAACCGAATAAACGTGGCTGGGCGTTGAAGCCGCGTACAGAAAAGGTGCCTTTTTTCTGCGACGTGTAATACATATCGGCAGCCAGTATATCACCTACATTATCTTTCGTTAAGATGCCCACTACGATATTTGCCGAATCGGCATTTACAAAATCAACAGAAATACCGCCGAAGTCCGCATAAAAATTAAGCGATGTAAAAGCGTTTACTACCGGTGGGGCCAGTGGTTTTACCTTTACGGTAACCGGGGCCGACCTTGTTTCCGAACGACTTACAGAATAGAGTTTCACTTCCCTTTCTTCTGTATCGCCAAAGCCTTCGAGTGTAAGGGTGTTGTTGTAATAGGTGGCTATTACTTCCATCTTTTTACCCTTTCTTATTTCATACTCGGCCTTTACATAAAACAGGCTTGGATCTTTAGGAAGTGAATAGGTGAGTTTAGCCTTACCGGCCAGGTTCTCGACCTTTACATCACTTACCACCTGCGGCGTTTTCCCGCCTTCGTTAAGCGGCTCTATTGTTTCTTCCTTACAGGCAAAAAGTAAAGCCATCAGGAGAAATAAAAAATATCTTGATCGCATCTTGCTAAAAATTAAACTTGAACAATAGGATTACCAGCCCGGGCTTTGCACCAGCAGGTTGTTTACAATCAAATCGTTTTCTCTTACAGGCCACAGGTAATCACGTTTGCGGAATGATTGGTTATACAACAAACGTGGCTGATAATACACATCCGCCGTTTTACCTGTATAGTTCCAACCTCTCACCGGTTCGTTCATTACCGCTTCTGCTTCTTTCCAGCGACGTAAATCCCAGAAACGGCCACCTTCGAAAGCCATTTCTATCAGGCGTTCGCGGTGAATAATTTTCCGGAAACCATCTCTGGTAGTGTAGGCAGTAGGATTGGAGGAATAAGTGGTCCAGGATTCTTCTACAGATTTAAGTCCCGCACGGGTACGCACCAGGTTGATCCATTTATAGGCTTCTGCACCCGGGCCTTCACTTTCATTGAGGGCTTCGGAGTACATCAGGTAAAGATCGGCCAGGCGGATGAGCGGCCATGGATAAGTCCTTACAGTTACTTCGGTAGCGCTGGACACTGTTGAAGGGTTCACCAGTTTTTTAGGCCAGTAACCTGTCATCGAATATGCCCATGCGTGGTTATTGGCTATTTGTCCCAGTTTAGCTTCTACGTATACATTGTCCGAATCGGAGAAACGGCCCTGACCAAACCATCTGCCACCATCAAAGCCTAAGTCGGCATAAAAGCGGGTTTCGCGATCAAAGTTGAGGGCCGCGGTTACATAGGCGGGTTTAATAGTGAGCCTGTCTGCATTCGTGCCAGTACGTAAGCTGTAACGGTTATTGTAATCCCAGGTAACATCTTCATCGATAGGTACACCATTCTTTGTATAAAACTGCTCTACTACTTTCAAGGGCACACCGAAGCTCCCCATGGTACCAGATTGTTTATCGCTGTTGTACAGCTTGGGAAGACCTTCCAACTGCAAAGTAGATACGGTGTTATTAGTGCTTGCCCATATTATTTCTGTGTTCCATTTTTCACACAAGGCACTGCGCACACTCATTTCTGTTTTTGTTTGTTCGGAAACGATAAATGGCAGGAAGGCTGGATTATAATAGTAAATCTTAAATCCGGCTTCATGGCACTGGTCAATAGCTGCTTTGCAGGCCAGTGCAGCACGTTCCCATTTAGTAGCATCATACTGAAGAGGGAAAAGTTTTTCACCTTTCTTATTCTCGAAATCCGCATAATCGGTATTACCGTTAAACAACGGGCTGGCGGCGGTAATGAGCAGTTGTGCCTTTACGCTTAGCGCAATGGCCTTTGTAACACGGCCTGCTTCAGTAGCATCATTCAGGATTTTATCAGGCAAATCAGCCGCTGCTTCGTCCAGCAAATGCGCAATATAATTCACGCACGAATCTACAGAAGCCTGCCCTATCTTCACTTCGCCCGGACCTGCAGAAATAGGAATATTCTTTTCAATTAAAGGAATAGGGCCATACATCCGGAACAGGAAGAAGTGGTAGTAAGCCTTCAGGAATTTAGCCTCTGCTTTCCACCTTGTTTTCTCGTACTCGTCCATATCCGGCACCTTATCGATGTTATCGAGAAAGGTGTTACAATCGCGCAGTGCGGTAAACATACCACGGCCGCCCTGAGAGCCGCCCCAGTAGTTGCTGTACGGGTCTACTATGTTCTGGAAACCACGGGCTATTTGCCAGGCAGGCCTCACCTGGTTTACGTTAAAGTCGTTGGCCCACAGTTCGTCGCCGCCCAGTATGGTATGGTAGTTATAAGCGTCCGTATAACGGGGCTGATAGCTATATAGTGTAAACAAGTATTGCTCGGCCTTTGCACGCATACGGAACACATAGTCCACCGTGGCCACATTGTCGGGCACAATATCTAAGTAATGGCAGGAAAAAGCCACCGGCCAGCATAACAGTACCAGCCATAGCCTGAGTCTTTTCATAACGTTTCTTATTAGCATATCTATGAGTGCTGATTGTTAAAATGAAATTTGTGCGCCTAAGTTGATCACGCGTTGTACCGGATAACCCAATCCATTACCGCCCATTTCCACATCCCAGAGTTTAAAACGGCTAAAGGAGAGCAGGTTGATACCGCTGGCATAAATACGCGCCTTTTCGATCTTCGCTCTTTTAGCTGCGGCAGGACGAACAGTGTAACCGATCTCCATTGTTTTTAAACGAAGGAAAGCACCGTTGCGCATAAACCAGGTACTGTTTTGCGTATTGTTGTTAATAGCCCTGTTGCTCAGGCGTGGCCACAACGCGTACAGGTTGCGGTTATCTTCCGACCAATGATCATCTGCATAGGCCTTCAGCAAAGCACGATCGTTTACGAACGGCGCTGTTGCATTTGCATCTATCCAGAAAGATTCACGTGCCAGACCCTGGAAAAACGCCGACATATCGAACTGACGATAACCGGTAGAAAGACCAAAGCCGTATACGATTTCAGGTGTAGTGGGATAACCAATGGCTACCATGTCGCGGGTAGAAATAATGCCATCCCCATTTACATCATGAAACTTGATATCACCTGCGCCGTATTCGCCAAAGCTTTGCTGAGGCGAGTTAAGCACTTCTTTATCATCTGCAAACAAACGTTCGGCGATGTAACCTCTTACCTGCGATAACGGAGAGCCTACGCGGGATAGATATTTCTCATCGTAGTCAGGCTCTTCATACACCTCAAACTTGCTGGTAGAATAGGTGAAGTTACCCCTTGCCTGTACCCAGAAGTGGCGGGAGAAGTTATGGCTGTAATCCACCGAAAGGTCCAGACCTTTACCGGTTGCTTCGCCAATGTTCGCTTTCACGTCCGCATTTGCCAGCACACCCATGGTTACCGGGATAGATGCCCTTGTCATGAGGATGTTGCGGCGATGTTCGGAGTACACGTCCAGTAAGATGTTAAGATTATTGAACAAGCCAACCTCTAAGCCCCAGTTAGTTTTGGTAGCAGTTTCCCAGGTGATACTATTGTTACCGTAGCGATTTACGAACACGCCATTGCGGCCGTAACCATTATCCGTACCAAATACCGACGCACGGCTCGGATCGTTCATATTCACATCAGAGAGATAGAAGAAGCGGTCTTCCGGCGCACCGATCGCATCGTTACCCACCAGGCCATAAGTATAGCGCAGTTTAAGGTTATGCACGATACGCTCGTAAGGCTTCATGAATTTTTCGTTAGATATCAGCCAGGCACCGCCCACAGATGGGAAGAAACCAAAACGCTTGTCCTCATAAAACCTTTCGGAACCATTATAGCCAAAATCAAATTCGGCGAAGTAACGGTTATCGTAAGAGTAAGTGTAACGGCCCGACAAACCTATGTTCCGGTGAGGTAGCGACAATTGCAGGCTGCCGGCGTTAGCGGTAATCTGGTTGTTCATCAGGAACACCATCATAGCGCTTACGTTGTGTTTATCAAAAAACGTACGGTTATAGTTCGCCGTTGTTTGAATATAGGTAGTAGCGTTAATGTCCTTCTGGCCTTCGTCGTAGTTCAGGTATTCTGTACCACCATTGGGGTTCAGTTGTACCAGATCGTACGAATTGGCGTATTTATCGTACAGCCCCACCTGGTACCAGAAGGGATTGTAAAAGCGCGACACATCGAAGAACGAAGTACGTGTGGTGTTAAACATTGCGTGCAGCGATAACCCTTCTGTAATAAAAGCAAGGTTCTGCTTTACTTCGAACTGCGCCAGGATATTGGAGCGGGTATACTCTCTATACCCGCGTACCATATCGGCATAGGGATTAATAAAATTACCGGTACCATAGTTACCGAACATGATATGCTGGGTATGGGTGTGCGCACTATCCACAGGGAAGTAGGCAGGGAACAACACCGGGTTGGCGTTCATGACGCGGTTATACATTTGCGTACCCCCGTTAAGCGGACCGTTATAATCATCGAAAGTACCGTACAAACGCACACCTACTTCGGTGGTTTTTGTAAGGTTGATGTTTACATTCGAACGCAGTGCGTATGTTTTTAAGTTGATATTATTGTTGAAGTTGTTACGCTTATCTACTTTCAACACGCCATTATCCTGGTTAAAAGTAGCGGCCAGGTAATAACGCGCTATTTTACCACCACCCGATACGTTGAAGTTCGCACGCTGGTTATTTGCGTTGTTCTTAAACAGCTCTTTACGCCAATCCGTTGCCGGGTACACGTATTTATTGGTACCAGCTATCGTATTGTCGATTTTAGCTTCAGAGTAAGGCAGTACGCCCAGCGGGTCGCGGGTAAGTACGGCTTCGTTGCCTAAGCGCATGTATGTGATAGGGTCGGCCAGTTCAACGTTTTTAGTGGGGGCAGATAAGGAATTTTCTACCCTTACAGATACTTTTGCCTTGCCTTCGCTACCTTCTTTCGTGGTAACGAGTATTACACCATTTGCGCCACGGGCGCCGTACAGTGCGGTAGAAGTCGCATCTTTCAAAATAGAAAAACTGGCGATGTCATCTACCTGCAAACGGGCCAGGTCGGTGCTGGTTAATTCAATACCATCGATCAGGATCAGCGGGTCTTTTTTGTAACCGAAAGTGGTAACGCCACGGATAAAGAAGTCCGCATTATCGGCACCAGGTTCGCCGCTGCGCTGGTAGGCAATAACGCCGGCCATACGTCCGGCCAGGGCCGTAGTTAAGTTACTGGAAGGCACTTTCAGTTCTTTTGGATTGATCGTAGTTACCGCGCCTACCACTTCTCTTTTCTTCTGTTTACCAAAACCTACGATCACCGTTTCGTCCAGCTGGTTGCTGGCGGGAGCCAGTTGTACGTTAATTACATCGCGGCCATTGATCACTATTTCCTGCTTATCGTAACCGATCATGCTGAAAATAAGCGTGGTAGCCCCATCCGGGATGTCCAGGATGTATTTACCACTCAGATCAGTAGTCGTACCTACACTCGGCTTTTCCTTAACCGCGATGGTAACACCGGGCAGCGGGAAACCGGCCGTATCCGTTACCAAACCACGGGCGTCTTTACGCACGAGGGCGGCGATACTTTCGTTGTTGTCGCCTTTAGTGGTAATGGCAATAAGGTTACCCTCCAGTAATTTGTACTGCAGGTTAGCCATTGGCAGCACTGTTTCCAGCACTTTAAACACATCTTCCTCCTTCACGTTCAGGTCTACTTTTTTATCAGCCTGCAGCTTACGTTCGCTGAAAAGGAAGTGATATTTTGTTTGCGCTTCTATCGCCATCAGCACTTTCCGTATGTCAGCCGACTGGAAGGACATAGAAACCTTGTCCTGCGAGTGTACCGCTGCAGAAATGTGAAGGAAAGAAACGAGGATAAGTAAAAAGGTCAATTTCATAACGACGAATACCTTTAGCAGCACATGCGGCGGTCCGAAAGCATGCACCAGATGCTTTTTTTTCATAACTTACGTAGAATTAGTAGTAAAAAATCGGAAGCCGCGGTCGCTCAAAACTAAGGCCTCCATTAAATGCTAGTTAAGCGGGGAATGCGCTGACATTTCCCGTTTTTTATTTTGGTTGTTTATCTGTTACTTCTCTAATAATGGCTTGTTTTAGCTTTAATAAATGATAATTGTATCTTCTTCCTGCCGGTAATTAAATGACTCCGTTAACTGTAACGCCTGTAATGCCTGGTTTAAAGTTTCCTTTTTAAATATGCCGCTAAAGCGGAGTTCTTCCACTGATTTATTTTCAAAACGGATGGTCACATTGTACCAGCGCTCCATTCTTGTAGCGAGGCTGGCAAAGGTTTCATCGCGGAATAACATCTTGTTATCTACCCACGCGGTTTCTATAATAGCACTATCCTCCAGCGGATAATAGGTTGGTGCGCTGATAACCGGTGGGGTTAACTGCGCTATGGCAGAAGAATCTTTTGCGGGTACGATCAGTTTTTCAGAGGGTTTTAAGCGTATCTTTTTACCTGGCTGGGAGGCGAGTACAACTTCCACTTCACCGCTGATCAGCGTTGCTTCATAGGCCCCGTCGCCAGGGTACGATTTAATGTTAAAGATGGTGCCGAGTACGTTCACATTCATACGATCGGTGTGTACCACAAAAGGCCGGGAAGCGTCCTTAGCTACATCGAAATAGGCTTCACCGCTAAGGTATACATCGCGGCTGTTTTCAGAAAAACGGGGGGGATACTTTAGTTCACTATCGGCATTTAGCCATACAGTTGTACCATCCGGCAGTTTAATAAGCGAGCGGGTACCGCGCTGGTTACGTGCCGAGCGAAGATCGCTGGTTTTTAGCGTGGTGAAATAAATCAGCCATGCGCTCGCTACCAGTACCAGTACTGCGGCAGCGACTTTTAGATAAAGGGATAAAGGTCTTCTTTTAGGAAAAGGCGCCGTGTCGGGCCAGTTGTTTTCGTCGGTTTGTTTCATTTGAGAAACCAGCCGGTCGAAAGCGCGGGCGGTAAGTGCATGATCATCTGCATCTTCTTTATTTTTCCAGAACTTCTGCATCAGTTCCTGGCCTTTGGTCAAACTTGGGTCGGCCTTCATAATAGCTTCCAGCTCCTGCAGTTCTTCTGCAGAAATATCGCCCGAAAGCTTTTTTGATAATAGCCATATATACCTGTCTGTTTGCATAAGCATAACGTGGATTGGCCCGATTGGCGCCCTTATATACTAAAGACACCTAAACGGGTGGAGTGTACGTATTGGGATTGAAAAAAAATTTCAGGAAAGAATTATGGCGTCAGCGCGGGCAGCAGTACCGCCAGCAAACCAGCCACAGATAAGGCATCCAGGGAGCGCGACTTTTCCCGGTACTGCGAGAGGTACGGGTCCAGGATGGTGTGCAACTGCTTAACCGCCTGAAATAACTGGGTTTCTACGGTGCGGGGAGAAAGGTGGAGGATTTCAGCCACTTCTTTTGGTTTAAAGCCTTCTTCTTTAATAAGACGGAAAACCATACGGCGTTTTGGCGGCAGCATTTCTACCGCTTCGTCGAGGCGAAGTAGCAGTTCGCGCCACTCCGTAGCAGTACAGGGATCGAAAGTATTTACCAGGTTGGCTTCGCCCGCTTCGTCGGCCGGCAGCACCCGGTAACTGGAAAACTGGCGTAAATGATTCAGGGCCTGGTTACGCACGGCCGTAAACAGGTATTTATCGATGTATGCTATGTCTGTAAACTGTTTACGCCCGGTCCACAGTTTCATGAACACGTCGGACACTACCTCCTCGGCGGCTTCCGCGCTTTGCAGGTACTCGGTGGCAAACTTTACCAGGCGTGAATAACAGAGGGTAAATAGTTCCTCGAAAGCTTTTTGGTCGCTCTGTTCACACACGTATTGCCATAAGGTAGAGAGATGGATTTTATCAGTATTCATCCGGTAACATTTTTTGCCGGTAACGACGGAATCAGTTTCTGTTTTCTTTAATGCGCTGGTAAAACCCTGGTTGCTAGTTCACTAAGGCCGATCTTGTAATAACATGGAATTAGTTCCTAAAGTAGATGTTAATATTTGATTTTACAACGGGTTGATGCAAGAAACTTTTTTTAGGGAATAGGAAATATTTAGCAAAAAGGAACACATAATGGCTGCTGCCCCATAGCAGCACCGGCGATGAACGGAGCGTCGCAACGGCTGTACCATAGCGAAATACAGCCGACTAACCACTATGCTAACGCGGGCGGGTAAGGCATTAAAAAAGCCCGGCTAAAACGGCCGGGCTTGGGGATTATTTTATGGTAACTTTTACCGTTTGACTGTTATGTGTTGGCGGTAAACCGGGTACAAAAATGCTGTATTTTAACCGGTATTTGCCCGGCGCGACCGGCATTTTCACCTGCAGGTCTATCGAATCTTTGCCCAAAGCATCCTTTAAAAGCAGGTTGGTGCGCACTGTATCCAGGTATTTGTCTTTACCGGTAATGGCATACCCCACGTAAGCCGGCTTATCGTCGAACATGGGCGGCTGCCTGTCATACCCCGATTCTACGCCTAACCTGAAATGCACCTCCGCACCCGGCGCTGCTTCTATCTCATTTTCAGCCCATGCGAACTGGATGAGCGAGTAGGAGCTATAGCGATCATAATTTTCGAGATACAATTTACCGTGACTGTCCTCCAGACTATCGGGCGCGGCGCCGAACAGTTTCCGGTAGCCACCGGCCAGCAGCACGCTGCGACCATACAACGGCTCTTCCATATGCCAGTAGTTGTACTGGCTGCGGCGGTTGGTAACACTATTAAGGCTATACGATTCGCCACCCGCATAAAACATGTATTTGGAAGGCGCCTGGTAGCTGTTAAAGAATACCACGGGACGGTCGCCCGCTTTTGCCTTTATTGCCTGTGCCCATTCTTTATTATGATGCAGCTCCGGCCGTACATGGATATCCGGAATAAAATCCCAAACCATGTATACACGGAAAACAAATACCAGCAACAAAGTCACCGGCAAGGTATATATCAGCGGCTTCAGGCTGCGGCGGTTCCTGATTATGGACTGATGCGCCAGTATGACCAGCGGTGTAAATATCATTGAGGTCCAGTTAGCTTCCACCCGGCCTTTGAAGGTACTGATCAGGAAAAACACCAATACACCGGTAAGGCAGAACTTCAAAGTACGTTCGAAAGTACGCATCACCGGGCTGGTAAAGGCATAATAGAGTAACAACCATCCAACAACCGGCCCGTATACCAATATCTGGCTCACGATATATTCCGCGGTGTAGTTAAAGTCATACTGCTCCGCATTACGTTCTACCAGGTGATATTGTATGGAGGGGAAGTGATGCGCGTACTGCCAGTAAAGATGTGGCAGGAAAAGAAGGGTGGTGATGACACAGGCAATGTAGTACTTGGTCACTTTAAGCAGGCTTACATTGGAAAGCACGGTAAAGAAAACCAGTAATATGCCATGGTACTTACTATAGAACATAAGCGCCATGCTAAGTCCCAGTAGTATGGTATTTTGCCAGTCCTGTTTTTCGAGAAACTGTTTGTAGATGTAGAAGTAAAGTGTGGCAAAGAAAATCAGCGGTACATCCGGTACGGCCAGCATACCACCTATCTGCATAGCACCCATTCCGCCCATGATCAGGTAAAAAACGCGGTTGTTCTTTGGCCTTATCATCTGGTCGACGAGCATGAGGGTGAGCAGGTTCAAGATCACCATACCGATCCTTACGCCCAGTTCGTTATGAAACACGGAGTAACCCAGCTTTATCAGCAGGGCCACCATTGGCGGATGGTCAAAATAGCCCCAGCTAAGCTGACGGCTATATACCCAATAGTAGGCCTCATCGTCCAGCAAGCCGGTATAAGCGGCCTGGGTAACGCCGAGCACGAACCACAACAGGTAAAAAAGGCTCTTGTATTTATCGTTCCGGATGTAACTGGTAAGCGTAGACATAGGTGGCGAAGTTATGAAATGTTACTGGGGCAGGATCAATTGTTTTAGCTCCAGCGCTTCGTCCAACACCACAAAAGCGGCCTCATAACCGGGAGCGATTACGCCCAGCGGGGTTTCCCGCTTTAATAACCTTGCCGGGTACTCGCTGGCCATTTTTAGTGCTTCCGATAACTCAATGCCCACTTTTTCCACGCAGTTCTTCACGGCCTGCAACATCGTGAGGCAGGAGCCCGCCAGCACATCGTTTTCCGTAACGAAGCGGTCGCCGCGGCGCAGGTATTGGTAGGTGCCGCGTGTGTTCTCTTCCACCGCATCGGTAATCAGGAACAGGCGATCGCCCAGTATTTTTTTGCTGATGCGGATGGCGTTAAAGTCCACATGCACCCCGTCGGCCACCACGCTTGCCAGCACCCGCGGATGATCGTAAATAGCACCTACCATGCCCGGCTCGCGGTGCTGGAAAGGCGACATGGCGTTAAATAAATGTGTTGCAGCGGGAATACCGTACTCAAATGCCGCATAAGCCTCTCCGTAAGTTGCATTGCTATGCCCTGCGGAAATGATAATACCTGCATCCATCATCCGTTTAACCAGTACAGGATCGCAGCGTTCCGGGGCGAGGGTCATTATCTTTACAACGTCCCGGCCTTCGTCGAGTATCCAGTCAATATCTTCCGTTGTGGGCGATTTAATGAAACCTTCGATGTGCGCGCCCTTTTTAACCGGGTTCATAAAAGGGCCTTCGAGGTGCAGACCTAACAAACCCTGACCGCCCTGTGCCCAGTAATCCTTTACTGCCTGCATGGCCTCACTCATCAGTTCGGGCGAGCTGGTAGGTATGGTGGCCATGAAGTAAGCTGCACCGCCACTTTTGCTGTATTCGTATACAGCCGCCAGCGAGTGTACGCTGGGATATAAAGAAAACAGCTGGCCATTGCCACCGTAGATCTGCATGTCTATAAAGGCAGGCGCAATGTAGTGACCGTTAAGATCGACAGCGTCTGCAGGTGCTTCTGCATTGGGTACAATTGCCTTTACTTCGCCATATTCAGTAAGAATGGTGTGATCTTTAAGCCATCCATTTGGAGTGGCGATGTTTCCGTTGGTGTAAGCCTGCAGCATAACGTTTGGTTAAGTTGATCATTCACATATCCGGTTATCCAAAAAAAACGGGCCATGTATACATGGCCCGTTCTCCTAAAGGATCATAAACTTGTCCGCATCTTTGAGGAAAGGCAGCCTGCCGCGAACTTCGTCCAGGTGCTTGCGCGAGAGGGTGTAGGTAAATACATCTTCTTCGTGTTCCTTGCGGTATATAATTTCGCCGAGCGGGTCTATCAAACTGGTATCGCCGCTGTGGTAAATATTGTTGCCGTCGTCGCCTACACGGTTTACGCCAATAGCGTAACACTGGTTTTCGATAGCGCGGGCATGCAGTAATGTTTTCCAATGCACATTACGCCTTTCGGGCCAGTTGGCTACATTAATCAACAGGTCGTATGCCGGTGTGCCGTCTTCACCCATGGTGTTGCGCGACCATATCGGGAAACGCAGGTCGTAACACACCGTGAGATTTATCTTCCACCCCTTTACCTGTGCGATCAGGCGTTTATCGCCCGGCTGGTAATGGTTATGTTCATCTGCAAAAGCGAACAGGTGGCGTTTATCGTAGGTGCCGTATACCCCGTTGGGTTGCATCCAGATCAGGCGGTTCAGGTATTCGCCGTTTTCTTCGATGATCAGGCTACCGGTAATGATCACGTTCTTCTCCTTCGCCTTCTTCTTCATCCACTGCACGGCACTGCCATCCATCGTTTCGGCCAGCCTTTCGGGCTGCATGCTGAAACCGGTGCTAAACATTTCCGGCAAAATAATGACTTCAGTACGCTCTTTGATGGCATCTATCTTCGCATCAAACATCGCCAGGTTGGCTGCTTTATCTTCCCAGTGGAGATTAGCCTGAATAAGACTTACGGTAAGATCGGACATATACTTAATATTCTTTTCCCGTTGTTTGCGGGGTAACAACAAATTTACGGAGCAGGGGCTTAGAAAAATTTAAATATTTTCCCTTTTAAGCGCCTGATTTTGCGATCTGTTCAACAGTTTCGCGTACCAGTTCCTGTTCAAAACCACGTTGTAGCAGGAACTGCATGGTTTTATACTGCCTTTTCAGGTGCTGGTCGCCGCGCAAACTGGTGTATTTCTTTTCCGCCAGCTTATGCAGCGCCTGCATATAATCATCCTCGTCTATTTCCAGCAATGCCTTTTTGATACAGTACACCGACACCTGCTTCATCTTCAGTTCCTGGGTAATCTTCTTTCGCCCCCATTGCTTCATGCGGAACTTGCCGCCGGCGAAGGCGATGGCGAAACGTTCTTCGTTCAGGAAGTTTTCTTCCACCAGCTGTGCGATCAGCTGGTCGACGTGTTCGCCCTTCAGGCCCAGGTCAAAACATTTGGAGCGCACCTCTGAATGGGCGCGCTCCTGGTATGCACAATAATTCCTTAATTTCTGTAATTCCTGTTCGTTCATTAGTCTCTGACAATACGCAGTTTAGCGTAGTTGAGCATGATCTTCTTTTCTCCGCCGCCCTTAGGGAATACCACGGTGGCGATCCTGTTGTTGGAAGCGCCTTCCATGTTCATAATGGTACCGAAACCGAACTTCTGGTGTTCCACTTTCATACCGGGCTCCATTGTCGCCGGATCATCAGGTGCAAAACCGGCCGTTGGTACGTGGGTAGATGCAGCTGCTGCGGGTTTAGGCATAGGCCTCGGACCCGATGGTGTAGCAGTTTGCGCCTGACCTGGTGCTTTCTTCTGCACACGGTCGAATACATTGCCACCACCGCCAACGCCTCTGCCAGTTCCGCCACTGCCGCCAAAGCTGTTACGCATACCACCACCACCGGCATAACTACGGTCCACAAACTTCTCAGGCACTTCTTCCAGGAAGCGGCTGGGTTCATTTTGCTGCAGTTGTCCAAAACGGTAACGGCTATTGGAGTAAGTAAGCCATAATTTAGACTTGGCGCGGGTAACGGCCACGTAAAACAGGCGGCGTTCTTCTTCCAGGTCTTCGCGGGAGTTGATAGACATACCGCTTGGAAACAGGCTTTCTTCCATTCCCACAGTAAATACCACCGGGAACTCCAGGCCTTTTGCCGCGTGAATGGTCATCAGTTTCACTACATCACTGTCTTCATCGTTGCCCTTGTCTGCATCGGTAAGCAGCGTAATTTGCTGGAGGTAAGTACCCAGCGTTTTTTCCAGCAGTTCACCATCTTCGGTAGGTGTTTCAGTGAATTCCTTTATGGAGTTCAGCAACTCCTGCACGTTTTCATAACGGGCAAGACCTTCCGTCGTTTTATCGTTAAACAGTTCTTTTACAATGTTGGTGCTTTTACCGATCTGTACAGCTACATCGTAGGCATTGCTTTTTTCCAGCATCGAGCGGAAACTGCGGATCATCAGCACAAAGTTCTCGATAGCTTCCAGGGTACCACCTTTATAGCCAAACTCTTTCGCCCTTTCCAGCACTTCCCACATCGTAATGTTTTGTTCGTTGCTGGCCAGTATAGCGCGATCGATAGACGTTTTACCAATACCGCGAATAGGGTAATTGATAATACGTTTGAGGCTTTCCTCATCGCGGGCATTCATCACAATACGCAGGTACGCCAGGAAGTCTTTTACCTCTTTACGCTGGTAAAATGAAATACCACCGTAAATACGGTAAGGGATGGCCAGGCGGCGCAGGCTTTCCTCTATAGACCGGCTTTGCGCGTTGGTGCGGTATAATACGGCGAAATCGCGGTTGGCGTAGTGGTTGCGCAGCTTTTGTTCCTGCACTGTATCGGCAACGTACTTACCTTCTTCGTTATCGGTCATGGTACGTACCAGGCGTATCTTTTCACCTTCTGAGTTATCCGTCCACAGTTTCTTTTCTATCTGACCTTTGTTCTTCGAAATTACTTCGTTCGCTACGCCCAGGATGCTTTTGGTACAACGGTAGTTTTGCTCCAGTTTCACCACGTGCGTATCTGTATAATCTTTCTCGAACTGTAAGATGTTTTTGATGGTAGCACCGCGGAAAGAGTAAATACTCTGCGCATCGTCGCCCACCACGCAAATATTTTCGTGAACAGCACCCAGCAGTTTAATGATTTCGTACTGTGCGGGGTTGGTATCCTGATACTCATCGATCATGATGTACTTAAACTTGTGCTGGTACTTGGCCAGTACATCGGGCACCGTTTTAAGCAGTATATGGAATTTGTACAACAGGTCATCAAAGTCCATTGCACCGTTCTTAAAACAGCGTTTGGCGTACATGTCGTAAATCTTTCCCGTCATAGGACGGTTTGCGCGCATGTCTTCCTGTGTAACATAATAATCGTGCTGGTACGACTCCGGGCTCATCAGGCTGTTTTTGGCTGCGGAGATGCGGTTGTATATCAGGTTGGGTTTGTAATGTTTATCGTCGAGGTTCAACTCGTTGATAATCGTTTTTACCACACTTTTGGCATCGTCCGCATCGTAGATGGTGAAGTCGCGGGGATAACCGATTTTATCGGCATCTGAGCGGAGCAGGCGGGCAAATACGGAGTGGAAGGTACCGATGTAAAGGTTACGGGCTTCGTTGCCGCCCAGGATCTTTTCCACCCTTTCCTTCATTTCCTTGGCGGCCTTGTTGGTAAAGGTAAGTGAGAGTATATTAAATGCGTCTACACCGTTCCTCATGAGGTGTGCAATACGCATAGTCAGTACTTTAGTTTTGCCGGAGCCGGCGCCGGCCACGATCATCAGGGGACCGTTAATGTGCATTACGGCTTCCCGCTGCCTTTCATTCAGCTCGTTTAAGTAGTTTGGATTCATTCCCGGGTTTGGTGTTAAATCGTAATTGTTAGAACTTCTTTCCGAAGCGTGTAAAATTACGATTTGCTGGCGGGATCATGAAATCATCTGTGAACTATTCGCTACCGCAGGCTCCTGTTGTGTTTGCGCAGGCGAACGGCAAGAGATATTAAGAGAATTCCTGCTACGACTGCATAAAATCCAAACATCCAGGTGAGGGTAACTGCTGCCGCAATCGGGTTGATCAGAAACAATACGCCGAAAACTATAGAAATAATACCACCCAGGATGTACCAGCCTTCTCCTTCTATCTTTTTACGGAGGCGTATCGCCACAATAATCTCCATCAACCCCACAAAAATAGCCCAGAAGGCCACCATGTAAATAACGAACTCGCCCAGCGCCAGCGGATTGGTAAACGTGAGAAAGCCCAGTATAATGCCGCAGATGCCGGATAGCAGTATCACCCACCAGTTTTCATTGTACTTACGCGCACCAATCGCACCAAGCACCGAAAAAACGCCATCAATAAAAAGATAAGCGCCCATGAAAATAATGAGCGTAGCGAAAGTAACCACTGGCCAGAACAACGCCATCAGCCCAAAAAAGATGGCCAATACACCCCGCAGGAGAAATACCCACCAATAAGCAGAGAAATAGTTCTTCATATATACCGATGATTTTGGGAATAATCGGGCGCTACTGCCCGGTATACACTCTAACAAGCCTGTTGCGAAAATGTTCGGGCGGCTATTTACAGAACGAGTACCACGTCTTTATAAATATATCTTTGGCTCCAACAACAGAATAAGTATTAAGCCCCCGTTGCGTCGCACACTGCAACAGCAGTAATCCTATTTAATATCTTTAAACAGATTAGCGATAGCGGCAGTTACCTGTTCCTCCCGTTTGGCTTTGCGGGAAGCCACGACCTCTTCCACCACACCGCGCCATACCATTTTGTTCTGCACACGGTCTACCAGGTGTACGGTGGCGGTACCTTCTTTATAGCGGCCTACTTCCACATCTTCGCTCTTCCATGAGTAGTTTCGCTGGCCCACGTAACGGGGCGCATCTGTACGAAAGTCAGTTTGACGGGTTTGTACCTTTTCGGTTACGACCAGCCCAATATTTACCTGTAAATCGGGATTGGCGGCCTGCTGTAAACCATGCAGCGTCAGTTGGCGGGCAATTTCACGCTTTAACAACGTTACCCCCTCCTGGTATGAGTTGCCCGAAATACTAGAATCGCCACTCGTTTCCACATCAAAAAAATTGAAGGTCTTATATTGGGATAACGAAAAACCGTCGGCCGGTTCGCGGTTTACTACGCGCCCGCTGGTACTGCAGCCGGCAACAAATACGATCAGGGTTAGCGCAACACCCAGGAATATTGTCTTCATGTTACGATGGATTGATTATGTATACAGGAACAAACTCTGGGCCTAAATGGTTGGGGATAAAAACAAACAGTCCCGCTTCCTTAAAAAGCGGGACTGTTCAAATATCAATTTATAGCTTATTTCTCGTGCCTGTCTACCTTAATCCGTTCTTCGCGGTTAGCGATTTCCCAGGCGGTATAATACACCAGCCTTGCGCGTTTTTGCAGCATGCCGTATGATATCTTTTCTACGGTATCGGTTGCCTTGTGGTAGTCGGCATGTACACCGTTAAAATAGAAGATGATCGGGATATTATGCTGCGCAAACATGTAATGGTCTGAGCGGTAGTAAAACCTGTTAGGATCGTTAGGATCGTTGTAACGGTAATCCAGCTTCAGGTTTGTGTACTTGTTGTTGGCCTGCTCGCTGATAGGGCGCAGGTCGGAACTAAGTTTATCGTCGCCTATGATGTATACATAGTTAGAATCGGACTGATGCTCGGGATCAATACGGCCTATCATATCGATGTTAAGATCGGTAACAGTGTTGGCCAGCGGGTAAATTGGGTTATCGGTGTAGTACTTAGAACCGAGTAAGCCTTTTTCCTCTCCGCTCACGGTCATAAATACAATGCTCCGGCGGGGACCTTTACCGGCTTTTTTCGCCTTGGTAAACGCCTCAGCTATTTCCATTACCGATACGGTGCCCGAACCATCATCGTCTGCTCCGTAAAATATTTTACCATCATGTTTACCCAGGTGATCGTAATGCGCCGTAATAAAAATGATCTCGTCCTTTTTATCGGTGCCTTCCATATATCCCAGCACGTTGCTCGATTTATTTTCGATAGTGCCTTTTTTGAGACTAAGGTTCACAGGGCCGCTGGTGGCGGAAGTATAAGGACGATTACCTTTTACGGAAGCCGTCATACTGTCTAACACCGCTTTACCGAACACTCCTTCTGCCAATGCAGGCGAAACCAGGTAAGTATTAGGAATGTATTCCATGGTTTGCATGAGGTTCTCCTTCATGTAAAACCGGGTTTTAGACATGCTGGGAGCCATGTATTTTAATACGTCCGGATCGGCCAGGCGGGGCGATATAATAAAAATCGCACGGGCACCTTTACCACCAGCCGTTCTCGCTTTTGCGCGGGCATCGGCGAAGGCAGAAGGGCGTTTGTTTTTGCTCAGTAGGTAATTACCATCTTCACCCATCGGCTCTGCTTCCAGTACCACTACGATTTTATCGTCGAGGTTGCCGAGGTTTTTATAGTCGTCGTACCCTTCGGTGCTGATGCCATATCCTGCAAACACGATCTGTGCATTTTTCACGTCCTGGTCCTTGGCGTCGCGTACACTGATCAGGTAGTCTTTACCGAAAGTAAAGGTCTGTTTGCCTACGCTGAGCGTACTGGCAGTAACAGAATCCTGCACCATGGAAAAGTATTGTTCCCATTGACCATTGGCGCCGGGTTTAAGGCCCAGTTTCTTAAAATGTGCGGCAATATAAGCTGCGGCTACACGCTGACCTTTGGTAGCGGTTTCGCGGCCTTCGGTTTTATCGCCGGCAATAAAGTACAGATGTTTCTTAAGATCGGCAGCGGTAATGCTTTTGCCGTATGTGTCTGCGCCTGACTTTGATGCCGTGGGCGTTTGCGCACAAGCGCAGGTGCTGGCAGCGAGCAGGCTAGTTAACAGGGTAAATGTTCTCATTATGCAGAGATGTTGGTTCAAAAAGATAAGTACCGGTTCAAAAACATACCGGCAATAGTTGCCTATTGCCGGTAAATATCTTGTTCACTGCCGTATTAACGGCCCTAACCGCGGTACGTTAAGCGCAGGCGATCTTGTTCACCCTGTTGGCATGGCGGCCACCTTCGAATGGGGTAGCCATAAAGGTATCCACCATTTGTTGCGCCACCGAAGTGTCTACGAAGCGGGAGGGAATGCTGATAATATTGGCATTATTGTGGCCGCGCGCCAGGCGGGCCAGTTCTTCGCCCCAGCAAATAGCAGCACGTATACCCTGGTGTTTGTTGGCGGTAATCGCCACACCATTGCCGCTTCCGCAAACCAATATACCAAATGCGACTTCGCCCTTCTCCACTGCTTCACTCACCGGGTGAGCATAATCAGGGTAATCTACCGAGTCGGGAGAATTTGTTCCAAAATCTTTAATCTTTATGCCTTTCCCTTCCAGGTAAGAAATGATCTCCTCTTTATATTCATATCCCGCATGATCACTTCCGATAGCTACTGGTAACGACAGATCAAAAGTATTTTGTTCCATATAATGTTCAGTTAAATCTGTTAGTTGATAATGCTGTTACGACCACTCTTCTGCTTCTGCTTCCTCACGTTTGCGGTACACCCTGGCAGAAATGATAATACTGATCTCATACAACATGTACAAAGGTATGAATACAAGTAATTGGTCCAGCACATCGGGCGGCGTAATTACCGCAGCCAGTACCAGCAACACCACAATGGCGTGGCGGCGGTAGGTGCGCATAAAGGTGGGGCCCAGTACGCCGAGTTTTGCGAGGAAATATACCAGTACAGGCAACTCGAACAGTATACCCATACCAAATACTATCTGCGACAGCAAACCAAAGTAATCGTCGAACAGGAATTTGTTTTCTACTTTGTCAGTTACATTATAACCAGCCAGGAAGTTGATGGTGAAAGGCGCTATCAGGAAATAGCTGAAAGCCACACCCAGGAAGAATTGTGAGGATACCCAGAAAATAATGCCTTTGGATCCTTTAAGTTCTCTTTCTTTCAGGGCTGGCTTTACAAATTGCCAGAACTCCCAGAATATATAGGGCAGAGAACCAAGAACACCAACGATGAGGGCTACTTTGAATTGCAACATCACCATACCGGTCATTTTGGTGTTCAGGAAGTCGAACTTCACCGGCGACATACACAGCTTATCGCCCATGCCCAGCAAATTGCTAAGACTGCACAACCAGCGATAGGAAGGGAAGTTGGCATTAGTTGGGCCAAACACCACGTAGTCCAATATCTCTTTGGTATAAATAAAACCTACTATACTCAAGGCTATAATTGCGAAAGCGGATCTAACCAAATGCCAGCGAAGGGCCTCCAGGTGATCAAAAAACGACATTTCGGCCTTATCCTCATTATTGCTGAATAACTTCTTTAACATGTTTCTCCTGATAGTAAAGGACACAAATATAGATGATGGACACCAATATATTGCAACTAAGAAGATGTACGGAAAAAGAAAGGAAATAGTCGGAAACACCGAAAATTAGACAAGCGGACAGTTGTATTGCAAAACCGATTCAGGAAAAGACGGGGAAGGAAGAGTTAGGGCAAAAAAAAGAGCCAGCCCGAGAAGAATCAAGAGCCGGCCTTTCATCCATTGTTTGTTAACCCCAAAAAAGTTGAATTCGAGAATGTCTTTATTGCTTCTTAAATAATCACTTACACATTTAATTGGCAAGCTAAATTTCTGTAAGTCATTACTGTCAGAGAGCGTTCAAATTTCTAAAACAAAAATAGAAAGAAATCTTGTATTATCAATGTTACAACAAAGTTTTTTACAACCTTTTAACAAAAATCAAATCATAGTGTTAGAAAAAAATAGATGAATTAATAATCCGAAGGTTAAATTACTACTACTTTTTAGAAAACCTCTAATCTTTTGAGAATATGATAATTTGAATTAATTCTTAAAAAATAATATCCCTAACGTCTTGAACTACTGAGTCTAAAAGACGGTCGCGGATGGGTCCGTATTTCACTAAAAGATCTATAAAATCACCTGCAACATTATCGCACCTTCATTTTCACCTGCTGTGGGCTTATTTAGTACCATACCTTTCGGCGTAGTAAAAAAATGTGCCTTTCATACGCGTTTTATCAGTTCAGAATCTTCAATTTCACCATTTCGATACGTGTATCAGTGACATTAAGCACGTCAAATTCGTAGTCATCGATGATAATCCGCTCCTTTAACTTGGGGATTGTTTCATGATGAGTGATGATATAACCGCTTAAAGTTTCACTTTCATCCTCCGGAAAATCGAATCCGTACTTCTCATTCAGGTAATCGAGTTCGAGCCTGCCGGAGAAAATGTATTCTTTTTCAGCAATCTGTTTCTCTACAAACTCTTCTACGTCGTGTTCGTCTTTAATATCTCCGAATATCTCTTCCAGCACGTCTTCAATCGTCACAATACCGGCTGTACCGCCAAATTCGTCTACTACCCAGGCAATGCTTCTTCTTTCCTTGTTAAACTTACTCAGCAGGTCGATGGCGCTCATGGTTTCAGGCACCGCCAGTATCGGATGGATCACCGAACGGATATCTGACGGGTTCTTAAACATATCCAGCTGGTGAACATAACCAAGTATGCTGTCGATGTTTTGTTCGTAGATGATAATTTTAGACAATTTAGTTTCCATGAACTTCTTCCGTGCGTCGGAAATCGGACTCGTAATGTCCAGAGCTTCTATTTCCTTGCGGGGAATAAGGCAACCGCGGATTTTAACGTGTACCAGCGACAGCGCGTTTTCGAATAATTCGGTGTTAAGGTCCTGACCTTCGCCCATATGCTGGTGCGACTGGCGGATGTAATGTTCTACGTCTACGCGTGCGAAGGAACTCTTATTTTCAACAATACGTACATTAAACAGGTACTTCAGTATCCATTCTGAAATAGATACCAGCACGTTGCCGAGTATATAAAGTGGTTTGGTAAGCAGGGAAATAGGCAGGGCGAAAAAGCTCAGCAATGCCTCGGGGCGGGAACGGAATACGCTGCGCGGGATAAAAAAGCCAAAAAACAGGATGATGAGCGTAGCCACCACAATTTCTATGAACAACAGGATAGGCAATAACCGCGACGTATCCTGCTGCGGAATGAAATAATCCCACAAAGGATCCAGCAAACCGGCAAACAGCATGCTGTATATTACCGTGGAAATAGTAAGACCAATAAGGCTGGTGGCCAGTATTCTCGCGGGGTTTTCATTGAAGCCGGCCAGTATCTTACCTGTAGCACGTCCCTGTTTTCTCTTCAGTTCTATGCTCAGTTTATTCACGTTGGCAAAGGCTGTTTCCATACCGGCAAAGAAGCCGGCAAGTAAAATGAGGGCCGCTAATAAGATTATAGTATAAATATCCATCCTAACAAAGATAAAGGATTCTTGTTATTTGTACGCAGCCTTAAAACCTTGCCGCTATCCGGCCGGTTAGTCAAAAAATGTACCGTACGTTTAGCTTCGCAGAAATCCTTCCACGATATCCTTTACCTCGTTGTAAGCCGCGTCCAGGTGTTCGTTCACCACAATCCAGTCGAACTCGTGCGAAAAGGACAGTTCGTAGCGGGCTTTACCCAACCGCTCTTCCAGGGATGCCTGGGTTTCTGAACCGCGGCCACCCAGTCTTTCACGAAGCGCATCTATGGAAGGGGGCTGTATAAATATCGTAAGGGCATGACCGTGGTACTTTTCTTTAATGGAAAGCGCCCCTTTTACGTCTATATCCACCATTGGCACCTTTCCGGCAGACCAGATACGTTCCAGTTCGCTCCTGAGGGTACCGTAGTATTTGCCGGCATACACCATTTCGTACTCGGCAAATGCGTTTGCTTCTATTTTTTGCTGAAAGTCATCCGGGGTAAGAAAGTAGTAGTCCCGGCCATGCACTTCCCCTGCGCGGGCTTCGCGGGTAGCGGCGGATACGGAAAAAGCCAGGTCAGGCATTTCGCTCAGTAACTTCTTTACGATGGTGGTTTTTCCTGCGCCGGAGGGGGCGGTAATGATAATGATCTTTCCTGCTGTCATCGTGCAAAAATAACGCAGAAAATAAAAAAGGAGAAAAGGTTGTTGGCCTCTTCTCCTTTTTCTATCAGAATATTTTTATTAGATACGTTTGATATCGGCGCCCAGTGCAGTAAGACGGGTATCGATATATTGATACCCACGGTCAATCTGGTCAATATTGTAGATGGTACTCTTACCTTCGGCGCTTAGTGCAGCGATCAGCAGGGAAACACCGGCACGTATATCGGGTGACGACATTGTTATACCGCGCAGTTTATGCTGACGGCCCAAACCGATAACAGCGGCGCGGTGCGGATCGCAGAGAATGATCTGCGCGCCCATGTCTATCAGTTTATCCACGAAAAACAGGCGGCTTTCGAACATCTTCTGGTGGATCATCACCGAACCTTTCGCCTGCGTGGCTACTACCAGCACAATGCTCAGCAGGTCGGGCGTAAAGCCGGGCCATGGGTGGTCAGAAATAGTGAGAATAGAACCGTCGATGAATGTTTGGATTTCGTACATGTCCTGCTGCGGGATATAAATATCGTCGCCACGGAACTCCATTTGTATGCCCAGTGATCTGAACTTTTCGGGAATGATACCCAGGTTCTCGATACCCGCATTTTTAATGGTGATCTCACTCTGCGTCATGGCAGCGAGACCAATGAAGGAGCCGATCTCGATCATATCGGGCAGCATGCTGTGCGTGGTGCCTTTAAGGCTGGTAACGCCTTCGATAATAAGCATGTTGGAACCAACGCCACTGATCTTGGCACCCATGCGGTTCAGCATTTTGCTCAACTGCTGGAGATAAGGTTCACAGGCTGCGTTATATATGGTAGTAGCACCGCTGGCCATTACCGCTGCCATCAGAATGTTGGCGGTACCGGTTACAGAAGGTTCATCCAGCAACATAAACGTGCCTTTCAAACCATCTGTTTCCAGGCGGAAGTAGTTATCATCATTATCGTACACGAACTTTACACCCAGTTTTTCAAAGCCGATGATGTGTGTATCGAGCCTGCGGCGACCGATTTTGTCGCCACCGGGTTTAGGAATATAAGCTTTTCCGAAACGGGCCAGCAGTGGACCGGCTATCATAACAGAACCGCGCAGGCGACCTGATTTCTTTTTGAACTCGGCGCTCTGGAGGTAAGGAATATCGATGTTATCGGCCTGGAATTCGCATGTATCGCGACTGGTGCGGTTAATCTTTACACCCATATCGCCCAGTAATTCGATCAGCAGATTTACGTCTACAATGTCGGGGATGTTGCTGATAGTAACTTTCTCGGGGGTAAGCAGAACTGCGCTTATAATTTGTAATGCTTCGTTCTTAGCGCCCTGCGGAATAATTTCTCCTTTCAAACGGTTGCCACCGCGTACTTCAAAAGCGTTGCTACTCACTTGTTCCTATTTTTGTATTTGTTGTTGTTGTGTTTGTTGCCTTGCTTGTTGTTATTGCTATTGCCGCCGTTGTTATTGTTCTTGAACTTGTTCTGCTGGTAGTTTTTACGCTTACCGGAGTTACCGCTGGCTTGTGCCGTTTGCTGACGGAACGCTGCCTGCTGTTCAGATGCGCTGGCGCTGAAGTTATCGACAGGCGTTTTGCCGCCACCACCAGGGTGATATTCCAACTGACCTTTACTGATCGTATTCAGTTCGGTGCGGATGGCATCGTCGTGTACACTTTCTTTATGCCAGTTGGTATACGCCAGTTTCATGTAGTTGCCTACGCACTGGGTAAACCCTTCTTTCTTTTCCGGATTTTCTTCTTTAATAGCCTTGTCCATAATCATCTCCAGGTTTTTACCAAAGTGACGGTTACGGGGATATTTTTTCGGATAAGCCAGGCGCTCCGGCTTTCTTTTCAGCGTTTCGCGGGTGGGAATGGGATAGGGCGATTCTACATTCAGTTTAAAATCTGATATGAGGAACAGGTGATCCCATAATTTATGACGGAAATCTTCTACGTTGCGTAAATGCGGGTTAAGTGTGCCCATCAGCTCTATCAACGCCATAGCATTAGCCTGGCGATGTTCATCGTTCTCTATCGTCAACAGGTATTGCACCATTTTCTGGATGTTCCGGCCATACTCCTTCATGATCATATGGCTTCTGGTGGTATTATATTCCATCACGCACTTTTAAGTAATCGAAAATATGTGTTTTGCTTAATAACCGGCATCCTAAACGCGAGGGAACACAGGAGGTTTTCTTTGTGCCTTGGTAGCGGATTGCCGTAAGTGTAAGTTTAAATTGCGGTAAACCTATATATTTTGCAAACGTAGTGAAAAATACCGATAAAAACCGAAATTCCAAATTCGTGCTGCATTTAACGGTTGGCGGAAAGGCCGCAGGGTGTTAATTTTAACAAATGGAACTATCATTAAAAGGAAAAACGGCCGTGATCTGTGGCGGCTCACAAGGGCTGGGACTGGCCTCCGCACGCGAACTGGCCCTGTTGGGCGCTAACTGCATATTGGTTAGCCGTAACGAAACCTCCCTGTTAAATGCCCTGCAAACGCTGGATACTACCCAGGAACAGCAACACAGTTACGCAACAGCCGATTTCACCGACCCGGATAGCGTAAAGGCTGCTATTACAGGTATTACGGCCCAAAAAGCGGTGAATATCCTTGTAAACAATACCGGTGGCCCTGCTGCCGGCCCTATTACCGAAGCCGAGCCCGAGGCCTTCGTCAAAGCCTTTTCCATGCACGTGGTTTGTAACCAGGTACTGGTGCAGACGGTGTTGCCGGGTATGAAAAGCAGTGGCTACGGTCGTATCATCCAGGTAATTTCTACTTCTGTTAAAACGCCCTTAAAAGGCCTGGGCGTGTCCAACACTACCCGTGCCGCTGTAGCTGGCTGGGCCAAAACCCTGGCGACCGAACTGGCGCCCTTCGGCATTACAGTAAACAATGTATTACCCGGCTCCATGACCACCGACCGCCTCTTTTCGCTGTTCGAAACCAATGCGCAGAAGCGTGGGGTTGACAAATCGGTAGTCGAAGCTGAATGGAAAGCGGAGATCCCAATGCAGCGGTTTGGCGATCCGGCTGAGTTTGGCGCAGCGGTGGCATTCCTCGCTTCGCCTGCAGCAGCTTATATTACCGGCATAAGTTTGCCCGTGGATGGAGGGAAGATCCCGGCGCTTTGAGTTGAAAGGTCCATCTGGACGCCGCCACTGCCAGCTAGACATATCCACTGCCATCCAGGCATCGCCAGATGAACAATGGATGTTGACAGATGAACAATAGGTACCGCCAGATGAACAATAGGCCTTGACAGCTGCCATCTAGACATGGTAAGATGAACAAAAGACGTTGACAGATGAACAATAGGCATCGCCAGATGAACAATAGATACCGCCAGCTGCCATCTAGACATGGCAAGATGAACAAAAGACATTGACAGATGAGCAATACGCATCGCCAGATGAACAATAGATACCGCCAGCTGACATCTAGACATGGCAAGATGAGCAAAAGACGTTGACAGATGAACAATAGGCATCGCCAGATGAGCAAAAGACGTTGACAGACGAGCTTTAGCTATTGCAAGACGAACTTTATGCATCGTTAGAGGAGCTTTAGACGCCGGCAGCGCTACTTTTTAATACAAGATGGCTTTCGGGCTTTGACAGCGTGTTTCAAAATCTGCCCATGAGCCATCTACAGATGAGCAGTAATCACGCTGTTTGACACAAAATAACAACGGCAGCCTCTTGCGAAGCTGCCGTTGTCAATCAGGTTATTTTAACGGTTGGTAATGTTGGTTTAGATATCAATTACTTTGCCCCAGTTGGCTATTTCCTCTTCGCTCCAAACGCGGGGGAAGAACAGGATGCGCTTGTTTTTGGGAGGCAGGTATTGCTGCCAGTTTGTACCACCGGTGGCGGCTATATCTTCCGGCTTTTTGTGCAGGTAACGTACAGCAGACTTGTAGTGCATAAGCGGCCAGCGAACGTTGATGTTCAGGTCGTAATCCTTTACCAGCGGGGCCAGACGCTCCCGGGCATCGGCAGGCAGGGAGTAATAACGATCGGCCACCGTGCGGCCTTCGTACTCGGCAGCGAGTTTCAGGAACTGGTCCATGTACTTGCCTTCGAACTGGCGCAGGGTGAGTGTTTTTTTACCGGTAGCCAGCTCTGTTGCGCCGCCACGCCAGTAAATTTTGTCCAACACCCCTTTAAGATCGTTTGCTACCAGGCCTTCGCGATGAGGTTCGTATACCAGGTGCGTAAGTGGAGCGGATGTAATTTCGATCATCCTGAACTGGCCGCTCTGGAAACCGCTGGCAGGCAGCAGCGCCATACGGAACTGCAGGAACTGGTCCTTATCCATCCCATCCACCATGATCTCGAACGACCGGATGAGGTTGCGGAAATAGTTGTTTACACGCCTGATCTGGGTTTCAAACGTTTTCTCATCTACCGTGTCGGGCAGGCACACTTGTGCGATCGCCTGGAGACTGAGCTTAAAATACAGCTCGGTGATCTGGTGGTAGATAATGAAAATGTTCTCGTCCGGTATTGGCGTACGCGGATGCTGCAGGTTAAGCAGCACATCCAGACTGATGTAGTCCCAGTAAGTAAGATAATCTGCATATAGCAGGCCGTCCAGGTAGGAGGACAGGTCCTGGCCCATGGCGGCATACTTCTCTTCCAGCCGCTTGATTTTCTCGGCAATTTCTGTTGTAACCATGCGGCAAGAATAAGAAATTACCCTGACATTTACCAGTGGGCAGGGCCACCGGTAAAATCAGTTCATAACGGGATCATGACAGGGTTATTCTACTACGTTGATCGTACGGGTGAAGCTTTCTTCCAGGGAAATAAAAGTTTCGGTGCGTTCAATGCCTTTGATCTTCTGCAATTCGTCGTGCAATACGTGGCGCAAACCGGAAATGTCTTTACAGATAATTTCCGCGAACATGCTCCAGTCGCCGGTGGTGTAGTTCAACCTTACTATTTCAGGGATTTTTCGCAGTTCTTTAGCCACGGAATCGTACATGGAGCTCTTTTCGAGGTATATGCCGATAAACGCAATTACATCATAGCCGATCATTTTCAGATCTACATGTAATTTTGTACCTTTAACAATACCCAGCTCTTGCAGTTTCTTCATCCTAACATGGATGGTGCCCCCGGAAACAAACAGTTTCTTACCCAGGTCGGCATAAGATATCTCCGCATTGAACATCATCTCACTGATGATCTGTAAGTCCAGTTTGTCAATATTCAAATTGTGGCTCATTTTGACAAAGTGTTTTTGAATGTTTTAAAACTATATGCAAATATTTAAAAAAATTCGAAATTTCAAAAATTTTTATTAAAAAATTTGCAAAAAACTCCACCTCCCTTTAGATTTGCATCATATTACTACGGTAAACGGCTTTGCAAAAGGCAAAATATACAGCCCGTAAACTTTGTGGGATGATGAAACTGGCAGACATGCCCTCTTGTCTCGGGGGTGAGGATCACGGAATAAACACAGCGTAATGGGTTGACCACTAATCTTATTTGTGCTGCGGCTAACCGCCTCGTGGAGGTTCGAATCCTTCTCCTACAGCAAAAAAAGCGCTCAGAAACGAAAGTTTTTGAGCGCTTTTTTATTGCCCCAAAACACCCGGGCCCGCAAACTTCCGTCGCGAGCCCGGGGAGAGATTGCTAAAAATAGCTTTATTCGGTCAATTTACCGCCATATTTCAGTTCATATATCTTTCCAATACCATCCTCACCCGGATTCATTAATACGAGATATTGCCTGTATTTCTGCACGAAAACAGCCGTTTTCTCATACGTTTCGGGATCGCGGAATTTCACCGCCTCATCGCGGTTGATCATATCGTCGGCTATATATACACGGTGACCAGCTGCAATGGTCTTTTCCGCCTCCTGCATACATTTATCAAACACCTGCTCCGGCGAACAGATACTGGCCGGCGTGCTGTATACGATGTACGCCAGCATGCTGCCGGAACCAAGTGACAGTACCAGGTCGCCCGGCTGTGTATTCTTTTGCAACCACGCAGCCCTGTTTACGATGTAGTCACTTTTTTCGGAACGGATGAGCAGGTAACCGCCCACCAGGTTGTGGAAAGCCAGCAGGCCAACGGCCAACCATGGCAGGAACGTCAGTTTTTTCTCGAACAGCGGGGCCACCAGCCATGAATTGAATAACAATACAATAGGTACCAGTAGCATGGTCCACGGTTCGGGAGAATTAGGATCGAGGTAAAGTAATACCATACCGTATATCACAATCCAAAGCACCAATAACCAGTTTTCGCTGCGGAAACCTCTTTTCGTAAAGTGCCTGAGCCCTTTGATAATGAGCCAGAGCAACACGATGCCCGTTATCACAAGGGTAATGCAGGCCACATAGTTCCAGAAACCGTTCGTGTTGGCGGCAAACACCTCCTCCACGATCATATTAGCCGGAAAGTGTCCGCGGATGAACGTTTCAACAGTATCAATGCCGTAAAGGAACCCGGTTGACAATATATTACTCACCAGTACAAAACCAGTAACGAAGATAGAGCCGTACGACTGCGAGGCGCCGTCCATCAGGAAGGCGGTGTAAGTTTGCTGGGGCGACAGGGCGTTGTATACAATATAATATCCGCCGATAACTACCGCTACGCCTACAATTCCATATACGAAAGCGGCTATCCAGTATCTCCGCAGGAAAAAAGCAAACGGGAAACAGAAGAACAGCGGGATAGCATTCGGTTTATACACCAGCACCCCCAATCCCCCGATTAAACCCGCCACAAGCGCGAGCAATAAGGGGTTCATTTCCCTTTTTGACAAGATTAAATAAAGCACGCCTATGCAAAACAGGTTGGAGATGGCGTAAACCTCCGCCTCCACCGAATAACGCCAGTAACCGTAAGCAAATAACAGCAGCGCACATCCGCAAAGGCTGGCACTGCGACCGAGCTTCAGTACGCGTTCCTGAAAACGGAAGGCAAGGATGAGCGTGAGCGCACTGCAGGCGGCGCTCACGGCGCACATCAGCCAATAAGCATCTATCCGGCCGCCAAACAGCTGGTAAAGCGCTTTTGCCAAAGGCAGGAAAAACAGGTATCGTGGCTGAAACAGGTAGGCGTAACCGGAGTTACGGACCAGGTAAGCGTAATGGTAACCATCGTCGGCCTCGCTGCGGTTGCCCGGAAAACTGAGGATAAAAAATAAAGTAAGCGCCACAAAAGCAATGCTGGCATAGATAAGGGACGATCGTTCGGGGTTTGTTTTTGCAGTCATAATTAGCGTTTATCACATGATTTGCGCCCTAAAAGTAAGTTCTATTTTTAAAAAAGGAAACGAAAGAGCAGAGGTACGTAACAGCAACGCAGGCTTTTACTTACTTTTGCAGGGCATGGGACAAAAAAAATTACAACGTTTTGCAGATATAGAAACCTTCCCGAATGTATTGATATACCCGGAAGGCATGCAAGGAAAATGGCAGGAACATTTTGGTAATAACCAACCGGTTACGCTGGAACTGGCCTGCGGTAAAGGCGACTACGCATTGGGACTTGGCCGCATGTTTGCGGAAAGAAACTTTATAGGGGTAGACCTTAAAGGCAACCGCATCTGGAGAGGCGCTAAAACAGCGCTGGACGAAAAGCTGGCGAATGTGGCGTTTTTGCGTACGCAGATCGATCACCTGGAAGATTATTTTTCGCCGGGCGAAGTAGCCGAAATATGGATCACTTTCCCCGACCCATTTTTACGTGCGTCTAAGGCTAAAAAGAGACTTACGCACCCTAAGTTCCTCGCACTTTACCAGAAAGTGCTGGTGCCAGGGGCTACCATCAATTTAAAAACAGATTCGGCAGAACTCTATAAATTTACGCAGAACGTAATAGAAGCCGTAGGCTGCGGGCTGATAGAAGACATTGGAGATGTGTACGCAAACCCGCAAAATATTACGCCGGTGCTTAAAATACAAACCTTCTATGAAGGCATGCACCTGGCCGATCGCCGTACGATCCGTTACCTGAAATTTACCCTGCCTTCGCAACCAATCGACTGGCGAGCTATAAAATTGCCCGATGAAAACACCGTTGATCGAGAAGATTGATTTCTACTATAACGAGCAAGGATTAATGGTGCTCACGGCAAAGTTCCACCTCGACCGGGGAAGATGTTGCGGAAATGGCTGCAAACACTGTCCGTACGATTATGAAAACGTACCCGAAAACAAAAAAGCCCAGCTCCTCACCGAGCGGGAGCAAAACCAAAACGAAAGATGAGAAGGAAAACCCTTCTTTTTTTGATACGGTGTATAAACTGGTAAGAAAGATACCAAGGGGCCGCGCCACCACGTATGGCGCCATTGCAGAATGTGCCGGCATACGCCTGTCGGCCCGCATGGTAGGCTGGGCCATGAATGGCGCGGGCAATATGAAACCGCCTGTTCCCGCACACCGCGTGGTAAACCGGAACGGCATGTTAAGCGGCAAACATCATTTTGAAACACCTACACTAATGCAGGAGTTACTCGAAAGCGAAGGAATTACGGTTAAAGACGATACGATACAGGATTTTTCAAAAGTTTTCTGGGACCCGGCAGGCAACAAAAAGAAACCGGCGACATCAGCAGTTAAGAAAATCAAAAAAGCATAAGCAATGTCCGTACTCAAACTCAAACTCGACCAGGACCAACTGGTAGAAGATTTTTTTGATGAAACATTTCTCGTAGGCATTGCTTCCGCTGCCCGCGATTACCAGCTATGCTGGCAATTGAACAGGCAGTTACACTACGACTTCAGGGTGAATAATTCGCTGGAAATAAAGCTCACGAAAGGGGCACGCTCCTTCTATTTCCCGATATTCGACTTTATGGAGCCCACCAAAACCATCGAACATTACCTGTATAATAATCACTGTAAAGGAGAATTCCTGTTGCCGGAACTCAAACACATCCATTACATATGGCTAATTAAGGGAAATTACTATCAGCAGGACGATATAAAAAAATTAATTGAACATTTGCGCTATGTAGAGATGGTACAATTAGTATCTTTATTAGATATTAGAGATATTAAGAATAAGATGAATTTAATTTTTTGATTAATACTTTTGCCGTCAGCATGAATGTTCGGCTTTTTAGTATAACCATAAGGACACAAAACAGGTGAACGCCGACCCCGAAATTTATCTATCTGGTATCTAATCCTAAATCATTTTTGTTATGTGGCAGGAAAAAGATCAGCAGCTTTACCGCTCTTTTCAGTTTAAAGATTTTAAAGAAGCATTCGCCTTTATGACTAAAGTGGCGCTTTTAGCCGAAAAGATGGATCACCATCCGTATTGGACCAATGTTTATAATAAGGTAGAAATATTCCTTTCCACGCACGACGCGGGTAATACCGTTACCGATAAAGACCACCGCCTGGCGAAAGCCATAGATGGCCTGTTGTAATCAATAAATATTCCACATCAGTGACGAGATTATTATTTTCCCTTCTCTTGTTCTGTTGTACAGTTCAGGCATATGCAGGCTCAACTTTAGAAGAAAAGTTCATTACTGTCTTTGACACACCGTTGCAGGGGGTAGACCTGCGCAACAAGATAGGTGTGCTCGAACGCAAAGGAGGCGGCCCCTACACTATACACGAAGTAGCCCAACTTCCCTTTAAAGAAGACACCAACGTTTTCCATGGCAACAAACGCAACAACAACGGAGTAAAAGATATTTGGCTTAAACTTACGGTACATAATAACGGCAGCCGGGATAGCAGCGCCTTGCTTTTCACCGGCTGGCACGACTATATGTATTGGTACGAGCCGAACAACCGCGGCGAATACAGCCTGCGGAATGAAACAGGCCTGATGCTGGACAAAGCCGGCATCGAACGCTGGGACCACTTTGCTTTCCCGATACTCGTAGAAGCCGGGCAAACCAAAACCTATTACCTGCACATCATTAACCATTACTACCGCGAAAACCCAATGCAGCCGGTGTTGTACGATGCGCTGGAGTACGCCAATTTCCGCCACGAAACATCTAACTATTATAAACAGGAAGCGCTGATCATCCAGATCATTATCGGGATGCTGCTGGTGTTCCTGAGCATCACGATCATTAACTATACGCAATTGCCCGACCGCTCATCGCTGTACTTCGCGGGGTATATACTTGGCCTTATCTTTTACTTCGGCCTGCGGCTCGATGCAAAACCATACCAGCTTTCGTTTTCGCACCACTGGCCAAAACTTAAGTATTACTGGGACATACCTGCGTTGTTCTTTTGCTTTTATGTGATGTATTTCCTGTTCGGCAACATGTTCCTGAGCCTGCGCGAACGTTACCCCCTAATGGAAAAAATATTCCGCTGGGCTGCCTGGTGCGCTTCGGTATTAATGTTGTTATCGGTGTATTGCATTTACAGGGGCTGGTACGATTTGCCGGGGAAAATTTATACGTACTTCTATTACATTACGCTTATTCCGCTGGGTATTGGACTGGTGGCGCTGGCACAGCGATCGAAACACCATCCGCTGATCCGCTTTTTCCTGTTCGGGTCCATTTCCATTTATATACTTTCTCTCTGCGCGTTCCTGTTTAACCGGGAAGATGTTGGACTTACCGCTATTCCGGAACTGGTTACGCCGGCAGGAATGCTGGTAGCGGGTGTGCTGTTACAGGCGTTATTTTTTGCGGCGGGGCTTAGCTATCGTAACAAGCTCGTACACCAGGAAAAAACTAAAACACAGGAACTCCTCATCAAACAGTTGAATAAAAATAAAGAGCTGCAACGTAAACTCAACGAGCAGTTAGAAGAACTGGTGAAGGAGCAAACCACGGAAATACTTCGCAAAAAACAGGAGTTGGAAGAACAGCGTAAGATCCAGCTGGAAATAGAGTATGGCAAAAAGTTGTCGGAAATTGAGTTAAAAGCAATACGCGCACAAATCAATCCGCACTTCATTTTCAACTGTCTTAATTCCATACAGTTGTTCGTCATGCAGCGCGATTATGAGTACGCGCAAAAATACCTGTCCGATTTCTCGTACCTGATCCGTAAAACACTCGACTTCTCACGTCGTAACTTCATCTCTCTTTCTGATGAAATTACTTACCTTAATACTTACCTGGGCCTGGAAAAGATGCGTTTTGAAGCTAAAATGGAATACGAGATCATTATAGATCCATCCATCCCCACGGGTGAACTGGAAGTGCCTGCGATGTTGCTGCAGCCATATGTCGAAAATGCGGTGAAACACGGCATGAACAACGAAGCGCATACCACCGGCAAACTCACCATCCGCTTTAACCAGGACGCAGATGAGGTACTGGAATGTGTGATAGAAGACAATGGCATAGGTATTGAGCGATCTAAAGCGTTACGCCAACTGCCGGCACATCATCAATCCTCTGGCATGGAAATAAGCCTCAACCGCGCGGAGTTGCTGAACAAAATGTACAACACCGAAATCCAGATTGAAATCATCGATAAAACGGAAAAACAACACTCAGAAACCGGCACCATCGTTCGCATTCTGTTACCTCAATTATAATTTATGATCCGGGCCGTAATTATAGACGATGAAAGAAACAGCAGGGATATTATTACGCTCATGCTGGAAAAGTATTGTCCGCAGGTGCAACCTGTGGCCACTGCCGCTAATTGCCGCGATGGTATTGCCCAAATCAAAGAACATCGCCCGCAATTGGTTTTTCTCGACCTGGAAATGCCTGACGGTACGGGTTTCGACGTATTAACCGGTGCATACGACGAATCGTTCGAGGCCATATTTGTGACGGCATTCGAGAAACGTTTTCTGCATACCATCCGTTTCTCAGAGGTAGAACTCATTCTGAAACCGATCGACAAGGAGAGTTTAACGAATGCAGTAAACATAGTATCACAGCGGCTTAGCTCCAACGCATCCAAACAACGTTACAACATACTGCTCGAAAATTTCGCACTGGAAGAGCACCGCGACAAAAATATCATCATCCCCACAGCCGAAGGTGAGCTGCCGGTAGTGGCTATCAGGAACATTGATTACCTGGAGGGCGCAGGCGACAAAGTGATTTTTCATTTGCAGGATAACAACGCCATCACATCCGTTCGCGGGTTCCGCTTTTACGCGGAGTTGTTCAACTCCATGAAATTTTACCAGGTAAACAACCAGCAAATGGTGCAACTTTCACACATCCGGAAGGTAGAGCCGGACACGAACCATGTGTTGCTCGAAAGCGGGGCACGAATGGAAAGCACCGAACGCAGGATCAAGGAATTAATGACGATCTGGAAATAGGTGTTGGCACCAACAGTTATTTATTATTGAGCCGCCGTTGCGTCGCACACTGCAACAGCAGTAATCCTACCCCACAAATGTCCCATTTTACTTTGGCAAAGAATTTGGATATACCCCATAACAAAACAATCAACAACATGAAAAACCATTTTTCTGCCCGCCTGCTTTTACTGGCTGCAGGCATTGCCATAGCCACTTCCTGCGTAGCGCCCAGAACGCCGCCCAGGCCACCCAAACCACCACGCCCACCAAAGCCACCACGGCCCGCAGCCATGTTGCAGCCTGTAACTGTACAGGCACAATACGTGTACATGGCGGGTTAAAATCAAACACACATCATCCACATATATATAAGTAGCAGCCTGTTACCGGGTTGCTGCTTTTTTCATGCCATCACACAACAAAAAACCCGTTCCATATTGCTACGGAACGGGTTGTGCATTTATAGTGTAATTACTATCTGTTCATGGAAATCAGGAACTCTTCGTTGCTACGTGTACCACGCATATGTTGCAACATAAAATTCATGGATTCTTCTGTATTCATATCCGCCAGGTGATTGCGCAGGATGTAAACGCGGGAGAGCATTTCTTTATCCAGCAACAGGTCGTCGCGACGGGTAGAAGACGCGGTAACGTCGATAGCAGGGAATACACGTCTGTTGGCCAAACGGCGGTCCAACTGCAATTCCATATTACCGGTACCTTTAAATTCCTCGAAAATCACCTCGTCCATTTTAGAACCGGTATCGATAAGTGCGGTAGCGAGAATGGTGAGTGAACCTCCATTTTCTATTTTACGGGCAGCACCGAAAAACTGTTTAGGCTTCTGCATAGCGTTTGCTTCCACACCACCGGAAAGTACCTTACCGGAAGCAGGAGCAACCGTGTTATGCGCACGGGCCAGACGGGTGATCGAGTCGAGCAGGATAACTACATCGTGACCACACTCTACCAGGCGTTTCGCTTTTTGCAGTGCAATAGCCGATACTTTTACGTGTTTCTCGGCAGGTTCATCGAAAGTAGAAGCAATTACTTCCGCTTTAACACTACGCTCCATATCGGTCACCTCTTCCGGGCGCTCATCGATGAGTACTACCATCAGGTAAATGTCGGGGTGATTGGTGGCGATAGCGTTCGCTACTTCTTTCAACAACATGGTTTTACCCACTTTCGGTTGCGCCACGATCAAACCACGCTGCCCTTTACCGATAGGTGTAAACATATCAATGATACGGGTAGAATAGTTGTTCGGTGTAGTAGTAAGGGTCAGCTTTTCGAAAGGGAACAGTGGGGTAAGATAATCGAAAGGTACACGGTCGCGTACTTCTTCCGGCGTTTTACCGTTAATGGTTTCCACTTTCAGCAAAGCGAAATATTTCTCCCCTTCTTTCGGCGGACGAACGGAGCCACGTACAGTGTCACCCGTTTTAAGGCCGAACAGTTTTATCTGCGAGGGGGAAACATAAATATCATCCGGAGAACTAAGGTAGTTGTAATCAGAAGAGCGAAGGAAGCCGTAGCCATCAGGCATCATTTCCAGCACACCTTCACTTACGATAATACCATCAAATTCTATATTAAAAGCTGGTTCTTTTTTATTGTTGAAACGCTGCTGATTTTTCTGTGAAACCGGCGGTGCCACAGGCTCTTCCACGGTTACAAAGTCATTATCAAAATCCTCTTCCTCATCATCAGCCAGCACTACTTCTTCCTCTTCTTCATCCGGCAGCTCGTCCGACAAAGCTGGTAATACGATATCGTCGTCGTCGTCAAAAGTTAAAGAAGGAATATCGAGATCTAGTTCTATTGTGCGCTTTTTGGGAGGTTCCGGGTTTGCAGGTTTTACTGGAGTAGCTTTTTTAGGCTCAGGGGCAGGAGCGGCTGCGGGCTTTCTTCCTCTTTTCGGTTTATCGTCTGAAGCAGAATCATCGTTTGTTGCCGGGGTTTCTTCTTTTTTTGAGGATGTTGTTGCCACTTTACGTTTTCTGCCTTTCTTCTCTTCGCCGTTCTCCGCCTGATCTTCAGATGCCATTACCGCCTGTTTATCTAGGATTTTATAGATCAGTGCCTGCTTGTCGAGTTTTTTGGAATTTGGAATTTCGAGCTTCTCGGCAATGTCAAGCAGTTCAGGAACGAGCATGTCGTTCAATTGTAAGATGTCGTACATCATCGTGAGTTGTTCAAATTTTTGAAGTGTCTAAAGGCGGGTACCACTGCATACCAACATACACACACCAATTAATAAATAATTGTTTTGAGTCAAGTAAAACTTGTTTGAAATCATTAAACTTGAAGGAAGTTTGAGTTTAGGACTGCTGATGAAGATGGCAAAATGGAAACTTGATCAGACAGATTATAACGCAAGATTAAAACAACTTTTACTATTATCCAAAAAAAAAGTGCTTTTTAGGGGGTCAAAGCAGCCGGGAAATGGGATTTAGGCCTATTTTTGCAATCCTTAAATCTTAAAAAGAGATATTTATGAGCCAAAGAGTGAAAGTCAAACAGATACTGTTAGACGACAAAACGAACTACGAAGTTACAGTAAAGGGTTGGGTGCGCAGTTTCCGCAACAATCAATTCATAGCTTTGAATGATGGCTCTACCAATAATAATCTCCAGGTGGTAATAGCCCAGGACAGCCTGGATGCCGCGCTGGTAAAGCGTATTACAAGTGGTGCCTCCATCAGTGTTACCGGCGAGATCATTCCATCTTTAGGTAAAGGTCAAAAGGTTGAACTAAAAGCACAATCACTGGAAGTACTCGGTGACTGTGATCCTGAAAAATACCCGCTGCAGTTAAAGAACAGGCCCAGCCTTGAGTACCTGCGCGAAATAGCGCACCTGCGTTTCCGCACTAATACATTTGGTGCTATTTTCCGCGTACGCCACACGCTCGCATTTGCCGTACATAAATTCTTTAACGACCGTGGCTTCGTGTACCTGCACACACCGATCATTACCGCATCGGATGCTGAAGGCGCCGGCGAAATGTTCCGCGTAACCACGCTGGACATGAAAAAGCCGCCTTTAGACGAATCAGGAAACATCGATTATAAACAGGACTTTTTCGCACGCAGCACCAACCTTACCGTATCGGGCCAGCTGGAAGGAGAATTAGGCGCTATGGCCTTTGGTGATATATACACCTTTGGCCCAACTTTCCGTGCCGAAAACTCTAACACCGCACGTCACCTGGCAGAGTTCTGGATGATTGAACCAGAGATGGCTTTCTATGAACTGAAAGACAACATGGACCTCGCCGAAGCCTTCATCAAATATGTGATAGGTTATGCACTCGAACACAACCGCGAAGACCTTGAGTTCCTTGCCCAGCGCCTGGAAGAAGAGGAAAAACAAAAACCACAGGCCGAAAGAAGCGAGCTTAAACTGATCGATAAACTGGAGTTTGTACTGAATAACGAATTCGAACGCCTCACTTATACAGAAGCTATCGACATTCTCAAAAACAGCAAACCCAACAAGAATAAGAAATTCAACTACCTCATTGAAGAATGGGGTGCCGACCTGCAGAGCGAGCATGAGCGTTACCTGGTAGAAAAACACTTTAAGAAACCCGTAATTCTTACTGATTATCCAGCCGCTATCAAATCGTTTTACATGAAACAAAACGACGACGGCAAAACCGTTCGCGCGATGGACATCCTGTTCCCGGGCATTGGTGAGATAGTAGGAGGTTCGCAAAGGGAAGAGAACTACGATAAACTGGTAGCGCGCATGCAGGAACTGCACCTCCCTACTGAAGAAATGTACTGGTACCTGGACACCCGCCGCTTTGGTACTGCACCGCATGCAGGCTTCGGTTTGGGTTTTGAAAGACTGGTGCTGTTCGTAACCGGCATGACTAACATCCGCGACGTAATTGCGTTTCCAAGAACACCGGGAAGCGCCGATTTCTAAACATCACTTTATTATCAGCATAAAAACGCCGTGTACTTATTTCAGTGCGTGGCGTTTTTGTTTTATGGAAAATAAAAACACCTGCATCCTAATAACACTTAGAGCAATTTAAAATGTGTGTTTAACACCTTCGGCGGCGGGTTTCGCACCCGGCGCCGGGGCCAACACATCAACACTTTTATTCATCCCTTAATACTTTTTCCCATGGCAGAGATGAACAGCAACAACAGTAACGACAGGCATGGAAAACCACGTACCAAAAAGAATTCTACCCGCGTAGATATGACACCCATGGTAGATCTTGGCTTTTTGCTGATCACGTTCTTTATGCTTACCACCACACTGGCACAACCCAAAACCATGAACTTATTAATGCCGGCAGAAGGTCAGAGTATGCCTGTTCCCGAAAGCAAAGCATTAACTGTATTACTCACCGCAAACGACCGCGTGGCCTGGTATGAGGGCGACGGCTCCGATGTGGAAGCCGGTAAAAATTTACAATTCACCAGCTTCGCCAACAAAAATGGTATTGGCGACGTGATAAGAGAAAAACAGCAACGGGTAGCCGCGCACTACGGAGGCAAAAACGAACTAACCGTATTAATTAAAGCGGACGACAAAGCCCGCTACAACAACATTGTTGATGTGATGGATGAGATGCTGATTAACCGCGTAGAACGCTACGCTATTGTGGACATTACGTCCACCGACCTTGGTTTTCTTAACCCTATGCCATAACACTACACAACTAAAAAATAAGCCGGGAGGCGGGGGCAGCTTACGTTGCGCCCGCCTCCCGCATTTAAAGGCGGTAGCTGCATTTTTGTGCGGCGCATTTATCGTATATTTATTTCTGCAAAACAATTTGAACCATGGCAAACGTTAATTCCATTCCTTCCGTAGACCTCGCAGATTTCATTTCCGGCGATGCTGCTAAAAAAGCAGCCTTTGTACAGCAACTTGGTAAAGCGTACGAAGAGGTAGGTTTTGTAGCCGTTAAAAACCACGGCATACCCGACGAACTGATCGCTGATCTGTATAAATATGTGCAGGACTTTTTCAAATTGCCCTTTGATGTAAAACACAATTACGAAATACCTGAACTGGCCGGCCAGCGCGGTTATACATCCTTTGGTAAAGAACACGCCAAAGGATTTGATGCGCCTGATCTGAAAGAATTTTTCCAGTTCGGCCAAACCGTTGCAGATAATAGTCCCTTAAAAAATGAATACCCTGATAATGTGCAGGTAAAAGAAGTAGCACCATTCACACCTACGCTGCACAAGGCCTACCAGGGTTTTGAACGGGCGGGCAAATACCTGTTGCAGGCTATCGCGCTGTACCTTGGCCTCGATGAACATTATTTTGATAGTAAGATAGATGAGGGCAATTCCATTCTTCGCGCCATTCACTATCCGCCCATTACCCAGGAGCCTAAATCGGCTATCCGTGCGGAACAGCATGAGGACATTAACCTGATCACTTTACTGGTAGGCGCATCGGCCGACGGTTTGCAGATACTGGACAAACAGGACAACTGGGTGGCCGTAACATCGTTGCCCGAACAGATTGTTGTGAATGTAGGCGACATGCTGCAAAGGCTCACCAACAACCGTCTTAAATCAACTACACACCGCGTGGTCAATCCACCAAAAGAAAAATGGGGCACTTCCCGTTTCTCCATCCCCTTCTTCCTCCACCCACAATCCACCATGGACCTTAGCTGCCTTGGAAGCTGCGTAACGGCAGATAATCCGCTGCAATACGAACCTATCACCGCAGGTGAATACCTTGATGAAAGGTTAAGAGAAATTGGATTGAAGAAATAGGATTATAATCTGGTCGCACTTAGTTCTTTCTCCTTCCGCACCACTAACAGGCTGGCCGCGGTGGTGGAAGATATGCCTTCGCCTGTAAGTAACTTCGAGAAGTACTTCACCAACTCGGGGGGAATACGGTAATCGTTATACGGGAAGTTCATGAAGTAAGTGTGTTTAAATCCTACTGCATTGTGAAAGTTAACGTATGTGGCGTTGGGAGCTTTGCGACCGCTGATCTTTTCGCCGAGTTGCTTTTTCATCGTAAGCAGGTGGGCGCCTTTCAGTTGAATATCTTTACGGTTATGATGAATGTATATGCTACGCGCAAACTTCATTTGCTCCACCCATTCCGCATGGTCCTTTTGCGGCACACAGGCAGCATTTAATACCAGGTTATCTACAAAAGGGTAATCGTTTAAGGGCTGCAGATTTTGTGTGAGCATCATCTCACGCATCATAATATTGCCCATACTGTGACTAAAGGTGGTAAAGCGCACACCGCTTATCCAGGGCTCATCCGCCCTGCGGGCCTGCTGTATCTGTAATAAAAGGTTGTAATACTGCCCTGCAGACAACCTGGCATTTTCCCTGGCGAAATTAAAGTTCTTTGAAGGTTTGTAAGTCGTATTGGTACTGGCGTAATCGAACATCACCACGTTCACGTTGTACTGCGTATTCATCAGTTGCGCCCTCAGCACATTAGCCGTAAAAATTTTGCCCATGCCTTCGGCATACAGTACAATATCCCGTTTAGCCGGTAATCGCAACATCGCTTCCGCCAGCGTAGGTTCCTGGTAAACTTTCCATTTACCTCCCTGGCGTTCCAGGAAAAAGTATTTGAGCGAGGTAGTATCTACAAACTGATCCACAAACCTGAGACTGTCCGGCATCAGGTGCCGGTTGCTTACAAACACCAGGCAGGTATCCGTAGCAACGGCAGGCGGTTCGTTACCCACCTCGAAATGAAACTGCGACCATGCTGCAACACTGTTAAAATCAGTCGTTTGCGCCGAAGCAACGGACGAAATCAGCATCATCAACGCCAAAAGGAACTTCCCCATATGTCAGTCAATATTTACCTAAAACGTCTAAACGAAATATTCTGTTCTGTAAAAGAACATCCCCAACGGGGGAGTATATCAACTTTTATGCCCGCCATTTGGTCGCACAAACCGGGTATTTGGCAGCTAAATGCTTCCCCGGCAGCATATTAAGTTTGAATAATTCAGTATTTATCTTGAAATTCGACCACCTGAAACATGCGATAAGTGTTTTTACGTCATATCTCATTCCTGAAATCAGTATTTTTTCACAGCATCACTGCTTATGGAGGCCCCCAGGGCCATCTGGCTATGATGTTAAAGACGTTTGTGCAGGAGCGTAAAGACGTAACGGAGAAGGAGCTAATGGAGTACAATGCGTTTTGCCAGCTGCTGCCGGGTGCCTCCTCTTCCCAAACACTAACCCTGATCGCCTACAAACGGGGCGGCCTGTTACTTGCCATTACTACCCTGCTTATCTGGATTGCGCCGGCGTGTATACTTATGGGCTCCCTCAGTTTCCTGCTGCAGTTTTTCGATAAAAGTGCGCTGGAGGTAGATATCTTTAAATACGTGCAGCCCATGGCCGTTGGTTTTCTGGCCTATGGCGGTATAAAGGCCTACACGATCAGTATCCGTAACGGGGCGGCCGTATTTATTATGTTACTGGCGCTGGCCGTCACCTTCTTCCTTAAATCCCCATGGACCTTTCCCGCACTCATTATCGTGGGGGGCTTTATATCAAACTTCACCAATAAGAGTATTCCCGATGCCATAGAAAAGCCAAGGAAGATCAAGTGGGCCAACCTCTGGTTGTTCGCCGCGTTGTTCATACTGGCGGGCACCCTGTCCGAACTGGCCAGGATAAACGATTGGGACATCAAGCGCCCCTTTAACATGTTCGAACATTTTTACCGCTTTGGCACCCTGGTGTTTGGTGGTGGCGACATCCTCATTGCGATGATGCTCGAACAGTATGTAACCCGCGCCAAAACACAGTTTATGACTGCGGAGGAGCTGCTTACCGGGGCCGGCATTATGCGCGCCATTCCCGGACCCACGTTTTCGGTATCGGCCTATGTGGGCGGTATGGTTATGCGGAACATGGGACCTGGCTTCCAGTTGCTGGGTTGTATACTGGCACCGGTGGCCATCTTTTTACCAAGTTTGTTGCTGGTATTGTTCTTTTTCCCCGTATGGAACAACCTGAAGAAGTACGCGGTGATTTACCGTGCGTTGGAAGGTATTAATGCGGTGGTAGTGGGTATTATGTGGGCGGCTACTTTTATTTTGCTCTTCTCTATCTCTATAACCTGGTACAATGTGCTTATTATCCTGCTCACACTGGGTTTCCTTTATCTTACCAGGGTACCGTCCCCGTTAATCGTAGTGGCGTGCCTGCTGCTGGGCTGGTTATTTTAGAACAGTTGTAGGTATAACACAGCGTTTTAACGAAAATGAAATTATGCCAACAGTGTTTACGGCACCACCACTACGAACGATTGAACGGGAAAAAACCGAAACCTTTCGCTCCGGCTAAGGGCCGCAATATATCAAATTATTCCAGCTAATTGCTGATATGAAATTGTTACTACGGCTTATTTTAATGGCAAACGCCGGGATTTTACGTCCCGGCGCTGCTTTATGATGTTTGATATGTTATTTCTTTACGTCGAACTTGTAAACACATACGTGTTTGTAAGTCTGGCCAGGCCTTAACACGGTAGACGGGAAAGAAGGCTGGTTCGGAGAGTCGGGGTAGTGTTGTGTTTCCAGGCACAGTGCGCCGCGGAAGTTGTATACTTTACCACCTTTGCCCGTGTCTTTACCATCGATAAAGTTACCACCGTAGAACTGAACGCCGGGCTCTGTCGTCCATACTTCCATAAAACGGCCGCTGGTGGGTTCCTGAACGGTTGCCGCCAGTGTCAGCGAATCGCCTTTTTTGTTCAGCACCCAGTTATGGTCGTAACCTTTACCAAACTTCAGCTGCTCGTTATCTTCACCAATACGGGCACCGATAGCGGTAGGTGTGGTAAAGTCGAACGGCGTGCCCTTAACAGGCTCCAGTTTGCCAAAAGGGATCAGCGTACTGTCTACCGGTGTATACTTGTCTGCATTAATGTGCAACACATGGTCGTTAACGGTACCATTGCCTGCACCAGCCAGGTTAAAGAAAGAGTGATGCGTAAGGTTTACGATCGTAGGCTTATCGGTAGTAGCGCTGTAAGACACTTTAAACTCGTTGGCATCGGTCAGTTCGTAAGTCATGGTAATATCCAGTGCACCTGGGTAACCTTCCTCGCCATCGGCCGACAGGTAATGGAATACCACGGTTTTAGGATCTTTCTGCTCCATGTCCCAAACTACTTCATTATAGCCTTTTTTACCGCCATGCAGGTGGTTAGCGCCATTGTTGGTGAACAGTGTGTATTCTTTTCCATCGAGCTTAAATTTCCCCTTGGCGATACGATTGCCGTAACGGCCTACAACACCGCCATAATACTCCTCATGACCGGTCAGGTAACCTTTCAGGTCGCTGTAACCCAGCACGATATCTTCTTTTTTACCGTCTTTATCGGGCGTAAGCAGCGACACCACTTTAGCGCCGAAGTTGGTAACGGCCATTTCCACACCGTTGCTGTTTTTAAGGTAAAACAACTGCACCTTTTTACCGTCGATAGTAGTATCGAAGCCGGCAGCCGGAGCAATAGCTTCTACAGTGGTGGCAACAGCAGTGGAATCAACATGAGTACTGTCTGCAGCCGGTTTGTTACCGCCCTGCTGGCAGGCGGCGGCTCCTAAACATACGGTGGTTAAAAGCGGAAGAAGCTTTCTCATACGTGGGAAAATTTGGTTTTTATTGGTTTAAAAATGTAAAGTCATTGATAACAAGTGTCTAATATACACAATCTGGGGATTACCAACTAGACAGTAATTAACAGAAAGTTCGCTAAAAAGAAAAATATATAAGGGCGGAGGGAGGAAAGGTGTTTGTTTTTAAGTGAAGCTGGTGTGTAGCCCAACATATAGTGGTGCTGGACGATAGTCGGTGTACACATGGCATTTCCTGACAGCGCTGGGCGATAACCGATGTATACACCGCATTTCCAGATGATGCTCGCCCATAGTCTGTGTATGAACCACATTCCCTGATAACAGTTGGCGATAACCGATGTATACACGGCATTTTCTGATAGTGACGGCCAAGAGCCGTGTTCATTCTGCTAGATGCTGGTCCCCAGCTGTATATACACCGGATCTCTTGATAGCGCTGGGTAATAGTCACTATATACAAACCGCACTTCCCTAAAGTAACTCATAGCCAGTATATACACCGGAAACCGCCTTTACCTCACCCCAAAACAAAAGGCCCGGCAAAACCGGGCCTCCTGAACAAATATTTTAAACGCTTACCAGCCTAATACCCACGCAAAAATCAGCGGCGCTACGATGGTGGCGTCAGATTCTACAATGAACTTAGGTGTATTGATATCGAGCTTGCCCCAGGTGATTTTCTCGTTAGGCACTGCACCGGAGTAAGAACCGTAAGAAGTAGTAGAGTCAGATATCTGGCAGAAATAGCTCCAGAAAGGAACATCATGCCATTCCAGGTCCTGGTACATCATCGGCACCACACAAATCGGGAAGTCGCCGGCAATACCACCGCCAATCTGGAAGAAGCCCACGCCTTTACCGGCACTGTTGGCCCTGTACCACTCGGTGAGGGTTACCATGTACTCAATACCGCTTTTCATTGTGCTGGCCTTCAGTTCTCCCTTAATACAGTAAGAGGCGAAGATGTTGCCCATGGTGCTGTCTTCCCAGCCTGGTACTACGATAGGAATATTTCTTTCTGCAGCGGCGATCATCCAGCTATTCTTTGGATCGATCTCGTAATGTTCTTTCATTACGCCGCTAAGCAGCAGTTTGTACATATACTCATGCGGGAAGTAACGTTCGCCCGCCGCTTCAGCATCTTTCCAGATTTTGTAGATATGCTTCTGGATGCGGCGGAAAGCCTCTTCCTCGGGAATGCAGGTGTCGGTAACACGGTTAAAACCTTGCTCCAGCAGGTCCCACTCTTCCTGCGGACTCAGATCGCGGTAGTTAGGTACTCTTTTATAATGGCTGTGTGCTACCAGGTTCATGATGTCCTCTTCCAGGTTAGCACCTGTGCAGGAAATAATGTCCACTTTACCCTGGCGGATCATCTCCGCGAAGGAAATACCCAGCTCGGCCGTACTCATGGCGCCCGCCAGCGTAACCATCATCTTACCGCCTTCCAGCAAATGCGTTTCGTACCCTTTGGCAGCATCTACCAATGCCGCCGAGTTAAAGTGGCGGTAATGATGCTGGATAAACTGTGAAATCGGTCCTTTGTTCATGTTCATTTTTCTGTTTACAAATTCAGAGCGGCAAAGGTAGCCATTTTTTCAGGAAAGGGGCCGCCCCGGCTAACAGGCACAAAAAAAGACCGCAGGAATTACCTGCGGTCCTAAACACTGATCTTTAAATTTCCAGATTGGCGGAGACTCCAAACAATTTATGCTTTCCTGAGCTTCCTGTAAGTGCTAACCGAAGTTGAAGTAGCCCTTACGGTAGTCCAATGCGAATCATTTTCCAAAGTAATCATGTAAGTAGTGTAGCCTTCTGCAGCATACTCCACGATGTTGTGAATGTTCTGGTCAGGATACTTCTTCATTAACCTGGTAATTACGTTCAGCGGCAATTCGCTGTCGGTAAGGTAACGGGAAGTAGCCAGCAGGTTACCTTCGTTGTCGAAGTGTGCAGTTACTTTTGATGATTTGATGGTAAACTTGGCCACATAATTATCTTTCTGACCGGTGTACCAGGTAACATTTGCAGCGCCTGCAAATTCTCTTTCAAAAGATTCCATTACCTTTTTGTTACTAATAGAAATGCCGTCGAAGGCATTGGCTGTGCTGGTGGTGAAGACAACAACAGCAACTGTTAGAATGGCGATTAATTTTTTCATGGCGGAAAAATTTAATTGTTGCTTTTTTGTTTAAAAATTATTGTTTGATTTGATACAGCAAAGGTATATCGCCCGCAAAGCTATGTAAAGGGAATAGGTAAGAGTGGCGACGCTACGTTAAGTGATTGTGAAGCATGTTTAAACACCTACTACAAAAGGAGTATTTTTTAGCCGCAAAACCTTTACCAGCAAAGGAGTTGCAAGGAAATAAGGAATGTTGCAAACGCTGATGTTAAGCTTGTGTTAAAAGGGTTTTGTGATGACGACTGGTAAACGCTCCAAACGCTGTTCATATGCGTACAAGGTAAGTTCGAAATCGAACAATCCACTGAAATTATATTATATTTGATCCTCGCGAATGCTGTATACACCTGCGTTTCAGGCAATTCGCATCATTGTTGTATATGAACTATCTGGCCCACGCATATTTATCATTTAACCATACACCGTTCATAATCGGTAACATGATTGCCGACTTTGTGAAAGGCAAACAACTGCTGCAATACGCGCCAGCCGTGCAACAGGGCATACGCCTGCACCGAGCTATCGATAGTTATACCGATCATCATCCCGCCACGGCAAGCGCGAAGGTTTGCCTGAAAGGAGCCGTGGGCGCATATAGCGGTGTATACGTCGATGTTATTTATGATCACTTCCTGGCTAACGACGAGGCGCATTTCACTGCCAGCTCTCTCGACACCTTTTCGCAGGATGTGTATGGAGTCCTTACCAATCATCACGACATGCTGCCGCCAATGTTCCAGCAGATGTTCTCATATATGCGCCAGCATAACTGGCTGCTGCGTTACCGCGACATGGACGGTATTTCCAGCTCGTTCAACGGTATTACCCGCCGCGCCAAATACCTGGAGGTGCCGGGGGCTGTTCCTTTTAAAGCCTTTGAAGATCATTACGATACGTTAAAGGATTGTTACACGCAATTCTTCCCCGACCTTTTGCGTTATGCTAAAAGTTATCTTGAAGAACCCGGCAGCGTCTCCTGATTTAAGGATTTTGCGTACGTTTGGGTAATATTTGCTGTTAAACATTCAATCCACCGTAGAATATGAGGAAATTAATTGCATGCATCGCATTGTCATTATTATGTGCAGGCCATTCTTTTGCACAGGATAAGAAATTACCACCGCTGGACCCCAGCCCCATGGATATGGCTTACTACCCTGCCATGTATCCTTATGTGGTAAAAGTTAAAGGGGAGCCAGGCAGCCTGGTAGCCCGTGTGTTGTACAGTCGCCCGCAGAAAAAGGGACGTACCATTTTCGGTGACCTGGTAGAATATAACAAAGTATGGCGCTGCGGGGCCAACGAAGCTACGGAAGTAGAATTTTTCCGCCCGGTAACCATCGGCGGAAAATCCGTTCCAAAAGGCCGCTACACCGTGTACGCCATCCCTGCCGAAAGCAAATGGACGGTGATACTCAATAAACAAACCGACATCTGGGGCGCTTATAAGTATGAACCAGGTATGGACGTGGTACGCACCGAAGTGCCGGCCGATAACAACGCCGAAGAAACGGAAGCCTTTACCATGGCCTTCGAAAAAGCCAGCCAGGGCGCCAATATGGTAATGGCATGGGACAGAACCAAGGTAACCGTACCTATTAAATGGTCGGAAACGGTGGCCAAACCAGCCGTAAAGAAAACAACGAAATAAGTATTAAAAGCCTCACTAGAAAGGGCCCCGGCAATCGCCAGGGCCCTTTTGTTTATATAGTAGTTAAATTGGTACGAAAGAAAAAAGCGGTAAGAATACCGCCTTCAGAAATTTTAACCATATCCTATGAAAAACCTACGGTAAAGTTACTCCAATACCCCCTGCGGGAAAACCCGTTTCTGGTGAACGCTTAAAAAATGTTCGTAAGCGTAGCCAATCTCCCGGAGTCCGTATTTTAACCCCGTTTTTCGCTGCCAAACGTACGTAAATACCCGTCTGCGTAGTACTACGTAGCAAAATGCACAATGGGTGCAGGCATATCATAAACGCTTTAATACCAGGGAATAAAGAATGATCATGAAACAGGCATTGGCCCGCTGATCAGCCGCCGTTGTGTCACTCCCTTCAACTGCATTTCTACTATCAGCAACATCAAATTTTGCTGTCGTAAATACACCCGCATGCTCGAAACTGGCCTTAACGTCCGCTCATCCTCCGCTTCATCCTACCCCGCGGCATGACTATTGCGCAATTTTCCACACTGCAGGATTAATGAAAACCAGTACATTGCAAATACGAAACAAACACCGTCGACTATGAAGCTAGGCACCAAACTTATACATGCAGGCGTATCGCCCGATCCATCTACCGGCGCTATCATGACGCCCATCTTCCAAACTTCCACCTATGTACAAAACGCCCCCGGCGATCACAAAGGTTATGAATATGCACGCACCCAAAACCCTACCCGCAACGCCCTGCAGGATGCCCTGGCCGCCATTGAGAACGGCAAACATGGTCTTAGTTTCGGCAGCGGGCTGGCGGCTACCGATGCTGTACTTAAACTGCTAAACCCGGGCGACGAGGTGATTGCCTCTAACGACCTGTATGGCGGCACTTACCGCATTTTCACCAAAGTATTTCAGCGTTATGGCATAAAATTCCACTTCGTGGATATGCAGGAGGCTAAAAACATGGCCGCTTATATCACCCCGCAAACAAAACTGGTTTGGATAGAAACACCTACCAACCCTATGCTCAATATCATCGATATAGCCGCTGTGGCTAAAATCGCGAAACAGCACCAGTTGCTGCTGGCGGTGGATAACACCTTTGCGTCGCCCTACCTGCAAAATCCGCTGGACCTTGGCGCAGACATCGTAGTTCACTCGGCTACAAAGTACCTGGGTGGCCACAGCGATGTGGTGCATGGCGCTATTATCGTAAAAAACGATGAACTGGCGCAACAACTGGCCTTTATTCAAAATAGCTGCGGTGCCGTACCTGGCCCGCAAGACTGCTTCCTGGTGCTACGCGGTCTTAAAACCCTGCACGTACGCATGCAAAGGCATTGTGAGAACGGAGAGGGCATTGCCCGGTTCCTGCGTGGCCATGCTAAAGTTGGTAAAGTTTATTGGTGCGGGTTCGACGACCACCCCAATCATGCTGTTGCCCGCGAGCAAATGCGTGGCTTCGGCGGCATGATCTCCTTTACCCTTAAAAACGACGATATTGAAGCCGCCAAAAAAGTGCTGAGTAACACGCATCTCTTTTCCCTGGCCGAAAGCCTCGGCGGCGTAGAGTCGTTGATCGGCCATCCGGCTTCTATGACCCACGCCTCTATTCCAAGGGAAGAAAGGCTCAAAAACGGGCTCACCGATTCGTTGATAAGACTGAGCGTTGGCATCGAAGATATAGATGACCTCATAGCGGATCTGGAGAAGGCAATCGGATAAAATTCAAGAAACACGGGCAAAAAGGAGCTAACTCTCGCACAAACAATGTATTTTTAGCCTGTTTCGGCTAACGAGCCGTAGATTTTACCATTACACCTATGAACCGGCGCTGACATGTAAACATGAACCGCTAGTTTGCAATAAACTAAAGATGAAGGCCCAGTTAAAACCATTCCTGGAGGCTAAAGTAGCCCACTATAACCAGCCGGCGTTTATCGACGGCGATCCGGTGTCTATACCACACCGTTTCACAAAACTGCAGGACATCGAGATTGCCGGGCTTTTTGCCGCAATCCTTGCCTGGGGAAACCGAACTACGATCATCAACAAAAGTAAAGAACTCATGGGGCTTTTTGACAATGCCCCGTACGACTACATCCTCAATCATCAGCCCCGCGACCGGATGAGCCTGATGTCGTTTACACACCGCACCTTTAACGGCCTGGATTTACTCTATTTCGTTGAATACCTGCAACACTATTATACCAACGTTACTTCGCTGGAATACGCTTTTAGCGGGCATATGGACCCCAGCGACCCCACCGTGGAAAAAGGACTTATCGGCTTCCAGAAGATGTTTTTCATGTTGGAACACCCCGAACGTACCCGTAAACACATTAGCACACCCGCTAAAAACTCCGCCTGCAAGCGGCTTAATATGTACCTTCGGTGGATGGTGAGAAAGGATGAAAATGGCGTGGATTTTGGTATATGGCAGCATATAAAACCCAGCCAGCTCGTATGTCCTATGGATGTACACGTGGCCAGAGTAGCCGCCCGCCTGGGAATGATAGAAAAAGCCGAAGCCAACTGGCGCACTGCCGTAGAACTCACAGAACAGCTGAAGGAAATGGACCCGAAGGACCCTGTGAAATATGATTTTGCCTTATTTGGCCTCGGGGTTGTTGAAAAATACGTTTGATAAAGTATGATGATGAAAAAATTATGGACGGCCGCGCTGCTTACCATCGGTAGCTTTTCTCTGCAGGCGCAGGACCAGAACTATGTTGATCTGAACTACAAATTCCAGAACGCACAACAGTTCGAACTTAACATGGAAAGCCGCAGCGAAACGTACATAACCGTAAATGACATCGTGCAGCGTACCACCCGCGACTTTAACGGCAAAATGAATGTAGAGGTCACCTCCATCAGTGCAGGCGTTACCGTACTCACCTGGAAATACCAGCAAATCCGCTTCAATTACAACTCAAGGAACGTAAATGCCCTGGTAGACGCCAGCATTGCTAACGATAAAGAACCACTCACTGCGGCCCTCGCCAAATTACTGAATCAGCCCTTTACCGTAGAAATCCAGAACACTGGTATCATCAACAAGGTAGAAGGACTCGATCAACTCACTCAACAAGCTGCCACCACCTTTGCTTCTCTTAAAGAAGATGAAAGGGCCGCCTATACCAAACTGCTCACCGACCAGTTTGGCACCCAGTCCTTCCGCTCATGGCTGGAGCAACTGTTGGTAATTTATCCGGCCCATGGCATTAAAACCGGCACTCAGTGGGAAGAAAGTGTGCCGTTACGCACAGGCCTGGTAGGCCGCACAGACCTCTACTGGAACCTGCAAACCTGGGACAACCAAACCGCTAAGATTGGCGGTACGGCTAAAATCAAAACCGATAAACTGGAAGTACTTACCCTCGACGACGATATTAAAGCTACCGCCGAAATTAACGGCGACATGCAAAGCAATTACCTGATTAACCGCGAAAGCGGCCTGCCCAGCATTTGCATCCAGACTACAGAAATGAAGGGCGAATACATCTACAAGGTGAATAAAAAGAAAAGGATCAAAAACGAGATCAAAGTACCCGTGAAGGTGATTACCAACGCCTCCTACAAGTTCAAGCAAATAAAGTAATGCCGGTAGACGTACTGTTACAGGAAACAGGCAAGCTGCTTAAAAAGGAAGCCGACCTTAAGTTCCGTGGTAATGTAACCATGGAAAAACTGGAGCAGGCCCTCGCTTTAAGGCTGGAGCAGCTGATTAACCAGGACTTTCAACAGTTCGTGATGCTGTTGTATACGGTAGATGTATCTGAAAGAAAAATAAAAGAAATACTGGCCGGCGAAGGTCAGGACGATGCTTACCTGCTTATTGCCCGCCTGATCATTGAACGGCAGTTCCAAAAAGTAAAATCAAGGGCAGAAAGCCGGGAGAACAGCCCCGGGGAATGGCTCGACTGTTAGATGACATGCAACATATCAACATAAAAAAAGCCGGCTTATAACAAGCCGGCTTTTTCGTTTATATCAATTCCTTATTATGATTTCTTATCGAACATCAGTTCCTGAGATTTCTCTTTATCCTCCTGAACACCGATGAAGAAGGTGCCAAATACATGGTCCCAGATGGAAGTGCTTACACCAAATCCACGATCATGGTCTTTGTAGTGATGCAGGTGGTGGTTGCGCCATAAAGCTTTCATCCATTTAAAAGGAGGATTAAAAGCATGTATAGCATAGTGCATGGTACCGTAAATGAGGTAACCCAAGATAAAACCAGGGAAGAACATAAACGTTGCCTGGCGCAGGAAAATCCAATGAAGCGCGAACAGCACCGCTGCCAATATAAGGCTCGGTACCGGCGGCATAAACAGGCGCTGACGGTCGCGCGGATATTCGTGGTGGTTACCGTGTAACAGGTAAGCCAGCCTGGCTATAGCTTTGTTTTCGCTCACAATATGGAACACAAAGCGGTGCAGCAGATACTCTGCCAACGTCCAGAACAGGATAGCCCCCAGGAAGGTAAGCATAACCGTTTGGCCCGAATAACCAAGACTATTGTAGGCAAACCACAGGCTCCAGATAATCAGGGGAAGGTACATACCCCAAATGATCAGCGGATGCGTCTTGGTCAGTATCTCCAGATACTCACTCTCAAATAATCTTGCTTGCCCCTTATTCTTAACTTTTGTTTCTACCTGCATGACTCCAGTTAGTTTTTTAAATTTTGTGATTGATTGTAAATTCCGGTGACAGTAGTAGGTTTTTACAGTCAATTAGCCGTAACCATTTGTTTTTAAGCTCCTTATCATAGCCGTAGTAACTCCGGCACAGTTTGCAATCGATAATTTCCCGACTGTAAATATCGCACCATTTTGCTCAACTTAAAATAAAATTTATCTGTCCGTTTCGGATCGGTCCCGATATGCACCAGCAGCATAAAGCCATTTAAGCCAGATGGTTGCTGCGATTCATAGGAAACCACCGACTCATAAATCTCCTGGCTGCTCCGGTACCGGTTACCCATTTCCGGCCAGGTATAGTCTGCATTACTACGGGTCCCGGGTGTAAAGTTAACCAGTTTTAAGCCACTAGCAAGCGTCCAGGCCGTAATTGTGTCATTATACCACTCGTACGGAGGCAGAAAATAAGCCGCCTCGTCCTTACTAACTCCCCACTGCGCAAGGGCTTCATAGCTGTCTGTAAGATCTTTGTCAAATTCCTCACGGGTCACCAGCAGACTGTCGCGCTTCGTCCAATCGTTATATAACAGGTGCTGGTCGGAGTGCGAACCCAGGTAATGGCCGTCCTTTTTGAGGGTAGCGATCAGTTCCTTAAAAGCAGGATTGCGATAGAAGCGGCCGGTAAAAAAGAAGGAAGCCTTCACTTTATGCTGCCTAAGCACCTTCGCAATGTGCATACCGCCATCCGCAAACTCATCCCCGGTAAACACCAGTGCCAGTTGCTTTTTAGTACTGTCGCCCCGTATAATGCCGCCATGGCTATAGGTCAGGGCTTTTTTTTTACATGCGCGGACTCATACTCCTGGGCTGCCATCAGGTAAATGAGGCTGGCGGTACCGTCCATCGTAGGCTCGTTGGTGGAGTAGTCGCCAAAATCATCGTGGTACACGGCCAGGTCCGACTGGAAAGGAGCGTATTCGTCACCATTATTGAGTTTAATACCTAAAAGGCCTTTATAAATACTGGTATACACAGGCCCATCCACCAAACCGCCCGACACCGGGTAGTTGTACAGGTGAGAGAAAGAGGAATGCGGATCCTCCGGCATATCGCCCATAAAAGGCAGCCCTACTACCATACTGGTGCCCCAGGGATTACAGCCCAGCAGCCAGTCGATACAGGCCTGTTCCAGTTCGCGGTAAGTATTATCGCCGGTAGCCTTGCGGTAAAGGCCGCATTGGATGGCAAAAGAGGCCGTAAGGTTATTGGAACACCAGATAAAGGGGATACCGCGGTAAAACGCATTACTACGGCTCTTTTGCCAAACAGCGTCTATTCCTTTGCGGTACATCTCCATCCATTCTTTTTTATCACCCTGTACTGCCAGCTCGTAATGCCCGAAGTTGTGAAACGGGTACCACTGATAGTGCCTCGCCGTATCGGCCCCCATCCAGGGAGTTACTGGTTCTTCCCTCGCCCACACCTTTGCCTGGTCTGTAATGGCGTTATCTTTCTTTAACAAACCGAGCTGCGTGGCAGCCAGCTCCATATCGTCTTTCCAGTTGTCTTCTTCATAAAAATAGGGGGCGCCGCAGGGGGCGGTCTGGCATACACCGGGCTTAGCCAGGCCCAGTTTGTAGGCCGACAGAGCCCGGGTTTCGAGCTGCGATGCGTACCCCTGGTCGGTTTTACCGAGCAGGTTAGCGCCGAGTGCGAACGCGCTGGTGAACTTACCGGCCGTGGAGGCCAGTCCTGTAGAACGGTTCTGGTACTTTTTCAGCCCCTGCGGTTCGCCGGTGCAAAAGTATACCGGCCGCTCCATGCCATTACCGCCGTAAGTAAGCGTGTCCTGGTTAGGCAATCGCATACCGCGGTGGTCGCGGTCATCAGCAATCTGGTTAAACAACTGATCTTCCTGCGGGTGCATACGCAACATCCAGTCGAGGCCCCAGCGGGCTTCATCCAGCACATCGGGTACTTTGTTCATACCATCTTCGCCGCTGGCGGTGTGCTGATCGGTAAACACCGGCGCAAAATCACGGTAAGCGGCCAGTAAATGATAAGTCGCGTTGGCGGACGTGGTTACGTATTGCAGGTAGTCGGTGGCATCGTGCCAGCCGCCCCTTGCATCTATGTGTGTGCCATCGGGCATGGGACCATAAACAGTAAACCCGTCGTCCCTGTGACAACTATCTTTTAAAAAAGGATTATAACCGCACCGCTGTTGACGCATGTACTGTAAACAAAAATCTGCGGTCCCTTTATATACATCGCTGGCAATACGGAATTCGGGCGAACGGGCTGCGCCGGCCTTCAGATAATAATTGCCGCTTTTCTGAAATGCCGTGAACGGCAACCGCCAGCTATGTACAAATGGCCCCCAGGCACCAAAATCGTTGCCTGTTTTACCTTCGAATACAACTTTGTTACTCCCTGCTTCGCACAGCGCAAACGTTTTTACGGTCGCATCATTCTTAATGCCTAATACTGCCACCTTCACCCCTCCGGGTGTATACCCCAGCTGGTTGATCCGTATCCATGCCGTCGCACTGTCTGCGCGGGCCTGTGCTATAAAGGGTAATAATAGTAAGGCGAGTAACTTCATAACGCGTTTTTATAATCGATCTTAAATTGCCGCAAGTCGGGTTTATTAGCCCGCTTACGCTTTAATTCGTAGTTGTAAATAATGTTACCTACTTCCTTGAAAAAGGGATAACCAATCTCCTCGTACTCATATTTATTATCGTTTAAAATACCATCACGGTTTACATAGATAACCCCGCTCAGCATAAATTCTACGTTGTGCTTAAAGTCAACAATGTAGGCTACATCGGTAAGAAAGCCGTACGACCAGCCGGTTTTATTGAACACACGCATGTAGTCCGGGATCTTACTTTTACCGGCTTTAAACAGGAAGAACTTGGTATAACTGTCGAAATATTCTGCAGTATCGTAACGCGGGTAATCCGACTCAGAAGGAAGTTCGGACATGTAACGGTACAGGAATTTATAATCGGCCGGTGTTAGGTGGAAGCGTTGCTTCGCCGGCACAGACGCCGGGAATAATGCAGACTGTAATATTTGCTGTAAATCGGCCAGCGGTACATTGTTATGCCTGCTAAAGTCCATAGGCTGGTTGATCAGGCTATCGTTTTTATCCCAGTGACCTTTGCCCACCATCAGTTGCCTGCTGTAATCATACTTCAAACTACTATAAGCCGCCGGCTGTGTATACACCGCACGTCCATCTGCTTCAAACCTCACCGGGTTCGTATGCCTGTTTCCTTCCTCGGTTGCCGGGGCAAAACGTCGTACAATACGGATGTCTTTATACCCCTTCGCCCATAACTGTTCGTGGATAGTTTGCTGGCCAATAAACTCGTACAAACGATTGTACGCGTCGTTATCACTTACTAAAAACACCTTTTTAATATAGTGCGCTATACTGGCCAGGCCATTGGCCGAAGAGGTATCGCCCGTTACTTTCGTTTGCCCGGCGTATGCACTATCTATAAACAGGGGTGTGTTCTTATCCACTTTTATCGCATTCAGCTTTTCCAATGCCAGAAAGGCCAGTGGCATCTTTACGGTGGAGGCGGGATTAAAGTAGCGCTTCGCGTCCACATCATAATAAAAGTGCTGAAACGTGGGTCGATTACGTGCATCGCGGTCGATACGGGTGTAGATGATCTGGCATTGGAACGAGTCGGGATATTGCAGCACATGCCTCAATAAAGGGGAGGCCTGCTCGTGCAGCAAGTCGTCTAAAAACTTAGACGTGCGGGATTGTGCATGAATTGACCCCATGCAACCGATCCCTAAAAACAGTCCCAGAACACATCTAAACATACTACTGTATTGGTAAATATCCCTAAATCTAATAAACTATTGTTACATATCCCAACGGCTAAAAACGCAAAAACCGGCATCGATAATCTCTTTATATTTGGCCCCTCATACGCCACAAAAAAATTGATATGAAATTAGTTACTTACTTAAGAGAGGAAGTAGACCAGTTAGCCATGCTGGTCGACGGTAAACTGTATAACATGCAGGACCTCCATCCCGACCTTCCTACCACGATGCACATGTTCCTGTTAATGTGGGACGAGGTGATAGAAGTGGCCAAGGCCATTGATCTTGGACTGAAGGAAGGCCGCAAATCCACCAGGGCTATAGGTATTCCTTATGAAGATGTTCAGGTACTGGCGCCCGTACCATTCCCTACCTCCTGCCGCGATGGTTATGCCTTTCGCCAGCACGTTGCTGCCGCCCGCCGCAACCGTAAAGTAGATATGATAGCGGAGTTTGATCAGTATCCCATCTTCTACTTCACCAACCATAACGCCATCCAGGGCCCGGGTGCTATTCAGTGCATGCCCGATCACTTCGACAAACTGGACTTTGAACTGGAAGCTGCCATCGTTATTTCCAAACGTGGCCGTAACATTACTGCAGCCGAAGCCGACGATTACATTGGCGGTTACATGATCATGAACGACATGAGCGCACGTACCCTGCAAATGGAAGAAATGAAACTGAACCTCGGCCCCGCTAAAGGCAAAGACTTCAGCACCGTAATAGGCCCCATGCTGGTTACGCCCGACGAACTGGAAGCATTTGAAGTGCCCGCCAAAGAAGGTCATACCGGTAAAGCATATAATCTTAAAATGAAGTGCTGGGTAAATGGTGTGCAGGTAAGCGAAGGTAATATGGGCGATATGGACTGGACTTTTGCCGAAATCGTTGAACGTTGTGCATATGGCGCCGATATTATGCCAGGCGATGTAATAGGCAGCGGCACCGTAGGTACCGGCTGTTTCCTGGAACTGAACGGTACAGGCAAACTAAACGACCCCAATTATAAAGAGCAATGGTTACAGGCAGGCGATGTGGTAGAAATGGAAATAGACGGGCTGGGCAAATTGTCCAACACCATTGTAGCAGAAGAAAGTAATTTCTCACTACTGGCCATTAAGAAAAACGTGTAAGATCAATACCAAAACCGACCATCATGAAAATTATTCCGGGTGAGGTAAAAACCAGCGAGCTGCATGCCTATCTCTTAGGCGCAATAGCTCCACGGCCCATTTGTTTTGCCAGCACGGTGGACGAAAACGGCCAGCCTAACCTCTCACCCTTCAGCTTTTTTAACGTGTTTGGCGCCAACCCGCCAACACTCATATTTTCCCCCGCCCGCCGCGTGCGCGACAATACCGTTAAACATACCCTCGAAAATATTTATGCCACCAAAGAGGTGGTCATTAATGTGGTGAGTTACGATATGGTACAACAGGCATCGCTCTCCAGCTGCGAATACCCGAAAGGTGTAAACGAGTTTGAGAAGGCGGGCTTTACACCGATCGCCTCTGAAAAAGTAAAACCTTTCCGTGTAAAGGAAAGCCCTGTTCAGCTGGAGTGTATCGTAAAACAGGTTATCGAAACCGGCCAGGAAGGCGGTGCCGGCAACCTGGTGATATGCGAGGTGGTAGCCATGCACATTAACGACAACATTCTGAATGAAGCCGGTAAAATAGATCCGCATAAAATAGATCTCGTTGCCCGCATGGGTGCCGACTATTACTGCAGGGCCTCCGGCAGCGCTGTGTTTGAGGTTGATAAACCGCAAACGAAACTGGGCATCGGGGTAGATGCATTACCTGCCGCTATCCGTAACAGCCATGTGCTTACGGGCAACAATCTTGGCCAGTTAGGCAATGTATACGAAATACCGGTAATCGATCCGGCATTTCACGATGATCATTTGAAAAACATCATCCAGTACTATAGTATTAGTCCGGATGAAATGGAGAAGGAGTTACATACTTACGCTAAAAAACTGCTGGATAGTAACCAGGTGCACAACGCCTGGCAAATACTACTCGCCTCTAACTAAAAATAATGGCCGTTACGCTTACACGTTAACGGCCATTTCTATCTAAAGTAAAGCGTTTACGATTTACCAAACACCTTTTTAAGCAAGGCAGAAGTTTGTGCAGCAGGGTTAGCCCTGATGTTGGCTTCCTCTTTCGCGATCTGGTCGAACAGGGCTTTTACAGCCATATCTGTTACGTATTCGTCCAGGTTCGGATTTACCTTGTTCATGGTAGTAGGCAGACTGTTATATTTCGTAACCAGGTCGCCGTAATAGCGGGTAGCGCTTGTTTTTTCGAGTGATGAAGCGATAACCGGTTTAAACGCGCCGCGCAGTGTGTCGGTAGTTTTGCCTTTAAAGTAATCGGTAGCAGAAGTATTGCCGCCGGTTACCAGTTTCAGCGCATCGGTAATGCTCATTTGTTTGATCGCATCTACGAAAATGGGCTTGGCAGAACCTACTGCTTCTTCGGCTCCACGGTTAATTTGCATAATGGCTTTATCCACCATACTGCCCATACCCAGGCTGCGTAATGTTTTTTCCACTTTCACCGCGTCTGGTGGCAACAACACTTTATACAATTCACTTTTGTAGAAACCATCTGTTTTGTTCAGGAATGAAATACCATTAGCCACACCTTGTGCCAGGGCTTCTTTAATGCCCGAGCCGGCTTCGCTTTCGGTAACACCGGCACCTGTTGTGCTGCCGGTAGCTTTGTTCAATGCCTGCGAGGCTTTCTTTAACAGTTGTGCCTGCGAAACCTGTACTGCCAGGACGCCGGAAAATAGGAACAGGAGAGATTTTTTAAGCATAGCTTGATGTCGGTTTAAATAACTATTGATGTATGGATAGTAACGGTATCGTGGTATGAAATGCGAAACGGGATGCATGGCTGCGTTTGAAAATACTTTCGAACAAACCGTGTTTGCGTGGTACAATTAAAATGATATCTGCACCGTGACTTTCTGCAAATTCCGTAACGGCGTCCACTACGCCGTTGCTATCTATGAAATGATATTGCGGATTATATCCTTTAAGCAGCTGGTCCAGTTGCTGGCCTTCTGCAGAAAGGCTGCCGTCGTTCTGTTTATTGTCTGTGCTTACATTTACCACGTGCAGCTCGGCGTTAAACAGGTCAAGCAGTTTCTTTAATGGTTCGATAGGAGTGGTTTTGACTACATTTTTCAGGTTGCAGGCAAAAGCGATCCTTCTTACCGGTTTAAAAGTAGCTCCATTGGGTACTACTACTATCGGGTAGCGACTGTTTTTCACCACATCGACCGTATTAGAACCCACCAGGATCTCTTCCAGCTGGCTCCCACCGGTGATGCCCATTACTACCAGTCCGGCGCCTTCCTCGTTACAAATATTGTCGAGGTTAGCGGCCAGCAAATGATTTTCGGCCCGGGTTTCCAACACAATACCTGCGGCCAGTTCGGCGGCCAGTACTTTTCTCATAGTCTCCAACCCTTCGTTACTCGCCGCGCGCAGCTCATCTATATCCACCATCGGCACGGCCGTTGGCAAATCGGGAATCGGCACTATCAATTCGTAGGCGTGATACAGGAGTATACGGCCTGCGCCCAGCTGATTAGCCAGTTGCAGTGCATACCTGGCTGCGTTGTAAGCGGTTTCAGAAAAATCGGTGGGTACAATGATCGTCTTCATGGGTGTTGATTTTTAAAATTTCCGTTCAATTCCAATGCTCTGCTGTCAATCTTCAATTATATCTAATAGCAATAATCTTACCACATCAATACATTAGTAAAAATAACAATTTATTTGATATTTCAGGTATCAGTACACATTCAAAGCTAGGACTCGGGCATTGATTTCCAACGTTAAAATTTGTTAAATCGGCGTAGTGGGAAAATTAGGGGGCAGCCCGGCAGAATACCGCTATTAAACCGCCGTTGCGTCGCACTCTTCAGCAACAGCACAGGTATTGGGCAGAGAGGTTCAGGCATCCCTGCACCATCTAAGCAGGATCGTTATAGAATACTTCGTACATATTAGGTAGATCTAAGGTTCATTGTAGGTTCATTCTAGGCTAAAATACCTAGAATGAACCTACAATGAACCTAGAATGAACCTAGAATACACCTTAGATGGAGCAAGGATCGTCATACGGGGTAGCCAGCATCTTACTTAGGAGGTTAATAGGAAGGAGGGTTAGTGTTAACATTTTGATTTACTGAAGGTTATGCGTAATATGGAAGCTGCGCAACCGCCAATGGCCCGGTTCAGTATCAAAAGTTGAAGGGAGTGACACAACGGCGGCCGGGGAGCGGGCTAATGCCCGTCCCAATCCCTTATCATAATACGGGCGAAAACGACTATTTTTGCACTCCGTTAAATTAAAAATCAGGCTTGATTAACATACAATGAGCACAATTACACAAAACCTGTCTGAACAGGAACAGATACGCAGGGATAAATTGAAACAACTGCAGGAACTGGGAATCGATCCGTACCCGGCGCCGGAATACCCGGTAAATGCAGTGTCTACCGATATTTTGGCCAGGTACAGCGAAGAAACCAAGGAACAGTTCCAGGACGTGTGCCTTGCAGGCCGCATCATGAGCATCCGCGACATGGGTAAAGCCTGTTTCGTGAAGATCCAGGACGGCGCCGGCCGCATACAGGGCTACATTCGCCGCGACGATATTTGTCCTGGTGAGGATAAAACCCTGTTTGATGTAGTGTTCAAGAAACTGATGGACATTGGCGACATCATCGGCATTAAAGGCTATGCCTTTGTTACCAAAACCGGCGAAACATCTATCCATGTAAGGGAACTGGAGCTGCTGTCGAAAGCGTTGCGCCCGTTACCGGTGGTGAAAGAAAAAGATGGTGAAACTTTCGATGCGGTTACCGACATCGAGTTCAAATACCGCCAGCGTTATGCAGACCTCATCATTAATCCGCAGGTGAAAGAGGTATTTGTGAAACGCACCAAATTAATGAAGACCATCCGCGACTTCTATAACGACCTGGGTTACCTGGAAGTGGAAACACCTATCCTCCAGCCTATCCCGGGCGGCGCCGCTGCACGTCCGTTCATTACGCACCACAACACACTGGACATGCCTTTGTACCTGCGTATTGCCAACGAACTGTACCTGAAACGCCTGATCGTAGGTGGTTTTGAAGGTGTGTACGAGTTTGCAAAAGACTTCCGCAATGAGGGTATGGACCGCACGCATAATCCTGAATTTACCGTAATGGAAATGTACGTGGCGTACAAAGATTACGAGTGGATGATGCGTACCACCGAAAGCCTGCTGGAGAAAATAGCGATTACGTTACATGGTACTACCGAAGTGCCTGTAGGCGATAATATCATCAATTTTAAGGCACCTTTCCGCCGTGTAACCATGTACGAGGCCATCCAGGAACATACCGGCATCGACATCAGCAACATGAACGAAGAGCAGCTGCGCGATACCTGCCGCACACTCGGTATCCATGTAGAACCAAGTATGGGTAAAGGCAAACTGGTAGATGAGATTTTTGGCGCCAAAGCCGAAGGCCACTACATTCAGCCGACCTTTATTACCGACTACCCGGTTGAAATGAGTCCGCTCACTAAAAAACACCGCAGCAAACCAGGACTCGTAGAGCGTTTCGAGTTAATGGCAAATGGTAAAGAAATTGCCAACGCCTACTCCGAGCTGAACGATCCTATCGACCAGCGCGAACGTTTCGAAGAGCAGCTTGGCCTGGCACAACGCGGCGACGACGAAGCGATGTTCATCGACCACGACTTCCTGCGCGCACTGGAATACGGTATGCCGCCAACCTCCGGTATCGGTATCGGCATCGACCGTTTGACCATGCTGATGACGAACCAGCCGTCTATCCAGGATGTACTGTTCTTCCCGCAGATGCGTATTGAGAAAGAGTAGTTTTTATACAGATAAAAAAATGGCGGCACTTATCAGTGCCGCCATTTTTTATGCTTATCAACTTATTATTTCAGCAAAGCTTCCGGAACCGGTTTGCCCAGCAGGTACTGGTAGTAAAAACGGTTCGCTTCGGCACGTGAGTGTGCGCCCTTAGCGCCGCCCCAGCCATGCCTTTCACCCGGATATACCATGAACTCGAAGTGTTTATTCAGGTCTTCCAGTTTATCGACCAGCTGAATGCTGTTTTGCAGGTGAACATTATCATCCATAGTGCCATGCACAATGCGCAGCATGCCTTTATATTTATCAGCATACGTCATAACCGAAGTAGCTTTGTAACCTTCCGGGTTTTCCTTTGGTGAATCCATGAAGCGTTCTGTATAATGACTGTCGTACAGGTGCCAGTCGGTTACGGAGTAACTGGCAATACCGTAGTTAAATACATCTGCGCCGTAGGTGAGGGCCATGCAGGTCATGTAACCGCCATAGCTGCCACCCACCATACAAATTTTGCTGCCATCTACACCAGGCTGTGTTTTGAGCCAGTTAGCCGCGTCCATAAAATCTTCAATTTCATATTTACCCAACTGGCGGTGAATGTAGTTCATACCCACTTTACCAAGATGTCCGGCAGCGCGGTTATCCACCACTACCTGGATGAGACCTTCTTTAGCGTACCATTGCGGCATTAAGGAAGGTTTCCAGGTATCGTAAATAGTTCCTGCATCGGGGCCGCCGTAGATGCTGATAAGGACGGGGTATTTTTTACCCTGCTCCATGTTCAGCGGCCATACGATAGTGATAGGCAGCGTGAGACCGTCGCGGGTTTTATATGTTTTTAATTCAGGCAGCGCGAGTTGGTATTCGTCCATAGCGGCTGTTTTGCTATCGCCCAGTTCGCGCACCACTTTACCTTTATCATTGAGCAAAGCCATTTTAGTGGGCGTGCGCATGTTTGAGTAAGAAGTGATGAAGTAGCCGCCGCCTGGTGCCACCTTTACATCGTGCGAGTAGTCGCCGAAGGTGAGGCGGGTAATAGGGCCGCCGTTGAGGCTTACTTTGTAGAGGTCGTAACGGGTAGAGTGTTCTTTACGGGCCGTAAAATATACGAGTTGTTTTTTCTCATCTACCTCTACCAGGTCTTTTACACGCCAGTCGCCCGTAGTCAGTTGCTTTTTCAGCGAACCGTCCATATTCAGCAGGTATAAATGGTCCCAGCCCGACTTATCACTCTGGATAATAAACCCTTTATTGTTAGCCAGGAAAGTGAAAGGTTTAAACCAGTCGATCCATGTCTTTTGCTTTTCGTCGTATACTTCCTTTTTAGCGCCTGTTTTAGGGTCTACGGAGTAAATCTTCAGGTTGTCTTGTCCGCGGGGCATCCACTGCAGCCAGAGGCTTCCATCGGCCGCCCAGAAGGGGGTACCGAAGTATTGATCGTCCTGGGGATTGAAGTCGGCCCAGGTAATGTTGCCACCGGTAACAGGTACAATGCCCAGTTTTACCTCCGGGTTATTGTCGCCCGACTTAGGGTAACGTGTGTTTTCGAGGTAGCCGTGCTGGCCAACCTGGCTATAAATCGGGAACACAGGCACCTTGGTATCGTCAAACCGCATGAACGCAATGCTTCGGCTGTCGTTACTCCACCAGAAAGCCTTGTAACGTGAAGAGCGACCAAGTATTTCCTCGTAATATACCCATGATGCCCATCCGTTATAAATCACGTCAGAGCCGTCGGTAGTATACTGAGTCTCCTTTTTAGAAGCAATATCTATTGAATAAAGGTTGTTGTTACGGGTAAACGCCACGTATTTGCCATCGGGCGAAAGGGTGGGGTTCTTTTCTTCCTCCCTGGTATTAGTAAGCTGTGTTTCACCGCTGCCGGGCGTTTGCAGGTAAACGTCGTTATTACGCACACTTACTGACTGGCCGGTAACGGGTGGCGGAGTGTAAGCTTCTGCCTTACCGGTAGCCGCATTCACTTTAAATTGTTGCAGTCTGCCACCTTCGCGGCGGTTCTCAATGTAATGGTCCTTATCCAGCCAGCTGTTGATGAACGGTAAAGGTTTGGATAACAGCGAAGGCTGTTTCAGGATAACATCCAATGTAAGTTCCTTTTTCGTTTGTGCATGCGCCCGGGGCATAGCAAGGGAAAGGAGTAATACGCCGGCTACTGCTACCGGGTATCTGTTAAGCTTAATACTCATATACCTGCAGGTTGATTTTGATTTGTTGTCAATGCAGCTAAATTAAATAACCGTGGCCAAATTGTTAAGTATAATTACACAGGCGTTACTCCTGCTTTACAAGCTGCAATCCGCCCCCACCGGATATTGTCAAAAAACTACCGGTTATGCAACCATTGCCTGCAATTAAGAAATGGGGCTGTGTTGTGAGTTTATAGCATGTAAATTTGAATAGGTTTTTCATAGGATATGGTCGAAATAAGTAGGGCAGTACTCTTACTGCCCTTTTTTTATGCAATAAGGTATTAGTGATGCGCCAGCATCAACATTAATATTTTCGAACATATAATCTGGAAACATTAAAACACCTATTAACCTGTATAATAAATGATGCCTGGGAATTGAGAGAAGCAGAGAAGCTTGAGGTAGGGGCAAAAAAACAGGGCTGCAAGAATACAGCCCCGAAAAATTTTAACCATATCTTTATTGAAAAACCTAGAACGAATTTCTATAATTTAGAAACACCTTTAATTTGGAATCTAGCGAACGATGTATTTTATCTGGTGAACGATGAGAAACTGCCAATGAACGTTTAGCCCTTCTTTTAGAAAACTCCCACTCGTTTTAAGAATTTAACAATCAATAAGTTAGATGATATATAAAAACACATCATTTAATACTTAATTATGTTCTTGTATATCTATCACGTATTTAAATTTACGCAACGAATGTAATTTGATTTAGGCGAGCAAGAAGTGAGTGAGGGAAAAATGGGGTTAAGTGAAATAGAAAAGGCGGTAAGAATACCGCCTTTGTAATAATTTTAACCATATCCTATGAAAAACCTGATGCAAATATATAGTCCACATATATCGTTTTTTTTACGATTCCCGTGAACGTATGGTTTTTGTTCGTAAATGTCATTTTTTAAGCGGGGAGAACACGCATTATAATTAATATCAAATTAATATTAATCACACTAAGACACGCGTAATCCATTCTTTACCTCCCGGTCAGGTTGTAATAAAGTCACCTCTTTATCGTCGCCAACGGCGCCAAGCACCAGGCATTCGGAAAAGAAGTTAGCGATTTGTTTTACGGGGAAATTAATCACTGCAACTACTTGTTTACCTATCAGTTCCTGCTCGTTATATAAACGCGTGATTTGTGCCGACGAACGTTTTATGCCTATTACCTGGCCAAAGTCTATTTCGAGCTGGTAAGCGGGATTGCGGGCGTTAGGGAAAGGGTGTACGGCAACGATAGTGCCTATGCGCATTTCTATCTTCTCAAAGTCGTTCCATGTAATTGTTTCCATAGCGGTTAAGTTACTGTATTGGGGGGAAAAAATAAAGGGCGGTAAGAATACCACCCTCAGTTATTTTAACCATATCCTATGAAAAACCTTAACAAAGGTAGGCAGCTGCGTCAGCCCGTCAACCCCAAACTCGTGAAATGTCTTTTTTAGTTGGTGAATGCGATGGATTGGCAGCTGTTAACAAGCATTTAACGAGTAACGTATTTCTCGCATATAAAGCATTTTAACCGTAACGCATTAGACGTCAATATGCGGCTGACAGGCCTATAAATAAAGGCCTTCCATAGAGGAGGCTGGCATGGTTGTTGCCCGTTTAGTACTGAAATTTTAGATTAAAAAAATAGGTTAAAGCGAAAAAACCAATCAGTTTAAACTGATTGGTTTTTTTCGTTATAGTAATGACTACTGTTATTTCGGAATGGTATCGCGTGCAGGCGTTACCGGTATTGCTCCTGAATCGGGAGCGGGAAGTGGTTGCTCGAATTGGAAATCGCCGTGGGCTTTTTCGAGTGACATGTCCGAGAAGTCGCTGTTACTTACGAACGATGTGCCGAACATAGGCGCTCCATCTTTGATGTAACGTACGGCGGTATCAGACGAAAACTTCTGGGTAAGGGCATCGTATTTCAAACGGTGGCAATCCATGCGGGCATGTGTTACCGTGTTAATAAACACAACACTGTCTCTTAAAAATATATCGCCGTTACTTTCAAAGTACTTGCCGTATTTGGCGGTAAGGGTGCTGGTGAGGTTCAGGGAATCGTCGTAGAACAATACTTTCATTCCCTTCGAGAACTCCACAAAAGCCGGGTGTTGCAGGTGACGTTGCATATAAGGACCCGTAAGCTCAGCCTTTACATGGCCTGCCTGGCTGATGATCACTTTAATATCAAAGCCTTCCTCTACCCCTATAGCGCTTTTATCAAGCGCCATGATCTGCTCGAGTTTATTCTCGCAGCTACAAAGCAAAATGCCCAGAGTAGTATATAACAACAGCTTTTTCAACGGAAAACCTTAGTCGTATTTTTGTTTGATGAACCAGCGGTCGCTAAGGCTGAAGCCGAGGCCTACGCGGTAAAAGTTCTCTTTTAACAACGTATTGTTATCGCCCCTGCGGCCAATTTCAAACGAAAGGTTCACAATAGAGAACTGGTTAGAGTACATCATTCTTCTAACCGGCAACCCTGCACCGAAGGTTACAGCCATGGCCGACATGTCCTGTCCGCCCAGTTTGATGTAATCCTGGCCATAGTAACCACCCAGGCGGTAAGTTACCCTGTTCCAGTAGCCTTTAAGCGCCAATACGTTTGGTGTAAACTGGCCACCTACTGCCACCTTCCAGGTATCGCGGGTAGAATCGGCCTCTTTATAGTTGCGGTATTCGGACCATTTACCGGAGGTAAAGTCAGCACCGAACTGCCACTTGTCTATCTTTTTAAACATGATACCTGCACCAAACTGCTGCGGGTACACGATATTTCCGCGGTCGCCACTGGTATAGGATACTGTATCCTGTGTACCGTAGTCGTTGGAACCTGCATCGTAGTACAGCGTTTCGCGCAATACTTCGCGTCGGGCTTTAAGCTTTTGCTCAAAGTTACCGGAAGCACCCAACACCATACTGGTTTCCTTGTTCAACTTAATTTCATACTGCAGCCCAATGTTATAGAAGAAACTCTGGTAGGTAGTACGTTTGCTATGTTGCGAAGGAAAAGTATTGGACTCAAGGGGATAAATTGCCTTGGTACTGTTCTGAATGTTGCCAAAAATGTACCCTGCATTAAACCCTACGCTGATACCCTTCCAGCCAAAACCAGAACCGATGTAAGCCTGGTAAACGCCACCGGTACCCTCGTATTGGTAAAGTACAGGCATCTGTAAGGTATCGAAGAAGATGCGTTCCTCGCTACGCGTAATGTTGTAAGAAACGTTGGTCATAGGCCTCAAACCTGCTACAACGCCCCACTTATTACGGAGGGGAATGCCGAGCTGGAGGTAAGCCAGGTTTCCAAGTCCTGAGCTAAAGGACTGATCTTTATCTGTGATCTTTTTAACGCCGCCTTCTAAAGCCACGTCATAAGTCACCAATTTCAGGTTCGAGTAGCTGGCCGGATTCGTAAAGTTAACCGACTGAAAATCGCTGTAAGCCTGGGATACTCCACCCATACCGCGGTTTACCACGTGCTGTGTGTTGTACAGATCACCAAGGCCATAACGCGAGTAAGGAGAATTCTCCTGCGCTTTAACATCGTTCGCTACTACGACACACCCAGTCAAGCAGCAAATAATGCTAATTTTTTTCCAATGCATTGATTTCTAGTATTGAATTTAAACCCTCATATAACAGATAAGGGCATGCAAATATCTTATTTTTAAGACGGGAAGCAAAGAATTCCAAATTTCCCCCTGTTAAAAGGACGTTAAAGTTCCGGTATCGCGCCTGGTACAGGTTTATGATGCCATCCACTTCTTCGAGCGCGCCTTGTTGCACACCGCTGAGAATAGACTGGCGCGTATTGTAGCCGATCAGCGAATACTGAGCATCAGCAGCCACCTGGGGTAATTTGTCGGTAAAAGCATGTAAGGCCTTAAACCGCATGTCTATACCGGGACTAATCCCCCCGCCCATAAATTCCCCGTTTTTATGCAAAAAGTTATAGGTAATGGCCGATCCGGTGCCTATTACCAGGTTGTGACTGGCAGGGAACCTGCGGCTGGCGCCACAAACCAGGGCAATACGATCTACCCCCAGTGTTTCGGGCTTTTCGTAAGCCAGTTTAACCGGGAAATGTAACTGGTGACCCAGTTTCACGAACCTCGTACGACCTGCCAGCAGCGCTTCCACGGCGGGAGGGTGATTAATTACGGAGGCCAGGATAGCCCCCTGCGGCGCGTATTTGTCCAGCAGAACGGTTAATTCCTCCTCCAGTGTGTTTTCCAGGAAAAATACTTCCTCCTGTAATTTACCGTCCCGCATAACGGCGCATTTAAGGCGCGAGTTACCCAGGTCTATACACAGATTAATCATGGGCGCATTAAAAATTATCGACAGACAAACTGCGGAAATGACCGTTAAGCTTCACCCTGTCTTTGAGTTTTTCCATTTGGGCCATTAGTGGAATGGCTTTGTAGAGATGACGTTTGAGGTATTCGAGACGTTGCAGTTCATGAAAAAGATGCAGCAACTCGTATTCTTCCTCCATTGAAAGCCCGGCATGGTGCGCCATATCGTACGACAGCAACTGCTCATCTTCCTTCTTAAAATCTTTATCTACCTGCAAAATTCTGTGTAGTTCGCGCACCGCATGTAATACCTGCCTCAGCAGACTTTCATTCGATTTATAACCATTTTCGGGATAGTTAACGATAGCGCCGGAGTACAACTTACCCGGAATTTCACGCACCACTTCCAGTACACGGAACACGCGCAGGCCTTTAGTCCGGATATCCAGTTCGCCGTTCTCATATTCGTGCGCCAGGCTGCAAACCTCTACCACAGTACCAAACTCGGCTACTTTCTGGTCTATCACCACCGGGATACCGAAATTTTTCTGTTCCGCAATACATTCACGCACCAGTTCTTTGTAGCGGGGCTCAAAGATGTGGAGGTTCAGCGGTTCGCCGGGATAAACCACGGTAGCCAGCGGAAATATGGGAATGAAATTGGTCATACAGACAAAGGTAGCAAATCACGGACTTACCTCAATATCTCGTAGTTGCGATAGTCGAAGGGGCGCCATCCTGTTCTTTTTTCAACCCAGTACAGGATGCGGTCTTTAAAACCAAAACGTTTGCGGCTAATATCGTGTTCGAACTGCCAGTTAATACGGGCAATACGCTCCTGCATAAATTGCGGATGCCTGCCCGTAAAACGTTCCAGCGAATCCACCACCGAGTAGTCAAACGCCTCACCTACTTTCCGCTTTTCATACTTCTCTTTATCGTTACCATAGTAGAGACTGCGCGCATTGTTCACTTTCACCGCCTGCTTCTCCGGACTTTTCACCCATCCATAATGAGAAACGGTAGCATCTACCCGTTTTACACGCAGTTTGCGGCCTTCTTTACGAAAGCCCTGTGCGTCGCGGTAAGAGCGGATGTTTTTATCGGCGCGTATAATGCGGATCTCGTTTTTGTACCAGGTGCGGCTGTCGCCCACATAGTCGTAACTACCAAAAAAATGGCGGTATTTGAACAGCAGGCCTTCAACCTGCGGATTGCCGGCATGTTGCTCCATAGCAGCCCTGATGGCCGGGTAATCGTCCTCGTGCAACACCTCGTCTGCCTGTATATAAATAGCCCAGGTAGAAGCAGGATCTACTTCATCGAACGCTTTATCTGTTTCGATGGCCAGGATGCGGCCGCCTTCCTTAAGACTATCGTCCCAAACGGAATGTGTAATACGGATTTTGGGAGAATTGATAGACTGAATAAGTTCCAGGGTACCGTCTGTAGAATCGCCAACACTTACCACTACTTCGTCGCACAGCGGCAAAATAGAACGGATAGCTTCCAGCACGGGGTAATCGTATTTAACAGCGTTACGCACAAAGGTAAACCCTGATATTTTCATGGGAGACAGTTATATAGTCCACAAAGATGATAAAACCACATTCAAATGCCAAATAGCATTTAGGTTACCGAATTTGCGTTTACATTTGTTGTATGTCGCCTGCATACATCAACGGCCTGTTAAGTGGCCATATAAAAACGCTGGCCCGCTGCATATCCCTGGTGGAGAACGAAGCGGAAGGGTACGAGGCATTGCTGGAGCAACTGCCCGCGGCAACAACTACCCGTATTGTTGGTATTACGGGCCCTCCCGGCGCAGGCAAAAGCACATTGGTGAACGCGCTCATTTCCGAACTGCTGGACCAGCAGAAAAAGGTGGCCATCATCGCGGTGGACCCATCCAGCCCGTTTAATTTCGGCGCATTGTTAGGCGACCGGATACGCATGAGCCAGCATTTCAACAATCCGGACGTATACATTCGTTCATTAGCTACACGTGGCGCACTGGGAGGCTTAAGCCCGAAAGTGATAGAAGTGAGTGACGTGATATGTGCTGCAGGTTTCGATTACCTGTTTATCGAAACGGTAGGTGTGGGGCAAAGTGAAGTGGAGATTGCAGGCATTGCCGACAGCACCGTGGTGGTAGTAGTGCCCGAAGCCGGCGATGAAATACAAACCATGAAGGCCGGGCTAATGGAAATTGCAGATGTGTTTGTTGTAAACAAAGCCGACCGTGATAATGCAGATGAATTTGTAAAGAACCTCCGTTTATTAGCGCATAGCCGCCAAACTTCCAGTTGGGAAATACCCGTGGTGAAAACCGTGGCCACACATTCGAAGGGTGTACATGAGCTGATAGCAGCATTGGAAAAACACCAGCAACAATTGCAGGGCAGCCATGTAAGAAAATCGATGCTGATGGCAGAAAAGGCATACCAGCTTATTCAACACCGCCGTATGCGGGATGTAAATAAAAAAGCGTTGCAGCAGGATATTGCGGGTGTACTGGAACAAGGGGGCTTTAACCTGTATAAGTTTGTGAGGGAAAATTATTTTAGTTGATGACTGATGCGGTATAAACTGAACATTGCCCAATGTAGTTACTGCCGCAGAAGGGAGTGACACAACGGCGGCCCGATAGTAGTACTTCCGACCGTCCCCCCTTTATTTAAAAACCCTTACCTTTGCCTCATGTTTACTACAAACATATTCCGCTTCTACTTCATTTACGCTGCATTCAACTACGGCGGCTAATTCCCTGTTATCTTATTTTACTGTATTTATTTTACTGTTTAAATCACATGGTTTATGGCATGGATATTCCTTTTTATCGGGGGACTGTTTGAGGTATGTTTTACTATTTCGCTGAAGTATTCCGCGAACTTTACGAGGCTGTGGCCTTCGATCGCTTTCTTCATCTGTATTTCACTGAGTTTCTTTTTTCTGAACAAGGCGATCAACAATGGTTTGCCGATCGGTACATCTTATGCGGTATGGACTGGCATTGGTGCTGCGGGCACTGCTATTGCGGGCATGCTGTTATTTAAAGAACCTGCTACAGTAATGCGGCTGGTGTTTCTTGCGATGCTGATCGGTTCTATTATTGGGCTGAAGTTTGTGTCGGAGTAGTTTGTTTTTTAAGGAAGAGATACGCGGAGAAGTATGCTGCTGTACAGGCTAACGCCAATGGCAGTAAGGCATTGGGCGATCGTGTTGCTTCCAGCGCAAATACAACTGCAGCCACCCATGCACGGGAGGCACCAGCGAACATAGCAGCCATACCAATGATGGCGGCGATGTAAACGTTTAACTCTACGCCACGGAACGTGAATTGTAGCAGTGCTGTAAGTAACACACCCAAAGCCGCTCCCATTACGATAAGCGGAAATATTGAACCTCCCGGTGTGCCACTGGCTTGTGCAAATAACCAGGAGAGAAACTTAAACACAATTAATACAATGACCAGGTGAAAAGTAATGTTGCCATTAAGGATCGTGCGCGCCTGGTAATAACCCGGGCCAAATGTTGCCGGTTCAAAGTAACCTATCACACCTACTAACACAGCGCCTATAACGGGCCACCAGTAAGGCCTTAGCGACATTCTTGCAAACAGACTGTGCACAAGCCCCTCCGCCCTTACCAACAACCCCGCCATCACACCTGTTACCAATCCAACTATCGTGTAAAACAACAAATCTATTAATTGTGGTTCGGTAATAGCAGGTATTACAAACAGTGGTGCCGGACTCCAGAACATTTGCCGGAACGTTGCACCAGCAAGGGCTGCCAGCAACACCGACACACCACTAAGTAGTGAAAATTCAACCATCCATAATTCTGCCGCAAGCACTACAGCCGCTATGGGCGCACCAAAAACAAATGCAACGGCTGATGTACTGGCCGCTACCATCAATACTTTTGTTTCATTGGCTGATATATCAAAAAGCCCGCCCATCCAACGTCCTAACGCGCTGCCGGCATCCATGGCCGGACCTTCGGGCCCAAGTGGCGAACCCGTGCCCATTGCTATGATAGAAGGAAAATGTTTCAACACCTGCAGAAAACGCTGGCTGTTACTTTGCTGCAGCGGACTACCCGTAACAGTATGTCTTGTTAAGGCTAGTGATAAACGTTCCATTGCAAGTATGATTAATGCACCTGCAACTGGTACACCTATTACCCAAACGCCCAGTTCATGTTTATCCGGCCTTACAGTATCAAATGAAAATTGTCCAGTAAACGCAACGCTGCTTATCAGGCGCAATAGCCACAACATTGCCCATGCTACCCCACTGGTACACATAGCCGCAATAAGCGCCAGCACAGCAACATACAGCACTCTGTCGAGGCGGTAGCCTGTTAACGCGCGTGGTGGCGCAGTGTTTTTACCCGCTGCACCTGTGGATAATGGAATGCCGCAGTTACGCGACTTTGAAAAAAAATACTTCAAGTTTTAGTTATGCTGTGTTGTTAACCTGGGCGATTATAGCGGGCAACAACTGTTTATCATTCAAGCTTTTGTAAATATAACAAACAACGGCAACAGTGGCAAATACAGGACGGCAGCAGATTACGGCGGGGTCGTATTTATTCCGGACTAATAATTGTAACCAAAAAGTTTTGTACTTTTAGCCGTTTTTCAGACTATCTTAGCCGGTAACGTTACCCGCACGCGGCATGTATGGCCCATAAAAATTACTATTAAACAGACATCGACAAAACAACGAAACCTACTTTACTATCATGGTAAAAGAATCCATCTTTAACCCGGATCACCAAGCTGGCAGTATGCCCAGTAAGGTAGTGGCGGCAATGGAACGACTGTCGCAGGCATTCAGGGTTTTGCTATGGAATGAGGCCAAGCATCATGGAATAAGCAGCACTATTCAAATTCAGCTGCTTACCTTTCTATTGTATTACCCGGAGTCGCAACGCACCGTGACTTACCTGGCCAGTTATTTCAACATGACGAAGGCCACGATAAGCGATGCATTGAAAGCGCTTGAAAGCAAAGGACTTATACAACGCAAAGCAAGTACTACGGACACTCGCAGCCATTACCTGAGCCTCACCCGCCAGGGAAAATCTGTAGCACGAAAAGCAGAGAAATTTGCGCATCCGATGCAACAGGCAGTAATGACTATCGCTGCCACTAAACAGGTTGCATTGCTCGACCAACTCTTAAAAGTTCTTGAGGACTTAAATGACCAGGGAATTATTACGCCACAAAGTATCAGCAACAATGGCGGCTACGATGCAGTAAAGGGAAAAAACGGCAACCACCGCAACCTGGGAAAACAATCTTTGAAACACAAAGATCTGAAACTGGATTACCCTGCACTTGAGGGAAAATCGTCCGGTAAAAAGCGTTAGGCCTGCTGGCTTTTACGCTCCTGCTGGTAACTACGGTACCAACGTAAACCCAGTACAGCGATAATGGCCAGCGGCATAAATGCCAGCATCAGAATACCATTATTTAAACCTTTTGCAGGACCTTCACCAAGCTGCTGCGCCGTTTTGGTGCAGAGGGAACATTGCGCTGCCAGTTCGTTGCCAGTGGCAAGCAAAACCGTTAACGCTATCACAGCTACTCTTTTCATGCTTACAAAGTTACGCTATTAATAGTAAGGAGAAATCATGATGTATACGATTACGCCGGTTACTGCCACGTAAAACCACATGGGCCAGGTAATGCGCGAAATTCTGCGGTGCCTTGCATCATCGCCCTGAAACGCGCGAAGCAGGGAGAATAATACGAAGGGGATAATGATAGCCGCCAGGAATATGTGCGTGAGCAGTACGAAGTAATAGAAGTAACGGGTGCCTCCGACTGCAGCCTTCTCTGCCGCATCTACCACACCATTGTGGTCCATATCACCAAACAGCGTGCTGGATGCCAGAAAGTGGTAGGTGACGTACGACAACAGGAATACTGCAGATAAACCTACCGCAGAAAGATTGGCTACTTTATGCGCCTTTTTATGCCCGTTTTTGATAAAGTACAGGCTGGCCGCCAGCAGCACCGCAGTAGCAGAGTTAAGGATGGCATGGAACAAGGGAAGTATTCTTACATCGAAGCCCGGCTGGTAATTCGGGTGCGGCATCAGGAACAGTATTGCCACCAATACGGGCACGGCAATAGAAACGATGGCAATAGGAACGTTCAGATTCTTGTTCTGCATAAAAATATCTTGTGTTGCGGGATGAAAGCCTGTGGGGTATTTTAATATCGCTTAATGGTCCTGGCCGGAAAAAAGACGTTTTAACAAGCCTGGTTTCTTATGGTCTTTGGCAATATTGATGGTGGCTATATCGCCCGCCAGTTTGCCAATAGCGGTTGTATCCAAACCATTGTAGTAACCGCGGATATGCCTGTCCTTATCAAGCAGCACTAATTTTTCGGTATGCACAAAATCGTCCGGACCGCCATCGCCCTGTGTTACACTAACATAAAACTCGTTACGCGCCAGGTCATAGATCTCCTTTTTGTCGCCGGTAAGTATAAACCAGTTGTCCGGATTAATCTGGAACTTGTCTGCATATTGTTTGATAGCTGCAACCGTGTCGCGGGTAGGATCTACAGTGAGGGAGAGTATCTGTATAAGCGTATCGTTTTTAAGGAACGCGTTCTGCAGCAATTTAAGATTGGTGGTAAGTTTTGGACAAATGGTAGGGCAACTGGTGAAGAAGAAATCCACCACCACGATCTTGCCTTCCAGGTCGCTCAATTTCACTTTCTGACCAAACTGGTTGGTAAGTTCGAAATCGCGCACCTTGTGAAATACCGTATCGTAAGTAGCCTTACCGCCCTTAAAAACAGTATCCACACGCTCTGGTATGTAATACCGAGGTATGGATACTATATTTTTACTGTAATGATCTACTATCAAGTACCCTGCTAGCGGAACGAGTATGGCTAGCGCAACTCCTAATAATGCCTTTCTGCTAATGACTGAGTAGTTTATAATTACAAGAATAATCGTTTCTTAGTGGTGGCCACCATGTTGTGCAGGAGCAGCCTTCTGTTCTACTCTTGGTTTACCTGGTGAAAGGTCCTTACGCATGTTTTTCCATGAATCACCATCAGCAAGGAATGCGATGATGAACCAAACGAAAAACACCAGAGGAACCAGTACGCTCAGGATGAGGTTTTTGATCTCATGACCAAGGTGCATAAACTCGGCAACAATGTAAAATGCTTTCACGAGGGTAAGACCGATGAAGATAGAGTTCAACAACAGTTTACCAGGGAAACCTGTGCTCAGGTGAATAAAGGCCAGAACGATTTCCACAACCGTGATACCCAGCAAGATCCAGAATGTTTTCCAGATGTGAGCAGTGCCGGTGTTTTTATGTTCTGCAGTGTTATCTACGTGTGCCATGATCGAATATTTCTAAAATCTCTTATCTAAATTAATTTATCAATTTCCAGTTAAGATGCCGGTTACAGCAGGTAGAAACAGGTGAATACGAATACCCAAACCAGGTCTACAAAGTGCCAGTAAAGGCCTACTTTTTCCACCATTTCGTAGTGGCCGCGTTTTTCGTAAGTACCGCCCAGTACGTTTAAGAGGATGATGATATTCAGCACCACGCCTGAAGTTACGTGCAAACCATGGAAGCCTGTGATGGTAAAGAAGAAATCTGTAAAGTTAGAGTTCATGGCCGCAGTACCGTCTGCATTGGCGAAAGGGTTGGAACCCCACCATGCGTTGTTATGGTAAAGATGCGTCCATTCCCATGCCTGGCAACCGAGGAAAGCAGCACCACCAATGATCGTCCAGATGAGCCATTTAACAACAGCTTTCTTGTCCCTGTTATGACCGGCATGTACAGCCAGTACCATGGTTACAGAACTCATGATCAGGATGAAGGTCATCAAGCTCACGAATACCAGCGGCAGGTTCATATCGCCCATGAAAGGGAATGAATGGAACACGTGGTTCGGGTCAGGCCATGAAGTGCTGCTGAAACGAACGGTACCGTATGATATCAGTAATGCGCCGAAGGTAAAGGCATCTGATAACAGGAAGTACCACATCATCAACTTGCCATAGCTCACATTGAAGGGAGAATATCCTCCAGCCCACCATTTTTTCTTCGCTGTAACTGTTGTATCCATCTGTATTTTTTGTAGAATTTTAAACGCTTTTAATTGAATAAGTTTTATCTCGCCAGGCTCAGGAATACCAACAGGTAAATCCATAACAGGTCCACAAAATGCCAGTAAGTTGCCGCTACTTCCACCGGTACGCTGCTATAGGTGCGTATACGGGTGCGGTAAGCGCGAACGAACATTACCATTAAGGTCACCACACCACCCAGTACGTGAAGGATGTGAACGCCTACGATTACGTAGATAAAGGATGCAGAAACCGGGCCATCGAGTGGCAGGTTATGCTTCATCATATCGGCGAAACCGAGTATCTGGCAAACTGTAAAAAGAACTCCTAAAATTGCTGTTAAGGTAATAAGCTGTTTGTAACGGCTCATGTTCCTCTGTTTAAACTGACGCACCGCCAAATGAATGGTAAGGCTGCTCGCCAGTATAACCGCGGTAGAGATCCAGAAGATAGAAGGCAATTCGAATGACTGCCAGTTCGCCTGCGACCTTTTTACCACGTAAGCACTTGTAAAACCGATGAACATCATCGTAATACTACCCATGGCTATCCATAGGGAGAATTTATGCGGATGAATTTTATTTTTTTGTGCGCTCATTGTAGCCATTGTCCTCACGTTTTAACTTTTGTCCGCCAACAGCGCCAGCATTACAATGGTCAGGTAAATATAAGAACTGAACATAAGTTGCCGTGCAGAAGGCACATCACATTTTCTATACAACACGATCGCTTTATAAAGGTAGAATATGCCTGCCCCTACTACGATAATGGCCGAAACCACACCGGTAAGCTGAAGAATGAACGGCGCCAGTCCCGCAGGGATCAGCAGCAGTGCATACATGGCAGCCTGTAAAGCGGTCATCTTACTTGGTCCTTTATCGGAAGGCAACAGTTTGAAACCGGCCCGGGCGTAATCCGTATGCGCTATCCAGGCGATGGCCCAGAAGTGCGGGAACTGCCACAGGAACTGTATCGCAAACAATGCCAAGCCGCCTTCACTCAGTTCGTTAGCACCAGCAGCCCAGCCAATTAACGGTGGTAATGCTCCGGGAATAGCGCCCACCAGCACTGCCAGTGAATTCCATTTTTTCCAGGGCGTATACACAAACCCGTATAACAGCAGGGAGGCAAAGCTTAACGATGCACTTAACCAGTTAAAATTGTAGGCCATAATAAACAGCCCGAGTCCACCGGAAATAACGGCCACCGCTATCGCTTCTCCCACCGTGATCCTGCCGGCTGGCAGGGGGCGGGTAGCCGTACGGGCCATCAGTTTATCTGTGTCTCTTTCCAATATCTGGTTAATGGTGCTTGCAGCACCCGAAACCAATACTCCACCTGTAAATAATAAAAGAACTTTAACCCAGCCTACTTCATTAAACGTTATGCCAGGCACTAACAGATAACCTACTACGCTGGAGAAAACTACCATAAACGTAAGGGTAAACTTCATTAGCTGGAAGTAATCCCTCACCCTGCTTGCTAATGCATATGAAGTCGACAACTTTATGGAATTTTCTTGAACCATTGATTTTGCTATCCTCGAACCGCAACTGTTTTAAACTGCGGCCCCACTTTCTGTACGTCACCCCGGAATGATCAATGGCTCCGGGAAACCAATATGTTTAGTGTGCAGACTCGTCGGCAGAAACAGGAACTGTTTGCGGGATGAAGTCTTTTCCGTCTTTGCTATAATCATATGGCCACCTGTGAACTTCAGGAATTTCGCCAGGCCAGTTACCGTGGCCAGGATTGATTGGTGTAGTCCATTCCAGGGTAGTTGCCTGCCAAGGGTTAGTTGTTGTAACTTTTCTGCCTTTGAATATGCTGTAGAAGAAGTTGAACACGAATAACAACTGAGTAGCAAATACGATGATTACCACGAAGCTGATGAACTGGTTCAATTCGGTGAACATCTTAAATGATTCCCAGCCTGAGTAGTCGAAGTACCTTCTAGGCATACCCGCCATACCTTCGTAGTGCATTGGCCAGAAGATCAGGTAAGCACCTGCCATGGTAATCCAGAAGTGGATGAAGCCGATAGTCTGGTTCAGGTAACGGCCATACATTTTAGGGAACCAGTGGTAGATAGCCGCGAACATACCGAAGAATGCAGACACACCCATTACAATGTGGAAGTGCGCAATTACGAAGTAAGTATCGTGCAGGTGAATGTCGATAGAAGAGTTACCCAGCCAGATACCTGTAAGACCACCGGAGATGAACGTGCTAACGAAACCGATAGAGAACAGTGAACCTGGAGTGAAACGGATATTACCTTTCCAGATAGTGGTGATCCAGTTGAACACCTTGATAGCAGATGGAACCGCGATCAGCAATGTTAACAGTACGAAGAACGCACCAAGGAACGGATTAAGACCTGTTACGAACATGTGGTGAGCCCATACCAGGAACGCCAGGATAGCGATCGCGAACATGGAACCAACCATCGCCAGGTAACCGAAAATCGGTTTGCGGCTGTTAATGGCCAGTACTTCAGACACCATACCCATCGCAGGCAGGATAATGATATATACTTCCGGGTGACCAAGGAACCAGAACAAGTGCTGGTACAGGATCGCGCTACCACCTTCGTTTGGCAATACTTTACCTTTTACGAACAGTTCGCTCAGGTAGAAGCTTGTACCACCGTGACGGTCGAACAGCAGCAGGATGAAACCGGATAATAATACAGGGAAAGAAAGTACACCCAGTACAGCAGTGAAGAAGAATGACCAGATAGTCAAAGGCATCTTCGTCATGCTCATACCTTTTGTACGTAAGTTCAGAATGGTAGAGATGTAGTTAAGACCACCCAGCAACTGCGACACTACGAACAGTGCCATGCTCACCAGCCAGAGGTCCATACCGATTTTAGAACCGATAGACGCGTCACCCAGTGCGCTCAGCGGAGGATAAGCCGTCCAGCCACCAGAAGCGGGGCCGGTTTGTACGAAGAAGGAAGCCATCATTACCATGCTCGCCATAAAGAAGAACCAATAGCTAAGCATGTTCATGAAAGGCGAAGCCATATCTCGGGCGCCTACCTGCAAAGGAATAAGGAAGTTAGAGAAAGTACCGCTCAAACCGGCTGTTAACACGAAGAATACCAGGATGGTACCGTGCATGGTAACCAGTGCATAATAGGCTTGCGGTGTAATACGGCCACCTTCTGCCCAATGTCCCAAAATGCTTTCCAGCCAGGGGAAAGTAGCATCGGGATAACCGAGTTGCAAACGGAACAGTACAGAGAATAAAGCACCAATGATCGCCCAGATAATACCTGTAATCAGGAACTGTTTCGCAATCATTTTATGGTCCATACTGAACACATACTTCGAAATGAAGCTCTGTTCATGATGGTGGTCATGATCGTGCCCATTCCCATGGTGATCATCCCCGTGATGAATTACCTCATGTTGACCGTGCAAAGTTGCTTCGTTACTCATAATCAGTTCTGTTTATTATTAGCCAGCAGCGCGGTAATATTCGTTGTTGGCAATTTGTCTTTTTAAATTTTTCTTTCCGTGATTTGTTTTTACAACAGATTAGTGTGCAGCAGCTACAGTTTTAGCGGCAGTGCTGTCTGCTTTTGCAGGCTCGGCAGCCGGCGCAGGTGTTTCTGAAGCGTGCGCCAGTGAATACTGAGTTACCTGTTTAGCTAACCATGCATCATACTCTTCCTGTGTTTCCACCACGATCACACCCCTCATGGAGTAGTGACCTTCGCCACACATCTGATCGCAGGAAATTTCATATACGAAATCAGGATTGTTTGTTTTCTTCTTCATTTCCGCAGTCGTGAACTTCGGTGTGAACCAAAGCGTGGTAGGGATACCAGGCACTGCGTCCATTTTCAGGCGGAAGTGAGACAGACCAACGTCATGTACCACATCTTTAGAACCGATGATCAGTTTTACAGGTTTACCAACAACCAGGTGCATTTCGCTGGCCATGAAGTCGTCTTTGTTAAGATCGTCTGTCCAGTCCTGACCAACAGGGTTGGTAGCGTTGTTGATGTTTTTGAAGTATTTGCTGCCGAGCTGACCGTCTTTACCTGGGTAACGAACGAGCCAGTTAAACTGCTGGCCGGTAATTTCTACCACCATAGATTCTTTCGGCGCTTCTGAAGTTAAACGGAACCAGTGTTTCAAACCAAAGGCCACCAGGATGGTAAGCGCAATGGCAGGAATAACTGTCCAGATCACTTCCAGCTTGTTATTGTGCGGGAAATAAAATGCCTTACGGCCGTCCTTCTCCTGGTATTTGAACGCGAACCAGAACAGTAAGATCTGGGTGATAACGAATACGATACCGGTCAGGATCAGGGTAATCTTGATCATCTGATCAATACCCTCACCATGGTCGGACGCCGATTCGCCAAGTATCCTGTCTTTCAGGATATCGTTGCAATACCATACACCAATCAGCCCCAGGATCAGGAAGGCAACCAACAGGAAACCATTGATCCGGTTAGTTTGCTGGCGCGATTTCTTTTCCCCCTTCAAGATGGACACATATTCGCTTGCCTTCGCAATCTGAAAAATGACCACGAATATGAGGACAACAACTAAAACTGCTAAAAATCCTGACATTGCTATTTGAAATAATTAAGTTATCTAATGCTATTCGTTGTTATTATCTGTTTTCACGCTACACGCATCAGGTGTGGTGTATAATACTTTCTTTCAAATATGGATGCGTTTTCGGCGTCAGCGGAGCTTTTGCAAGCTGTGTAGCTGTTATGAATATAATTATACCCACAAAACCGAGACCAATACCTGCTTCGAACCAGGGGAATACCGGGTGACCAACGGTGGCCACAGCAACCATCTGGTAAAAATCAACCCAGTGACCTGAGATAATAATTACTGCCAGGATCGCTACCCATGTATAGTTACGCTTAGCGTCGCGTTTCATGAGAAGCAGCAAAGGCAGAATAAAGTTTACAATAAGGTTCAGGAAGAATACGAACCTGAACGGACCCTGCATACGGGGAATGAAGTAGATCGTTTCTTCAGGAATATTGGCGTACCAGATCAGCATGAACTGGGAGAACCAGAGGTAAGTCCAGAAAATGCTGAACGCAAACATGAATTTGCCAAGATCGTGCAGATGCTCTTTAGTCACATACTCAAGGTAACCATGTTTCTTCAGGTAAATCACGAACAAAGCGATCAGCGACATACCAGATACAAATGAGCTAATGAAAGTATACCAGCTATACATGGTAGAGAACCAGTGTGCATCGATGCTCATCAACCACAACCATGGAGTGGTAGAACCTACGGTGAGGGAGTACACTACGATAAAACCAGCACACCAAACAGTATTTCTCCAGATCAGGCGACGACCGGCTTCCTGGGTCATTACCCAGCTATCCTGCTCAATCGACATTTTACGCAGTTTGATAGTCAGTGCTATCCAGGCGCCGATAGTGATAACGGCAGCCACTGTAAAGAATGTTGGGTTGAGGAACGGTGCTTTGAATGTCAGGATCGGGTCGTGCTTAACGTGTTCTGCGTTCGTCCAGTGATAGATATGTTCTTTCTGTCCAAACACTAATACCATCAGGATAATAAAGGCAATAACCCCCAGCACCGGCACTACCATTGAAATAGCTTCAGGTACACGACGGAATGTAAGCTGCCATCCCCCGTGAGCCAGGGTGGTGGCGCTGATAAAGAAAGTGCTCGCCAGAACAACCATTAAGAAAAAGGTACTATTCTGCAGCAAACCTGCCCAAAAGCGTGTGTCTCCATGCTCGCCATGGAGTGCAAACAATCCGATCAATAAAGTCAGCAAGCCAACTCCCATCAGCGCGAAGCTGGTCGTTTTCAATCTTGCCGGTACTACAAATTGGTCCTTCATTACCTGTATATTAAAATACTTTTCGAAATTCAGTTTTAACAAATTACTTGGTTACAGCCGGGGCTGCAGGTGCTGCTTCAGCAGCGGGTGTTGCGGCAGCAGTGCTATCAGCAGCAGGGGCTGCGGCAGCTGGCGCGGCGCCACCGTTTTGTACGCTCTTGATGTAAGCTGCCACTTTCCAGCGTTGCTCACGGTCGAGCTGGCTGGCGTAGCTGCCCATCACGTTGTAACCATAAGTGGCTACGTGAAAAATGCGGCCTTCGCTATAACCGGTAAGTTTACCGGCAATAAAGCTTGGAGGCGCGGCAGGGTAAGGGCCATTGCCATCTTTGTACAGCGGGCCGTTACCATCAAGTTTGGAACCGTGGCAAACTGCACAATAGATGTTGAACAGGCGTTTACCTTCTTCCAGATCGGTTGCGTTAAGCGTCAGCGGATTCTTAACCAGGTTAGCCTGGGCAGTATCTTCAGCTCTTAAAGTATAAGGCAGTATTTCTCCTCTCTTCACAGTTCCTTCCACCGGCTTCATGTTAGCTACGGTTTTATTATAGAACTCATATGCACGGGAATCCACCATGTCCGGCACATAGTGCTTTCCTGGTTTCCTGTGATCTTTACTGCAAGCCGCCAGGAAAGATCCGCCTGTTAGTGCTGCTGCAATCAATATGTTGGAAGTCCTTTTCATCAGTAATTTTTTGTCTTCTCGTTGGTCTGACGTTGCGGCTTTCACCGTATTATAATTCGTTGTTTATTCCTGGTGTTGATTATGCATTTACCGTAGCGGGAGCACCGTACAAACGGCTTTCCTGATCGTAACGGCCTAACCACCAGCCTGTTTCTGCAGTTTGCTCATTAATTTCCTGAGCCCCTACACTGGCGAGGAAATTCTTGATTTCCTCTTCACCGTTTTTACCGGTCACCTCTATCGCCATTACAAACAGATCGTCTGTTTGACGGGGATGGAAGATGTGTTTCTTCACGAAAGGAGCCAGCTGGCAAAGGTAACAGAAGGTAAGCACCATGCCTACTGCTGCAAACAGTACTGTTAACTCGAACGTGATGGGAATGAATGCCGGAAGCGGAAAATGTGGTTTACCACCGATGTTCATTGGCCAGTCTGTTGTAAATACCCAGCCCATTACAGATAAAGCCGTAGTAGTACCGGTAAGTCCGTATACAAAACCCGCAGTATGCAGGCTTGTTTCACGGAGGCCCATAGCATGGTCTAAACCGTGCACTGGAAAAGGCGTATACACATCGTGGAGCTTGTATCCGGCGGCCCTAACTTTTTTAACAGCCGGGAATAATACCGCCTCGTCATCAAAACTACCTACAACAAATTTTTTAACAGCCATATAGTGAAAAATTCAAAGTTCAATTCAATTAAATCAATCCAGTTATTCCTTAATTAGTGATGGGCCTGATCGTGAGCGAAAGCCTCAACTTCCTGCTCTTCATATTTACCCATCTGGTCTTTGTAATTCTTACCGGTTGTTTTCAGTACGCTCTTGATCTCTGCTACTGCAATTACCGGGAAGTATTTAGCGAACAGGAAGAAGCAGGTAAAGAACAGGCCGAAAGTTCCTACGTAGAAACCAACTTCTGGCCAGGACGGACGATAGTAACCCCAGCTGGACGGCAGGTAATCGCGGTACAGTGAAGTACAGATGATCACGAAACGCTCGAACCACATACCGATGTTCACGATGATAGACATAATGAACGTTACCATGATGTTCCTTCTCATTTTAGCGAACCAGAACACCTGCGGAGAAATTACGTTACAGCTCATCATGATCCAGTAAGACCAGCCCAGCGGACCTGCAGCGCGGTATTTGTAGAAAGTATCGAACTCGTAAGGAACAGCACCGTACCAGGCCATGAACAGCTCAGTAAGATAAGCCACACCTACTACCGAACCTGTGAGTACAATTACCTTGTTCATCGCTTCGATGTGACCAATAGTAATATAATCTTCCAGGCCAAGTATTTTACGGGTGATGATCAGCAGTGTGTTTACCATCGCGAATCCGGAGAAGATCGCACCCGCTACGAAGTAGGGAGGGAAGATGGTAGTATGCCAACCAGGAATAACGGAGGTAGCAAAGTCAAAAGATACGATGGTGTGTACAGACAGTACCAGTGGTGTAGACAAACCTGCCAGTACCAGTGATAATGACTCGTGACGCTGCCAGTGTTTAGTGGAACCAGTCCAGCCGAAAGAGGCAACACCGTATAATAACTTGCGTAATTTAGTTTTAGCTCTGTCACGAACGGTAGCAAAGTCAGGGATCAGACCAGAATACCAGAACAGCAGTGATACAGTGAAGTAAGTAGAGATCGCAAATACGTCCCACAGCAGTGGTGAGTTAAAGTTAACCCATACAGGACCGCGGGTGTTAGGGTAAGGGAGGATGAAGAAGCCCATCCAAACACGACCCATGTGGAATATTGGGAACTGGCCCGCACACATTACCGCGAAAATCGTCATCGCTTCCGCAGCACGGTTCACACCTGTACGCCAGCCCTGACGGAAGAGTAACAGGATCGCGGAGATCAGTGTACCCGCGTGACCGATACCTACCCACCATACGAAGTTGGTGATATCATAACCCCAACCAATTGTTTTGTTCAGGTTCCACACACCTGTACCATAGTATACTTCCCAGGTTACGGAGAACGCGCCGAACGCTAACAATACGAGAGAGAGGAAAAAACCAGCATACCACAGTTTGCCAGGCTTCGCTTCAATAGGACTGATAATATCCTCAGTCACCTGGTGATAATCCTTAACCCCGTCTACTAAAGGTTCTCTCAGTGTGGATTCGTACTTTAAATGCATAGTATTCTGAGCTTTGGTCAGTTTAGCTTCTCAGCTACCCCGACTATTTAATGCAAAACTTAAACTTGGTCTTCTTTTTAATAATTCAATCTGTTCAACCTTAATTCCTCTCATGTTTCCACGAGCCGGTACCGGTTTAGTGGTGCGCTGCCTCTTTAGGTTTATGCGCCTCGCCATGTTCAGAAACTTTAGGCGCTGCGTCCTTGTTCCTGATCTTAGCCAGGTAGTTGATGTTTGGCAGTGTATGGATTTCTTCCAATACATAGAACAAACGATCTTTCTGCTCCTGGTTACGGAGTTTGAAGATGGCGCTTTCTTTATCATTTACGTTACCGAAAATGATAGAGTCGGAAGCACAAGCCTGCTGACAAGCAGTTCTTGCTTCACCGTCCTTAATCGGACGACCCGCTTTCTTAGCAGTCAGTTTAGCATCCTGCAAACGCTGCACACAGAAAGAACATTTTTCCATAGTACCACGGGCACGAACCACAACATCCGGGTTCAACACCATACGGGTAAGGCTTTCGTTCATATCGGCCACATCGTACAGGTTGTTCTCAAAGCTATCTGCACCGTTCCAGTCTCTCCAGTTAAAGCGACGAACTTTGTAAGGACAGTTGTTTGCGCAATAACGGGTACCGATACAACGGTTATATGCCATCTGGTTAATACCTTCTGCACTGTGGTTGGTAGCAGCTACCGGACAAACGTTCTCACAAGGTGCGTTGTCACAGTGCTGGCAAAGCATTGGCTGGAACACTACTTCAGGGTTGTTTTCATCACCCGCAAAGTAACGGTCGATACGCAGCCAGTGCATTTCGTGTGCTTTAATTACCTGCTCTTTACCTACAACAGAAACGTTGTTTTCTGCCTGACAGGCGATCGTACAGGCGCCACAACCGAAACAGGTGTTAAGGTCGATAGACATACCCCATTTCACACCGTTGTTCGGGATCAGGGTGCCGTGTACATCTTTATACATGGTAGCGTCCAGTGCGAAATCCTCACCATAGTGATGAAGTTTCTCACGGTCGTGGTTTACATCTTTAGGGTTCGCAATGAACTCTTCGAGTGTAGTTTCTTTAATGATCGGACGGCCTTCGTAGCTGTTATGCGTTTGAGTAAGACCCACCGCATATTTTTCACCTGTTGCTTCTACTGTAGCATCGGTAGCGAAGTAATCGAAAGTCTGACCATTAAAGCTTACAAAAGGATAAGCATTTTTACCGATGTTACCGGCTGCTTTACCGATCAGTTTTGCATCGCCGCGGCCATAACCAACTGCAATGGCGATTGTTTCAGGATGGATACCCGGAACGATCAGCAAAGGCAATTCAATAGTTTTACCGTTAGCTTTTATTCTCAGTACTTTTCTTTCTGCATTGATCTCGTAATCGTCGCCCAGTTCCTCTTTGTAGTTTTTAGCGAAAGAGTTGGACACACAAGCGTAGTTATCCCAGGTAGAACGGGTAATTGGATCGGGCATTTCCTGCAACCATGGATTGTTTGCCTCTTTACCGCTACCGATAGCTACTTTCTGGTACAGAACCAGTTCGTATTTGCCACCTTTTTTAGTGCTGATCTTGCCTGCAGCTGCTGCAGCGTCGGCAGCAAAGGTTGCTCCACCCAGTGCTGGTGCGGTAGCGGGTTCAATGATACCGTCCTGGAGTGTTTTGTTCCATTGTTCCAGGCCACCCAGTTTGGCGATCCAGAGGTTCTTCAGGTAATCTACCCATGCAGTGGTGTTGCCACTCCAGGTAAGCAGGCTGTCCTGAATAGCGCGTGTTTTGAACAACGGCGCAATGGTAGGCTGTATGAAAGAGATATAACCGGTCCTGCCTTCAGCATCACCCCAGCTTTCGAGGTAGTGGTGGTCAGGAGCCATAAATTTACAAAGCTGGCTGGTTTCGTCGAGGCGCTCGTTGAATGAAACGCTCAGACCTACTTTAGCGATACCTGATTTGAATTTATCAGCATCGAAGTAATCGTAGGCAGGGTTAACACCAGCGATGAACAGGGCACCGATAGCACCGGCGTTCATATCGTCTACCAGCTGATGCATGTCTGCATCAATACCCTGACGGATAGGGGAAGTAGTAGCCCAGTCGATCGTAGTACCGTTTGCACCCGCCAGGCTGTTGATGGCGTTTACAATGATCTGTACGTTCACATCGTTTGAACCACTTACTACCAGTGTTTTACCGTTGTTAGCCTGAATAGCTTTAGCAGCTTTCAGTACACCGGCTTTTACATTCTCGTCCAGTGCAGGCATTGCAACACCGCCACCCAGTGCTGAGTACAGCGCCAGGGCTACAGCGCCGGCCTGAGACGGACGGTGTGTAAACCTTTCGTCGGCGTTTGCACCGGTAAGGCTCATCGTGCTTTCGAACTGGAAGTGTTTGCTCATTTCCGGTTTAGCAGCATTGATCTTACGGGTAGCGCCGTATTGCCTTGTAATTTCAGCAGTGTTCAACCAGGTACCGAGGAAGTCGGCGCCCAGGCTCACTATTACTTTGGCATTTTCGAAATGGTAAGCAGGTAAAGTTCTTTTTCCGTAAGATGCTTCGTTAGCGAGCAGCATACCGGAGTAAGAAATAGTATCGTAAGTAACATGACGGCCACCTGGATATTTAGCCAGGAACTCGCTGATCACTTGTTTAGTAGTAGGGCTGATAATGGTAGAAGTAAGCAGCACAACTGGTTTGCCACCTAAACCTGCCAGTGCGGACATCACTTGTTTGTCCAGCTCTGCGAAGGTCATATCTTTTACGATGAAACCTCTTTCATTATCCTTGGTTACAGCACCCGGTACACGTACACGGGCCACATCGTACAGGCTCAGTACCGAACCTTGTACCCTTGCTGTGGTAGAACCACCGGTGATAGTAGACATTTCGTTACCTTCTATCTTGATGGGGCGACCCTCTCGGGTTTTAACCACCAGGGGAACGAAGTCACCGTCGGTTACGTACGTGGAAGCATATAAGTTAGGTACGCCAGGCGTAATTTCTTCCGGCTTGTTTACATAAGGAATCGCCTTCTTGATCGGAGTTTCACAGCTTGCTGCAATAGTTGCCGCGGCTGTAGTGAAACCCAGGTATTTCAGGAAGTCCCGTCGAGGGGTAGCGGCATTCAGCAGGCTCTCGCTCTCTTCAAACGGAAGTTCTTCTCCGAATTCGTTCTTCACAATATCCTGATGCGCAGGTGTATTGTGCAACTCCTCCAAGCCTTTCCAATACTTTTTTTGCTCCATGTTATATTAACGAGTTACGATTTTATAAATGATCGGTTGCAATATTCGGCGGCGGGCGTCTTCAGTTGCTATACAAGTATACTGTTACCCGGCCGGGCCGTGTTGATTCTTATCTGATTAGTAGTGACATTTCTGACATTCAGTACCACCTACCATCTCAACAGTTACGCTGTCGATGTGGCCGGATTCGATGTCTTTGTGCAGTTTTTCGAAAATCTTGTAGTAATCGTTTTCTACGAACTGAACTTTAGTTGTACGGTGACAGTTTACGCACCAACCCATTGAAAGGTCTGCATGCTGGTGAACTTCGTCCATTTCCTGGATGTTACCATGACATGTCTGGCACTGAACTTTACCTGCTACTATGTGCTGTGAGTGGTTGAAGTATACGTGATCAGGCAGGTTGTGAATTTTGGTCCACTCGATAGGCTCGCCTGCTTTTACATATTTACCAGCTTTAGGGTCCCATCCAACTTTGTCGAACAGTTTCTGAATTTCCGCGGTACCATTCACTTTTTTGCCTTCTGCAGTGTAAAGGTCTTCACCAGTATACTCAGTAATAGCTTTGTGACAGTTCATACACACGTTTTCAGAAGGGATCATAGCGTGCTTGCTCTTTTCGGCGCCGGAGTGGCAGTAGAGACAGCTGATCTGGTTAGTACCTGCGTGTACTTTGTGAGAGTAGAAGATGGGTTGCTCTGGCATGTAGTCCTGTGTACGACCCAGGCCAATTGCACCCTGAATGGTGAAGTAACCGCCGATCATAAACAGTATCATGATACCGAGTGCGATGTAAGCTTTGTTTTTGTAGAAAGGAACTGGCTCCGGATGATCAACACCTTCTTTCTCAGCAGCGAGTTTGTTCAGGTTGCTGTTGATCTGCATCAGGATAACCGCTACAACTGCCAGGATCAGGGTGATAACACCGAAGATCAGGCTGCTGCTGCCAGAATCTTCTGACTTGGCCGCAGTAGTTGTACCACCGCCACCACCTGGTGCTGCCGGTACTTTATTGCTTTCAGCATCAACGAAGGCCAGAATGTTATCGATATCTGCTTCAGACAGGGTAGGGAAAGCAGGCATGGCTGTACCGTTGTACTCTTTGTACAGCGCATTCGCATAAGCATCACCGCTTGCGATAACGCCCGCTGAGTTCTTGATCCACTTATGGAGCAATTGCTTATCAGGCCACCTATCCTCAACACCCTTAAGGGCAGGACCTGTCAATTTTTTCTGAACATTATGGCACGAAGCACAATTTGCCTGAAATATGGCCTTACCAGCAGCAGGATCTGCAGCGCGAGCAGGTGTAAAAGAAAACACCAGACCAACGCATAGGATAAGAACACTCACAAATTGCTTGCGCAAAAGAATGGAAACACGACAATACACAGCCTATATAATTTAGATTTGACCTTAGGTTTCTTTAAAAGTGCCCACAAAAATAAGACAGAATATTGACAATTTATCAACAACCATAAAAAATTCTTGTTTGCATTTAAACAAACTTTTATATATAATCCTCAAGTTTAAAACCAGCTTACTTCCTTTGCAGATAAGGGTTTCATAGAATCATCAAACATACTGTTACAAGCTCCCGAGGTCTATTATGATAAAAATCATGTTTTGTAAATCAATTTGTACTGATGTTTATTTAAACATCTCCGATACAATTTTCACATCAAACACAGATTTGAATTTCTATCATGCGAACGCTACAAAGGGAATTGATTCTTAAGGTTTTCGATTTTTGCTCCTTATATTATACTGCTCCTTATAAAAATACATCTAATATATATAGTAACCTTCACCTCCTAACAAAACCTGCATAAAAATGTTTATTGCGGTCCATGTCTTTTTTGACCCCGGCTCCCCTCCAAAATGAAATAGTCTTTCACAAATCCTATTTTTGCACCGGCTAAGAACCGATTTAAATAAGTAACTGCTTTGAAAAATATTGCCATTTTCGCTTCCGGTGCCGGGAGCAATGCTAAGAAAATTATCGACCACCTCAGGAATTCCGATACCATAAAGGTAAAAGTGATCCTCTGTAACAAACCAGGCGCCGGGGTACTGGACATCGCCGCCGCCGAAAGCATTCCTACCTTACTCATTGATAAAGAGATGTTTTTCCGTTCAGACGATTATGTGTCCATTTTACAGGAAATGGAAATTGACCTCGTTGTACTGGCTGGCTTCCTCTGGAAAGTGCCTGCTAACCTGGTAGCCGCCTTTCCGGATAAAATTATCAACATCCACCCTGCCCTGCTCCCCAAATTTGGCGGTAAAGGCATGTACGGACACTTCGTTCACGAAGCGGTAATTGCCGCCGGCGAATCGGAAACTGGTATTACTATACACTATGTAAACGATAAATATGACGATGGACGGGTGATATTGCAGGAGCGCTGTAATGTAGACCCAACCGATACTCCGGCCATTGTGGCCAAAAAGGTGCATGCGCTGGAACACCGGTGGTACCCGGTAATTGTGGAACGATTATTGTCTTGAAAATCAACGGGCGGCGCAGCTTTTTCCGCCTGTTTAAAGTTCATTTATCCATATGAAAAGAGCATTACTCATCCTCATGTTGGCCACAATGCCCGGCCTGGTTGCCAGTGCACAGGAAACTTCACAGGATAGCAGGGGCAAACGTACTTTCATTAAATTCAATCCTTCCAGCCTAATCAGCGCACTGGATATTACAGTGGAACAAATGCTCACGGATAAACTGAGTGTTGAACTGGGTATAATGGGTATATACACCGACTACCCGGATTATGTACTCACCAAAAGGATCGACTACGGTCAAAAGAAACCCCGCATCAGCACAGGACAGTTCGTAGAGGCCACCGGTCTTGGCTTTCGCGCAGGACTCCGCTGGTACCTCGGCCAGTCGTCGGGGGTATTGCACGCAAAAGGCACCTACTTCCAACCCATCCTGTTCTATAAAAAGATATTCTACCCGAAAGAAAACTACATAATCAACGACGTTACCTACACCGGCGATGCCACCAAAAACGTATACGGCCTGCAACTGCTGCTCGGTCGCCAGTTTTCGCGTGGCAGGTTCGTGATGGACCCATACCTCGGGGTGGGCCTGCGTACGAAAGTATATAACTACCTGGCTTTCGATAATAAAAACGGCATCGCTACGCCCGACAATGGTCAGCTGGTACAGGTACTCCCAAGCCTTCATCTCGGTATTAAACTGGGATTAGGATTTTAATTTCTTAGGAACAAACTTCTCCTTTCTATTCGGCCGCCGTTGTGTCACTCCCTTCAGCTGTTTGAACATTATTGGGCAGAAACTAATCACCACTGCCCGCGTTAGCGGGCGTCACTAGATCGTCATGGCGAGGAACGAAGCCATCCTCCGCTCAAGTCTTCGCAACAGTAAAAGCTTCCCGGAAGGCAACGCTGCCGTTACGAATAAGGTGCATGTTGCTATTACCTAATAGTCATGTAGACCATGCGTATCTCGTGCGGAGACTGGAGCGGAGGATGGCTTCGTTCCTCGCCATGACGGGCAGGGTGATGCCCGCTAACGCGGGCACACAATATAGTTTAGCATCCGCAGCGTCTCGCACTACGCAATAACCTCTTGTACCGCGCAACAAACCTAAAGGTCACTCCCTTCAGCGGCATCAATTCTATTGGGCAAAACCTGTCGCAATTGCACCCGCGTGCCCGAAAAAACCCCTCACCGTCCGCTTACCCTCCGCTTCAACATACTTCCACCTTACTCTATGTAGACACCATCTACATTTCGAACAACTGTCGCAATCGCACCCGCATGCCTGAAAACAGGCCTCATCGTCCGCTCACCGTCCGCTCATCCTCCGCTTACGTGCCGCTCACGTTGTATCTTCCTCACATCCTGCTTGTATCCACGTACCTTCCGTGAAGACTCATACGGGCGAAGTAACCGCTTTTCCATAGGCCGGCGGTGTATACACCGCAACTGCACTTATTTAACCGGCAATATGTACCTCGCCCCAAGAAAGCCCCTGATGCCCTGGTTCGGGGCAAATACGTAACTGGGATCAAAGGTGAGGCGGTATGGATTTTCGGGGGTAGCTATTACCTGGCCATTGCCATCGAACTGCACCTGTTTATCGAAAGGGTCGTGCGAGCGTGCTATGGAATTGGAAGGTGGGGTAAAGTTCAGAATGTTTTTAAGGCCCCCATATATCTCCCAGTTTTTACCCAGTTTCTTCGTCAGTTGTACATTCTGTATGCTCCATACCGGCGACTCTGCCGCACGGGGATCTTCTTCGCTTAGCCTGGGTAGCAACATAGGTCCATAAAGATTACCGGTGTAGTCGAACGTGAGGCCTATTTTGCGAAAAGCATAAGAGGCGCTCCAGGTACCGGTAATCTTTTCCGTAAGCATAGGACGTGTTTTTTCACCCTGCTCTACCTGAAACACTTCCGTGTACGTGGCGCCGGCAATTAACTTCAGCGGAAACGAAAATGTGACATCGGTGTTCAGACTAATACCTTTCGATACGGCATGGCCATCGAGATTCCGGTAAATGATCTTCTGCGCATCGGTGGTGTAATCGGGCATAATACGGTTGGAGAAACGGGTGTAAAATACGGTACCGTCCAATCCAAGGAATGCATTATTAAGCGGTATCTTCTTTACATAGTTCAGGTTTACGTTCCAACTGCGCTCCGGGTCCAGGCTGCCATTGATCACTACTTCCCGCGCACCGGTAAGGGCAGCATGATCTTCGGTAAAGATGGATACGACGCGGTAGCCGGTACCAGCGTTCAGTCGCAGTACATTATTATGATCAGGCGCCCACTTGTAAGCGAAGCGCGGGGTAACAATACTGCCGTGAATAGAGTTATAATCGTAACGCATGCCCAGCAACAGCGTGTGCGCCTGCGCCAGCTTTATCTCATCCTGTACGAAAATGCCTGGCAGGTAAGTGCGGTCGGGGCGGTTGCGCGAACCAAGATCCGTTTTATCTTCAGTAGCCGTTGTGTTATCATCATAAAAAGTATAACGGAAGGGCAAACCAGCCACCAGTCCGTGGCGGCCTAGCTGCTTGTCCCAGGTAAGCTGTGCGAACGCAATGTTTTGTTTCGCATTAAACCAGGTGGTACCGTAAGCTGAGTTTTGATCGTGCTGGTTCACCGAAAACTGGAACATCATCTTTTCTTTCACCGGTAGCTGGTAATTACCAATCAACTCAACGCGGGAGGTGTATATACTTTCACCATACACGCTATCGGTACCCCTGAACTGTTTGTCCCAATTCATCTCCCCACCCCAACGGTCTTCATAAAAGTAGCGCGCCGCAATAGTGAACACCCGTCCCTCTTTCCGATCGAAACTCCATTTATTGAACACCGATATGCGGTGTTGTAAGGTAACATCTGTAAAACCATCCCCGTTTTTATCCTCCGGCTGCTGGTAATTATAATAGTTAATGCCCACCAGCGACTTCGCCTTTTTGCCTATGTTAAACCGCAGCCCCAGATCTACGTTATGCTCCTGCCAACTGGTGGTCATTACATCGGCCGTTAGCAAAGGGGCAGTAACCGGATCTTTAGTAATGATATTAATCAAACCCGCCACCGCTTCGGAACCATACAAGGCCGAAGCGGGTCCCTTCACGATTTCTACCCGTTCCACCAAACTATTTGGTATGCCCGACAATCCGTACACGGTCGACAGGGCGCTCACGATCGGCATCCCGTCTATCATTACCATGGTGTAAGGGCCTTCAAGACCATTAATATGAATGTCGCCGGTGTTACATACGTTACAGTTCAGTTGCGGCCGCACGCCATTAATGTTTTGCAGGGCGTCGAATATACTGGGCGTAGGGTTACGCCTGAAAAATACAGGCGAGTATACTTCCACCGGCACCGGGCTTTCCATTTTGCTGACCGCTTTTAAAGTGCCTGACACTACTACCTCGTTTAATGCGGATGAGGTAGCCTGTAGTTCTATATGGTAAGGAGCCCCCGTTGCTGCTATCCTTATCTGTTGAACATATTTCACATAACCTACAGCGGTTACCTGCAAAATATGTGTACCGGGTGCCACCCCATCTATCTTAAACTCACCCAGTTCATTGCTGGTAGTACCTGTTTTTATATCGGTTAACCCAACGCTGGCAAAAGGTACAGGCTTGCCATCCGATGTAATTTTACCCTCCAGTTTCCGGGTTTGAGCCTGTAAGGGAAGTGTGTACAATAAACAGAGCAGGGGTATGTTTTTTAAACTCATTTTAATATTCATGATGCTCAAATGTAAAACCAAATCAATTACTCATCTAACTTTATATTTAGACTAGTCTAAATATTGAGTGGCGTAATGCTGTCCTACACTTATGTCCCATCCCCCCAAACCCTTTTAAAAACCTAGTTAGTAAGGAGTTACCTGTATAATTGACTATTTGCCCGACCGGTGCATATTTCGTAATTTTGACACTGAGTTGCATCCAAAAGGTCTAATTTTTAGACCAGGGGTAAAAAATACGGGCAGAGGCGTATTCTATAGTACCTTTGCGTATTAATTCAAAAGCAAGTATCGGTATGTCGAAGCGGACGATTTTTATAACAGTGTTTTTTGTACTGCTTAGTGCGGTGTTCCTTGGGTATGCCTCTATGGTAATTAAAGGTGAAACGGGAACTTATTTCGGGAGGGAGCGGTTGCCCGTGCTGGGTACGCCCGGCCATAAGATAAAGGCATTTTCCTTTACTAACCAGGATGGCAGAACAATTACACAGGATGATGTGATGGGTAAATTTTACGTAGCGGAATATTTTTTTACTACCTGTACGGGTATTTGTCCTAAGATGAACGCTAACCTCGAAAAAGTATATAAAAAGTATAAAACTAACCCGAATTTCCTGATTTTATCTCATACTGTAGACCCGGAGATAGATAGCATTGCCGTTTTAAAGCAGTACGCCGCCAAACATGGCGCCAACTCCAAAAACTGGTGGTTCTTAACCGGCACTAAAAGAGAATTGTATAAAATGGCCCGCGAAAGCTATTTGGTAGATGATGGTACCTACACCGGTCCCGAAGACTTTGTGCATACACAATGGTTTGCACTGGTGGATAAAGAAGGACGTATCCGCGGGCTGTACGAAGGCACTAAAGCCAAAGATATCGAGAAGTTAAATACCGACATCGACCGTTTAATACACGAATAACCTACCGTTACCATGACTGCGAAACAACAGGAACGTATAGAACAGATGTTACGCCTAAACAAACTAAGCGTTACCGAAACACGAACGAAAATGCTCGAAATGTTTTTACAAAGCAAAAGCGCGCTGGAGCATGCAAGCTTTGAAAAGCTGAATGGCAAAGCATTTGACCGTGTTACTATTTATCGCACATTGCAAACCTTTCTCGACAAAGGTATTGTGCACAAAATTCCTACTACCGATACCTCCGTTCGCTATGCCCTTTGCAAATCGGATTGTAAAGAGCACGAGCACCACGATCATCACATCCACTTTCAGTGCGACAACTGTGGCTCTACAACCTGCCTTGATGGTACGGACGTGCCGCCCATACAACTGCCAAATGGCTTTGCGGCCAAGAATGTGGAAGTAGTGGTTAGCGGGGTTTGTAAAGAGTGTAAATAAAAAAAGGGAGCTGATCGCTCCCTTTTCTGTTATCCTAATGCGGCTATTTCTTTTTGTACAAAATCGGCCAGCTCCTTCACATAATCCGGAGAGAAGTCGAACCGTATACCTGCGGCGGTATATAAATCACGCAGCGTTTTTGTATAACCCAGGCTAAGAGCCTTTTCGTAATTATCCAGCGCCTGCTGTGGATTTTCCTTATACTGTTTCCACATAGCGATCGCACCCAGTTGTGCAATACCGTACTCGATATAATAGAACGGTACTTCAAAAAGATGCAGCTGCTTCTGCCAGCTAATGGCGCGATGTGCCTCCAAACCGCTCCAGTCAACCACATCGCCGGAAAACTCGTTCAGTATCTCTACCCACTTCGCCGTGCGTTCTTCCACGGTATGCTGCGGGTGTTCGTACACCCAGTGCTGGAACTTATCGATCGTTGCAATCCATGGGAAGATGGTGATGGAACGTTTGAGCTGTTGCTGTTTGGCGCGTATCAGTTCCTCCGGGTTGCTGAAGAAGATATCCCAATGGTCCATACTGATCAGCTCCATACTCATGCTGGCTACTTCCGCAATTTCCATGGGGTACTCTTTAAACGCGCTCAACGGCAGCTCGTGGCTCAGGAACGAATGAATAGCGTGGCCACCTTCGTGTACCATCGTAATCAGATCTTTCATTTGTCCGGCAGCGTTCATAAAGATGAACGGCACACCCGTTTCGGCCAGCGGGCAGTTGTATCCGCCCGGAGCTTTACCAATACGGCTTTCCAGGTCCAGGCGACCCATCTTTTTCATCACCCTTAGGCAATCGCCGAAGAAAGGACGCAACCTGTCGAAACATTCGATGGAGCGGTTAATTAAATCCTCGCCCGTAGCAAAAGGCTCCAGCGGCTTGATGCCCATTGGCTCCGCCTCTGTATCCCATGGACGCAGCGGGTCTACACCCAGTTTCTCCTTTTGTTTTTCCAGCACCTGCGTAACGATTGGCAGTATATGCTCTTTAATGGCCGTGTGAAAGCGGAAGCAATCTTCTTTCGTGTATTCGAACCGGCCCAACTCTTCAAATTTGTAGTCGCGGTAGTTTTCGAAGCCTGCGTTTTTAGCTACTTCGTCGCGCTTAACCACCAGGGAAGTGTATAGCTGGTCCAGCTTGTCCTTGTCCTGCAGGCGGCGTTCCGCCGTTTTACGGAATACATCTTCACGTTTACCCCTGTCGCTGCTTTCCAGGAACTTGGCGGCCTGCTGTAAGGTATATTCCTTTCCTTCCAGTTCGATGGTCATTTTACCATTGATCACCCCGTACTGTTGGGCCATCACGCTCAGTTCGGCCTGTATTGGAATGTTTTGTTCATTGAACAACTTCACCTGTTTATCTACATTGCGCAGGTAGGTGAAATACAGTTGCTGGTCCAACTGTTTGGTGAACTCGCAGGCGAGCAGTTTACGGTTCAGGGCATCTGCATAGGGTTGCAGCTTCGGCTGTATTTCCATGCAAAAGTAGGTGAACGCGTCTTCCAGTGTTTTATCAGTGGTGTCGCAGGTCATTTTGATCTGGCGCCAGCAGGCATCTTCACTTATTACCGCTTCAAGCTCACTCATATGGCGCAGCCATTGTTCCAGCGCTTTAACGTCCGTAAGCGGGCGTTCATTCAGTTCCTCGAAAAAAGGATGCAAAACGTCCCAGCTTGTTACCTCAAAATTCTCGGGCAGGAAGTGCCGCGGCAATTTCTCTATTTGTGCATTCGCCATTTCGTGCTTGTTTTAGGGTAAAAAAGAAAGTTCCGGCCTTTCCTTCAGCAATTGCAGAAGGGAAGCCCGGAACTTCAAATATGACTTAAAAAATCGGACTATTCTTCCGCTTTTTTCTTTGTTGCTTTTTTAGCTTTAGGAGCTTCTTCGCCTTCCGCACCTTCTGCAGCTACTTTCTTAGGAGCTTTTGCTTTCTTAGGTTTTTCTTCGGCGCCTTCTGCTACTTCACCTTCAACATCAGCGGCAGCTTTTTTAGCTTTCGCTTTGGCTTTAGGTTTCGCTTCTTCTGCTACTTCCGCTGCTGGTGCAGCTTCTTCCACAGCTACTTCTTCACCTTCTTCCGCCAGGATCTCGTCAAACTTCAGCAGTTCGTTCTGCTTCAGGATGCCGTACCATTTCAGCATTTTCTTCATATCGCTTACATATACGCGCTCCTCGTCAAATTCGGGGAAAACACTTTTAAAGTAAGCCTTGATGCTATTATTGTCAGATTTAGGTTCGATGGGCGCAGCCTGCGATTCGTTTTCCTGCATGGCTTTAAATACCAGGGCCAGGTTTACATTATCGCCTGTAGTAAATACCTCGATGCTTTCCAAGGGGGTAAAGTTGTGGACGCGGGAAGACACGAAGCGTGTGCTTTTATCTTCGAGCGACCTAACAATAGCGCCGTCCTGTTTGCTGGCTACCAACTGGAATAAACCACCTAAACCGGTCACTGCGACAATTTCTCTGTACTGCATGTTCATTTTTTTAAGAAGGGCAAATATAAAAAATTACCAATAGATAGCCCGCCCGCAAATTTTAATTCTGCCTGCCAGACCGGCGAACTCCTCTCAAACCCAATACAGTAAAGGATTATAAGACAAATCGCTACCTGACCGGCCCGGCCGGGGGGCGCAAAATAAACCTATTTATGTTCCCGGGAAGGGATTTTTAGGGTGATTTTTAAACAACTTCCTGGCGGTCGTACTGGCAAATGTCTCCCTTTTACCGTCTAAGCTGCCGGTTAATGTTCGCCTTCTTACGGTTTAGACATGCTTCAACTAGCCAGCCAATCCCGGCGAGCGCTTCCACCTTTTTACCATTTCCCACAAAGTCATACAGACTATCGGGGACTCGTTCCTGTTCTACCGGCCCATGTTGCCCGCCAGTACGAGAGGGAGTTTCCACTTATCTACCTTTCCCCCAAGGTCGAACACCTCAGCATAAACGATGTATATGCCTGGGCGCAATGGTTGCCTGGAGTCCGAAAGTCCGTCCCAGCTAAGTTTGCCTGTATTTCCGAGCAACTGGTTACGCGCCAGCGCCTTCACTGGTCTTCCCCCGGCATCGAAAATGGTGATATTGGCCACTTTGCCCGGCGACGTAAAATTATAACCGATAAACGCCAGATCATCGCGGCCATCGTTGTCGGGCGAAAAAACTTCAGGGTAGGCCGTAAGGGTGCCTTTAAGTGCGGGCGTATTTTCCAGTTGCGAGTTAACGTAACCCGGCGTGGCGTAGCCTGCGGACGAAGAGGCGGAGTGCCAGATGGCCATATCGGCAAAAGTGGTCCGTTCGAGCGATATACCTTTTGGATTTTTGATAAGGGCGAAGTGTTGCTTCTCCGAATAACGGACTTCGTCTATCACGTTGCCCTGTGCGTCCAGCAGTACTACCGAGCCTTCCGCATTGGGAAAAGATGGCAGAGGTGGCGTTTCGAGCAAACTGGCAAACGCTTTACAGGCGTAGTGGCGGCACAGGGCATCACGCTGTTCGGTGAAGGCACTGTAGTTGGCCGGTAACAGTTGCCTGCCGCTTAATGTGAGGCGGGTAATATTATCCAGCGCGCCATCGCTTTTACGATTGGCCAGGTATAAGCCCGAAAGGTCAATCACTTTGTTACTGCGGTTGTAAATCTCCACGAAATCGGATGCGGTGGCCGGAGGGTTAAACAGGGTCTCACTGATCAATAAATCTCCGAAGGCCGGTGTTCCCGGCAGGCCAAAGTTGATTTCCGGGGTTGATGCGGTTACTTCGTTACAGCTCATCACCTCTGCTGATCTGATACTGTAAAGCTGGCCGGCAACCATTGGAAACGGCAGTTGCAGTGTTACCTGCTGAAACATCGGAGGCTCGAGCATAACTGTTGTTGGCAGGTTACCAGGCGCAAGCAGGAAATTATTGCCATTAACACTGTTGAGCGGCATGGAAAAATGCAGGCGAACATGTGAGCTATCGATCGTAGTGAGATGCGTTAGCACAGGTCCCTCCTGCGTTGCCTGCCCCACCACAGAATTGGCTTTGCCGGGGCTACCCCCCATCGTTGCAACGGATGCCTTCCAGTTCGCAGCACCAATGCAGGCCGCGTCGAGATCGATCATCTCCAGGCTCCATCCTCCATTTTGTTTTAGCGAGTTGCCGTACCATGCCGACGAATACTCCACGGAATGGATAACCGCGCCATCAGCATTGAACAACACAACCCGGTCGGCTTCATTCGTCAGCGTAGGGAAATTTGCGGGCGACAACACCATGCCATGTGGCATGTAATATGGTTGCGCAGCAGCAGCACAAAGAATTACACAGCTATCCGGCTTCAACCAAAAGGAAGGCAGTTTTGCATTTCCGCTGCCCGTTTGAACCGTCCATCCTCCAACATTCACCGGGAACGCGGAGCGGTTGTGTAACTCCAGGAATTCGTAGGCGGGTAATCCTATTACGGGCGAGGGGTCGGCGAATATTTCGTGGATGACTACATCGTATCGTTGCGGCAGGTAATACACCAGGCTCGAATCAACATCCGTCATCTGGTTGCCGGCTTCATCCATCACCCCCTTTATATGAAAATTAAAAGGCTGGCCCGACATAAAAGGTATTTCATAATATAAGTGGTACGCCGCCGGCACCTCTTTGTCGCGTTCCACCCTCGGGGGATTACCTGCGCCATTTGAAGCGAAGAAATTATTAATTCCCACACTGTCGATGCTTTCAGAAAATAACACGAAAATATGTTGTGCATCTCTAACCTCAAGCTGAACGAGCGTTGGCGCGGTAATATCGCGCTGAAAGACGCCGCAGATAACATTATCGAAATAATGCTTTGACCAAAACGTTGTAGTAGATTGGCGTACGAGTAGTCCAAAATAGCTATCAGCAAGCGTAACGGTATCCGCAGCCTTACCTTCTCTTGTATAACCACCGTCGCCCAGCTTTGTAAACAGTTGCCATTCGCCGTTGGCGTATGTAACACGTATATTCAGCGTGGAGGAAGATAGATTGGTGGTACCGTCGCGGCCATCTATAAGCTTGACAGGAGCAGCATTGGGCGATTTTCGGTAGAGCGATACTTCGTCGGCGGTGTTACCTATACGCACGAAAATCCCTGAAGCCGCGGTAAGGTCCGCTGCATCGCCTGCCAGGTAAACATCTGTATAGTTGGTGGACGATGTATTAAAGTCCAGTTTCATCCACCATTCCCATTGTGCGGCGGCTGGTAAAGTTACTGGCCGGCTCAAGTAAAACGCAGTATTAGCACGGGTACTGGCCGATTGCAGCACACCATTGCTTAAGTTCCAGGCGCTGTCGGTCCCCTTCCAGGCAGGAAGCTCTTTTACAGAGGGCGCATCAAAATACTCAGAAAACTGGCCATTGGCCAATAGGGGTGCGCAAAGCAGCGCACAAACAATACGGGTTAACATAACTTGTTGGTTTTAAATGAAGTTAAAACAATCCTTACAATCAGCCTGAAAAAAACTTCGTAAAAATGAAGCGTCGAAGTGTTAATTTTGGACTCCTTATTAAAAAACAATAAAAAAACAATGAAAGTAGCCGTAGTAGGAGCAACCGGTCTGGTAGGCTCCAAAATGTTGCAAGTGCTCGAGGAAAGAAATTTCCCGGTAACCGAACTTATTCCTGTAGCGTCCGAGAAATCGGTAGGTAAGGAAGTAACATTTAAGGGCAAGCCATACAAGGTGGTGAATGCCGATACCGCTATTTCCATGAAGCCGGCCATTGCGCTGTTTTCTGCCGGTGGTAGCACCTCCCTGGAGTGGGCGCCTAAATTTGCCGAAGCGGGTATAACTGTAATCGACAACTCATCCGCCTGGCGTATGGACCCTACCAAGAAACTGGTAGTGCCCGAAATCAATGGTAATGCACTTACACCTGAAGATAAAATTATCGCGAACCCTAACTGTTCTACTATTCAGATGGTGCTGGTATTGAGCCCGCTGCATAAATTGTACAACATCAGCCGCGTGGTAGTATCTACTTACCAATCTGTTACAGGTACTGGAGTTAAAGCAGTAGAACAATTGATGAACGAACGTAATGGTGTTAGTGGCGCTATGGCGTACGCACACACCATTGATCTTAACGTTATACCGCAAATCGATGTATTCCTCGACAATGGTTATACGAAAGAGGAAATGAAGATGGTGCTGGAGACAAAGAAAATTATGCGCGACGATAACATTAAGGTGACTGCTACAACAGTGCGTATACCTGTAATGGGCGGTCATAGTGAATCAGTTAACATAGAATTTGATAAAGAATATGAGTTGGCAGATGTGCGTAAAAGCCTTGAAACCGCTCCCGGAATTATCGTGGTAGATGAACCTTCGGCTGGCAGGTACCCCATGCCTAAAGATGCGCATGAAAAGGACGAAGTTTTCGTAGGTCGCATACGCCGCGATGAGTCGCAGCCTAAAACATTGAACCTGTGGATAGTAGCCGATAACCTGCGTAAAGGTGCGGCCACTAATGCGGTGCAAATCGCCGAGTATTTGCATGCGCAAAAGTGGGTAAGCTAAAGTAAATATCCACATGTGAATAACTTCAAATCCCATAGTCATATGACTATGGGATTATTTTTTTAAAGAATATTGTATTTTCTAAATATTTAGTGTAAATTCACTTCCCTAACCGTTACTGAAAGGGTTATACGAAAAACCGAGAGCAACGAGAGCGCCTATGAGAGCTTGCCTATTTGGAGAACTATGAAGAGAGAACTGTGTAAAATTGTCGTAGCATAAAAAATTACACGGAAGTAGTATTGAATTGTGCCAGATTAGAATGAATTTTGAAATGAAATCCTATGCATTCTGTTTCTAAAGAGTTATTAAGTTCTATCAAAACTATTACTAAACTAAATACCCTTTCCTATGAAAACCAACACCAATCGTGAACTGCTTCTTATGCACAAGTTCACCGAAGAGTGGAGTTCTAATTTTTCTTCGCAGGTTTCGCGCATCATGAGTATTGTAGACCAGAAAGATACGCTCGACGGTATCATACCGATCGTTGAGGTAGCAAATGTTTACAACCAACGTTTTGCACAAACCAGAACTGACAAAGAAAATCTATTAAAGAACCGTAAAGCGCGTCCATTTGAGTTCTTGATACACAAAAATTAATTTACCATTTCGTTTTGTTGTTGTGATACTTAGCGTCCATGGTCCATCCGAATGGTCCATGGACGAACAACAAATTTGGCTGGCATATTCGAATTAATACAAAAAGCCCCGGCACGATCATTTACCCTATTTTCTTCTATCGTACCAGGGCGATTCTATCTTTTTCTTTCTATTTATTTTATCCTAATCAAATGACCTGTTAAGGAATTTGAGGAAGGGCTGCATCACTGCGAACGTTTTCAGGATTTCTCTTGTAAGCGCCGGTTGTGTACAGGTTTCATCGGTAAAGCTGCGGCCAACCGTAAGGCTTTTTAGCTTCAGGTAGGCGAGGGCCGGATTATCGGGGTGATAACCCTGGGGCACTGTTTTTAATGCGTCCCCCTCAACCTTTCCAAAGGTGCGGATAAAATCCTTCTGGGAGATAATATCCTGGAACTCTGCAAAATTGTAATCAATTTCCTGTCTTGTTTTTTTGAGTACAGGCGCGTCTGGCATCCAGAGGCCTCCACCGGCAAAGCTCTTACCGCCCGGTTCAAAATGAAAGTAATAACCTGCATAAGGCGACTTCTTGCCTCCTTTAACGAAAGCCGCTCCCATATTAACTTTATAGGGCGATTTATCTTTAGAGAACCTTACATCTTTATAAATACGGAATACGCAATCCTTCACCTGTAATCCCTCTATCTGCTCATCCTGCCGCGAAAGGCCGTCTATTATCTGCTGTACAAGGCTCTCATAATCTGCTTTAGCATCCTGGTATTGTGCTTTGTGCTCATCAAACCAGGGTTTGTTGTTGTTTTTCTGTAGCTCCTTAAGGAACTTCAGAGTAGATGGGCTCAACATAATGTGTATCAGTTTACGCTTAATTGTCTGACAAAATATACAAAATAAAGAAAAGAAGCGCCATAATTATGGCGCTCCTCGAAGCAGGATAGATCAGGTTGTTGCCTTCAGCAGGTTACTGCGCGGCAAAAGTGTGCGATAAAAATCGCACACTTTTAAGCGTAACGCGGTTTAGTTAAACCGATATTATATGAGCCAAATCCTAGAACTTGTAAATAGCCGCCAGCAGGAAGTTAGCTGAAGCTTTTTTGGCCACATCACCTTTAGAGAATAAATCCTCTGAAGCCTGGTCCAGGCGGAACTCCGGCACCAGTGTGAAACCGCCGATTTTGTAGTTAGCAGAAAGCGTAAACGCTACAACGCTTCCACCCTCATCAAACTTAGCGGGATCAGTGAATATTTTCAGGCCATCTTTATCGGAGAAGTACTCACTACGAAGGGTTAACCCGAAACTTTCGGTTGGGTCCAGGTTCAGGTAAAGGGCAGATCCCCACCAGTCTGCAGACTCACCATTTTTGTAATGGCTCACGGTACCATTATAACCAATTCCGAATTTAGAAGAGGCCTGGTAAGTGATCACCGCATCAACCTGGTCGTTACGTACCTGGAAGGTATCACGGCCGCCGATGTAGTTCAGGTAAAATTTGAAAGGCACGCTGCCCGGCGCATAGCCGTATTGGGCACCAACGTATTTATGGTTGGTGAACGAAGCCGATTTCAGATCGGTTGGATTAAACACGCCTACCATAAAGCTGTGAGAACCAAAGCTCATATCGGCTTTCACACCCGTGTGGAAGAAGGGGCCGTAAGAGAACATGTAAGACATGCTGTAGTTACGGTTCAGATATGCATCTACAAGTTCGTAACCTACGTGCGTACCATAAGCACCCAGCGTAAATTTCAACCAGGAAGCCGGAGAATAATATACATTCAGTTGCTTGATCGCAAACCTTGTATTGTCGTCGTTGTAAGAAAATTCCTCAGCGCGTTTTCCAAAGCCGAGGTCTGCCACGAAACCAACGTTCTTAAAGGAATGCTCCAATTTCAACGAGGCCATACCTAACTCGAAGCTATTGTGCGAGTTAGTGAAACTGGTCTTATTATCCGTGATATTTTCATTAAAGTTAAACTTGTAGTAAACATCTGCGGATGCAGAGATCTTTAATCCTTCCGGTAAAAGGCGAGTTGAGTCCTGTGCCTGGGCATAAAACGCCCATGAAGCAGCCATTAAAGTCAAAAAAACTTTCTTCATGCTTTGATTTTTAGATTGATAAAATGGAGGGTAGCCGCTAATAGTATTGCGTCGTGTTTGAGGTTGCTTTTACTTCATCTGTTGATTCGTAATTGTTTGTTCTTTTACCATAACCGTGCTTAGTGATCCATAACTTCGTTTGTTAACAAACTTTCTTCATGCGCGCATTCCTGTATTTTTAAAAGAAGACCACCGCAGCGCAGGCAATACGAGCCCATACCAACCGCACCGCGGTGATCTATTACAGGAGATATAATTTAATGTCAGATCTTAACCGTGAATCAGCTCTTCTTCTTTGAGCTCACCGTTACCAGCAATTTTCATATTGTTGGGATGGTATTGCTCGTTGTGCTGAGTAGCATCCAGACCTTGCAGCTCTTCTTCGTCAGTTACACGCAGTGGGTGAATGAGGTTGATGAGTTTGAAGATCAGGAAAGACATTACCAGGCTGTATGACACTACGATTGCCAGACCGATAACATGATTTTTGAACAGTTCGAAGTTGCCGTAGAACCAGCCATCGCTTGCAGCGCTGTTAACAGCTTTGGTTGCGAACAAACCGGTAAGCAGCATACCAACTATACCACCAACACCATGGCAGGGGAATACGTCCAGGGTATCGTCGATAGTTGATTTTGATTTCCAATGTACTACCATGTTAGAAACGATAGCTGCAATGAAACCTATAAAGATACTTTGAGGAATACCTACAAAACCAGCTGCAGGAGTGATAGCCACCAGGCCAACTACCGCACCGATACAGAAACCGAGCGCCGAAGGTTTACGACCGCGGATCACATCGAAGAATAACCAGGAAAGACCAGCTGCAGCAGTAGCAGTATTAGTAGTAGCAAAAGCAGAAACTGCAAGGCTGTTAGCACCCAGGGCAGAACCGGCATTGAAACCGAACCAGCCGAACCAGAGCAAGCCAGTACCCAATACTACGAAAGGAATGTTAGCAGGCGTAAGTTCTTTCTTAGCTACGTGGTCCTTACGGCGTTTCAGTACCAGGGCACCTACGAGGGCAGCACAACCGGCAGAAATGTGTACTACAGTACCACCAGCAAAGTCAAGTACACCCAGCTTGAACAGGAAACCATCAGGATGCCATGTCCAGTGTGCAATTGGCGCATATACGATAAGGCTGAACAGCACCATGAACAATACATAGGAAGTGAAACGGATCCTCTCGGCAACCGCACCTACTACGAGGGCTGGGGTGATGATCGCAAACTTCATCTGGAATAATGCGAACAACAGTAAGGGAATGGTAGGAGCCAACGACCACGGGGCACCCGAGCTTACATCTTTAAAGAAGAAGAATGTGCTGGGTGATCCGATGAAACCACCTTGTGATTCACCGAATGCCAGGGAGAAACCAACCGCAACCCAAACGATGCTGATAACACCGGCTGCGATAAAGCTTTGCATTAATGTAGAGATCACATTTTTACGATTTACCATGCCTCCGTAGAAGAATGACAAACCTGGGGTCATCAGGAATACAAGTGAAGAGGCCACCAAAATCCAGGCGATATCCGCATAGTTATATTTACCCTCCGGATCAGAAAAACTGGCTGGTACCTTGAAAAAAATACCCGCAACCGCAATTATTGCCAGGAAAATAAATGGTAGATAGTCCTGTAGTGATTTTTTCTTCATAGCGTTTGATTTTAAAATTCGTAATAAAAGTATGTTTACGATTTAAAAAATCAAATAGAAGGCTATAAAATTGGAAATATTTGAAAATTGAGGGGCAAATGTACGGGAAACGTCAGTTATATAGCAAATAATAATAATATAAATATTGTTTTCGAACTGCTTAAGATTAGCACAACAAGCCAAAAACCCTATACAACTCACTCAAATACAAGTAGTTAACTTTTCCTTAACATTGAAATTGAAATTTTGCAAAAACCCGAAGCCACTCGCTACTGTTATTTCGATATACTGCTTTCTAATAATTGATATACAATAGTTTAAATATTATATTCAATTCGATTCATAGCACAATTACACAACAAATATTCAATCACATTGCATTAAATTCTATATGTGTTTTACTTTTTTTAACCTGAAATAAACGTCCATTAACCCTATTTCCGTTTCATATTCTCTAATTCCTGCTGCATACTGAACATTTGGTCTCGTAAACGGGCAGCTTCCATGAAATCCAGGTCTTTTGCAGCCTTCTCCATATCCTTACGCACCTTCCCAATTGCCTTCTCCATTTGGGGAATCGTTTTCACCATATCTTTATTGTAAGCAGCACCGTCTTCGGCCACCACGGATGTTGTTGCGGCGTCGTTTACCGCGTAAGGCGAACTTTCATCGTAATTCTTGATGGCTAGTACGGCCGTTTGCCCCATAATCTGCTCTATCGACTTCTTCACCGTACGTGGTACTATATTGTTTGCCAGGTTATTGGCATGTTGTTTTTCCCGACGCCGGTCGGTTTCGTTGATCGTACGCTGCATACTGTCGGTCATCTTATCCGCATAAAAAATTACCAGGCCATCCACGTTACGGGCGGCGCGGCCAGCAGTTTGGGTAAGGGAGCGCTCGTCACGCAGGAAACCTTCTTTGTCGGCATCCAAGATAGCCACCAGCGACACCTCGGGCAAATCGAGTCCCTCCCTCAACAGGTTCACACCCACCAGTACGTCTATATTACCGAGGCGCAGGTCGCGTAGTATTTCCACACGCTCCAGCGTATCTACCTCGGAGTGTATGTAGCGTGATTTGATATTGATACGGTGCAGGTACTTATCCATCTCCTCGGCCATCCGCTTCGTAAGGGTGGTTACGAGCACACGGTCGCCTTTTAGTATCCTTTTATCTATCTCCTCCAGCAAGTCGTCTACCTGGTTCTTGCTCGGACGTATCTCAATGGGAGGATCAAGCAGGCCGGTAGGGCGTACGATTTGCTCTACCACCACACCTTCAGTCTGTTTCAATTCGTAGTCGCCGGGGGTGGCGCTTACAAAGATGGTTTGGTTCAGCAGGTTCTCGAATTCGTAGAAGTTAAGCGGGCGGTTATCCATTGCAGAGGGCAGCCGGAACCCGAAATCTACCAAGGTGAGTTTGCGGGAACGGTCGCCGCCATACATGCCACTTACTTGTGGAATGGTTACGTGGCTTTCATCTATCACCAGCAGGAAATCGTCTGGGAAGTAATCGAGCAGGCAGAATGGGCGTGTGCCGGGCAGGCGTCTGTCGAGAAAACGCGAGTAGTTTTCGATACCGCTGCAATACCCCAGCTCCCTTATCATCTCTAAATCATAATTAACCCTTTCGGACAAACGTTGCGCTTCTATCAGTTTACCATTGGCCTTAAAGTATTCCACCTGGGCCAGGAGTTCATCCTGGATTTCGTGCAGCACCTCTACCATCATATCTTTAGAGGCTACATAAAGGTTGGCCGGGAAGATGGCCGCATTCTCCATGGTGCCTATGCGTTTGCCGTTGGTAATGTCTATGCTTTCGATCTCTTCTATCTCATCCCCAAAAAAAGTAATCCGGTAGCCATAGTCTACATACGGCAGGTTCACATCCACCGTATCGCCTTTAACCCGGAAGTTACCACGATTAAAATCGCCGGTGGTACGGGAGTACAGGGAATTTACCAGGCCATGCAACAGGGCGTTGCGGGCAATGGTTTGACCCTTGTGGATGCGGATGATACTGTTCGCATATTCAGTAGGGTTACCCATACCATATATACACGATACGCTGGCCACTACTATAATGTCGCGGCGGCCCGACAGCAGACTGGTGGTTGCACGAAGGCGCAGTTTGTCCAGCTCCTCGTTGATGGCCAGGTCCTTTTCTATATAGGTGTCGCTTACGGGCATATAAGCCTCCGGCTGATAGTAATCGTAGTAGGAAACGAAGTATTCCACGGCGTTATCCGGGAAAAACTGTTTGAGTTCACCGTACAGCTGGGCAACCAGGGTTTTATTATGTGTAAGCACCAGCGTAGGCTTCTGCACATTCTGCACCACGTTGGCCACAGTAAATGTTTTACCGGAACCCGTTACTCCCAGCAGCGTCTGGAACGGCTCTCCTTCATTCACACCTTCTGTAAGTTTTCTGATGGCTTCCGGCTGATCGCCGGCGGGTTCGTAAGGGGCGCTTAACTTAAATTTCATATCCGTTTAGTTTTCATGGTGGCCAAGGCCTGATGGTCCTGTAAATAACTATCGAACTCAAAAAAAGGACGGCCTTCACACACAATTCATATTTTTGTTCGACTTTAGATCAAAATTACCGATTCATGAACAAATACTTCCAATATTGTGTAAAGCTGGGCAGTGTGCTGATGATGGCATTGTTATTTACCGTAAGAGCGTCTGCATTTGGACCAATCGGGCACCGCGTGGTAGCCGAAATTGCTACGAACCACCTGAGCCCTAAGGCTAAAAAGGCCATTGCCGGACTTATTGGCCGCGAAACCCTCGCCATGATATCCAACTGGCCCGACTTCATTAAATCCGACACCACCAATAAATATAACCACACCTCCAAATGGCATTATGTCGACTTTGCAGGCAACATCTCGCGCCAGCAACTGGAAAGTGAACTGAAGGCCATGAAGGGGGAGAATTTGTATACCCAAATCCTTTCCTCCTCCCAGCAACTTAAAAACCCATCTGTTTCGAAGGAGAAAAAGATCGAAGCCCTTAAGTGGCTGGTACACCTTGTAGGCGACCTTCACCAACCCTTACACGTAGGCCGCGACGAAGACCAGGGAGGCAATAAAATAAGCATCTTCTGGTTCGACCGTCCTTCCAACCTGCACCGCCTTTGGGACGAACACCTGATCGAATTCCAGCAGTACAGCTACACTGAGTATACTAAAATACTCGACATTGCCAGCCCGGCGCAGGTAAAAAGCTACCAGGGTGGCTCACTGATCGACTGGCTGTACGAATCGCACGTAGTGTCCGACAAAATTTATGCCCGCACCAAGGACCAGGAGAAACTGAGCTACCGTTACAATTACATCTTTGTAAACGACCTTAACAACCAGTTGCTGAAGGGTGGCCTGAGACTGGCTGCGGTGCTGAACGGTATTTACGGGGAATAAAAGAGATGATTCATATAAAAAGGAAGGGCGTACGATTGTCGTACGCCCTTCCTTTTTATGTAGAAATCCGATTTAACTAAACGAGATCGATATCGAAGTTCACCAGTTCCACGAACTGCTCGAGGCGGCCGGCAATGTCTTCCTGGGTGATTTCGCGGAGGCGCTGTACACCAAATTTCTCTACACAGAACGATGCCATGGCCGAACCTACGATGATGGCCGTCTTCATATTCTCGAAGGAGATATCTTTGGTTTTAGCGAGGTGGCCGATGAAGCCGCCTGCAAAAGTATCGCCGGCACCGGTTGGATCAAACACATCTTCCAAAGGAAGAGCCGGAGCAAAGAATACATGGTTTTCATGGAAGAGCAGTGCGCCGTGTTCACCTTTTTTGATGATGAGGTAACGGGGGCCCATGCTGATTACCTTCTTGGCTGCTTTTACGAGTGAGAACTCACCACTAAGCTGGCGGGCCTCGCTATCGTTGATCATCAGCACGTCTACTTCTTTAAGTACCTTTTTCAGATCGTCCAGGGCAACTTCCATCCAGAAGTTCATGGTATCCATTACGATCAGTTTGGGGCGTTGTTTCATTTGTTTAATCACATCCAGCTGCACCTGCGGCGTAAGGTTACCCAGTATCAGGAACTCACTGCTCTGGTAACTTTCAGGAATTACAGGCTGGAAGTCGGCCAGTACATTCAGTTCAGTCGCCAGGGTATCGCGGGTATTCATGTCCATATGATACCTACCGGCCCAGTAAAAAGACTTTTCATCTTTTTTAACCTGCACGCCTTCCAGCGCAACGCCACGGGCCTTCAGCGCATCCAGTTCCGCCTCGGGAAAGTCGCCACCGATTACAGACACCTGGTTAATGGGCGTAACGAAGTTAGAGGCCGCCCAGGCAATAAATGTGGCCGAACCACCAATGATCTTATCTGACTTTCCAAAGGGCGTTTCGATATCATCAAACGCCATAGTACCTACAACCGTAAGGGACATGCAATAATTTTTAGTGATTAAAATCCTTGTAAACGCTGGCAAAGGTAAGTGATATACATTAAAATACAGAGGGCGCAGCTATCTACACCCCCTGCTGTATAAAGCATCTAAACCTTTACCTGTTTCCATCTTCCTTTTTTGAAGATGAGAATGCCTGCCAGCGCAATGGCCGATTCGGCTATGGATATGGCCACAAACACGCCTGCCGGCCCCATACCGGCAACAACCGCCAGCAGATAGGCCAGCGGTATCTGGAAACCCCAGAAACCGGCGAGGTTGATAATTGTGGGTGTACGCGTATCGCCGGCACCGTTAAAGGACTGGGAAATCACCATGCCATAGGCGTAGAAGATGTAACCCAGGGTAACCAGGCGCAGGCATTGCGCGCCGTACCGCAATACTTCCGGATCTGTAGAGAAGAAGCTCATTAGGAAAGGAGCAAACAGAAAATACACTACAGACACCACGCCCAGAAAGACCATGTTGAAAAACGCAGCCCTCCAGACAGATTTCTCCGCCCGTTCGGGCAACTGTGCCCCCAGGTTTTGGCCCACCAGCGTAGCCGCAGCGTTGGCCATACCCCAGGCGGGCAATATGGTGAATATTATCATTCGTATGGCAATGGTATAACCCGCCAGCGCCTCTTCGCCAAATATGGAGATGATGCGCACCAGGAAAATCCAGCTGGCAGAACCTATCAGGAACTGCGCGGCCCCGCCTGCGGCGATCTTCAGTATCTTCTTCACAACAGCAGGATCGAAACCCAGGTGCCTGGCCGCAATAGAAATACCATCTTTCTTAATAAACAAGTGGTAAAGCTGGTATAACACGCCAACCCCGCGACCAATAGTGGTGCCTACCGCCGCGCCTTCAAGACCCATGGCGGGCAGCGGACCAAAACCGTAAATAAGCGCCGGGCAAAGCAGGATGTTAAGCACATTGGCAATAATCAGCGACCGCATGGCAATGGCAGCATTACCTGCCCCACGGAATATCCCGTTTATAAGGAACAGGAGCATGATCACAATATTGCCGGTGAGCATGATCTTTATATAACCATGGCCCACGCTCACTACGTCGGCACTGGCCCCCATGAGCAGTAACAACTTGTCGGAGAAAAACAGGCCCACTAAACTTACCAACACCGAAATGCCGGTCATCAGGTAGATAGCCTGCATCGCAGAATGGGCAGCACCCTCAGCGTCTTTTTCACCTGTACGGCGAGCTATTACGGCGGTAGAGGCCATACTAAGCCCCATAGCCACAGAGTAAACGATGGTGAGTACCGACTCTGTGAGTCCTACGCTGGCCACGGCGGCCTTGCCAAGCTTGCCCACAAAGAAAATATCGACCAGGGCGAATGTCGATTCCATTACCATTTCCAGTATCATGGGAACGGCGAGTAAAAAAATGGCTTTGTCTATACTACCAGAGGTATACTCCTTTTCCCCTCCGGTTATAGCTTCCCAAAGCAGTTTGAAAAACTGTCCCCTGCGGGACTTTGATTCCGTAACCTGTTGCATTAGCTGCAAATATTTATCATGAAGAATTTGTTTAAAACCGATGCGCGAACAGCGCAAATAATAACAGATAATTACCTGATCAGAACAGGTACAGATAAGATGTACATAAAAATAAAGTTATAAAAACAGTGATAAGGGCGAAGTTAATTCTTCGTCTGTTACGTAACGGGGCGAGCTTTTTAAGCAGTAACCTGGAAGTACCGGGTTGAAATTAGCAGTTCATGGACCTTTGCATTGAGATATGTAAATGTAAAAATAAATCGCGGACGAAAAAGATAACTAGTAAGAAAAAATGAGCGGTTGACATTGATGTTACACCGCATAAATTATGCACCCACTTAATCCGGCATCATTTCCGGACTAAAAGATAAAAAAAAATTATAGCCACAAAACCCTTTACCACAAAGGATATTAGAAATACTGCCAGATAATCTTTTAGTTTTTTTTAACACGTACTGTAACATTCTTTTCTTAGCCTCCGTTTAACACATGGATCAAAAAAATCCAGTAAACGGAAAACAAACTTATTAAAACGGAAATCATGCTTATGTTTAAAAACCGCGCCCTGTTGGGATTGCTGGCTACTGCCGTATTTGGAGTTTCACTTGCTGCCTGCAGTGACGATGACGGACCTTCTGTAAGAAGCAAAACTTACAACCTCGTAGCGACTAATGGCGCTAAAGCGCAGGTTGTTGCTACTGCAAATGCTGATTCTTCTTTCAACCTGAAGATCACTTTGAGCAGCTCTACTAAAGACACCACTTACGCATTCAACGTATTCAAAGGTTCTATTGCCAGCACTACCACCGACACGCTCCTGAAAGTTGGTAACTTCAAGAGCACTGCTAACGGTTCTGCTATTTCTGCGCAGATCAGCAACATCAAAACTGTTGTACTGCCAGGTAACACCACCGCTACTAAATTCACTTACGATTCACTGGTGAAGTATCCTTCTTACGCGAAGATCACTTTCAAGAAAGGAGCAGGAACTGACAGCGTTGTAGCTAAAGGTAACCTGTACCAGGCTCAGTAATCGAACGGCACAAAAGAGATTTAGTTGAACGGAAACTCAACTCCTGTTTTCATCCTCAGTTCCCCCCAAAAAAGATAATAGCCGGAGAATTCTCCGGCTATTATTCTTAGCTATTAAACCCAATAAATTTCGTTTGGGATAGACATCCACATCGAAAGTGTTCTACAACGATCTGTTTACATATAACATCAATTACGTAGTACTTTAAATTCTGTTCTCCTGTTCAACTGCCGGCCGTCCGGATTGTCTTTACCGTTCGGTTGGGTATTAGGAGCGATAGGCTTAGATTCTCCGTAACCCTTACTTTCCAGCCGGGCACGTGCAATACCTTTACTGATAAGGTAATTCACGCAGGCTTGCGCTCTCGCCTCGGAGAGTTTCAGGTTATAAGCATCGGTACCCTTACTGTCGGTATGAGCGCTTAGCTCAATGGTGATAGCCGGGTTATCGACCATGATGCTGTACAATGTATCCAACACCACGAGCGACTGTTCGCGGAGATCTGCTTTATTGTAATCGTAGAAAATATCCCTCAGGATAATGGCTTTTCCTATTTCATAACGGTTCAGACAAAAAGACGGGCTCATCATCGTATCTACATTCGCCAGCGGACTGGTGCTTACCTGTATCGCTTTGGTGAAGTAGTTGTCTTTTTCGGCCACCACTTTGTAACGCTTCTTCATTTCTACTTCGAACATATACATACCCGATTCGTTAATCACCACCTGGTCGATTACTTTGTTGTTTACAGTATCGAGTAAGGTTATTTTTGCACCGGTGAGGGCTTGTTTCGTATCACAATCCAGCACCAGGCCGCCGAGCATTTTAGATTTACGTGTTACCGTATAGATTTCCAGGCAGCAAACCGATTCACGGTCAGAGCTGATATAACCTTTACGCATACCCATGTCGTTATCAACGGAAGCGTAGTACAAGTCATCCTTTTGTGAGTTGATAGGATGCCCCATATTTTCGGGTACCGACCAGGCACCGAAATTGCCCTTACTCTGGAAGAAATCGAGTCCGCCAAAACCAATACGTCCATTAGAGCTGAACACCAGCAGGTTGGCCTTGTTGTCATAGTACGGGGCCTGCTCCTCTTCTTTTGTATTAATGGTGGTACCCATATTCTGAGCGGCACCAACCCGGCCGTCAGTAATTGAACTGTACCAAAGATCGAACTTGCCCATTCCCCCCGGCCTGTTGGAAGCAAATACCAGGTATTTACCATCAGGAGTAATGAAAGGCTCCTTCGCACTGTAGCCTTCTACATTTACCGCTGCATCAAGTGGCTTGGGTTCCGCCCAGGCATCACCTTGTTTGATGCTGCTGTAGATGGACGATTGCTTCACGCCATTTTTTACACTCCAGCGCGTAATGTACAGCGTGTTGCCATCAGGACTCAACGCAGGTGTACCCTGATCCAAACCTTTGGCTACAGGAAGCTGTAACTTTTTTTCGTTGCTGTACGACTTATCATCATTCGCGGTAGCTTCGTAAATATTATTTACATAAGGCGTATTTTTCTTATCGGGCTCTCCCTGTTCGGGGCGCGAGGTAGTAAAGTAAAGCGTGCTGCTATTGGGCTGAGCCGTGGCGTAGTTTGCACCACCCTGGTTAATGTTGCCAGTCATTTTAGCCACTTCGTACCGCGATGTTTTCTTCATCTCGTTCGACGCAAATTCGCAGGAAGCTATTTCCAGATCCACCTTATTGGTATATTCATCCAGGCCCTTGTATTCCTGCTTAAACTGCCGGAACTGGCTTAAGGCTTCGTCGTATTTATTGTTGGCGCGTAGCGACACGCCATACCAGAAACGGGCAAGCGGAAAACTGGCAGATGCACCATTGAAGGCTACTACCTGCTCGTACCATTTTTCGGCATTGCCGTAATCGTAATACATCCGGTACGATTCCGCCAGGCGGTAAACGATCAGCTCGTGGTCCTTAAACTGTTTCCCTTTCTTCGAAGTAGTTTTCTCAACCAGGTAAGGCCGCACCTCATCCGGTTTGCCTTTCGATGTTCCCAACGCACGATTATAATATTGAGCGGCCGAATAATAATCCCTCGTCTGGAAATAGTTATCGGCGGTGCGTTTATAATCCATTACGTATTGCGCCTGTACATAATTTCCCGAAAGCATTATTATCACCAGCCAGATGCGTGTAGTTTTTTTCATAGTTTGAGGTCTTATATTAATACTATACCCTTTCTTTTAGCTTAAACACCGCCTTATAATCTGGGACAAATGAAATATTCTGGTTCCAGCATTCTTCTCTTGCGGCCTATAAACGATAATGATATCTCAAAAGCGTTGTTGGTGTTCTGAAAACGGCGATAGTTAGATGCATTGGCGTCGTAACTAAGACCAAGAGTAAACGATTTGTAATGAAAACCGGCGAATGGTACTGCAGCATCTTTCAAACGATAATTAACACCGCCCAGCAGATCAAATTCTGGGTTTACTTTCACCTGTGCATATACACCTACTACTGTTTCTTCAGAGTTACCCTGGCGCATATACAATGCATGCGGAGTAAGTCCCACCATATCATTCAGTTTGATGCGCGTACCGCCATGTACGAGATAACGTATAGGCATATTGCGTGTATCCTGATCTTCGGCCACGAATGGATCTTCAGGTTGCGTAAGGTGTGCGGCGGCTACTCCTGCAAATGGATTGAACATATGATTAGGATTGCCATCGAAATACATGGCACCAACCGATGCATCAAATACTGTAGAAGACGTAGATTTCAGTGTTTCTCCCGAAGGAATATTCGGATCGAAGCCAGACACCGGGTTGTATTGACTGCCCAGCTGGAATTTAGTCTGGTCCACCCTCCTGTTTATTAAACCTGCCTGCACGCCAAAAACTATCTGCTGCGTTTTCTCACTGCCGAATTTCACGCCGCTATAAGATACAGAAGCCATCGCATTGAAGTAGTTGAAGCCTGCTTCACCGGCCGACATGTTAAGGGCGTTAATACCTACACCTATATTTTTTTGGGTAGCGGCATCGAACGAAACGCCAGTGGTAGAATAAGGGTGGCCGATATTCGTGCCCTGCGAGCGATAATTACCGGTAATACGGTAATCCCCGTCTATTACACCCGTTAATGCCGGGTTCAACCACAAGGGATACGCATAATACTGCGAAAAATGTGGGTCTACCTGCGCATTCGCATATTTGGGCAGGCAGGCTACAACGGTCAACATTACGAAGATGATAATCCTTCTCATAGGAATCTTTTTTGGTTGTTCGGAATAAGCCGGAATGAAACACAGGCTGTGCGCCTCATTCCGGCTGTATGAATAACTATCCGCTTTATGCGGGATTAACGTATAAGTGTGATGGTGCCTCGTTTTATTACCTGCGAACCATCCTGCAATGCTGCTCTCAGTTCGTAGGTGTAAACACCCACCGGTTGTTTTTTACCACTCATGGTACCGTCCCATCCGCGTGTTCTTTCCTTCGATTCGAACACGAGCTGACCCCATTGGTTGAAGATCCTGAGCTGCATCGTGGCAATAGTATTACCATAAGCGTACAGGATATCATTGATGCCATCGCCATTCGGTGTAAAGGCATTTGGTACGAATACCGTATTTCCATCAGGATTATCGGAGGTACCGGAAGCTCCCAGGAACCAACCGCTGTTTGCGCAGGCACTGGCACCAATGGCCCTCACAGTGAGTGTTACCGTTTGGTTTGGATTAAGGTTAGGCACGGTATGCGTGGTGCCGGTAAGACCTGAACTTGGTACTTGTACCGTTACACCGCCATCAACAGATACCTGGTAAGCAATGGCACCTTGTACAGCATTCCACTGGAAAGTGATATAAGTAGGCTCTGTATCCAGCACCGTAACTGTAGGCATTGGCAGAACTTCCAGTACAGTAACAGTTACTGCTGTGCGGGTAGTACTTGCACATCCGCTCGTAAAGGCTGCATCTACATAATAAGTAGTGGTAGCAGAAAGAACAGGCGTGATGAAGGTGTTGCCGGTAAATACAGGTGTTGCTTCGGTAGCACTCGTGTACCAGCGGAACACGACACCTGCTGTAGCCGAAGTGGCCGTAAGGGTATCCCTGCTGTTCGGACAGATAGAGAAATCGTTACCAGCAATAACAGGTGCAGTTGGCGTTGTACCAATGTTAGCCTGCGCCGTAGCCCTTCCGCTGCTGGTGCAATTACCGCCTATCACTGCTTCTACATAGTAGGTGGCGTTGGCTGTAAGTACGCCTGTTGTGAAGTCGGGGCCGGTGAATATCAGGTTGCCATTAACCGCTGCATCGTACCAGCGGTAAGTAACGTTAGGCAGCGGATTCTGCACACTGAATGTAGCTGTTGTACCCGCGCAACTTGTAACGACACCGCCGTTAGTCAGTACCGGTACTGCAGGCGCATCCGCAACTGTTACATTAACTGTGGTGCGGGCGGCGCTTACACAGGAGCCACTCGTTGTGGCAGCTTCTACGTAGTAAGCAGCGTTTACGCTCAGGGCCGAAGTTGTAAACTGGGTACCCGTGTACAGCAGGTTACCCGCTGTTGCCGCATCGTACCACCTGTAAATCAGGTTAACATCTGGTGTTGCGATGCTTAACACAGCTGTTGAACCACGGCAGATCAGCACATCGGCAGATGTTACGGATGGAGCCACAGGGCCGGGTACTATGGTCACAGTTGCTGTAGTACGTGCCGGACTGCTACAGTTGCCTGCGCTCATCGCTTCTACGTAGTAAGTAGCTGATGCAGTAAGGGCCGGTGTTGTAAAGTCGGCTCCGGTGCCTGCAAGGTTACCACCAGTAGCAGCATCGTACCAGCGATAAGTGAAGCCCGGTTGTGGGGTCTGTACACTGAGCGTTACGGTATTACCTGAGCAGGCCGATACATTAGCGGCTACCAGGCTCACCGTACCAGGAGCAGGCGTTACCGTTACGGTAGCAGGGGCTCTTGTTACACTGCTGCACGAACCTTCGGAGGCCTGTACATAATAAGTAGTTGTTGCATTAAGCACCGGTGTGGTAAAGAACACACTGTCTGCCGCCAGTTGCGTACCGCCAGCAGCAGCATCGTACCAACTGTAAGTTACACCTGTAAGTGGGTTCAATACCTGCAGTCGTGCCGTATTGCCAGCACAAATGATAGTACCCACACTTACCACTGGTGTTACCGGAACATCCGTTACACTGATGGTAGCTACGGCCCTGGCATTGCTGGTGCAACCGCCCGGCTGGCTGGCTTCTACGTAATAAGTAGTATTCACAAGAACAGAAGGCACATTAAATGATTCGCCGATGAAGGCCACACTGCCGCCTACTGCTGCTGTGTACCAGGTGTAAGTAACACCTGCTTCCGGACTGGCAATGCTGAGTGTTGCGCCGGAACCACGACACACAGTAACATTGGCTGCTGTAAGAGTAGGTGTATTCGGTGTAGCGTTAGCAGTTACTGTTACTGATGTGCGGCCCGCGCTTCCACAGTTATTGTTGTTTACTGCGGATACGTAATATGTTGTGGTGCCGGTAAGGGCTGGTGTTGTAAAGCTGGTGCCTATTGCGAGCGGAGTACCGCCTGTTGCAACGTCATACCAACTGTAAGTAACCCCTGCGGCCGGATTTTGAATAGAGAACGTAGCGGATTTGCCGATACAGGTTACCGGTGTTGCGTTGATCACCACTGGTAAGTCAGGTGCCGCACTTACATTGATCACTACCTGTGAGCGTGCGCTACCGCCTGTGCAGGCACCGGCTGTACTTGCTGCTTCCACATAGTAGATAATACTGGACGTAAGCGCTGGTGTTACAAAGGTAGTGCCCGTAGCCACTGGCGTACCGCCGGTTACAGAGGTGTACCAATTATAAGTTACACCTGCCACTGGTGATACTACATTTACGGTGGCCGTGCTGCCAGCGCAGATGGTCTGGTTTGCATTATCCAGTACAGGAGGCTGCACGTTTGTTCCCACTGTTACTGTTACAGCAATACGGCCACCACTGTTGGCGCAGGTACCGTTATTGGCCTCTGCGTAGTAAGTGGTGGTTGCTGTGAGTGCCGGTGTGGTAAACACGCTGTCTGCAGAAACCAGTGTACCACCTACTGCGGCTGAATACCAGCGTACCTGGCTGCCATCGGTTGTTACGGCTCTGAGTACGGCTGTTTGTCCGGCGCAGATGGTTTGGTTACCGCTGTTGATAACTGGTGGCTGCGGTACTGGTAATACGTTTACTGTTACCTGTGTTCTTATCGGGTTGGCGCAACCATTAACGGTACGCACACTTTCTACATAGTAAGTAGTAACCCCCGACAGGGCCGGAGTGGTAAAGGTGGTGCCGGTGGTCAGTAATGTGCCGCCGGTTGGCGCATCGTACCAGTTAATAGTAGCTCCTGCTGGTGCAGTGGCGGTAAGTGTTACGGTACTGCCTGCGCAAACAATGGCGTTTGGCGGTGTAACCACTGGCGCTGCTATTACACGGTTAGCGTAGTAAATGCGCAGGTTAGAGAGGCCTGTAACCACGCCTGCGTTAAACCTTACCTGTACCTTGTCGAAGGCAACACCCGGTGCGAAGCTTACGATTACCTGGCCGGTAGCACCACCAACTATATCAACCTTTAACAGGCCGCTATTCAGCGCTACCTCATCGTTATTGTAGGTGGCGCCGTTGTAGGAGCCTAACGTGATGGCACCGAGTACGGCTGCATTAATTAAACTACCTGGAATTTCCAGTTTAAGTCGAACGGAATCACCAGGACCCGTTACAAACGGGAAGCCGAGCGTTTGTTCTACATACCCGCCTAACAAGCCTACAGGCAGTGTGAGGGTAGAGTAGTTATTAAGATTATTATCTACCGCATCGTCAGGAGCGCTTACAGTACAGAGTACACATAAACCGCTGGTGGAATTGGTTTGCGAATTTGCAACGTCACAACCCGGATCGAAGTTACGGTCTACATTGATGGTTACGGCCGTACGTACAGCGCTTGCACAACCTGTTGTATTAGATACCGCTTCTACAAAGTACTTAGTAGTATTCGACAATGCTGGTGTAGTGAAGGTGTTGCCGGTGGCCAGCGGAGCAACCGCTGTAGAATCGGCATACCACCTGAAGGTAACATCAGCAGTGGAAGATGTAGCGGTGAATGTAGCGGTTGAGCCATAAGGAACAACGCCACTCACCGGATTGATGGTCACCATTGGCGCCACAGGTCGCGCGTTCACTGTTACAGTAACTGCTGAGCGCGAAATGCTGGAACACTGACCGGCATCGGCACCTGCATAGAAGATGGTGGTAGTGTTGAGGGCCGGAGTGGTAAAGGACGATCCTGTACCAAGTGGCGCTCCACCAGTTGCGGCAGCGTACCAGCTAATGGTAGCGCCTGCAACACTGGACGAAGCAGAAAGGTTAACGGTACCGCCTTCGCACACTACCGGTGCTGTAGTATTAATTACAGGGGCAGGAGGTGTAGTGGTTACGTTCACCTGTACGGATGTACGTGTACCACTTACGCAACCGCCTGCATTCACTGCCTCTACGTAATAAATTACGGAGCTGTCGAGCGCTGGCGTGGTATAGGCTGCACCAGTAAACAGTATTGTACCGCCGCTTTGTTGTGCGTACCAGTTAAAGGTAGCACCAACAGGAGCAGTAGCGGTTAAAGTGGTACTGGTACCTGCACATATTGTTACATTAGGATTGGCTACCGTAGGGGCCTGTGATGCAGACGCTGCAATTACCCTAACGGCAGAGCGTAATGGATTAGCGCAACCACTTACGGTACGTACAGATTCTACATAGAATACAGTATCCCTGGTAAGTACGGCTGTTTGATAGCTGGCACCGGTATAGAACGGTGTGCCACCGGTTGGAGTGGTATACCAGTTAAAGGTAGCGCCTGCCGGAGCCGTTACTGTTAATGCAGCGGTATTACCGCTACAAATAGTTACCGTATCTGCCTGGAAGGTTGGACTGGCTATTTTCCTGGATGCATAATTAAGGAATACTGAGGTGAGCACACCGGCAGCTCCTGAATTCAGACGGATCTCTACACGGTCGTAGGCTGCCGTTGCAGGGAAGGTGAGAATAGCGGTACGGTCACCATTGAGTAAACTCAGTTGCAGCAGGCTGCTGTTCAGAGCCCGACGGTCATTATTATAAGTGGCGCCGTTATAGGTAGCCACCTGCACAGTACTCAACAAACCAACATCTGTAAGTGATGATGGTAAGGTAATAGAGAAGCTGATGCTATCGCCGGCGTTACCGGTAGTTGGGAAAATAAGTGTTTGCTGGGCATAACCACCAAGTAAACCTACGCCAACACGAAGGTCGGCACCGGTTTGCGAATCGGTATCTACCGCCAGTTGAGGATTGGTAACTCCACATAACAGGCATATGCCGTTAACGCTGTTCTCCTGGCTGGTAGCAGCATCGCAGGGCACATCATTATTAGTACCGCCGGTTACTACTACAGACGCAGCGCTGCGAACGAGCGTATTACAACTGTTGCTGTTGGATATAGCCTCTACATAATAAGTGGTGTTAGCTATCAACGGCGGCGTAACATAGTTGACCCCGGTGAATATGCTTGTACCACCAGCCATTTGTGCAAACCAGTTAAAGGTTACATCCGGTGTGGAAGTAGAAGCGGTGAAGCTGGCTGTTTGGCCAAGATTAATATTAGCGACCGGAGGCGTAACTACCACGGTGGCAGGTGCGTCGTTCACGGTAGCTGTTAAGGCCAGGCGACTTGCGCTGGCGCAACCGCTGTTCCTGGCTTCCACATAGTAGGTAGTGGTGGAAGTAAGGCCTGGTGTAGTGAAAGTGCTTCCGGAATCTATTGGTGTACCTCCAGTGGCTACGGTGTACCAAAGGAAGGTAACACCTGCAGGACCGTTAGTAACGAAAGTTACGCTATCGCCCGCGCAGGTAGTAAGGTTAGCAGCAGTAACAGCAGGTGTAGCCGGAGGTGTATTAACGGTAACGGTTACCGGCACCCGTACGCCATTTTCGCAACCGTATTTACCGGTTACTACGTAATAGGTTTGAGATGCGGTAAGCACAGGAGTAGTGAAGTTGCTGGTGTTACCTGCAACCAGGTTACCACCCACAGCAGCATCGTACCAGTTAACGGTAACACCTGCGGGAGCGGCAACAGAGAGGTTGGCGCTTGAACCTGTACAGGTTTCAACTTCCGCATTTGCCGGAACGGGATACGGAATAGTAACCGCAGCATAATATACTTTCAATTGAGGCAGGACGCTCAGTAAACCATTTATGGATACAAGCACACCATCGAAATTGCTTGGTGCGGCAAATGAAACCCTGTATTTATTAGTACCGGCGATCAGGCGCAAATTCACAAGTCCGGAATTAAACAACACCGCATCGTTATTAGAGGTGGTACCTGTATAAGTTGTGGCCTGTATGGACGAAAGAGCTACCAGCGAGAGCTGGTTGCCCGGTGTTTCAAGTATCAGTACGATACTATCACCGGCTGAATATGAATTAGAGAAGCGCAGCAACTGGCCAACATTTCCTAATGCACCAACGGCAGCATAAATAGTAGAGGCTGAACTGGTATCTGTATCTATAGCCAGCGCCGGATCATTTACACCGCAAAGCAGGCATACACCGTTTATGATAGGGCTTGCCTGTTGTGTGGCGAAACTACAAGGTACATTATTCTGCACGTTCACATTGGCAGTTACCTGTGTACGGGTAAGGCTCGCACAACCCTGGTTAGAACGTGCTTCTACGTAATAACGGGTGGTAGCGAAAAGCGAAGGTGTAGTGAACGAGCTGCCCGTAGCCAATGCTGTACCACCTGTAGCGAGATTATACCAGGTGTAGGTAGCGGTTGGATCAGGGTTCTGTACACTGAACGTGGCCGTTTGGCCGCCATTTATGGTTACAGCCGGTGTAACAATAACCGGTGCGGCCGGCGATGGATTCACGGTAGCTGTTACCGGCACTCTGGCCGTACTGGCACATCCTGTAGATATAAGCGAGGCTTCTGCGTAGTAAACAGTGGTAGTGGTAAGCTGAGGTGTGGTAAATGAAACACCTGTACTTACCTCGGTCCCGCCAGATGGAACGGTGTACCATTTATAAGTAACGCCCGCTACCGGTGTGGATACAGAGAAGGTAGCCGTTTGTCCGCCGCATATCACCTGGTTAGTAACTGCTATTACCGGGGTGGCCGGCAGTGGGTTTACATTCACCGTGATAGCAGAGCGGGTAGTATTGGTACAGTTGTCAAGCGACACCTGTGCATAATAAGTTGCAGTGGTAGTGGGAGATACGGTAATGGAGGTACCCAGCGGATTACCCGGCGTTGGCAGTTGATTACCGCCGGTTGCGGCATCGTACCAACTGATAACAGCGCCTGGGGTAGTAGTGGATGCCTGTAAGGTAACAGGATTACCGCTACAGGTAGATATACTCGTGCCCGTTGTAATGGTAGGCGGCACCAGTGTTACCTGGTTATGGAAAGCATAATACAACCTGAAGTTAGTAAGCGCACCGAGCAATCCACCATTCAGGGTTACACGAACACGGTCGAAACGTTGTGTAGGCCTCAACACTACTTCGCTTCTTTGGCCATCGGCCAGCAGTCGCAGCAGCGCCGAAGAACCTGGGAATGATTCGACCGGGGTGGTGTTATTTCCATTATAGGTAATAAAGGTAACACCTCCCAGCAGGTTAGCAGATAACAGGTCGTTGGAACTGCCTATGCCAATAACCAGCGAGTCGCACCCTACATTTGGATTGGCCGCAGGGAAATTAAGTACCTGAAATACGGATGCCGCAAGTCCAACTGTTACATTGAACTGTGCATAATCGTCGAGGCTGGAATTATTTACCGGGTTACCGGGATCAGTAACACCGCAGCCCAGACAAAGAAGACCGGTGAGGCCATTAGTTTGGCTGTTGGCAAATGTGCGTTGGGAATAAGCGTCGGATGCCGGCAATATAGCCAGCAAACAGCAAATCATAACGACAATAAATACACGCCAAAGGCTTTTAGGAGTAGCTTTTGAACTCATAGCGAACAATGGTTAAAAGATGCATGAACGAATTTTTCGGCTACCAGTCGCGGCAGCCTTAAACAGACCGGGTATTAGGGAAGAAAGAACCGGATAAACCTTAGACCTTTATATAGATATAGCCAGATTTTATCCGCACCTTCTCTACAAATCAACTTTGGTTTCGGATGATTCTAACAACACGTCTCCACGAAAGTAGGCTGCATATCGTGTTCGATAATCGTTCGGCCTGTTCATTCGCTATTCATCTTCTGAACAGCTGTTCATCTTTGTTCATTCTGTTCATTCTTGTTCATTTTTTTTATATTTCTATTCATTTTTTAGAGTTTGGGATCACCCTAAGTGGTGTTTTTTGCGTCTTTATTATATAGTGAACCATTATTAACTAGAATTAAACCGAAAACAGATGTCCCTGAAGCAGATCTACTATTGTCCGATTTACATTCATAAACTCATGATTATCAGAAACTAAAATTCTTTTAGCGATGATTTAACCTCCTACCGAAGTATTGTTTCCGTACCGATTGCGAGAAATGTTGGTATGTTTTACTGAAACCTAAAATAAGCGCGACCGAATATCGTGTAGATAAGTTATGATGAGAAGAGAATCCAATCCTGAAAAAACCGTAAATCCACGGTGCATGATTTGCCGTACATATCACCAGAACGCCCTAATTGTTGTATCCAATTGTGTAATCCATTAATTGTCCCCTATGATAGATTTGTCGTATGACTTTATCGTAACGCTACAAAACGAAGTATTGCGCCGGTTTGGGGTAACGCAGTTATTACCGGGAAATTGTAAAGCGTTATCGCAGGTTGTTTTAGACCACACGGGAAAACTGATTAGCGAAACTACCCTCAAGCGCTTCTTTGGCTTTGCATTGGCCCAGCATAGCTTTTCCCGCTACACCCTCAACACACTCGCCCAATATTGTGAGTACAAAGACTGGGACGAGTATCAATCTCATTATTACAGGCGTAATGCATCACATGAACTGGGCGAAAACTGCACTAACCAGGAAAAGTGGACGGAGATAAGGGCAAAAGCAAATGCCGTATCCCACTACACCATTCTTACGCTTAAAAATCGCTCTGGCATTCCCTTTTCACACACAGTACCCAGGCAATACTGCCTGTCGCACACGGAACGCTTCCTGGAGAGCGATTGCGTGGCTACAGTGTTTATCGCTCCTTCGGGATGGGGTAAATCATTGTCGCTGGTACATACAGCAGAACATTTTTGGCTGGGTAAAGATGCGGCTCACCGGAAAGATATATGCTGGTTCATTCATGCACATGCCGCCGGTAACCTGCTGCTCAAAGGCATCTCCTTAGCCTCCTGGCTCGATAACCAGCTACACCTTGCGCAGGGAGAAACCTTCAGGGATTACTTTTCACAATACTTTGAAGAAAAGGGCGGACGCCTTATTCTTATTATAGACGGGTTTGATGAAATAGCACTGGGGCCCGATAAACTGAAGCTGCTTTATACCAAACTGGAAGACTTCGTATACTCCAACGGATTACATCCATGGATCAAAGTAATACTCAGCATTCGCTCCAGCACCTGGGGAGAGGTGTTTCAACAGGCGCAGCAATACCCCGCCTTCCGCAGGTACTGGTACCTGGGGCAGGAAATGGATGAAGAAACAAATATTAACATCCCACAATTCACCGAACAGGATGTAAGAACTGTACTCTATAACTGTAAATTTCAACCCGCTACCGTACGTACTTTCAGTGATGGGTTCCTGCAGAAATTAAAGCACCCTTACTACCTGCAACTCTTCTGCCAACTGAACGAATCGCCGGAGCAAACGTTTGTAGATGAAAACCTTAGTTTGTTTGAGATTACTTCGCGGTTTATACAAAACCGGGTATTCAACTCTGCCAGCAACAGCTTTAAGGTGCAGATCATTTATAAACTGCTCGAACTGCTGGATATGGGACGCAGCGGCCAGTATGCAGATAAAGGTATACTGCTCAACAAAAATGCCGAACTGTTTCCCTCGTACAAGGAACTCATTGCAGATAATATCTTAGTGGAAGAGAACCTGAGCCAGGAAATTATGTTCCATGTGAAGGTGCGGTTTGCACATTCCTTCCTGCTGGAATACTTTACGGCCATGCACTTCATCCTTGAGAACAATATGCAGATCTCGGAGGACATGCTGACCAAAGTACTCCACTACTTCCCCCAATCTCCCTTCCGTATTTCCGTATTTAAATGGCTACTGCGTTATGCGATCACACAGCAAAGCGTACAGGCCATTCAACAGATATTTGTACTGCCGCTGACTGTGGTAGAAAAAGCGAACATGCTCGAATACCTGGTGTTGCATTATCAGCATGAAGACAGCAACCAGACGATGTTAAAGAATATCTTTCCACCGGAGTATTTCCGCAAACACCCCATCAGTTCATTTATCAGCGACGACTTTGTACACTTTAAGAAACGTAAGGTACTGAACTCGCTGATGGGACTGGCAGAGGCTATAGAAGATAAACTGAAGATCAAAAGCAACCTGTTCGTAATGGCTTTAATACAGCTGGATGCAGAGCAGTGTGAAATAGAGCTGGCCAATATCAAAAAATTATGCGCGTCCGACGAGGCGATGAACGGCTTATGGGTTACGCCTTACGAAGCCTTCCTGTTTATTTATGAGTACCTTAAATTCGGCATCTGCAATGAACAGATAAAAGAGAAAGTGTATAATTATGCGCGATACTTCTCCGCCCATAAACCCTTCACCGTACCCGAAGAGATCGTATACCGCGCCATGTGTTACATCTTCCTGTTAATGGGCGACGATGCGCAAATGCTGCACTTTACACAACGCCTGTTCCAGTATTATCCATCTATCCTCTTCTCTAAAACTGATCCTTTCCGGCTGATGATGCTTTGCTGGAAGGCACAGGCGCATCTCAATACAGACAACCTGAACGAAGGCAAACGCATCGCATCTCATATAGAAAAGATACTTAAACAGTATTATGCGGCCGACTTCTTTAATGCAAAACTGGTAGACATCTTACACAAAATCACCTGCGCAGAGCTGGCATTCCGGGAGAAGGATTACAGCAAAGCCATCCGCATGTCGGAAATGGCCATGGAGAATGCACAACGGCTCGACTTTAAACTTTTCCAACTTAAAAACTTCGGTATACTGCACAAAATCTACCAGCAACTGGAAATGGACAAACAGCAGCGTGATGCGATGCAGAAAGTAGAAGTGATCCGCGAAAGCACCACTTTTAAGCAGGCGGTCAGTTACCTGGTAGGTATTTCCTAACTTTTTGTTGTATCCCTCATAAGCACCTCCCCGTTCCGCTAACTGCGGACGGGGACTTTTTTAATACGTACCCGTCGTTAATGCACTCATTACTAACATGCAGCAACCTTTACTATTAGTTTACGGAGTATTACAAATGATTTACTTTTGATTTGTACGGATTTTCTGGCATAATTTTAAGGTTTTATCAGGCCATGGCAATAGACGAGAGGAAATATACCACCATACAGAACTTTTTGCTCAACTTCGTGAGTTTGCTCACCCTGTTGCCTATGGCGCCTTACATTAACCGCTTCATGCCGTCTATCAAGCTGGGCACTGTACATATCGACCTTTTCCTCTCCATCCTCATTGCCTTTTTATTTACCCGGCTGCTATTATGGATATTTAAGCCGTTGATTATTCCGGCCTTTGTACTCGTAGTGGGCGTGTTAGTGGTAAACCTGTTCCTCGACAATTACACCTTTAGCAATGTACTGAACGATTATAAGGGCATGGTACAGGGCAACTGGGGCTCGCGCGATAATAAACAGCTCGACATCCTGAGCCTATACCCACGTAAGGTGGAAACCTACCGGGATAAAACCGTACGGGGCATCCGCGAAAAGATGACCTATAAAGACTCCGTAGTACGCAACTTCTCCGTACAGCGATCTACCCAGTACTTTGATGAATATTTCCCCAAATACGGGAAGATTGTGCGCTACCTCTCGTTATACAAATATATACGCCTGAATTTCAAGTATGTAAATGATGTGCGCAGGGACGAATACTTTGCCACGCCGCAGGAAACCATACAAAATGGTTTGGGTGGCGACTGCGACGACCACTCGATACTCATGGCCTCGTGCCTGGAGTCGATCGGCGCGCGCTGCAGGGTGGTGCTTATCCAGGGGCATGCTTACCCGGAGTTGTACTGTGGCACCAAAGAAGACTTTGAACTGATCAAGCAGGCCATTGTACACCTGTTCAACAATCCTCCCGTACGTGAAATATCCTATCACGAAAGTAAAGGCGAGTACTGGATTAACCTGGATTACAGTGCCATGAACCCCGGCGGGCCTTACCTCAACGATAAAGTTTACGCCCTTATCGAAACCGATTAATTCAATCCTTTATAGATAATGATCTCTACCCGGCGGTTCTGCTGCCGGCCTTCTGGCGTGGCATTGCCGGCCACGGGCCTGCGTTCGCCCTCGCCCGACACAAAACGTACTTTATCCTGGTAACCTTTGCGGCTGAGGAATGCTGCCACGGTAACAGCGCGGCGGCGTGAGAGGTCGTTGTTATAGGCATCAGTGCCGTTACTATCGGTATGACCAATAATTTGCAGCTGTATGTTTTCCTTCGGAATTTTAGCGGTTAGTTTGTCAAGCTCCGTTACGAACTGCGGCTCCAGCTCGGCGCTATTGTGTTTAAACAGTACGTCGGGCACAATGAGTGTATCGTTTTTAGGCGGTGTTGGTGGTGCGATCGTGATGGGCTGCGGCGGCACGCAAAAGATCATTTCCACGCGGTTGTTCTCGCGGCGCCCTTCGGCGGTGGTACTGTCGTAGCGTGGCGACTGGCGGCCCAGGCCTTTCATCTCCAGGTCGTCGTAGGAAAAACCGGCGCGGTACACCAGGTATCTGGCCACAGAGTTAGCCCTGTCCAGCGAAAGCACTTCATTGTACT
>NZ_CABHOU010000094.1 GCF_902168175.1 uncultured Chitinophaga sp. | reverse complement strand
GTGTGGCCTAATTGAGAGATAACAACGGGGTAAGCAAGAAAGAAATTGTCTTTGTAATGTTCCCTGTATTTGGTGTAAATCCTTTTCATTTTAAATACTCGTAATCAATCATAAAAAAAGCCAGCATCCGGGAAGATGCTGGCTTGTTAAAGTCATTGGCGTTCTTTTAGAACGGCGCATCTCCGAAGGTTTCGTCCTCGAAATCCATATCATTCATCTTCGATCCCTTCTGTATGTAAAGTTTCGCTTCGTCTGTAGGGTTACCGCGCATGCCTGCAAAGGAATTACCTCCGCCGCCTGGTGCGCCGCCGCCAAATCCGTCTACAGGGCCATCGTCTTCAAAACGCTGGAACTCCAGGATCGCTCTCAGTTTTACAGTATCGAGCTGACCGTTACGGTGTTTGGCTATACGAACGTGGGTTTCACCTTTGTTGGATTCGCCCATTTCATTAGTAGTGATCTCATAATATTCAGGACGGTAAAGGAACAGTACCATGTCGGCATCCTGCTCGATCGCACCCGATTCACGAAGGTCACTCAGCTGCGGCATCTTGTTACCATCTTTACGTTTCTCCACATCACGGCTCAACTGCGACAGTGCGATCACGGGTACGTGCAACTCTTTCGCCATACCTTTCAGGTCCCGGGAGATTTTGCTGATCTCCTGTTCACGGTTACTGTTTTTGCCATCTGCGCTACCGCTCATCAGCTGAAGGTAGTCGATGATAATGATACCTACACCGCTGTTATGAACGAGACGGCGACATTTCGCTCTCAACTCGAAGATATTCAGCGATGGAGTGTCATCGATAAAGATGGGCGCTTTCGCCAACCGTTCTATACCGCGGGTCATGAGCGTACGCATTTCTGCTTCGTCCAGTTTACCACGGGTAATTTTTTCCAGTTTAATTTCAGATTCGGCCGAAAGGATACGTTGTACCAGCTGTCCGGACGACATCTCCAGGGAGAACACTGCCGCGCCTTTACCGTGTGTTGGGTGCAGGGCTGCGTTTCGCGCCAGGTTCAGTGCGAACGCCGTTTTACCCACCGCAGGACGTGCTGCCAGGATGATCAAATCCGTTGGCTGCCAGCCGTAAGTGATTTTGTCCAGCGTAGGGAAACCCGAAGGCACCCCTGTCATTTCTTCACCTTTGTTTCTCAGGTCCTCGATACGTTTGATCGTGTTTACCAGGATCTTATCGATGGAGTCGTAGTTTTTACGAAGGTGATTATTGGTGATTTCAAAAAGTTTAGATTCGGCAGAGTCCAGCAGGTCGAACACGTCGGCCGTATCCTCGTAGGATTCAGAAAGAATTTCCCCGGAAATACGGATCAGCTCACGCTGGATGAATTTCTGCAGTACGATACGGGCGTGGGCCTCGATGTTGGCAGATGATACCACCATGTTCGTAAGCCTGGTTACGAAGAAAGGACCGCCTACCTGCTCCAGTTCGCCGGACGATTTCAGTTCTTCTACTACCGTGAGGATATCTACCGGCATCGATTTTGCCGCCAGTTTCAGCATGGAGGAGAAAATACGCTGGTGCGCATCTACGTAGAAGCAGTCTGGTTTCAGTACTTCAATCACCGTATCGAACGCTCCCTTTTCAAGCATGAGGGCACCTAATACCGCTTCCTCCAGTTCTTTAGCCTGGGGAGGTATTTTGCCGTATACCATTGTGGAGAGATCGACAGATGGTTTTTTTCTGAAATTTCTGTCCTTCTTAAGATTGACGTCCATTTATCGCGAGGGCTTAAAATGTGTTAATAAAAGCTGGTTACTGTAGTCGTCCGCTGCTGTTTACAATTTTTGCATTCTGTTTTTCGGTGTGGCACAATTAACAAATTGTAAAATTTTTGGAGCCGGGTCGACTAAGGTAAAGGCATTTTTCCGATTAATCGGTTTTGCTGCCGAACTAAAGTTATTCGTGCCTAATGCACATGCTATACCATAGCTAAACATCGGTTATCCACTATTTATTGTGCGGTTATCCACAAAGAGCGACTACGCTTCCCCTGCAAATGTCCGATTATTCACAATCATTGTTGAAAAAGATTTATCCCCAAATGCTTTTTAAAAATGTCTGGGCAGCAAAGCCGGATTTCTTAACTTTACGCGGCGTCGAAGCGCCTGTAAAGGGGCGCAAAGATGCAACATAACATTGATTATCAAAAATTTAAAAAGCAGTGTGATCTAAGTCGCCTGTATACAGACAATAACAAATGACAATCTCGTACAATTGGTTATGTGAATATTTACCGGTAAAACCTGCACCGGAAGAACTTTCGGTGATCTTAACGGCCATAGGCCTAGAAGTAGAAAGCCTGGAAGCTTTTGAAAGCATTAAAGGCAGTCTCGAAGGTTTGGTGATAGGAGAAGTATTGGAAGTGGAAAAACACCCCAATGCGGATAAACTGCGCCTTACCAAAGTAAATATAGGGACCGGTGAGCCACTGGCCATCGTTTGCGGCGCACCTAACGTGGCCGTGGGTCAAAAAGTGGTGATAGCCCCCATCGGTGCTACCATTTACCCCCTCACAGGTGATCCCCTCACCATGAAAAAAGCAAAGATCCGCGGTGAAGAAAGTAATGGCATGATTTGCGCCGAGGATGAAATAGGCCTGGGTACCGGTCATGATGGTATTTTAGTACTGGATGCCGCCCTGGTTCCGGGTACGCCTGCCCGTGAGGTGTTTAAACCTGTGCAGGACTTCGTTTTCGAGATCGGCCTCACGCCTAACCGCATGGATGCCATGAGTCACCTCGGCGTGGCCCGCGACGTATGCGCCTGGCTCAATAATCATCATAACACATCTGAATATACGGTGAGGTCGCCCCTGGCAGCATCTGCCAGCGGCTTTGAACAAAAGCTGCACGAGATCACCGAAACGGTTGCCAGCTATCGCGATGCTTTTGAACTGTTTAACAGTCACAGCGGCGAACTGCCCATCACCGTATCTGTAGAAAATTCCGCCGACTGTCCCCGTTACAGCGGTGTAAGCATTACCGGTGTTACCGTGGGCGAGTCGCCCGACTGGCTCAAACAGCGCCTGCAGGCCATAGGTGTTCGTCCTATTAATAATATAGTAGACATTACCAACTTCGTGCTGCACGAAACCGGCCAGCCGCTGCACGCATTTGATGCCGCGCAAATCAAGGGCAACAGGGTAATTGTGAAGAACCTGCCACAGGATACATTGTTCACCACCTTAGACGATAAAGAACGCAAACTCGACGCCCGCGACCTGATGATCTGCAACGGCGAGGGCGAAGGTATGTGTATTGCCGGCGTATTTGGCGGCGCCACTTCAGGCGTTACCGATAGCACCACCAGCATTTTCCTCGAAAGCGCGTGGTTTGCACCAGGTACTACCCGCGCATCGTCCGTTCGTCATGGTTTACGTACCGATGCCGCTACCCGTTTCGAGAAAGGGGTAGACATTGGTAACGTGGTAAGAGTACTGGAACGCGCCGCAGCACTCATCTGCGAGTTGGGCGGCGGTAAAATTGCCTCTGATATTATAGATGTGTACCCACAGCCGAAAGAAAAAACGGAAGTGGAGTTCACTTATGCCTATATCCATAAATTAAGCGGCAACGCCTACCCGGTTGATAAGATCAAAAACATCCTGCTCAGCCTCGGTTTTGGTATCATTTCCGAAACAGAAGCCGGCGCCCGTGTATCCGTACCCTTCTCCAAACCCGATATCTCCATCCCGGCCGATATCGTAGAAGAAATAATGCGCATCGACGGACTGGATAATATCATCATCCCTGCTGAAATTACCATTGCTCCCAGTGTGCAGCCTCGCCCGGATAAAGAAAGGATCCGCGAAAAGGTAGCTGCTTACCTGGCAGGCAACGGTTTTATGGAGATATTCACCAACTCCATCACCAACAGCCAGTATTATGATGCAGACACACAGGCACAGCTCGTAAAAATGCTGAACAACCTGAGCGCCGATCTCGATACCATGCGCCCGTCCATGCTGGAAACCGGCCTGGAAAGCGTGGCTTACAACCTGAACCGTAAGAACGAAAACCTGTTGTTCTTCGAAACGGGCAAAACGTACAAACAAATAGCGGTAGGACAGTACGAGGAAAAAGAACACCTCTGTCTGTACCTGACCGGCGATAAACTGGCCGAAAACTGGATGCGTAAACCCGAGAAAGTAGATTTTTACTTCCTTAAAGGGTTCGTAATCAATATATTCCGCCAGTTGGGCATACAGCTTACGCAGATCGCCGAAGCCCCGGCAGCACATCTTCAGCCATCTTTGGAATTAAAGGTGAAAGATAAGGTAATAGGGGTGATGGGAAGCGTGGCCCCGCAAAGGCTCAAAACCTTTGATATTAAACAAGCCGTATGGTTTGCTGATATTTATTGGGATGAAGTGCTTAAATTACTGCGGAAAGCAGACCGCTTCTACACAGAGATCCCGAAATACCCCGCCGTTCGCCGCGATTTGGCGCTGGTGCTGGACAAATCGGTAAAATTCGCTGCGGTAGAAGAAGCGGCCAAAGGAGTTAAATCATCCCTGCTGCAGGGAATTAACCTGTTCGACGTGTTCGAAAGCGAGAAACTGGGAGCCGGTAAGAAGTCTTACGCCGTAAGCTTCACCTTCCAGGACCCGCAAAAAACGCTGACCGACAAGGATGTGGATGGGGTAATGAACAAACTCGTGAAGGCATTTGAATCACAACTGCAGGCCGAGATCCGTAAATAAGCCATGGAACTGGAACAGCACATACAACGAATTGAAGAAAAGACGCACCTGCTGCTGAAAAAACTGCAGCAGGTGCAGTCTGATAATGAGTTGCTGCATGCCGAAATAGACGCGCAGGAAAAAGCACTGTTACTGCACCAGCAATCCATAGCCGCACTGGAAAACAAGTTGAAGCTGACGAAAATCGCCAGCGCCACAAAGGGAGCGCCTACCTCCGAAGATGAGGATTTCAAAAAGGAGATCCGCGGGAAAATCAATGACTATATCCGGGAAATAGACCGCTGTATAGCGATGCTTAACTCCTGATTTGCACGATTTTGCTTTGCAATTTGCCCGGAAATGTTAATATTGTACATACAAGGCACCTATAACTTGTACGTAAAATCAAAACATGGAGCAACTGATACCCGTAAATATCGTGGTAGCCGACAGGACTTACCGCATTAAGATCAGGCCGGAGGAGGAAGAAGATGTGCGACGCATTATGAAAGAAGTGAACGAAAAGATCGTGGAGTTCAGGACCGTTTTCGCCGGAAAAGATATTCAGGATTATATAGCGATGGCATTGATCATGTATGCTACCCACTCCGTTACCAGTGGCGGAAAAGCCCAGGCCAGCGTGGCCCCCTTCCTGTCAGAAAAGTTACAACATCTTGAAAATCTGTTGAATGAGGGCCTGAAATAGCCCGTTGATTAGCCGTAAATTATTCATTCTCTGGCGGTTTGCTGCTAAATTTTTGTATTTTCGCGGGTCGGTGAACGACCCTGTAATCGCTGAAAAGCAGTAGCGACGCAGGACTTTATCATATAATATACATAAAAACACCATAAATGGAGACGTTATATATAGCAATAGCCGCGATCGTGGCACTCGGAATCGGGATTGTGCTCGGAAAGTTGATCTTCGCAAAAAGTACCCAGTATAAAATCGACGAAGCCGAATTAGAAGCAAAAAGAATAGTGGCGGAAGCCCAGATTACCGCAGAAACCCTTAAGAAAGACCGCTTACTTGAAGCCAAAGAAAAATACCTGCAACTGAAAACGGAGTATGAGAAGGAAGTGTTGCAGCGTAACCAGAAAATAAACGAAGGCGAAAACCGCATCAAACAGAAAGAACAGGGCCTGAACCAAAAGAACGAGCAGCTGAGCAAACAGGTGCAGGAAAATGAGGCGATCAAAGAAAACCTTGCCCGCCAGATCGAACTGGTAAACGTTAAACGTTCTGAACTGGAAAAACATCAGGAAGAGCATATCCGTCGCCTGGAAAAGGTAGCAGGTCTTACGGCCGAAGAAGCCCGCAACCAGCTGGTAGAAAGCCTGAAAGAAGAAGCCCGCTCCACCGCCCTGGCCCACATCCAGGACATCGTGGAAGAAGCGAAATCCAAAGCCAACAAAGAAGCTAAGAAAATCATTATACAGTCCATCCAGCGTACGGCTGCCGAGCAAACCATCGAGAATGCCATCACCGTGTTTAACCTGGAAAGCGACGAAATTAAAGGGCAGATCATTGGTCGTGAAGGCCGTAACATCCGCGCCATCGAAGCCGCTACCGGCGTTGACCTTATCGTAGACGATACCCCTGAAGCAATTGTACTCTCTTCCTTCGACCCATTACGCCGCGAAATTGCCCGTCTTGCCCTGCAACGCCTGGTACAGGACGGTCGTATTCACCCTGCCCGTATCGAAGAAGTAGTAGAAAAAACCAAACGCCAGCTCGAAGAGCAGGTAATGGAAATAGGCGAACGTACCGTAATCGAATTAGGCATCCACGGTCTGCACAAAGAACTGGTACGCCTGGTTGGTAAAATGCGTTTCCGTTCCTCCTACGGTCAGAACCTGCTGATGCACTCCAAAGAAACCGCGAACCTTTGCGGTATCATGGCTGCTGAACTGGGCCTGAACCCTAAACTCGCCAAACGTGCCGGCCTGCTGCACGATATTGGTAAAGTACCCGACGAAGAAACAGAACTGAGCCACGCCCTCCTCGGAGCGAAACTGGCCGAAAAATACGGAGAACACCCTGCAGTAGTAAACGCCATCGGCGCCCACCACGATGAAATGGAAATGCAATACGTTATTTCCCCCATCATCCAGGCCTGTGACGCCATTTCCGGTGCCCGCCCCGGTGCCCGCCGCGAAATCATGCAGAGCTACTTACAACGTATCAAAGATCTCGAGAACCTCGCCATGGCATACGACGGTGTTGAAAAAGCCTACGCCATCCAGGCCGGCCGCGAACTCCGCGTAATCGTAGAAAGCGACAAAGTATCCGACAGCGATTCCGACCGCCTCTCCTTCGAAATTGCCACCAAGATCCAAACCGAAATGCAATACCCCGGTCAGATCAAAGTAACGGTAATCCGCGAACGCAGAGCCGTGAACGTAGCAAGATAATATTGCTTAATATCTATATCAGCAAAGGCGCTCCTGAAAGGGGCGCCTTTTTTTGTAGATGTATTTTTTCAGATAGCGTTGCATTCTTTTTTCGTCATTGCTTCATTTCATTCGCAATAACGGCGAGGGGGCTTACCTTCGCCCCGATGTTCTGTGGCAAAGTTGCCCTCGCAAGAGGCCTGCTCACGCTTCGTACGCAGTTTCCGCACCAGTCAATCGTTTGACCTATATCCTGTCACCCCGGCATCAAGCACGGTAAATTTCCCTATCTTACCTCCACAGAAAAACTCATGTCATGAAAAGAATCATCACCACGTCATTGCTCGTTGCAGCATTCACTATCCTGGGCGCAGGCGCACAGGCGCAGAAGAAACAAAAACTATTCAACGGAAAAGACCTCACCGGCTGGAAAATTTACGGTACCGAAAAATGGTATGTAGAAGGCGGTGAACTGATTTGTGAAAGCGGTCCGGATAAAGAGTACGGCTACCTCGGCACAGAAAAAAGCTTCAAAGATTTTGAACTGACTGCCCAGTTTAAGCAGGAAGCCAATGGCAACAGCGGCATCTTTTTCCACTCTTCGATTGAAGGCACTAAGGTAGCAGGCTGGCAGGCAGAAGTAGCGCCACCGAACAACAGCACAGGCGGCATCTACGAATCGTATGGCCGTGGCTGGCTGATTAAACCGGCTCCGGAAAAAGACAAATACCTGAAAATGGGCGAATGGAATACCATGAAAGTGCGTGTGAAAGGTAACAATGTAACTACATACCTCAATGGCCAGGAAATGATTACCCTGGACGATGAAAAGATAGGTGCAATTACCGGCCAGATAGCCTTGCAGATACACTCCGGCGGCGGTATTAAAGTACGCTGGAAGAATATAGAGGTGAAGGAATTAAAGTAAAAAGATGGTAACTTGCCGCGATGTATTTTTCGAATAAGATAGTGTTCATAACCGGTGCCAGTTCCGGCATCGGGAAAGCGCTGGCGCTGGAGCTGGCAAAGCAGCAGGCAAAGCTGGTGCTAACCGCGCGCAGGGCCGATGTGCTGGCCGATGTTAAGGCAGAATGCCTGAAATATACGCCGCACTGCAAGCTCCTGAGCTTCGACCTTACCGATAGTGCGCAAATAGAGCCGAAGGCGGCCGAAGCTTTACAGTTGTTCGGCGGCCTGGACGTGCTGATCAATAACGCCGGCGTAAGCCAGCGCTCTCCCGTAATGGAAACCGCGCTGGAAGTAGACCGGCAGATCATGGAGATTAACTTCTTCGCTACCGTAGCCTTTACCAAAGCCTTACTGCCGCATTTCAAAAAACAGGGGCATGGTCACATTATCGTGATGAGCAGCATGGCGGGACTGTTAGGTTTCCCTATGCGGTCTGCCTACTCCGCTGCCAAACACGCGTTGCATGGCTTTTTTGAAACCTTCCAGACCGAGCAGCCGGTGAAAGATCTGCATACGACCATCGTATGCCCCGGCCGCATCAATACCCCCATTTCGCTTTCTGCTTTAACCGGCAGCGGGCAGCCACATGGCAAAATGGACGACGGTCAGAAGAACGGGATACCAGCCGATAAATGCGCGCGTATTATTTTAAAAGCAGCGGAGAATAAAAAGAAGCTCATCAAGATAGCAAAGGAAGAAAAAATACTGCTGGCGATCAAGCGCGTAATACCTTCCATGTTTTATAAGATCGCGCACAAGGTGGGCACCAAACAATAGTATATCCTAAAACAATATAGCTACATGTCACAAACTTTTTCGGAATGTATCACCGGCGTGCAACAAATCGGTGTAGGCGTTAAAGATCTGCAGACGGCTAAGTACTGGTACAAAAAATTCCTCGGGATGGAAGTATTGGTATTTGATGATGCGGCCGAAGCTCCTTTAATGACCATCTATACCGGCGGTAAAGTACATTCCCGCCACGCACTGCTTACCCTCAACATTGCCGGTGGCGGTGGTATGGAAATATGGCAGTACGTGAGCAGAACGCC
>NZ_CABHOU010000093.1 GCF_902168175.1 uncultured Chitinophaga sp. | reverse complement strand
ACCATCCCGGCATGATCCATGATAGATCCTGGCCTCATCCTAGGTTCATCCTAGGTTTATCCTAGGTTCATTCTAGGTTCATTCTAGGTTAAATAGCCTGGAATGAACCTAGGATCAACCTTAGATCAACCTTATATCTACCTAAGAAAGTATAAGGATCCCGCCGGGATGTAGCTGCTATGCCGGTAGCGGCATGAAAAAAGGGCTGTCTGCATCAGCAAACAGCCCTTTTTCGTTATTTGGAGGCGGTACGTTTAGTAGTCGCCCATAGTTTCAGGCAATTGAGCCAGCGCTTTGGCCAGTTGCTCGTCGTTAGGAGCAATACCATGCCATTCGTGCGAACCTTCCATGAAGTCTACGCCTTTACCCATTGCTGTTTTCATCAGGATACAGATGGGTTGGCCTTTACCGGTAAGGCTTTTGGCTTTATCGAGTACAGCTACCACATCGTCCATATCGTTACCGTTCATATGCAGCACCAGCCAGCCGAAAGCTTTGAATTTAGCTTCCAGGTCGCCGAGGTTCATTACTTTATCGGTAGGACCATCGATTTGCTGACCGTTCCAGTCGATCGTGGAAATCAGGTTATCAGCTTTGTGGTGAGCGGCGAAAAGCGCAGCTTCCCATATCTGGCCTTCGTTCAGTTCGCCATCACCGTGCAGGGAGTACACGAGGTGGCTGTCGTTGTTCATTTTTTTAGCGAGGGCAACGCCAAGGGCTACACTCATACCCTGACCGAGGGAACCGCTGGCAATACGAATGCCTGGCAGGTGTTCGTGGGTAGTAGGATGACCTTGCAGGCGCGAATCAATTTTGCGGAAAGTGCTCAGTTCCTCGATCGGAAAATAGCCAGATCTGGCCAGGGCACTGTAAAACACGGGAGATATGTGCCCGTTGGAGAGGAAGAATGCATCTTCGTTTTTTGCATCCATATCAAACTTCTCAGGGTTATGTTTCATTGCCTTGAAATATAAGGCAGTGAGGAAGTCTGTACAACCTAAAGAGCCGCCAGGGTGGCCACTTTGAACGGCGTGCACCATCCGCACAATGTCCCTCCTGATCTGTGTAGCAATATCTTTCAGTTCTGGCATGATAATTGGCGTTTTATGAGTCGCAAAAGTAATAAGAAAACTAGCAATTTGTAATGCAACGTGTAAAATCTTGGGGGACAAGTGGCTAAAGTCTATGATTTTTATAATTTGCTGATACACATTTCACTGAAATTAATATCTTTGTATGACAACCCCCGATATGGAGAATGTAATTATCGCTACCGTGCTCAGTTTTGTTATAACCTATTTTTCAGTGCCTATCCTTATCAAAGTGGCGGACCTGAAGCATCTGTATGATGAACCGGACGAGCGCAAAGCACATAAACACCGTATTCCTGCATTGGGCGGCGTGGGATTTTTCTCAGGCTTTCTGATATCGATAGCTATGTGTATACCTACACAAAGCTCTTCTCCGCTCCAGTACTTCATGGCAGCGTACTTCATCATTTTCATGGTCGGACTTAAAGATGACCTCGTTGGTCTGTCACCGTTAAAAAAGGTAATAGGCCAGATGGTAGCTGCTTTCGCGATTATTTACCTTGGCAATCTCCAGATCAATAGTGCCTTCGGATTTTTTGGAATACAGGAATTACCGGCACACCTCAGTTCCCTGCTTACTTACTTTACCGTACTCGTTATCATCAATGCTTTTAACCTGATAGATGGGGTAGATGGCCAGGCGGGCAGTATTGGTATGCTCGTATCAGCTATCCTCGGCGCTTACTTCCTGCACTCAGGAGAAATGGTGTACGCAGTAATGGGATTTTCACTGGCTGCAGGTCTCGCAGGTTTTCTGATCTACAATATTTCACCAGCAAAGATATTTATGGGCGATACCGGTTCCCTGTTAATAGGCACCGTAAACGCTATTCTGATTATAAAATTCATTGAAGTGGGCGGTAACCCTGCCAGCAAAATGCCTATCGAATCGGTTCCTGCTGTGGCTTTCGGTATCCTTATCGTTCCATTGTTCGATACCCTCCGGGTATTCTCGATCCGTATGATGAGAGGACGTTCACCGTTTTCGGCCGACCGTAACCACATTCACCACTACCTGCTGGCGCTTGATATGAACCACAAGCAAACCACCATGACCACGGTGCTGGCTAATGCAGGTTTTATCGTGCTGGTGTACGCTTTGCGTGGACTTGGTACAACGCAGTTGCTCGCTTTTGAGATGGTGCTTGCTACCGGTTTAACCTACTCTTTATATCTGCTGAAGCGCAAACGTGCTGAGAAAATGGTTCGCCTGGCTGAAGAAGCCGCGGCCGCAGCAGCCGAAGTACAGCATGTAAGCAACAAGGCTAAAATCCTTCGTGTTACCAACGACGGCATACTGGAGAACAAATAACAGGTTTCTTTCCTTAACCGTCATTCCCGTCCATCCTTCCCAATTTGCATGATTCATCAAACACCTTTGATGATTAAAAGAATTCATGTAGGTTTGCAAGCACTTTAAGTTTTTAATCTTATGCAAGACGATCTTAACTTAGTTCTGGACGACGCGCAGGAAACAATGGACAAAGCCATTAGTCACCTGGAAGTTGAACTGACAAAAATCAGGGCTGGTAAAGCTAATCCCCAGATCCTGGACGGCATTACCGTTGACTACTATGGCGCCGCTACCCTTATTAACCAGGTAGCAAACATCAGTGTAGCCGATGCGAGAACGCTTACCATACAGCCATGGGAAAAGAACATGTTGCAGCCCATCGAAAGAGCTATCATCGCTTCCAATATCGGCCTTAACCCGCAGAACGACGGGTTGATCATTCGCCTGTTCCTGCCACCACTCACAGAAGAGAGGAGGAAAGAACTGGTGAAACGTGTAAACGGAGAAGGTGAGCAGGGCAAAGTAGCCATCCGCAACATCCGCCGCGATGCTATTGAGGCTATCAAGAAACTGCAGAAAGATGGCTTGAGCGAAGATACAGCCAAAGATGCCGAAGCCAACGTGCAGCAGCTTACCGACAAATACATTTTGCTGGTAGATAAACACTGCGCAGCGAAAGATAAAGAGATCATGTCTATCTAAAAAAGACGGGTTTCGCGCAATATTAT
>NZ_CABHOU010000092.1 GCF_902168175.1 uncultured Chitinophaga sp. | reverse complement strand
AAGTAGACCTGAAAACGATGACCAACGATGCTGACCTGGCCTGGTTTTATTATGGTATCAACAAATATCAGCCTAACACCAATCACATAGATTATATTAAAGCCAACAACACTAAATTCAAATTCGTAGCCATCGCCAGCACCTGGGACGCCTCCAGCAAAAAGCTGCTGCCCGAGTTTTATAAAGTAATGATACTGGCCAGTGTTCCCGAAGAAAATATTCTCGCCTACGCTGCCGATCAAAGCCAGCAAACAGGTACAGACGCCGATCGCACTTACAAATTCAAGAAAGCGCCTACCTTCCTGTTACTGAAAGATGGTAAAGAAATTGGCCGCATAGCCGCCGAATCTAATGAACCACTGGAAACCGCTTTCGCCAATCTTATCCTGAAAGCGAACGACAAGTAAATTCCACTTCTATTATAAAAAGGAACGCTGCAGTTTTTGGCTGCAGCGTTTTTTTTATTGTTGTGACGGATCGTTCACCACCTCTATTTTAGTGGCCATCTTAACCCCGTACTGTTCCATGAACCGCATAATGGCCAGGTTCACATCTTCGCGCAGTGCGTTATAACGTGCCCCGTCCAGTATATAGGTGAGATAAATAACCTGTATTACGTAGGAATCTTTTGTAAAGTCGTTCAGGTTTACCGTAAAATCGGGCTCCACATTTTTATGATTACCCAAAAACTGATGGATGTCTTTTAACACCTTCTGTATTTTTTCCACCGAAGTATCAGCAGCTACCTCCACCCGAACGGCGGCACGCTGTTGTGTGCGCAGCGACAGGTTATCCAGCACACTGTCCACCATCTTTTTATTAGGCACCGTTACATACGTTTTCTCCAATGTACGCAGGCGGGTGCTGCGTAACCCGATTTTTTCCACCGTACCCTGGTAGCTGTCTACCTTCACCGTATCGCCCACGCGGAAAGGTTTATCAGAAAAGATAATAAAAGAACCGATGAGGTTCTCGATGCTTTCCTTCGCAGCCAGTGCCAGAGCAGCAGCGCCAATACCAAGGCCCGCTATCAGCTTCTCCACGATCGTTTGTCCGAACAGCACACGTATTACGATCAACGCCCCGAAAATCATCACAATAGCCTTGAAAAAATCTTTAAAGAACACTACGAACTGGTTGTCCGTTTTATCTTCTGTAAGGTCCGCCTTCGCTTCCAGCACCAATGCTACAAAATCGATAAGCCGCAGTAATATCCAAATGAAGCAAAGGCTTACGGTAAGCTCCAGCAAAGTGGTGAGCATTTCATGGATCGTGAGCGCACTTACCTGCTCTACAGACGCACCATTTAACGTAACCGTTTTGATTTTACGGTAGACATTAAAATTCAGTTGCGGCGGAAAACGCAACCGGTTCATCGTGAGCATAAACGCCACGAACACCAGCAGGTATTCCAAAGGTTTTACCAACAGGTTCACAAAGTCGGCCTTCTGCAACTGCGGCGACCAGTGTTTAATAAACTTAAAAGAAAAAGACGCCATCCATTTAGAGAGGATGCGTTTGATAAAGATCACCAGCAACACCACGCCAACTACAATAAAGTAATCCTGTAGCGGGTTGCCCAAAAATTCCCTGTTCAAAAATTCGTTCATAGCGTAAGTTATACTTCCGCAAATTTATTAAAATAACACACGTTTGCTCTCTTTATCAATCGCCGTTACCCCAGGCCTTTTCCCCTTTTCAAAACTTCCAAAAGTATGCTCAACACCTAATGCTTTTGCGCTGTTCAATGTGGCCCATTGCATAATTTCTTCCAAAGGAATATCGGCATGATGTTCATGAATCGTTTTTACTTCTTCCCAAACCGACAGCTGGTGGTTAGACGCCAGGCTATCCGTACCGATCGTCATTACACAATTATTATCGCGGAACAGCGAGAGGTAAGGCAGCGTATCTTCTATATAAATATTAGCGTTGGGGCAAAGGCACCAGTAAATATTTTTGGGAGAAGTGTGAGCCGCCTGGATATCTGCCTCCTCTGTAAAGGTGTTATGGACGAGCAGCATATTACCCTGCTGTTGAAAGTACGGCAGGTACGATTGCAGGCTACTCTTACCCGTGGGCCTAAAGTTGCCCATACCTATTCCCATATGCTCATAAAACCCGATAAATGCGCCCGTTCCGCTTTCATACAGCATATTTTCTGCAAAACACTCCTGGTTATGAATAGTAATGGGTTGGGATTGAGGAAGTTGGGAGAGGATGCCGAATAGGGCGGCCGATACAGAATAAGGGGCATGCGGCACCAGGCTGCTGGTATGTATACCGGCGGCATCCAGTTCGCGAAACGCTGTATACACCGCCTGCATCTGGTCGAACCGGGTTTGGGCGCCAGCGTCTACAAAGCCCATACATTCTATAAAAGAGTGGTAATACAGGTTATTTTTTTGTTTTTGGGAGATGGTGTTAGTCGTATTGCAAATATCCCCCACTGCCACAATTCCGCTGTTCAGCATATTTTCCTCCGCAGTGGCGATAGCTTCCGCTATCTGTTCCGGGCTATCCGGCTGGCGGGTGGTCATGACCGTGGTGAGAAAATCGGGCAGGCCCGTTTTTTCCGGTATGCGGCCAGCCATATGTGACAATTCAAGGTGACAATGCGTGTTAATGAGGCCCGGACTAAGCCAGCCCTCGATTTCCCTCACGCCCTCCCCTGCTTCCGACCGGTCTGTAACAGCCTCCACCACCCCATTTGGGGCCAATATCAACACTTTATCCTTCCCTAAAAACCTGTGCCCGTCAAAAATATTCCGGGCAGTTAACTTAATCCATGCCTTCATGCTGTACTATTTACGTGAATTGGTGTTAATTTTGCAACCCTGCGGGACCCTCCCTTTTACCGGAACGAGGGAACCTTCAGATTTGTAACAGGTATCAAAGATAACCATGATAGATAAACTGGAAGCCATAAGAGGCCGTTTTGAACAGGTATCGCTGGCGCTTACCAACCCCGAGATAGTAAGCGACAACAAACAGTTCAGCAAATACAGCAAGGAATACCGCCAGCTGGAAAAGATCGTGAACGCTTACAAAGCCTACACCGACCTGCTGGATGCCATTGCCTTCAATAAAGAAGTGCTGGAAAGCGGTGACGACGAAATGCGCGAGCTGGCCAAGGAGGAAACAGAATCCCTGGCCGAGCAGAAAGACGCCGCAGAAGCCAACATCCGCAACCTGCTGATCCCTAAAGATCCCCAGGATGAGCGTAACGCCATCCTTGAAATACGCGCCGGTACCGGTGGCGACGAGGCCAGCCTCTTTGCAGGCGACCTGTTGCGCATGTACCTCCGCTATTGTGAGAACAAAGGCTGGAAAGTGGCCGTGATGAACGAAAGTGCCGGTTCTGCAGGCGGCTATAAAGAAGCTGTACTGGAAGTAACAGGCGATGACGTATACGGTACACTGAAGTTCGAATCCGGTGTACACCGCGTACAGCGTGTACCAGCTACCGAAACCCAGGGCCGTGTACACACCTCCGCCGCTACGGTAGCCATACTACCGGAAGCAGACGAGGTAGACGTTGAAATCCGCGATGCCGATATTAAAATGGACACCTTCCGTTCATCAGGCGCAGGCGGACAGCACGTAAACAAAACGGAGTCGGCCGTACGCCTCACCCACATTCCTACCGGTACCGTGGTAGAGTGCCAGGAAGGCCGCAGTCAGCACAGTAACCGCGACATCGCGATGAAAATGCTGCGCAGCCGCATTTGGGAAGTAGCCGTTCGTAAACATGAAGACGCGATTGCTGCCCAGCGTAAAAGCCTTGTAAGCACGGGCGACCGCTCTGCAAAAATCCGCACTTACAACTATCCCCAGGGCCGTGTAACCGATCACCGTATCGGCATGACCGTATATAACCTCGACGCCTTTATGAACGGCGACATCCAGGATATGGTAGCTGCGCTGGCGTTTGCGGAAAATGCGGAAAAGATGAAGGGCGGACAGTAATGTCCTTCTAACCAAAGAAGAAAGTTCATTAACAAATAGCAACTAAAGGTTGGTGTATATACCGTTAAAGGTGCCGCACCAACCTTTTTTATGCGCCAGTGAAACCTCCCGGCAAAAAATAATACTGGCGGGCGCAACTTTCCCGTTGGCCCGATTGTTTTCTTTTCCCGGGTAACACATACTCCATTTAATTAATCTCCCCTTAAAAATTAAAACTATGTTAGATCAGCTTTTACAACTGGTAAAGAGTTCCGCCAACGAGGCAGTGGTAGCTAACCCCGCCGTGCCTAATGAGCAAAATGAAGCCGTAATCGGTGAAGCCACCAATGCTGTAGCCACAGGCCTGCAGGATGCGCTGGCAAATGGTAACACCAATGACGTATTGAGCCTGCTGAGCGGCAAAAGCGATGCTAGCACGGCTAATCCCCTGGTAAATAACATTTCCGGCAACCTGGTTGAAAGCCTTACAAAGAAATTTGGCCTTAACAGCGGCACCGCCAGCCAGATCGCCGGCACCCTGATCCCTGCCGTACTGGGGAAACTGGTAAAAAAGACCAACGATCCTAACGACAGCAGCTTTAACATCCAGGACATTCTGAATTCCCTTACGGGCGGTAGTGCATCCGGCCTTAACCTGGGTGGCATACTCGGCAAGTTCGGTTTGGACAAAGATGGCGACGGCGACGTTGACTTCCAGGACCTTACCGCTATGCTTAGCAAAGGCGCTAAACAAGAGAAACAAAAGCAAGGTGGCGAAAGCGGTGGCCTCGGCGGACTGCTGGGCGGCCTTTTTGGCAACTAAACGTGTTCGCAGCCATAAACAATTAATACAAAATATTATATTGTATATTTTGTTTATCAACATTTTGTGACTAAAAACTGAGTTTGGCAAAGAATTTGTTTTCTACCTTTGCACATCAAAACGAAATGCAGCAATATTTAAAATTTACCAAGATGAAACGAATGAAAGTAACGGTGCTGGCAGCCCTGGCAGGAACAATAATCTTCAGTAGCTGTAACACCTGGAATGGCATGAACAACACAGGCAAAGGAGCAGTTATTGGTACCAGTGGCGGTGCTGCAGCAGGCGCTGTAATAGGCAGGGCAGCTGGTAATACAGCACTCGGCGCTATTATCGGTGCAGCTGTTGGCGGCGGTGCCGGTGTACTGATCGGTAAAAAAATGGACAAACAGGCAGAAGAGATAAAGAACGAAGTACCTAACGCTAAAGTAGAACGCGTTGGTGAAGGTATTAACGTAACGTTCGACTCCGGCGTACTGTTCGGCTTTGATAAATCAGATCTTACGGCCCAGGCTCAGTCAAACATTAAAGAACTCACCGATATCCTGAACAAATATCCAGACACTTACGTACGTGTAGAAGGTCATACTGATGATAAAGGTACCGACTCTTACAACTACAGCCTGTCCGAAAGGCGTGCAAACGCAGTAGCTAACTACCTGAAAGCTCAGGGTGTTGCTGCCAGCAGGGTACAAACATTCTGGTTCGGTGAAACCCAGCCTAAAGTTCCAAACGATTCTGAAGCTAACCGCGCACAGAACCGCCGTGTGGAATTCTCCATCTACGCAAATGATAAGATGAAGAACGAAGCTAAGAACGAAGCTGGCAAACAGTAATATATTAATTCTTCATAAGCATTTGATAAGCCTCCTGACTATTCAGGGGGCTTTTTTTTGCTTTGGTTTGATCAGGAAAAATGTTCCGCTGCTTCTAAGATAACATTGCAGCTTCGCACGATCTCTTCATCCGTGATAATTAATGGGGGCACTATACGCAGGCATTCCGGCGCAAACAGGAACCAATCTGTCAACACCCCTTTATCAATACAATAATCAATTACCTTTTTATTGAAAGCGAAGTTCTCAAACTCAACGGCCAGCATAAGGCCAAGTGAGCGAACCGCTTTGATAGCGGGATGTTTTAAATGTTTAACGAACAGCTCACCTTTTGCATTTACTTTACTGATAAGATCTGCTTCCAGCAAAACTTTCATACCAGCCAGGCCGGCCGCACAGTTTACAGGGTGACCGCCAAAAGTGGTAATGTGACCCAATACCGGGTTATTGGTAAGGCTCCACATAATATCATGAGAAGAGATGAAAGCGCCTAACGGCATACCTGCTCCCAATGCTTTACCCAATAGCAATACATCAGGTACAATACCGAATTGCTCAAACGCCCAAAGGGTACCATTACGGCCAAGTCCACATTGAATTTCATCGAGAATAAGCAGTGTTCCTGTTTCCGTACACTTCTTACGTAATGCCTGCATCCATTCACGTTGCGGCTGGCGTACGCCGGCTTCTGCCTGCACCGTTTCTGCAATTACACAGGCCGTGCGGGTGGTGATTTGCGCGATAGCATCGAAACTATTGTATTGCAAATGCTGAACATCAGGCAACAACGGTCGGTAAGCATTACGCCAATACTCATCGCCCATCAAACTTAAAGAGCCCTGGGTAGAACCATGGTAGCTGTTTTTGAACGCAATGATCTCCGTACGGCCGGTGTGGCGTTTGGCCAGCTTCATTGCTCCCTCGGTAGCCTCGCTGCCAGAGTTGGTGAAGTATACACAGTCGAGCGCGGAAGGCAGATGATCGGCGAGAAACTTAGCATAAGCGACCTGCGGACTTTGCACAAACTCACCATACACAAGTAGGTGCATGTACGAAGCCGCCTGCTCCTGTATAGCCTTTACCACCGCAGGATGGCAATGCCCGACGTTACACACACTGATACCTGCAATGAGGTCCAGGTACTGCTTACCACTTGCATCTTCCATATACATGCCAGATGCCTTCACTATTTCAATCGCCAGCGGCGCGTCGGACGTTTGCGCTACGTGCTGCAAAAAAAGCTGCCTGTTGTTCATTTCCCGCTATTCGTTAATTTGAATGCGAAGTTAGTTCCTATCTTTGAACAGACATCATTCACCATCACCATCAATCTAAAAAAAGAAACAAATGCCAGTGATATTACCGGTTAAAGGCGTACATCCTAAAATGGGAGAAAACTGTTTTATTGCCCCCAATGCAACTATTGTAGGTGATGTTGTTACAGGCGACGACTGCAGTATATGGTTTAACGCGGTAGTGCGCGGCGATGTAAACAGCATTCGTTTGGGCAACAAGGTAAATGTGCAGGACGGTGCCGTTATCCATTGTACTTACGAAAAAACCAAAGCCATCATTGGAAATAATGTTTCTATAGGTCACAATGCCATTGTACACGGTTGTACGGTGGAAGACAATGTGTTAATAGGTATGGGCGCTATTGTAATGGATAATGCACACATTGGCAGCAATACTATAATTGCCGCCGGCGCCGTTGTATTAGAGAACACGAAAGTGGAAGCAGGCTGTATATACGCCGGCGTACCCGCTAAAAAGGTGAAAGAGATAAGCCAGGAGCTTATTAGCGGCGAAATTAACCGCATTGCTAATAATTACCTGATGTACAGCGGTTGGTTCAAAGAGGAGGAGGGGAAGTAACATACGTTATGAAAAAACGTTATATTGCAGATAAATCCCTTCCCTATGAGAAAATGGCTTTTAGTGCTTTGGATAGCATTTTTGGCGGCAGGCTGTGCTTCGCAGAAAACAGGCTGTCCCGGTAGCAACTTTTACTCAGGCGCTAATGCCAAGCAAAATAAACGCGCCAAGAAGCATATGGACAAGCTATTTTAAGCGTTTATCCATAAATAATAACAGCGATGATGATCCGGAAGCGACATATTTTGATAGTGATGGCTGTAGTAATAGCTACGGCTGCCTGCCGTACACCCAAAACGGGCTGCCCGGTACCTAAAAAAAATATGGGTGCGGAAAAGGTATTTGATGAGATGAACAGGCCACCTAAGAAGGGCTTGTTCAAAAAAAGAAGGTATTGATCAATATTGTTTTTCTTCGATAGACTCCAGCAGAGAAGCATAACTCACAAAGCGGTCCACATCAATTTTTCCTTCATTTACGGCCTGTTGTACGGCACAACCCGGCTCATTTACATGCAGGCAGTTATTAAACTGGCATTCCGCGATGTAAGGCTGCATTTCAAGGTAATAGTGCGAAAGTTCCGTTTTAGCAATATCTACGATACCAAACTCGCGTACGCCAGGCGTATCGATGAGGCGACCACCTTTAGGCAGGTCGAACATTTCGGCAAAAGTGGTAGTGTGCATGCCCTTCCCGCTCCAGTCGCTCACCGCCTTGGTTTTCAACTGTTTCATATCGGGCATTAATTCATTAATGAGCGATGACTTACCAACACCGGAGTGGCCCGACATCAATGTAGTTTTATCCTTCATCAGCTCCGTTAATTCATCAATCCCGTCTTTTTTAGCAGCAGATACCAGCATTACTTTGTAGCCGATACTTTCGTACACTGCTTTCCAGTGTTCAAACTTCTCCATCTCCTTCGCCTTGTATACATCCTTTTTGTTGAACACCAGCACTGCAGGAATATGATAGGCGGCCGCCGTCACAAGAAAGCGGTCGATAAAGCCCTGGGATGTACGCGGTTCCTTAACAGTACATACTAAAACCGCCTGATCGAGATTAGCGGCAATGATGTGTTTTTTATGTTTACCATGCGGCGAACTCCTTACGATATAATTGCGGCGATCGCCAATAGCGGTGATAATAGCATTGCCCTCACCCTGCTCTCCTTCCTCAAAAGCAAGCGTTACCTCATCGCCCACCGCAACCGGGTTGGTAGAAGTAATATTCTCATCAATCTTAAAAATGCCTTTCATACGGGCCTGCACAGTTTCGCCTTCGACCGTTTTAGTCTGGTACCAGCTGCCCGTTGATTTATATATGAGTGCTTGCATTTGCCTTTAAAATGCTATAAAGTTAGCGGAATTAATTAAGGCAACCTGCGGAAAACCGTGTAACGCAACACTGTTTCCAGCAACAGGCAGGCCAGTGCGAGTATGGCCAGGGGGAAGAAATGCTCTGCAAAACGTTTGTAGGAGGTTATCTCTACCTTGGTACGTTCCAGTTTATCAATTTCTTTATATACACTTTCGAGAGATCGGTTATCGGTAGCGCGGAAGTATTGTCCGCCGGTTTCTTTCGCAATCTGTTTCATTAATGGCTCGTCGATCTGCACATCCTGCATTTGCATGACAATGCTGCCATCGGGCATCGTTGCAGGCGAAGGCGCCTTACCGTAAGTACCTACACCAATGGTATAAACACGGGTTTTGTAAGCCTTTGCAATTTCCAGTGCCGTAAGCGGATCGATGGCGCCGATATTGTTCACACCATCGGTTAAAAGGATAATGATCTTACTTTTGGCCTTACTGCTGCGCAGGCGATCCACCGCCGTAGCCAGTCCCATACCGATAGCAGTACCATCGGCCAGCATACCGCTACGTATTTGCGCCAGCTGCGATTTAAGTACGGCATGGTCCGTAGTGATCGGGCATTGTGTGAAGCTTTCGCCGGAAAAAATCACCAGGCCAATACGGTCGCTGATGCGGCTGTCGATGAAGTCGTGCGCTACTTTTTTGGCAGCTTCCATACGATTGGGCAACAGGTCTTCGGCCAGCATACTGCCCGAAATATCTATGCTCAATACGATATCTATACCTTCACTATTAATATTTTCAGAAGTATTGGACGTTTGCGGGCGGGCCAGTGCGGTAACCAGCGCGGCATAAGCGATAAGACGCAGTGCGAACAGCAAAGGCCGTAACCTTACTTTCCATGATACAGGCAGGCCTTTTAAACCCTGCAGAGACGATACGTACATAGCGCCCTGCTGCTTTTTACGCCGGGAAATGTACCACCAGATCATTACCGGGATGAGTAACAACAGCCAGAAAAATCCGGGGTAGGCAAATTCTATCGTTTTCCAGGTGTCCAAATTCATCTTTTCTAATACTTTATCTTATGCTTTCGGATTTGTTTTATCTTCTTCCTTTTCCTCTACCGCCTTCGGTTTGCTCCACTCTACAATATCGATTGCCTTTTGCAGACAATCTTCATGCTCCTGCGGGGCAGGCTGCAGTTTCGCGAACTTGGCTAAGTCGGCCAGCGTTAAGATAGCCTGCAGTTTTTCGCGTTGCTGGTTAAGGATGGTAATCGGTTTAATGTTATGCAGTAACTCGCCGCTGGTTTGTTCCAGGGCCGGAATACGGAACTGCTTTTCAAAATAAACCCTCAATATATCCGTAAGCTGTGTATAGTAAATTTTGATATCGCCGTTGTTCCAGGCTTTTTCGGCCTCCATCTTCTTCAGTTCACGGATAGCCTCTTCGTACGGCGTTTCTTTAGGCTCCGGCGCCACATACTTCGGTACCTTTTTCTGACGGGCAAACCATATCAGCAAACCAATTATCACCAGTAATATCACACCGCCAATAATGTAAAGAATGTAATCCATCAGCAACCAGCCTACGGTCCTTACCGGTTTGATGGGTTTAAAAGCCTTGGTGGTATCCACGGCTACGGTATTGACATCTATTTCTATCGGCTGTGTAAACACCGAATCGTAAGAACCATCTGTAGTAGAGAACACCTCAAACTTCAGGGGTGGCAATGCCCAGCGGCCACTATCGAAACTGGTGAGGGTAAGCGTTTGGCGGAATATTTTTTCTACGTTATTGCTACCGGTGGTATCTATCTCCGAACGTTCCACCATTTCGAAATGCGCAAAGGAATCGGGCACTTCGGGGAAAACGATCTTGAAGTTGATACCGGGAATCAGACGAAGCTGTACGCGTGCGGAGAGGTTCAGTTTAAACTGCTCGCCAATACGTATCTGCGTGGTGTCTGGCACCGCCTTTACTTCGAAATAGTCGTGCTCCTGCGCTGCGGAGGTTAGCGGGCTCGCCACCATCCACAACATCAACATAAAAAATAATTGCTTTATTGCTCTGATCTGTTTTTGCATAATGGCTTTAAGCTATGCCCTGTTCAGGAAAAACGTTTGCAGGGCTTTCACGTAATCTTCATTGGTACGTATGGTCACCAGCTCTGCACCGCTTTTTACAAAAGATGTTTTACAATATTGAGAATGCAGCACAAACTGGTTAGTATAGTACTCGCGCACCCGTTTATCGCCGGAATCTACCCACTGTGTATGCCCCGTTTCTCCGTCCTTCATTTGCACCAGGCCTACATTCGGCAAATCTTTATCGCGCGGGTCGTACACCTGTATACCAATTACATCGTGCTTTTTAGAGGCGATGTTTAAAGCATCCTGGTAATTACCGGAGATGAAGTCGCTCATTAAAAAGGCGATGGTACGTTTTTTAGCAACGTTATTGAAGAAGCGGAGGGTTTCTGCGATATTGGTGCCTTTCCGTTTGGGTTCGAACGACAGTAATTCGCGGATGATAAACAGGATGTGCGATTTTCCCTTTTTAGGCGGAATGTACTTTTCCATTCCATCACTAAAAAAGATGACGCCAACTTTATCATTATTCTTAATAGCCGAAAAAGCTAACACCGCGCATAACTCTGTAACCAGGTCGCGCTTGTTTTGCTTCACGGTACCAAACATTTCGCTTTCACTTACGTCCACCATCAACATTACCGTTAACTCGCGTTCTTCTTCAAATACCTTTATAAAAGGATGATTAAAGCGTGCCGTCACGTTCCAGTCAATCGCCCTTACATCGTCGCCCACGGTATAGTCGCGCACTTCGCTGAACGACATACCGCGGCCTTTGAAGGCACTGTGGTATTCGCCTGCAAAAATGTGGTTCGTCAGCCCTTTCGTCTTAATTTCTATCTGGCGGACCTTCTTTAAAATTTCTGCTGTATCCATGGCATGTAGCAGTTGTGGTTATACGATCTAAGGTACTTCTACCGCGTTGAGGATTTCGCTCAGGATGTTTTCGCTGGTTACGTTCTCGGCTTCGGCCTCGTAAGTTAAACCAATACGGTGGCGCATTACGTCGAAGCATACATTACGCACATCTTCCGGAATTACGTACCCGCGGCGTTTCATAAAGGCGTAAGCTTTAGAGGCCAGGGCCAGGTTGATGCTGGCACGGGGCGAACCTCCGTAAGCGATCAGTGGCTTCAGTTTCTGGAGTTTATATTCTTCCGGGTTACGGGTGGCAAACACCACGTCCAGGATATAACGTTCAATTTTCTCGTCCATGTACACTTCACGCACCAGTTTACGGGCAGCGAGAATGTCGTTAGGATCTACAACAGGCCTGATGGGCGTCATTCCCTCGGGATTGAGGTTCTGGCGGATGATGAGGCGTTCTTCTTCTTTAGTTGGATAACCAATTACCACTTTGAGCATGAAACGGTCTACCTGCGCTTCCGGCAGCGTGTAAGTACCTTCCTGTTCAATCGGGTTTTGGGTGGCCAGTACGAGGAAAGGCTCCTCCAGCTTAAAGGTAGTATCGCCGATCGTGATCTGGCGTTCCTGCATCGCTTCCAGTAGGGCACTCTGCACTTTTGCCGGGGCACGGTTAATTTCATCTGCCAGTATAAAGTTGGCGAAGATGGGGCCCCTGCGCACCACGAACTCGTTTTTTTGCTGATTATAGATCATGGTACCCACCACGTCTGCGGGCAAAAGGTCCGGCGTAAACTGGATACGGCTGAATTTAGCATTGATAGATTGCGAGAGCGACTTGATGGACAAGGTTTTAGCAAGACCGGGAACACCTTCGAGCAATACGTGCCCCTGGGCGAGCAGGCCGATCAGCAGCCTTTCAACCATGTATTTCTGTCCTACAATCGCTTTACCAAGCTCCATTTGAAGCAAATCAACAAAAGAGCTTGCCTGGTGGATCTTTTCGTTTAACTGGCGGATATCGTACGATGTATTTTCCATTATTTTTACATTTCGAGGTTGCTAAAATAAACATTCTCTTTTCAAAACCGCCTGCCATGGCGGGATTAGCCCGTTAAAATGCTGTTAAACTATATATGAACTGCTTTCCCATCTGGCAGGATATGGTTTATAAAAAATTTCAATTTAATAAAGCGGATTGATATTACGCAATATTTTTCAAACCACCCGCTTTCTACTGCCGCAAGTTTAACCGTACATTTGCCCCCAGTGGCGGGGAAGGTAACACCATCCATCTAACGGCGACCAGCAAACGCCCGACTTCCCCCATCAACCATAAAAAAGAAAACATGCAGGAAGATTTTGACTATAGATGGAAGCAGCTGGAAGCACTGCTTCACGAGCGATTCGGAAAAGCGCCCAATATGGAGGCCATTCTCTTTTTAATAGGCGTACAGGAACTGGGTAATTATTCCAAGAAGAAATTTACGAAAGAACAAAAGCAGGACCTGATGCACATTGCCATGTGTACATTGCTGTCGCAGAGCGGATATTTTGAATTCGCCGGGGTAGATAAGGACGGATGGCCCCATTTTACGGAAGTACAGCCCGTACCTAAAATGGAGCTGATGGAGCAGGAACACTTTATTAAAGAACATGTACTCACTTATTTCGAAATCTGATAAACCGCCTTTTCATGCGTAACCTCCTCCTCCTATTATGTTTTTGCCTGGTGGTAAGCCCTGCGATGGCCGAAAAAAACCGTAAGGTCAAAGTAATTACCCCCTACGGCACGATGATTATCCGGCTGTACGATCAAACACCGAAACACCGCGATAACTTTCTGAAGCTTACCCGTCAGCACTTTTACGACAGCGTATTGTTTCACCGGGTGATCAAAGATTTCATGATCCAGGGCGGCGATCCCCATTCGCGCAGGGCGAAAGCAGGCGAATTACTGGGCGAAGGCGGAGTGGGTTATACGGTCCCTGCCGAGTTCCAGCTCGACCTGTTTCATAAGAAAGGCGTTTTAGCAGCGGCCAGGGATAATAATCCAGCCAAAGCCTCAGACGGTTGCCAGTTCTATATTGTACAGGGGAAAAAATACACCGACGATGAACTGGATAAGGTGGAAACAAACAGGCTGGGAGGACGAAAGATCCCGGTAGATCAGCGTGCGGTGTATAAACAGACTGGCGGCACCCCCCAGTTGGACCAAAGTTATACCATATTCGGTGAGGTGATCAAAGGAATGGAAGTTATTGACCGGATAGCCGCGCTTAAAACCGATAACAGAGACCGGCCGGTTACCGATGTTCCGATGAAGATCAGGGTGGTGAAAAAACTGCTGCTGTTTTGATATAAGGCTTTTTCATATCTGAGTAAGATCAGTGAGAGAAGTTTTATTATTCTATATCTAATCTTTAATTTTACGGCTCAAAATCAAAAATCATGAACTTTCCGTCTAATCTCCGTTACACAAAAGACCACGAGTGGGTACTGCTTGAAGGTAATACGGCTACTATTGGCATTACTGAATTTGCGCAACGCGAGTTGGGCGACATCGTGTTTGTTGACATTACTACAATTGGTAAATCTCTCGCAGCAGAAGAGGTTTTCGGCACTGTGGAAGCGGTAAAAACCGTATCCGACCTGTTCCTGCCTGTTGCTGGCACGGTTAATGAAGTTAACCCTGCACTGGATGCTCAGCCCGAACTGGTTAACAGCGACCCTTACGGCGAAGGCTGGATGGTTAAAATGACTGTTGGCAATCCTGCAGATTACGAAGGTTTACTTTCTGCCGATGCTTATAAAGAGTTGGTAGGCGAGTAATTTTTAGATACAACGATTAATTAAAAATACACAGAGAATGAGGACGATCCGATATTATTTACCCGCAGTTGTTTGGATTGGCCTCATTCTCTTTTTATGTACCCTTCCGGGAAACGACATTCCCCAGGTTTCCCTGCTCGATCAGTTACATGTCGATAAAATCGTTCACTTCGTTCTGTTCGGGGGTATTGTTCTCTGGATTAGTTACGGTTATTACAGGCAGAAAGGTTCCATCAGTAACACAACGCTGTTCCTGATCGCGTTAGTAGCCAGCGGTTATGGTTTAGCGATCGAGTACATTCAGAAATACCTGGTGGTTAACCGCAGTTTTGATATGTGGGATGTGGCTGCCGATGCTGCAGGTGCTTTAGCAGGTATTTTTGTATTTAAGTTTGTTGGTAAGCGTTATTTAAAGTGATAGCCCACTCATTTATTTTTTGATTGATGTAGCCGTTTACGTTTGCCCCACTAAAAAAAATTCCCGCTTTTTTTTATTAACGCCCGACCGATTTCCATTCTCTCAAAATGATTGATAAACAATCATTTATTCTTCATTTAAGTTGATGATAAATATTTTCAACGTGATATTAAGCGGGTGAAAAATCGGCTGCAGTGATTTTTCAATCAAAACATGTTCTTATATTTGAATTGCCCATCTTAATAAAGTCCCATCAAAAAATTATTGACTCGAACTATGCAGGTGTTGTTTAATGCAGCACTATATATTCGTGTGCCGAAATAACGCTAAACAAAGGAAAACCGAGACTATTCTTAACTAAAAAAACGGCTAAAATGTTAGTCCCACTTAAGTTCACATTAAGTGAAACTGATAATTTCTTCGGATGGGCACATTCGATTTCGTACGAAACATTAAATGCTCTACTTTTAAATCCAACCAAATGTTGACCAGACTTCCTTCTGAAATGAGGTTAGGACCTAAGATAAAAAAGTTGCGCGAGCTAAAGAATTTTACGCAGGACTACGTTGCCTCTCGTTTGAAGATTGGTGTTACTGCTTATGGCAACATCGAACGTGATATGGTGAAAGAGATGACGGTAGATCGTTTGCTTGAGATTGCGGAAGTGTTGGAAATGGATTTTGCGGACATCATCAATTTCGACCTGGAAAATCCGCTTAGTAGTACGCTTAGTGAAACCGAAGCAAAACTGTCGGGCAACAATGACGACTGGTATGCCACGTGTATTATGGCGATTGTGGAGCATGGAATAAGGGACAAGAAGTTAGTCATTTCCATGATGAGCAACTGGAGTGAAACGTCGAAGAAGATGGAAACAGCGGTAATGGAAGTAAACAAAACATTACATGCAGTATTTGGGCAGCAACAACAATTAATTGAATTTTTGAAAAAATACGACACGAGATAAAACCCTGTTTGGGCAAAACCACCATTTTAAGATTCCGGTGTAATACCGGAAGTACATGCAAGCCAATCTACATTGTATTAAAAACATGTTAGCCGGTTTCTTCCTCATTGCACACTGAGAACTGCATGTATCCCCTTAAAAAGTCTTTTCCAACTAACATTGGGATTTTATTTGTTATGGTCTGAAACACCTGATAACAGCAAATACCGCCGGTACAACCTTGGCAGAATTTTGGGTGGCCGGGGAAAAATTTGCGGCCTCAAAGCCATCAGGAATTTGAAAACCCTATTTAATTGCCTCCTGGTAAAGAGGCGTGAGAATGTGCATATTGAATATTTACCACCTAAACTGATGGCGGCCTGTTAAGGGCGAAGGGGGCTCGCAGGCGGTCACAGTTCTCCAGATTTCAATAAGCTTAAAGACGAAAATTCACAAGGCTGTTACGTTTCCCGCTCGCGCGGGATGGCGGTTTATTGTCTCATTAAATCAAACCTATCGTTATGAGATCGTTTGTTGCGGATACCCGCATCGTATATGCTCATGCTTGCCAGCGGGCTAATGGGAGGCAGCGTCACATACTGTTCAGCAGTCGACAGTTATGCTGGCGCCCGGATAAACGTAGCAGGTATGTTGATTATCGTTACGTTCATACTTTGAACAATTGAAAACATCTTCGCCTAACGCGACACTACATTCATCAAATAAAAAATGAAACATGATTATTACGGCCGTCAATATATATGGTTCAACTTCATAGCAAACACGCGACCTCATGATTTTTACTGTTTATACATGGGGTTCAAGGAAAAAACGGCTGGCAACTCTTTGCTGGCTTACATTTTCTTAAAATCATTCCGAATGTTCGTTAAATCGCCACGCCTGCATATAGTCAAATCTGCGCGGCGTTTAACAAAAGAGGAATTGTAGATAACGAGGGAAACGGGATTGTGACATTCAAACAAAAACCAACCATTGACGTCAGGCTGTTGTGGATGGCCGAAGTTTATTTCCTCGGCCGTTCCTTCAGTTTAACTGAAAATTTTGTCTTATACCAATTGTCATTAATGAAAAAGGGTTGCCATTTTTATGGCAACCCCTCTTTATGTCAAAAAATCATTCCTTACTGAACATCCCACCACACTGCATCTTCTACCAGCTTAGCACCAGGGAAGTTAAGGTTCCTTGTTGCTTCTGTGTTTGGATACAGCATACGTAACGGGAACTTACCAGCTCCAAGGTTAGACGCCTCAGAAAGGGTAAAGATGTTAGGATAACCTGTACGACGCCATTCTGTCCATGCTTCGAAGTTTTGGTTACCACACATGGCAAGGTATTTCTGCAGCAGGATCTTTTGCACCTGCGCATCTTCTCCTACCGGCCATTGTGCAGAACCTGCATTTGCCAGGTAAGTAGCAAGACCTGTTACATTGTATGCTTCAAAACTCGCAGTGATACCAGCGATGAACAATGCCTCCGCATCTCCGGTAGCATAACCTTTTGCTACGGCTTCTGCCTGCAGGAAATAACTTTCTGCCGCAGAAATGAATTTAACCGGAGCTAATGCCGAATTATCATCACTTGCCCTTGCACCCACAATATAAGAAGGTGTAGAACGTGTACTCGAAGGCGTAGTGTTGTAACTACCCTGCGGTATACCAATCACTAATCCCGAGGCTGGTATTGGCCTGTAGAATATTTTCACCCTTGGGTCTGATGCCGCGTTCATCGTATCAACCGTAGTCGCACTTGCAATCAGGTTCTGCGTCCTGCCAAGACCCAACATTTCTGCGAACAATGGGTTATTGTTACCACCGGTAGCAATATACTCGATCAGCGCATCATCTTCCAGGAACTCAGCTCCGGATGCATACAATGCAGCAATACCGGCCGATGCCTTTGCTTCTGCAACCGCAGATATACGCAGGTAAGCACGCAATTTCAAAGTATTACCGAAACGTATCCACTGTTCCATATCACCACCGAAAATCAGATCGTCGGCTGTAGGATGGAAGTCAGAAGCAGGATCTGCAAGTGCAATAGCGCGATCGATGTAGGCGAAAATGGTATCGTACACCTCTGCCTGCGGATCGTAAGAAGGGCTCAGATTTGCATCGCCTTTCAACGCAGCTTTCAAAGGAATATCACCAAAACCATCGGTCAGCATCTGGAAAGTATACGCTTTCAGCAGGTAACCAATCGCCGCATACTGGTTAAATTTGGCTACACCTGCTTTTTGCGTAAGTGAGTCTGCATCGGTTAGCGCACCACTGTAAAGAATATTCCAGGGCCTGTCGAAATCGGTAGCTACGGGCTGGTATTGCTCTATCGACTTATACTGTGACGACAACCAGTATTGCGCCCAAAACTGCCCCCAAATACCACCATAAATCTGAAAATCCGCACCTAACACATACGCAGTTGCTGCCTGGGCAGATGGCAGTATTTGCGACACATCCGCTGTTTTGGAGGCGTTGGGGTTATCATTCACGTCCAGAAACTTCTTACACCCTGGCAGTATCAATACCCCAATTGCAAGTGCCGCCAGCGTGTGTTTTATATTAAATACTTTCATTCTTAGTTTTTTAAGTTTTAAACTCTAATGTTAGAACGCTCCCGATCTTTTAACTAGAAAGATATTTTCAGATTAAAGCCGAAGTTGCGAAGCGAAGGCTGAGCAGTAAAATCAAGACCTTGTTCGTTACCGGCACCACCAGAGTTGATCTCAGGATCTGCGTACTTATTCTCGCCGGCTGTCCAGATGAACAGATTGTTACCAAATACACCTATTGAAGCATCGCCCATAAATGTTCTGGCAAGAACATTCTTAGGTATGCGATAGCTAAGGTTCAATTCACGGAGCTTCACGTAAGAACCATCAACAACATGCTGTCCCGCAGGGATCTGGTTAGTGAAGTAATCCTGCACGTAGTAGACATATTCCGTGTTGGTAACAGATTTACCTGTACCATCGAGGTATACTGAATTCGGGAAAATATGATCTTCACGGTTATTAACAGCAGTTTCCTCAGCCGTACCTACGAAGTCCATGACGTCTTTAGTACGGGAGAAGAACTTGCCACCTTGTTTGGTATCGAATAACACACCGAGGTTAAAGCCTTTCCAGGTAAGGTTCGTACCGATTGAGCCCTGCCATTTAGGATTGTATGAACCGAGGTACTGAGGTGTTTCAGACAGTAAAGGCAAACCATTATCCGGGTTTACAATTACACGCCCTTCTGCATCTTTGCGGAGATCTGTAGCATAGAAGGTACCATAAGGTTTACCTACTGCCGCTACTATACTCATACCCCCGAAACCGCCTATCACCACCTGGTTTACTCCGTCCAGCAGTGAAATAACTTCACTCTTGTTTTTCGTGAACGTTCCGTAAAGCTCCCAGGTGAAATCTGCCGTTTTAACCGGCGTACCACGAAGGCTCAATTCCACGCCCCTGTTTTCCACTTCGCCGGTATTAATGGTTTTGCTGGAGAAACCGGAAGCCGAAGAAATCGGGATGTTCAGTATTTGGTCTTTAGACCTGTTTTGATAGTAAGAGAAGTCTACAGACACCCTGCTGTTAAAGAAGCCCAGTTCAGCACCAACTTCAAATGCCTGTGTTTTCTCAGGTTTGAGATCAGCGTTACCGATACGGTCGCTCAGAGAGAAACCTGGTATGTTGTTGAAAGGGAAGGTAGTATTGCCAAAACCACCAGCGATATCTGTTTTAGTGTAGTAACTAGCCAACAGGTAAGGATCCGCATCATTACCTACAGAAGCCCAGCTAGAACGGACTTTACCGTAGTTCAACACATCTGTAAACCCACTGCCTTTCATCAGTTCGGTGAACACAAAGGAAGCATTCACTGAAGGATAGAAGAACGACCTGTTTTTCATTGGCAGTGTAGACGACCAGTCGTTACGTGCTGTAACGCCCAGGTACAACATGCTTTTGTAAGCCAGGTTCAACTCACCGTACAGGCCAACCAGCCTGCGGTTAGAATTGTAGTTGAATGCATCTACAGGACCGTTACTGTTGTCAAAATTATACCACCCTGGAATTACCAGACCGTTTGCTGTGTTGGTAGATACTTCCGATTGTGTGAACTGGCGCTGACGAATGTTATTACCGATCATCAGGCTGGCATTAAAATCCTCGCTGAATTTATGCTGTGCAGTTACCATCAGGTCATGTGTGATTTCGCTGAGCGTGTAAGTATTTTCGGCATACATACCGTTGCTCGACGACAGAAACGCGTCGCTGTACTGGCCGCTTTCGGTATCGGCCGGCAACAGGCTGAATTTAGGATACTTGAAACGACGACGGTCGGTGTATATATCAGCACCCAGCCTTTCTACTACATCTAACCACGCAAGTGGTTTGTAGGAAATGGTAAAGTTACCTGTAATACGATCTACGTCGTTTTGGTTTTTGTAATTCTTCAGCACATAATACGGGCTCTTTGTATAAGCGCCATAGTAGCCATAAAGCTCATTGCCTTCGGGATCGAACAAACCACCATAGCTATAGAACGGATTGCTAAGATCACCTATTTTATCCAAAGGAATGTCTCTTGGTGTTTGTATCACGTTGTCATAAACGGAACCATCACCCTGGCCACCCTGGATATTGTTTGAGTTGATTTTGCTGTAGTTAAGGCTGAGTGCAGAGCTGATTTTGTTGGTGAGCTGCGTACTACCATTAAACCTAACACCGTACTTGCTGAATTTATCGTAGTTATCCGGCATTACTCCATCAGAGTTTACACTGCTTAAAGACAGGTAGTAGCTCGATTTTTCGCTGGCACCTCCGAGAGAAAGGTTGTTAGAAAGTGTAGTACCAAGTTCAAAGAAATCCTTCACGTTATCCTTTTGAGCAACGTAAGGTTTTTCCAGCTGTTCGCCGTTAATGATCTGCCCCCATGGTGTAACTACTCCGTCGAACTCAGGTCCCCAGCTCCAGTTTTCCATTGGATAAGGCTCGAAATCGCCGCCCTGGCCGAATTTGTTCTGGAAGTCAGGAAGTTTAAGTACGTTGGAGAAAGTGGTAGTGGTGTTGAAAGTAACTTCCATCTTTTTGTTGTCGTTCCTTTTGCCGGATTTTGTGGTGATGATCACTGCACCGTTAGATGCACGTGAGCCATACAACGCAGCAGCAGCAGGACCTTTCAGGATGGTCATAGACTCTACATCATCGGGGTTGATATCGTTACCACGGTTACCAAAGTCAACACTGGACCGGCTATCGCCGCCGCCCATGATATTGGAGTTATCGATAGGAACACCGTCAACAACGATAAGGGCCTGGTTATTACCAGTGATGGAAGAACCACCGCGCAGTACGATACGTGAAGAACTACCTGGAGCAGACGCGGTGCTGGTAATGTTTACACCTGCTACCTTACCAGCGAGACCGTTTAATGCGCTTCCGCTGCGGCCTTTGGTGAGTTCGTCATTTTTTACGGTTGGAGCCGAATAACCCAATGAACTTTTTTCTCTTCTGATCGCGTTAGCTGTAACCACTGTTTCATTCAGTGTTCTAACGTCTGCCTGCAGTGACACAGGATAGGAAGTTGCTTCTGTAAGCGCAATTTCCATATCCTTCATACCAACAAATTTTACAATAAGTGTACTTACGCCGGCAGGTACATTCAGCGAGAATGCTCCATTAACGTTAGTTACAGTTCCTGTATTTGTTCCTTTGGCAATAATGGTTGCGCCGGGGATTGGCGAACCGTCTTCTGCAGATGTAACTGTTCCCGTAACGGGACGAGTTTGCGCAAATACCTGGCCACTGGTGACAATGCACACCATGGACAGGAAAAGCGTGATTAGACTTTTCCTCATAAGCAAAGTTTGGTTTAACGTTTAACGAAAAATTAACAGCGAAGTTAGGGTTCAGGACCATTCACCCCCCATTAATTCTATAGAAATAATCAATATTTTAACACCTTCTTAACATAAGAAGAATATTAAGATGTAAATAATGTCTTAAAATGCTAGAAATGAATGACTAACAAGATCATGGGTAGCTAATGTCCAGCGCGCTAAACAGCCGCAGTTTTTACGCTTATCTTATCTAGATGTTCATTTCTAACAAAAGAAACAATCACAGCAGTGCATTTCAGACACCCTGCGCCCCTTAATTCATCAAGTCGCGACTTGGCACTTCAGAAACAACACTGCGCTTATAACGCATCAAAAATAGACCCAAACCGATTCGGCCTGTATATTAAAAACAACTGTTAGTGGGAGAAAGTTCGAAAAATAAAAAAGCAGGCAATAAAAATCGCCCGCTTGTCATCAACCAAAATCTAAATCGAAAAATCTTGAATATGATATAACCCGGTTCGTCTTAGCTAACCAGGGTTTTAACGTTCACGTTAAAGGGCTTCCGCCGGAGTAAACCGACGGAAGCTAAAAGTTCAACGCACACTTAGCCCATGCTCTTAAGCTACAAACATGGTCAAAAATGCACGACCGGTCAGGATAAGTTGAGCGGATAAGTTTTTAACAGATTCAATAAAACCTGGTAGAGATCTTCGTTGCGGTAGTTGTAACGGAATTCACATTCTTTAAGATGCAGGTAGGCTGTATTGCGGTTGAGGCCTTTGAACTTGGCGAGCCGGTGCTTGGTTAGCCCCCAGAACCCGTCAACATCATCCAGCTGTTTACCGTTTTCGCCGTGATTACCGCCCAGGTTGTACAGGCGGTACTGACCAAGGTCCACCACCCCGTGGAATCTGCGGATGCGATCTGCTGTAACCACTGTTTCCAGCACAGAACGTCCGCGGGCAATGGCCTGGATCATCGACCGGCTAACTTCCGGCAATATTTCAGTAAATACCTTGCTCTCGGACTTATAAATTCCGAAAATCACAGGCTTCACGATCCGGTCTACCTCACTTTTAACAGCCACTGCAGTATCGTGGCCATTTCGGTGTTGTATTTTCGGATAACTAGCCTGTTCAGGCATTACCGATTCGCAGTATTTAACGATCTGCAGCCTTATCTTCTTCAGATAGCTGTTTACCGTAACCCGGCTAACACCACTGATGTTAGCGATCTGCGTGGCAGTGAGATCTTCTGAAAATAGCTTCAGGATCTCCTTAAATTTCCGCTCGGACAAATGAGCGCCCTTTAAGTACTTATTTTTCATGGACTAAGAGGTTTGAGAATGGCATTATAAACCTCCCATTTTTTCATGTGTATCCGTAAGGTTTTTTTACAAACGGTGAGAAACATATGATGAATGATGCCTACTAGATTATTTCAGGGCTAAAAACTCAAAAAACTATCCAAATCCAATACAGAAAAGCATTTCAATGAATCAAAAAGGGATAAAATTATCAAGTTTGGGACTAACTCATATGCCAAAAACAAAGCAGGCTTATGGTATTGTGAACCATAAGCCTGCAAGTATCTGAAAGTTGATATCTACTCTTCTTCGTCCAGTGCCTTCCACAACTCTTTCTTCCTTGCCTTTTTAAGCAACGCTTTCTCCATCCATAACAGCATAGCAGGCAAAATCGTAAGGTTGGTAATCATGGCCATCACCAGTGTAAGGGAGGTTAACCAGCCCAGGGCCTTGGTACCACCAAACTCGGAGAAGGCGAATATCATAAAACCTGCGAACAGGATCATCGAGGTATAAATAATACTCAAACCGGTGTGGTTGATTGTTTGCCTAACGGTTGCCGAAATATCGAGGTCGTGGTGTTCCAGCTCCTGCTTAAAGTTCACCAGGAAACGGATGGTCACATCAATCGCAATACCTAAGGCTATACTGAATACCAATACTGTAGAAGGTTTGATAGCGATGCCCAGCCAGCCCATAACACCCGCTGTAACGATCAGCGGTATGATATTAGGAACGATAGAAATGATCAGCATTCTCCAGGAACGGAACAGGTAAAGCATACAAAACACGATCAATACAAATGCCAACGCAATACTTTCGAGCAAACCGTTGATGATATAACGGCTTCCTTCCAGGAAGATAACACTGGTACCGGTAAAGGTCACCTTGTAGTTCGCAGTATCGAATATCTCTGCTGCTCTTGGACGCAGTGTATCGAGCAAACGAGGCAACTCCTGGGAACCAACATCAGCCATGTTTACGCTGATACGTGCTACCTGGCGGGTACTGTCCATAAAGGAGGTAACCAGTTTGCTAAAGGCCGACGGGTTGCTGCTGGAAGCCTTCATACGCATGTAAGGTGCCAGGAAGCCGATATCGAACTGGTTGGGAATGGAATAACTGGTGCTGTCGCCATTGTAATAAGCCTGGCGGGCGAACTTAATACCTTCTGCCACACTTAATGGACGGGCAAACTGTGGCCTTTCGGCTATCTCCTTCGTAAACTTGTCGATGCTTTCCAGCGTTTTCAGGTTTACTACGCCATTTTTCTTTTTAGTATCTACCACTATTTCCAGTGGCATTACCCCTTTAAAGTTCTTCTCGATATACTTGAGGTCCTTGTACAGCTTGTCCGATTTGGGAATATCATCTACGATAAAACCTACAGGCTTCAGCCTTAACATACCCAATATTGCTCCCAGCACCATCAAAGCAGTAATGGTGTAAATAGCCGGACGATGGCGGAAAGCCAGCGTGTTAAGCATCGTGAGCAGCTTATTGAACATGGGACTGTCGAGGTAGCTGGTGTGTTTAGCTTTGGGAGGCGGAAGGTAACTTAATACCGAAGGCAGGAAGATAAACGAGATCATGAAAATCAACATGATGTTAATACCTGCCACGATACCAAACTCCTTCAGTATTGCACTATCTGTAAAATAGAATACACCGAAACCAATAGCCGCGGTAAGATTGGTAAACAGCGTCACTATGCCCATCTTTTGCACCATCTTGGTCAGCGCGGTCATCTTATCCCCGTGATGGGCATACTCCACATGGTATTTATTCAAAAAGTAAACACAGTTCGGAATACCGATCACCACGATCAATGGCGGAATAAGCCCGGTGAGCAGCGTGATCTTAAACCCACAGAGGTGAATCGTGGCAACGGACCAGATCACCCCCATGATCACCACGATCATCGACATTAATACAGCGCTGATGGAACGGAAAAACACCAGTAGTATCACTGCTGTTAATATCAACGATATACCCAGGAACATGGTGAGTTCGTCCTTTACCTTAGTAGCCATAATGGTGCGGATCAGCGGCAAACCGCTCAGCTTCACATCAATATTGTGTTTGGCACCATAGGCCTCCGCCACTTTTGTAATTGCCTTCACCACGGTAATCCTGGCCTTCGAGTTCAGCGTGTCCTTATTAATATGGACAGCCATCAGGAAGGCGTTGGTGTTGCCGCTATATAAAAGTCCTTTGTAGAAAGGAAGCGAGAAGAAAACTGATTTCAGACTATCCAGCGTAGCCTGGTCGCCGGGAATGGGCTGGAAAATGGGAAGTGTTTCCAGCTTGCGGGTACTGTCGTTTTTAACGAGATTTACTGCAATAGGCACGCTAAGTACATTCTCTACGGCCGGGATCTTGCGGATATCGTCGTTCAGGTTAACGTAATCGCGGAAAAAGTCGAGTTGAAACAGGCTGTCGGTTTCGATAGAAACCACCATCATATTACCATCTTCCCCGAACATCTTTTTAAATTGCTGATATTGCTGGTACTTTTCGTTGCTCCGGGGTACGGCGCCGGTGAAGTCATAGGACAATTGTACCTTAACGGCAAACCAGGCCATAATTCCGGTACTGATGATCAATATTGCCAACAATGCTAGTCTATACTTCAACACAAGTCCTGCTAAGCGCTGCCACATAAGGTTTTTACAGTTTGGTAAATGTTAGTAAAGGTAATTAAAGAAAATGATTATATACTAATGCCAAGGCTTCAAACAAATGTGAAACTATAACAATAATGAATATTTTTGATAAATGTACCGCACCCTTTTGTTGCTACTCTGCATCCTCATCAGTATAGGAACTGTGTCCGCACAAACCGTACCGATAGGTTACTGGCGCGAACACCTGCCCTACCGCCATGTTACCGGCCTGGCACTGGCCCCCGATGTTGTTTACTGCGCCGCCAACTCCGCCTTGTTCTCTGTAACCCTTACAGATCATGAAGTTACACGCTATAGTAAGCTTAACGGCCTTCACGATGCGGGCATTGGCGCCATCGGCTATCACGAAAGTTCTGCATCACTCGTAATCGGCTACAAAAACGGGAACATCGATATCATCCGCCGCGAAAATATCATTAATATCCCCGATCTGCTTCGCAAACAAGTCAACGGCGATAAATATATCTACCATATCGCATTTTTCCAGGACAATGCGTACCTGTGTACCGGATTCGGCATCCTGGTACTGAACCTGGCCAAACCGGAGATAACTGACACTTACTACCCGGGCAGCAATGGCAATTTTGTAAAGGTATCGGCCCTTGCGCATAACGATGGCTGGTTGTATGCCGCCACCAGCGAAGGCATAAAACGGGCCCCCTTAACGGGCGTAAACCTGGCGAACTACCAAAACTGGCATACTGCCAACACAGGTTTACTTAATATGCTGGTCGCCGATATTGCAACCGTGGGCAACACGGTCGTGTGCCTGCAAAACGACACCCTGTATTCCTGGCAACAAACTTCCTGGACGCCATGGTCGGCACCGGCCAACATAAAGCTGCGCGACATTACACCATCGGACAACAAACTGCTGGTTAGCGGTTACAACAAAACGGACCAGCAACCATTGGTCCGCCAGTTCTCCGAATCGGGCGCACTTGAAAACACGTTTCCTCAAAACGTTGCTGTGCAAACACCTGTTCAGGCCGCAGGCAGCAACGGCGTTACGTATATTGCCGACAGCACCGCCGGACTGGTTATCTATAAAAACGATTACGAAACCATTCTTCCCAATGCCCCTTACGGTGTTGCGCTGGGCGACCTGCTGGTAACCGGCAATACACTGTGGGCGAGCGCTGGCGAAGTAACCAATAACTGGCAGGCAACGCAGAATAAAAACGGCCTTTACCGCTTCGAAAATGAGGAATGGACTAATTATACCGACCTGCCGGAAGACCTGATCTCCCTCGGCTTCTCCGATCAAACGTTGTATGCGGGCTCCTTCGGCGGCGGGCTCCTTTCGCTGGCGAAGGATAACCAGCGCCAGATTTTCAAACAACCTTATATAGATCCCGCGATAGACAATACTAACGCGTACCGGGTAAGTGGAATGGCCGCGGATGTGGATGGTAATTTGTGGCTTAGCTGCTACGGCGCTAATCGCCAGCTGGCAGTTAAAATGAAAGATGGTACCTGGCACCAGTTTAGCAGCCCGTATTTCCTTAGCTCCAATGCCGTTGGTCAATTGCTGATCGACAATGCGGGGCAAAAATGGATCGTATCGCCAAAAAGTAATGGTTTACTGGTATACAATCACGGAGCTAACATCGCTATTTCGGCCGACGATAAATGGGCCATTTACCAGAGCGGTGCGGGCAGGGGCAACCTGCCTTCCAATGACGTTCGCTGCATTGCAAAAGATAAAGATGGATATATATGGGTAGGCACCGACCGTGGCGTGGGTGTTATTCAATGTCCGCAGCAGGCCGTTACCACTACAGGCTGCGAGGCTTACCTGCCCGTTTTACAGGAAGACAATTTCGCCGGCTATCTTTTCCGTAATGAACAGGTAAACACTATCGCAGTAGACGGTGCTAACCGCAAATGGGTGGGCACGCAAAACGGTGTTTGGCTGATCAGCCCGAACGGTGATAAGATCATTTCGCGGTTTAATACCGGAAATAGCCCGTTGTTAAATAATGAAGTGCGTAAAATTGTGATACACCCTACAACCGGCGAAGTGTTTTTTGCTACTACATCCGGGCTCGTGAGTTACCGTGGAACTGCAACAGACGGTACTTCCAGGCAAAATAAAAGTGATGTACTGGTGTTCCCCAACCCCGTTCCGCCCCGTTACACCGGCACCATTGCCATCCGCGGCCTGGTCAGTAATGCACTGGTTAAAATTACAGACGTTAGCGGAAGGCTGGTGTATCAAACACGGGCACAGGGCGGCCAGGCTATCTGGAGTGGTACTGACTATACAGGCCACCGACCGCAAAGTGGTGTATACATGATTTTTTCTTCCGACGATACTGGTGCAGAAAAGCTTGTCACCAAAATAGTGTTCATTCACTAATTTTACAGCCTTAGCATGTTGCACAAAACTCCCGGTATTGTATTACGCGTCGTGAAGTACGGCGAAACCAGCGTTATCGTGAATATCTTCACGGAACTTTTCGGGGTGCAGTCTTATATCGTAAACGGGGCGCGTTCATCTAAACCAAAGGCCTCAAAAGGCAACCTGCTGCAGCCTGGCAACATCCTCGACTTAGTAGTGTATCATCACGATCAGAAAAATATACAGCGTATTTCGGAGTACAAGATGTCGTACATCTATACATCGCTGCATGTGAATGTGGTAAAAAATACGGTGGCGCTGTTTATTATTGAAATTCTGCAAAAAGCATTGCGGCAACCGGAGCATACTCCTGCCCTATTTTACTTTACCAGCACAGCTTTGCAGGCGCTGGACCTTTGCAGCACACAGGTGGCGGCTAACATTCCTTTATACTTTACGCTCAAACTGGCAGAACATCTGGGCTTTCGTATTAATGGCCATTTTTCCAATTATACACCTTATCTCGATATGCAGGAAGGTGTATACACCGACCTCCCGCCCCATCATAATTTCCATCTCGATGCTACCAACAGCGAAATAACAGACAGGCTGTTGAGCGTACCCAATCCCATCGACCTCGACAGCGTACCTTTGAACAAAGAGCGTCGCCGCTTCCTGCTCTACCGCTACCTCGACTTCTTCAAGTTACATATGCCCGACTTTCCCGAGCTTAATTCACCTCCCATTTTACATGAAATTCTGGATTAGGGACAAGGGGAACCAGGCGATAGCTCCTGATGGAGCCGCCGTTGCGTCGCACTCTTCAACAGTAGAAACGCTACTGAGCGTGTTCTTCCTTGAAGTATTTTAACTCCACATTATCACCGTCAAATACGGCGTAAGAGAAATAATTGATCCAGTCGCCGAGGTTAATATAGCGACTTTTTTCAGAGAGGGTAATATCAAGCGGCAGGTGCCGGTGGCCAAAGATCAGGTAATCGAAGTGTTGCTGTTGCAGCATTTCTTTCGAATAAATCGCGAGCCATTCGTTTTCCTCACCCAGGAATTTTTCAAGCTCCATACCGGTTTTGGCGCGGCTTTTACGACTAAAGTAATTAGCCAGCGATATGCCCCAGCTGGGGTGAATACCCGAAAACAACCAGCGGCATACAGGGTTACGGAATACTTTTTTCAAGAACTTGTAGCCATGGTCGCCGGGGCCTAAACCATCACCATGACCGATATAAAATTGTTTGCCACATATTTCGTAAGTCTGGGGCTCATAATACACCGGTATGTTTAACTCATCCTCAAAATAGCCATTCATCCACATGTCGTGATTACCGATAAAAACAGAGATACCAATGCCTTTATCGGTCATTTGCGCCAGTTTGCCCAGCAGCCTGGTATAGCCCTTTGGAATTACAGTTTTGTACTCGAACCAGAAGTCGAAAATATCGCCCACCAGGAAGATGTGCTGCGCATCTTTTTCCGCCATTTCTAACCAGCGCAGAATGTATTGTTCGCGCGCGCGGCTTTTCTCGGGCGTTGGTGCGCCGAGGTGAAAATCTGAAGCGAAATAGATACGTTTATTTTTCGGAAGTTCGATTTGCATGGGTGCAAAGATAGCGGAGAAACCCATTTTTTACTCGTCCAGCAGAAATACATACACCTCCTTAGGACCGTGTACGCCTACTACCAGCGTTTTTTCAATATCAGCCGTACGGCTGGGGCCAGTGGCCAGCGTGATCATGGAAGGCAACTGATCGCCGTAGCGGTCCTTCATTTTCACGATACCGTCGCGGATATCGAATATTAACTGGTGCGAAAAAGCGATGATAATATGGATCGGTGTATAAACCGGCAAAACCCTGCCGGACGGCTGGGCGGAACTGAGGATAACGCTGCCCGTACGGGCTACCAGGAATTCGCAGTCGGTAATCGCTGCATCCATTTCTTCCAGGCCGCCAACATTCAGGTAAGCAGGATTAAAAGGCGAAAGCATATTCAGCAACGCGGGCGTTTTACACTGTATATGCTTCCACTCTTTATGTTCAACAAGTGCCTGCAGGTTATCTGCCAGCTCTTCACGCGAAGAGCAAAAAACGAACTTACCCTGCAGGCGACTGAATTCTTCAGCAAATTTCAACTCCAGGCCATCATGCTCTGTCACAAAAACCGAACTATTGCCCTCTGCATTCGGGAAAGGCAGCTGAACCGGCTGGCTCAGCGCATTCCTTACTTTCTTCAATATATTTTCCTTGGCCGGAGAAATCTTCATTATTCTGTTACGTTAACAGGAGAAGGATTGATAATATCGGAAGGATGTACACCATCGGTTGTCATACCTTCTTTGTTCAAATGATGCTCCCTGTGGAGATCATAAGGACGTTTACCGATCAGGCGCTCAAGATCATCCTTGTACAGTACTTCTTTTTTCAACAGTTCCTGGGCCAGCACTTTTACGTTATCCAGCTTTTCGGTCAGCATCCTTTTGGTACGGATGTAAGCAGTCTCAATCAGTTTACGCACCTCTTCGTCAATCATCTTGGATGTTTCTTCAGAATAAGGTTTTGTAAACGCCTGGTCGCTGTTAGGATCGTAGAACGATACGTTACCGATTTTTTCGTTCATACCGTAAACCGTTACCATTGCATACGCCATACGGGTAATTACCTGCAGGTCGTTCTGCGCGCCGGTACTTACTTTACCGAAAACGATTTCTTCTACTGCACGTCCGCCAAGCGTCATACAGATATCGTCCATCAGCTGTTCGGTGTTGTACAGGTATTGTTCTTTAGGCAGGTATTGTGCATATCCAAGGGCAGCAACACCACGCGGAACGATCGTTACCTTCACCAGCGGATTTGCATGCTCCAGGTACCAACCGCAAATAGCGTGACCAGCTTCATGGTAAGCAATGATTTCCTTTTCTTCCGGAGAAATGATTTTGTTCTTTTTCTCCAAACCACCTATCACACGGTCTATCGCATCATTAAAGTCATCCATTTCCACTTCGGTTTTGCCTTTACGGGCTGCTATCAGCGCCGCTTCGTTACAAACGTTGGCAATATCCGCACCGGCAAAGCCAGGTGTCATAGAAGCAAGTTTCTTAATATCTAGGTTCGCTGATTTTTTGATCGGTTTCAGATGCACTTCAAAGATGTGCTCACGGCCATTCAAATCAGGCTTGTCGATAGAGATCTGGCGATCGAAACGGCCCGGGCGCAGCAGCGCACTATCCAGTACATCCGGACGGTTGGTGGCGGCCAGGATGATGATACCGCTGTCGGTACCAAAACCATCCATCTCTACCAGCAGCTGGTTAAGGGTGTTCTCCCGTTCGTCATTGCTCATCATCATGTTTTTACCACGTGCGCGGCCAATGGCGTCTATTTCATCGATGAAGATAATACAAGGTGCTTTTTCACGTGCCTGTTTAAACAGATCACGTACACGGCTGGCGCCCACACCTACGAACAGTTCAACGAAGTCGGAACCGGACATAGAGAAGAAAGGCACCTGGGCCTCACCGGCCATAGCCTTCGCGAGCAGGGTTTTACCCGTACCCGGAGGACCTACCAGCAATGCGCCTTTGGGTATTTTACCACCTAATGCGGTGTATTTTTTCGGGTTCTTCAGGAAATCCACGATTTCCATTACTTCTACCTTGGCTTCGTCGAGGCCTGCCACATCGTTAAACGTAATGTTTACGCGGGTGCCTTTATCGAACAAAGTAGCTTTGGATTTACCGATGTTAAAGATGCCTCCGGGACCGCCGCTTCCGCCTGCAGGACCGCCCATCTTACGCATAAGTAATACCCACAGACCAATAATCAGGATCACTGGCAGTAGCAACGGCGCAAGCTGGTCGAACCAGTTTGATCGCTCGTCGTAATACACATTTACCTGTTTATCCACCGGCAAATTCGCCTGCGCCCTGTCCATGTCAGTTTTAAATCCCTCGTCGCTTCCAATATTAAACTTGAAGTGCGGGCCAGGATTATCAGCTCCCCAGCGGCCTTTAGCCACTTTTTCGAACCTCGGTTCTTTCAGCTTGTCCTTCTTAATATAGACTTCAACATATTTTTTGTTGGTAATTACCATCAACTTGTCAACGTCTCCGTTCTGAAGGTAGTTAGCTTCAAATTGCTGAAAACTTATATTTTCGGGTTGGGGATGAAAATCGAAAAAGACGTTCATCGCCAGCAAGGCCACACCAATGAAGGCATAAACCCAGTATATATTGAACTTTGGTCCTTTTTTTGGAGATTTTTCTGATCCCTTTGAGTAATTGTTGCCTCCTTTTTCCATGATCTTCGCTCCTTAGCGCGTTTGTTTTTGCAATCGGTATTATAATAATATTAAGGCTTTTTTGTTCAATCCGCACAAAATCTATCCTAAATGGTCCATGCGCTCGGCATCGCTCCACATTTCCTCCAGGCTGTAAAACTTACGTGTTTCAGGCTGAAAGACATGGACCACGACATTTACATAATCAACCAGTATCCATTGTTGCCCGGTATATCCTTCGTGTTTGTAAGGGTCTTCATCTATACTCTTTTTCACCTCATCCTCAACAAAGTCTGCGATTGCTTTAACCTGGTTAGTGGAATTGGCCTCACATAAGATAAAGAAGTCAGCAACAGCTTCAGGAATCTTGCGAAGATCGAGAGATACGATATTCTCTCCTTTTTTTTCCTGGATGGCCTTAATGATAGTTGTAAAAATCTTACTGTTCCTAGTGATGCGGTTAACCGCCTTTTTCCTCGTATTCAGAATGGTTAAGGGTGCCAATAAATTCCTTGTTTTCGTTAAAAATAATCTTTAATTATCAAAATTACTAAAACAATAGCTGAAATATCATATGCGTAATCAGGTGATAACATTATGTCAGCCCCCCACACCACTTTCGGAAATGTTAAAATCCGTTACTTTGCTCTCTCAACTAATTATGTAGACGAACGTGATCGGAGAATATTTTAATGTTTTAGACAGTGTAGACAGCACCAATAACTATGCCATGGCCCGGCTCAATGAAGGCCCTGTGGCAGAGGGAACCGCCTGGTTTGCCATGGAGCAAACAGCGGGTAAAGGCCAGCGCGGTAAAGCCTGGCACAGCCCTCCGGGTGAGAATATTATGCTCACAACCGTGTTACAGCCTGCATTACAACTCCCGCAGCAGTTCATGCTTAGTATGGCCGTAGCCCTCGGCGCCTGCGACTTTTTCGCACACTATGCCGGCGACGAAACCTCTATTAAGTGGAGCAATGATATTTATTGGCGTGACAGAAAGGCAGCCGGCATACTCATAGAAAATATATTACGCGGCAGCATATGGCAATATGCCATAGTGGGCATCGGCATCAACATAAACGCACCCCGGTTTCCCGAAGAGCTGGCAAACCCTGTATCGCTCCGGCAAATTACCGGCCGTGAATGGGATTCGATCGAACTGGCAAAGGAACTATGTGCATTCCTGGACAAGCGCTACCGCCAACTACAGCCGGAAAGGATGAATGAAATGCTGGAGGAATATAAAAGCAGGCTTTTCCGCTTTAACGAACCAGCCTTTTATCGTAAGGACGGCGAACTTTTCCAGGCCACCATACGCGATGTACTGCCAGACGGACGACTGAAAATCGAAAAAGAAGATAATGAAATATTGGAACCGGGCTTTGGAGAAATCGAATTCGTATTTACCAAATAGGCACTTTAGACTCGCCTGCTTTGGAGAAGGTGTCTTCTCCAAAGTTGCAGGCGTAAGGGGTAGCCATATAAATTTTGGTTGATAAAGTGGAAGGACTTCCAAGATGCCCATTCTTTTTTGATTATACAAATCAAAAACTGCAACAAATTTGCATTTTGTTAACTTTTTGATCACAATCCCTTAACACGACTATTTTATACTATTTAATTATAATGTAAGCAAATAGAAGTAAAAACAGATAAATTTGGATCATGTCTGGAAAATTTAAATCTCCAAATAGAATATCCATCTTAAAAATGGATGACCTTAGCCAAGACTCGATTATATTAAACAAATCTATACATGATATCAGCGAAGCAGTTTTTACTGATCGCTACTTTAGCGTCCATTCCAGAAGAGATTACAACTGCAGGCATGATATTGCTGCCAGCAGGCGCGATTATTTTAAAATATCGCTCATCACCGCCGGGCCGGGACACTTCAGGCTTGGCCATAACGAATACCATATAAAGCCGCCGGTACTCATGTTCATAAACCCCACCGACTTAAAAACATGGATGCCGGACGACGAAGCAGAACAGGATGGCTACTATTGTATTTTTAAGGAGGAATTGTTTGAAGACGCACCACAGGACAGGGAAGAAGTACTTAATCACCCTATGTTTACAACCGGCGGCAACCCCGTTGTTAACCTTACAGAAGCAGAAGCGCGATACTTCGAATCCATATTTACACAATTAAAACTGGAATTTGATTCGGAAGATCCATTCCGGGAAGAAGCGATTCGCATCTATATTAAACTGTTAATGTTAAAGGCCAAACGGCAGGTAAATGCGGAAGCCCCGGCCCATACAACAATCAATGCATCCCACATGCTCACCAAACGGTTTGTGAGTTTGTTGGAGAAACAATTCCCTATCCAGTCACTGCACACGCAGCTTCAACTCAAAACCGTCAAAGCCTTTGCCGCTGAGCTTCACGTTCATCCCAATCACCTTAACGCCAGCGTAAAAACCGCTACGGGCAAAAACGCCAGTGAACATATCAAACACCGCATCACCCTGGAAGCCAAACTACTACTGAAGCATACAGACTGGCAAATTTCGGAGATCGCCGACTGCCTGGGCTTCGACGCCCCGGGAAACTTTACCCAGTTCTTCAAAAAACACACAGGACAAGCGCCGCACCTCTTCCGGCTTTAGGACAATCAAAATTTTTGTAACCCAAATTCAGTATTTCCTAACAACAGGTGCAAACCTATAGCAGGACAAGACCAGGTGTCAACCTCCAACAGGACTATTCCTGAAACCCGTAAACCGGCTTCAGGACAATCAAGATTCTTTGTAAACCAAATTCAGTATTTCCTAACAACAGGTGTAAACCTATAGCAGGACAAGACCGGACAAGACCCAGCCTGCCTCATCCCAGGCAGATCCCGGCTACATCCCTGCTCCGTTTAAGGTTCATTCTAGGTTCATTCTAGGTTCATCCTAGGTTCATTCTAGGTTAAATGACCTATAATCAACCTAGAATGAACCTTAGATCTACGAAGTATTAACCTATAATATAGCAAGGATCGTTAAAGGATGGTACAAGGCTGCCTAAACGATCCTATGGACCAGAAGATATCTGGTAAGATAATGCCGAACCGCAGCGGCCTTATCCCGGGCAATCACCATTAAGCCGACACTACTTTCAGCCATAAACAGACGGCAATAAAAAAGGGACAATCCTTCCGGACTGTCCCTTTTGTTTATCAACTTAATAAGATATTTCTATTTCGCTTTATAACCCCAGTCTTGCAGCCACTTCACTACTTTTTCGCGGTAATCGCCCTGTACCAGTATTATCCCATCTTTAGCACTGCCGCCGGCGCCACATTTGGTTTTAAGGTCTTTACCCAGCTTTTCCAGGTCTTCCGATTTACCCACAAAACCTTCTATCAGCGTTACTACTTTACCAGCCCGCTGTTTTTTATCCAATATAACCTTCAGTCGCTGCTCTGCAGGCGGCAAGGTATCCTGATCTTCCTGGTTATCGGACTCATATGAAAAATCGGGATTGGTGGAAAACACAATACCACCTGGGTTGGAATGTTTCTTCTTGCTCATAATGGATCCTTTTAATTATGGTACAATAATACGTAAAGCGGCAGGAACTATGTGAAAGCGGACCTCACTTCCTTTCAACTCCACCGCATCGCCATCTACCTGCAAACTGTCGAGCCCGGGGCTGCTTACCACTATCTCCTTCCCTCTTTCATGCTGCATGTAACCGCTTTTATGGATATTACCAGCCAGCGACCTGATGCTGATGGGCAGCAAATCCCAGAAGCGGACGGGCTTCACTACGCATATATCCAGCCAGCCATCGAACACGCTGGCAGGCGGTGCTATTTTGAATTCGTACCCGAACTGGTTGCCGTTGGCCACTGTAAGCAGGAACGCGGACATCTTTTTATCTCCCCCATCTATCTGCATATCATACGCCTCCGGTTTGTAACGACGGAAGTGACCAATGATAAGACGGGCGTAATTAACCAGTCCACGTTTTTTGCTATGCCGGAAACGATCTGCTATTAATGCGTCAAAACCTACGCCGGCGTTACTCAGGAACAGGTGCTCGTTGGCATAAGCCACATCCATGGGTAACTGTTTGTTAACTGCCACCAACGCCAGCGCTTTAGGAACGTCCAGCGGGATTTTCAGCGCGCGGGCCAGTCCGTTGCCGCTACCACGGGGCACTATAGCCAGCGCAGTAGCTGAACCCACAAGTCCCTGGGCAATTTCGTTTATGGAACCATCGCCACCTACCGCTACTACGGTGTGTACACCATCGTTCACGGCTTCTCTCGCAAGGTCGGCACCATGACCCAGGTATTCAAGATGTTTAACGGCAACAGAAAACTGATCGGCGGGGAGGTGTTGGCGAATATGCTGTTCCATCCGCTTTTCCCTGTCGGTACCCGCTTTACGGTTAATGATGATGAGTATCTTTTTCAGAAAACTGTTTTTGAGATTATTGAGTAACCGCTTTCAGGCTTAAATCCAGGCTCACCGCATGATGAATGATAGCACCCACAGAAATAAAGTCTACCCCTGTTTTGGCATATTCCTCCAGGTTAGCGAGGGTAATACCGCCGGAAGCTTCCGTTTCATAGCGGCCTTTGATCAGTGCCAGCGCCTCCGTTATCTGCGCCGGGGGATAATTGTCCAGCATAATACGATGCACCCTGCCCACTTTCAGCACTTCCTCCACATCGGCCAGCGTGCGGGTTTCCACTTCTATCTGCAAGGGCAGGTTGTTTTTCTGCAGATAGGCAACCGTACGCTCCACTGCTGCGGTAATTCCTCCTGCAAAGTCGATATGGTTGTCTTTCAGCATCACCATATCGTATAGCCCCATACGATGGTTTACACCGCCCCCAATGCGCACCGCCTCTTTTTCCAACATACGGAAATTAGGTGTGGTTTTGCGCGTATCGAGTATGCGGGTATGATAACCTTTCAGTTTTTCGGTATAGGTGCGGGTAAGCGTGGCAATGCCGCTCATACGTTGCATACAGTTAAGCACCAGCCGCTCGCCGGATAAGAGCGTATGCACGGTGGCACTCACTTCAAAAGCCGTTTCTCCGGCCGTCATGGCTTCCCCATCCTTCTTTAAAGGGATAAATACTGTTCCGGGATCGAGGTGCCGGAAGATGGCCTCCGCCACTTCCATACCGGCCAGTACACCGTTCTCTTTTATCTTCAACACCGCTTTCCCCTTTTCAGAAGCAGGAATACAGGCCAGTGTGCTGTGGTCGCCAGTGCCAATATCCTCCGCCAGGGCGGCTGTAATAAAGGCCGTAAGTGCATGCTCGTTCATAATCATTCTTTTGATCGCAGGCCCAAAAATAAAAAGTGCTTCGCAATTACTAGCGAAGCACCGGGGGCTTTTACAATTAATTTCAACTTTTTGTTTATTTATTCTCGAATTTAAGCTCGTTAAGTACGGTATTATTGCCTTTTTTCAGCACATAAATGGTAGTACGGTAGTTGCCGCCTGACGTAGTCATGTTACCTACAGCCATTACAGAACCGTTATTACTCTCCACTTTATGGATGATCTCTATTGATTTAACCTGGTTTTTGGCAAAAAAGTCTTTCAGAATGATCTCCGCCTGTGCCTTGCTGTAAGAAGCCGACTTACCAGACATGGTGATATCTATAGAATTATCCATAAAACGAGACAATCCTGCTGCATCGCCTTTTCTAATTGCACTTACCACATCGTCGAAAGGTGCGGCGAAAATGGTGAATGCTGCGAACATTCCCGCCAGTACCAGAGAGGTGAGTACAAAAATTATCTTTTTCATGTCCGTTCGTTTAATATACTTTTTATCGGTTATGCAAGGAGCCAAAAGCATGCCAAACACAGCATCAGCCTAATAAATGCCACCTTTGTGCTATATAAATCAGCGCCGAAACTATATAAAGTATTTGGCATGTAATAGTTTTGGAGGTGAACGCCGGATATTTTTTCGTGTAGGTAAACTTTAGGGAGTTGAGCGCTGTAATAACTAACTGCTAACAGTCATCCGATTTTTGTATAATTTCACGACCTCATAATTAAATATTAAAAGCCAGGATATTGTATGGAAAATAAGAAAGCAATTTTGATCATTATGGATGGCTGGGGCCAGGGGCAGGTACCCGCTGCAGACGCCATTGCACACGCTAAAACTCCTTTTGTAAGCGCTTTATACCAGCAATATCCGCATAGTACGCTTATTACCTGTGGTGAAGATGTAGGTTTGCCTGAAGGCCAGATGGGCAACTCAGAAGTTGGTCACCTGAACCTCGGTGCCGGCCGTATAGTATACCAGGAGCTTCAGCGCATTAACGTAGCCGTTCGCACCGGCGAGCTGGCCGCCAACCCGGTACTCCAGAACGCAATGAACTATGCCCTCACTAACGGTAAAGCCCTTCACCTGATGGGCCTCGTAAGCGATGGCGGTGTTCACTCTCACACCAATCACCTGAAAGCACTCACGCAGATCGCCAAAGACAAAGGCCTGCCTAACGTATATATACACGCGTTTACCGATGGCCGCGACACCGATCCTAAAGGCGGTTTGGGTTATATCGAAGACCTGCAGCAACACCTGGCAGCCACCACCGGCAAAATAGCCACGGTTACCGGCCGCTACTACGCCATGGACCGCGACAAACGCTGGGAAAGAGTAAAACTGGCCTACGATGCACTCGTACACGGCACAGGCACTTACACGCAAGACCTGCTCACCGCTATCAAAGCCTCTTATGCAGAAGGGGTGACCGACGAATTCATTAAACCCATCATCGTTTCTGAAAACGGCGCAACGCCAATAGCCGTTATACAGCCCGGCGATGCAGTAATCAGCTTCAACTTCCGTACGGATCGCTGCCGCGAAATTACACAGGTACTTACACAGGAGGCTTTCCCGGAAGCAGGCATGCACCCGCTGGCGCTCAACTATACTACCATGACCGAGTACGACAAATCGTACCACGGCGTACACGTGATTTTTGAGAACGATAACCTGAATATGACGCTCGGCGAAGTGCTGGAGCAAAACAACCGCACCCAGATCCGCATTGCCGAAACGGAAAAATATCCGCACGTATCATTCTTCTTCTCCGGTGGCCGCGAAATCGAGTTCATCGGCGAAAGAAGGCTGCTGGCCCCATCGCCCAAAGTAGCTACTTACGACCTGAAGCCGGAAATGAGCGCCAACGAACTGGCCGACCTCATTGTTCCGGAACTGCTCGCCAGGAGCGCCGACTTCGTTTGTCTGAACTTCGCTAATGCCGACATGGTAGGCCACACAGGTGTTTGGCCCGCGGTGGTAAAAGCAGTAGAAACGGTGGACAACTGCGTGGCCCGTGTGGTGACTGCTGCCCTGGCCAGCGATTATACCGTTTTCCTGACAGCCGATCACGGTAACGCCGACTTCATGATCAACCCCGACGGTACACCAAACACCGCCCACTCGCTGAACCTGGTACCGCTGTTCATCATCAGCAATGATTTTAAAGGCACCGTTAAAAGCGGTAAACTGGGCGACATCGCTCCTACCATCCTCCATTTTATGGGCTTGCCTATTCCAAAAGAAATGACAGGCAACATACTGGTATAAAGTAACACATCTACCTAAAATATAGCCCCAGCCGCAACGCCGGGGCTTTTTATTTCGAGCAGTACAAGATAAGTTTTACAGATAGTCGCCCTCTTTCCAACCAATTGTTTTTCAATTACAAAGAGATTTTTCCCTTCACTGTAACTTTTCATTTCCCTCCCCCGTTTAACTATCAAATTACCCAGCCCATGAATGCTTTCTACAAGTCATTTTTAATTCCGGTAATTGTAGTGATGGGGACAGCCTTTCAGGGTTGCGTAAAGGATACGTGCAAAAGAGAACTACCGGCTACTATTTATACTGCGGTGAGGAAATCGCTGACCGATGTGAGAGCAGATGTGCGGATGGTGGCTGCAACCGAAGTGCATCACCCGGGGAAAATTTATATAAAGGGCAGTTACATTTTTTTAAATGAGCTGAACAAAGGGATTCACGTTTTCGATAACCGGAACCCTGCGGCCCCTAAACAAATTTCGTTTATTAACATTCCGGGCAATGTAGACCTGGCTGTATCGGGCAATGCCTTATATGCGGATAGTTTTATGGACCTGGTGGTGTTTGACATTACAGACCCTGTCAATGTGAAGCTGAACAAGCGGGTAGAAAACGTATACGATGTACGATACAACTACCAGTTTACGCAGGTGCGTGATTCCCTGATAGTTGACTACCTGGCGCGGGACACAGTTTATCAACTGGACTGCTCATCCATACCAACAGGCGGACCGGTAATGTATTCAGATGCGAACAGCGTTACGCTCCAAAATGCCAGCGCCAAATCGAACTACAGCGCTGTAGCAAAGGGCGGATCGATGTCTCGTTTTACCGTGATGAACAGCACGTTGTACCTGATCGACAATGCGGAGATCAAAGCCTATAACATCCAGCAACCGGACAACCCGCAATTTGCGAACACAACGAAAGTAGCTTTTGGTATCGAAACACTGTTCCCCTATAAAAACTACCTTTTCGTAGGCGCTAATGCGGGCATGTACATTATGGATGCCAGCAACCCAACGGCACCGGTTTTAAAAGGAACGTTTTCGCATGTACGTAGCTGCGATCCTGTGGTGGTAGAAGATGATAAAGCTTATGTAACGCTGCGATCAGGCTCAGCATGCCAGGGGTTTACGAATCAACTGGAAGTAGTAGACGTAAAAAATGTAGAAGCACCCTTCCTGATTAAAACTTACCCAATGAAAAATCCCTGGGGATTAGGCATTGATAATGGTAAACTATTTATCTGCGAAGGAAAATTCGGATTAAAGTTTTTGGATGCGAGCAATACTACAGACATAAAGACCGTTAAATTGCTCGAAGGCATAGAAACCTATGACGTAATCCCATACAATGATGTGTTGCTGGTAAGTGCTAAAGATGGATTATATCAATACAGCTATACCGATTTACAAAAGCCTAAACTACTGAGTAAAATACCTGTTACAGATGTAAAGTAGTACTTATGAAGCATCTCGTAAAACTGGCCGCTGGCTTATGTTTAACACTGGTATTGAGTATAAATGTTAATAACAGTAATGCACAAACGAATTCCGGCAAGCGGAAAAACGTTCTTTATAATATTACGGAAACAGGAATGCTTTACGGGAACGAAACCGGGATCTCGATAAAAACAGTTCTCGGTTATCGTTTCCAGCATAAGTATTCGGTAGGGATCGGGATTGGTTATCAGCATTATTATTTAGGTAGTATGCTGATAGATGTTGAAGAAAAACAGTTTCCCGACATAAGCGTAATACCCATCTTCGCAGACGTTCGTTATGATCTGCTGGATAAAAAAATTACGCCCTTCATTTATGGAAATGCAGGTTTTTCACATCTGGTAAAGATGGAAACTACGTACGAAAAGTTTAAACAGGACAAGCCTGGAGTAGTTTTCGAAGGTGGTATCGGACAAAAGTTCAGCGCCAGCGTCCGGCGCTCATTTATTATCAGTGCAGGATACCAGTACAGCGATGTGAAGGGAATAGTAAAAACGAGATTTGAGGCGGAACAAGCCGCTTTTGATAAATATACTTTCGGCCGCATCACCTTCAGGGTTGGCCTAACGCTTTAGTGCTCTCGACAGATTTGCTCATGCATCAGATGCGCCGTGTTTACGGCGCATTATTTTTTTAAGACGGTGTTAACACCGCGGGGATGGCTTAGTTTCCCTAATTTTGCGGTTATGAGATCATTAGCCTGGTTTTCGCTGATAGGAATGCTGATTGGAGTAACCGCCTGCACCGGCCCGGAACAGCCGCACCCATCTACCCGCAGTTACCGGGACCTGAAACGGATTTTCAGGGAAGAGGCCGCACAATTGAAGCAACAGCGCCCATCTATCCAAAAAATAGTAACGCTCAACGGCCTAACCGATACGATTATGGTAGCAGATACCGCTGCCATTAACTCCCTGTTCCAGCCATTTATGGATGCGGACATCAGTAAGCCCTCCTTGTACGACGCCTACAGCGAGGCTAAAATCGCCAACGCGTTTAATGGCGACACCTCGGTGATGTATATGGCTAAGGGCAAACAAACCCGCCCCTCGCAGGTAATCCTGAACGTTGATAAACAACAGCAGCTGCGCTCCGCCGACATTACCTCTTCCGCAAGTAATATGCTGTACCGGTTTAAACAAGACCTGCATTATGAGCACAACAAACTAATGCGCATTATTACTGTACAGAAGGTATTGTTTTTGAAAGAAGAGCAAATGGAAGTGATCGTTCAGTTTGGACAGCAAAACAAGTAGTAAAGTATGACCGCAGCAGAGTTTTCTCAAATATCGCACACCATACCTACCCAGGCAGGTATATACAAGTACTTTAACGAAAGTAACGAACTGCTGTACGTGGGCAAAGCTATTAATCTCCGCAAGCGGGTAAGTTCCTACTTCGTTAAGAATCACGACAACTATAAAACACGTAAACTGGTGGAGAACATCCACCATGTAGAGTTTACCATCGTAGACTCCGAGCAGGACGCCTTCCTGTTGGAGAACTCCCTGATAAAACAGTTCCGGCCCAAGTTTAATATCGACCTGAAGGACGATAAGAGTTATCCTTTTATCGTGATCAAACATGAATCTTTCCCGAGGGTGTTTCTTACCCGCCGCCTTATTAAAGACGGGTCGGAATACCTCGGACCATTTACCTCCGTAGGCCGTGTGCGCGAGCTTTTAGATATTATCCGCTATAACATTCCGCTACGCACCTGTAACCTTAACCTTTCGCCGCAGAATGTAAAAAAGGGGAAGTATAAAGTGTGCCTGGAATACCATCTTGGCAACTGTAAAGGCCCCTGCGAAGGTTTGCAGGAAGAAGATAATTACCGTGAGGGCCTGCAGCAGGTAAAAGAAATACTTCGCGGCAACCTCTCGCCCGTACTGAATATGTTTCGCGAACAAATGCAGGCACACGCCATGAACATGGAGTTCGAGAAAGCGGAGATTATGCGGAAAAAGATCGAAAGCCTGCAGGAGTATAAATCCAAATCGGCTATCGTTAACAGCCGGATTGGTCATGTAGATGTATTTACCGTACTGAGTGAGGGTAACCACGCCTACGTAAACTACCTCCGCGTACTTAACGGCACCATCGCCGATACCAAAACCATTACACTGGAAAAGAAGCTGGAGGAAACGGACGAGGAAGTACTTCCTTACGCTATATCCTACCTGCGCGAAGCTTTCAGCAGCCTGGCAAAAGAGATCATCGTACCATTTGAGGTAAGTTATCCTGAAGAACAGGTAACGGTTACGGTACCAAAAGGCGGCGATAAAAAGAAGCTGCTGGACCTTTCCTCCAAAAACGTGAATTACTTCCGCGAAGAGCTGTACAAAAAGAAGATACTGCACCTCGAAGGCAAGACGGATATGGAGAAAAAGAACGTACTCTATAAACTACAGGCCGACCTGGAGTTGCAGGAACTGCCGGTGCATATTGAATGTTTCGATAACTCGAACTTCCAGGGTAGTTACCCGGTATCCGCATGCGTGGTGTTTAAAGATGGTATTGCCTCCAAAAAGGACTACCGCCACTTCAACATTAAAACAGTTGAGGGAATTAACGACTTCGCCTCTATGAGCGAGGTGGTGTTTCGCCGTTACCGCAGGTTGCTGGAAGAACAGCAGCCGTTACCACAGCTCGTCATCATAGATGGCGGTAAGGGCCAGTTAGGTGCCGCGCTGGACAGCATCCGCAAACTGGACCTTATCGGCAGTATGACGGTGGTGGGCCTGGCTAAAAACGAAGAAGAGATATTTTTCCCCGGAGATAAAGACAGCATTAAACTGCCGTATGACAGCGAAAGCCTGAAACTGATCAGGCGCATACGCGACGAGGTACACCGCTTTGGTATTACCTTCCATCGCCAGAAACGTAGCAAAGGCACATTTAAGAATGAGCTGGAGGGCATTAAAGGCATTGGAGAAAACACGGCCACCCAATTACTGCAAACATTCCGCTCTGTAGCGAAGGTAAAACTGCTTTCGCAGGACGATTTGGTGAAGGAGATAGGCGTTGCAAAAGGAAAGATAGTTTGGGAGTACTTTCACAAAGAAGATAAAGCAAAAGACACGCCTGCATAACCACGTTAACACCGCCACTAAAAAAGGGAGCCCGGTTGTAAAACCAGGCTCATTCCCCAAGTTAACCATTAAAAGACACAGATATTTAGAATACCGGAACCACCGGTGGAGTATCGGCGTTATGCGTGTACCAGCCTCACTTTCAGCGTGTGCCCGAGTACAATATAAAAATAGCGATGGCTTGATTATCTCTATGTTAAGGGCTTGTTATCATGCCAAATCTCAACGCTATCTTACACACTTGTTACAACACATAAAATCCGATAAAACGCTTTACTGTAGCCCTTTTAGATAGCCAGGAGAATAGCCGGGGTTACTCCCTTTGCACCTGTAATGGCAGACTTAGCGCGTAATGCCTGCAGTAAGTGCCTTTGTTCGTGCGCAATGAGGAAGCGGAAAGTGTCGCCTGCAGACAGTTTGATCCATTTACTAAGTGATGTGGGCACTGGTAGCTTTTGAATATTTACCTTCTCTGCACGCTGTAATAATGCTGTGAGTTGTTTCTGCTGGTCCATAAATTCATCGAGCACGGCCGATGTATTTAGCTTGGACTGCGGAACCTTATCCCTGGGCGATTGCATTTTTGATTTAAGCGCCCCATCAGCCTGCGGTTTCATCATGTTGGTAAAATAATTACCAAGCCAACTGCTTTTGAACACCGCCGGCGGTATCGTTTTTTGTAATGCACCACCGGCGATGGCTGCGTCGAGCTGCGGGAGATAATAACGTCCATACCCGTTCAGGTGTTCCAGGCATTGCGCAATGCTCCATTTATCAGGAGCCGGAGACTGCAAAAGAATGTTGGGGGTTAAGCCGGATATTTCATCTTTCACTACCGATTCGATGCGGTTTACATCGGATTGTAAAGCAGAAAGAAGTTCCAGGCGGTTAAATGTTCTCATACCATGATTTGTTTCAACAAAGGTAGCAAGCACGCCTAAGCAAAATCTTGGTGCAGACCAACATTTTAGAAAAAGGCTGCTTTAGAGGCGCACAGAGCCCATCAACTTAGAAAAGGTTGCAGGGTCAATGCCGAGGTAAGAAGCGAGGTATTTATGCGGTATAATTTGCAGTACGTGCGGGCTGCGGGTAAGCAGCTTCCGGAATTTCTGCTCCGCATTACTGGTGAGCATTTCTATATGCCTTTCCATTACACCCGAAAGAGCTGCCGTAGTACCGATGCGCACCCAGCGTTCGATAAGGGGATATTTGTCCATCAGCCGGGTAAGGTCGGCAAACGATAAGCGCAGGCAACGGCAGGCGGTGAGGGTTTCGAGGTAGTAACGTGAGGGTTGTTGTAAAAAGAACGAGTCGATAACCCCGGAGAAAGAGCCGGTATAATTGAACACCAATGTTGCATCTTTATCCCCTTCCAGGAAGAAAGCTCTTTGTACACCTTCCAGCACGAAATAGGCGTAACGCTCTACTTCGCCGGCCGCTGTGATCACTTCCTTCCGTTTGAACTGCACAGGTTCCCAGCAGGCGGCCATTTCTTCCCATTGCTGCGGGGGAAGATCAACTACTGCATATATGGCAGGCCTGAGTTTATCGATATCCATATCTCCTCTAAAATAAACAAAAAAAAGAAGCTGCCCCATGCGGGACAGCTTCTCTATACAGGATTTGACGTTACACGATTAGTACTGCCAGAGGTCCTGCTCCTTGTTGAAGATTTTGTCTTTGACAGACTGGCCTTCGAGGAGCTGCATTACACCGTCTTTGATGTAGTGGCGGATCTCACGGTTGTAGGTGTTGTTTTCCTTCACTACGTAGCTGGCGAAGAAGCGCATTTCGAAAAGGTCTTCCCAGCTCATAGTAGATGCGTCGTTGTTCTGGTTGTACACGTCGTACTTAGCCAGTACAGGGCGCAGGTCGGGGTAGTAAACCCAGAAGAGGGGCACGGAGGCACGGAACGAACCGTCTTCGTTTAACCTCGACATGAGCGGCGCGATGCCAAGGATACGCACTTTAAGTGCAGAGGCCTCTTTATCGAACACCCAAACTTCCTTCACTTTGAACTGCTTTACGGTGAGCGGGTTGAATTCGTCGCGTGTGGTCACCATTGTTTCGGCCCCTGTTACAGGGTCGATGCTGCGCACGGTCCTTTCTTCACCACCCATTTTAGTCTGGATTTCCTGGTAGGTCATCTTGGTGCTAAAGCGGTCGTCGATCGGGTTGAAAGCTTCTACCTCATTATTTTTGATGGCTTCTACGAGGATATTGATGAACAGTTGGTTTACGCCACTTTCGTCTTCCACGTTATATTGGAAGGGAAGGTTCATTTTTTCGCGCACATCGATTACCTGCCAGATCTTCTTTTCCCAGAAACGGTCATCCTCGCGGATGTAGTCGTAGGCAATTGGCGTACGCTCCGCGTTCAGCCTTTTTTCTACAACTCCGTCTACACGCAGCGACTTGCGCGGCGTATCGGATACAGCCGGTGCCGGTTCTCCGATAGGAGCGCCGGTAGATGCCGGTGCATTACCCGAAGAGGCAGGAGTAGTTACCGTGTTGCCGGTGGCAGGGTTGGTAACCGGGGCCTGCTCGGTAGGAGGCGGCGTATCTGTAGTAGCGCGCCTGCGCCTTTGCGCATCAGCATCCGATGTGGCTAAGAATGTCAGCAACAATGTGCCTAAACCAATGTTTTTAATCATATCTGCTCGCATAACCATTCGGTTTATACTTTATTTAGTTTAAAGTGAAGGTCATACCGTACGGCATATCACGGGTTTTGCCGTCCGGACCTTTTACTTTGATATTTTCGATATATACTTTGTCGCCAGGTTTCACAGACTGCAGTGCGCTTTTGGCAGGACCAGGGAAGTAGGCTGAAGAAGCTACTTCGTCCACATAATCCTTACCTCTTGCGTCGATACCGATACGGAAACCAACTACATCATATTTAACACCTTCGAATTCGAAGTTTTCAAGTACAGCTCTTACACCCTGCTGCTGTTTGAATTCCGCCGTTTTAACAAGACCACCTTTAGAGAATCCGATCATTGTAACAGGATCCGGGATGTTCTTTACGCGGTATTCTTTAGATGCCAGTGTTTTCACTTTACCGTCTACAGTAGCACTTACCACGATTTTGCAGGTACCGGGAGAAGTTACAGTGGCCATAAACTGGCCTGCACCTTTCTTCTCGATACGTCCACCACCGCCTTCAATTGAAGCAACTACGCTTTCCGCAGGTACGCCGGCAGCAGTGATAGAGATCGGGTTCTGTACTGCTATGTAAAGCACGTTCATCTTATCTGCAGAAATTGCAGTAGCGGTAGCGCCTACATTATACGTTTCAGAGAAGCTTTTTTCTACACGCTGACCGTTTGGTTTGGTGAGTACCACTGTACCGGAGATGGTTTTTTCACCAAGGCCCGAAACCGGGATAGAGAAAGTACCTTTACCGTTTACAGCTTCCACACTTTGACCGTTAACAGTGATCGTTGGGGTTACAGTACTGCTGTAGGCACCCATGGCGATCTGCGCGGTAAGCGTTTGGCCTTCTGTCAGGTTTTTTGAGTTCAAAGACACGAGTGCGTCCAGCTGGTCGAACACGAAGTCTTCTTCACTGATTTCTTTTAACAATCCGTCGATAACGAGCGACTCAGAGTTTTTGATGTCGTTCTGGAATTTAGAGAGGATTGTTACCGCTGCGATGGTAGGTACCATGTTAAAGTGGTAGATGCTCCATGTTTTGGCAGGACCACCATGACCAACTTTCGCGTGACCGATCTCGATCTTCAGCGGAAGTGTTTTTTCCAGGTCAGTTTTGTGTTTGGCGCTCACAAGGCTGAGGAATTTTGCGCGTGTTTCTTCAAGACGCTTTTGCAATTTATTACCTTCCTTGCGGTTTTCCATTACACGGGTAGCAGCGTCCAGGTTGTCTTTTCCTTTCAGATCGCCATCTGGTTTACGGCCACCGCTTTCTTTAATGATCTCTTCTTTCAGTCGTTCGATTTCAGCTACTGCATCAGCAGATACTTTTTTAGCTTCGTCCGCTTTCTTTTTATAAGGACCGGCTTTGGCGGCATCAGCAGCCAGTTGCTTTTCGAACTGTTTGTAAGTGAGGTCGTTTTTACCTGTTAAAGAACTATTTGATGTTATAATTGAATCGTTTACTATGTCGAATGCGTTTAGGATTTCTGCCGATACGTTCATCGCCAGCATCGCCGTTAAGACCAGGTACATGAAGTTGATCATCTTCTGCCTGGGGTCTTTAGGTAGTGCCATAGTTGTTTACAAATTTTAGATTAATGTCTTTGTTCCAATCTATATGCGATACCTTATCTGCCTTGCATTGCAGTCAACATATTACCGTAAACGGTATTAAGGTTACCCAGGTTCTTCGCCAGCAGGGAGATTTGCTCCTGTGTCTTTTTGGCGTCGTCAACACTGTTTGTCATCGCCTGAGACGCGCTCAGCAGGTTGCTGTAGAACGTGTTCATTGCTTTCAGGTGATTGTTGGTATCCTGCAGTTCCAGTTCATATATCGCGTTCAGAGAAGCGAGGTTTTTGGTCATTACCTGCACTTGTTCGTGGAACGTCCTGGTAGAATCTGAAGCAGTATTAAAGGAAGCAACTGCGGCAGCGGCGCTGGTGTAAGCATTTGTTACGGAGCCGAGAGCTGCGGTAGCTTCTTTAGTTTTAGCGGTGTACTCGCCTGTAGCAGCAACAACGTTGCTCACATCTTTCATTCCTTCTACTGTAGAACCCAGTTTCTGGAAGTTTTCGCTCAGGCGTTTCAGGTTTGCGGGTGTAATGTCTGCTTCCTGGAGCATCTTATCCAGCGCTGCTGTGTTACTTGGGCCTCCGGCAACCGTTACTGCAACAGGGGCTGCAGGGGCAGAGGAGTCTGGTACGAAAGCGTACGCGAAGAAGATAAGGGCCTCAACGCTCAAACCCATAATCAGGGCGACGTCGGCACCAGGCCAGTGTTGGATCTTAAACAATGCACCGATAATTACCACGGATGCACCGATACAAACACCGAAGTTCAGCCATTTACCAGTAGAGTTATTCATAGCCATAGGTCAAAATTTTAGATTAAAATTTGTTTGTTTAAAGGTTAAAAAGCTCGTTATAGAATATAGTGTTCTCATGACTTGATTTGCAATGCAGGGTTTTCAATACCCCTATAGCTATTCGATCTTACTTCTTATTGAAATCGTTTTTGGAGCGGCTCAGGAAGGCAATTGTACACCTGAAACCTACGTACGATTTGGCGCTGTCCTGGAATTCGTACGAACGCGTACCGTTCTGCAGGAAATAACCAATGTCTTTCCATGAACCTCCTCTAACTGCTTTACGCTTCATTTTTGGAGCAGCATCATCAGGAACGTCCATACGGAGGTAAGGGTTCATATCTGATGTAAAGGAGTAGGAGTTTTCGTAGAAGATATCCTGTGTCCATTCGGCTACGTTACCTGCCATGTTGTACAGGCCATAATCGTTAGGCCAGTAAGCATCGGCACGTACGGTGTAGAAACCGCCATCTTCCGGATAGTTACCGCGACCAGGTTTAAAGTTCGCCAGCAAACAACCTTTCTTGTTACGCGGGTAGTAACCACCCCAGGGGTAAGGCGCCTGTTCACGACCACCTCGTGCGGCATATTCCCATTGCGCCTCAGATGGCAGCTGGAATTTATCTTCCGTATAAAGTTTCTTGGAAACACGATAGTCATCCCAGAAGCGGCTGCGCCATTCGCAGAAAGCATTTGCCTGATGCCAGGTTACACCCACTACAGGATAGTTATCGAAAGCCGGATGCCAGAAGTACATCCTCGTCATCGGCTCGTTATAAGCGTACGAGAAATCCCTGATCCAGCAAAGGGTATCGGGGTAGATCGCCACGTCTTTCTTCTCGATGAAGGTTGAGCGCGACTTACCTGCATTCTCACGCAGTTTAGCCTTATCCCAGTTAAAGGTTTCGGCATGATACTTCAGTTTATTTACGTCGATCTCCTTACGGCCATACAAACGATCGGCCTCAGAATACAACAACGCGTCGATCTTCTCTAAGGTCGCTTTGTCCTTCCAGTTGATCTTCTGCTTCCAGTCGATAAAGTCCTGGCCATCCACATTCTTCACGTGCCCCATCAAAACATGGGAGATAGAATCGGTTACCCAGCCTACGAACTGGCGGTACTCGTTGTTGGTGATCTCGGTCGCGTCCATGTAAAAACCTGAGATGGAAATGGCCTTGTTCCTGGCAGTGAAGGAATAGTTCACGTCCTCATCACTGGGGCCCATGTGAAACGTTCCGGACGGCACATACACCATTCCATAAGGTACAGGAGGATAATACTTGGGCCTGGGGCTCACACCTATGAGTTGCCCCTGTGCATTTTTTGGAGTCTTGCTGCCGCCGCAACTTGCCAGCAGAACAGGCAGCAGTATAGCCAAAAGCCCTTTACAATAATTAATCTTCATAAGGGTGACTTTCATTAGAATATGTTTTCCTTTTACCTGCCAGATGCATCTCTGCCAACCCGTAACGGCCTTGAATCATCGCTTTTTTTCACCTGGTTGTTTATCAGAAAGATAGCAAATGTAATAATTTATTTTAATCCGTAGTTACTTTTTACCCAACTTTTTCAAACCCAATCCTGACTTCTTGTAACTAATTTAAACGAGTTTTTTAACATTTTATTATATCCAGCCAATTTTCTTATAGATTCAATGCAAAATAATCAATTTCAGTTACAAATTAATAATTTCTTCTATATATTTCACTGGCTTAACACAAGCATAATGCTCGCATAAATATATTAATGTTTCACCTTCCGCAAACCTTTCCACTAACAAAGGCATATCTTTTTCTTCTCTTTCCACGCCCAGTAAGACTTTGAACGGTATATATTTTTTATTTATATCATTCATCCTGCCCTTATAATCAGTACCCACTACGGCTAATTCTTTCGTCCCCAACACCATTTGCATCAGTAACGACGCCCAAACACCGAAAGAGGTGGGATACCTGGTGGCGGTTTGCGCTAACCCCGAAACCATCCCGGTTGCGCGCTCTGCCCATTTTCGCTGGTCAAATACGATCGACAGATACCACAAGTTGCAGGCCATCACCGCGTTACCGCTAGGCACGGCACCATCATAAATCTCTTTTTTACGTACGATAACATCGGTTTGACCGGTTGCCGTGTAATAAAAATAAATTTCGTCCTCGTCTCCAAAAGCCGCTTCCACAAACTTTGTCAGGTCTTTCGCTCTGCGGATGTAGAAAAGATTTCCCGTCACTTCGCTCAGCGCAATCAACGCCCTTATCACGTACGCATAATCGTCCAGGAATGCAGGGTACTTGGCAGAGCCGTTTTTGTAGGTATGGTATAGGGCCCCGCTATCGCCCGGCTGTTGCATTGCCGCCAGCACAAAGTTCATTGCCTTTTCGGCCATCTCTCTGTAGGCTTGCGTACCGCTTACGCTGTACGCCTTACAACATGCGTGAATCAATAACGCGTTCCACCCTAATAATATTTTATCGTCGAGGCCCGGACGAATACGTTTATCTCGCGCCAGCAGGAGTTTTGAGCGCCCTTCGGCCAGTATAACTTCCAGCTTTTCAATGGGTAAGCCGGTGCCTGCTACAAATTCTTTTACAGGTTCGGTGATCCATAAAATATTTGTTTCTTCCCAATTTCCATGTTCGCGTATGTCGTAAAACCGGCAGAACAATTCGGCATCGTCGCCCAGTACTTCCTCTACCTCAGCTTTACTCCAGGTATAAAACTTTCCCTCCACTCCCTCTGAATCGGCGTCCAGCGCGGCATAAAAGGCACCATCGGGGGATGTCATTTCGCGGGAAATGAACTGAAGGGTATGGTGAATGGTATCAAGGTAAGTTTGCTCCTGCGTGATCTGGTACGCGTCGGCCATGGCGTCGATAAGAAGGGCATTATCATACAACATCTTTTCAAAATGCGGGGCCAGCCACATTTCGTCGGTGGAGTAGCGGGCAAAACCACCGCCCAGCTGGTCGTACAGGCCGCCTTGTATCATTTTGTCCAGCGATAACAGGGACTGTTTCCTGGCCGCTTCGTCGCCGAATGCATGGTCGTACTGCAACAGGTAACGAATAGAAAAGGTGCCCGGGAACTTAGGCGCACGGCCAAATCCTCCCCATTCCTTGTCGGCCTGGGCCATAATGGCCGTAGCGGCAGTATCACACTGCTCTTTATTAAACAACTCGTTTATGGGTACCAGCGCACTTTTCGAGGCTTCTACGCCAAACTTATTAGAGTTGTGTAAATGTTCTGTAAGGGTTTGCGCCTGCTGCTCCAACTCGCCGCGCCGCTCGCGGTATGCCTGGCTGATGGCTTCCAGCACTTCTGTCCACGATGGGCGATTGTAAGCCTTTACCGGCGGGTAATAGGTACCACCGTAAAAAGGCTGCTTGTTCGGCAACAGGAATACGTTCAGCGGCCAGCCTCCCTGCCCGCTCATGGCCTGCAAGGCATCCATGTATATATGGTCGAGGTCGGGACGTTCTTCCCGGTCTATCTTAATATTAATGAAATGTTTGTTCATAATGGCGGCAGTAGCTTCGTTCTCGAAGCTTTCCCGCTCCATTACATGGCACCAGTGGCAGGCGGCGTAACCGATACTCACCAGTATTGGTTTGTTCTGTTCCACAGCCAGGTTCAGCGCTTCTTCGCCCCAGGGGTACCAGTTTACGGGATTATGGGCATGTTGCAGCAGATAGGGACTGGCCTCTCCAGCCAGTTTGTTCGTATGTGCAGGTATCAAAGTGTCCGGTTTTTGATTGTAAGCTCCTCAAATTACAGGCCGCCCCAAAAGCAGCAGGGGAACGGTTTACACCGCTCCCCTGCAATTAATGATATTTTTCTGAGTTTGAATCTATTTTTTGCCCAGGTCGTTCAGATATTTTTCCAGCGCTGCTACCATCGAAGGTGCCTGTGGCGCCGGCGCTTTAACATCCAGGCGAAGACCTGCTTCTTCTACTGCTGCCGAAGTGGTAGGCCCAAATGCCCCAATAGCCGTACCGTTCTGCTTGAACTTAGGAACATTTTCGAAGAGCGATTTTACGCCCGAAGGACTGAAAAACACGATCAGATCGTACAAAGTACCGGCCAGGATGTCCTTCACATCGTTCGAAACCGTTTTGTAAAGGCTGGCTGTTGCGTACTCGCACTTGTTCGCCTTCATCCATTCTTCAATATCTTTCTTCTGGCTGTCGGAACTGGGGAACAGGAATTTCTCGTTCTCCTTGTGTTTGTTCATCACGTCCAGCAGGCTTTTGGTGGTACCGTCGGCCCCGAAAAATACTTTACGTTTACGGTAAAGTATGAACTTCTGCAAGTACAGCGCTACTGCCTCTGTAATACAGAAATACTTACAATCCTGTGAAACCTTTAGCTTGAGTTCTTCGCAAACCCTGAAAAAGTGGTCTACGGAATTACGGCTGGTGAAAACGACAGCTGTATAGTTGAGAATATCAACCTTTTGCTTACGAAACTCTTTGCCAGGTACACCTTCCACCCTAATAAACGGATGAAAATCCAGTCGCACGTTGAATTTCTTTGCTAAGTCGTAGTAGGGGGATTTCTCTGTCTCTGGCTTAGGTTGGGAAATGAGGATTGACAGTTGCTTTTCTTGCAATTCTTTTTTTTGCCCGCCTTTAATCATACGTAATTTGCTCTTGTGTTAACAATCGCAGTAATTTACATTACCAGTTAACCAATTAGGTTTAATAGTGCCTTAGTTATTATCAACACCGGCACAACTTCGAATGCGCAAAGGTAAAGAAAAAAATGCAACTTACTGAAAGATAAGTATTGCTTTACAAGGGTATAGGATCTTATATACCTATAAACAACCAGTAATACTATAGAAAATAAAGAAATGTATAGCATCGCCATCCCTAATTCGGTCTTTCCGAAGGCTAATAATACGAGGAAGGGCGCCAGCAATATGCCTAACACCTTGTTAATGAGGTATAGTACGAACACATAAGCATCTATCAGATCGGCGATGCCGAACAGCCAGCCGCAAAAACGTAATACCACGTATTTCACGAAATAAACGATGCCTACCAAAGCGATCAGCGCAGGAATCAGTATCCAGGCATTTTCGCCCACGGGATAATCCAGGCGTTTCATCAACAGGTATAAGTACAAACCCAGGCTGATGACGAAAAACACATTCAGCAAAAAGTTAGGGAAAGGCGACTGCGAAAGCTGGTCTTTTAACTGGCGCTGGCTGAGCGTAGGGTTAAAGAAGGCACGGAACAGGTCGGAAAAGTACTTTACGTACGCAGCGCGGATAACACCCAACAGCAGCAATACGCCGGCCACTGTATATATCAGCCAGTCGTCCTGCTGGTCGGGACGTACCGGGTTTATATCATAAAAAGGAGGATCGATTTTCTTGCTGAGCAAGGCGTTGCGCTCGGCTAAACCCGCCATCAGCGTATCGAAATGATGTACCGGCACTACGGTGTCGCGCAGCTGTGCGGCGCTGTCAATTGCAGGAATAGCAAGGGTTTTCGCAACTTGCAGAGAATCCTTCTTAACTTTGGGCACATACGGCCTCGCCACAGGAGGGGCCGTTTGAACTGGAGCAGCAGCGGGCGTACTGTCCGATTGCGCGGCAAGCGGGAAGTAGGCAAATAATAAGACAAGGAAAGATATAATACGCACCGGATAGCTTTTTTACTGCGATGCACCGAATATAGTGCAACTATTCTTGATCAGAAAATTTTGACAAAACTCCCTTGTATTTTCGAGGTTTGCAAATATTAGATCGTTTTCTTTTTTAACAGGAGCCATGGCCGGTATATATATTCACATCCCTTTCTGCAAAAAGGCATGTCATTACTGCAACTTTTACTTCTCCACCTCGGCGCAATACCGCGACGAAATGGTAGACTGCCTGTTGGCGGAAATGGAGTTGCAGCGCAGTTACCTGGCCGCACAGCCCATCTCCACTATCTACTTCGGCGGCGGCACGCCCAGTATTTTACCCGCGTCGGACATCAAACGCCTGCTGGATAAAGCCAGCTCGTTATTCGAAGTCACCACATCTCCCGAAATTACCCTCGAAGCCAACCCCGACGATCTCACACCGGAGAAACTGGAAGAGCTGACCAGCGCTGGTATTAACCGCCTGAGCATCGGCGTACAGTCGTTCCGTGAAGAAGACCTCCGCTGGATGAACCGCGCCCATAACGCGGAGCAGGCGCTTACCTCCATTGTAAACGCGCGCGCGGCCGGTATCGAAAACATCAGTATCGACTTAATATATGGCGGCCCCACGCTTACGAACGAAGGTTGGAAAGAGAATGTGGCCAAAGCTATTGAACTGGGCGTACCACACCTTTCCTGTTACGCATTGACGGTTGAACCTGGCACCGCGCTGGATTACTTCATCGAAAAGAAAAAGATACCGCCGGTTGATCCGGACAAGGCGGCGCAGCACTTTGAAATGCTGATGAACTGGGTGAGCGATGCGGGTTATGAACATTACGAGATATCCAACTTTGCACAGCCAGGTAAACATTCGCGGCATAACAGCAGTTACTGGAAAGGCCAGCCCTACCTGGGTTTGGGCCCTTCGGCACATTCCTATAACGGGCAGTCGAGGCAGTGGAATGTGGCTAACAACCCGCTGTACATGCAAAACATCCGTAAAGGACAGGTGCCTTTTGAGATAGAAGAATTAACCCCGTCGATGAAACTGAACGAGTTTATCATGATATCGCTGCGTACGGCCGCAGGCTGTAACCTCGAGGAAATAGCAGAAAGGTTCGGAGAAGAAAAAAGCCGGCAACTGTTGGCTGCCGGCTCAGAATTTATTGGAAAGGGCTGGATGATGTTAGAAGGTGTTACCCTCAAGCTTACACGCCAGGGCAAGTTTTTTGCCGATGGTATTGCTGCATCGCTGTTCTTTTAGCAACCGTCCTGTATTTCCAGTTCTCCTTTTTTATTAAACTTATAAGTCGGTTTCCCGTTATTCTTATCCATCTGCCAGATGTGTGTCATCTCTTCCGGTACGCCCATTTTATCGTGCATGGTGGCAGTACCTATGCCGTGCATCCTTAACCTGGTAAATACGCCCAGCACCTTGGTAGCAAAAGCTTTGCGCCATGCCTCATCCTGCAGGTACTTCACATCGTTCGGATTGGTTACATAACCGATGTTTAACATTACTGCCGTGGTAGGCGCGTTATCAAGTACATAAATTCCCTTTTCACGTACGATCGGATTCTTCGTTACAGGAATACCTTCCAGATCTTTCAAACTGGTTTGCATTTCCCGGGCTGCATGTACGGAGGAGCTGAAGTACTGATTTTTGTTTGAAATATAAATCTCCGAGCCGCTGGGAGTGGCATTCTGTGCGCCATTGGTGTGTATGCTCAGGAACAGGTTCGCCTTCTTTTTATCCTTCAGCATTTCTACCCGCCCCTTGGGGTCGATAAATTCATCACCAGAGCGGGTGTATATTATTTCGAAACCTGCAGCTTTCGCCTGTGTGGCAATTTCTTTGGTTAGCTGCATAGCCATATCTTTTTCATACGCATCGGCTCCTTTGCTTCCCCAATCATGGCCACCATGGCCTGCGTCAAGAACAATTACATAAGGCTCGTCATTAGCCGGCACTGTGCCCGGAGCAGTTGGTTTTTCAACCATGGCGAAGCTGTATAGCAGCACACCTGCTACGGGAATTACCAGCAGGAAGAATAGTTTTTTCATGTTGTGAGATGGATTAGTGAATAACATCGTAATGCGGCCTTTCAGGGGTTGCATGCTGAAAGTATGAACCGGTAACGACATGCCGGCCGTAGCCAGTTTTAATAATATACCTGCGTAGGTTTTTGCGTTTGTTTCGCCCGACACAATACGGTCTACCTGGTACTCATGCACTTCTTTCACCGATTTTTTATACAGCCATATTACCGGGTTAAACCAGCAAATGACCGTCACCAGCTCCAGCAACATCAGGTCGGCAGAATGGCGGAGCTTCACATGTGTTTGTTCATGCAGGAGGATGTGTGTCCGGTCATCGCTGGCAAAAGCATCGCGGTCAATAAAAATGTAATGGGCAAAAGAGGCATTAATGCCTTTCGTGAGTATAATGCGATAACCGTCTTGTGTAATTCTTTCACTGTTCCGTACCATGCGCCACATGCCTGCCACGGCCAGTAACAGCCGGCCTGCTACGATCATGGCGCCGGCCAGGTATACCATCCATACTACCTGCGGCCAGATGGGAGCCTGTGCTTCGCCGGCTGGTACCAGTTCATCTTCAAACCCGCCAGGCAGTACGGTTAACGTCACCTGTTGTAATGGCTGTATTACCGTCACGGGGGCCGCTGCAAAAGAACTTTCGATCGTTAACTGCGGTATGATTGCCGATGCAAACAGTGCCACCAGCAGGTATATACGTGACCAGCTAAAAAACGTGAGTCGCCTCAGTACTGCGAGGTACAACAGATAAAAGGCCAGCAGGCAAACGGAACTTTGTACCAGGTATTGAAAGAACACCGACATACACGGAGTTTTATTGTTTATCAATCAGTTTTTTCAACGCTTCTATGTCACTCGCTTTCAGCTTTTCTTCCTGCACCAAAAACGACATCACATTCGCAGCAGAGCCATCGAAATAATCGGCGATCATTTGTCGCATAGTGCGTTTACTGTACTCCTCGCGTTTTATTACCGGGTAGTACTCATGCGTTTTACCATACGCTTTATACGCCACAAACCCCTTCCCTTCCAGTATGCGCACGATGGAGGATATAGTAGTGTAAGGCGGTTTAGGCGATTCGTCGAGGTTTTCGATAATATCTTTCACGAACGCTTTGTCCAGCTTCCACAATACCTGCATCACCTTTTCTTCTGCTTTTGTAAGACTTTCCATTGATCATTGAATTGTACAATACGAATGTATAACGTATTTTTCAGTTAAACAACTATTTTATACGTTAATAAACTTATTTTTCAGTTAACCATCGTCAGACAAACCATTAAACCCCCGTTGCGACGCTCCGTTCAACGACAGTAGTACTATTGAGCGAAATACTTGTCGCAAACACACCCACAGGTATAAAAAGCGTCTTCATCGTCCGCTCACCGTCCGCTCAGCTACCGCTCACGCGCCGCTCATCTCGTATGTTCCTTATGTGTGTCCTACTTGTTTCTTCCTGCTCCCACGGGAAAATACTCCGTTCGGGAACAGTTTTTCCTCCGTTCAGGAACAGTTTTCGCCCTGCGGCTGACCGAACTTTACGGAAACAAACTATATCATCATGGCTATCTATACACATAATTCAATCACCTACGGGCTCACCGGAAAGTTCGGGGAACAGGGATATTTCAGGCAACATCACGGAAAAACGGTGTTATGCAAAGTGGAGCATCCTTACGCCGGGCAGGCTACAGCAAAGCAAAAAGAAAGCAATAACCGGTTCAGGCGGGCACAGTTGTTCGCACAATCAGTCATCCACGATCCGGCACGCAAAGCGATTTATGAAGCCCGGGCGCGGAAAGGACGCAGTGCCTACAACGAAGCCATTTCGGACGCCATGCGCGCACCGGAAATCAGACAGGTAAAGGTGGAAAACGGCATTATCAGCCTCCTGGCATTGGACAATTTTGAGGTAACAAAAGTGTATGCGCAGGTGTACGACAACACTGGCATGCTGGTAGAAGAAGGGCTGGCGGTTAAAGTAGCTGGTTTATTTAACTGGCAATACGAAGTAAAGGCTGTGTTTACTGTACGCGTGGTGGTAAAGGCCTTTGACGCCGCGGAAAACTTCGCGGAACAGGAACTTTTCGTAGAGGGCAAATCCCGGCTTTTGCCCAATAGTAATCCTGCCGCTGAAGGGAGTGACACAACGGCGGCTGAACAGGGAACGGAAGCTGGTTACCTAAATAAAACCTTTCTCCAGGGCGAGGAAAGCTTCGCCAGGATTGAGTCCTTCCCAGAGGATGGAGTGAACGGCCTGCGCGATAGGCATGTGGGCGCCGGTGGCCTTGTTGATCTCGAAAATACATTTGGCGGCATAATACCCTTCGGCCACCATATTCAGCTCGAGTTGGGCGGCCTTCACGCTGTAACCCTTACCGATCATGTTACCGAAAGTACGGTTACGGCTGTGGAGGGAGTAACAGGTTACCAGCAGATCGCCGAGATAGGCGCTGGCGTTGTAGTTATGCTGGGTGGTATTGCCTTCGGGCTGCTGGCGCTCGAAGGTTTCGAGAAACTCCTGCATTTCGCGGAAACAGTTGGTGGTGTATACACTCAGAAAGTTGTCGCCATACTCAAGCCCGTGCGCGATGCCACAGCCAAGGGCGTAAATGTTCTTGAGCACAGAAGCAAACTGCACTCCCATCACATCCCTGTTCACAATGGTTTGCAGGTAAGTGTTGGTAAACATATCGGCCAGGAGCTGCGTATTGGGCAAATTAATGCCCGAGAACGTAAGGTACGACAGCTTTTCAGCGGCCACCTCTTCGGCATGGCAGGGACCCGTAATGGTAAAATATTGCTCCAGCGGCAGGTCAAACGTTTCCAACAGGAAGTCGTTGATGAGCATATTGTCGCCGGGTATCAGCCCTTTGATGGCTGACACGATCTTTTTATCCTGTAATGCATCGTTAGAAAGTGGGGCCAGCACATCGCGCAAAAAGGCGGAGGGCACGGCCAGTATGATATAATCGCTGGCGGCAATTACATCAGCTACCGAATTGCTGAGGTGCAGCAACTGCGTATTAAAATATACAGAAGTAAGGTAGTGTTTGTTGTGATGCCTTAACTGCATATGGCGGATCGTATCTTCATTACGCACCCACCATTGCACATTATGTTCATTGTCTGTGAGGATTTTGGCCAGGGCCGTAGCCCAGCTGCCGCTCCCGATAATCCCGATTGTATTACCCATGCTCAACGTGTCCGGAAATTTCCTGCAATGTAAATAATATTGCCGGAACTTATTTAGACCCGCCTTCGAACAACTCGTTCTTGGGTACTACCTGCACCTTTTTACCGTTGCTCAGTTCGCGGGAAACAGCGGCGTATGGCGCGGCTATCACCTGTTCGCCACTTTTAATTCCGCTACGGATCTCGATGTTATTATCATCCTGTATACCGATCGTTACTTCGCGCATACGCACGGTACCATCGGCTTGCAGGATAAACACCACTTCGCGGATATCTTTTTTCTTTTCGGGTTCGTCTGAATTAGCAACTGGTGCGGCAGGCTTTTTATCCTTCTTTTCCACCTTGCCCGTATCGTTCATATCGCGGGTAGTAACGGCGGTGATGGGGATAGACAGTACGCCTTTACCATAACGGGTTTGAATGTCTACGCTGGCGCTCATACCGGGCCTTAACGGGAACACCTTTGCCCTGGAAGGATCGTACAGGTCAGCGTACGACTCGCGCAGCACGCGGATGTGTACGATATAGTTGGTTACCTGGTCGGCCGAGCCGGTGCTGGTGGTAGTAGCAGCATCCTTGCTGGAGCTGGCTATTTGTGTTACCAGGCCTTTGAACTTGCGGTTATTATAAGCGTCTACCTCTATAACAGCCGTATCACCATATTTTACTTTGGGAATATCGTTCTCTCCCACGTCTACCCGCACTTCCATGGTATTCATGTCGGCAATACGCAGCATTTCGGTACCTGCCATTTGTGCAGTACCTACCACACGTTCGCCTCTTTTAACAGGCAGCATGGAAACAATACCACTCATCGGGCTGGCAATGGTAGTACGGCCAAGGTTGGTATTAGCTTCTTTAAGATTTGCCTGCGCGCTTTGAACAGCAAACTTATTGCTGTTTACCTGTTGTACGGCGGCGTTGTAATCAGAGAGGGCAGCTTTGTAGTTAGCATCTGCCGTTTCAAATTCAGAGCGGGCAATTACTTTCTGGTCCAGCAACTGTTTGTTACGATCGTAAACAATTTTGGCCTGGTCCATACGCGCTTTAAAAGCATTAATGGAAGCATCGGCATTGGCCAGTTGGGCCTGCGACTGGCTTACGGCAGCAGAGGCCTTATCGCGCATGGAGCCGTATACATCAGCATAAATACGGGCCAGCACCTGGCCTTTCTTTACAGAGTCGCCCTCTTCCACTAACAGGTCGGTAATTTCGCCTGATACGTCGGAGCTTACTTTAACTTCTATTTCCGGGTAAATTTTGCCGGTAGCCGAAACAACCTCGATAATATCCCTGTTGGCCGCTTTGTCGGCAGCCACTTTAATACCATCATCCTTTTTTCGTCCCTTGAGTACTACAAACACCACTGCCACTACTAGTACTGCCAGTATGATATAAAGTATTCTCTTCCTTTTCATAAACGGTTTTGTTTCGGCCGGCGCCTACACTACAGCGTGATTTTCTGGTCGCGATAGAACTCCAGCAGTTTGATTTTAAATATATAGTCGTAAAGGGCGGACACCTTATCCACCTGTGCCTTAAATAGGTTCGTTTGCGTAGTAATATACTCCACCGAGTTCATTAATCCAACATTGTACCTTTTGGTAGCAAAGTCGTATGCTTTTTGCGATGCCGCTTCTGTAACGGCGGCTGCCTGGTACTTCTGCAAAGCTGCTGCTGCGTTGGCATGGGCCGTATATACATCCTGCCTGAGCTGCTGGCGGTTTATTGCCTGGGTTAGCTCCTGGTTGGCCAGGTCAATCTTTGCCCTGTTCACCGCGCTTTTATTTGCCCAGCCGTTAAGGATGGGAATATTAAGACTAAGCCCGATATATTGGCGGAAGTTATTATTGATCTGTGTACCGAAAGGCGTTTTTTGCGTGTTAAAGCTGTAGTTGGGCTGATAAACACCGTACTCGGCACCGCCTACGCTAACAGCGGCGATGGTATCGTACCCGTTAAACACAGGCGCACCAAACACTTCGCGGGAAGTACTGGCATAGTTGGTACCCATGCTGCCCGCTGCACGAAGGCTTGGGTACTGCTGGGCCTTTGTGGCTGCCAGGTAACGTTCGTACGAAAGCACCCTCGACCGGTCGGCCTTGGCCTGTGGCTGCGTAGACAATGCTGCGCTAAACACCATTTCGGGGGCGGTTTGCGCAATGTCCAACACAGGAGTTTCTTTAATATTAGCCGGAATTTCCGGTTCAAAAGGAATGTTGAAGTCGAGATTGAGGATGGCCTTCATTTGCAACACCGTAATAATAGCCTGGTTGCGCGCCGATACCAGCGTAGAGCTGTCGCGGGCCAGTTGCGCTTCCAGGTCGGCCTGGTTGCTTTCAGGCACAGAACCTGCCGCTACCAGCTTCTTCGTATTGTCCAGCTGCGACGAAGAAAGCGACACCTGCGATTCGCTGATCTTAACCTGTTCATTAGCCAGTAATATCTGCAAAAAGGCGTTAGCGATATTGAACGACATATCGTTACGGGCCTTTTCCAGCAGGAAAGTGCTGGCTTCCAGTTCGTATTTACTGCCTTTGATATTGTTTTGCACACGGAAGAAATTGAACAGGTTGGCCCCTGCGCTAAGACTTAAACCGCTGCTGAAAAGGGTGGTATTATCGAATGAGTTGGTGGTCGGGTTAATGGAACGGCCAAAGTTATACCCCACGTCTGCCCCCCCATTGATGGTGGGCAACTGTGAAAGCTGGTTCTGTTGAAGGGTAAGGGCCGCCAGCCTGCGCTGCAGTTCCGACTGTTTTATAGTTAGGTTATGCTCCAATGCAAATGCCACGCACCGCTCAAAACTCCACTTTTCCTGCGCTATTGCACGGAAGGAACCAACAAACAATAAGGAAGAAAGCAGGGCAGCTTTAACGCATTGATTTAATCTCATAGCCTGACAAAAGTATATTAATTGTAAAAACACCAGCTTCCTCATCTTGATAAATGGCAATTTAAGGGTAGGTATGGTGCAAGGCCATACGAATTTAACGGAAAACATCATATCAAAGGCTTTTATGTATTCAAACCACCGTATTTTTTTATAAATGGATGCCTATTGCACCTTTCCGTCCATAATGCGGACAATACGGTTGCCGTAGGTGGCATTCACGTCAGAGTGAGTTACCTGCACAATGGTGATTTTATCTTTCTCGTTCAGTTCTTTGAACAGTTGCATGATAGAGAGGGCCTGGTCAGAGTGGAGGTTACCCGTAGGTTCATCCGCAAAAATGACCTTGGGTTCGCCTATAATAGCCCGGGCAATACCCACCAACTGCTGCTGACCGCCCGAAAGCTGGTTAGGGAACAGGTCTTTTTTAGCCACGATGTTAAACCTGTCGAGTATGTCGGCTACACGGCTTTTACGTTCGGCGGCCGGTACGTTACGGTACAACAGCGGCGTTTCTATATTCTCGTACACGGTAAGTTCGTCGATAAGATGATAAGCCTGGAACACGAAACCGATGCTGCCCCGGTGCAACTGGGTACGCTTTTTTTCGTTCATCTTACTCACCAGTTCATTGTCGAAATAATACTCTCCCGCAGAAGGCTCTTCCAGCAGGCCCAGGATATGCAACAGCGTCGACTTCCCCGAGCCGCTGGGGCCCATGACAGACACAAACTCACCTTCATGAATATGCAGGTCGATGTCTTTCAGGATGTCGTTTTTACCAAAACCAACCGGGTAGTGCTTGGAAATATGCTTTAAGTGGATCATAACTAATATAGATGTCTTTATAAATATAAAAAGGTTATTCTGATCTTAATGATTTTACCGGGTTGGCGAGGGCAGCTTTAACAGACTGGATGCTTACCGTGAAAAGGGCAATTATAATGGCGGAGAGGCCTGCCAGTACAAACACCCACCATTGCAGGCCCACATTGTACGCAAACCCGTTGAGCCACTGCCCCATGGCGTACCACGCCAGCGGGGTGGCAATAACAATAGCGACGATTACCAGTTTAAGGAAGTCGCGGAACAGTAGTACCACAATAGCGGCTACACTGGAACCCAGTACTTTCCGGATGCCAATTTCCTTGGTGCGTTGGGTAATGGCCATAATAGCGATGGCGAACAGGCCCATGCAGGAAATAATAATAGTGATGATAGCGCCCGCCACGAACAGCTGCGTCATTCTCTTCTCCTCATTATATTGCCTGTTCACGTTCTCGTCGAGGAACGAACCACGGAATTCAGCCCCCGGCAGTATTTCAGCCCAGGCTTTTTCCACACGCGCCATAGAAGCTGGCAAATCGTTGGGCTGCACTTTCACAAATGCGTAGGAAACATTGCGTGCCCCTTCCGTCATGTTCAGCGATAACGGTTCTATTTTCCTGTTCAGCGATTTAAAGTTGAAGTCCTTCATAATGCCAATCACCTGGTGCTGCTCTCCATCTTCATCAAACTTTATAAACTTGTTCACAAGATCTTTATCGCCCAATTGTTTGGCCATCGTTTCATTGATAACTATTGCCGTAGAGTCGGACGCCATTTCCCGGGAGAAGTCGCGGCCGGCCACCAACTGGATCCCCAGCGTTTGCAGGTAATCGTAGTCGACGCACAGCCAGTGTGTATATACCTCACGATCGTTATAATCGAAACTGATCACTGAGTTCATGGACGAGCCATCGCGGCCCAGCCCCATATTATTATCGGCCCCCGTTACACCCAGGATGCCTGGCTGTGCGGCGAGTTTATTACGCAATAACCCCATCAGCACGTCTCTTCCCATTTCTCCCGCCAGTGGCATGCTGATCACCTGCTCTTTATTAAACCCAAGCGGTTTGGAGCGCAGGTAATTCGTTTGCTGCCAGGCCACCAGCGTACAGCAGATCAGCAGGGCAGAGAAAGCAAATTGCACCACGATGAGCGAGTTACGTACATACTGTTTCCTGCCAGGTTTTACACTGCCTTTTAAGGCCTGTACCGTATTAATGCGCGTCATCACCAGCGCGGGATAAACACCCGCCACCAGCGTCATTACTACAAACACCAGGAAGATGGAAAGCAGTATGGTAGGCTGTATGATCATACTCATGGTAAGCGGCACCCTTAGCCAGGCATTGTAGCCCTTCATCAATACAGCCGTAAGCCCGATACCCAACGCCAGGGCGATTAAACAAATAAGCACCGCTTCGCCCCATAACTGCACGATTAACTGCAGGCGCAAAGCACCCATCGTTTTGCGCATTCCTATTTCCTTTGCACGGTTAAATGCGCGGGCTACCGAGAGGTTTATAAAGTTGATGCAGGCGATAAACAACACAAAACCTGCAATGAGCAGCAGCAGGTAAGGCACTGTCCTTTTGATATCGCCCCCCGTACCACTCACGTTGTTGAAGTGTATATCACTCAATGGTATGCCGCCAAACTTCTTGATATACCCATCCGCGTCGGGTTTGGCACCATCGCGTTTGAGTTTTACAAGGTCATCCGCATAGTACTTATTTACCACCGCCTGGCTATGTTTTTCCAATCCTTCCGTGGTAGCATTATCAGCGAGTTTTACAAAGATCTCCGTGCTATAGTTCGTCCATACGTCCTTATTAGAGGCATAGGATGGATGGTTCTCTATCAACATCAGTGCGCCAAACGTTAAGTCGGAGTTCATCGGCGCATCCTGTATCAGGGCACTGATGGTATAGCTGTTCCAGGTATCCCCGAGTTTAAGCGACACCTGTTTGCCCACCACATCTTTTGTTCCAAACCACTTAACCGCCGACTTTTCACTGATCACGATGTTACTGCGTTCGTCCAGCGGGGTTTTACTACCCGCGATAATAGGGAAAGAGAAGATGCGGAAGAAGTCGGGATCAACAAACCGGATGCCCATACTGCCATTTTTCGCACCGAAGCGGTAATGCGCCCCACCGCCCAGGAAACGGGTAGATAATTCTACCTCAGGCATATCCTGTTTAATCACATCTTGCAGGGGCATGGGCATATTAGACTTCGGAGTAGCTCCTTCCGCCTTATTTTCCAGCTCAAATACCTGGTAAATGGAAGCGCCGTTCTCATGAAAGTTATTGAACGATAGCTGGAAGTGCGCCGTAACCGCCAGCAGCAAAGCTGCCGCCACCGCAACGGCCAGGCCGGTAACATTAATGGTGGAAGTGCCTTTTGACTTCCAGATGTTTCGCCAGGCGAGTTTAAAATAGTTCCTGATCATAACTTAATGTTTTATTATTCCGTCCGCAATGCGCGGGCGGGGTTCATCACAGCAGCTTTAACAGAATGAAAACTTACCGTTAGCAGCCCGATAACGATAGCCCCGGCACCTGCCAGCACAAATACCCACCACTCAATATTTATCCTGAACGCATAATCGTTCAGCCATTTGTGCATCGCATACCAGGCCAGCGGTGTGGCAATAAGCAGCGCTATCACTATCAGCCTGATTACCTCTTTCGTAAACAGCGCCACAATGCCCGTAATGCTGGAGCCCAGTATTTTCCGGATACCGATTTCCTTCGTGCGTTGCGTGGTGGCATGTATAGAGAGGCCGAGCAAACCGAGGCAGCTGATAATGATCATCAGGGCCATAGCCCAGGACAGCAGTTTACCGAGCGCCAGTTCGCTATTATAAAAGTTCGCTATTTCATCATCATAAAACTTTAGCGTAAAATCCATTTCCGGGAATACCTCAGCGGCAATTGTATTTATTTCAGCTATCGTTTTTTTCCAGGTGTCGGCGCTGCCTGGCTGTAATAGTATGTTGTAATCATAACAGTTCCTGATGTTACTGGTGATGAGTATCGGCACTATCTCAGCTTTTAAGGACCGTACGTGGAAGTCCTTAACGACGCCGACTACAGGCAGCTTCTTATCATTCCATTCAATGAAAGAGCCAATAGCATCGGCGGGATTTTTAAAGCCGGCCTCGCGTGCAGTCGTTTCATTCATAATAAACTCCCGTGCCGTATCGCTGGGTAACAGGTTACGGCCTGCCAGCAGCTTAAGACTATATATGGGCAGGTAGCTGGTATCGGCAATTTTGAACTGTAGGGTATGAGAGCGTCTTTCCTTTTGATTCAGGAAATATACCCCGCTGGACATAGAATTATTGCTGGCAGGCGGCTGATTGCTACGCCCTGCCATCTTAACGCCCGCCACATGCTGCAATCGTTCTGCAAACAACTGCCTGTTAGCCGCAGAGGCCTTGTAGAAGATAGAGCCGTGCAATATCGCCTCTTTACTAAAGCCTAAATCCTTTGTTAAACCATACCTGATTTGCTGCCCTACGATTATGGTGGCAATAATAAACACCAGCGCAATGGTAAACTGCGATACCGTAAGCACCTGTCTTAACCACGATTTGCTACTCCGCCCCGCTACCTGGTTCTTTAACACCGATACCGGCTCGAAGCGCGACATTACCATGGCAGGATAAAATCCGGACAAAAGACTAATAACTAATACCAGTAACAATACGAACATGATTACATGCGGCTGGAACAGCGTACTGAATGTTACCCCTTCAGGAATAAACGAACGGAATAATGCCAGGATAACAGGCACCAGCCCGATGGAAAAAAGCGTGGACAGCACCGTCAATAAAAGGCTTTCGCCCAGGAACTGCTGAATGAGCCGCGACTTAGAACTGCCCATTACCTTTCTCACTCCTATCTCTCTTGCACGGCTGCCCGCCTGCGCGGTTTGCAGGTTGATAAAGTTGATGCAACCTAAAATAAGCAGGAACGCCGCGGTAAATAATAAGCCTGTTAACGTGGCTTTGCTGGCAATACGCTGGTCGAATGCACCATAGCCATTATTGAAGTGCAGGTCGCTGAGCGGCTGTAAAATATAACTGGCCTTAGAATCCGGCGATGGTTTATTGTACTTGTTGCGTAACGAGTCAAGCCCGGCCTGTACCACTGCCGGCGATGTACTGTGATGCATTTTGACGAACAACTGGTTGGCCGAGTTGGTGCTGCCCCACTGTGCATCCGAACGCGCATCTGCCAAACCAGCAGCAATAAGCGTACGGCGCGAAATGAAAGTATGGAACCTGAAGTCGGTATTACCCTTTAAATCGGCCACCACGCCAATTACCTGCGTATGCACCGTATCATTATAAATGATCTCTCTGCCAATAACGTCGGCAGGCGCTACACCAGGAAAATACTTAGCGGCCACACTTTGCGTAAGCACCAGTTTATACGGTTCCTCAAAAGCAGCGGCGGTGCCAGCCAGCCATTCGTAGTTGATCAGCTTAAAATAATTAGTATCCGCAAACATGCTCCCCTCCTTACTGCGGAACGTTGTAGCCGTTCCTCCCAACCGCACCTGTACATCTTTAAGTAAACTAAAGAACGTGGTCATCTCAACTCCCGGTACTTCTTCCCTGATTGCCGCTGCCAGGGGAACAGGCACGCCGGAGGTTTTCATATTAAACTCCCCGAACGACAAGTCGGTCACTACGCGATAAATCTGGTCGTTATCTTTCTGAAACTTATCGAACGAAGAATCGTACTGTACGATCATGTATATCACCAGCGCAGCGCTGATACCAACGGCGAGGCTGGCCATATTGATCATGCTCAGCACTTTGTGCTTCCAGAGGTTGCGCCAGGCGATTTTGAAGTAGTTTGAGAACATTATACTTTTGGTTTTCGCTGTTCGTAATAATTTGGCTGGGTTGATAAATTGCCTGGAGGCAGGAATGTTTGAAGGCTGAAATGAGGAATGCCGGCAGACTGGCAGCGTTGATAATGCCCTTATATTTCAAGAGGTAAGGCCTTACGGTTTTAAAATAGTTTAAAAACATCGCCAACGCTCTTTACAGGGGATAAAACGTATCGCCGGTCCGCCTGCGATGGCGTCCGCATAAATAGCCGGTTAAAACAATGGTTGCAGGCAGCACCAGGAATACCACACAAAGGCCGTACAGCAGCACCTCACCCACGGCAGGCAGACCGCTGCCCTCCGCTCCGTGATAACCTTGTATTTCCACCAACGGCTTCAGTAAAAGCCTCCATTCTGTATTCATGATGACTGCATTTATCGTTTATACGTGAAACTGCTCCTTGATATTCTCCGTTACCACCCGTCCATCGAACAGGTTCACGATGCGATGGGCAAAACCGGCGTCGTAGGGAGAGTGGGTTACCATGATCATGGTAGTACCGGCGTTGTTCAATTCCTGCAACAGTTTCATCACTTCTTCACCGTTGGTAGAGTCGAGGTTACCCGTGGGCTCATCCGCCAGTATCAGGTTGGGGCGGGCTACCACCGCGCGGGCAATGGCCACGCGCTGCTGCTGGCCACCCGACAGCTGTTGCGGGAAGTGGTTACGGCGGTGCATGATGCTCATACGTTCCAGCACCTCTTCCACCTTCTTTTTACGATCGGCGGCAGGCACTTTCAGGTACAGCAGTGGCAACTCCACATTCTCGAATACCGTAAGTTCGTCGATGAGGTTAAAACTCTGGAACACGAAGCCGATCGCGCCTTTACGTAACTGCGCGCGCTGGCGTTCGCTCATGCGGGCTACCTCTTTTCCCCAGAAATGATAATCGCCGTCGGTAGGGTTATCCAGCAAGCCAAGGATGTTCAGCAGGGTAGATTTACCACATCCCGAAGGACCCATAATGGCCACAAACTCGCCATCCTGGATTTCCATATTGATACCGTTGAGTGCTGTTGTTTCCACTTCTTCGGTTGCAAACATCTTTTGTAAATTGACTGTTCTGATCATGACTTCATTTTTATGAATGATAGGGGGTAGATGTGAGTATCTAATTTATTAAAATGATAAAACTTCTTTATCGCCATAATTCTCGTACGAGGAGGTAATTACCTGTTCGCCAGGCTGCAAACCATCCAGCACCTCGAAGTACAGCGGGTTTTTACGGCCCAGGGATATCTGGCGCTTCACAGCTTTTTTACCGCTCTTATCCACCACGTACACCCAGTTGCCACCCGTATCGGAGAAGAAACCACCCATGGGCAGCAACACCGCTTCCGATGATTTACCCAGTTCCAGGTGGATAGGGGTACTTTGACCACGGCGTATACCTTCCGGCGTTTTGCCGTCGAATACCATATCTACTTCAAAACGGCCGCTCTTTACTTCAGGATACACCTTCGCGATCATCAGCGTATTTTCTTTTCCGTTAAACTCGAAGTTAGCTTTCAGGCCTACATATACGCGGGAAATATAGTGTTCGTCGATTTCCGCACGCAGTTTAAAACCGTCCATATCATCGATCTGGCCAATGTTTTGTCCGGCAGTAATGCTCGATCCTACTTCCACATTGATAGAAGAAAGCTGGCCACTTACCGGGGCACGCACCACCAGGTTGGCGAGGTTGCTTTTCATCATTTGCAGGTTACGCTGCGTACGCTCGATGGTAGCCTCGAGCTGTATGATTTGCAGACGGCTGTTCTCTTCCTGGTACTTCTGCGATTGTACTTCAATTTCGCGGTTACGCTTCAACTTCTCAAAATCTCTTTTTGATTTAAGAAAGTCCGACTCAGCGATCACTTTATCCTTAAACAGGCTTGAGTTACGATCGTACACATCTTTTGCCTGATCGAGGGTGTAATCGAGGTCGCTCAGGGTTTTATCCAGGGTAAAGCGATCTTGTTTCAGGCGCAGGCGGGTGTTTTGCAGCTCGTTAATGAGGCGGTACATTTCCGTTTCGCGGTTTACGAATTCCATTAACAGGCGCTGATTATCGAGGCGCAGGATAGAATCTCCCTTTTTAACCATGCTCCCCCCGTCGAGGTACTTTTGCATTACATAACCACCCTCAATAGCATCCAGGCGGATGGTTTTGAGCGGTTGCACTACTGCGGTTACCACGATATAAACATCAAACGTGCCCTTAGTGACGGTTGATACGGTTACTTTGTCTTTTTCAACATTGAGCCTGGAACGGTGATCGGCAAATATGAGCTGGTAAGCCAGCAGTAGGACCACCAGCGTACTACCGCCTATTATCATGATGCGTTTTTTGTTCCAGAACTTCTTTTCAATTTTTCTGTCCATGCAGTGTAAGTTTGCACCCAGCAATTTCCAATCCATATGCCAAACAGCTATTCCCTTTACCATGGCTGTTTCCGGCAAAATACATCTGATAAAAACGTCCTGTGCCGGACGCGCAGTGTTCGTTTCCGGACATTTGCCCATGGCTGATGGAGGAGGGTAAGAAAATATTGAGTGCCAGCAAATCTTTATTTATATTGCTTTACAGCCCGGATAGCGGGCTGCCTGCCATTCATCCGCAATAACGGGAACATTGTTTGCAGTTCCTGCATTAACCTAAAGAGATAATAACAACTATGCTGCAAGGAAAAATTCTTATAGTAGATGACGATACCGACGTACTGCGTGCTGCCAGGCTGTTGTTAAAACGCCATTTCGCACAGGTCGACTTTGAAAAGAATCCCCAGAAAATCCCATACCTCGTTACCAATTTCGACTACGATGTAATTCTACTCGATATGAACTTTACCCGCGACCTGAGTACGGGTAAGGAAGGTTTTGAATGGCTTGACAGGATACTGGACATCAATCCCAAAGCCTCGGTAGTGTTATTTACAGCCTATGGCGATGTGGAAATGGCCGTACGTGCTATAAAAGCCGGTGCGGTAGATTTTGTACTAAAGCCCTGGGAAAACGAGAAGCTGCTGGCCACCATGCAAAAAGCATTCGAGGCCCGGCAAAGCGATGGTGCCGACAAAACCATAGCCGCACCTGCCGCCAACAACAACCTTATCAGTGTTAGTAAAGCCATGCAGGACATACTGGACACGGCCGAACGCGTGGCCGCTACCGATGCGAATGTGCTGATACTTGGCGAGAACGGTACCGGTAAAGACCTGCTGGCGAGGCATATTCACCAGTTATCATTAAGGAAAGATAAATCGTTCGTAAGCGTAGACCTTGGCGCCCTCAGCGAAAGCCTCTTCGAAAGCGAACTATTTGGCCATACAAAAGGTGCCTTTACCGATGCCCGTGAAGACAGGACCGGCCGTTTCGAAGAAGCCAATGGCGGCACTATCTTCCTGGACGAGATCGGGAATATTTCGCTCCCTTTCCAGGCGAAGCTGCTCACCGTGCTACAGAACCGTTCCGTTACCCGCGTGGGTTCCAACAAATCGGTGCCGGTAAACGTACGCCTCGTTTGTGCTACCAATCGTAACATCACACAAATGGCTTCGCAGTACCTGTTTCGGCAGGACTTACTGTACCGCATCAACACCATCGAAATAAACCTGCCCGCATTACGCGATCGTACGGAAGATATTGTGCCGCTGGCGGAATACTTCCTGGGCATGTACCGCAAGAAATATAACCGTCCCGTTGCATTCCTGCACGACACTTTAGTGCAGCAAATGGAACAGTACGAGTGGCCGGGCAACATCCGGGAACTGCAGCACGCCATTGAACGTGCCGTTATTCTCTCGCAGGGCAAAACACTCATGCCCAAAGATGTGTTTATGAAGAACAATGCGGCCAGCGGCAACGAGAAACTAAACACCGGTTATAATCTCGAAGAGATGGAGCAAAACATGATTAACCAGGCACTGAAAAAATGTAGTGGCAATATAACCGAAGCAGCCAGGGAGTTGGGATTGAGTAGGGCGGCCTTATACCGTCGCATGGAAAAATATAACATCTGATAGTGAACAGGTTCAGTTTAAATATTCTCTTTCGGATAACAGCACTTTCCATCACCGTAGCATTGGGCGTATGGTTCCTGCTGCAGCACATGTATTTCCTGGCGGGTTGCATGCTGCCTTTGCTGGCCATACAGATATACGGCCTGTATTACTACCTCAACCGTGTTAACCGCAAACTCACGCTGTTCTTAGAATCGATCCGTTACGAAGATTTCAGCATCCGGTTTAGTGCGGATAATAAAATGGGCAAAAGCTTCAGCGCACTTAACCACCAGTTTAACGAGGTACTGGAAGCGTTCCGCCAAACACGCGCCGAACGCGAAGCAAGTCTGAAGTACATCGACACCATCATTCAACACATTAGCGTAGGTATACTCTCCTTCGACAACGATGGCAAAATTGAATTGATCAACCCGGCGGCCTTTCGACTGTTAGGCATTTACCGCCTGCGTTACATCGATGAGTTAAAACATACACATCCCGAGTTACCTGAGCTGATGTTATACCTGCAGGCCGGGCACAAAAGCCTGTTCGGCACGCAAAACGGGCAGCAGCTTTCCATAAATGCGGCCAGTGTAAGGTTACAGGGCCGGCTGGTAAAACTCATCTCTATCCAGAACATTCATGCCGAACTGCAGCGAAAAGAACTGGAAGCCTGGCAAAACCTTACCAAGATCCTGCGTCACGAAATCATGAACTCCATTACGCCCATAGTATCGTTGATTGGTACAATGAAGGATATCGTGGAGTACGATATAGCCGCCGGCACACCTGGTCCTGAAGCCGTGGAAGATTTAAAAGAAGCCCTGCAAACGGTAGAGAGCCGCAGCAAAGGCATTATGAATTTCGTAAATGCCTACCGCGACTACACCACACTGCCCGAGCCACAGTTTACACAGGTAAGCCTTAAAACCCTTATCGCCTCCGTTAGTAACCTGCTGCAGTCGGATATGCGTGCCGCCGGCATCACGTACCACGCGGGCGTATCGCCCGAAAATATAGAGGTACATGCCGATGCGGCACAGTTGCAAATGGTACTCATCAACCTGGTAAAAAATGCCATGGACGCGCTGGAACATACAGACAAACCACTCATCAACATAAAAGGATATATCAGTAGTACCCAGCAGGTATGTATTGAAATAGCAGACAATGGCCCTGGTATTGAGCAGGAAGCGCTTGAGCGGATCTTTATTCCCTTCTTTACTACCAAGAAAAAAGGCTCCGGTATTGGCCTTAGCCTGTCGCAACAGATCATACAAATGCACGGCGGGCAGCTGAAAGTGGTGAGTCCGCCTGCAGCCGGTACAACGTTTTATGTATTGCTTAATAGCTAAATAGTCTGTAAGTTGCGCTTACTCGACCGTTCCTTATGAGAAAAAAAATCTGGGGGCTACTGTATTTCATTGTGCTGGCAATCGATATGCTGGCCATTGCTGTAGATCTTCCCTATCCACGTTATATTACCAAGCCATTACTGATGGTTTTGCTGGCCTTTCACTATTGGTCGGATGCTATTAATCTGCAACAACCTGTACGTAATCTCATTTTTGCCGCGCTCATCTTTTCCTGGTGGGGCGATATTTTGCTCATGTTTGAACACGACAGTAATTTGTTTTTTATCAGTGGATTGATATGTTTCCTGCTGGCACATCTGGCCTATACTGCTTTCTTCCTGAAAGTAGAACACGATGAGTACTTCGTTAAACCACGACACATCACCTGGACCTGCCTCTCCCTCGTATATGCCATCGGGTTATTGTACCTTTTGTATCCCAATATGGCCGAGTTGCGGGTGCCCGTTACCATTTACGCACTGGTCATTACTTTCATGCTTTTATCGTCTATCTACGCCTTTGCGTTCAAGAATTCGCTGGGTGCATTTCTTTGTATACTGGGTGCCGTGCTCTTCGTATTATCCGACACGCTGCTGGCCGTTCGTAAGTTTTACACCCCTAATTCCATAGCCGGTATAGGGGTGATGTTTACCTATGGCCTGGCACAGTGGTGTTTAGTAGAAGGAAGCCTGAAGCATATGAAAAGCTAAGCTTTTTTACAAGGGGGAACATTTTTTGCCTTCTCTGCCGTAATTTTGGACACATATGCAAAAGACAGACTTTCTCGTAGTAGGCTCAGGCATAGCAGGGTTAACATATGCCCTGAAGGTTGCAGAACAATGCCCGGATAAAAAGATCACCATCATCACCAAAACCCGGGAGGATGAAACCAATACCAAGTATGCACAGGGCGGCGTTGCCGTGGTAAACGATCTTGAGAATGATAGTTTCGAAAAGCATATTGATGATACACTCATTGCCGGCGACGGTCTCTGTAACGAAAAGATCGTCGAGATCGTCGTAAAAGAAGGCCCCGAACGTGTTAACGAGATTATAGAATGGGGCGCTAACTTCGACCGCAATCCCGGCGGCGATCTGTCACTGGGCCGCGAAGGAGGTCACTCCGAATTCAGGGTTATCCACCACAAAGACGTTACTGGTAAAGAAATAGAACGCGCCTTGCTGGAAGCCATCCGCAGGCGCCCGAACATAGAAGTGATCACCCATTGCTTCGTGGTAGACCTTATTACGCAACACCACCTGGGTTTCCTGGTAACCAAATCGACCCTCGATATTGAATGTTACGGTGTGTACGTGCTCAACCTCCAGACCAATAAAATCGAAAAGATACTGAGCCGCATTACCCTGCTGGCAACAGGTGGCAATGGGCAGGTGTACCGCAGCACCACCAACCCGGTAATTGCTACCGGCGATGGGGTGGCGATGGTTTACAGGGCCAAGGGCAGGATAGAGAATATGGAGTTCATCCAGTTTCATCCCACCGCTTTATTCCAGCCCGGCACTAATCCATCGTTCCTGATCACAGAAGCAGTACGTGGTGATGGTGGCATATTGCGGAATAAGAATGGTGAGGACTTTATGCACAAGTACGACGAGCGTCTTTCGCTCGCTCCGCGCGATGTTGTTGCCCGCGCCATCGACAGTGAGATGAAGATTACCGGTACCGAACATGTATACCTCGACTGCCGGCATATGGATTTCGATAAATTCATCGATCACTTCCCCAACATTTATGAAAAGTGTAAATCGATAGGGATTGATATAACGAAAGATATGATACCCGTTGCTCCAGCTGCCCACTACAGCTGCGGCGGTATTAAAACCGACGAATGGGGCCACACCTCCATCCGTAACCTGTTTGCTTCGGGCGAATGTGCCAGCACAGGTTTGCACGGCGCCAACCGCCTGGCCTCCAACAGCCTGCTCGAAGCCATGGTATTTGCGCACCGCAGCTTCGTTAAAGCAGTAGAAGAAATAGATAAAACCAGCATTAAAGCAGATGTGCCCGACTGGGATGCCAGCGGTACTACCGCTCCAAAAGAAATGATCCTGATTACCCAGAGCCTGAAAGAACTGAAGCAGGTCATGAGTGATTACGTAGGTATTGTGCGCAGCAATACGCGTATACAACGTGCGTTGAAGCGGTTGGATATATTACACGAGGAAACAGAAGACCTCTACGAGCAAACAGCCGTATCGCCACAACTGTGCGAACTTCGTAACCTTATTACTGTTGGGTACCTTATTGTTAAAAGCGCAGCCTTCCGTAAAGAGAGCCGGGGCCTGCATTTCAATACTGACTATCCGTACAAGAGCGAGCTTGTACAGAATATAATCTTGTAAATAAAGCGGAGCAAGCTTCTCCCGTAACTGAGTGTGTATGTATTACCTGATGATGTTCGTTTCGTACGGTTTTTCCCTGCTGCCATTTCCAGTATTATACCTGTTCAGCGACTTTCTTTATGTAATGATGTATTATGTGGTCGCTTACCGGAAAAGGACCGTATTCGAAAACCTGCGTAAATCTTTCCCTGAAAAAACGGAGCAGGAGATCACACACCTTGCCAGAACGTATTTCCACAATCTTACCGACATGATGGTAGAAACCATGAAGCTGCTGACCATGAGCAAAGCGGAGTTGCAAAAACGCTTCAAGTGTGACCTCACTGTATTACAGGAACTTTATAAAACAGGCAGGAGCTGCCAGCTACACCTGGGTCACAATTTCAACTGGGAATGGGCGAACCTGTTTTGTATGCAGGGTGTCGATTATCCTTTCCTGGTGGTGTATATGCCGCTGGCGAGCAAGCCCGCCGACCGCATGTTTCGCCACTTCCGCGAAAAGTTCGGCAGCATCCTTATATCTGCTAAAGATATGCGCAATGCCATGGCGCGATGGCACGATAAACAATACCTTATTGCACTGGTAGCCGACCAAAACCCCGGCAAACGCCGCCGTGCCTTCTGGTTCGACTTCCTCCACCAAAAAACATTGTTCTACAAAGGCCCCGAAATGTCGGCCAGGCGGAACGATATACCAGTCGTGTTTGTTGACATCCGTAAAATAAAAAGGGGCTACTACGAAGCCAGACTGGAACTGGCTTACGACCACCCCGCGCAAACGCAGGAACGGGAGATTACAGGCCACTTTGTGAACTACCTGGAAAAGAACATACGCGAGCAGCCAGAGGGCTGGGTTTGGAGCCACCGCCGCTGGAAACACCAATATATTCCGGGAGAAACGGAAGTGTAACTCATTAAAAAGCCCCGACGACTGCCGGGGCTTTTTCTATCGCGCATGCATCCTCAAACAGTTGGGATCTTCAGCTTTTGGCCGGGGTGAATAAGATTTGGATCTTTGATCTGATCTTTATTTGCCTCGAATATATCTTTCCAGGAAACACCCGGATAGTTCTTCGCAATTTTGCTCAGGTTGTCGCCAGACTTCACTTCATATTCCGATGTTTGGCCGGCCGCTCCCTCTGCCAGGCTGATGTTTAATACAATGTCGGAAGCACGGTATTCCGGGTCCAGCTTTTCGAAAGCTGTCCATACCTGATCTTTAGCGGCGGTGCTGGGCGCAGTACCGGTAATATACAGCACGCCTTCCTGCTCGGTAGCCTGTAAGTTGGCTACACCGGCGCTGTTTGCCTGCAGAATAATATCTGCATACTTATCTTTTAAAGCCATGGGATTACATTTAAATAGTTTACAGTATTATTTCTTCACGGTGAGGTTATTGATCACTTTTTTGGGTTTAGACTGATCGGCTGCCTGCCTGGCTTTCTTAAGATCGTCTTTAGTTACTTCACCGGCCAGCGTTACTTCTCCATTTATTACCGTTACGGTTACGCCGGTAATGCCAGAAGCATTAAGCGATGAATCTACGCTCATACGGATTTTATCGTCCGGGCTAATTTCTACTGGCGGTGGCGGGGGGGCAAGTACTTCTGCAGGAGTTACTACAATGTTATTGGTTACCGACTTTACCCCTTTAACAGATTTGGCGCCATCCTCCGCAGCAGTTCTGGTGGCATCGTCCGGCACTTCGCCGCTGAGGGTTACAACTCCCTTAGCTACATCTGCAGTAGCGGTAGGGGCACTGGCTGCCAGTTTTTCTGAAACCTCCTGTTTGATCTTAGTGTCATTAGGACCGCAGGAAACAAGCCCGATCGTGATAAGACAGGCGAATAAAATGGATCTGTTTTTCATGGTGAATTTTTATAACTAGGAAACAAATCACGAGCCAGAGAGTTCAATTTTACTTGTTTAAATAATTGTTGCGCAGATGTATATAGAATATAAAATAATTAATATATTTGTGATATAATTGATTCTTACATACGTATCTGATTCATGAGCATGCAATAAAAAGCAGGACCAATAGCTAGTCCTGCTTTTTCTATTAATTTGAGGTGATGCACTTTTAGTTCAGCACGTTCTTTTCCTGAACGGTTTCGATGCCTTTGGTTTCTTTCAACTTACCATAACCGCCTGCAACATTACGCAGGTTGTGTATACCTTCCCTTTTCAGCAAAGAGCAGGCAATTACGCTACGGTAACCGCCGGCGCAATGTACGTATAGGTTGTGATTGTCTTCGAAATCGCCCAGGTTACCGGGGTCGGCCATATCACTTAAAGTTAAGTTGATAGCGGCTGTCAGGTGACCATCCGCAAACTCCGCGGGTTTACGAACATCTACTACCACCAGCTGAGGATCGTGTGGAATGTCCATCGCCAGTTCATCCGGATCGATAGTGATAATAAGGTCGATGCGCTCACCAGCTGCCTGCCAGGCTTCAAATCCGCCGGCCAGGAAACCTTCCACCTTATCCAGTCCCACGCGGGCAAGGCGAATGATCGTTTCTTCTTCCTTACCCTGATCGGTAACTAACACCATTGGCAGGTCGAAAGGCAACAGGCTGCCGGCCCATTCTGCAAAACGGCCTTCGAGGCCAATGCTGATGGAACCTGGTACAAAACCTTCGGTAAAGAGGTTCGCATTGCGGGTATCCAATATTACCGCGCCGTCTTTCACTTTCTTTTTGAAGTCGGGGATAGATAACGCCACATTCGCTTTTTCCATCACGTTATTCAGCGCGTCGTAACCTTCTTTATTAATTTTTGCGTTGATGGGGAAGTACTGGGGCGGAGTGGCCAGGCCAGTAGTCAGTTCCCGTATGAAAGCGCCTTTATCTTCCGCTTTCAATGCATAGTTCGTATTCTTCTCTTCACCAATAGTACTGGAAGTGTTTGGCCCCAGGTTTTTGCCACAAGCCGATCCGGGCCCGTGCGCCGGGTATACCAGTACGTTATCGCCCAGTGTTTTGATCTTGTTCTGCAATGAATCAAACAGCATAGCTGCCAGCTCTTCCTTTTCAAGGTTACCGCTAAACAGGTCGGGACGGCCCACATCACCCACAAAAAGGGTGTCGCCCGTAAACACAGCATGGTCGGCACCGCTTTCATCCTTTAACAGGTAGCAGGTACTTTCCAGTGTATGCCCTGGCGTATGTAGTGCAGTGATCGTTAATTTTCCGATGTTAAACACCTCGCCATCGGCAGCTTTATGAAAATCGAAGCCCGCTACGGTATCGGGGCCGTATACGATCGGCGCTTTAGTGGCAGCGGCAAGGTCGAGGTGACCGGAAACGAAGTCGGCGTGAAAGTGTGTCTCAAAGATGTATTTAATGGTGGCATTGCGTTCCTTCGCCAGATCGAGATAAACCTCAATATCGCGTAAAGGATCTATTACGGCTGCTACACCGTCAGATTCAATAAAATATGCAGCTTCTGACAGGCAGCTCGTATATAACTGCTTAATGAACATGGTTTTTGATTTTCACAAAGTTAATAAATCTCCCCCGGAACGCCCCGGGAGGCATGAAGTTACGAATAAACCCTATGCGGGGATATGAGTAAAATCAATACACCCATAGGCAGCCCAAAACAAAAAAGGCCCTCTCACCGGAGTGAGAAAGCCTTCAATATGTTTGGCCCCGCAGAAAGCGGTTTCGAAAAAGATATTAACCTACCAACTCTTCAACAAACTTAGCTACTTCAGCTATGCGTTGCTTGTTGATGGTATAATGGATAAACTTGCCATCACGCTCTGTGATAACGATACCTGCTCTTCTGAGGATCGCCAGGTGCTGCGAAGCAACCGACTGCTCAAGGCGTAATTTTACGTAGATCTCAGTTACAGTCATGCGTTTGTGATCTTCCAACAGTTTGATCATCTGCTGGCGCAGCTTATGGTTGATGGCCCTCAGTACCATTGCTGCCTTTTTAACGGCAATGTAATCCAATTTGATCTGATCTTTTTCATTGTTACCCCTAGAAATAATAAGAGTATTAGAAGAGGTAGTTAATAATGTTTTTTCCATCGCAAAATAATTTTAAATAATAATGAAATGACAGGGATCAACGGACAGTAAAAACGCGACTGTTAGAAAACAATCTCGGATATTGATTACACAAAATTATAATATTACTCACAATAAAAAAAATTTCTATACCTTCTTTTTTAATATATAAGCCCGAATACTTGCCAAAATCGCATGTTTTGACAATTTCATGACTTTGGGGAATAGTACTTATTTGCTACCCGGATGGAAAAAGGCTTTCAGGTAATGAGGGGCAAAATAGGCAAGGTCTTCGAAGTCATTATTAATGAATGACTTATCAGCTAAAGTTGCCATATGTGCAACAGAAATCTCGTATTGGGGGAATTTTGCGTTGGGCTGGCCCTCCATTAAAGGTTGCCATTTGGGGGTGCCATCGCCAAAAAAGTATATTTCGTGTGTGCTTAACCAGGTGTTATAAGATGATGCATCCAGCACCAGTGGCTGCGGCGCAAGCAAAGGAGTTAACTGCGCATCGTAAACCGCTGTAAATACTTCCATCCTGCGCGCATCTATCATTGGGCAATACAGGCTGTTAGTATTGCCCATGGCTGTGATGAGGCCGTTGGCCATCATCTTTAATGTACTTACCGCGATCAAAGGTTTCTTCCAGGCGTAACAAAGTCCTTTCGCTGTGGCCGCGCTTACACGAAGTCCTGTATAAGAACCCGGCCCTGCGCTTACGGCAATAGCATCAAGAGAAGCGGCGGTAATACCGGCAGTTTGCAGTATTTCCTGCACGAATAAAGGAAGCTTTGCCGCATGGTCCTTCTGTTCGGCATTCCTGATGGTATGCAGTACCTCTCCGTCTTTAGCAAGACAAACTGAACCTATGCTGGTTGCGGTATCAATGTTAAGTATCAGTGCCAATCTCTTCCCTGTTGGCTGCAAGCGATTTCATATACTGGAAATATTCGGCCTGCAGTAGTTCACAAATCTTGTATCGTTCCTGGCCCGTTTCTCTGTAAACAGCCTGTAGTACTTCGTACACCTGCTGAATACCTATCTTTTCGCACCACTCGAACGGGCCATAAGGGTAATTGGTACCCAGTTTCATTGAAATATCAATATCCCCGCGACTGGCCACCTGCTGTTCCGCGGCATAATAAGCCTCATTAATGATCATGCTTACCACACGTGGCGTAACCATTCCTGCCTGGTCGCCTACAATTTCGTAGGTCCATCCCAGTTGCTGCATTGCCTGTTGCAGGCGCTGCTGCTGTTCGGAAAAGGCGAGCGTAATTTCTTTTACCTTCATGCCCATGAACCCAGGCAGCAGATTGCAGCCTATTACATTTAGTGCCACGTTACCTGCAGCCTCAGCCTTCAGCATTCTCCAGGAGCTTTTTACCATACTACCCAACACCGTTATGTGGGGGAAGTCGCGGTAAACTGCCGCCCGCCGCGGATGCTCATCGAAAGTAAGGTCAATAACCAGTTGGTGATGTTCCCAATCGCGCACTTCGGAAAGCAGCGCTTTCCATTCCATTCCTACCTCACCTGCTGTTTGCTTCCATTCCTCCCAACGCCGCTCGTCGCCAATGACAAGGATGTTCATGCGCTAAATTTTGAAGGTAAGATCGATTTGGTGTATATGCCTATTTTACGGCAATCATAGATATTTCAACGCTCACGCCTTTAGGCAAACCTGCCACCTGTACTGTTTCGCGGGCAGGGTAATTGCCTTCGAAGTACTGTCCGTAAACTTCGTTAATCTGCGCAAAGTCGGCCATATCCATAATAAAGATGGTACTCTTTACCACATCGCTGAAGGTCATACCGGCTTCGGTAAGGATGGCGCGCAGGTTCTGCATAACCAGGTGCGATTCTGCCACCACATCTCCCTTCTTCACTTCATTAGTTACCGGGTCTATTGCCACCTGGCCGGAGATGTAAAGCGTATTACCCGCTTTTATCGCCTGGTTGTAGGGACCGATAGGCGCCGGGGCCTTATCTGTTTTAATGATCTGTTTTTCCATAATATCGCAAAAATAACATGTTCACGGCGGCTTTCCATGCATTTTTAGTCTATGTTTTTACATGCACCTGTGGAAAGTCGCAGTTCGCAGTACCATTAAATTTATCTTAATTTGCAATTGATTATTCTCGTAAACGATCCCAATTTAGCCTTAGTCAATTAAGAAAGATTCTTGTCCTTAACCCGGCCGAATACCGAATACTAATATGCGAGTTAACAGCCAAAACGGATTTTCACTTAAGTATGCCTGGTTTGTACTGGTAAAACTTTACATTGCCCTGTTCATCTTCAGTGCTACGTTTTTCTTATTGTTTATTACCCCGGCTTTAGCACCAGGGTTATGGCCTTACCTGTTAAGCTGTGCCGGTATTATCCTGTACATGCTTACTGCACAGTCCGAAAACTTCCGCCTGGTAACAAAAGTCAGCATTCAGCCAATCGCTCTTTTATTATCGCTGATAATGGCGCTTTCGTTGTTCGTGGTGCGCGACATACTCATCAAACTTATACCCCTGCCCTCCTTTGAGGCCGTTAACTTCTCCTCCGTGCGTATCGACTCGGTGCCTGCCATTATCGGCTCTGTATTTCTGCTTCCATTGCTGGAAGAAGTACTTTTCAGGGGCATTATACTTGAGGCGCTGTCCAAAAAATATCCACCTTCCTTTGCATTGGTGCAGTCGTCCGTAATTTATGCTGTGGCCACACTTAACCCGGTATACATTATTCCCAACTTCCTGCTTGCTATGTTATGCGGGCTCTTTTACTTAAAACTCCGCGACCTCTGCATACCTGTCTTTATACATATGGCGGGCCATATTGCGATGGCGTTTGTAATGGCAAAGGGGCATGCAGGACTGGCAGAGCTGTTGGGGAAAGGAGGTTTGCACTTTTCCATGGTATTAGCCGCCTTCGTATTGCTACCCTTAGGCTATTACTTACTGGAAAGGGTAAACGAAGCAGGCCGGTTACCTGTTACTTTCCGAATAAGAGGCCGGCGAGTTTAGCATCGTGACCATACACATCATCGCGGAAGTTCAGCTGCCCCGAACTGCTTACCCATGCAGTAAAGTAGCCGATAAACACTGGTAGTTTGTACTTCAGCGTTACATACTGTTCCTTTGCGCTGTTCATGGCTGCATCTATCCTTTTCTCCGTCCAGCTGCTGTCGTTGCGAAGCAGGTAAATGGCCAGTTTTCGTGGTTCGGATATACGTATGCAACCATGGCTGAAAGAGCGTTTGGTTTCGGCAAACAGGCCTTTGGAGGGCGTATCGTGCAAATAGATATTGTATTCGTTCGGGAACAGGAATTTTACTTTTCCAAGAGAGTTGGCGCCGCCCGGCTTCTGGCGGATAATGTAAGGGAAGTTGCGGGCGGTGTATTTACTCCAGTTTATAGAAGATGGGCTAATCACGTTCCCACTGCCGCCGGCCACTTCCATATTATGCCGGGCAAGGTAGCTGGTGCTGCGTTTAATGCCGGGCAATACCTCACTTCCTAATATTCCGGGAGGCACGTTCCAGTAAGGACTAAACACCACATACTTCATTTCGCGGCTAAAAATCACCGTACTGTTAGCGGGCGTGCCTACCACCACGTTACTGCTCCAGGCCAGTTGGTCGTTTTCATACACGTGCATCCGGAATTCCGGGATGTTCACCAGTATGTAATTACCGCCCGGATCAACCGGCACCCAGCGAATGCGCTCCATGTTCACCAATATCTGGCGGATGCGTTTAGACAACGGAACATTCAGGGCATTGAGGGTAGATTGATTTATTTCACCGTTTACGGTAAGGCCGAAACGGGTTTGGAACGAACGGAGCGCACTGTCTAAAGCAACGGTGAACAATGGCGAATTCTCATTTTCTTTCAGATCGCCAAGCGCCGACAGCCTTGCTTTCACAGCACCAATAGCTTCCGCCGAATCACCCTTCTTATAGCTCTTCTTGTCTATTTTGATCGTATCCCATTTCGTTTTGCCTTCGAGTTCCGACAGCCTAGCGAGTTCGCGGCGCAGCAGGTTGTACTGGCGGTTAACAGGCTCTTTACCTGCAAGATCGCCCGGCTTGGCTGCCACTACTGAGTCCAGCAGGCTGCTCATATCCATCTTTTTTCTGGGGATGTACCACTCCAGGTCGCGCGCCTTGTCGGAGGTCATACCACCCCATGTTTTATTGGCGTACGAAAAAAAGCGTGATGTGAGCTGGATATCGGCGTGCGGCAGGGTTGTATCACCCGACCTTAACTTACCCTGTGCGGTAAGCGTGTCGAACAGCATCATGAGTGCCGAATCGGCAGCCCCAATACCATAGGAGGCATCCATCCCCATCATATTCAGGAAACTCCCGGCCTGCTCCGTAACGCCCGACTCATTGATCCACGCATAGTGGAAATTACGTTTGCGATAAAAGTCGCGGATGTAATCGGCGTACTGTGTATCGCGGGCCAGGTAATTGTTTAAAAGGTTACTGTCTAGCGTAAGTGAAATGTACTCCTCGCGCGTATAGTGCGTAGTATCCCTGATAGCAGCCTGTTTTTTAGGTGCGTTCTGCTGACAAGAAACCGCTACCATGGCGGTAAGCAAAAGAAGGAGTAATGAAGAACGTGTAATCATGTAAGATAGTCGTTAAAACGTAATAGCACTATATAACAGGGCCGGGGGCCTCTTAGTTCGGCAAAACTACTAAAAACAAAGCGTCCCTTCCTGGTTGGGAAGGGACGCCTGTCAATAAGGTTTGATATTTTACAGTTTGATTTCTTCGTCGTTGGCGTCGAAGAACTTGTATTCAGTAAGGTGATAGTTCGAATCTGCGTGCAGTTTGATCCATTTTTTAAAGCGGAAGTACCATTTCCACTGGCGTGAACCGAGCCAGCCTTTTGTAAGGAAGGCATGCAGGATAGGGTGAATACGAATGGTAAGGCCCTGGTGCTGGTGGTTAAGCAGGTACTGCAGGTTCTTTTCGATATCCTCTACGATCAACATAGAAGCGCCGATTTTACCGGTGCCTTTACAGGCAGGACAATCTTCGGCCACCGAAATGGTTACCTCCGGTTTCACACGCTGGCGGGTGATCTGCATCAAACCAAACTTGGAAATGGGGAGGATCGTGTGTTTAGCACGGTCCTGCGACATAAACCTTTCCATATGTTCGTACACCGCTTTCTTATTTTCCGGCAGTTTCATATCGATGAAGTCGATGATGATAATGCCGCCAAGATCGCGGAGGCGTAGCTGGCGTGCTATTTCGGCTGCAGCTTCCAGGTTACTGGCCAAGGCATTTTGTTCCTGGTTGTTGCTGGAGCTTTTGTAACCGCTGTTCACGTCAATTACATGCAAAGCTTCCGTAGCCTCAATAATGAGGTACACACCACTATCCAGGTTTACTGTTTTACCAAACGAGGCCTTTACCTGGCGGGTAACGCCAAAACTATCGAAGATAGGCGCGCCGTTGTGGTAATAGGAAACGATGTCCTGCTTTTCCGGGGCGATTTTCTGAATGTAAGTTTTAGTGTCCGCGTAGATGTTTTTATCGTTCACCACGATGCGGTTAAAACTTTCATTGAGCAGATCGCGGAGGATGCTGGTCGTTTTGGTTTGTTCGCTCAGTATCTTTTGAGGAGGCTGTGCGTTGTGCAGGTTTGTCTGGATGTTTTTCCAGGTTTCCACCAGCGTCACCAGGTCTTCGTGCAGTTCAGCAGTTTTCTTTCCTTCGGCGGCGGTACGCACGATCACTCCAAAGTTCGGAGGTTTGATCGCTTCCACTATTTTCTGCAGTCGTTTTCTTTCCTCGGAAGAATGGATCTTTTTGGAAACGGCAACAATATCGTTAAACGGGGTTAGTACGATGAATCTGCCGGGGAGAGAAATTTCGCAACTGAGACGGGGGCCTTTGGAAGAGATGGGCTCTTTAAGAATTTGCACGAGGATATTAGGTTTACCGCCTAATACTTCAGTGATTTTACCGGTTTTGATGATTTCCGCTTCATTTTTGAATTTAGAGAAGTCGAAACCTTCCGGTGATTTGTCGCCGATGGCAAGTTGGGTAAACTTTAAGATAGAGCGAACATAGGGGCTGAGGTCGGTGTAGTGAAGGAACGCATCTTTTTCAAAACCGACGTCTACGAATGCGGCATTCAGTCCGGGGATCAGTTTCTTTACTTTTCCAAGGTAAAGGTCTCCTACCGCGAAGTTTGGGTTACCGCTCTCATGATGCAGCTCCACTAGTTTCTTATCTTCCAGCAATGCAATTTCAACACCAGACGGTGCTGCATTAATAATTAGTTCCTTATTCAAGGGTCCAAAATTTTAACCATTTAATACTTCACCTTTTATGTAAATGCCCGGGTTGAATAGCAGGATTTAGCCAATCACGTGATCGTTCAGCGTGATTGCCTGGCATTTTCACATAACGTGTGATGATAGATCGCTTAAGGGTTTAGTGATATATACAGGTCGTGTTCGGAAATTTTGCCGGCAGTTCAGTTTAAACAGCCTGCATGACTTCAGCAATTTAAGAATAATCGCTAAAATCATGCAGTATTGTATAAAAATTTCTTGTCGCGCCGCAAAAACATACCTGTTAGTATAAATGGCGGGAAACAGGAGTATTATTTCTTTTTCTTATGACGGTTCTTTCTCAGCCTTTTTTTCCTTTTATGTGTAGCAATTTTATGTCTTTTTCTTTTCTTTCCGCAAGGCATGCTAAATGAATTTTTAAATGTTTAATAATCAATTACTTAATACTCTTTATGTAATTGTCTATTTCAGCTCCAAGTTCCGGATCGCTAATCAGCGCACGGCATTGCTGGAATAGTTCAATTGCTTTTGCTTTGTCACCCTTGCTCCTGTATGCTTCGGCCAGTATAAACATGGCTTTGGCGTTATTCGGATTACGAGCCAGGAAGCCGTCCATACGCTCTATTGCTTTGTCGAACTGACCGGATGTGATGGCCATGTTCCCCAGCATGAGCTGTGCTTCGGCATTGTCCGGGTTGGCGGTTACGAGTTCACGTAATTTCGCTACGCCGGCCATTGGTTCGCCTGTTTCTACAAGAATGGTTGCCTGCAAGTACTTGAGTGAATCGGTTTGAGGAGGAGTAGAGAGCGCAATTGCCTTTTCGTACAATTCCACGGCCTGCTCGGCCTGCCATTTCATCACAGCAGCATCTTTTGCATGGCTATAATGTTTAAAAAATAAATTGGCTGCAAAGGTGAGGCTTTTTTCGGAATTTTCCAACTTGGCTGCTTCGCCGGCATAATAAGCAGCTACCGGCGTTTCATCGAGGCTCTCCCAAATCTCGTATAATTTGCGGTTAACAGCGATCTGCTGGGTCTTTACATCGCCTCTTACAACAGCATGTTCGAGGCTGTTGATCTCGGCCAGTTTATCGGCCGGGGCTTTTTCTTTCGCTTTCTGAAGCACGTCTTCAAATGAGGCCGCGGCCACCACAGGGGGTTGGCCGGGCATAACTTCACCTGCAGCCTTTTTGCTGGCCACAGGCACTGTACGTCCAAAAATGAACAAGGTAGCCACCAGTACGATGGCTCCGCCAATAAGAATCAGTTGAGATTTCTGCACCCTAAAATGTATTAGGATGCAAACTTAAGAACTTTTAAGTTTCTTTACTTCGGCAACAAACTCTTTTGATGGCTTGAACGCAGGAATGAAGTGTTCAGGGATCTCCACTGCCACGTTCTTTTTAATGTTACGGCCGATCTTCGCGGCGCGCTTCTTGGTGATAAAACTGCCAAAACCTCTAATGTAGATATGCTCGCCATTTGCTAACGCTTCTTTCACCTCCTTGAACATGGCCTCAAGAGTAACTAACACATCTACTTTGGGTATGCCGGTTTTTTCAGCAATGTTGTTTATTAAGTCAGCTTTTCTCATAATAGAGCGGAGGATTAGTACTTTAGTTTCAAAGATATTCAAAAAAATTTAATTGCTGAAGTTTCAAGCCGATAAAATTTAACATTTTTTCTTATGGATAACCACCACTGAAAATCTGTTTATTTGTGCTCTCATTCCAGCTTTTTTCCCTAAAAATCATCTTTTTAATGACAGATTGGGAACACGAATATATAGAAAATTTTGAATGTATAAAGATTTATTCTTGTGATTAGCCAAAAAGATTTTTTTTCGACCGCCCTTTTACGCTGGAATAAACTGGAAAACCGGCGCCAGATGCCGTGGAAAGGGGAAAAAGACCCTTACCGCATATGGCTTTCTGAAATTATTCTCCAGCAAACGCGCGTGGAACAGGGCTGGCCGTACTACGAACGTTTCACCAGCCAGTACCCAACCGTTATAAAACTCGCCGCAGCCGCGGACGAAGAGGTATTCCGTCTTTGGCAGGGGCTGGGGTATTATGCCCGTTGTAAGAATATGCTGGCCGCCGCGCGCGAAGTTGCCTCAGTGTATAACGGCAAATTTCCAGATACATATGAGGGTATTGTTTCACTTAAGGGCGTCGGCGCCTACACCGCAGCCGCCATCGCTTCATTTGCCTTCAATTTGCCTCACGCCGTACTCGACGGCAACGTTTACCGGGTGCTGGCCAGGTACTTTAATATAGATACGCCGATCGACAGCACCGCCGGCAAAAAGCTTTTTACTGCCCTGGCAGCCGAAATGCTTCCCGCCAAAGAACCTGCCACTTTTAACCAGTCGATCATGGATTTTGGTGCAGTGGTATGTAAACCGCAGTCGCCGGACTGCCCCCGGTGCCCGTTAAACAGTCATTGCGAAGCTTACAGTGTGGGAACCGTGGCCGAACTGCCGGTTAAAACAAAGAAACTCAAAATCAAAACCAGGTACTTTAACTACCTGTTCATGGAACACAAGGGCCATGTATACATCCGCAAACGCACCGGGAAAGATATATGGCAAAATCTACACGAGTTGGTGCTTTTAGAAACACCTGCCGAAACGGGTGTAGACGAACTAACCGCCTCGCCCGCCTTTGAAAAGCTGCTGGGCAAGGAAACTTATAAGATCACCCGGGTATCGCCCCTGCTGAAACAACAACTTACCCATCAAACCATTTATGCGCGGTTTATACACCTCAGGTTTGAGAAAGGCGTTCCCCAGCTTGACGACTGGATGGCCGTACCGCTGGATAAACTTCACCTGTACGCATTCCCGAAAACAATTATCAGCTACCTGCAAAGCGAGCAGCTTGCGCTGGACTAAATACTTTTATGGCCACCCTTCAGCGATCCCCGCGCTACCGCAAGGCCGCTGAAGGGTGCGGATCGCTCAATCCCAGCTTTCTCCCTGAATCGGCTTACGGTTAACTGCTCCTACTATACGTAAAAGCCGTTAACATGAATCCCTGCATTGTGTCGATCGCATGGACCTTGGGGATCGGGAAGCCTTTGGACTGACGTTTGAAAGTGTAGAGGGAGTATGGTGAAGCGGAGGATGAGCGGACGGTAAAGACGTGTTTTTGATCTGCGGGTGCGATTGCGACACCCCGCCTGATCCCCAGGATTTCCTTATCAACTGCCGCCTGAATGTGTAGAATAGGTGTGGCGAGCGTGTGGGGAAGCGGAGGGCAAGGCATGTTTTATACATCATGGGCATGATAGCGACAAACTATCATTCTTTAAGGAAATGCACACCTTTCTACTAAACAATTTCCGCCCGGCCAGCGGTTTGCCGTTAAAGGGAGTGACACAACGGGGGCTTAATAGAAAACTACTGCTTGCCCCCCCTGCATTATCACCTCACCAACAAGTACTGCCCTATCGCGAACGGCTGTTTTTAAGTGTGGCAGAGGATTGTGGCATTTGCACAGAATAAAGAACCACAGACTGTTTGGCACAAAAATTATAGTTAATGATTGGAAAAAAATATTAACTTTAGAAAGGTTGATTGATTACAGGAGGAATATTTAACAACAGATTAAAACCTACAATCATGAGAGGTGTCAATAAAGTGATTCTGATTGGCAATCTAGGCAGAGACCCCGACGTGCAATTCCTTGAAGGCAACATTGCCGTAGCCAAGTTCTCTCTCGCTACCACAGAAACATTTAAGGACAGGGCGGGAAAACTAATTTCCCAAACTGAATGGCATACGGTAGTCTTATGGAGAGGCCTGGCCGAACTGGCGCAGAAATACCTCCACAAAGGCAGTCTTGTATACATAGAAGGCCGTCTTCGGACCCGCAGCTGGGAAGATAAGGAAGGCAATAAGAAGTTTGCTACCGAAGTGGTGGGCGACAACTTAGTAATGCTTGACAAACGCATGGACGTCAGTAATGGTGAACATGCTATCCACCACCACCAGGGAACCACACCCGGCGGCACACCTGCCGGCGGCGAGGGCTATCCGGGCCTGGAGATACCGCCCATCAACGAACCGGCGGACGATCTGCCCTTTTAAGGGGTAAGACGGGCTCAACGTCATATTTCGCATTAATACATTCCATATATTTGCATGCGGGAAAGCGATTCAATCTAACAACCTGAATTACTTTCCCATTATTTTTGATTGTTTACCAAAGCGTTATCACTTGGCTCACCATCCGGCTAGCATTCATTTTTCGGAGACTATTCTATTACAGGAGCTCGCAACTCCACAACCTAATGTGGTGGTGTTCTTGCTGGTTATATTCCTGCTTTTGCTGCTATCCTTTATCGTATCCGGCGCCGAAGTGGCCTTCTTTTCCCTCAATTATAAGGACCTGAATGTGCTCAAAACCCGCCAGAACCAAAGCGGTAAACTGATCACAAAACTGCTGGAAAAGCCTAAATCCCTGCTCGCTTCGCTCCAGATTTCCAATATCGTACTTAATATCGCCTTCATCTTTATCACCAACTACCTGATAAACCAGATGGAAGCGCTGCAAAGCCTGGCTGTACTCTCAGCCGTGGTACGTATTGCGATCATCACCATCGTACTGCTGTTTTTTGGACAGATATTGCCAAGGGTATGGGCGGCACAGAACAATATCCGCTTTGCCACTTACTTTGCCTGGTTCGTAAACATTATCCACGCCACCCTGGAGCCTATCAGCGACTTCTTTGTGGGGCTGAGCGATGGTATTGAAAGCCGCCTGTTTCACCGTAACACCAAACCGGTAAACTACCAGGAAATAGACGAAGTAATAGCCATGAGCGTAGATCCGGACGCATCGCAGGAGGAAAAAAACATCGTTAAAGGGATTCTTAAATTTGGCAATATCGCCGTGAAGCAGATCATGCGCACGCGCCTGGACGTTAACGGCATTGAATACAACTCCACTTTCGACACCGTAGTTAAACAGGTGGCCGATCTTCATTATTCGCGCCTGCCCGTTTACAAAAACAACCTCGATACCATAGTGGGCGTAATTCATACCAAAGACCTGTTGCCGCACCTGGGTAAAACCAGCAATTTCGACTGGCATGAGGTAATGCGCCAGCCGTTTTTCGTACACGAACATAAACTGATCGAAGACCTGCTGAGCGAGTTTCAGACCCGCCACATGCACTTTGCCGTGGTGGTAGATGAATTTGGCGGCACTTCCGGTATTGTGACCCTGGAGGATATTATCGAAGAAGTGATCGGAGATATTAAGGACGAGTTTGACGAAGACGAGTTCAATTTTAATAAAGTAGATGACCGCACTTACGTTTTTGAAGGCAAAACCATGCTGAATGACGTTTGTCGCATTATGAACATTGCACCCGATACCTTTGAACTGGTAAAAGGCGAAAGCGACTCCCTCGGCGGCCTGCTGCTGGAGATTTCCGGTAAATTCCCGGAGGAGAACAGCGTGATCAGTTACGGTGCCTACGATTTTACCGTACTGGAAGTGAATAAAATGCGCATCCAGAAAATACAGGTGAGCATTAAATCCGGCATAGAAACAGAATAATTGTCAGTGAAAAGATACTATCCAATTTTAGCGGTAATGGTGCTGTTTTTAACAGCAACAGCCTGCCAGCAAACCTTTACTCCCAAACCGAGAGGTTACTTCGAAATCCCCCTTCCAAAGAAGGAATACAAGGTATTTGATGAACCGGGATACCCCTACACATTTGAATATCCTGCGTACGGGAAAATAGTGAAGGATACGGTGTTTTTTGACGCCAAACCCGAAAACCCCTACTGGATTAACCTCGAATTCCCGGACTTTAACAGCAAAATATACCTGAGCTACAAGACCATTGGAGGGGCCAACAGCATAGAGCAGCTGGTGAACGATGCCTTCAGGCTTACGTATAAACATACTTATAAAGCAGAGTTTATTAACGAAAGGTCGATAGAAACGCCCAACAATGTGTTCGGGTTGTTTTACGACGTGGGCGGTAATGCGGCCTCCGCCAAACAGTTTTTTGCAACAGACTCAACCAGGCACTTTCTGCGCGGGGCCTTGTATTTCTACGCTGCACCCAACGCCGACAGCCTGGCTCCAGTTATCCGGTTTTTACAGGAAGATATGGAGCATCTTGCTGGAACGCTTAAATGGCGGTAACTTTGTGTTATGATAGTGATTGACGACAAATACATCAGCGACGATGTAGTGGAAAAGAACTTCGTTTGCAATCTCACTGCCTGTAAAGGTGAGTGCTGTGTTGCAGGCGATTGCGGCGCCCCCCTGGACGAGTGGGAACTGGAATCATTAAAGACTATTTTCCCGAAGATCAAATCCTACCTGCGCCCCGATGGCCTGAAGGAAATTGAAAAAACGGGCCTTTATACAATTGACGACGAACATGGCTACGTTACCCCAACGGTAAATAAAGGCATTTGCGCCTATGCACACATCGACGAACAGGGTGTAGTGGGTTGCGCAATAGAAAAAGCATATAACGACGGTGTAGTGGATTACAAGAAGCCTGTTTCCTGTCACCTGTACCCCATAAGAGTTACCAAGTACGAGAGTTTTGAAGCCCTTAATTACGATCGCTGGGACATTTGTAAAGCCGCCTGCAAAAACGGCAATAAACTTAAGGTCCCTGTATACCGTTTCCTCAAAGATGCGATCACCCGTAAATATGGCACGGAATTTTATGAAGTGCTGGACAAGATTGCTACCAAGCAATACGAGAGTGAAATGTAGGAGTTACAGCTGCTTGTAAATCAACGCTGTTGCTACATGAAAGTTCTCTATCTTTACGCATCGATACTACCCAAACAATATGAATAAGACGGCAAGCACTTTTTTGGAGAAGAGTGAGGTGAAAGCTGCAGACCTCAAACATCGCAGCACCATCAACTTCAACATCGGAAAGTACAATGCGGCGGTGAAAAATGGTAAACACCAGTTTGCCGAACTGCCCATGGCACGTGAGCGCGCGAAGAACATCAAGTGGAGAGCCATCGAAAACCTGGATAAATATCTCGAGGATTTCGAGATGAACTTTATAAAGCGTGGAGGCAAAGTACTATGGGCCGAAACGACCGAACAGGCGCAGCAGGAAATCCTGAACATCTGCCGTGAAAAGAACTGTAAAACGGTGGTGAAGAGTAAATCGATGGCCACCGAAGAAATCCATCTCAATCATTTCCTGGAGCAGAACGGCATAGAAAGCGTGGAAACGGACCTGGGCGAATACATCCAACAACTGGATGGAGAACCGCCTTACCATATCGTTACGCCGGCTATGCACAAAAGTAAAGAAGACGTGGCCCGTTTGTTTGCCGAAAAACTCGGCACCGACCCATCTCTCACACCCGAACAGTTAACCCTGGTAGCACGCGAAAAGCTGCGGCAGAAATACGTTCAGGCCGAAGTAGGTGTTACCGGCGCCAACTTTATCATCCCGGAAATAGGTGGTATCGCGGTTACTGAAAACGAGGGTAATGCCCGTTTAACTACTGCTTTTCCTAAAACTCATATTGTTATCGTGGGCATTGAGAAAGTATTGCCTGCAATGACCGACCTGGCGCTGTTGTGGCCTTTGCTGGCTACTTTTGGTACCGGCCAGAAAGTAACTTCTTATAACACCATCTTTACCGGTCCACGCCAGGAAGGCGAAACCGATGGTCCGGAAGAGATGTATGTGATATTGCTGGATAACGGCCGTACGAACATCCTTAATGATGTAGAAGCCCGCGAGGCGCTTTACTGTATCCGCTGCGGCTCCTGCCTTAACGCCTGCCCTGTATATAAAAATGTAGGCGGTCATTCCTACGGCACCACGTACAGCGGACCGATAGGCGCAGTTATTACTCCACACCTGCGTGGTATGGACGAATACGTGCATCTTAGTTTTGCTTCCTCACTTTGCGGCAACTGTACCGAAGTTTGCCCCGTACGTATCAACCTGCACGAGTTATTACTCCACAACCGTAGTAAAGCGGTAGATGAAAATCATACGTCCGGCGGCGAAAAGCTGGGATGGTATGGTTGGAAACAAGCCTGTCTGAGTCGGAAAATGATGAACATTGCGGGTGGCAGGATTAAAAACCTGGTAGTGGGTAGATTGTTTGGTAAAGCATGGGGCAGCGATCGCGAGATGCCTGTATTTGCAGCCAAATCATTTAACCAGCTCTGGAAAGAGCGGAAAAAGTAACTACTCCTTCGCTTCGGCGGTTTTACGGCGGAAAGGGACAAACACCTTCACCCTCACCTTCTTCTTCGATTTAGAGGCCGGCAGCCATTTAGGGCCATCCTTGATAACCCTGATAGCCTCGGCGTGGGCTATTTTGTTAATGTCTTTTGGCGCGTGTAAGCTTCGCTCTATCTTAAACTGGCCAATAGTGCCATCGGAATTAACATCGAATGAAACTTCCACGCTGTCGTCTACATTCGCCTGGCTCATTTGGGTAGTGTACCGGACGTTATTGGCGAGATAGTCATTAAACTCCTCAAAACCATCTTCTGGCTCGGCGGCTACTTTTGCCCTGCTGAGCGCTTTCTTCCTAGCTCCATACCCAACTACTACCACGTCGTTCAGTGCAGCGGCATTCTCGTTCAGACTAATACTCAGGTTATTTTGCTGCGGATTTATCTTCAGATCTTTCGGGTTGTAACCAATACCAGCCAGGGTGAGATCCGACTGCCTGCTGCTATCGAGCTTAAGCGAGAATCGGCCCTGTTCGTCAGTAAGTGCCCAGTTATTAGATCCTTTTTCCCTGACGGACACGCCGGGCAGCGGGATTTTGTTCATATCTGTTACAACTCCCCGTACATTACGTTTAAGAGGTAGCGGAGCCGGAACGCTGCTGGCTGCTGCTACGCCAGTTGCCTTGTCTTCCAGCACCCCCAGATATCCTCTTCCTGGTTTGGCTGTCAAAGAATCGCCAGCGGTTTTTGCGGACAGGGACAGATTTTTATTTTTGTAGAGAAACGAGTCAGCCTTCGCCCCGTCAACAGAGAAGGCGAAAGCCTTGTTATAGGCAAGCGAATCTCTACGCACATCCATCGCCACCGCTCTCATTTTTGCGTGTTCGAGGCGATGTTCTTCTTTCGCCGCCTGTTTTTCCTTTAGCATGGCCACAAGATCCTGTTTGTCTGCCTCTGCTTCACTAACGGCTACCTCTGTAACTGGTACATTAGCCACTGTAGCACCCTGCACGGCATCTGCCCGGGTAGCCGGAGGAGTCTTAAACGTAGTCACGGGAGCGGCTTCTGATTCCGCTGCAGGAGGTACATTATTGGTTAGATCTTCCGGAACAGCACTCCCTGCTGCGGCAGTATCTGGTTTAAATTGTTTATTTACTGCCAGGGGACTGCGTTCCTTGGCCGGGTTCATGAACATGTATAGGCCGGTAGAGATGAAAATGAGCATGGCAGCCGCTGCCGCCCAGTAATAGTTTAGGCGGCGTACTTTAGGCGCGGCTTTACCCGACACCCTTTGCGACAAACGAGCCTGTAGGTCTTGCAGGTGATGACCCGCCGCGGCTTCAGGAGCTTCGGCAAATCCGTCCAGTGCCTCTGCCAGGAATGGATCGTCGAGCGCCTGTTTTTCCAGGGCGTGCATTGTTTTATCATCCAGTTTACCTTCGAGGTACAACCGGATGAGTTCTGCAGTGGGCTCCATATGTTTGTGCTGTTCTGTCATTTCACACCTCCTTCTGCTTTAAGTGCCTGTTTATCCATGCACAGCTTCAGGTTCCTTTTGCCGTTTTGTATATAGCTTTTTACTTTTTTGATGTCATACCCGGTCAATTCTTCCACCTCGCGGTAGCTCTTTTCCTGGAGATAAAACAGGTCTACGCTCCTTTTTTGCTCTTCCGGCAGCGTATCGAGGCATTTCTCCATAACCTGCAGGTTCTTCTCAAGACTGAGGCCATTTCCCTGTTCATGATGTAAATTTTCCCCGGTTTCCATAAGTGGTCTGTCCTCCATAGAAACCTCGAGTCCCTCGCGGGTTTTGGCGGAGCGAAGTTTCATGAGGCAGTGGTTACGGGTAAGGACGTGCAACCAGCTCTTGAAGTTCTGCACTTCGTGCTGTTTCAATTTTACGATCAGTTCCTCGAAAATTAGCATTACTTCGTCTTTTGCCGGTTCGGGGTCGAGATATTTGAGGCATACGCCATATACAAGGTCCATGTAACGCTGGTACAGTGCCGCCAGGGTGTCCAGATGGCCGTTGGCCTTGTACTCCCTGATCAATACTGCATCATCGGCCTCTGGCCTCATATGTTGGCGCAAAAAATTCATCTGTCTGTGGCAATAGTATAAAATTTCCGGTAATATTTGTGCAAAATGGGCAGGAAGATGGGCGATTTGCGAATCTCAGTTGGTTGGGGAATAACCATAAGGAGGATACAACGCCAGCCTGATTCTGCAATTCGGTATAATGCATCTCTAACTGGCTGGTCAACAGCAGCCGGCTACTTCTGCCACCTGTGCCTCATGGGCAGGGAGGCGCTTACCAACTTCGCGTAGTGCATGTTTGACATCTCTGTTTCCTACACCTGCGGTTTGCAATAAATCTTATCTCGGATATTAAACGTGGAATTATGGTAGTGATAGATTTGCAAAAGAGCGGCAATGCGCTGCACCGCCAGGAAAATTTGGAAAGCATGTTAAGAGTTCCAACTAGCTTGAAGAATGGTTAAGCTGTCGAAGGAGGTTAATCCCGCACCCGGTCGAAAACAAACTGGCCAGGAACCACAGGATCTCAGCAGCCGGTAACCGGCTAAGCTGTAATCCCGTGCCTCCCGGCCAGTCATATCATTACTAACGTCGGTTAGTGGCGGAAGTGGCGCATGCCTGTTACCACCATTGCCATACCGTGCTGTTTGCAATATTCAATTGAATCGTTGTCGCGGATAGAACCTCCTGGCTGAATTACAGCAGTAATACCAGCTTCATCTGCGATGCGTACACAGTCGTCAAACGGGAAGAACGCGTCCGATGCCATTACTGCACCTTTCAGTTCGAACTGGAACTGGTGGGCTTTCTCGATCGCGTGCCTTAATGCGTCGATCCTGGAAGTCTGGCCACAGCCTTTACCTACCAGCTGGCGATCTTTAACAAGAGCGATGGCATTTGATTTCAGGTGCTTACAAATGATATTGGCAAACTCCAGGTCAGATTTCTGTGCTTCGGTTGACGGAGCGGCTCCCACCTCTTTCCATTCGATGTGGCTGCCTTCGTCGTTCTGCTGCACCAGTACGCCGTTCAATACGTTTTTGTACATGTATTTAGCCTGTACCGGTTGCTTTTGCTGCAACAGGATGCGGTTTTTCTTGCCCTGCAGAATTTCAAGTGCATCGGCTTCAAAACCGGGTGCGATCAGGATTTCAAAGAAGATTTCAGTGATCGCTTTTGCAGTTGTTGCATCCACCACTTTGTTACAAACCAGTACACCACCGAAAGCACTTTCTTTATCTCCCTGTAATGCAGCATGCCATGCCTCTTCCAGTGTTGGACGAGATGCAACGCCACATACGTTTGTATGTTTGATTACGGCAAAAGTCGTTTCTGAGAATTCATTGATCAGCTGAAGAGCAGCGTCTACGTCTACCAGGTTATTATAGGAAAGTTCCTTACCATGTAACTTATCAAACAATTCGCTGAGGTTACCATAAAAAACACCCTGCTGATGTGGATTTTCGCCATAGCGTAACACCTGGCCCTGCGGAGCCGATACCTGGAAGTAAGCAGAAGGCTCGTTGTTCAGGAAATAACCAGAGATGGCTACGTCGTAATGCGCGCATACTTCAAAAGCTTTAGCCGCAAAACTCCTGCGTTGTTCGATGGTAGTAGCACCATTGCCATCTGTAAGCACCTGCTCCAGGTCGGCATACTGGTCTTTCGACGCCACGATCACTACGTCCTTAAAATTTTTACCTGCAGCGCGGATCAGGGATACGCCACCAATATCGATCTTCTCAATAATAGTCTGTTCTTCTTTGGTGCTTTTTACCGTTTCTTCAAAGGGATACAGGTCTACGATTACCAGGTCGATTTCAGGAATCTCGTACTGCTTCAATTGTTCGAGGTCCTGACCGTTTTCGCGACGGGCGAGGATACCACCGAATACTTTCGGATGAAGGGTTTTAACCCTGCCCCCGAGGATAGAAGGATAGGCGGTAAGATCTTCAACCGCTACGCATTTCACACCCTGCGCTTCAATAAATTGCTGAGTTCCGCCTGTGGAATAGATAGTTACGCCTTGCTCACCGAGCTTCTTAACAATATTCTCCAGGTTGTCTTTATAGAAAACGGAGATCAATGCAGATTTAATTTGCTTTTGCATGAATGGAAATAATTATTAGAGATTTAAAACGAAGGCCCCTTCATCCGGGACCGAAAAGCAGCGCAAAGTTAGTGCCTTGCAGTCATTTTTCCAGCTTTGAATACGTCTTGCCTGGTTAGATGCATCAATTATAACGGCAGAGAATTCATATTGTTCGGCTAACTGGCTGATTGTTACTGGTGGATTATGTGAAAGCAAAATATAATCCGTTTTTAATTTGTGGGAAGAACGTTGATAATTAAGCCTGTGGCTCACCATCGCTATCCTCACATTATAAAATTGAATGACGTTTCCAGATAAGAACAGCCCCTCCACCCTCCCCTCCTTCATCCTGTACAGCAGTTGTGCCGGGCGCACATTGTAACCATACAGAGAAACGGGTAAACTATCCGCCAACAGTTGCTGGCGCTGACCGTTAACGACGCCGATAGCGGTTTGCGCCGGTATATTATATACAATTATCTTCCGCTGGCGTTGTGCCTCCCAAAAACAGTAACTATGCACGCCGGCCAACAGCAGCCAGCAGCCGATACCTGCAACAAGTGCATACTTCATCTTCATAAGCCACCAGACTGCCATCGTCGCAATAATCAAATACAACAACAGCGCTTCTGTTCCGTTTAGCCACAAATTATCTGTTACGGCGAACGGCAGCCTGTTAATCCACTCAATGAAACCGTTCATCAAGGTAATGCCCCATTCTACCGCCTTACCCAACAGTGTAGCCACTGGCGTGAGGCCGCCAAACATCACCAGGAAAATTTCGCCATACAGCACGATTGTGGACATGGGAACAGCAATCAGATTAGCCGGCAAAAACAAGTTGGGGAACTGATGAAAGTAATAAAGACAAACCGGCACCGTCAGCAACTGCGCAGCCAGTGATACCGCTACCATCTGCCATAATTTGTCTGCCCACCTATTCCTGATATCCCATAGTTCATAAAGCGGCTTATAGAAAACCAGTATACTCAACACCGCCAGGTAAGAGAGCTGGAAGCCTACGTCAGCAATAAAATAAGGATTGTAACTTAGCAACAGGAAGGCCGAAGCCGCCAGTGTGTTATAGATGTTCGTATGCCGTGCTATCAGGAACTGCCCGATGGCAATGGTAGTGAACATTACCGCAGAGCGTAACACCGAGGCAGACGCGCCTGTAATAATAGAGAAGCCCCATAACACGATGAGAATGATTAATACCTTCAGCCAGCCCGTACTTTTCTTATCCGGCAGCCACTTCAGCAACCATAAAAGACTAACATAAATAAGCCCCAGATGCAAACCCGAAATGGCGATAATGTGTACCACTCCTGTATTAGTATATGCCTGCACTACATCCTTATCCAGCTCTTCCCGGTACCCGATGAGTAAGGCCTGGGCGATGCCGGCCTCCGCCGGCCCTTTTACGTATTTTCTCAATACATCTAAACAATATGCTTTGGCCCTTAGCAAACATTTCGTCACCACATACTCTCCCCGTCCCGGCAAAGCCTGCCAGTCGCCCGTCCGCAGATAGGCCTGGTGAAAAATGTTTGCCCTGGCGCAGTAGCCTGCATAGTCAAACGCTCCGGGATTACCCGGCCCTCGTATCCGCTGCAGCTTGTTACGGACGAGCAACCGACTTCCATATCCCACCGCCGGAGGACCTGAATCTTTTGCGAAGTACAATATCACTGTGCCGGCGTGCAACTGCATCAACCCAGCCCCTGCCTGCGCCGTTACGGTAGCTATGGCTTTCCAGGAGGCTTTCTTTTCAACCAACGGCTCCTGTACAGTAACCACCAAGGCCGTACTGTCATTCAAAACATGCCCGAACCACTGCGGGTTGTGACGCACGTCATAAAAATACAGGACCAGGTGCCCCAGCAGGTAAATCAATAAAAACACCGCTGGCCCCTGGCCTGCTTTAAGAGAGAACCGGATTTTAGGTGCGAAGTAGTTGACGCCTGCCACCGCAAGCAAAACAACGAACAGTATTATCAACAACGCGAACAGTGGCCATTGAAAATAGTGTTGCGAAAGTATGCCTGCAATAAGCGGCGGCAACAAACGCACAAAAGGAGCACGTTTAAAAGGGTTAACAAACATTAGTGATTGAAATTTTGATCACATGAAATTAGATCAATTCATGCATTCGCGGAGGCGAGAAATTGTCGGTTTCACTAGAGAATATCTCCAGTGTCACTTAATGTAAAAGGCCCACTTCTTACGAAGCAGGCCTTTTCCTTTATCCTTACTGAACAGTATTATTTGCTCAGGTACATGCTTTTTTCTTTGTACAAAGTTCTGAAGTAAGGGTCGCGCAGGTCTTTAATGAAACGAATAGCTTCGCCGGTCGATTTCATTTCAGGGCCGAGTTCCTTGTTTACACCAGGAAACTTGTTAAAGGAGAACACCGGTTCTTTGATCGCGAAACCGTCAAGCTTCTTCTCGATGGTAAAGTCGGTTAGTTTTTTAGCGCCGATCATCACTTTGGTGGCAATATTCAGGTAAGGTACCTGGTATGCTTTAGCGATGAACGGAGTGGTGCGGGACGCGCGTGGGTTGGCTTCGATCACGAACACCTGGCCGTTTTTAATGGCAAACTGAATGTTGATAAGGCCGCGAATATCCAGCGCACGTGCTATTTTCTCTGAGTAGTACTCCATGGTGGTAACCTCCAGCGGAGTGAGGTTAAACGCGGGCAATACCGCATTACTGTCGCCACTGTGGATACCAGCAGGCTCAATATGTTCCATCACGCCCATTACATGGAAGTTTTCGCCGTCGAAGATGGCATCTACTTCCGCCTCCTGGCAACGGTCCAGGAAGTGGTCGATCAGGATTTTGTTACCTGGCAGGTGTTTCAGCAGGCTAACTACTGAATCTTCCAGTTCCTCTTCGTTAATTACGATACGCATACGCTGACCACCGAGTACGTAAGAAGGGCGCACCAGTACCGGGTAACCTACTTCTTTTGCTACTTCGATCGCTTCGTCTGTATTATAAGCCGTACCGTAGTTAGGGTAAGGAATACCGAGTTCTTTCAACATGTCAGAGAAGCGGCCGCGGTCTTCGGCAATGTCCATGTTATCGAAGGACGTACCAATGATTTTGATACCTTTCTCTGTAAGTATTTTCGCCAGCTTCAATGCTGTTTGGCCACCCAACTGAACGATCACACCTTCTGGTTTTTCCAGCTCGATGATTTCCCACAGGTGCTCCCAGAACACCGGCTCGAAGTACAGCTTGTTAGCCATATCGAAGTCGGTAGATACTGTTTCGGGGTTACAGTTTACCATGATAGCTTCGTAACCGCTTTCCTGGATAGCCTGCAAACCGTGTGTACAGCAGTAGTCGAACTCAATACCCTGGCCAATCCTGTTAGGGCCGGAACCGAGTACGATGATCTTCTTTTTATCGCTCACTTTACTTTCATTCTCAGAATCGAATGTAGAGTAGAAGTAAGGTGTTTTCGCTTCAAACTCAGCCGAGCAGGTGTCTACCATTTTATAGGTACGCACAATGCCGAGTGCTTTACGTTTTTCGTACACTTCATCCTCTTCGCAATTACCAAAGAAGATGGCCAGTTGTTTGTCGGAGAAACCCATTGTTTTCGCATCTTTCAACAACAACTCAGGCACATCGCTCAATTCGTACTCCATCAATTTTTTCTCCATGATCACGATATCGTTGATCTGGTTCAGGAACCAGCGGTCGATATAGGTCATTTCATGGATCTTTTTCACGGAGTTACCTTCCATGAGCGCGTCTTTAATGCGGAACACGCGATCCCAGGTGGGGCGCTTCAGCTTTTCGATCAACTGCTCGTTCTTCATCAGCGACTTGCCGTAGTAACCCAGACCGATAGCATCGTTCTCAAGGCTCTGACAGGCTTTTTGCAATGCTTCGGGGAAAGTGCGGCCGATAGCCATTACTTCACCTACCGATTTCATTTGCAGACCCAATGTATCGTCGGCACCTTTAAATTTATCGAAGTTCCAGCGTGGCATTTTTACGATCACGTAATCCAGTGCCGGTTCAAAGTAAGCGGAAGTAGTTTTGGTAATCTGGTTCTGCAGTTCATCCAGCGTATAACCGATCGCCAGTTTGGCAGCGATTTTAGCGATAGGATAACCAGTGGCTTTGGAGGCCAGTGCAGAAGAGCGGCTTACGCGGGGATTGATCTCAATGGCGATCAGCTCTTCGTTCTCAGGATTGAGAGAGAACTGAACATTACAACCACCGGCGAAGTTGCCGAGGTCGCGCATCATTTTGATCGCTTTGTTACGCATGTCCTGGAAAGCAGTGTCGCTCAGGGTCATGGCAGGCGCTACCGTGATGGAGTCGCCAGTATGTATACCCATGGGATCGAAGTTCTCCACGGTACAAATGATCACTACGTTGTCGTTTTTATCGCGCAGCAGTTCCAGCTCAAACTCTTTCCAACCCAGTACGGCTTTTTCTACCAGCACTTCGTGGATAGGAGAAGCCTTGAGGCCACGGTCCAATGCTTCGTCCAAATCCTCGCGGGAGTGTACGAAACCTCCTCCGGTGCCACCGAGGGTAAAAGAGGGGCGTATAACCAGCGGGAAGCCTATTTCCTGGGCAAACTCCTTGCCTTCAAGGAAAGAGTTAGCCGTTCTTGCAGGCGCTACCGGAATGCCGATCTCGATCATCCACTGACGAAACAGTTCACGATCTTCTGCCTTTTTGATCGCTTTAACGTCAACACCGATCAGGCGAACGTTATTTTTCTCCCAGATACCCAGCTCATCAACCTCCATACAGAGGTTAAGTGCAGTCTGGCCACCCATGGTAGGCAATACGGCATCAATCTGGTTCTCTTCCAGTATCTGCTCAATACTTTCTACTGTTAGCGGCAGCAGGTAAACTTTATCCGCCATCATAGGATCGGTCATGATCGTGGCGGGATTAGAATTGATCAATATCACTTTAATCCCTTCTTCCCTGAGCGAACGTGCCGCCTGAGAACCGGAATAGTCAAATTCGCAGGCCTGACCAATAATAATAGGACCCGAACCGATAATTAAAACAGACTTGATAGAGGTGTCTATGGGCATTTCTTATTGCGATTGAAAAATGAAAAACCTAAGCTTTGATCTCCCTGCCCCAGCGAACAAAAAAATCGTGCAAAATTACGGGATAAAAAAGTTTTTCACCGCATTAATTTTAAGAAAGTACCAGAATAAAGATAGTAGTAGATTTTTTCTTATACCTATATGATATCATATGAAGCAATAGCGTACGTTTCGCCGGTTACTTATTTATTAGCATAAATGTAGACTAATTTCCAGCGACCATCGATTTTCTGGAATTCCATGTCGTCGATCGTAGCGGAGCCATCGTTAATAAGTGTGAGATCCTCTTCGCTTAATTCCTTCTTGGCACGCAACAAATCGTAACGCGTCATGTCCTCGCTGGTGCGCGACAGGTAGCCGCTGAAAAACTCAGGAAAACCATCTTTTTTCACGGTTTGTGTACCGGAAGCTTCCCTATTTCCCTCAACGATCAAAGGAAACTCAACGAATTGGCTTAGTGTAGTATAATCTTTTTTGATAATAGCGGAGTGCAGCTTCTTCCAGAATGATTCAAAGTCTTTAGGCTCAGTATCGCCAGACCTGGCATTTCCCACCAATAAACACAGGAAAGCAAATAGGGAAAGGATGCTCTTTTTCATAGGACAGGTAAATTTAGATATATCGAAACTCTAATATATATAAATATTCCGGAAATACGTAATAATCAACCCGAAAAATGTTTTTCCGCATATTGCAAATAAAATTCCGGGCTAAATATGCAAAATCCCAATATGAAAAATATATTGCATCCGTTTAACGATTATTACGTTTACCCGTTAGCGATATAAAGAAACAATACCCTCAATCCCTATAACCTATGAGACCCGTCAAATGCTGTCGTGAAAGATGACAGCATTTTTGTTTTGTAAGGATACCTAATCTTTCGGCGGCTGAGATCTGAGTTTAGCCAGTTCCCTTTTAAATTCCTCCATCTGTAGTTTCAGGCGCTCGTTTTCTGCGCGTAATTGCGCAAGTTCCAGCTCTGCACGGTGTTGTGACATTTGGTGCGCCTGGGTTAACTTTTTGTAATCTTCGAGGCTGCCGTAATATTTTTCGCGCCAGTTAAATGCTTCGTTATATTCTACACCAGCGTCATAAAAACCACCCGGATTAAGAAACTCGTTTACCGTCATATCCAGTCCCGACAGCACTTTGCGAAGCTGTTCGGCACTTAGTGTTTCCAGTTCCAGCAAATTATATAGCGCACGGCGGCTTAAGCGGATACGCTCCGCCAGCTTTGTTTTATTTATCCCCTTCTGGTCGATGAGCGTAGCCAGCCGCTTGCCCTGGTGCAAGTCTTCAGCATCGATTTTAATCACCTGGTTCCAGCTGTAAAACTGCTCCAGAGAAATACCCAGCACTTCACAAAACCCCACAAGTGTCGTTCTTTTTATTGACTCCTGACGGAGATAATAATGAGCGATCTGATTGCTGAAACCCGCGCGCTTAGCGAAGTCTATCACTTTGATTGCCTTGTCTTTAAGCACCTGCTTCAATCTCGCACCTTCGTTGATAATATTTTTTTGATCAACATTCAATGTAAATAAATTTTGGTATAATTGTGTATTAAATCAACTTTAAAAGTGATAATCTTACTATCAATATAAGATTTTTATTTACAAAAGGATTGCAACATTGTCAATTCAACAAAAAAAGCGTCAATATGCAAGTAAAAAAGATTTCATCCAGTAACTTCCTTCAGGACACGCACACACGCTTACTTAACCTGGCAAGAACGTTCAGGGAAAGCATCTGTGAAGAGTGCGGCTGGAGCGAGGCTACGTTTTACAGGAAAGCGAAAGGAAAGAACACTTTCAGTAATGCCGAAAAAGATAAAATCCTCGCAGTCCTCGAAATATTGCTCAAAAGCGCAGCGGAACAAAACGAAAAACACCGTACCCGCTAAATTCACACTATTGTAAAGTACCGAAAGCCACCCAACTGCCTGCCACTTCATACTCCAGCTATCCATCCACAAACATTATTTGTTCACCAAACATCATTGCCGATGCATACCTTACAGGACACATCCATTCCTGAAGAAAAACTGCGCTCCATTGTTTCCCAGTTCATCAAAACCTTACATGAAGCCGGCGGAAGAAGTATTTCTAACATCAATATTACTTTTCACGGCTGCGTAAACCACTTTACCACGGGTAAACAAACACACGCCGTACAGCTTCCCAACAAGGGAAACACCAAAATGCTTTTTTACCAGGAATTATCCGTAGAAGCTCCAATAAGAAACATGATTACCATTATAGCCCCGGCACATGAAGAAGAAGAATAGGCCGACCGGTTGTAATATTGCCAAACGAAAAGGGGTGCTGTGCATTAAATGCAGCCCCCTTATCAATAATTTATCAGCAGCAGTAAAGTAATAATGGTTAAAAGCAGCACCGCTGCTACCAGGTAACGAATATTAACACCCGACCTGCGAACCGGAACAACCTCCTCTGAAGGTGTATACACCCCGGCCGCCCAGGCAAACAACCTCCTGTCATACACTTCCCGGCGGCCTGCATCAGACAATACGGTATACGCCTCACTCACATTCTTAAACTCATCCTCCCATACCCCCTCTCCCCGATGCCTGTCCGGATGGTACACCTTGGACAACCTGCGAAACGCGCTCTTTATTTCTGATGCATCCGCAGTGGAAGAAATACCCAGTATGGTATAATAGTTTTTCATTCTCCCAGTTACTATGTAAAGCTAAGCCAGGCAGCACAATTTCCGATCAAACTAAAAACTTCTTTTAAAAACTAATAAATTAGTTATATATTGACGATACGAAAATAAACAGCCATGAAGTCAACACTACTCAGCATTATAACCACCCTCGTGCTCCCCTGTTTCGCTTCTGCACAAATGCAGGACTCATTGAACCAGTCGGTAGTAATGGAATACATGCAGAACCAGCAATACGACCTCGCTGCCACCTACCTGAAAGACAGGATAGACACGGAGAACCCGAAACAACTGTCAACGCTCGGCTATTTCTATTTCATGTCGTCGCAACTGCCTGCCGCCGAAAGTATCTATGAAAAAGTACTCGGACTCGACTCAGGCAATCTGCAGGCACATTTTTACCTGGGTAACATCTGGATGCAGAAAGACCAGCCGGAAGTGGCCATTCCACACTATTTTAAACTCATTGCCCTGCAACCGCAAAGCGCCCTATACCACAAGCTGCTCAGCACCGCCTGCGCCGAGGCACAGAAGCCCGATTCGGCCTTTAGCTTCCTGAAGGAAGCCGCCCGGCTCAATCCGAAAGATGGCAAAACGATCGGCAACCTGGGTAATTCATTTGTTGAAAGAAAGATGTTTGTGCAGGCTGACAGCGTATTGAACGCCTACCTCGCCATCGACTCCTCCCAATTCACGGTAGTGGCAGCCGCGGTTAAATCGGCGTATTTTCAGAAACAATACAAACGGGTCGGCCTGTTCGGCGAGTACCTCATGCAAACACACATTGTATCGCCCACTGTGTTTACTTATGTAATCGCTGCCAGCTACTACGACCGTCAGTACGAACAATGTTCGAAGGTGTACGGATACATGGCCCTCATGAACCAGACACCCGAAGCGGTCATTTACTATGCAGCCCTGGCAAAGAGCGCCTTGAAGCAATATGAAGAAAGCACCCAACTGCTGCAGCAGTGTGTAAGCCTGGCCAAATCGAAAAACCTTGGCGACTATTACGCCGGCATTGCCGACAATTACGAGCAGCTGAAACAATACAAAACAGCCATCAACCACCTCGATACTGCATATTATCTTTTCAAAAACCCCATCCACCAATATAGCATTGGCCGGATTTACGACCAGCACCTCAATAATGTGTTGGCAGCCAAAAAATACTATCACCAGTATTTTGTACGCGCCAAACCCGAGGACGCACAGGATTCGGCCATTCACCGCTTCGTGCGCGACAGGATGAAACAGTTAGCCAATTAACCTGCGGCAACACTATTATTCCTCATAGATCTTTCCTAAATTTAGCCTCTCGTTATAAAACTATTACAAAACCTTTTAGGGAAGCATCTATGTCATATCCGTATCAAATACGATCGATAGAAGAATATCAGCAAGCCTGGCGCGACAGCGTTACAGATCCTGAGGGATTCTGGGCTAACATAGCAGATCATTTTTATTGGAGAAAAAAGTGGGACAAGGTACTGGACTGGAACTTCCGCGATCCGGAAATTAAATGGTTCCAGGGCGCGAAGCTGAACATTACCGAAAACTGTCTTGACCGCCACCTGGGCACGCTGGGTAACCAGCCTGCGATTATTTGGGAACCCAACGACCCGGAAGAACACCACCGCGTTATTACCTACCGCGACCTTTACAACAAAGTATGTCAGTTTGCCAATGTACTTAAGAACAATGGCGTAAAAAAGGGCGACCGCGTTTGTATTTATATGGGTATGATACCCGAACTGGCGATTGCCGTATTGGCCTGTGCCCGCATTGGCGCTATCCACTCGGTAGTATTCGGCGGTTTCAGCGCACAATCTATTGCCGACCGTATACAGGATGCACAATGTAACGTGGTAATTACCTGCGACGGCGCATTCCGCGGCGCAAAAGATATTCCCTTAAAATCGGTGATCGACGATGCGCTGATGGCCTGCCCCTCAGTAAAGCGCGTAATCGTTTGCACCCGCACCCGCACGCCCGTGAGCATGCTCAAAGGCCGTGATGTTTGGTGGGAAGATGAGATCAAAAAAGTAGAAACCATGGGCAACCCGGCCTGCCCTGCCGAAGAAATGGATGCGGAAGATATGCTCTTCATCCTCTACACTTCCGGCTCTACAGGCAAACCCAAAGGGGTGGTACATACCTGCGGCGGTTACATGGTTTACTCCAACTACACGTTCGTAAATACATTCCAGTACCAGCCCCGCGAGGTTTACTTCTGTACGGCGGATATCGGCTGGATAACCGGCCATAGCTACATCGTGTATGGCCCGTTGAGCGCCGGCGCTACCACATTGATGTTCGAAGGCGTACCCACCTACCCTGATGCCGGCCGCTTCTGGGACATCGTTGACAAATTCCGGGTTAATATCTTATACACTGCCCCTACAGCTATCAGAAGCCTGATGAGCTTTGGTCTTGGACCGGTAAACCATAAGGACCTGAGTTCCATTACCAAACTCGGATCGGTAGGTGAACCTATTAACGAGGAAGCATGGCATTGGTTTAAAGATCATATTGGTAAAGGCAAAGCACCGATCGTTGATACCTGGTGGCAAACGGAAACCGGCGGAATTATGATTACACCTATTGCCGGCATAACACCCGAAAAGCCAGGTTTTGCCACACTGCCGCTGCCCGGTATACAACCTATACTGGTAGACGAAAATGGTAAAGAAGTAGAAGGTAACGGCGTAAACGGCAACCTTTGTATCAAGTTCCCATGGCCGGGCATGTTACGCACGACCTATGGCGATCATGAACGCTGCCGCAAAACATACTTCTCCACTTACGATAACCTGTACTTCACCGGTGATGGTTGTACCCGCGACGAGGACGGCTATTACCGCATTACAGGACGTGTGGACGATGTACTGAACGTAAGCGGCCACCGTATTGGCACGGCAGAAGTAGAAAATGCGATCAACATGCACCATGGCGTAGTGGAAAGCGCTGTAGTAGGATATCCGCACGACATTAAAGGACAGGGCATTTACGCCTTCGTGATCCTGGAAAAGCAAACACACGACCAGGAACTTACCCGCAAAGACATCCTGCAAACCGTATCCCGCATAATTGGCCCAATTGCCAAACCGGATAAAATACAGTTTGTGAGCGGCGTACCTAAAACACGCTCCGGCAAAATCATGCGCCGCATACTGCGTAAAATAGCAGAAGGTGATGCAGAGAACCTGGGCGATACAAGCACACTGTTAGATCCCGGTGTAGTAGATGATATTAAGCAGGGAAGATTATAAATACTGATGCCGTCCCTCCAGGGGGCGGCATTTTTCTTTTAGTTAAAGTGGTCGATAATAAGGAATGTTTTGAAGTTGGTGACGCTGAACGTTTGCTCGGGATCGTGTACAATAGCGTAACCCTTCCAGGTGCCGGTGATATAGCTATAAGACTCTGTAACAACAACACTACCCGCTGCGGTAATACCATTGCCAGTTACTGCGATGGTGTATTTCGGTGATGCTTCGAACAGGCTGCTGCCCCCAGGCGTAGCGGCGTTAAAATGCACATTGTATATTTTCCCGTTTAGCGTATTGGTAAGCAACACCAGCAGCTTCGTTTTATTTCCGGGCAACTCTTCCACCGTAACCTGCATGGCAGTTGTTTTAGGATGTGTACCCACATAAGCGTCGCCTACAGCACCTGTATTAAACCCAAATGAATAATTCCTCGAAGCCATATCCGGGTCTTCTTCTCTGCTGCAGGAAATAAAAAGGGTGGCGAACAGTATGGGTAACACAATGGCCATCTTCAGGGTCGATACAATTTTCATATAAGAATGTTTGGTGCGTACTACCAACATGTACGAGCTGTTTTACGCATTGGTTTTTGCTACTGGTCTTTTTGTTCAACAAACGGCTAAAACCTATCCTGGACGCGGGTTATGGTTAACAGGTAAGGGCCATTGGGCGTATGGGACCGGCCACAAACATACTCAAAACAACATCTCAATTAACTACAAAAAAAGTGCAGTGGATAATCACCCAAACTGCACTCGTATTACACTGTTGTTTGAAATATCCTTATCGCCTGATCACTACAGGCGTTCCTACTTTAATAATATTGTACAACTCCGCCACATCCCTGTCTTTCATGCTCACACAGCCCAGCGTCCAGTTAATACGCTGTTCTACATAAGAATCGTTGATGCCCGAAGCCGACTCCACACCGTGAATACCAATGCCGCCGCCAATATCTGTATTAGCCGACAGTCCGCGGCTGCGCGACTTCTCGTAAGATGCTGCATTCGGGTAATCGAGCAGCATAAAACGGTTCCAGCGATTATCTATCCGTTTGGAGAGAATACGGAAAGTGCCTTCGGGTGTACGACGATCGCCCTGAATTTGCTTGTCCGACATATCCTTGTTACCAAACACTACTTTGTAGATCTTGATCAAGGTTACATCTTCATACAAATACATCCTGTATTCGCTCTTATCCACCAGTAAAAACACCTTATCGGCATCAATAGAAGAGGGATTGAGACGGACGGTATACAAGTCGTTTTCGTTGTTAAAACTGCTCAGTGGGAAAATTAACACCAACAGGCAGTACCACATCATTTTCTTCATAAGGAGTTAAAATCATTGAGAATAACGCGGGGCCGCAAACAATTATTGTGATAAAAAAGTACGGGGAAGTGAGACAATAGCCCCACTTCCCCGTATATGATTTAATTTCAATGTATTAGTAACCGAATACTTCTTCAAGTGACAATTTCTTTACATCACCGATTTTCTTCAAATCGTCGGCTTTTACGTTTTTGTCGGACGCAACGATGCAATAAGTGTAAGGCTTGTTAGCCAGGTTGGCATCGTGGAACTTCTTCACATCGGCAAAGCCCAGGGTGTTAATGGCCGCGTAAGTGTCTTTACGCAGGTCCTTATCAAGGCCAAGGCGCTGCGCCTCGAGGTAGCTGAAGATGATACCGTCCTGCGTAATGCGCTGTGTTTCAATATCCTGCTTAATGCTTAACCTGGCCGTTTCCAGTGCTTTTTCAGATTCGGGCAGTACATTCAGCAATTCGTTCATACCACCGATCGCATCGCCCATTTTATCGGCCTGGCTGCCTACATAAGCAACTACTGCATACTGGTCGTCCTTTTTGCTGGGGGCGGAGTATACGGCGTAGGTAGAATAAGCCAGTGCTTTGGATTCGCGGATGGTCTGGAATACGATAGAACCCATGCCGCCACCGAAGTAAGCGTTAAAAAGTTCTACCACCGGCGTAGCTGTTGGGTCGTAAGCAGTGGCATTCCTGATCCAGTTTACTTCTGACTGCACCATGTCGTAATCGGCAAACAATACCTGGTTCTGCGCCTGGGATGTTTTGGCGAATTTAACAGCGGTTGGCGCTTCTTTGAAGCTGGCAGGAATAGCATGCAGTTTTTGAATATCGGTAGTGGCCGCTGCGGCAGTTTTAGGACCGTAGTAGATCACCGTTTGTTTGATATTGTTCAGATCGTGCAGTAAGTCCACGAGTTCGTTCGCCGTAAGTGCGTCCAGCTCTGCGTCGGAAAGACTGTTGTTGAACGGGTTTTTAGCGCCGTACATGGCATAACTCACCAGGCCGCGCATAATCTGTCCTTTATTTAGCTTGGCATCCGAACGACCTTTTTTAAGCCTGTTCTTCAATGCTGCCAGTGCAGCCTCATCTGCCTTGCAATTATTAACCACGTGTTCGTACAGTGCTACTGCCTGATCGAAGTTCTCCTGGAGGCCGGAAATAGTTACTGTAGTATATTCTGTACCCGCCGATACGTTGAAGGAGCAGGCAATGTTATAGAACTGACGGCTGATATCCTGCGCAGAATATTTATCTGTAGAGAGGAAGCTGAGGTAAGAAGCGGCCAGCGCCAGTTTCTTATTGTTCCAGCCACCTACTTCGTAACGGTAGTACAAACGGAACAGGCCATTGTCTGTATTCTGAACGGTTAACAGGTCGGCAGCGCCGATCTTTCCTTTCTGAATGTCTTTATTGTAATCCAGCCACTGTGGCTGTACAGGCGTGGCCGGGATAGCGGATACGCTTTGCAGGAAGGGCGACTGTGCATCGCGGTTTACTTCTACCGGCGTAATCGGCGGTTTATCCACCTTTACAATGCTTTTATCTTCGCCTTTACGTTTGTACAACAGCACATAACTGTTACCGAGGTATTTGTTGGCAAAGTCTACGATGTCTTTCTTCGTTACTTTACTCATATCATCGATAAAGGCCACATCGTAATTCCAGTTTTTACCTCTGTGTTTAATGAAACCGTCCATCAGGCTGGTAGCGCGGTTGTTGTTATCTTCCAGGCCCTGGATCTCGAACAGTTTAAAGTTATTGACGATCGCTTTGATCAGCGATTCGTCGAACTCGCCCTTACGCAGTATTTCGATCTGGGCAAGCAGCAGGTCTCTTACATCATCCAGTGTTTGGCCCTGTTTGGCGCGACCGGTGAGGGTAAACACGGTGTAATCTTTCCAGTTCATTTGCTGTACACCGGCACCCAGCAATTTCTGTTGCTGGTTCAGGTTAAGATCGAATAAACCGGCCTTTCCGTTAGAGAGTACCTGCGAAATAACCGTTGCCACTACGCTGGATTTAGTATCCAGTGCGCCGGGCAGGCGGTAAGCGATATTGATGTTCTCTGCATCCGGACCAAATACTTCTTTCACGATAGGCGCTGCAATGGGCTTTTCGGGAGCGGCTTTGTATTCAGTAACCGGCTTTGCCTTCATGTAGCCGAACTTCTTGTCGATGCTTTTAATTACATAATCCGGATCAAAGTCGCCTGCCATCACAACGGCCATGTTATTGGGAACATACCATTTGTTGTAGAAATCGCGGATGGCTTTCAGGTTAGGATTTTTAAGATGTTCTACCGTACCGATGGTACTCTGCTGCCCGTAATTATGTGTAGGGAACAACGTAGCCAACATCAGTTCGTACATCTTACGGCCGTCGTTATCCAGGCCACGGTTCTTTTCCTCGTACACCGCTTCCAGTTCGGTGTGGAAGATGCGGAACACCGGGCTGCGGAAACGTTCTGCCTGCACCGTAAGGTATTTATCGATCGCATTGGAAGGAATATCTTCTTCGTAAATCGTTTCTTCTACCCAGGTGTGCGCATTGGTACCCTGCGCACCCATGCCGGTCATCATTTTATCGTACTCGTTGGCAATCGCATATTTAGCGGCCAGGCCCGATAAACTGTCGATCTGGTGGTAAACTACTTTACGTTTTGCCTCGTCGGTAGTTTGATTATAGGTATCGTACAGACTTTCGATTTTGTCCAGGTAAGGTTTTTCCTTTGCCCAGTCGAGTGAGCCATATTTATCGGTGCCTTTGAACAGGAGGTGTTCCAGGTAGTGGGCCAGACCAGTGTGGTTGGCAGGATCGCTGTTGCTGCCTGCGCGGGTGCCGATGAGTGTCTGGATCCGGGGATCTTTTTTATTGACGCTCAGGATAACGGTAAGACCATTCTTAAGCGTATAAAACCTCGCCTTCATGGGGTCGTTGGCGATATACTTGTAGGTATAGCCGCCCGACGAAGCCTCTTTCCACTGAGCCTGGGCGGTGGTGTGTACAGCCCCGGCAAACAGCATCACAAAGAGCAGTTTGAACGTTTTCATAAATTGGTGGTTGTTTTTGGATTTTAAGATTTTCCAAATATAGGCTCCCGGAATCAATATAAACACCGAAAGCAGGAAATTATGGTATACGGCCGGATAAGTGGTTAAAAAACAAAAGGCCCGCTGCGGGCGGGCCTCATTGTATATTCAATTTATCTTGTAAGGTTAAAAACCATTCAGGCGTACACCTATTGCAAAAGGATATTGTTCCAGCCCGTAATCGTGCAGTGGGGTGAATGCTAAGTTACCATACAGTTTTACCGGTCCGTAACCCAGTTCACCCGTAAATCCGGCCTTCCACTTGTTCAGGTTAAAGTCGTCGGTACGTTTGATCTTGCCCCGCTCTTCGCTGATTTGTTTAGTACGCGATTTAAGCAGGTAACCGCCCTGAACACCGAAACTGGCCTTAAATGCACGGCCCGGACGAAGCGGGTTGGAAGTATAGTTAAGCATGAGCGGTACAGTGAGGTACTGCGCAAATAATTTGTTCTTGGAAAACTGTACGGTATCGCGAACGATAACAGTAGGATAACCTGGCAGGTAACTAATGTTTCGGGCGAAGTGGTAGTTATTAAACTCCATACCCAGTGCGTATTGCAGGTTAAATTTGTGTTTGTACAAATTAAGCCGCTGCATGAACAGCCAAACATTAATATTGACCGATTTGCCGGGCAGCAGTTTAAATTCTGACGGCGTGAGCGGCGAAGAAGCACTACGGGGGGCGAAGGTATTGAGCCCTGTAGCAGAATAATCGTACGACTTATTTACGCTCTGTTGCTCCAGGAAATAACCACTGCTGCCAATATTCGTAACTGGTGCAAAAAAGTTAAGCGCAGTCGCTTCGTTGTACTTACTACGGTCGGCGTAGTTATTAAACCCAAAGTCGAACACCAGCCATTTGGTATGCAGGTTTTTCTTCAGTTTGTTTTTCTGGTACACCGTATCCTGGTAAAATTTGTAGTTGGAACGCCCTCTCGTATCCTTGTTTTTAACAATGATGAGCCCTTTGATCTGCACGGTATCCGTTTGTACCTGTGCCATTCCATCTGATGCCATAAACAATATGGCCAGCACGAGTAAAATTTTATACTTCATATCGGTAATTGAAATCTGCTTTTATCATTTTCTTTTCTTTGAAAAGAAGCGCGCTACGTTCGTTACACCATTCATCAGTTTCGATTCGCCCGAGCTGCTCACCGACATAATCAGTTCGCCCTGTATGGGCGCGGGGGCAGCTGCGGCCACGGTAGCTTCCTGGGTTTTATCTTCCCGGGTAACGGCCGCTATGGCGGGCTCTTTTACATCTGGCCTCGGGCTTTCTGTTCCTGCGGCAATGTTGGTAGTCTTCTTCTCATTCTCTATCTTATTCACAATGTCCGTAGTGGCCAGTTGGCGCTCGGGGGCTGTAACGCTTGCTATTACAGGCGCCGTTGTTTGTTCCCTGCGTTGTTCCGGTGTTGCGGCCTTATTGTCTGTTTTCGGCTCCTTTGTTACAGGGGCGGTAGTTTTGGGGGTGATGCGACTCTTCGGTGCGCTGATGTTTTCAGCAGCAGCAAGAATAGCGGCATCGGTTTGCTTGTTTACCTCACTCGCTTTGGCAGGGATTGTTGCCGGGGCGGTTTGTTCGGTGGCAGGTTTGTTCTGCTGCTGCGCTACCGGGGTAGCAGGCGCATTGCCCGGCTGAGGCAGTTGCCATATGAGCAGGCCTGCAACCACTGCAGCTGCGGCCGACCACCAGTACACAGGGCGTAATTTGCGCTGTTTCGCTTCGGTTTGGCGGTACAGGCTGGACTTGTTTTCGAACACTACCGAGGTATCGGGGTACTGGCGGGTAGCGTTCCATAACAGCATTTCCTGCTTCACCTGCGGATGCTGGCGCATGAACTGCTCGAACTGGCCATGTTCTTCGGCCGACAGTTCATTGTCGAGGTAACTTAAAAGATAACTCTCATAGTTGTTGGTATTGATGGCACCACCGCGGTAAAGCATGGCTTTGTTGCCGAAGCTGAACGCCCCGGCCTCCGGCTTTAACCTGGTAGCTTCCAGCAGCGCCAGTTCCTGCCGTGCGGCAGGATTGCGCTCCAGGAATACCTCCAGGGCAGCCAGCTCGTCGCCTGCCAGCTCGCCATCTATGTAGCTCAGCAGGTACGATTCGTAGTTTGATATGTTAATGTCGATGGACATCTTACTTTATTTTGACGCCGTTGCCGGCATTTATCCTCCGTTTATATCACGTTATCCATTCTTACCAGGTAATCCTTCAAATGCGCTCTGGCCCGGTGCAAATATACTTTAACCTGCGAGGGGTTCAATTGCATGATCTCTCCTATCTCCTCATAACTATACCCTTCATAATCCTTCAGCATAATCAACGAACGCTGCACCTCACTCAACCGGTTTAAAGCTCCTTCCAGCACATTCCGGGCATTGTGCACCTTATGGTCCGATACCCGGTCTTCTTCCTTAAACTGATCTACCAGCGTTATCCGCTTCACTTTCCGCACATGGTCGATCATATTATGGTACGCTACGGTAAACAGGTAGCTCTTGGCCTTTTCTAAAGGCACATCACTACAATGCTTCCATAAAATCTCAAATGCGTTCTGTACCACATCTCTCGAATCTTCCGCGTGCTCAAGGTTCTTTACGATAAAGCGAAAAAGATTATCGGCATACAGATCAACGCATTTGTTGTACTCTTTTTCCGTCATCCCGGGTATTGACTATTGTGCAAAGTTCCGACAAATACATTTATATCCTGCATCCTGCTTATACCAAACATTCGTGTATTCATACCAGAAGCGCTAAACACCAGATAATCAACACCTTTTATGTAGAGTACGGTAATGGCGGCAGGCAATTACAAGCAGTAATGATAATTATATGACGCAAAGCGGCTCTTAAATGTTACATATGGGTCAAACTTTTTTACAATTCGCAGAAAGCCCGGGGCTGCCATGGAATATCTGGATACATTTATCCTCTAACTTTGTACAAGGTCATAAAGCCGCTATCATGAACCAGAACTTTTCAACACGCATTAACCAGGAGCTGAAAGAGATTGAAACCGCAGGGTTGTATAAAAGGGAACGAATTATCAATTCGGACCAGGGCGCCGAAATAGAAGTAAATGGCAAAACCGTTATTAACTTCTGCGCCAACAACTACCTGGGCCTCTCCTCGCACCCTAAAGTGCTGGAGGCCGCTCACAAGGCGCTCGACAGCCGCGGTTACGGCATGAGCAGCGTACGCTTCATTTGCGGCACCCAGGATATTCACCGCGAACTGGAACTTAAGATCGCCCAATTCCTCGGCACCGAAGATACCATCTTGTACGCAGCGGCCTTTGACGCCAACGGCGGTGTATTCGAACCCCTGTTTAACGAGCAGGACGCTATCATCTCCGACGCACTCAACCACGCTTCCATCATCGACGGTGTGCGCCTTTGTAAGGCTCAGCGTTACCGTTATGAACATAACAACATGGCCGACCTGGAAGCCAAACTTCAGGAATCGGCACACCTGCGCAGCCGCATTATTGTTACCGATGGTGCTTTCAGCATGGACGGCACCGTAGCACAACTGGGTAAAATATGCGACCTGGCCGATAAATACGATGCCATCGTAATGATCGACGAAAGTCATTGCTCCGGGTTTATGGGTAAAACAGGACGCGGTACCCACGAATACTGTGGTGTAATGGGCCGTATAGATATTATCACCGGCACCCTCGGTAAAGCACTGGGCGGCGCTTCTGGTGGTTTTACCAGTGGAAAGAAAGAGGTGATCGACATGTTGCGCCAGCGCAGCCGTCCTTACCTGTTCTCTAACTCGCTGGCACCCAGCATTGTAGGCGCTTCTATTGCTGTGCTGGACATGCTGAGCGAAACGACCGAACTGCGTGATAAACTGGAGCAAAACACCAAATACTTCCGCAGTAAAATGACGGAAGCCGGCTTCGACATTAAGCCCGGCGACCACCCAATCGTTCCCGTAATGCTGTACGATGCCGTACTAAGCGCACAGTTTGCCGACAAACTGTTGCAGGAAGGCATTTACGTGATCGGCTTTTTTTACCCCGTTGTGCCTAAAGGCCAGGCCCGCATACGCGTGCAACTGAGCGCAGGTCACGAGCAGGAACACCTGGATAAGGCGATAGCAGCCTTTACCAAAGTGGGCCTCGAACTGGGCGTAATTAAAGACAAAGCAGCTGTTTGATTTTAAAATTGATAAATGGAGTAAGGGGTTGTTCTATACAGAACGACCCTTTTTGTTTTGACCAGTCGCCTTGTTGCCGCTGAAGGGTGCGACGCAACGGACGTTTAATAGAATTTCTAACGCCTGGCCCACCCTTTTCTTTATCCTCATTATTTGTCAAAGTTTTTCAAATAACCGGAAATAAGCGGGTGTTGCCTTACTTTTGCAGCGTTAAAAAGATACAGATGAAAACTTTTGGGTGGATATTATTAGCGGCTGGAGTATTGCTAAACGCCTGTGCGCCCAACAACGTGCACAAGGAAGATAGCTGGGAAAAATATTTTGCAGAATACAAGGCTGAAGGCTGTTTTATGCTGTTCGACAACGGCCAGGGCGACTTTAAAGTATATAATATTGACCGTGCCAAACAGCCGTTTTCGCCGGCAAGCACCTTTAAGATATTCAACTCCCTGGTAGCCCTGCAAACAGGCGCCATTGCCGACACCGGCACTGTTATAAAATGGGACAGCATCGTTCGCTCCTACCCGCAATGGAACCAGGACCTCAGCATGCAGGCCGCCTTCCGCGCTTCCAGCGTCCCCTATTTCCAGGAAGTGGCCCGCCGCATTGGCAAAGACCGTATGCAGCACTGGCTCGACACCGTGAAGTACGGCAACATGAAAATCTCCGCAATCGATACTTTCTGGCTCGATAACACCTTGAAAATCACGCCGGACGAAGAGCTTGGTTTCGTAAAGAAACTCTATTTCGACCAGCTTCCTTTCTCCAAAACCACCATGGAATTTGTACGTAACATGATGCTGATGGAGAAAACACCGCAGTACACGCTTAGCTACAAAACAGGCTGGGCCGTGTTAAAAGACAAACAAATCGGCTGGATCGTAGGCTGGATCGAGAAAGAAGGTCTTCCTTCCTTCTTCGTACTGAACGTAGAAAGTGAAGATCCTAACTTCGATATGAAGACCGCCAGGATCGACATCCTCAAAAAAATCCTGAAACAGGAAGGCTATTTCTAATACTATTAAGATGGTTTGATAGAAGGTCCGGCGTTGCCCGGGCCTTTTTTTATGCCCTGAACAGCCGGGTTCGTAGCTCCCTGCACGATCCTGGTACGATCGCGGCTACATCCCAGGTATATCTAAAGTTAATATAAGGTAAATCCTAGGTTGATTCTAGGTTCATATACCTATGATGAGCCTAGAATGAACCTAGAATGAACCTAGGATGAACCTAGGATGAACCTAGAATGGTATAAGGATCCTGGAAGGATCGTGCAGGGGGCCTCGTACTGGGTCTTGTCCTGCTATAGGTTTACACCTGTTGTTAGGAAATACTGAATTTGGTTTACAAAGATCCTGGTTGTCCTGAGGCCGGTTTACAGGTTTCAGGAATAGTCCTGTTGGAGGTTGGCACCTCTTTTTGGAGGTGCTTTCCATTGTTTTTTAGGTATTTCCCTGATAATAAGTCACGTTGAACTCTTTGGCAATAGAGCCATAGCCTCCAGTGCTGGCTAAGTAAGCGGATACAACCTGGCGCATGAAATTTGGCTCATCCTTAAAGGAGCCACCCCTCTTTTTTTGTCGGGTTTTATCCATGTTTACTCTTTTGAAGGTGTAAACCTTTTTTAGGACGTGACCGGAAAAGCCATAAGGCACAACTTGTAAGAGAACTGATTGCCCTACGGGGATTGGCAGGCGAAAAAGGGGGAAACAGGCCGTAGAAAAATCACCTTCAGAAGTTATTCGTTAAAAAACTCATAAATAACTCACGGCGACTCTTGCAAACAAGTATAAAAAAATTATTTTTGAAGGCAGGCCGTATCGATTGATGATAGCCAGCCAACTTACAACATGCTACGTTTTCAACATACAGAATACCTTTGGGCCCTTGCACTGTTATTGGTGCTGCTGGCAGCTTTCCTCTTTGTTACATGGTGGAAACGCCGTTCTATCCGCCGCATCGGCGATCCGGAACTGGTAGAAAAACTGTTTACCGGTTATTCCCGTAAGCTGTTCACACTCAAGTTCATACTGGTGTTTATCGCCTTCTTTTTTGGCGCTGTAGGCCTGGCTAACCTGCAAAAAGGCAGCCGTATGGAGAAAATCACCCGTAAAGGTGTGGATGTGATCGTTGCGCTGGACGTAAGTAAGAGCATGCTGGCCACCGATGTAAAGCCCGACCGCCTTACCCGCGCCAAACAAATGGTGACCCGCCTGATGGAAAAGCTGGACAATGACCGTATTGGCCTGGTAGTATTTGCCGGTAACGCCTATCTGCAAATGCCCCTCACCGTAGATTATTCCGCCGCCCGCATGTTTCTCGCCACCGTGAGTCCGGACATGATACCGACACAGGGTACGGAAATTGCACAAGCAATACAGATCAGCAACGAGGCTTTCAATAAAAAAGAACGTAAACACAAGGCCCTCATCATTATTTCTGATGGTGAAGACCATGACGAAGGCGCAATTACGCAGGCTAAAAAGGCGTTTGAAGATGGGGTGGTGATTAATACCATCGGCGTAGGCTCTTCTAACGGCTCACCGGTACCCGACGCAGAATCGGGCGGTTTTAAGAAAGACCGCGACGGCAAAACGGTGATATCAAAATTAAATGAAGAAGAACTCCGTTCGCTGGCAGCTGCCGGCCGCGGTGTATATCAACACCTGGACGATGCCGAAGATGTAGTAAGTACGCTGGCCGCTAAAATAGACGGCATGGAGCAAAAAGCTTTCGGCGAAAATATATTTACAGATTACGACAGCTACTTCCAGTACTTCCTCGGCATTTGCCTGGTGTTACTGGTAATTGAACTGTTTGTTCCGGAAGTGCGCCGCACCCGCGAAACAACCACGAAAGCTGCTTAAATTAAAACGAACATGACCAGATTATTCACCATAAACACACTTGCACTGCTGCTGCTAACCACAGTCGCCGCTTTTGCGCAAAGCAGTAACAAGTATATACGGCAGGGCAACGAACTCTATAAAAAGAAACAGTATGCCGATGCCGAAGCATCGTACAAGAAAGCGGTAGAGAAAAACCAGGCTTCCGTAGAAGGTAATTATAACATGGGCAACTCCATGTACGAGCAAAAACGCTTTGAGGATGCACGCAAACAATATGCGAGCAGCGCGAAACTGGCACCTACCAAATTAGTAAAGGGCGATGCAAATTATAACACGGGCAACACCTTTATGGAGGAAAAGAAGTGGGAAGAAAGCATTAAGTCCTATAAGGCTGCGTTAAAGGCAAATCCGCAGGACGAGCAGGCCCGCTACAACCTTGCTTATGCCCAGCAAATGCTGAAGCAGCAGCAACAACAGAACAAAGACAATAAGGATAACAAAGACAAAAAGGACCAGAAAGATAACAAAGACAAAAAGGACGATAAAAAAGATCAGGATAAAGACAAGGATAAAAAAGACCAGGACAAAGACAAAAAGGATCAGGATAAAAAAGACGACGAAAAGCAGGACAAGCCTGATCCAATGCCCAGCAAACTAAGTCAGCAGGAAGCCGAAAACCTGTTAAAAGCACTGGCGCAGGAAGAAAAGAAGTTACAGGATAAAGCGAAAAAGATAAAAGGTCGCCCGGTAGCAGTAGAAAAAGACTGGTAAACCGAAACGGTTGTTAAAATATAAGCCCCCGCAGGAAACTGTGGGGGCTTTTCATTTTCTCTCATAAACAAAAATCCGGTAGCTGGTACCGGATTTAGCTTGATAATAACAACCTTTCTATTGATTCTATGGTAACCTTGAATTCTACTTTACAGTGCTTCGTTCATTCTCAAACATCCTCAACACAGTTTCGGAACGAAACAAAAACATGGTCTCCGTTATGGATCGATGCAAAATTAGGTGCCAGGGGCACATAAACATTGGACAAAACGGCTATTAACTGGTACTATTTGAACATCGCATCGCGGAAGTCGTGCGGCGATGAACCGGTGTGGTTACGGAAAAAGCGACTAAAATAGGCAGGGTCCTCAAACCCAAGCTCATAGCAGATTTCCTTTACAGAACGCTGACTGAAAGCAAGTTGTCTTTTGGCTTCCAGCACCAGCCGGTCGTGCAACATTTCAGTAATAGTTTTGCCGATAGCCTCCTTCGTAATTTCACTTAACCGCTTGGGCGTAAGCGAAATAGCCTCCGCATAAAATCCGGCCTGATGTTCATTGCGAAAATGGGTTTCGAGGATGCGGCGCACCTGGAGTACACGCGTATCGAACTGCGAGGGTACCGAGGTATTAGCAGTATTCACCTTCTTTTCGCGTTCGGCGATAGTAAGAAAGGCATTCAGGTAGTTTTTGAGGATGCTGCGGCTGTACTTTCCGTCGTTGGACGCACTTTCGCCATACATTAACTGCACTACTCCCAACAGCGCCCTGGCGGCCTCGGGACGTATACGTACCGGCGCATATTCCTGCGAATAGTCAAAAAGGGTGGTAAGGTCGAAAAACACCTCCCTATCCTGTTTATTAGAAAAGATGAATTTCTCCGTAAAAACAACCGCATGTCCCTCCCGCTCGTAGTCCAGCACCTGGTGTACCTGCCCGGGACGCAGGAAAAACAGCATATCATCCTCCAGTTCGTAACTCACAAAATCCACTACATGCCGGCCTTTACCCTTTGTAAACCAGATAATTTCGAAGGTATCGTGGGTATGTGGGTAAGAACTAAGCTCGTTCTGGAACGCACCAAGGTCGAACACCGAAAACTGGCCCTTCATGGGGAGCTGCTGGTAGGGGATGGCAGATATGGCTTTAGGGTTTGGCATACTATAAAGGAAACAAAAAAACCGGAAAACAGGCCCGGGTTTTACATTAACGGGATTATCCTTTTTTTAATGCTTCATACCTTCCCCGCTTTTGTCTAATTTTGAACCTCGTAAAGGAGGAACAGTATGCAATTGTATTGCGATTCATTAACACAGTATAAGAGACTGGCTACACTGGAGGCAAAGGTAGGCGACCTGCTGATCGGGAATTTTAACCCTATCCGCATCCAAACCATGACCACCACGGACACCATGGACACCAAGGGCACCATTGAACAGGCAGTGCGCTGCATAGAAGCCGGTGCCGAGCTGGTGCGCATTACCGCCCCCAGTAAAAAGGAAGCCGAAAACCTGCTCCCCATCCGCGATGGGTTGCGTGCCCGCGGTTATAAAACACCGCTGGTAGCCGATATTCACTTCACACCTAATGCAGCCGAAGTAGCGGCCCGCATCGTGGAAAAAGTGCGTATCAACCCCGGTAACTACATCGATAAAAAGAAATTCGAACTGCTGGAATACACCGACTCCGAATACCTGGAGGAGATCGACCGCATCCGCGAGCGGTTTACACCGCTGGTGAGCATATGCAAACAGTATGGCACCGCCATGCGTATAGGCACCAACCACGGTTCCCTGAGCGACCGCATCATGAGCCGCTACGGCGACACGCCCATGGGCATGGTGGAAAGCGCGATGGAGTTCCTTCGTATTGCCGAAGACCTTAATTACCGCAACATCGTGCTGAGCATGAAGGCGAGTAACCCGCAGGTAATGGTGCAAGCTTATCGCCTGCTGGTACAAACCATGCAACAGGAACTGGGCCACGCCTATCCGCTGCACCTCGGCGTTACCGAGGCTGGTGATGGTGAAGACGGCCGTATTAAATCGGCCATCGGTATAGGCACCCTGCTGGAAGACGGTGTTGGCGACACCATTCGTGTATCCCTTACAGAAGATCCCGAGTTCGAATTACCAGTTTGCCGCGACCTGGTTAAACGCTATACCCGCCGTGAAAACCACGCGCCCATAGCACCCATGCCCGCCAACCTGCCTTATTCACCTTATGCTTACAAACGCCGCGAAACCATTAACACCGGTAACATCGGCGGTAAACAGGTACCAGTTGTAGTGGCCGACTTTAGCCACCTGCAGCAAATAACAACTACCGACCTGCAAAGCATTGGTTACAACTACGACGAGCCTACCGATAAATGGAACATTGGCGACGCTGCTGCCGATTACATTTTTACGGGCGATAAGATACTGGACTTCGCCCTGCCCGGCACACTAAAGGTAATTACCTACCCCGCTACCTGGGAAAAGGCCGCAGACAAAGAAAAATACTTTCCTTATTACAGTACCAAAGACTTCCTGGAGGCCGCGCCGTACAACCGTATTGCCACCATTAATTTCGTGGACGTAAATGCCGACGAGTTTACACAGGGTCAGGTAAAAGAGTTCATCGCGCAGTTAAGTAACCCAACGCTGGCTGGTGCTGTGATACCAGTTATACATGCATCTTCCGGACACGCCATGGCTTCGGTGCGCCGTACGCTTGTGGAGTTGGCGGACAAGCGCGTAAACAGCCCGGTGATCCTTCAATCCATCAGCAGGTTGAACAATGCCGACGATGACCTGATCCACTATTCCACCGAAAGTGGCGCTTTGCTGCTCGATGGTTTTGGAGATGGGCTTTGGTTGAAACAGGCCGCTAATGCCGAACATCAGCCAACTATCGTGAACAATGTGGCATTCGGTATACTGCAGGCTACGCGTACGCGCATCTCCAAAACCGAGTACATATCCTGTCCATCCTGCGGCCGTACGCTGTTCGATTTGCAGGAAACCACGGCTCGCATCCGCGCTGTAACCAATCACCTGAAAGGCGTTAAGATCGCTATCATGGGTTGCATTGTTAATGGTCCGGGCGAGATGGCCGATGCCGACTTCGGTTATGTAGGCAGCGGTGTGGGCAAAATCACCCTTTACAAAGGCAAGGATATTATGAAACGCGGCCTGAATAGCGATGTAGCTGTAGCCGAGTTAATAGACCTGATCAAAGAAACCGGAATGTGGGTGGATGCGCGTTAATGCGTTACCAGCTACTTAGCATATTGAAACACCTGCCGGAAACGGTGGGTGTTTTTTTATGTGGATAGATTAAACAAGAACACCTGCCCGGATGAAGCGGCAGGTGTTTCGATATCACTGATTTTTTGGAGATCCCGTTAGGGATTTGGGGCTAAATGCGTTTAAGCATGGTACAAAGGTAATATGCGTAACAGGGGTAAGACAAGCGTAGTTCTACGTAATTTATTACGTGTTAACCCGGCAGGGCTTGCCACCCGTACCTGGCACATCAGCATAAAAAAACCGCTGTAGCAGGCTGCCACAGCGGTTTCAATAGTATAATCATTTACTAGATGTCGTATTCAAGGTTAGGCCTCAGCCATTTTTCGGTTTCTTCTACGGTCCAGCCTTTACGGGCGGCGTAATCTTCCACCTGGTCCTTTTCTATCTTACCCAAACCAAAATACTTTGACTCAGGGTTAGCCATGTACCAGCCACTTACGCTCGAAGCAGGGAACATTGCCAGCGATTCGGTGAGAATAATGCCGGTATTAGCGGTAGCATTAAGCATATCGAACATCTTCCACTTTTCGGTATGGTCGGGGCAGGCAGGGTAACCTGGTGCCGGACGAATACCTGCGTATTCTTCCTTGATAAGATCTTCGTTAGAAAGATGCTCTTCGTTTGCATACCCCCAGAATTCTTTTCGTACACGTTCGTGCAATAATTCCGTGAAGGCTTCTGCGAGGCGATCGGCCAGCGCTTTAAGCATAATGCTGCTGTAGTCATCATGCTCTTTCTCAAACTTCTCCAGCCACTTCTCAATACCAATGCCCGTTGTTACAGCAAAGCCGCCAATGTAATCTTCCTTACCATAAGAGGCAGGCGCAATAAAGTCGGCCAGTGAAAAGTTGGGCTGACCCGGCGCTTTCTTAATCTGCTGGCGCAGGAACTCGAGGTTAACCTCCGTACCATCAGGCATTTTTACCGTAACCGTGTCCTCTCCGTTGGAGTTGGCAGGAAACAGGCCTATTACAGCTTTACAGCCTAACCACTTTTCCTTCACCAGGCGACCCAGTTGCTCTTTCGCATCTTCATACAGTTTAGTAGCTTCTTTACCCACCACTTCGTCTGTTAAAATCTGCGGAAACTTGCCATGCAGTTCCCATGCAATGAAAAACGGCTGCCAGTCTATATATTTCGCAATTTCCGCAAGGTCGTAATCTTCAAACACCTGTAATCCTAACTTAGCAGGCTTCACTGGCTGAAACTTCTCCCAGTCGATCTTTGTTTTATTCTTGCGAGTATCGGCAATAGAGAGGTATTGTTTGACCGGTTTTTTATTGCGGAACGAGTCGTTCAGTTTTACATATTCACCCTGAACACCGGTGAGGAAGTTCTTCTTCAACGCCTTATTAAGCAGGCTGCCCGTAACCGTCACACTGCGCGACGCGTCCAGTACGTGTACTACACCATTCTCATATTCAGGCGCGATTTTCACCGCGGTATGCGTTCTTGAGGTGGTAGCACCGCCAATCAGCAAAGGAATATCGAAACCCTGGCGCTTCAGTTCGCGGGCCACGTGTACCATTTCATCAAGACTAGGTGTAATAAGGCCACTCAGTCCAATGATGTCAACTTTATGTTCGCGTGCTGCGGTCAGAATTTTCTCTGCTGGCACCATCACACCGAGGTCAATGATATCATAACCGTTACAGGCCAGTACCACGCCCACAATATTTTTACCAATATCATGCACATCACCTTTAACAGTGGCGAGCAGAATTTTACCGGCAGATTTAACAACACCGCCATTCAGTTCCACCATCCGCAGTTTCTCTTCTTCAATAAACGGTGTTAACACCGCCACCGATTTCTTCATCACGCGGGCGCTTTTTACCACCTGGGGCAAGAACATTTTACCACTGCCGAACAGGTCGCCAACGATGTTCATACCATCCATCAGCGGGCCTTCGATTACCTCCAGGGGGCGGGAATAGAGCTGCCTTGCTTCTTCGGTATCTGCTTCAATATAGTCAGTAATGCCGTTTACGAGTGCGTGGCTCAAACGCTCCTGCACTGTACCATTACGCCACTTCTCGTCTTTCTCTATCACCTTACCTTTTGCCTTTACCGTTTCGGCAAACGCAATCAGTTTTTCGGTAGCATCTTCGTTTCTATTTAATATTACATCTTCACACAGGTCGCGCAGTACCGGATCTATTTCATCATAAATCTGGATCATACCTGCGTTTACAATCCCCATATCCATACCCGCCTGAATAGCGTAGAACAGGAATACAGAGTGCATAGCCTCGCGCACCACATCGTTACCACGGAAGGAGAAGGAGATATTACTCACACCACCACTCACCTTGGTAAGCGGCATCAGTTCTTTGATCTTACGCGTAGCTTCGATAAAGTCTACTGCATAGTTATTATGCTCCTCAATACCGGTAGCAACAGCAAAAATGTTGGGGTCAAAAATGATATCCTGCGGATCGTAACCTACCTGTTCGGTAAGTATTTTATAGGCGCGGTGGCTGAAGTCTACACGCTTCTGATAGTTATCGGCCTGCCCATGTTCATCAAAAGCCATTACAACAACGGCCGCGCCATAACTCTGGCAAATACGGGCCTGTTCAATAAACTTTTCCTCCCCTTCTTTTAAGCTGATGGAGTTTACCACACATTTACCCTGCACACATTTAAGTCCCGCCTCAATGATGCTGAACTTACTGGAGTCGATCATAATGGGGATCTTCGAAATGTCTGGCTCAGCGGCTAACAGGTTCATGAAGGTGGTCATGGCCTTTTCGCCGTCGAGCAGCGCATCGTCCATGTTCACGTCCAGTATCTGGGCACCGCTTTCTACCTGCTGGCGGGCAACAGACAGTGCTTCTTCATAAAGCCCCTCGCGTATAAGGCGGGCGAACTTCTTAGAACCGGTTACGTTAGTACGTTCACCAACGTTGATGAAGTTAGTTTCGGGCCTTACAACGAGTGGCTCAAGACCGCTCAGTCGTAAGTAAGGTTTGATCGTAATTTCAGTATTCATTTTCTCCTTTGCTAAAAGCCGTTGGCAGCTTTGTATAATGTTAAGCCAGTGCCTTTTCTACAGCAGGTAAGGGCCTTGGTGTAATTGTTTTCACATGTTCGGCTATGTGGCGAATGTGGTCGGGAGTGGTGCCGCAGCAACCGCCAACGATGTTCACAAAACCCTCGCGCGCGAAGTCTTCTATTATATGTGCTGTATCCGCCGGCTCCTCATCGTACTCACCAAAAGCATTTGGCAGGCCCGCATTTGGATAACAGCTGGTATAACAGCTGGCAATTTGAGCAAGCTCCAATATATGAGGGCGCATTTGCTCACCACCCAAAGCGCAGTTAAGCCCGATAGAGAATGGATGTGCGTGCATCACCGAAATATAGAAAGCTTCCAGCGTTTGTCCGCTCAGTGTTCTGCCCGATGCATCGGTAATAGTGCCGGATATCATGATAGGCAGTTCCATATTATACTCGCGGAAGTATTTCTTAGCTGCATAAATCGCCGCCTTCGAGTTCAGCGTATCAAATATTGTTTCAATAAGCAGGATGTGGGCGCCTCCTTCTACAAGACCGCTGATCTGCTCATAATAAGCATCTGCTACTTCATCAAAGGTTACGGAGCGGTAGCCAGGGTTGTTTACGTCCGGCGAAAGCGACAGCGGCTTGTTCATTGGCCCGATAGCGCCTGCCACAAAGCGGGGCTTCTCTGGATTCCTAGCCGTATAATCATCAGCCGCGCGGCGGGCTATCTTAGCCGCTTCCACGTTCAACTCGCGGGCTATCGACTGCATATCGTAATCCGCCTGGGCAATCGTCGTACTGCTAAACGTGTTCGTTTCAATGATATCTGCACCTGCTTCCAGGTACTCACGATGGATAGCCTCAATAATTTGCGGTTGCGTAATACAAAGCAAGTCATTGTTCCCCTTTACGTCGGTATGATAATTCTTGAAACGTTCGCCGCGGTAGTCCTCTTCTTCGAGCTTGTAGCGCTGGATCATGGTGCCCATCGCACCATCAATTATTAAAATGCGCTCGTTGGCGCATTGCTGGAGTGTTTTCATTGTTGTTGTGTTTATTAGTTTCGGTTTTAAAATGCCCGGGGTCGAACAATAAACAAATCCACCTAAAGGCACGCAAAGATAATAAAACTATTATTAAAGAAATAAAACCCTCTACAGTAAAGGGTTTACAAACTTTTTTAGAGGAATAATAAAAATAATTTGGATTAGTCTATAAACCCTACTATTTTTGTAGAGTAATAATGATACAAGAGTTTACAAACTTAGTTCTTTATCAATAGCGCACCAAACCACCATTACTATGCTTATCCTGGAACAACAACAAAAGCTGAACACCAAAAAGGCAGAACTGGCAACAAACTGCCATCTCCCCTCCTGCGAATGTAGTTGTATGCGAATGTGGATGTAAATCTGCCTAACGGCACGCCGCGATACTTAAACGGGTATCAGGCAACAACATCTCATTTACTTTCTAAACCAGCCAAGATGACCATACAACAGTACATCAATCAGCTTACCAGCAATTTCGAGAAACTGGGACTTACAAAGGTAGACCAGGAAGACTCGCTGACCAGCAACACCTTTAAGGTTTGCTTTATAAACAAATACGAGCTGCACCGGCAGGAAGAACTGCTGGGAACGCCCAGAAACATTAAGAAAAAGCGGAAGCCCTCAAAGCTTCTTTAAAGATAAATGCAACAATTGCGTATTCATAACGTGGAATAGTTACCGTAGACAGGTGCTCTCAAGCACCTGTATTTTTTTTATACACTCGTATACGCAAGTCCGAACACACTAATCTTAAGGTCCTTTATACCAGCCAGACTATTAGCGCAAGCCTCCATGGTGGCCCCGGTCGTAAGCACATCGTCCACCAGCAGCACATGCTCCCCCTCAAGACCTTCGTTCTTTCTACTGTAAAATACTTCACTAACGTTCTGCCATCGGTCAATGCGGCCCTTATGGGTTTGCGTATCAGTAAATGTTTTTCTGAAAAGCACATCCTGCCTTAAACGACAGCCTGTTACTTCACTTATACCACTGGCCAGCACAGCAGCCTGGTTATAGCCACGCTTCTTTTCCCTGCTTTTAAACAGAGGTACGGGCACAATGCTCGTTGCATCCGTTAACCAGCCACTTTCCATTAGCATATTGCCCATTTGCCTGCCCAGGAAAAACGCGATGTCTTTACGGCCAAGGTATTTAAAGGAATGAATAAGGTGTTGGAGATGCGAATGTTTGCCAAAGTAGTAGGCCGCAGACGCATGCTGAACAGGCACACGGCCCCAGAAAAGCTTTTCTACAGGATTATTTGGAACGAGGTGGTATCGCGTTACAGGCAAACGATGGTAACAACGAAGGCATAGAATTTCTTCATTTCGTGAAAGGTCGCGTCCACAACTTTCGCAACTGTGAGGGTAAAACAAATGGAGTAAAGCTGATAACATGGTCGATAATTTACCACTCAATTTACGAGATAAATTATCACAAAATGCTTACTGGTAAAAGATTTCGGCCCGCCATGTATATACCGCACTAACGGGTTTTAATTATCATTTCGCGAAGGGCAAGCAGCTTCTTTCTCAATATTTCTTTGGTCGCCTCGTCGTTCAGATTACCTTTCTCATCAAACTTTGTATTTGCCTGGGCCACCAGTACTTCAGGCTTATGTACAGGCTTCATGTCCAGGTATTGAAACACTGGCAAAAAGGCCTGCTGCATGCGAACCGTACCCCAATGCCCCAACGTAGCGCCCATCAATGCCACAGGCTTACGCAACAAAGGAGCATCATCGCCCCGCGAAGCCCAGTCAATTGCGTTTTTAAGTCCTCCGGGAATGGAGTAATTATATTCAGGTGACACAAGTACCACCCCATCTGCCTTAGCCAGTACTTCGCGAAAATGTTTAACAGAAGCGGGCCGCTCTTCCGAAGCAGGAATATCAAGGTCTGCATTATAAAGCGGCAAACTGGCAATGGAAAGTATTTCGAAAGCTGTATCGTTAGGGAGGAGCGTACTTAGCTGATGTAACAGCTTTGTATTATAGGACTCTTTTCTCAGGCTGCCGGATATACCGACAAGGTGTACCATATCACTCATCATACCTATTTTTACGCCACCTGGCGCAAAAAACATACCGCGCCTTGTTAAAACAACCTTTGATATACCTCTTCTACTCTCCCAAGTGGTACTACTTCAATTTTAAGCTTGTTGAAGTCCAGGCCTTTTTTATTGTACTTAGAGATGAATATCTTTTCAAAGCCCAGCTTCTCCGCCTCGGCAATGCGCTGTTCAATCCGGTTTACGGCACGTATTTCTCCACTTAAACCTACTTCTCCGGCAAAACATACCTTATTAGGTATGGCCAGGTCTTCAAAAGAAGAGAGTAATGCGCACAACACTGCCAGGTCAATCGACGGATCTTCTACCCTAATGCCGCCGGCTATGTTAAGGAATACGTCTTTCACCCCAAAATGGAAGCCCCCGCGCTTTTCTAACACCGCCAGCAGTAATTGCAGCCGGCGCAGGTCGAACCCGGAAACGGTGCGTTGCGGAGTACCGTAAACCGACTGGGTAACAAGGGCCTGCACTTCTATAAGCATCGGCCGAAGCCCTTCTATGGTAGATGCAATAGTGACGCCACTTAACATATCCTCCCGCTGGGAAATGAGGATTTCAGAAGGATTAGTAACCTGTCGGAGCCCGTCGCCCGTCATTTCGTATATACCCAGCTCAGCCGTAGAGCCAAAACGGTTTTTGATGGTCCGGAGGATGCGGTAGGCATAATGCTGGTCGCCCTCAAACTGCAAGACAGTATCTACCATGTGTTCCAACACCTTTGGACCCGCAATTGAGCCATCTTTGGTGATATGACCGATGAGAAAAACAGGGGTATTTGTCTCCTTTGCAAACCGTTGCATTTCCGCTGCAGTTTCTCTTATCTGAGATACGCTTCCCGGAGCAGATTCTATTAATGGAGTTTGAAGTGTTTGTATAGAGTCTATTATAACAAGATCTGGTTTCAACTTCCTGATCTCTGCGAAAATTGTTTGTGTTGATGTTTCTGTTAACAGATAAAACTGATCGTTGGTGATCTTCAACCTGTTAGCACGCATTTTTATTTGCTGTTCACTTTCTTCTCCACTTACGTACAGTATTTTAAGATGCTTTAACAACAACGCATTTTGCAGGAACAGAGTAGACTTTCCAATGCCTGGCTCTCCGCCTACCAGCACAAGCGAACCCGCAACTATCCCCCCGCCCAGCACGCGATTGAGCTCACCATCGGGAGTAAGGAAACGCTTCTCTTCAGTTGCATCCACTTCATCAAGACTAACGATTTTATGAACGCGCTTAGTTTCTTCTTTCCACTCTTGCTGCCTTAACGGAATTTCCTTCTGAACCTTTTCTTCAACAAAAGTGTTCCATTGATTACACGAAGGACATTTTCCAGTCCATTTTGCCGTTTCATATCCACAGTTCTGACAAAAAAAAGCCGTTCTAATTTTACTCATGTGTTAAAGGTAATGGAAAAGAAATTTTTGAATGGATGATGAAAAGTGAAGATGAAAAAATGGATGAAATGAAGATCAGAAAATCTGTTAAAAAACGTGTTCTGAAAAGCAACGAAAAAGCCTAAAATGAGAAAAGAGCCAACGGAAGATTCCGCTGACTCTTTCTACTTACTAACCCATTAAATTCAGGTCTAAATTACTAAATGACCTGAGAATAAAAAAGTTTATTTAAAGGATGTTAATAACTTTTAAAGTGTTAATTGCGTCACTGTCAGATCGGCTGGAAGGCCCGATTGTAGCCCTTTTCAATTGAACAGAAGTTTTATAGTTTACTCGTAATATATTGATAAATAGAGCTAGTAAAGATTCGTTTGATATATAAATATTCCATCATATTAATACAATAAATAACGTGATGTTTTACTTGGAAAATACCCCAGAAATGATCTTTTCCAGCCAGATTGACAGTGTTAAATTTTGTGGCCTGACAAAATTCGTGTCAACAATGCTAGTACTACTTTTTTGTGTTAAAGCTTTATTAAAACGCGGCGTTTGGTAAGCGATTTGAACATAAGAAGTAGCGATTGAAAGCTAACAAACAAAACAAATATTTATAATATGTATATTTCACCTATGATTACTGTCACCTCCATCATTTTCCTGCTAATAGGCATGATCGTGAGCTGGCGACTGAAAAGCAAAATGAAGCAATATGGCCAGGTACCAACGTCGTCGGGCCTTTCAGGCAGGGAAATAGCCCAGAAGATGCTGAGAGACAATGGAATAACAGATGTTAAAGTCGTTATGACCGAAGGTTTCCTGAGCGACCACTTTGACCCAAGAAGTAAAACTGTGGCCTTAAGTCCGGCTATTTACGAAGGCCGCGACGTTGCCGCCGCCGCGGTGGCGGCCCATGAATGCGGGCACGCTGTGCAATATGCCACTGCCTACCCCTGGATCGGCTTCCGTTCTACGATGGTGCCTGCTGTCCAATTTGCCTCCAATATCGTTCCGTGGGTATTAATGGGAGGTGTATTGTTACTTAATGCCTTCCCGGCCCTCTTACTTGGCGGTATTATACTATTTGGTATTACTACGCTGTTTTCAGTTATTACACTGCCAGTGGAGTTTGACGCCTCCCGCCGCGGGCTGGCCTGGTTGAACAGTGCCAATATTACCCGTCCACAAGAGCATAAACAGGCGCAGGACGCCCTTAAATGGGCTGCTATGACCTATGTAATAGCCGCGCTGTCGTCTGTGGTTATCCTGGTGCAGTATATCATGATATATGCGGGTGGGCGCAGCCGCGATTAGAATTCATCTTACAAGATAAGTTTATACGAACCCCTCCTGCGGCCTGGCTGCATGGCGGGGTTTCTTTTTTTATAGAGAATAAGTCCATCTTCCCTATAATTATCCATCAGAACCCGCTTAAACAGGGAACTTAACAAGGTGTTGAAAACTCTGATACAAATTTTTTATTGTAAATCAATTCGTTATAGAGGCCCACTCAAAAAAAGTCATCCAAATTGATGGTTATTATATTTTAACCGGTTAACTTTGCCCTCCCGAAATAGGACGTTAAATTTTATTTTTTTAAACAATGAATACTTTAAGTTTCAAAACAAAATCGGCCAACGAGGCTACCATCAAGCGCGACTGGCACGTTGTAGATGCTACCAACCTGACAATGGGACGTATGGCAGCAAAAATTGCTTCTGTTTTAAGAGGTAAAACCAAGCCTTACTACACTCCCCATGCAGACTGTGGTGACTACGTAATTGTTCTCAATGCTGAGAAGATCGTTTTCACAGGCAACAAAATGGAAGAGAAAGAGTACATCACTTACTCCGGCTACCCTGGTGGTCAGAAGAAAGAGGTGGCTAAAGACCTGATCCGTCGCCGTCCTGAGCTTCTGATCGAGAAAGCTGTAAAAGGCATGCTCCCTAAGAACCGCCTGGGCCGTAGGATGTACAAAAAGCTTTTTGTATATGCTGGTGCCGAGCATCCACATGCTGCTCAGAAACCTCAGTCTTTAACTTTCTAATTTTCTCTTGATACATGGAAAAGCAAAAAAATACCATTGGTCGTCGTAAGGAAGCAGTTGCCCGCGTATACATTGGCAAAGGCACCGGCGCTATTACCGTAAACGACAAGGACTATAAAACATATTTTTCCCTGATCTACCTGCAAAATCAGGTGGAACTGCCGTTGAAAACTATTGATGCAGTAGATAAATTCGACGTGAAGGTTAATGCTGCCGGTGGTGGTATTAAAGGCCAGGCCGAAGCAATTAAGCTTGGCATCGCCCGCGGTCTTTGCGAAATCAATCCTGAGTTCCGTCCCGCACTGAAAGCAGCTGGTCTGCTGAAACGTGATCCTAGAGGCGTTGAACGTAAGAAACCAGGTAAACGTAAAGCAAGAAGGAGCTTCCAGTTCTCTAAACGTTAATAGCTGGAATCGTCGAATTCATTTTTTGACTATCAATCTGATTAAAACAACATGGAAAATAATACTTCATTACAGCAGCAGTTACTGGAAGCAGGCGTGCACTTCGGTCACCTGAAGAAAAAGTGGAATCCTAAGATGCTGCCTTACATCTTCGCAGAGAAGAAAGGTATTCACATCATCGATCTTAATAAAACTGTTGAAGGTCTGCAAGAAGCAGCTGCAGCATTGAAATCTATTGCTAAAAGCGGCAAAAAGATCATGTTCGTGGCTACTAAAAAGCAGGCGAAAGAAATCGTAGCTGATGCAGCAAAACGCGTAAACATGCCTTACGTTACCGAAAGGTGGTTAGGTGGTATGCTTACTAACTTTGCTACAATCCGTAAGAGCGTTAAGAAGATGCAGAGCATCGAGAAAATGCTGACTGACGGTACTTTCGATAACATCACCAAGAAAGAGAAACTGACGCTTACCCGCGATAAGGACAAAATGGAGAAAGTGCTGGGCGGTATCGCTCAACTGGCACGTGTTCCAGCTGCCTTGTTCATGGTAGACATCAGCCACGAGCATATCGCACTGGCGGAAGCAAAACGCCTTGGCATCTCTACTTTCGGTATGGTGGATACCAACTCCGATCCTACCAAAGTTGATTTCGCTATCCCTGCGAACGACGACGCTACTAAATCTATCGCAATCATCGTAAACTATATCGCAGCAGCTATCGCAGAAGGTCTTTCTGAAAGAGCTACCGATAAAACAGACGAAGTTGCTGAAGAAGAAGAAGCAGACAACAGAGCCCGCAAGTTCGAACTGGAAGGTGGTGACGAGCGTGGCGAAAGAGGCCGTGGTCCAGGTGGTCCTGGCCGTGGTCCGGGCGGTCCTGGTCGTGGCCCTGGTGGTCCTGGCCGTGGCCCTGGTGGTCCTGGTGGCCGTGGCGGCGGACAGAACCGTCCTGGTGGTGGTGGCAACCGTCCCGGTGGCGGTGGTAACCGTCCTGGTGGCGGCGGTAGCCGTCCTGGCGGTGGTGCCGGCGGCGGAGCAAGAAGGCCTGCTGGTCCAAGATAAGTTAGTGTTTAGCCCGTTAGGGTATCTATACCTGTAATTGTTGAATTGCCTGAATACTTATGAAAATAAGGTTTAAGCAATTCAACAATTCAGTATTAAATGGTTTCATAGGGACCCTGTACGTACAGGTTTAACCATTTAATAATTGACTTCTCCCCCCTTCCCCTTTACTATTTAGTAATTTGACACGTAACAATTAAAACTCTTTATATACCATGGCAACAATTACAGCAGCTGATGTGAACAAACTGCGTCAGCAAACAGGAGCTGGTATGATGGATTGCAGGAAAGCACTGGTTGAAAGCGACGGTGATTTTGAAAAAGCAGTTGACTATCTGCGCAAAAAAGGCCAGAAAGTTGCAGCTCTCCGCTCCGACCGCGAAACCAAAGAAGGCGTTATCATCGCTAAAGCGAATGGCAAAACAGGCGTTATCGTTCTGTTGAGCTGCGAAACTGACTTCGTTGCTAAAAACGAAGACTTCGTGAACTTTGCCCAGTCTATTGCAGACCTGGCACTGGCTAACGATGTTAAAACCGTTGAAGAACTGGGTGCAGCTACGCTTGATGGCGCATCTGTAACAGATAAAGTAAACGACCAGGTAGCTAAAATCGGTGAAAAAATCACCCTTGCACGCTTCGAAAGAGTTGACGCTGCTTCTGTAACCGCTTACATCCACGGTAACTACCGCATGGGTGTACTGGTTGGTTTCACACAGGAAGTATCTGCAGAAGTTGGTAAAGACGTGGCTATGCAGATTGCTGCTATGAACCCTATTGCCGTTGACGAAAAAGGTGTTCCTGCTGAACTGATCGCTCGCGAAAAAGAAATCGCTATCGAACAGATCAAAGCCGAAGGCAAACCTGCTGAAATGGCTGAGAAAATCGCACAGGGCAAACTGGCGAAATTCTACAAAGAAAGCACCCTGCTGCAACAGGCATTCGTGAAAAACGGCGATCAGTCCGTTGCTCAGTACCTTAAATCAGTAGCTGCAGATCTTAGCGTAACAGGATTTACAAGAGTAGCATTAGGATAATGCAACCTCAATATAAAAAAGGAGAGAATTTAACATTCTCTCCTTTTTTTTGTGTATAATCGTAACCGGCAGTAAACCGCCGGTCAATAGAAAGCGTGAAAATTGCCCCTGTATTTGTAAATTGCACCGCGAATGGTCGGGATCATAAGAGGAATTCAACAAACTAATCATAAAGTATCATGTTGCCAAAGTACAAACGTATTCTGCTCAAACTGAGCGGGGAGTCCCTTATGGGCGAGGGAAATTATGGAATAGATCCAAAGGTGATAGGTCAGTATGCGCAGGAGATCAGGCAGGTAACTGACCTGGGAGTACAGGTGGCGATCGTGATAGGAGGAGGAAACATTTACCGGGGCATGAATGAAGCGGAAACCGGTATTGAAAGGGCTCAGGGCGACTATATGGGCATGTTGGCTACGGTAATTAACGGCATGGCAATGCAGAGTGGCCTGGAAAAAATGGGGCTGTATACGCGCCTGCAATCCGCCATTAAGATGGAGCAGATCGCTGAGCCTTACATCCGCCGTCGTGCTATTCGCCACCTTGAAAAAGGCCGTGTAGTGATTTTTGGCGCCGGTACCGGTAACCCTTACTTCACCACAGATACCGCTGCCTCGCTCCGCGCCATTGAAATACAGGCCGACGTGATCCTGAAAGGTACCAGGGTAGATGGCATTTACACCGCGGATCCGGAGAAGGACCCCACTGCTACCAAATACGAAACCATCACTTTCTCAGAGGTTTACCAGAAATCGCTTAATGTAATGGATATGACAGCCTTTACGCTCTGCCAGGAAAACAAACTGCCAATAATCGTGTTCGATATGAACAAAACCGGCAACCTCCTGAACGTGATCATGGGAAGAAATGTGGGTACACTGGTTAAAGGATAACAAACAATATTGAAAAAGGAGATACGGATCGTATCTCCTTTTTATTGATTATCTGTTTAGTACGGATTTTATCTCCTCAACCGGGATTGCCAGTGTTATTTGTCCGGCGGCATAAGCGGCTATTTCGTACGGTGTATAGCTAAACACCACGTACTTATCCGTCATGTAGAAATTGTCGTTAGGCTTAATCGTTTTGTCGAACAGGAGGCCCTTGTCCAGTTCCTCATTATCTCCCACCCCATATTTTTTTCTAAATGCCTTCTCAAGTGCTTTCCCTACCACACTCTCATACCCGGGTTTAAACACATCTCCAGGCTTTATGCTCTTGTTTTTCGCCAGGTCAAAAAATGTATACATCGATCCGCCATTACCGTGTGCGCCACCTGTAAATTCATAATAAGAATTTTCCAGCACCAGGTAAGGATAACGGTTCCAAACCACATCCATATTATTTTGCGACCACCATTGCAATGCCGCCGACGGCATGCCGGTTTCTGTAGTGTCAACATCTTTCAGATCGCCCATATAAGCATCATTGAAGCTGTTTAATAGTGTTCTGGCATAGGCCTCTGCATCCGTAAAGCGCTTCTTCTCACTTTTTGTGATCGTATCACGGATCATTTGAAGGGTTTCCTCGGGCGCACCGCCTATTGGCCATAACACCGACACTTCGGAGGAAGATGACGGCGATTTAGGGTCGTTTGGCCTTAATTTGGTCGTATCGCTCATTACCACCAGCTTAAACTCAATAATGCCCGTATTATCCTCCTTCAAAGAGAAAGGATAGGTTTTAGTGCCGCTGGTCCAGTTGCCTGCATAAGCACCGCTTTCAAGTTTACCTTTTAATTCGTTCTCACTTTCGCCGGAATAATTTTCCTCAATCAATACCAGGTAACCGGTTGTATCCTGTTTACTGTACAACTTTATAGGTTCGCCGATCTTATCGTACACATAATACCCGCTGATGTCGTTGGCCGACGAGCGGATCAGTTGCATGGTTACAGGCTGGCCGGCAATAGTACCTTTAAACTGTTTGTAAAACCGGGTGGGCATGTTCGACACGCCGTGTACATCAACGGCTGTTTCGGAAACCTGGCTGCTATCTCCGTTATTACTGCTTGTTTGAGGCTGGCAGGCCGCTGCTATCAGCAAACCCATCAGAGATAAGAGTTTTCGCATGGACTAAGGTTCTGTTGATCATGACAAAGATAACCATCAGGCCGCAAACTGCTAAAAATCATCTGTCCGGCGCGTATACAAAATCCTACCTTTGGTTTAGAAAAAGTATTGAACGATGTTAAACCAGAAAGTGGCAGACCTGCGCCAGGACTACCGTAAAGCTTCGCTTAACGAAAGCGATGTGGCAGCCGATCCCCTGCAGCAATTTGAGAAATGGTGGCAGGATGCAATAAGCAGTGAGATATATGAACCGAATGCTATGACCCTTGCTACGAGCAGCCCCGATGGGCGTCCGTCTGCAAGGATCGTATTACTAAAGAGCTTTGATGCCGATGGCTTTTTGTTCTTTACCAACTATCAAAGCCGTAAGGCGCTGGAGTTAGCCGCCAACCCTTATGTTTCGTTGTTATTTTTCTGGCCCGACCTCGAGCGGCAAGTGCGTATAGAGGGAAGCGTTAGCAAGGCGCCGGAGCCGGTTAGCAACGAGTACTTCAGGTCGCGGCCTGCAGGCAGTCGCATTGGCGCTATTGCGTCTCCGCAAAGCCAGGTCATTCCCGACAGGACTTATCTCGAAAATAAAGTGAAACAGCTTGAAACCCAATTAGGTGAAACAGTGCCGGAGAGGCCTTCACATTGGGGCGGATATGTGGTAAAACCGCAAGCAGTGGAGTTTTGGCAGGGACGAAGCAGTCGCCTGCATGACAGGATCAGGTATAGCCTGAACGTAACGTGGAAGATCGAACGTCTTGCCCCATAAAAGCATATAGCGGAAGCTGGTTACCCCTCTTCCGCTATATTAGTACCTTACTAGGCTTTCTTTGCAGCAGCTTTTGCAGCAGCAGCCTTTTTAGGCTTAGCTGGCCTTGCTTTACCGAAAGAACCATTGGAAATCTTACCTTTTTTGGTTTTGATATCACCTCTACCCATGACTGAATTTTTTAATTGTGTTGTTAATTATGATTAGCCCGGCACCATCATTTTTCCATAATAACTGCCAGTTTACGCTACAAAAATAAAAAAAGCAAGAAACAAAAATGTTCCTTGCCCGAATAAGTTGGGTTGCCAACTACTAAAGCTTGTCAGACAGAGCTTTACCAGCTTTGAATTTAGCCACTTTTTTAGCTTTGATCTTGATGATCTGGCCAGTTTGCGGGTTTCTACCGTTACGTGCAGCACGTTTAGAAACAGAGAAAGTACCGAAACCAACTAAAGTTACTTTACCACCTTTTTTCAGGGTATCAGCAACAGCTTTAGTGAAAGAATCCAAAGCTTCGTTAGCTTGAGTTTTGGTAACGCCAGAATCTTTGGCAATTTTGTCGATCAATTCGGCTTTGTTCATAGTTAGTTAAGATTTAACTAGTGAGAAAATGTTTGATGTGAGCAAATATAGCGCGTTTTATCAGATTACCAAATTTTTCAAAAATTTCCGAACCATTTTTTTGTAGGCTGAAAAAGCCTACTGGTAAAGGTTACAGCTGATCGGTATCTTTTAAACATCTATCTGTTACACCTCATTGTTTATCCAAAACGCTGTACCACAAAGGGTTTTACTACTATATTGCCTGAAGTACATCCAATAACCAACTATTATACCAAAGGCTCAAGCCCTTGAAAATAGTGAATTTCCTGTGGATAAGTTTAACGTTACTGTAACGCTCAAACCACCTGCATAACGGTTCTGAAGGCCACGAACTGGTCGCCAAACATGTTATACGACAGTTGTCTGAGCCGTGGCGCATGTTCATGCAGGTACGTTTCATAGTTCTCCACGGTGTCGGTGGAATATTGAATAGTGTAAGTTGGCCCTTCGGAGTCGTCCTGTTCGAGCAGGCGACAAATCCTGTAATCATGAAAAAGTCCGGTGTTCATGATCTCGGGGATATGCTCTCCCTTCATCCACTCCAACCAACGATCTGCAACGACGTTGGTCACTTTAACGGTAACGTTATAAATGATCATGTTTGCTGGTTATATTATTATTGATATCAGGCCTTTAGTTCGATGTATACAGGGCAATGGTCGGAGTGTTTAACATCCTGCCATATTTGCGCATCGGCTAACCGGCTTTGCAATGGTTCTGTAACGCTTATATAATCGATACGCCAGCCCTTGTTATTGTTCCTGGCATTTGCACGGAAGCTCCACCAGCTATATTGATGAGGCTCAGGGTGATACTGGCGATAGGTGTCCACAAAACCATTGGCGAGGAACTTGTCCATCCAGGCCCTTTCTTCAGGTAAAAAGCCAGAGGAGTCCTTATTGCTAACCGGGTTGTGGATATCTATAGCCTTATGAGCAATGTTGTAATCACCGCAAACCACCAGGTTGGGCCGTGTTTTACGCAGTTCAGCCAGGTAATTATAAAATTCATCGAGCCACTGATATTTATAGGTTTGCCTTTCCTCACCCGTAGTGCCGGACGGGAAATAGGCATTTACAAGCGTTACGTCGCCAAAGTCCAATCGTATAACACGCCCTTCAGCATCGCTTTGCGCAAATCCACTTCCGTATTGCACATTATCTGGCTTTATACGGGTGAATACCGCCACACCGCTATACCCTTTCTTTTGGGCAGGAAACCAGTAGTCCCTAAACCCAAGTGCTTCAAACTGCTTAAAATCCACGTTCTCGCGATGGGCTTTTACTTCCTGCAGGCAAATAATATCCAAAGGAGCTTTACTTAACCATTCTACAAACCCTTTATTCATAGCGGACCGGAGGCCGTTTACGTTATACGTTGCTATTCTCATGGCAAATGTTTGCGACAAAAATAATGGAAGCTGAGGAATGGGGAGAGGAAAATCGGGAACTAAATAATTAGAAGGCAGGACTCATATCAGTGGTTACAAAACCCGATCATCAATGTGTAGTCGGTACGCGTTATTGTCGTTGCTAATGGGGGGGTAAAACAAAAGGCACCCCTTTCGGAGTGCCCAAGTCGTCTTGTTGCGATGTTGGAACTATTAGCCCAGGATACCGCCGCCGCCGATGTTAAGACCACCTAACAAACCGTTAAGCAGGCTAGTTACGGAGCTAAGCAGGCTGTTAACACCACCTGTACCACCACCGATACCACCGCCAATGTTACCAAGGCCACTGGTGAGTGAGTTAGTATCCAGGTTGAGGCCGGCAGAGATAACACCGTTGTTGTTAAACAGACCCAGTGATAAAAAGCCACCATTTGTTTCCTGTGCAGTAGTTGCTTCCAATTCCTGGCAACCATAGTTTTGAACTTGCAAGTTTTCCATTGTATATAGGAGTTTTTGGTTAAAAAGACAGTTTTGAAAATGATTTACTTCCTCCGGGATACTCCAGACGCCTTTGAGGCTACTTAGTATAAAACACCAACTCAATAGAATCCGGGGAAAGTAAATGGGGTGACCGGCAGACCGGATAACCGCAGGATCTCTACAATAAGGGTTAGCTCTTATTACGATACCGGTTGTAAACTTACAACACCCGCCAATACCGGCCTTGTTCATTCCTGTTCATTTTCTGTTCATTTACATTGATCCTGTTCATTTTATGAACACGAGGCCTATTAGGAAATAATTAACATCAGATATCAATAAATAATTTTAAACGCAAATCCATATCCTATTGTTTCAACACCGATTTTTGTAATTTAATATCAAAACCCCCACGTTATGCAAGCCTTTCTCCACGAATCCGGCTCCCTTATTTGGGTACTGCTGTTAGTTGTTATTAGTATCATTTTACAACTTCTGTTGCTACGTTGGGCAATGCGGATAAATGATATGATATTTTACCTCGACAAAATAAATGAGAAGCTGTTTCACCTACTGGAAGAAAAAAACAAGGAGAAGGAGAAGAAGAGTGAGATATGATTGTAACTGGCGCATCTGGCAGGTAACAACTCAATCCAGGCTGAGAAATGGCCATTGCAAGGAGCAATCAGGCAAAAGTGGCATTTATTATAAGATAGCCATCCGTATGGCCTGACGTTATGCTCATTCATTATGTACTCTTAATAAGACACGACCGACCGGCTGTACTTAACCAGCCACATTTGTGCGCCAGTCATACATTTTGCCTGATGCGATGACTTATCCCAAATGAGATAGATTAACATTCCCTACTAAAATCAAACTACTGCCACTGTGTGCCGACAGCTACTCATTTTATGGTCCTCTGTTCTTATCATTAACCCCTCCATAAAGAAAAAGAAGGAATAAGCCAGCTTTAAGCCTGTTCATTTTCTGTTCATTTTTCAAATCCTTTACCATCGTGCATTTACGGCAAAAGGCGGTGTTAACACCGCCGCATAAAATGAACAAAATGAACAGCCGGTTTTTCAAACATTCTATGTAATTTTCCGCCATGCAAATTGATAGCCCTTAAATCGATTTGCTAACCAACCAATCAACCATGATCCGACCGCCCGGCGACTGGTTTATTATTGACCCTTTTGTTACCAAAACGGGAATTTGTACTATAGGCCCGGGGGAATTCCCAAAAGCAAGTACCTAAATACACCAAAACCATGAATGAGGCCCAAGACTCCGCAGGAGCGACGGACAATTCAACCAAAGCAACCTTACTTCCTCCCATCGGGGTATTAAGGAAACGGCCGGAGATACCCATAAGCATAAAGGAACTGTTGGTTATTATTATACTGCGGCTTCGACAGGATGCAGAAGACAACAAGCTCTAGTTGCAGATGGGTTATAGGCGAAACAAGATTTACTGGTAATTTGACTTGAAGGTCCTGGCAGGTGACTGCCGTTGCTAGTATTCTTTATGTCTGCTAAAGTACCTGGCGGTATTAGGAACCATTTTTAATACAAGGCTTTGTAACCATAATTATGAATGAACGAATAATTCGTTGAGGCGGAGCTATGCCTGTCAATTACGCTGGCAGCGATGTTTTTTTACACAGCAGGACCAGATTACACCGGGAGCCGCGGTATCCCTTGCTAATTGGGGCATAGCAGGGATCACGTGAAGCCGGAAGCGGCTCCCTTTAAAAGTTGTGTTAAGGAGGTCTGGCAAATAAGCGAGTGATGTACACACTACCCAAAAGGGGTAAAGCAGGCAATTAACTTTTTGCCTGACATCACACATGATAGTGGAGGTTGTGTATTCCGTACCGTCTTTGGATGGGCATCTTGGGCATGGTGCGGGAAAAGCAACCTCTCTTCTAAAGCTTGTAAGAAGTAATAGCTGAACATGGACCCGCATAACAGCAGGTAGGGATAAACTGTAGAGCGTTTAACTTTTTGTCTGAGACCACACACAGATAGCGAGAGGTTGTGGATTCCGTACCGTCTTTGGATGGGCATCTTGGGCATGGTGCGGGAAAAGCGACCTCTCTTCTAAAACTAAGAAGTAATAACTGAACATGGATGCGCATAACAGAAGGGGGTAATTGGAGAGCATTTAACTTTTTCTCTGAGACCACACACAGATAGCGAGAGGTTGTGGATTCCGTACCGTCTTTGGATGGGCATCTTGGGCATGGTACGGGAGAAGCGACCTTTCTTCTAAGACTCATAGAAATTGATAATCGACGCAGATGTGATAACAGAAAGAAGGAATAAATATATTGACGAAAAAGGAGGAGGGTGCCAGCCGGCCTGTATCGGGTGTGCAACGCTGTATGGACGACTGTACAAAAACGCCCTCCTACCTTAAATGACTAGCTAACAAACAGCGCAATAACACATGTACAAAAGATAGGTGACGGGCAGAAAGAAAGGATGGGATACATAAGTCAACGAGAGCAACCAACAAGGATCGCCTGACTGACGGTCAGCCACGCAGTAAATTATTAGAAAACACTAACGCACTGAAATACCATGCTTTTAAACGAATGTCGTACTCAATCTAAAATCTGTTTCTCATCGAGCCTACCGGCGCCGCCACCGCGAGGCCCGACGTCAGTACTTAATCCGATTAACAATAATTGGCATTATGAGACTAGCTGCCCGGGCTAGTGCAGCACTCGTAATGTCCGGGCCCGCTGCGGAAGTTTTTGGGATGCGGCCCGGCGGGCCCTTTCCTCTCTAATAACTCTCTGAAAAAAATTTTTTTACTCTTAAAATCGTAGTACATGACGAACATCGTGGAACTCTCAACGATGTGCTGTTACAAACAGCAAGCCTTACTAACAAGGCCGGAACATAAAAAGATTATAATCAACAGTCTTAAGTTTCTCGTTAAAGAAAAAAGAATTGTCCTGTATGGCTTTGTGATCATGCCTAGGTATGTGCAAGTACTTTGGCAAAAGCAGGATGAGTGGAAGGACAAAAACGTGCAGCAAATGTTTTCAAAATACACCGCACAAAAGATCAAACACTACCTCAAATCCGAAAATCTGCCCGAATTAGAGTCATTCAGGAGCAATCGGACCGACCGTATCTATCAATTTTGGGAACGTAATGGCAGCAAAAAAATCATACTTACTTACCAGGAAGCACAGTCTGAATTAATGTTCATGCATATTGCCCCCTGCGATATTATGATTTGCAAAATACCGCAGCACTATCACTACTCTTCCGCGAAATTCTATTACTCTAAAGTAGATCAATGGAAGATGCTGACAGATATTTCGGAACATCTGCAGCGACCGAGCGGTCCTCCACCTAATCGTCCGGAATAGTAGACGAATACGGAATATACATCGAGAAATTTACTTGCCCGGGATGTTATCTGCGATGTAAATAGCATAGAAAGACCGTTTGGCTGATCAAAAATATTTTCACTGCATTTAAGGGTAAATCAATCATTGAAAAGTGGGATGGGGCTTCCGAGCTGGCCCGTAAGCCGGCAAAGGAGCTAACTACAGAATGACGGAAAAGTAACGTGTTAAGGCCATTCGTTTGTTCATCACCACCGGCGCAAGATGAATGAAAGGCACGTTATCTGTATAAACTCATGTCGCCTGCAATATCAAGCAAAAGGGTGAATGTAAAGGGCATCCATCCACGGAGTAAAATCCGAGGAGAAGAACCTTTTTGCTGATCAAAACCACTTTTAATGGACTGGGGGTCAATTAGTCATCGAAAGTGGGGCGACGAGCTTCCTCGCTGGCCCGTAAGCTGGCAAAGAGGCTCACTAAGAACGATGAAATACGCCGTACGTATGAACAGTAGTCTGTGCATCGCTATCGGCGTAAGACATAAAGAAAGACAGGCTTTCCGTTAAACTCATGGCGTGTAAATAACCAGCAAAGACGCAATGTACAGGGGCATTGCCGTATGCAACAAACCCTCGGAAAGACCGTTTCGCTAATCAAAACCACTTCAATCACCGGGGCTCAGTTAGTCATTGAAAAATAGGAAGACGAGTTTCTGCGCTGGCCTGTAAGCCGGCAAGGAACTCACTGGCAAAATGACGCCAATCCGCCACTGCACGTATAGGCGTTCGTCTGAAATTCATTATCGGACTAAACGGAAAGACAACCTTTCACATAAACTGCGGCTGCCCGGACGACCCAACGCAGGATTGAATAAGCATCGGGCATTAACAGCACAGCAGATCCAGTGAGGGGACTGTTTACTGATCGAAAGTACCTCGAATGATGCAATTGACTTATCAGCCCGACGGAGCGTAAAAAAGCAGAAACGACCTTGCTTTCCTTCAAAATGTTAAACAACGGGAACTTTTACACCGTGCGGATATTCTGTAATAAACTATCGCTGGCAATTATTGCAGGAACAAAACGCATTGAGAAGCGATCTTTATGTTCTATTACCTGCAAGGTCTATCAGCGACAGTAACGGGGACAATAGTGGAACCCAGTGTTAGCCGGCTTCGCAGCATTGCCCTCTTAATACACAAAATGAGTATCTTAAATATGCAAATCAACAAACGCGGTTTCGGGATCAACTGGCAGAACTACCGCAATAAAACACACAAAATGAACGAGTTCGCCGATTGAATAGCTTCCCTTAATTTTGCAGGTGTTTCTTCAAAGTACATTTTCCCCGATGGGGTAATAACTTTACCTTTAAGTACGAACTCTTATAATGATAGCACGCGATAATCAGCAATATATACAACGATTTACAGACGTCTACACACGCCTCAACGAAAGGCAGCGCGACGCCGTAGATCACACCGAAGGCCCGGTGATGGTAATTGCAGGTCCGGGAACGGGTAAAACGCAGATCCTGGCCTCCCGCATCGGCAAAATCCTTCAGGACACGGACTTCCTTCCTCAAAACATTCTTTGTCTTACTTATACCGATGCAGGAACTGTAGCCATGCGCAAACGTCTGACCGACTTCATCGGCCCGGACGCCTACCGCGTTAACATCCATACTTTCCACTCTTTCTGTAACGAAGTAATACAGGATAACCTCGCTCTGTTCGAAAAAAACACACTCGATCCGATTTCCGACCTGGAAAAAATCCAGATGCTGAAGAAATTGATTGACGCCTTTCCCAAGGACAATCCTTTGAAAAGATACCGCGGTGATGTGTATTTCGATATGCGAAACCTCGCCTGGCTGTTCTCCACAATGAAACGGGAGGGCTGGACGTCGGCATTTATTAAAGAACGCATCAAAGTCTATATCGACAGCCTGCCGCTCCGCGAGGAATATATCTGCAAACGGGCCACCAAGGTATTCAAAAAGGGAGATGTGCGTACTGACAAAATTGAAGTGGAACAAGAGAAGATGTCGCGCCTGGAAGCCGCTGTCGAACAATTTGACAACTTCCAGCGGGAAATGCACAAGGCCAACCGTTACGATTTCGACGATATGATCAACTGGGTGATCAGGGTATTTGAAGAAAACGACGCGCTGCTCTCCGATTATAAGGAACGTTTTCAATACCTGCTCGTCGATGAATACCAGGATACCAGCGGTACGCAGAATAAACTGATCCAACTGCTGATCAGGGACGAGGATAAACCCAACGTATTCGTGGTGGGCGACGATGATCAGTCGATCTACCGTTTCCAGGGCGCCAACGTGGAAAACATGGAACTTTTTGCCAGCAGTTTTGCGGAAGACCTCCATACGGTAGTACTTACCCAAAACTATCGCTCCGTACAGAATGTACTGGACGCGTCGATGTCGCTGATCGAAAACAATGGCAACTCGCGACTTGTAAACCAACTTCCCGGCTTAAGTAAACACCTTGCTGCCAGTAATGCTAAACTCATTGCACTTGATATTCCCCCTGAGATACATCGCTATAATACCAGTCGCGACGAGATGGCCGGCATTACGCTGGAGGTAGACAAACTGGTTAAACAAGGTGTACAGCCAGGCAAAATAGCCGTCATCTACAAGGAAAATAGGTATGGCGAAGACCTTACGCAGTATTTCCGCCTGAAAGGCATCCCCTTCTACTCAAAAAGAAACACCAATTTATTCGATATACCTTTCGCCCGGAAAATCCTGCAGCTGCTTCGCTACATTGCAGCGGAACTGGAAACTCCAAATAGTGGCGATGATATCCTGTTCGAGATCATGCACTACGACTTCTACAGGATCGCTCCGATAGAAGCCGCACTCGTAAGCATACGTACAAACGAAAAGAGTTATACCGACGGTAAAACTTCCATCCGTCAATATATCCAGGAATGGAATAAGGCCCGCAACCCTACCCTATTTTCTACCGCACCGCCAGACGAGATACTCGCCCTGGGCGGCATGCTGGAAAAATGGCTGGCGGAGTCGCAAAATCTTACACTTCAGCAATTGTTCAGCAGCATCATAGGTGATGGCGGCATTCTTCGTTACATTATGGATTCGCCGGAAAAAATATGGCTGATGAAAGTATTACAGGCCATGTTCGACTTCGTGAAAGATGAGACCCATCGTAATCCAAACATGAGGATACGGGAACTGATGGCTGTGATAGACCTCATGGAAGACAACGATATCCCGATTTCCCTGGTACAGGTATCCGGGAACGAAAAGGGCGTGAACCTGATCACTGCGCACGGTTCCAAAGGCCTGGAGTTCGAATATGTGTTTATTGCCGGGGCTAACAAACACCTTTGGGAGGGCAAACGTAAGAACAGTACAGGTTTCGCTTTCCCCGACACGGTATTCACCACCCAGTCGACCTCCACCGATGAGCAGGAACTTCGTCGCCTGTTTTACGTGGCGGTTACGCGTGCGGAGAAATACCTTTATATCTCCTACCCTGAATTCCGCCAGGATGGCAAACCGCTGGAACCGAGCATGTTCATTGCAGAAATACTCGAACAGCACATCCTGCCGAATCATAAAATAGAACTCAACGAGGAAATCCTCTTTGATTTCGAAGTACTACAATATGGTAAAGAACTGGCACCGGAAATCCAGAAGGTGGACCAGCTGTTTATAGATGCCCTGCTGGGCAACTTTGCCATGAACGTTACGGCGCTCAACAATTATCTCAACTGCCCGCTATCCTTCTTCTACCAAAACCTGGTGCGTGTACCATCCGGCCGGTCGGAGAACACGGAATTTGGTTCCGCGGTACACTATGCACTGGAAAAGCTGTTCCAGAAAATGCAAACGAACCATAACGCATTTCCCGCAAAAGAAGAATTTCTCCGCGACTTCAAAGCCAGCATGATGCGCAACCGCGAATGCTTTACCCGCGAATCGTTCGACCGGCGCATGGAATATGGTATCGATATACTCGGTGATTATTACGACAAATACCTGCCACACTGGAACACCATCGTGAGCGTAGAACGTAATCTGCGCAACATCACAGTGAACGGAGTGCCTATCAAAGGTAAAATTGATAAACTGGAGTTTGATGGCGGCGAAGTGAACGTGGTAGATTACAAAACCGGCGATTACCAGAAAGCCATCAAGGACTACCGCAAATTCGAACGCCCTAACGAACGTGATCCGAATGGCGGCGACTACTGGCGGCAGGCGGTGTTCTATAAAATACTGCTCGATAATTACAAGCAAAAGAACTGGCGCGTGGTGAGTACCGAGTTCGACTTCGTGGAACCCAACAAGCAAAAGGAGTATCACAAAGAAAAGGTGTTCATTACCCCTGAAGATATTACAACCGTTACCCAGCAGATTACCGAGGTTTGGTCAAAAATCCAGAACAAGGAATTTTACACTGGCTGTGGTAAAGAAGATTGCCGCTGGTGCAATTTCGTAAAGGATAATAAGCTACAGGTTGCGCTACATGAACTCACCGGTGGTGAGGAAGAAGAGGCATAGCAGGAATTTGGGCCGTTTTTTGCCGAAAGGCACTAAGTTTGCAAATATTTTAATACATCCGTTTAGGTAATATGAATCAGATTTTCAGGTTCGGGGCGTTGGTGCTGATGGTGGTAATCTCCTGCTTTTTAACGCAATGTGCGAATATCGTGCCTCCGGGCGGCGGTCCTAAAGACTCGTTGCCTCCAAGATTATTGTCGGTTAGTCCGCCGGATTCGTCGCTGCATTTTTCCAGCAAGAAAATCTCTTTCACCTTTAACGAGTATATCGAACTTGATAACGTGATAGAAAAGCTGATCGTTTCGCCCACCCTGAAACGTACGCCCACGATCACCGCCAAACTGCGGACGATCACTATTGCGATAAAAGACACGCTCAAACCTAATACCACCTACACTTTCAACTTCAACGACGCCATCCGCGACCTGAACGAACGTAATCCCATCAACGATTTCCAGTACGTGGTGTCTACCGGCGATTACCTCGATTCACTCCAACTGTCGGGCACCACGATTAATGCGGAAACGGGTATGGTAGACAGTACCGTGGGCGTTTTCCTGTATTCGAACATGGAAGACTCCGTGGTATCTAAGGAAAAACCGTTATACTATGCTAAAAGCAGGGGTGATGGCAGTTTCCGTTTTAAAAACCTGGCGCCTGGCAAATACAAGATCTTCGCCTTAAAAGAAGAAGATCGTGACCTGCAGTACACTCAGCACTCGGAATATATTGGTTTTGTGGACAGCGCAATCATTCTCGGTGCCAACGTAACCGGTGTTAACATGGCCCTTTTCCGCGAAAAAGACACAGTTGTTATTGCTCCGCCCGAGGAAGAAGAGCCGGAACCGGAGGAAAAGAAAGAGAAGGAAGGAACTAAAAAGAAAAAACCTACGCTACAGGCAAGTGCCAATCTGGCGGGCGGCTTGCAGGAACTCGGCGAACCATTGAGTATTGGTTTTTCGCTCCGCGTAGGTAATCTCGACTCCACCCAAATATTACTGCTGGAAGATACTACCCTGCGCCGCGTTGCATTTACTGCAAAAATGGACGACTCTGTACGAAAAACCCTACAGATGACTTATACCTGGAAAGAGGGAACGCCCTACCAGCTTATTCTTCCCCAGGGTTTTGCGACAGACACACTTAATCAGCCATTTGCTAAATCAGACACGATCCGGTTCACGACAAAAGAGAGGTCCGATTACGGCACCGTTTCCATCAGCATGAAACTGGTGGATACTAACTACCTGAAAATCAAAGATAGTGTACAGTTCATCGTGCAGCTTGTTTCCAATAAAGAGGTAAAATACAGTGGCGACATCAGCTCTGGAACCTGGAAACGCGACCTGATACAACCCGGCGACTACGAACTCCGGATATTGGTAGACGAAAACGGCAACGGCATTTGGGACACGGGCATTTACTACGGAACACCGAAAAAACAGCCCGAAAAGGTATTCCCCTTCCCAAAACCGGTACAGATTAAGCCCAACTGGAACGTAAACCCGAACATTACCCTCTAGATATTAGTTACCTTTGTTGTATGATTGTTTCTTCTGCTTTGATTGAAAATGCGGTGAATGAATTTGCCAAACTCCCCGGTATCGGTAAAAAAACCGCGCTGAGGTTAGTTTTGCACTTGCTGAAGCAGGAAACCCCGCAGGTAGAGCAATTTGGCGAAGTCATCACCCGCATGCGCCGCCAGATAAAGTTCTGTAAGCAATGCCATAACGTTTCCGACCACGACACCTGCAATCTCTGCGCAAGCTCCACCCGCAATCAAAAGGTAGTTTGCGTAGTGGAAAGTATCCGTGATGTAATCGCGATCGAAAACACGCAACAGTTTAATGGCACCTACCACGTACTCGGCGGCATCATTTCACCGATCGATGGTGTTGGCCCCGACCAGCTTAACATTCACACCCTGGTAGAGCGGGTGCAACAGCAAGGTGTGGAAGAAGTAATCATGGCCGTTAGCCCTACCATCGAAGGCGATACCACCATCTACTACCTCTCTAAAAAGTTAAAAGATCTTCCCGTAAAAATAACCACGATCGCCCGCGGTATTGCCTTTGGCGGCGAGCTGGAGTACGCAGACGAAATGACCCTCGCGCGGTCGCTGACTAACCGTCTGCCACTTGAAAACTACCTTCAGAACAAGTAATAAGAGTTGGGTATCAGCTTCAGTATAACCATTAGGCCCCCGTTGTGTCACACCCTTCAGCGACAGCAACAACATTGGGCAGCGTTCCCTTAGTCCCATCGCGGTACAGTGTATACACCGAACTATAAACCTAAAGGTCACTCCCTGCGACAGATACACCGCATAATGGAATAGAAAGGAAAGCCTGGGGAGGACCTGTCGCTGAAGGGTGTGACACAACGGCGGCTCCATACAGATTCCATCGCCCGTTTCCCAAATAAAAATCTTTGCGCAAAAGCCACTTAATAAACCGCTTAACCTGATTTTAACCATTAACAAATAGTTATCACGGGATATTGGGTCAGGATGCCTAACTTTATATCAATCAATAAAAAGCCACAGAGATATGTTCAAAATAATGTTAATGTCTGCTTTACTTTTCGTTACTGCCAAAGGTGGTATCTACGACTTTAAAGTAGAGGCACTGGATGGTAAAAAGAAGATCAGTTTCTCTGAATATAAAGGGAAAAAGATCCTCATCGTTAACACGGCTTCGAAGTGTGGACTTACGCCGCAGTACGAAGGCCTCGAGGCGCTGTATCAAAAATACAAGGGCGAACTGGTGATCGTAGGTTTCCCGGCCAATAACTTCAATGGCCAGGAACCGGGTACAAATGCGGAGATACAGCAGTTTTGCACAAGCAATTACAGCGTTACCTTCCCCATGACCGCTAAAATTTCGGTGAAGGGCGACGATATCCACCCGCTGTACAAATGGCTGCTGGCGGAAAGCAAAGCTAAAAACTTTACGCCCGACCAGGTTACCTGGAACTTTCAGAAATACCTGCTCGACGAAAAAGGCAACCTCGTAGCGGTATTTCCTCCTAAAACATTACCATTGGCACCAGAAGTGATCGCTGCCATTGAGAAGAAATATTAGCCTTTAAGTGCCGGACGCTTATTGTCCGGCACATTTATAGGCCTCCAGGAAAAACCAATATACCGAATGAATACACTTTTACGCCCCTTGAATACGCTGGTGACAGGTCTGTTTGCGCTATTAATTTCCGCCTGCGGTTCCGACGACGGGATGGCCGAGAATTGTTCTCAATCGGCCATCGGCCTCACGATTGGCGGACGGCCACAACAGCTGACGCTCGTAAGCTCAAATATGATCCGCATTACTAACATCGCCGGCAGCTACAAACTGCTGAGCGTTGAAGCCATTGCCGATTCGGTTAAAGTAATTGCCAATATCACCACGGGCCACTACCGTACCTACTCCGAACTACAATCCGACAGCATTCCGGTCGGTGTATACACCTACTCGCGCACCGGGACCGACAGCAGCGGACGCATACTCGTAGGTATTTCCGCCGGCAGTTCCTACCAATTTGCGATTACCGATACGGCCTCCATCAACATCACTACGGTAGATCCTGTAAATCGCACTATTACCGGCAGTTACTACGTCAGCACCAGTTCACCAGCATTTACGGCCAGCGGTTACTTCAGTAAAGTTTGCTTCCAGTCGCTCCGATAATTCACCGCGAAAATCACCTGCTTTTGTGCTATTTTCACGGCTGAACTAATCGTTACAATGTTTTTTTCAGATGTCATAGCCCAGGAGGAAGTACGCGACCATTTAATACACGCTGTTAATAACAACAGGCTTAGTCATGCCATGATATTCCTGGCGCCCGAAGGGGCTGGCGGATTACCACTGGCGCTTGCCTTTACGCAATACCTGGTTTGCGAAAACCGCCAGGAGTACGACTCATGCGGCAAATGTTCGGCCTGTATCAAAGCTTCGCAATACATCCATCCCGATATTCATTATTCTTACCCTGTTATACCACGCAAGTCGGGCGATAAACCTATCAGTACCGACTATGCTTCCGAATGGCGCGAGTTTATTTCGCAACAGCCTTATGGTAACGCATACGACTGGTTACAGTTTATTGGTGCCGAAAACAAACAGGGGAACATTACCACGCACGAGTGCCAGGACATTATCCGCAAACTGAGCCTTAAAAGCTTTGAGAGCCAGTACAAAATACTGATGATGTGGATGCCCGAATACCTGGGCAACGAAGGGAACCGCCTGCTCAAACTCATAGAAGAACCGCCTGCCAATACCATTTTTATACTGGCCGCCGAAAACCAGGAACAGATACTGGCGACTATACTTTCGCGCACACAACTGGTTAAAATAAACCCCTTACCGAAAGATGCCGTGGTGAAAGCACTGGCCGCACGTAACCACACGCCCGAACCAAAGGCAAGGCAAATAGCCACTATCGCCGCCGGCAATTACCGCGAGGCTACTCACCTGCTGCAACATGCCGAAAACGATTATCACGAACTGTTGCGCAACTGGCTCAACTACATTTTTACACAAAACCGGATTGCGTTACAGGAATGGGTGGAGTTGATTTCCAACGCTAAAATGGGGCGTGAGAACCAAAAGCAGTTCCTGCGTTACTTCATTAACCTGCTGGAACATTCCGTTCGCCTGCAGTTTATGGACCGCAGCCAGCTGGCTTTCTCCGAAGAGGAAATGGACTTTGCCGCCAAGCTGCAAAAGCTGGCTAACCTTGAGCAGATGCAACTGATCACCGGGGAACTGGACAATGCCTGTTATCATATAGAACGTAATGCCAACGGCAAAATGCTGTTTCATGCGCTCTCTATAAAACTGCAATACATCTTCCGTAACCGCCCGATGCCGGTATAAAGCGGCAGTTGTTGTTATATAAGGCATAACACTTACCTTTGTTGTTATTGCCTGCTCTTTTTGTTTACTCAAACTAAATCTGTATTTTTAAAAGAACTTGGCTTTAGGCTGGAATTGTTTTATTTGTAAATTTTAAATTGATATAATATGGCTTGTGCCGGATGTGGTACAGGTGCGGAAGGGAAGCCGTCAGGGTGTAAGAGTAACGGAGGATGTGACAGTGGCGGATGTAATCGCCTCAATGTGTTTGACTGGCTGGCGAATATACCCCTTGGTGATAGTTTAGCACCATTTGACATTATAGAAGTAAGTTTTAATAACGGCAGTCGTAAGGATTTTTTCCGCAATGTCACCAAACAGCTCTTTGAGAAAGGAGATATGGTGGCCGTGGAAGGTGTTAGCGGCTTCGACGTAGGCATGGTGAGCGTTACCGGGGAACTGGTAAAACTCCAGATGAAAAAACGCCGCGTTGACGATACGCCGGAAGTAAAAAAACTGCTTCGCCGCGCCACTAACGACGATGTTAACAGGATGCAGGATAACAAGGCCCGCGAAAAAGAAGCGTTGGTAAAAGCACGCGCGCTGGCCCGTAACCTGGGACTTGAAATGAAACTTACTGAGGTAGAAATTCAGGCCGACGGCAGAAAGGCAACTTTCTTTTATACTGCCGACGACCGTGTGGATTTCCGCGAGCTCATTAAAATATTTGCCTCCGAGTTTAGGGTGAAGGTGGAAATGCGCCAGATAGGCGCCCGCCAGGAAGCCGGCAAGGTAGGTGGTATTGGTAGCTGCGGACGCGAACTATGTTGTTCTACCTGGCTCTCTGATTTCAAATCGGTAAATACTACCGCCGCCCGCTACCAGAACCTCTCAATCAACCAGGCAAAACTCAGCGGCCAGTGCGGCCGTCTTAAATGCTGCCTGAACTACGAACTGGATACTTACCTGGACGCACTGAAGGAATTTCCTGAAGATGCTGATACGATCGAAACAGCCGGCGGCACCGCTTCGCTGCAGAAACGCGACATCTTCAAAAACCTGATGTGGTATTCCTACGACAATAGCAGCAAACAATACCCGCTTACTATCACCCGCGTTAAAGAGATCCGCCAGCTTAACAGGCAGGGGGTTAAACCGGACGAACTGAAAGCAGTGGAAATTGTTTCCGGCAAACCGAACAAGGAAGCAGATCTTGGTTTTGTGGACGTTGTAGGTCAGATCAGCCTCCGCTCCCTGGAAAAAGCTTCGCAGAAGCGTAAGCAGAAGAATAAAGAAAAAGGCCAGCAACCGCAGGCTAAAGATAACAGAGGTGGTAACCAGCAGCCGGGCCAGCAAAAGCCTAAAGGCGAAAACGCCCAGAAGCAAAGGCAGGGTAACCGTCCGCCACGGCCAGAAGGAGAACCTAAACAGGAGGGCCGCGGCCCACGCCCTGAAGGTCAGCGTCCTGAAGGTCAGCGCAATGAACGGGGACCGAGGCCTGAAGGTGGTCAGGGGCCAAGGCCGGAAAGAGGACCAAGACCTGAAGGCGGCCAAAAGCCAAGACAGGAAAACCGCGGACCTAAACCAGAAGGTGGCCAGCGCCCTCCTAAACAGGAAGGCCAGAAACCAAGACCTGAAGGTCAGGGGCCAAGGCCGGAAAGAGGACCAAGACCTGAAGGCGGCCAAAAGCCAAGACAGGAAAACAGACCTCCGAGACCAGAAGGTCAGAAGCAGGAAAACAGGCCACCAAGGCCCGAAGGCCAGCAGAAACCGAGGCAGGACAATCGCCCCCCGCAGGGCCAACGTCCACCAAATCCTCCAGATAACAATAATTAATAATATATTTGCAGCAGCGTAGCCAACTACGCTGCTTTTTTTAACCTTATCTCCTAAACCCGAACCTATTCTCCTATGATTGGCTTCCCTCCCAGGGCCCAAACCAGCGTATACCTGGACCAATACACGCCCGACCAATACCGATCTCTATCCTGGATGGCCATGGAACTGCTTGGCTGGAACATCAGCAAAGTGACTGAAGACAGTGTGAGCGCCGTTACCCCATTCTCTTTTCTCTCTTTTCACGACCGCGTGGTGGTGAACGTTTCCGATTACGAAGCCGAATTTGCGAGTACCAGCATGGGCATGCAAATCATCGACTTTAACAAGAACCGGAGAAACCTGCGGCAACTTACAGAGGCTATTGCTTCCATTGCGGAGAATACACCACCCGAAAAGCTGGACGCCGAATTTGCTGTACGCCGCGAAGCTACTCGTGAAGACGCTGCTCAGTCTTATATTTCCAGCAGCCGTGAGCGTATAGTGGATGGCTTTTTCGCTGTATTTAAACCGGTGCCCGGTTATTACGTAACGCCCATCCTCATCACCCTTAATGTACTCGTGTACCTTTTGCTGGGCCTTACCACTTTGTTTACGGGCAACTCTTTTCTCGCCATACACCCGTTAATATTGATACAATTCGGCGCGGACTTTAAACTATACACACTTACCGACGAGCCATGGAGGCTCTTTTCATCAGTATTTATGCACCTCGACGTACTGCACCTGTTTTTTAACATGTACGTACTGATGGTTTGCGGCATTTATCTCGAAAGGATTATTGGCTCGTGGAAGTTCCTGGCGGCTTACCTGATCTGCGGTTTCGCCGCCTCAACCACCAGCCTTTGGTGGAACGATCTTATCCCATCTGTTGGCGCATCCGGTGCTATCTATGGACTTATCGGCATCCTGCTGGCCATGTTGTCGTTGAAGAAGCTGATTGAACCTGTAGAACGGCAGTCGCTGCTTATCAGCATCCTGATCACCATTTGCTTTAATTATGTGATTGCACTTGTACAGGGTAGCCGCATCGATCATGGCGCACATTTTGGCGGGTTGATATTTGGTTTCCTGCTTACCAGGGGCTACTATTTCGCCATCTTCCAGGAAAAGAAAGAATGGCTTAAAAAGTGGGCCTTTACTACCAGCACGGCCATTGTTGCGGTAATAGCCATCATCCTTTTCTTTAGTATGAAATGGAACGCGCAGGAGTATGCCGACCAGGTAGACCGCCTGAAACGCAATGAAGGAATGGCCTCCACCGTTTCTGATTACACGCTTATCGGTAATGGCCGTACGCTCTACGCCGACGCATCTATCAGTAATAAGATCAAAAACTTTGGTATTTATTATATGGACCAAAACCTGCACCTGCTGGAAGAAATGAACGAAAGCACTTATTCGCCCGGTGCCAAAAAGGTGAACAAAGCGTTGCGGGAGTATTACAGCCTTTATAAAGAATACTATGAAGTGCAGTATGCCCGTGTAGAAATGGGCGACTACCACTACAACAGTCGTATAGACGAACTGTTTGACCAGTTGCAGGTAGAGAAGAAAAAGATAGCCCTGCTTGGTTTTTACATTAAATAACTACTTCTCTTCCTCGAAGAAGAGTTTATAAAACTGCATATTACTTGCCTCATCGAAACCGCGTTCTATCAGTTCGCGGTTTCCGTGTATATATACATGGAAGTTGCGGTCTAACTTCAGGATGCTTTTGAATACACGCTGCTGCTTTTTCATGGCCGGGCCTGAAATTTCGAACTCGTCGGGCACGTCCAGGCGGTATTCCTGCTGGTAGTGTTCGCGGTATTCTTTAAACGATTCAATAGCGTCCTGGTTGCCGAGCACTTCGGTGGCAAACTCCTCCATCTGGAAGTTTTCCTTTTCTTTGAAGTAAGTGGCAGTACGGTTCAGCAGGTCGATCTGGTCGGCGCGGTTCATGTCATATTCTTCGGGCAGGCGTTGCTCAACGAACTGTTTGCAGAGGTTCACCATGGTTTCGGTCTGGTGGTAATTATCTTCGCGGCGCACCACCTGTAAAAACGCATCTTTCCAGTAAACCGCTTCGTTTTGTTTGCCTACGGCATCTATCACGCTCACTTTGTACCCTTCTTCTTTTTCGAGGTTGTACACCAGGCAGCCTTTATCCAGCTTGCTGATGTTAATACCGTCGTCGTAGTTTACTTCGTAGTTGTCACTGTTAAGGAATACTTTAAGGTAAGTGTCTTTATTTTCTGATTTAAAGATGCCTACTGCTTCCACCTCTTCCCCATCTACCAGGCATTTGGAAAAATATACAATGTACAGCTCCCCGCCTTTGATTTTGGGGTGCGTGCTGTGTTTGTACAGGTGTTTGGCGATGTTTACCGACTGGTCGGTGAAGCTTTCCTTATCCTCGAAGATAAGGCTACAGTATTTGTAGATCTCGTTCAGTTGGATATCCGCTTCGTGGGTAAAGCGAAAATATTCGCCGTTGTTGGTAAATGGCTGTATGAAGTAGGTAAGCAGCAAATTGGTGACCGTTTCGTCCTGCAGTTCGAAAGGTTGTTGCGAAAGCAACAGCGGTTCATCCTGCGAGGAGTTGCCCACTTTATGGATAATAAAACGCTCGAGGTCCTGTATTTGCTGTACGTTAATCATATGCCTGAAATTGCCACGCGAAATAACAGAAATTGCCCGGCTTTCCGAAAACTTTAAACGCTGTTTATTCTAAGCTGCTGTAAATAAATGATTTAGGTTGACAAAAAAAGATGGGCTGCCTTGCAGAACAAAGCAGCCCATCTCTATTATCAGTATAAAAATTACATGTTTAAGCCACCGCAAACGCTGATGGTTTGGCCGGAAATGTAAGCGCCCATATCAGAAGCCAGGTACAGGCAGGTGTTAGCAATATCTTCCGGTTTGCCAAAACGGCCTAAAGGAATTTTGTCGATATATGCCTTAGCGCCATCGCCATCTTTCAGGTAGCTGGTCATATCTGTTTCCACAAAACCCGGTGCTACTGCGTTAACGCGGATGTTACGGCTGCCCACTTCGGCGGCAATGGATTTGGTGAACCCGATGATACCTGCTTTAGAGGCTGCATAGCTGCTCTGCCCCGCATTACCTTTCATTCCAATGATAGAGCTCATGTTGATGATTGAACCGCTGCGGGCTTTCATCATTGGGCGTATAACCAGTTTGGTCATGTTGTACACGCTCTTCAGGTTAATGTCCATCACATCGTCCCACTGCTCTTCGCTGAGGCGCAGCAGCAGGTTATCTTTAGAAATACCTGCGTTATTCACACAAATATCAATGGTACCAAATTCTTTAACTACGTCGTTTACCAATGCTTCACAATCTGCAAATACGCCGGCATTACTTTTATAAGCTTTAGCCTTAACGCCTTTGGCGGTCAGTTTTTCCTCCAATGCCTTCGCTTTTTCGTCGGAACTTACATATGTAAAAGCCACATTAGCGCCATGTTCTGCGAACATCAGTGCAATAGCTTCACCAATTCCCCTGCTCGCACCTGTTACTATCGCCACTTTGTTTTCAAGTAATTTCATTTTTTGTTGTCAGTTTAACAATTGGTAAAAAAATAGGTAAAGATGAATGGTTTTATTTTTTGATAAAGGCCAGTATTTCTTCCAGGTGATTACGTTCGTTGTTGAGTCTTGGCACTTTGTGCTGCCCGCCCAGTTTACCTTTGCTTTTTAACCATTCGCAGAAGGTGTTTGGCGGCATCACGTGTACAACAGGCAAACGCAGCGCCATATCTTTATGGCGTTTGGCTTCGTAGTCGGAGTTAACTTTCTTCAACGTGTCGTCCAGCACGGTCACAAACTTCTCGCGGCTATCGGGCTCTGTGTCAAATTCGATGAGCCATTCGTGCCCACCACTACCTTCATCGCTGAAATAGATGGGAGCTGCGGTATAATCGTTTACCACGGCGCCGGTTGCCTCACAGGCGGCAGCAATCGCTTTGTCCGAATTATCTACGATCAGTTCTTCCCCAAATGCGTTAATGAACGATTTGGTACGGCCACTTACACGTACGCGGTAAGGCGCCAGTGAAACGAATTGTATGGTATCGCCAACGATGTAACGCCAAAGGCCACCGTTGGTGCTGATGATGAGTGCGTAGTTTTTGCCGAGTTCAACTTCGTTGAGTTGCAGGGTGCGGGGCTGCTCCTTTCCATATTCCTCCATGGGCATGAACTCGTAGAAGATGCCGTGGTTCAGGAAAAGCAGCATTCCCTCCTCGCCCATTACATCCTGCGAGGCGAAGAAGCCTTCGGAGGCATTGTAAGACTCCTGGTAATGCATATTAGGCTTCCTGATCAGCTTTTTAAACTGTTCACGGTAGGGCGTAAAGCTTACGCCACCATGGCCATACAGTTCCAGGTTAGGCCAAACGTCGGCCAGGTTATCGGTACCGGTAAGCTCAAATATACGTTTGATCAGTACGATGGTCCAGGTGGGCACACCTACAATGGAGGTCACGTTTTCGTGAATTACGGCCTGGGCCATCCGTTCTATCTTCTCTTCCCACTCATCCATAAGGGCGATAGAAAGGTCGGGGGTACGTACCAGGTTGCCGTAAAACGGCATATTCTGCAGCATTACGGCGCTCAGGTCACCATAATAACTATCACCATCGGGCGATAACTTATTTACCTGGTGGCTGCCACCAATGGCCAGACCTTTACCGGTAAGCAGTTCCGAATCGGGGAAGTTATTGTAATACAGTGAAAACATATCACGGCCGGCGCGGTAGTGGCACTCGTCCAGGCTCTCTACTGAAATAGGAATGAATTTGCTTTTATCCGAGGTGGTGCCGCTGGATTTTGCGAACCATTTGATAGGTGTGTTCCATAGTACATTTTGCTCTCCCTCCATCATCCTGTGGATATATCCTTTGATGGAATCGTAGTTTTGTACGGGCACGCGGGATTTAAATTCTTCTATCTTAAAAATATTGGAGAACCCGTATTGTTTACCAAACTCGGTGTATTGCGCAGCGCTGAGCAGGTTTTGGAACACCTGCTGCTGAACCTGTAGCGGGTATTGCATAAAATACTCGATGCGGCCCATGCGCAACCTTGCCAACTGTGATATTGCGGGACTTAAAATCTTCATAAAGGTTTATCGTAGGGTGAAAAGCGTGTTATTGTTTAGCGGCTTCGTCAAGGTAATTCTTGCGTCTCAGCACGAAATTCTGGCCAAGATACACTTTTCTAACCTGTTCATCTTCTGCCAGTTCCTCAGCCGAGCCAGCCTTCAGGATTTTGCCTTCAAACAACAAATACGCCCTGTCTGTGATGGAAAGTGTTTCCTGCACGTTGTGGTCCGTGATGAGGATACCTATGTTTTTGTACTTAAGCTTGGCTACAATTGATTGAATGTCTTCTACCGCAATGGGGTCGATACCGGCAAAAGGTTCATCGAGCAGGATGAACTTAGGGTCTACCGCCAGGGCACGGGCTATTTCAGTTCTGCGCCGTTCGCCACCACTGAGTACGTCGCCCGGGCTTTTGCGCACATGCTGCAAACGGAACTCTCCGAGCAGACTTTCGAGTTTCTCTTTTTGCTGCGCCCTGGTAAGCTCGGTCATTTCCAGTACTGCGGAGATATTATCTTCCACGCTCAGTTTACGGAAAATGGAGGCTTCCTGAGGCAGGTAGCCAATTCCCATTTGCGCCCGTTTAAACATCGGCAGCTTCGTAATATTTACATCCTCCAAAAATACTTCGCCCTCATCAGGCTTAACAAGTCCCACTACCATATAAAATGAAGTGGTTTTGCCAGCCCCGTTAGGGCCCAGCAATCCTACTATTTCGCCCTGACTCACTTCTACTGACACGTGGTTAACCACGGTGCGGGCGCCATAGCGTTTTACTAGCTGTTCGGTATGTATCCTTAGTGACATATATATGCAAACTTCGCAAAAATAAGAAAATAGTACTCTCAAAGCCTTTATTAGCTAATTATGTACCGATATATTATTTTTGCCCGGGTTTTAGATAATCCGCGCACAACATATGAAAGTTACTGAACATATTGCTCAGGCAAAGGATACACTCATCTCTTTTGAGATACTTCCCCCGTTAAAAGGCAAAAGTATTGAGTCGATTTATGATCACCTTGATCCACTGATGGCCTTTAAGCCTGCTTTTATCAATGTAACTTATCATCGTAGTGAGCATATGTTCAAAAAACGGGCAGACGGCTCGTTCGAAAAGGTGGAGATCCGCAAGCGCCCCGGCACGGTAGGTATTTGCGCCGCTATCATGAACCATTATAACGTAGATGCGGTGCCTCACCTTATTTGCGGTGGCTTTAGCAAGGAAGAAACAGAAAACGCCCTGATCGACCTTAACTTCCTGGGTATCGACAATGTGCTGGTACTACGCGGCGATGCGCCCAAAAACGAATCGTTTTTCGAGCCTCACCCCAACGGTCACCGTTATGCCATTGACCTGCTGCACCAGGTATCTAATATGAATAATGGCATTTACCTTGAAGAAGACCTGGTAGAAGGGCTCAAAACCAAATTCTGCATAGGTGTGGCAGGGTATCCCGAAAAACACTTCGAAGCACCCAATATGCAAAACGACCTCGAGCACCTGAAGAAAAAGGTGGAGGCCGGGGCCGATTACATTGTTACGCAGATGTTCTTCGATAATCACAAGTTCCTTGAATTCGTAAAGAAATGCCGCGAGGCTGGTATTAAAGTGCCTATCATCCCCGGCCTTAAACCGATTACGTCTAAAAAGCAACTGACGGTGTTACCTCGAATTTTCCATGTAGATATTCCTACAGAGTTGTCTAATGAAATACTGAAATGTAAAACGGATAAGGATGTGGAGCTGGTGGGTACGGAGTGGCTTATCCAACAATCGAAGGAACTGAAAGCGGCAGGCACCCCGGTGCTGCATTACTACACCCTCGGCAAACCTAAAGTGATCCAGCAGGTGGTGGAGGCCGTCATCTAACTAAAACATAGCTGAACTTCTATAAAAAAAGCAGCCATCGTGTAGAAACGCGATGGCTTTTTTTCCCTATAACTGTCACACCTTTAAATGTGTTTTCACTTATTGTGATGATTCAATAAAAAGACGCGCCCATTCGTGCATACCCCTACGCACGGCAAAAAAAATCTCAGGAAAAAAAGCCTAGTGGTCTTCGCGGTTAAAAAGATAGCCCAGGGTGAGCCCCATGTAATAGTTTTGGGTAGTAGTGGCGGCAGTACGGTCGATGTCCACAAAACCCATTGCATAGTTCGCACTCAGGATAAAGTGATTATTGAATTCGATACCCAACATACCGTTTATGCCAAAGTCCCACGGAAGAATACGGATAACGGAGGAGTTGGTGTTAGATGATTTAGAAAAATCGATGCTACGGGAGCCTGTTTTAACGGTGTTGCCGTTGCGGCTTACTTTAAACTCGTAGCGGCCATCGAGGCCGTAAGCCACATAAGGACCCGCGCCCAATAACAGGCGGCCGATACCAATCGGCTGTTTATACACCAGGTTTACCGGCACTTCAAGATAAGATAAACGCATACGGGTACCAGATGTAACATACGCATCTATCAGATCAGGCTGCGCATATTTAACGGGGGTGAACTCGGTACCTTTCGTTACAAACCGAAGGCCCGGCTGTAAATAAAGGTTATTAGGCAGAAGCGGAATGTTGAACAGCACGTCGACATGTATACCTTTTACCGGTTTAGTAAACGATGCTACATTACTATAATCGGCGCGGTTTTGCCCATCGAATTTAAGATCGGCGATCGTATATCCCGCTTGTACGCCAACGCTCACCTGCGCTTTGCATACGGTGGAAATAAGGAAAATGAGGATAAGGGAAATACCGTAGAATTGTTTCATGTGCTTCTCTGTTTTCTGGATTATAACCGTCGAGATTAAACTGCTCTTAGCATGGGGCATAATACTTAATACCGGGCAACGGCTAAAACCGCGCTAGCAAGGGATTCATATTCACAAGGTGTTCAGGTGGGTGTCCGGTACTTAAATCTAATTCCTATGATTATCTAGTTCTCTCTGTTCGTAGGGGTAATTAGGATAGCTGAACAAATTACAGGTATAAAGGTTGCTGTTTTTTTCCAAATAAAATATCCAGCCGGCAGGCTAAGCATCAATATTTTTTTTCTTAATGCTTAGCTGCGGCTGGATACTAATGTATTGCCTTATTTTTCAGTTAGTTAGCGACCGAACTTGTAACCTACGGATACGCCGAAGGAGTTGTTCCTGAAAGCGTTATCGTTGTCGCCGTCGTGACGGAGGTTAATGAAGCCCATTTCTGCGTTTAGCGTAAAATTGAGCCCGCTTTTCATCTCGTAACCAAACTGTAGGTTACCGCCGGAATCAAAACGCTTCACGCCGTCCAGGTAGTCGTCTTCAAAAATATCGTCGGAGTTGCTGCCGAACTTACCGCCTACTGCGTATGCGAAGTACGGACCAACGCCCAGGATAAGATTACCCGTGCCCACTTCTGGTTTGAACAGGAAGTTTACGGGAACGTTGATGTAATGTAAGGACCTTTCGTAGCTGATGTCTGTTCCGCCAATAAAGTCGCGGCTATCTTTACTGCCCTTTCCCACGTACAACAGGCTGGGCTGAATATAAAATTCATCTGCCAGTGGAATATCGGCAGTAAAACCTGCTCTAACACCAACTTTGATGTCGCTGGTTTCTTTATCACCACCAACTTTAGTGGTTACGCTTGAAAAGCTGGGACCTGCAACGATACCGAATTTTGCCTGACCAAAAGAAAGACCTGCAATAAACAGCGCCGCGGCCGATAACAATACTTTTTTCATGATTTACTTTGTTTATAATTGGTTTTTAACTAGGCTTTGTTGTTAGGTGAAAGCTTATTATCTGCCAAATAAATAGCCTACAGAAAAGCTTAACACCCTGTTTTTGTTCTTATCGTTCCTGCTATCATCTTCACCGGACAGGATCTTAGCAAAACCCAGGCCATACTGTGCAGATACGATTACATTTCCGAATTCAAAGCCGGTTAAGATGTTACCACCCCAATCAAAACGTTTATATTTGTCAAAACCCTGGTTAGGATCACCTGTATTAAATGGGCTATCATCATCCCACTTGATATTGCTTTCACCAGTTACAGCAAGGTCACCTGAACCAAGCTGGTACTTATTTTTACCGGCTATACCAAAGGCAGCGTATGGTCCAAGACCTATAAAGAACTTGTTAGAACCATCTCCGCCTAACGGAATTTTACCCACGAAGTTTACTGGAATTTCGATGTAAGCGGGGTTAGTAGTGGATTTGAAATAATCTACATCACCTGAATTACCTCTTTCTACTTTTGAGCCTTTAGTGCTGTAAAATACACCTGGCTGAATCGATAATATGTCAGAAAGCGGGAAGTCAGCTACAAGACCGGCATTCCACCCGGCCAACATCTTGTTATTGTCTACCGACCCGTCGTTTGATACTGTAATGTTCGAAAGATTTAAGCCGCCCTTTACTCCCAGCCGTGCCTGTGCAGATGCACCTACCGCGATACCTAGTGCTGCAATAGAGAATAAGATTTTCTTTGTCATAACCTAAAGTTTAAAATTGAGTTGTTTGTTTGACCGTTAAATGCCAAAGACTATGCCAAAGGAATGTTAACGTCTTTTAACTTATTGAAAACCAGGTTACTGAAGAGGGTCTTAATGTTAACTAGTTACTGACTGTTTTTGTTGCTTGTGTATCGAGATGTTGTAGAAAACCGATCAATTGCTCCACGCCTAAACGTTTCGCGATGATCTTTTTCTTTTCATCTAACAGGTATATTACGGGTGTACTGTATACATCATATAAGCGGCGGTAATTGCTCTTGTTTTGCGGGTCAAGTGCATGCGTCCAGCCGGTGAGTTTGTGTTGTTTAACGAAGCTTACCCACTCGTCTTTGGTACCCTCTGTTTTAACACCTAACACGGCAATGCCCTTATCTTTCCAGATAGCTTTGTATGCAGAATCGATGCGGGGTATTTCTGTTTTACAGTGACCGCAGGTTGGGTCCCAAAAAACGAGGATGGTGTATTTGCCCTTAATATTATACAACGATACAGGCTTGCCGGTGGAGTCTTCCAGCACCAATGGCGCTGCAGGCTGGCCAATAAGATTGGGGGCAATAGTATAAGCACGTGAGATAATTTTGTTCTTCTGATCTTCTGTAAGCCAGGTAGCATCGCCCGCCACATAATATTTCTCCACAAGATGTACGAACACAGCGTCCATACCCATGTAAGGGGACGTTTCGTATGTGTTCGTTAACCACCACAGCACGAACTTAAACATCTCTTTATCGGGTCGCGCTTTTGCCAGTATCCTGTCGGCCTCTGCGTTAATAGAGTCGGCTTCGGGCACTACGAGCTGTGAGAAGTATTTCTGTAACTTATTTTCGAATACGGGTGTACGAACCAGGCGACCATCAGTAAGGTCGGTAAAATCCCAATAGTGGCTTTTGTAATAACGGTAGGGAAAAGTGGAATCTGCTGTACCGTCTGCTTTTTTAGGCAGTGTGGCAGGAACTTCCGGATCTTTCATCAGCTTAAAGATGGCAGAAAGCAGCGCTTTGGGGTGCTGACTGATGATTTCTTCCCGTTTTGCCTGGATCTTTTTGAACATCGCCTGCTGTGCCGATGCAGCTTTCGCGGTATCTGCCTTAGTTCGCAGGGCAAGCAGCCTTTGTATTTCCTGGTTTTCGGCCTCCATGCCAGCCAGCGATTTATTATAATTCAGGAAAAGATCATTGTCGGGCGAGCCGGTGTACACGGTACCTTTAAGCAGGTCGGCACTATCTACTGCTATAGAAAATGTTTGTTGCTTGTCGAGCAGCATCTCGAAATAGCGCTGGCGACCAGGTAACACGATAAGATAAATGCCTCCAAGTGCCTTTTCTGTTCCTTTGAGTACTGCCACCCCGGCAGGGCTGATCTGTGCCGAGTCCATCAAATAGGTGCTTTTGCCCATATAATGACCCAGGTACAGCGTACCGCTATTATACCCCTTTAATTTTACGGTAATATTATAGCCCTGCGCATGCAGAACAGCACAAAAGAAAATGCCAATGGTGGTAAGTAGTAGTTTTTGCATAGGGATCATAAAAATAGGAAAAAAGGTGAACTTGTTTTCTTGTTACCTTTGCACCCGTGAGAAAAAAGAATGTAGTCCTGGAAAATGTGCCGGTAAGCGGTTACGCCGCCGAAGGTAAGGGCCTGGCCCGGCAAGATGGCAAAGTTATTTTCATTGAAGGCGGCGTTGTACCCGGCGATGTGGTAGACGTTAGACTGGCAAAGAACAAAAAAGACTGGGCCGAAGGAAGAGCCGTGCACTTCCATACCCTGTCGCCCGACCGGGTTGATCCTTTTTGCCGGCATTTTGGCGAATGCGGCGGTTGCAAATGGCAGATGCTGCCGTACGATATGCAGCTGCAGTATAAACACCAGCAGGTGGTAGACCACCTGACGCGTATCGGAAAGGTAACCCTGCCCGAAATAAGTCCTATCATGGGCGGAAAAGAAACCAGCCATTACCGTAATAAACTGGAGTTTACCTTTTCCAACAAGGCTTATTTAACCAATGCCGAAATGGCTGCTGCGGGCGATGAAATCCCCCGCCGTAACGCTATTGGCTTTCATGTACCCAAGCTGTTCGACAAGGTACTCGACATCCAAACCTGCCACCTGCAGGCGGAGCCGGCCAATCTTATCAAGAACACGATCCGGGAGTATGCCGAGGCGAATGAGTTGTCGTTTTACGACATCCGCCAGCAAACGGGCTGGCTGCGTAACCTCGTACTGCGCATTTGCACTACCGGCGAGGTAATGGCCAACCTGGTAATTTTCCACGAAGACAAAGAAAAGCGGGAAGCCCTGCTCGATCATATATTAAAGACTGTTCCCGGCATCACCTCCCTGTTATATACCATCAATCCAAAGAAGAATGATAGTATCTTTGACCTGGAGCCTAAAGTATATTATGGAAAAGGCTATGTGGAAGAGAAACTCGAGGACTTTGTTTTCAAGATCGGCCCCAAATCGTTTTTCCAGACTAATACCTACCAGGGCGAGGCGCTTTATAAAGTAACCCGCGACTTTGCCGGCTTAACCGGCACGGAAGTAGTGTATGATCTTTATTGCGGCACCGGCAGTATCGGGATATTTGTTTCCCGTTTGGCTGGTAAAGTAATAGGGATAGAGCTGATAAAGGAGGCGATAGATGATGCCATCATTAATGCAGAGCAGAACAATGTAGCCAACGCAACTTTTTACGCGGGTGATGTGATAGATATAGTGGATGATGCTTTCTTTGCCAAACACGGCGCGCCGGACGTGATTATTACCGACCCTCCAAGGGCTGGCATGCACGAGAAACTGGTGGAGAAATTACTGGAAGTAGGTGCCCCGAAAATCGTGTACGTGAGCTGTAACCCGGCTACACAGGCCCGCGACCTTGCCCTGCTGGACGTGATGTACACCGTGGAGAAAGTACAGCCTGTAGATATGTTTCCGCATACCCACCATATAGAAAATGTGGTGCTGCTGAAGAAAAGATAATTAATTCACCATTATAACGAACTAGCGAATCATGAGCGACTACAGGCCTGGGAACTTTTCCATACTGCCGACGGTGATAAAGAACCTGATGATCATTAATGCTTTGATCTTCTTTGGAACAATGACCTTGCCGAAAGAAGCACAGTTGTGGGTTGACCACCACCTTGCACTTCACTACGTTGGTTCCGACCTGTTCATGCCACACCAGGTAATAACACACCTGTTTATGCATGGAAACTTCGGGCACCTGTTCGGCAATATGTTTTCACTCTGGATTTTTGGCAGTATTCTCGAAAACTACATAGGCCCGAAGCGTTTTATTATTTTTTACATGGCTTGTGGGCTGGGTGCTGCTTTCTGCTATATGAGCGTGGTGGCCTGGGAAAACCACCAGCTTACAACGCTTGCGTTTAAATTCATTAACAGCCCAACTTACGGCAACCTGATGGAGTTGCAGAATAAATTCCACATCGACCGGTATGTGAACCAGCGTATTGACGGTTTGGCCGATGCCTTTAGCGGAACTCCAAGTCAACAGGATATTGATTTTGCAAAGTATTATGTGAACGTAGCCGTTTCCGGTTACCGGAATATACCAATGGTTGGTGCGTCTGGCGCTGTTTATGGTATCCTGTTCGGTGCGGCCTACCTGTTTCCTAACGTGGTGCTTTATCTCTACTTCCTTTTCCCGGTTAAACTTAAATATGCTGCCGCAGCAATGATCATTTGGGAGGTGTGGCAAACCATACAAAACAATCCTAACGATAACGTTGCGCATTTTGCACACCTGGGAGGTGTTTTGTTCAGCTTCCTGTTACTTCGGAGCTGGACCAAAAGAGGGCAACCTTAACACCATTACAAAACTTTAAACATAACTGCTTTTTTCCATCGATCCATCTTAAAAGCAGGGCACGGATTTTGAACTTTTCAACTGATGGATTCTTTAATTTTGTAAACAAAGCATTATGGCCATGCACGCTGTAGAAAAAGAACGGACCCAACGTCTTTCACTTGGAGAGGAACGGAATATGGTCACCCACCTGCTGGTTGTTAACCTGGCTGTGTTCATCCTTGTTCAGTTTACGCACGTTATTTACCAGATGGAAAATATGCCGGCTAACCAGTTTGGCGACAGCGTTTTAAAGAACATCCAGGTACAGGCCTATCTCCCGGAATTTATCCGCACACCATGGACCGTTATTTCTGCTCTTTTCGTACATACCCGCGTAATTGATATATTCAGTAACATGGTTTGGCTGTGGGGCTTCGGCACCTTCTTCCAGCAAATGGCCGGCCACCGCAGGGTGTTACCGGTTTACGTGTTTGGTGGCCTTACCGGTATTGCTGTTTACCTTGCAGCCATGAACCTGCTGCCTGCTTTTATCGCCATCAGGCCAGGAGCGGCTATGGCGGGCGCACATGCCAGCGTAATGGCCCTTGCCGTTGCAGCTACGATCGTAGCGCCTAAGTTCAGGGTGCTGCCTACGCTGATGGGCGGCATTCCCTTCTGGATCATTTCTCTTGTCTTTTTCGCACTCACCATAGGCTCTCACGTATCCGACAGGGCCGAGCTCACCCATTATGCCTACCTGCTTGGCGGCGCCCTCTTCGGATGGCTATATGCAACCAGGCTTAAAAAAGGTAAGGATATCGGGGAAGGTTTCAACAAAGCGGTATTCGGTATCAGTCACATGTTCCACCCAAGCGACGAGAAAGTATATAAACAGGAACAGATACCCGGCACTATCCATCTTAAAAAAGATGCCCCGGCATTTCGTAAAGTAAGCCAGGTGCCCGAGCACAGGCTCAACGAAATCCTCGACAAAATTAACAGCCAGGGTATCGATTCACTATCTCCCGAAGAAAAAGATATCCTGCTTCGCGCAAGCGCTGAGGACGGAGGTTGCTGATCATCAAACCCTGAAATTCTTCCGTACATCCAAAAATCACGAATAATTTAGGCGGAGAGTGCTAATTTAGCGCTCCCTAACCTCGACTTAAGTGAAATTATTTAAAACCATCATCCGGCGTTTGTTGCTATGGGGAAATATTGCCCTTGCCGCCGGTCTGCTATTTTCTGCGTACGCACAGTACATCCGGCCCGACAAGTTCTGGCCCGCGGGTTTTGCCGGCTTCGCATTCCCCTTTCTGCTGGTACTTTGTGCCGTTTGCCTGGTTATATGGCTGTTTTTTAAAGGTAAAAAGCGATATTATTTCGCCATATCTGCTATTGCCATCCTGCTAAGCACAAGGGCCATCCTGCAAAGTTGGGCGTTACACCCCTTCCATTCCGCTCCCGAAGCTACAGCCGGCGACTTTAGCATTATGTCGTTTAACTGTAGTATGATGGGCATGCGTGAGTACCAGGACAATCCCGAACGCCGTGCCAGCATGTACGATGTAATAGCCGAAACCAACCCGGACATACTTTGTATGCAGGAGTTTTACAGTAACGACGCACCCGGCCGCCTGCACAACCTGGACTCTATTGCCGCCATCGGCAAATACCAATACCACTACTTTTCCAAAGATTTTACCCGTTGGGATACCTGGCACTTTGGCACCGTTGTGTTTTCACGCTTCCCGATTGCCAACGCACAAACTATCCAGCTGTTTGGCGGAAAGGAAACCGAAAACATGATACGGGCCGATATTGTGGTGGCTGGCGATACGATCCGTGTGTTGAGCGTCCACCTGAAATCGTACCAGTTTAACCAGGGCGATTACTCCAAACTCGGAGCGGTAAACGGTGGCGATTTACAGCAGGGCCGCGGTGTAATAGGTAAAATGAAAGCTACATTTAGTGTACGGGCCCGGCAGGCGGATATTGTAGCCGCTGAAAGGGATAATAGTCCTTACCCGGTGATAGTGGCGGGCGACCTAAACGCCATCCCCGTTTCGCGCACTTACCGTACCGTAAGGGGCGATCTGCAGGATGCATACCTCAAAACCGGCTTCGGCTGGGGTCGTACTTTTGCCTCGCTGGCGCCTACCCTGCGCATCGACTACATACTGCCCGCAAACAGTTTCGGCATACAGGATCTGCGCATTTACCGCCGTAACGGCTTCGAACACTTTCCAATACTGGCTACCCTCTTCGTAAAGAAGTAAAAATATTTATTGCTGCGGGTAAACCCGCCCGCAGCAATACTTTTCGTCACACGTACGCTCCATATCCATCCCATCGGCCCCAGCCTTTTCCTTTTTTCCATTAAATTTATACCCGGCGATAACCAAACACTGAGCGTTGAAATTCTTACGACTATTTACGAAAGGGTTCTTTCTGACTGTAAACATTACAGCCGTTATCTTCTTTTTGCTGGCCTGCCTGGCCCCCTTTATATCGCCCGCACGTTTCTGGCCCATTGGTTTCTTTTCACTCGCTTTTCCTGCCCTGTTCGTTACCATGGTGCTGTTTACCGTATTCTGGCTTGTTTTCCATGCCAGGTATGCGCTGCTGCCCATTATAGCCATGCTGTTAGGCTGGAAGTCCATCTCTTCGTTCGTGGCCTTTAACTGGCCCGGGCAGGTGCCACAGGCCGACAGCACCGTAGATAAATTTAAGGTGATGAGCTACAACGTAGCCCAGTTTGGCCTGTATCGCGATAAAAACAGTGCCCCCACCCGTAAAGCAATGTTCGAACTGATTAAAGCGGAAAATGCAGATGTACTGTGTATGCAGGACTTCTACACCTCCGAAAAAAAGGGCGACTTTAATAACCGGGAAGACATTTCCAGGGAAATGAAACTGCCTAACCGTTATTTCTCCAGCGACTTCAACCGGAACGGCTCGCAGCACTGGGGTTCTATTATCTTCAGCCGCTACCCGGTGATAAAGTCCGACAAAGTGAAGCTGGACATAGGCCCGATGGGCGAAAGCCTTATTTACGCCGATATCCTTCGTAAAGGTGATACCATCCGCATTGTTAACATGCACCTGGAGTCGTACCGCTTTAACAGCGAGGATTACGCATCAATAGAAAAAATAAAGAAACAGGAAGATACCGGCCTGGTGGCCGCAAAAGGTATTGTGCAAAAGATGCGGGAGGCTTATGTGCGCCGCAGTAAACAGGCCGACCTGGTGGCAGGTTTTATTAAAGCCAGTCCGCACCCGGTAATTGTTTGCGGCGACTTTAACGATACACCCGCCTCCTACACCTACTTTACCGTAAAAGGCAAACTGCAGGACGTGTTCCTGGTAAAAGGAAACGGCATTGGCCGCACCTTTACCAGCCTGGCACCTACCCTGCGCATCGACTATATTTTTGTCCACCCGGTGTTTGAGGTACATAGCTTCCGGAAGGTAGATAAGTCGGGCCTTTCGGACCATTACCCGGTAATTACCGAACTTTCTGTGCGGCAGGAGCAGGACAATTAACCGCTGCGGCCCTGCACAGAACATTCATTATATTTGCAATCCGCCCGAAAACTTCGAAATTCGGTCCACGAGAAAATGAATATGTCAGAATTTAAGATACACAACTCGCTTACGAGGCAAAAGGAAGTATTTACACCGCTATATCCCGGCCACGTTGGTATGTACGTTTGCGGCCCTACCGTTTCCGGAGAGTCGCACCTGGGTCATGCGCGCCCTTATATCACTTTTGATGTACTGTTCCGCTACCTGCAACACCTTGGCTATAAAGTGCGCTACGTGCGTAACATTACCGATGCGGGCCACTTTGAAGAAGAAGGCCGCGCTGCGGAAGATAAAATAGCCAAAGGCGCCCTGCTCGAAAAGCTGGAACCGATGGAACTGGTGCAGAAGTACACTAACCTGTACCACTGGGCCATGTTGCAGTTCAATTGTAAGGAGCCCAGCATAGAACCTACTGCCACGGGCCATATTACCGAGCAGATTGAAATGATCCAGAAGATCATTTCCCAGGGTTATGCTTACGAAGCCAATGGCTCCGTGTACTTCGATGTGAAGAAATACGCAGAGAACTTTAAATACGGCATTCTCAGCGGTCGCGTGCTGGAAGATATGCTCGAAACCACCCGCGAACTGGAGAACCAGGATGAAAAACGCGAGAAGGTAGACTTTGCCCTGTGGAAAAATGCCCCGGCAGAACACCTGATGCGCTGGCCAAGTCCCTGGGGATATGGTTTCCCTGGATGGCACATCGAATGTTCGGCCATGAGCAGCAAATACCTCGGCCAGCAATTCGATATCCACGGTGGTGGTATGGACCTGCAGTTCCCGCATCATGAGTGTGAGATCGCGCAGAGCGAAGTGGCACATGGTGAGCTGATGGCGCGCTACTGGATGCACAATAACATGATTACGATCAACGGTCGTAAAATGGGTAAGAGCTATAACAACGTGATTAAACTCACGGAGATGTTCGCCGGCACACACCCTTTGCTGGAGAAGCCTTATAGCCCTATGACCATCCGCTTTTATGTACTGCAAACCCATTACCGCAGCACGCTCGACTTCTCCAACGAGGCCCTGCAGGCTGCGGAGAAAGGCTTACAGCGCTTATGGGATGCTTACGCCATATTACAGCAACTCTCCTATGCCACTAACGGCACAGGCCTCAACGAAGAACTGGACAAACAGGTGCAGCAACTTTGCAGCGAGTGTGCTGAGCATATGAACGATGACATGAACACCGCCAAGGTAATGGCTAACCTGTTTGAACTGGCGCCGGTTATCAACTCGCTCCGTCACGGGCAAATTAAAATGCACGAGATCAGCGAGCCTGCCTTTAACCTGCTGAAACAAACCTGGGATACTTACCTGATAGAAATACTCGGCCTGGTACCTCAGAAAGCGGAGGACAGTGATAAATTGGGTGATGTACTGCAACTGCTCATCGACATACGTAAGGAGGCGAAAGGACGGAAGGACTATGCTACCTCGGATAAAATCCGTAACCAGTTGCTCGAAATCGGTATACAACTGAAGGACGAGAAAGATGGAACGGTAAGCTTTTCGGTAGAATAAATTAAAAGACGACATGCAAAAATTAACGTGGATATCGGGAATGGCGTTGCTGATGGCTGCCTGCCAGCCTAAACCCAAACCCGCAGAAACCAACACGCCCACCACCAACACTATTTCTACCGCTAATGTGCCGGTGTTTTCGGCAGATTCTGCATATGCTTACGTGGCAAAACAAGTGGCGTTCGGCCCCCGCGTACCAGGCACCAAAGCGCAAAAGGAATGTGCCTCCTGGCTCATTAAAACCCTGCGCCCTTTATCTGATACCGTGTACGTGCAGGAAACTACCGTTACCGGTCCTGAAAAACAGAAACTGCCTTGTATTAATATAGTGGCCAGCTTCAACCCGGCTGCCAAAGACCGTGTACTGGTACTGGCGCATTGGGATACCCGTCCCTGGGGCGACCAGGATGCCTTTAACAAGAAAACACCTATCGATGGCGCCGATGATGGAGGCAGCGGTGTTGGTGTGATGATGGAACTGGCGCGCCAGTTTAAACTGAAACAGCCGAACGTAGGTGTAGACCTGCTGTTTACCGATGTGGAAGACTATGGTGTTTCGCATGTAGAAGACAGCTACTGCCTGGGTACACAGTACTGGGCGAAGAACCCGCATGTAAAAGGCTACAAAGCCAACTACGGCATTTTGCTCGATATGGTGGGCGGCCGTGGCACACAGTTTTTCATGGAAGGCTTTTCTAAACGTGATGCCTATGCGCCGATGAAAATGTTCTGGGATGTGGCCAATCAACTCGGTTACTCTTCCCAGTTCCGTTACGAAAGTCCGCAGGACGCTGCCATTACGGATGATCACTATTATGTGAACACGATGACCGGCATTCCTACTTTTGACATTATTGCCCTTCAGCAGAATGGCAACTTTGCCCCGCACTGGCATACTGCGAACGATAATATCCAGATCATCGATAAAACTACGCTGAAAGCCGTGGGCCAAACCCTGCTGCAGGTGTTGTATACACAGCCGCTGAGTTATTAAATGCCCGCGGGTTAAACGTCCGCCATGGCTAAAAAAGCAAATATACCCGCGCCTGTTGAACTCGCGTACCTCGAACACCTGAGGAAAGACCGGCGCCTGAATAAGATACTGAATGAGCCGCTGGCCATATTGCCTGTCAAACGCAATATAGCCCTGCGGCTTATTGGTTCCATCATGTCGCAACAGCTTTCTGTTAAGGTGGCCGATGTGATTTACAACCGCTTTTTAGCCCTATACGGCGGCAAAGAGCCTACAGCCGCACAAGTACTCGCCACGCCTCCTGAAACACTGCGCAGCATAGGTCTTTCGAACGCCAAGGTTTCGTACGTGCACAACGTGGCCCGCTTTGTACAGGACGAGCAACTTACTGATAAAAAACTCTACAAACTCACGAATGACGAAGTCATTACCTATCTCACCCAAATCAAGGGGGTAGGCCGCTGGACCGTTGAAATGCTGCTCATGTTTTACCTCGGCCGTGACGATGTGTTTGCCATCGACGACCTCGGCCTGCAGCAATCCATGATCAAACTGTACAAACTCGAAGCCCTCGATAAAAAAGCGCAGCGGCAGAAGATGCTGGAAATATCGGCCAAATGGTCGCCGTACCGCAGCCATGCCGCGCGTTATTTGTGGGGCTGGAAAGATGGGAAATGATGGGACGGGCATTGGAACACCGCTCAGCCGCCGTTGTGTCACTCCCTTCAGCAGCAGTAACAACACTGGGCAACATTGAGTTCTTCCGTAGCGGGGGTGTATACACCGTATCATAAATCTAAAAATCATTCCTCTCAGCGAAAGAATAGGGGTTGTTCAGGTGTCGCAAACACACCCGCGTGCTAAAAAGCTGCATTGCCGTCCGCTCACCCTCCGCTTCTCCATACTCTCACCATGCTTCGCTTCCAACCTACTTACAACAACATTGCCCAATAGCGGTTTGTCGCTGAAGGGAGTGACACAACGGGGGATGACTAGAAATACTGCTGCTGGTCACCTGTCGCAAATACACCCGCGTAGCAGGAAACCGGTATAACCGTCCGCTCATCGTCCGCTCACCCTCCGCTTAGGTGCCGCTCACCTCGTATCTATCTCCTATGTTCCTTATATCTTTCCTGTATCAGGCAGGGTATAAAAAAGGGAGAAGGAATTGCTTCCCTCTCCCTTCCCACGTATTGACCGGGTTTAATTACTTCACGATCTTCAATTCGTTAATGATATTGGTAGCGCCGCCCAGTTTATCTATACACCAGAGTACGTAGCGAACGTCCACACAAATGGTGCGGTTGAGTACCGGGTCGAACTGGATTTTGTGGCTGAGCGCCTCGTAGTTACCATCGAAGGCGAGACCGATAAGCTCGCCGTTACCGTTGATAACCGGGGAGCCGGAGTTGCCGCCGGTAATATCGTTGGTGGTGATGAAACCCACCACGAGGTCGTTACGTTTGATGTCTTTGTACTGGCCAAAGTCCTTTTTAGCGTAAAGGTCCATCAGTTTAGCAGGAAGGTCGAATTCGTAATCGTCCTTTTTGTATTTCTCCATAACACCAGTGATGGTGGTTACGTAGTCGTACGAAACAGCGTCGCGGGGCTTGTAGGGTTTCACGGTGCCATAGCTTAAGCGCATGGTGAAAGTAGCGTCGGGGTAGCGGCTTTTGGTCGGCTCCCTTTCGATTACCCCTTTGAGGTACAGGCGGCCCAGTTCGTTGTTACCAGCTACAAACTGGTTGTACATCGGCGCGTATTTGCTGGTGTAGTTTTTCACGAAGGCCGATGCATAGGCGTAAGCCGGATCGTCCTGCAGTTTCACGTTATCGGGTTGCGCTACAAAGGCTTTCCATTTGGCATCGTCGAATATCATGGTGTTGGCGAACACCGAGGCAGCCCAGGTGCGGTATGTTTTCTCATCATCAAGGCCGCCATATTTCTTTAACGATTCGTAGAAACCGATCGGGTGCTGGTCTTTAGGAATATCGTTGTAATACATCATGGCGGTAGCGGCCAGGATTTTCAGGTCGCTGGGTTTGTTCTCTTTTTTCAGGAAAGCTTCGCGTGCTTTTTCGGCTGCAGCCAGTGCTTCTTTTACACCTGCTTTTTTAGCGATGGCGTTTTCCACCTGCATCAGCGAGCTGGCGAAAGCGGCTAACGGCGAGCCGAAAATACCTTCATTGAGGTATACGCGCAGTTTAGCATAAGGCGTCCATTTCTTATACAGCGCATCGTACTGAGGGAAAATAGTTTCGTACTCCGGTTTACCTTTTGCCCATGTGTTAAAGGCCGCTTCCTGTTTCTGTTTATCGCCGTAAACATCGTACTTGATCAACTGTTTGCTTTCGCCGTCGAAGAACTTCCAGTAATTAGCGATACCTGCGTAGCTGGAGGCCAGTTGCAGTTTAACCGCCGGGTCCTTCTTCATTTCCTCGAACATATACTTCAGGCGTACGTCGCGGAGATTTACCGTATATGGGTTTTCGATATCAGTTTTCAGTTTAACGCCGTAAGAAGTTTCGTAACGGTTAGTACCGCCGGGGTAGCCGTAGATCATGGCATAATCGTTCTCCTTTACGCCTTTGATAGATACAGGCAGGAAGTGTTTAGGCTTCAGGGGAACGTTATCAGTTGCATAGTCGGCAGGTTTACCATCTTTACCGGTGTATACACGGAATACGGAAAAGTCGCCGGTATGACGGGGCCATTCCCAGTTATCCGTATCGCCGCCGTATTTACCAATGCTTTCGGGAGGTGTGCCTACGAGGCGTACGTCGTTATAACGCTCGTACACGTACATCAGGAACTGGTTAGCTTTAAACAGTGGGCTGATGCGGGCTTCCTGGTAGGGAGCTGTTACCGCTTTGGCAGTAATTTCCGCCGTTGCTTTCTGGATAGCGGCGGCTCTCTCGGCGCCGGTAAGTCCTTTCGCTGCCGCCTCAATCTGCGGGGTCACATCTTCCACCTTCACCAGGAACTGCACAGAGAGGCCTTGGGAAGGTATTTCCATTTGTTTGGAGGTGGCGTAGAACCCATTTTTAAGGTAATTATTCTCAACAGAGCTGGCAGTGGCTATAGCATCGTAACCACAGTGGTGGTTAGTGAAGATGAGCCCTTCGTTGCTCACGATTTCGCCGGTACAGCCGCCGCCGAAGATGATGATAGCGTCTTTAACAGATGATTTGTTGATGCTGTACAACTGCTCCTTGGTAAGCTTCAGGCCCTTTTTGACCATGTCGTTGTACACCTGCTGGCCAAGGAGGTAGGGTAACCACATACCTTCGTCGGCCTTCGCTAATTGGGCCGCACATAACAGCAAAGCGATGAATACCGTTTTCTTCATAATGGAAGTATTATTGATTTTTGTTGTAAAAAGGAGCCAAACCTAGCTAATTTTTCGCTAACAGCCCACACTAAGCGGGATAACACCCTTTTTTAACATGCCCTGCGGAGCTATGGCGGTAAAACTGGAATATCTTTTGCACTACCCTGGGCCTAAACCATACTATTATGCAACATATTTTATTGGTCCTGGCGGCAACAGCATTATTATCCTGCCAGGAGAATAAAGGCACTAACACCAGCAGTACCGATAGTTCCAACGAAAAGATAAGCGAGGGCGCAGCACAAATAAGAGAAGGCATGCAGGAAAAGGCAGATACAGCCACCAGCAACTTCAAACGCCAGCGCGATAAAGCCCGCGAAACCCTGGAGCGCCAGCGCGATTCGATAGACAAAAAGATAGACGAGCTGAGAGAAGATAACTCTAAACGTGGCGACAAAGCCCGCGAGCGCCTGAAAGCAACCCGCGAAAGGGTAAATGAGAAGCTGGACGACGTAAAGAATGCCACTGCTGAAACCTGGGATAAAACCAAGAGAGGCGTTGATACCTTTTTCCAGCGGTCCGACCGGGAGTGGCAGGAATTCAGGCGTGACTTTAAGGAATTATGGCATTAGGAAGATACCCGGTGTAATAACACCGTTGTTCATTGTGAGGCCTGCCGCGGAAACATGGCAGGCATTTTTTTTGTTGTAATGCGGTGTATACACCGAAAATATACATTTTAAAGTGCAGCATGAGCACATCTTCCGCTATCCCATCAACATAAAAAAGCGACCATGTATACACCATCGCCCCATCCCATCAGCGCATAAAAAAACGGCGGTGTAAACACCGCCGCCCAATCACTTATTCTCACAAACTTATTTGAAGTTATAATAAACACTACCGCTTTTAAATCCACTGGCAGATAATTCCGGCACGAACGTTTTGACCCTTGTTACGCCATGCGCCACATCGAAAATAAACTCAACTTCTTTTTCAGAATAAGCACAATCGCGGCAAAAGCGCGCTGTGCGCAGGAAATGATAGTGGCCATCCTTTGTTTCGTCTATCAAAAACAATTTATTCTGATAGTCGCCATCCATGAATTTATCCACGATATAAGGCACACCGTTGTCGAAAGAGATCTTCGTTTTCTTTGCTTTAGTGTTGACGAAGTAATTGTTGGTAGCAAGGTTGATTGCCTGGCTATAAGGCTTAAGCACGTAAGTGTACATCACTACAACCCCACTCAATTCCTTTAACTGGCCACCTTCGCGTACATATAGTACCGAATCAAGCTGGTAGTTCTTGCGGTAAGGCACACTATAGTCGATAATACCCACGGAGAGCAGTTCCTGCATAGGTGGCACGGCATCTATGAGTTGCTGTACTTTAAGTGTGTTGGCAGGTGTAGTTGTAGTGCGCGCAATTTTATTATCGGGGAAGTACAGTACATTAATAAAGTAACCCGGTACCGTCATGGCATCGCGCAGTTTTCTTTTGGTGATGATGCTGTAAGAGATACATTTCTTCTTCGTAATACTATCGGCCAATTCACTCTTCGAAAAAACATATCCAGGGTCTTCCTCCAATAACAGGTGCTGGCTAAAAACGGGCGTGTAGGCTGCCAGACAAGCCAATAACAATTTGAACTTCATTATGGTTTCGTTTGCTGCATTCGGTGCTTCGCTTGCTCACTCAGTTGAGTTTCATGAGGCAAAGTATAACATTTTTATAACTTTGGTCGCCCCTACATAAAAGAAAACGGGTAAAAGGCCTAAATAGATGCCTTTTACCCGTTAAACTATAGTTAATGTAATCTTCTATTTGCCCAGCTTCCAGCCACTGCGGTATTCGCGTTTCACGAATTGGTTAGCAGGTTCGAAGTTGGTGATCTTCATATTAGCACCATCCCAAAGCAGTTTAATACCACGGCCAGGGAAGTTGTTACCGTCTTTGTAATCGTAGCTGCGGATAGCCAGGTTGCCCATCAATACTGTTTCTGTAAGCGGACCAGCGATCTCGAAAGGTGAGCTCAGCTGTTTTTTGCCGTAACCAGCTATGCAGGCGTTAACCCACTGTACATAGTGACCTTCCGGAACACGTGCAATGGTTTGCTTCACATTTACTTCCTTAGTGCGGGAAGTTGGTAGCAACGTAGGATACATACCATAGGTACCACACATCATCTTACCCTTAGTACCGTAGAAAATTACGCCGCTGGTACCGTCACGGTCGCCCATTGGCTCGCTGGGGCCCAGTTCTTCCGGACGCGCAGGTTTCAGGCCACCATCTATCCAGTTCATATAAATATCCTTCTTGCCGTTTTTACCCGGGAACTTCAGCCTTACGCTGGAAGATGGGGGACAGCTATCCGGGAAGTATCCGCGTTTGAACTCATCTACATAAACACTACCAACGCTGCATTCCACTTCAGAAGGATAACCCAGGTCAAGGATTCGGAAAGGCGGTTCGATAATATGGCAACCCATATCGCCCAATGCGCCCGTACCGTAATCCCACCAGCCGCGCCAGTTAAACGGAACCAATTTATCCACGTAATCTTTATAAGGTGCAGTACCCAGCCAAAGGTCCCAATCGAGTTCCTTTGGTAATACGCCTTTATTAGCCGACCATGGAATACCCTGCGGCCATACGGGGCGGTTAGTCCAGCAACTTACCTCGGTTACATCGCCGATTAAACCTGCCTGGTACCATTCCATAAGCTGGCGTACGCCATCGCCGGAGGCGCCCTGGTTCCCCATTTGGGTAACTACTTTATATTTTTTAGCGGCTTCCGTAAGTACGCGCGCCTCGTAAATGTCGTGTGTAAGTGGTTTCTGAACATACACGTGTTTGCCGAGCTGCATAGCGGCCAGCGCCTGTATGGCGTGGTTATGGTCTGGTGTAGATACTGTTACCGCATCTATGTTTTTATGTTCTTTGTCCAACATTTCGCGGAAGTCTTTATAATACTTCGCTTTCGGGAATGCCTTTACTGAAGCGGCTGCGCGCCTGTCATCTACATCGCACAGTAAAACAACATCAGCAGGCCCTTTGGCTATTTCGGCAAGGTCGCTCTGACCTTTACCGCCAACACCTATACCCGCCACCCTAAGCCTGTCGCTGGGTGCAGTAAACCCTTTACCTCCTAAAACGTGACGTGGAACGATCATGAAACCAGCGGCCGCAGCTGCACCGTTTCTCAGAAACGATCTGCGTGAAACCTGGTTTTCTTTTGTAGTTTTCTCTGAGAGCATGAGTGGATAATTTTGAATCAATATAAAAGAAAATGAATTTAAATAATAATTTCCTGTATGAATGGAAAAGAGGGTATTTTTGAAACCATCATCAAAAACAACTGATTACGCATGCCGGCCACTAAAAAACATCCCGCCGCTCTGCCATTTCTATTCCTGGCAGAAATGTGGGAACGCTTCGGTTTTTATCTCATTCTGGGAATCTTCCAGCTATACCTTACAGACACTGCTAAAGGCGGCTGGGGCATGGACCGCAAAACAGCCGCAGACATCTTCGGCACCTATATCGCCTTCGTATACCTCACCCCATTTATCGGCGGCCTGCTGGCCGACAGGATCATGGGTTACCGCAAATCGATTATCCTTGGCGGTATATTGATGGGGCTGGGTTACCTCGGTCTTGCGGTACACAATTTAACCATATTTTACCTGTCCTTAGCCCTCATTTGTATTGGTAATGGTTTCTTCAAACCAAACATCAGTACGCTGTTGGGTAATGTGTATAACGACGAGGCCTATAAAGCCAATAAGGACCTTGGTTATAACATCTTCTACATGGGCATCAACATAGGTGCCTTTATCTGTAATTTCTTCGCCGCGTTCCTGCGTAATACCATTGGTTGGGGTGCCGCTTTTGCGGCGGCTGGTGTTGGTATGTTCCTCGGTGTTATCATCTTTATTATCGGGATGAAGCACTACCGCCACGCCGATGTATTAAAGCCCGCACAGCCCGAAGACATGCCTATGAGCAGCATACTGGCGCAGGTATTTTTACCGGCCATTGCAGTAGGTGTTGCCGGCTGGTTCATTCCCGGAAATATATTTGGTTCCGATAGTACCGATGCGTTCATCTTCGCCTGCCTGCCCATCATTTACTTCTTCGCAAACCTGCTGCGCAAAGCGTCTAAACAGGATAAACGTCCGGTAGCCGCACTGCTGGCCATCTTCGCTGTGTCTATTATGTTCTGGGCCGTGTTTAAACAAAATGGGACCGCGCTCACCACATGGGCGCAATACTATACCGATCGCGAAGCACCTAAAGCGATAGAGAAGCCAATGGAAAAACTCTACCTCGTGGAAAAGATCGCGAACGAACAGGACTCCGTAACCGCCTATGATAAAGAGTTTAGGGTGATAAGAGATGCGAACGGGCAACCCGTTAAACTGTGGGGAAAAAATCCTTACTTTTCGAACGTAGCCCCTGCCGATATGCCGGCAGAAGGCACTACCGTTAACCTGATCAACACAGAACTGTTCCAGTCTATTAACCCATTCTTTGTTGTGGTGTTAACACCGCTGGTGATCATGTTCTTCGTATGGTTACGCAAAAAAGACAAAGAGCCGTCCACCCCGAAAAAGATTGCCTGGGGCCTGCTGATTTCCGCCTTCTCCACGTTTATGATGGTAGCCGCGGTGTATGTGTGCAGTAACGGTGAAATAAAAGCTTCGCCATGGTGGCTGATCGGCTGTTACGGTGTGATCACCGTAGGTGAATTATTCCTAAGCCCGATGGGACTTTCGCTGGTATCTAAACTGAGTCCGGCCCGTTTAACCTCGCTGATGATGGGAGGCTGGTTCCTGGCCACATCCATTGGCAATAAGTTATCCGGCATCCTGGCTACGCTGTGGGACGAGTACGATAACAAAGCGAACTACTTCCTTGTGAACTTCCTTTTACTGGGCATTGCTGCCGCTATCATATTCATGATGCTGCGTTGGTTAAATGTGATTTTCAAGGAGAATGTAAAATAGATGTATCCTGATAAGAGAAAGGCTGCCGGTACAAAACCCAGGCAGCCTTTTTTATTTTGAGATGATTTGGTTTACGGGGCGTACTATACACCTATCCCTCCCAGGTCATTATCGTACCTCTGTCTTCCGGCTTGATATATAATGGCAGCAAGTGCTCATCGTACGCCACGCCATATTGTTTCAGCACATCATCCGGTACGCCGTCCCAGGCATTTGGCGTATTACCCACATAACCCAGGTCTTTAACACCCTCCTTGCTGGTGAAGAAACCCGTGGCAGTAAGGTTCCGCATCGTCGTAAAAAAGTTGACGCCCTGGCTGTGTGCTGGTTTCGCTTTTGCAGGATAAGCTATCTGATCGACTATCGCCAATCTTTGCTCATTGCTGCTTTCGGAAAATATCTTTCCGTGCGAGTTCAGGCTAAATACATCCAGCCAGCGAAGACCGCCGCGCAACGGTGTTTGGTATTGAGGCTGGTCTTTCACCATAAACTCTATAAAATCGGGCACCCCTGCTTCGGTAGCACTTCCTGAATGCTCGTCTTTCGGAATGATGATGTCCACCAGGATACCGATAGTCGTGAACTCCGCCGCCGTGAAAAATTTCTCTGCATTCAGTTTCGCATCGCGCTCGACCTCCTCCGGGGTACGGCCGTAACCGCCTGCCACTTTCTTTTCATCCTTCTTTACTTCTTTGCCCTCTTCGTTGCAGGCCGTAACCATGGCCCCTGCCGACAACGAGCCAATAACCAGGGCTTTCAGCGATTCTCTCCTATCCATGTTGTTGTTTTTATGTTGATGAATAGTGTTAGATATTTTGTTTCTTCAGTTCATCGAGTATGTACTCGGACGCCCGCAACGACAGCGCCAGTATGGTCCAGGTAGGATTTTTATCTGCCTGTGAAACAAACGGGCCACCATCTACCACAAACAGGTTCTTCACATCATGCGCCTGGTTAAACCTGTTAACCACCGAACGTTTGGCATCGTCGCCCATACGCGTGGTGCCTACTTCATGAATGATGCGGCCCGGGTTCTCCAGCCCGTAATTCTTTTCCACGCCGGGTTTATCACCCAAAGCCACCCCGCCCAACTGATGGATCAACTGCTCGAAAGTATCCTGCATATGTTTCGCCTGTTTAATCTCATGCTCGCTCCAGGTATAGTTGAAGCGTAACACCGGGATGCCGAATTTATCTACCGTGTTCGGATCTATCTCGCAGTAATTATCTTCCCGCGCAATAGCCTCACCCCTTCCGGCCATACCAATGGTGGCGCCGTAAAAGCGGCGGTAATCGTTCTTCAGCGAAGCGCCGTAACCACCTGCGGCCATACCTTCCACATTACCCTGCAAACCCTCTATACCAAAGCCGAAACCATACATGGGCATGCCCATACTTCCACCAAACTCAATATGGTAACCGCGGCCGAAATCAAGCTTCCTGTTATCTAACCACCACGGCACGTACATGTGCATACCGCCTACTCCATCTTCGTTATAACGTTTCCTGTCCATTAGCTGCGGCAGAAACGCACGGCGCGAAGAGCCCGTGGAATCGTGCAGGTACTTGCCAACGAGCCCGCTGGAGTTGGCAAGCCCGTTATCGTGGCCGCCATTTTTTGAGTTAAGCAGTAACCTGGCCGATTCGCAGGCACTGGCTGCCAGTACGAACACCTTTGCGTTTACCTGGTACTCCTGCAGGTCCGTTTTATCAACATACGAAATAGCAGTGGCCTTACCGGTTTTATCGGTTATTACTTCGCGGGCCATGGCGTTCACGTACATATCTACATTACCCGTTTTTAAAGCCGGGCGTACCAATACTGAAGAGGATGAGAAATCACCGTATACGGAGCAGCCCCGGTTGCACTGGCCACAATAGAAACAGGCACCACGCTCTTTGTTCACAGGCCGTGTAAGCATGGACATACGCGACGTAATTACCGGTAGTCCAATTTTACGGCCCGCATCTCTCAGTAACAACTCGTGCAGGCGTGGTTTAGGCGGGGGAAGAAAGAAGCCATCCGGCTCGTTGAGCATATTTTCTTTGGTGCCAAATACACCGATCATTTTATCTACGCGATCATAAAAAGGCTTTACATCGTCGTAACTGATAGGCCAGTCGTCGCCCAGCCCATCTACACTTTTATGTTTGAAGTCGCGCGGGCCAAACCGCAGAGAAATACGGCCCCAGTGGTTGGTGCGGCCACCCACCATCCGCGAGCGGAACCAGTCGAACTGCGTTTTGCCTTTTTGCGTGTACGGTTCCCCGTTAATTTCCCATCCGCCATAGGCTGCGTCCATATCCCCGAAAGGGCGGGTGGTGTTAGCGCCGCGGCGGGGCGAGTCGTACGCCCATTTAAGCTGGGTCGATTGTTCCGGGTCGGCAGGATCGTACTTGGGGCCGGCTTCCAGCAAGGCCACTTTTAAACCGGCTTCGGCCAGCACTTTCGCTGCCATACCACCTCCTGCTCCCGAACCAACAATACACACGTCGTACACGGGACCTTTCTTCCTTATCTCAAAAGACATAATCGTGGATTTAAATTTGACCTTAGTAGTACTAAATCTAAAAATTAAACGCCGTAAATGGTAGGTGTTTTTTAACTTACTGTAATATTATTTTTATGACCGAGCAGCTTCCATACATCCTGGGTGTAGACATTGGCACCAGCAGCACCAAAACCATTGCAGTATTGCGCAGCGGCAAAGTGATCGCTGACAGCAGGGAGGCTTATCCCACCCACCAGCCCCAGCCTGGCCGCAGCGAGCAGGATGCACATCAACTTTACGAAGCCATTCTGAAAACCATCCGCAGCGTAACGGCGCAATTGGGTTATGCCCCGGCAGCAGTGAGTTTCAGCAGTGCTATGCACAGCTTCATGGCTGTAGATGCTGCAGGTAAACCATTAACCCCGCTCATCATATGGTCCGACAACAGGAGCGAAAGTTATGCTGTTGCATTGCGTAACACGCCACAGGGGCAGGCTATTTTCAGGCAAACCGGCACACCGGTACATCCGATGTCGCCGCTCTGCAAGCTGATGTGGCTAAAAAACCAGGAACCTGCTATATTTAACGCCGCACACAAGTTTATTGGTATCAAGGAATATGTTATTTACCAGCTTTGTGAAGCGTACATCACCGATTACGCGATTGCGTCGGCCACCGGGTTATTCGATATCAGGCAAAAGGTGTGGAGCGCCGAAGCGCTTGCGCTGGCCGATATTACAGAAGATCGTTTGCCCGTTGCCGTTCCATCCGCCCAAATTTTACCTCCTGTACATACCGCATTACTTGCCGCTAATGGACTAGCCACCAGCACCGTTTTTGTTGCCGGTGCCAGCGATGGATGCCTGGCACAACTGGGCAGTGGCGCTATCAATCCCGGCGAAGCCGCCATCACCATAGGCACCAGCGGTGCCATACGCACCGTTACCACGCATCCGCAGGCCGATGAAACAGGGCGCCTGTTTACGTATGTGCTGGAAGACCGCTACGTGAGCGGCGGGGCAATCAATAATGGCGGAGTGGCGGTTCAATGGCTGGCCGGGATACTTACTCCCGGGGCCTTTTCAGCAGCTGCTTTCACAGAAGATGCGTTTACTGTACCACCGGGCTGCGAAGGATTACTATGCCTGCCGTACCTGCAGGGCGAGCGCGCCCCCGTGTGGGACAGTCGCGCCAGCGGGAGTTTTGCCAACGTCCACCAACACCATACTGCAGCGCATTTTAAACGTGCGTTAATTGAGGGAATTTCATTTAGCCTTTATAGCATTGTAGAAGCGCTGCTCACTACCGCTGGCCCTGTTAAACAGGTGTCTGTAAGTGGCGGGTTTACCGCCTCTGAGCAGTGGATACAGCTGCTGGCCGACATCTTCCAGTTGCCGATGCTGCTTGAAAAAGAAAACGACGCTTCCGCACTGGGAGCCGCTTTACTGGGCTGGCACGCGTTAAAAGAGATAGACATGTGGGCTTACAACCCACCGCCCGGCACCAAAGTGTTTGAGCCTGGTAAGGCGCATTACGAAACGTACATGCGCAATTACAAGGCATTTGGAATGCTGTATCATCAAATGAAACAAATAGAAGCGGTGTTAAGGGGATAATTATGCTCCCCTTTCGAACATCCTGTCCAGGTCCTGCAGCTTAAACGAGATATAGGTAAACCTGCCACCGGGCGATACGCTTGGCATACTGCAGGCAAATAATTCATCGATCACATTCTGCATTTCGCGTGGCGTAAGCGGTTTTCCCCTGGGAATAGCGTTATTGCGCGCCATAGAACGTACCAACTGCTCGCGGCGGTTGTGCTTCAGTTCGTGGCTAAAGTTCTTGAATTGTTCCAGCAACCCTTCGATGGTGGCCTGTTCGTTACCCGTTTGAATATCGGCAGGTGTACCCCGAACGATGAAAGTGTTGTTTCCGAAAGGCTCCAGATCGTAACCCAAAGCATTTAAATCCGCCAGCATTTCCGACACGAGTACCGCATCGGCAGGCAACAGATGTAACGTTTGGGGGAAAAGGCTTTGCTGTGTAGGCACCGGCGTTTCAGACAATGCACGGTTATAACGCTCGTACAAAATCCTTTCGTGGGCAGCCTGCTGATCTATCAGGATGAAACCAGACTTAATATGCGACAAAATGTATTGCTGATGTACCTGCATTGGCACCTTTTGGCCGGTGCCTACTTCCTGCCAGCGCTCGTCTATCACAGAGGCGGTAGCAGCAGGCATTTGTGGCTGCGGTTCAATATCCGACGGGCTGGTATAGCCTCCCAATGCCGGGCGTGGCCCTTCGTAGAGGTCTTTCCAGTGGCGGAGATTACTATTGCTGCTTTTATCGATTACGTGCGCCTGGTTGGCTTGTGTAAAACTTTTGTAGATAGAACTATTGGCCGATTGCGCCTGTTCTTCACGGGTAAACGGTTTAGACACCGCATCCAGGCTCTGAATGCCAGGGTCCAGATCGAAGTCGAGTGCGGGTGTTACGCTAAACTGTGCGAGTGCGTGGCGGATGGCCGACTGCACGAACGCATACATCACCTTTTCATCATCAAATTTTATTTCCTGTTTGGTAGGATGCACGTTAATGTCCACATGTGCAGGATCGAGGTCGATAAACAACACGTACAGCGGGTAGCTGTCGGTCGGGATCATTTCCGCGAAAGCGTTCATTACCGCGTGGTGCAGGTAAGGACTTTTGATAAAACGGTTGTTCACGAAAAAGAACTGGTCGCCGCGGGTTTTCTTCGCCGTTTCCGGTTTGCCCACAAACCCGTTCAGGTCCATATAGTCCGTAGCCTCTTTCACCGCTACAAGTTTAGCATTGTAGTGCTGGCCGAGAATAGCCACAATACGTTGCTTCAGCGATCCTTTTTCGAGGTGGAACAGTTCCTGTCCGTTATTATTAAGGGAAAATTGCAATTCGGGGAACGACATCGCCACACGGATGAACTCGTCTACAATATGACGCATTTCCGCCGCATTACTTTTCAGGAAGTTCCTGCGGGCCGGCACATTAAAGAACAGATTTTTCATTGAAATGCTCGTACCCGCCTGTGCCTGGCAGGGCTCCTGCTTTTTCACGACACTGTTATCTATCTCTATATAAGTGCCCAGTTCCGAGTCTGGCTTGCGGGTTTTCATTTCCACTTGCGATACTGCGGCAATAGATGCCAGCGCCTCGCCACGGAAGCCCATTGTGCGGATCTGGAACAGATCGTCGATCGTATTAATTTTCGAGGTGGCATGGCGCTCGAAGCACATCCGCGCGTCCGTTTCGCTCATTCCTCCTCCGTTATCTATCACCTGCACCAGTTCTTTACCGGCGTCGCGGAGAATGAGTTGTATTTCTGTAGCGCCGGCGTCCACGGCGTTCTCCAGCAGTTCTTTCACTGCCGAAGCCGGGCGTTGAATTACTTCACCGGCGGCTATCTGGTTTGCTATGTTATCGGGTAATAAATTGATGATATCAGCCACTTCCTGCCTTTTGCGCAAATGTAGCAATTCATTACTTGTTAATGACGATTAACCGTCTTTAATTGTCCCCGGTGCTTTTCAACACCCGATATGCAGTACATTTTGTTAAAATCTATGTCGTTCTTTTCCGCCACAATCCAATACGTTGCCTAATTCGTACCTTTAACTGTGATACATCAATGGTATGAATATTGGTGTTAAAATGTAGTTAACAGGTAATCAATTAAGATATGAAATCGTGGAATCTGGTAATTTTGGTTTTATCCGTTTTTGTTAGTAACTGTTCATACTCCCAGCAAAGTGGGAAAAATGCCAAACATATGGAGGATAAAAAGAATCCCGTATACTCACGTACGGACACTAGTAAGGTAAACATGGCCGAGGAGGAGTGGAAAAAAGTATTACCACAAAAAGTGTATGAGATAGCGAGGGAAAAAGGCACAGAATGGGCATTCACAGGCAAATACTGGAACTCAACGGAAAAAGGCACTTATTACTGTGCGGCATGCGGTAACCCGCTTTTCGTTTCGGACACCAAATTTGAAAGTGGCTGCGGCTGGCCAAGTTTTTACCAGCCTATTTCAAAAACAAGCGTTCTTTACACGCCCGACAACACGCATGGTATGCAGCGCACAGAAGTGCAGTGTGGCCGTTGTAAGGCGCACCTGGGTCACGTTTTTGACGACGGCCCGCCGCCAACAGGCCTGCGCTACTGTATCAACTCTGTAATTCTCGACTTCGACAAAGCCCAGGCGGCCGAAAAGAAGTTCGACAAAGACAAAGGAGCCGCCACTAAAGAAAAAGAATAATCCTCAAGCCAACCTCCTAGCACAAAACATTGGTCCGTACCCCTTATGGTTATACGAAAAACTATAAGGGATACGGATTTTTTTTGACGCCAACGCACCGCAGCCTAAAAAGAGCTATATTTAGTAGGCCTAAACTTACCTTTTATGAAAGCACTAAAAGTTCTCGCCTGGATCGTAGGCGTGCTGGCTGCGCTCTTTCTAATACTCCTTTTTGCCGCCCCATCGCAACTACACGTAGAACGATCCATACAGGTGAATGCTCCTGCCAATGTGGTTTGGGAGCATCTTGTTAAATTCGAAAACTTCAATAAATGGAGTACCTGGCGACAGGCCGACACCGCTGCCGTGTACACCATTACGGGCACCGATGGCACCGAAGGCGCATACACCTCCTGGAAAGGTGAAAAGCTTGGTGAAGGCAAACTGCAACACATCTCTCTTACGCCATACAAAGAAATCAAACAGAAAATATACTTCTTTAAACCCTTTAGCTCCGAAGCGAACATCTTTTTTACCCTGGAAGAAACGGACGGAAAAACCAAGGTGAACTGGGGATTTGATGCCGAGTACCAACGCCCGCAGAATATCATGGGTATGTTTATGAAAGGTGCATTGGAAAAAGATTTCCAGCAGGGGCTGGATAATATGAAGAAAGCAGTGGAAAGTCATAAACCCGAAGCCGGCGCAACCCCGGAAGCCGGTAAATGGCAAGTAAAGGAAACCGAATTCCCTGCAACAACCTACGCTGTTGCACGTAAAACAATACCCATCTCCGAAATTGATAAGTACATTGCCGCCAGCCTGCCCGAAGTATACGAAACCGTAACCGCCGCTGGTTTACCTCCTGGCGTACCAACCGGCCTCGTATTTAGTTATGATGAGAAAAGTGGCAAAACTGATATTGCTACGGCTATACCCATCCCGGCCGACAGCAAAGCCGGTCCGAAATTGAAACTGTTTACGCTTAACACCGCAAAAGCTGTGTATGTAGACTTTTACGGCCCTTATGAGAAAACGCCCGAAGCGCATACCGCGATAGACGCCTACCTCAGTACACGAAACCTGAAACACAAGTACCCGGTAATAGAGCAATACGTTACCGACCCCGCATCCGAACAGGATACGGCCAAGTGGCTAACAAAGGTGATTTATATCTTAGAGTAAACGCAAAGCGCGGCCTAAACCTTGAATGGAAGGAATTGTTTGGGCAAACTGCCAGCAAACACGACAATGTTTAAAGAGCAGATTACAATTGAGCGCGACCTGTACTTAGACTTTGGATGTTAGTTTTTCAACTGCTAGATAAGATTCTCTAATTCCTGCGCGCAGAAAGTTGGTTCAATTTCTATTACCTCGTATAATGCCAACTGAAGCTTATCGAACGGATCTTCGGCAAGAATGGCTTCCACCTCCCTGCGTGAAGATGCTTTACACAGAATAATTCCACCCGTGCGGGGTTTGCGCTTGCCGGACAAGATAAAATGTCCGCTCTGGGCATATTTGTCCAGGAAGATTTTATGTGCATCCAGGTAGTGGTCGATGGCGGCCAGCGGACGGATGTACTGTAACATGATTAGGAACATCGGCTTTTTCAATAAACGGTTATGAATCACTGATTAATACAAAGGTATATAAAACTATCAGATATTTATTTTTTATAATAGACTGGGCATAAGACTGATAAATGGTCATAGCACAGGTTTTAACTTTGATACGGCTTTGTTAATAAACTGATAATCATCGATTTTATTGTCTGCTGTCAAAAGCAGGCCATTTACCGCCCAAATTAGTCCAGCTATAAAGATTCGGAACGCATTAGCAAAAAACGTTGTATTTTCGCTCCTAATTCTCAAAAACCTTTAACGTTTTTCTCTTTTATGAAAAAGAACATTTCCAAAGTTTTGTTGACGATCGGTGCTGCCGCAGTGGTAGCGTTGTCGTCTTGCTCTAAAGTACCCACGCAGAGCAAGCACATTCCCAAAGAAGCAGCTTTTGTGCTGAGTATCGATGGGAAACAGATCCAGGATAAGATCGCATCCGGCGGACTTACCATGGATAAAGTATTTGAAACCTTACAAACCGGCCAGGACACTTCTAATCCTGTGCTGAAAGGATTCAAAGAAATCGAGAACTCAGGTCTCGATATCAAAAGCAACCTGTATATCGCAGTTACGCCTAACACTACCCGCAATGTAGTGATAGACCTGATCGCTAAACTGGATGACGGTGCTAAATTCGAAGCATTCCTGAAAAAACATAACGCCGCAGTTTCTATCAAAACTGAAGGTGCTGATTTCAAATATGCAGAGGTTGAAAGCGCAGTTGTAGGCTGGAACAAAGAAACTGTTATCGCTGTTTCCGTACAAGGCGGATCTGGCGATGGCGAAGCTGCTGCTGGTAAAGTAGAACTTACCCGCCTCTTCAAACTGAAAGAGAGCGAGTCTGCTAACAGCATCGAAGGTTTCAAAAAACTGATGAAAGAAAAAGCAGACGTGGCGGCTTTCGTAAACCTGAGTTCTATCTACAACCTGGACCAGGGTGCTGCTGCAGCGATGATGATGACCAGCCTGAAAAAACTGTATGAAGGTGCTTACTACACTGCTACTGTTAACTTCGAGAATGGTAAGATCGTTTCAGAAATGAAGTCTTACTCCAGCGACGCACTGGCTAAGATCATGAAGAAATACAGTTGGGAAGGTGTTAACCTCGCTATGCTGGAAAAATACCCTTCTTCTAACATCGACGGTTTTGCCCTGCTCAACTTCGACCTCCGTATGATCGGCGACATCATCAAAGAAGCTGGTATGGACGGTCTGGTTAACATGGGTATGGCTCAATCAGGTCTTTCCCTGGAAGATGTACTGAAAGCATTTAAAGGTGAGATCGTAGCTGTTGCTTCTGATTTCAAAACTGTTAAAACTGTATCTGAGTGGGACACCACCTACAGCTACAACAAAACAGAAGTTAAATGGCTGGTTTCCCTGAAAGTAGGTGATAAAGCTTCTTTCGAGAAGGTAATGAACTCTCCTATGGTACAGCAGGCCTTTACTAAACAAGGCGACAAATACATCATGAAAGAAGAAATGGGCCCTGCCGGTTTCTCTGTTTACATCGATACTAAAGACGTTATCGTAGCATCTGATGCTGCTTTACAGGCCGAATACCAGGCTGGTAAAGGTAAAGCGGTTGTTGCTCCGGAAGTACTGAGCGAAGCTAAAGGCAGCCCTGCTGTTCTTTACGTTGACCTCGAGAAAATCCTGGCCAGCGCTCCGCTGAACGAAATGGACGCTCCTGAAGTAGAAGCAGAACTGAAAACACTGTTCAAAGACATTCGCATGGTAAGCGAAAAGCCAAGCGGCAGCGTGTCTACCTCTAAGTTCGTGCTGAACTTCAAAAAGCAGGACCAGAACTCACTGGTGCAGCTCATCAACTTCGGTTTGAAAGCTGGTAAAGCTATTCAGGCTAAACAGGCTGCACAGCGTAAAATGTGGGAAGATATTTCAGAAGATACAACTGTTGCTGACGATGCTGCAGTAGCTGTAGATACAGTAGTAGCTGTTCCATAAATTATATTTCAGTTATAACTGATAAAAAAGCTGTCCTGCGGGACAGCTTTTTTTATGCACCCGCTTGGCGGCGCAAAGATTTGTATTAGTTTTATTGACCCGGCATACCGCCGGTCAGGCATTTAACCACACAGCGCAACATGGAAATCGCACTTAACCAGTTGGTACCCATCCCCCTGCGGGACAAAATTCTCCAGCAGCAGTCGGATGTATGGAATAGCAACATTACGTTCCGGCCAGGGCGTTTTATCAAAATAAAAGCCCCCTCCGGTACCGGCAAAACCACGCTTATACATTACCTGTACAACATCCGCTACGACTATACGGGCAGTGTGTCCTTTAACGGAAAACCCTGGCCGCAGTACAGCAGCGAGGAGCTGGCTGAACTTCGTCAGCAGAAAATAAGTGTGGTGTTCCAAGACCTTCGCCTGTTCGACCAGCTAACTGCCAGGGAGAACATAGAACTCAAAAGAGTAATGCTGCCCAAACCTTATCATCCCGCAGAAAAAATACAGGAAATGGCCGAACAACTGCGTGTAACCCACGTATTGCAGCAGAGCGCCAGAACCCTCTCTTATGGCGAACGCCAGCGCATCGCGATCATTCGCGCCCTGATGCAGCCCTTCGAATGGCTGATGATGGACGAGCCATTCAGTCACCTCGACGACGCCAATGCGAGCCGCGCTGCCGAACTGATTGCCGCAGAATGTACCGCACGGAATGCAGGCTTCATCCTCACCGACCTTGATGATGACCAGCGATTTAACTACCACGACCATTACCACCTTTAACGCTATTGCTACATGCAACAATTTTTTGCTTTACTGAAAAAGATCATCCGCACCGGCATTGGCAGGGTACGATTCCTGATGGCAGGTATAGGACTTGGGGTGGCCATGTTACTGATTTTGATTGCCGCGCAGGTAAATACGAACTTTAACGAGCTGCTACACGGCAGTGCCAACGCCAGCGAAACGATCGACTATCTCGTTATCAACAAAAAAATTACTAACGAAACCTCTGGCAATGAGAGCGCCAATGCGTTCAGCGATAGTGAGATCCAGGAGCTTAGTAAACAACCCTTCATTGATTCGTTCAGCTACATTACCTCCAACCAGTTTAAGGTGATGGCCGAAATTCCTGCATTCGGTATTCAGTCGATGTTGTTTTTTGAATCGATGCCCAATGATTATGTAGATGTAAAAACCGAGAACTGGAACTGGAAAGAGGGACAGGGCGAACTGCCCATCATTGTGCCCAACAGCTTCCTCGACCTGTACAACTTCGTGTTTGCCATTGGGCAGGGCTCACCGCAGGTATCACAGGAAACCATTATGGCGGCGGCGGCCATCAAAATCACGATCTATAATGATATTACCGGCGAGTCGTTTACCGGTAAGATCGCCGGCTTTTCCGACCGCATTACCACTATATTGGTGCCACAGTCATTTATGAACTGGGCCAATAAAAAGTATGGAGGGCAGGCAACCAAAAAACCATCGAGGGTGATCGTAAAAACGAAAGATCCTTCGAACCCTCAACTGGTGCAGTTCCTCAAGGAACATAAGTATAGTACCAACGAAGAAAAACTGCGCTTCAGCCGCTATCGCGGGATTGTAGACATCATTACTTCTGCCGTTAGCTTTTTTGGGTTGATATTATTGTTGTTTGCACTGCTGGTGTTCAGCATGTTCATACAATTGGTGGTAGAGTCGTGCAAGTACGAGATACAGTTGTTAATTACGCTGGGCGCAGCGCCAAGGCAGCTACAACGATACCTGATGAAGCAATTTGTGCCGATGTATTTCATTATTGGCGGGGCCTGTTTCTTACTGGTGAGCGCATTACAGTGGTGGGCTTCTGTTCAGCTGGCCAAACAGCAAATGTTCGTATCGCCCTACCCTGGCGTTATGACGGTGGTGAGTACGGTACTTATTCTTTTGCTGGTGTACATTGTAAACGCGTGGAACGTGCGTAAATACATTAATCAACATTAAACAGCTATAACCATGACAAACAAGAAATTTGTGCATGTAGTAAATTTCTATCTCAAAGCCGGTCTTTCTGCGGATGAGATCAAAGCTTTTGAAAGCGGTGTGAGCGAACTTGCTAAAGTGGAAGTGATTAAAACATTTAACCTGGGGAAACCCGCTTCTACCGACCGTCCGGTGATTGACCGCAGCTACAGTTACTGCCTGCTTACGGTATTCGACAGCCAGGAAGATCATGATATTTACCAGGTACACCCGGTACATCTGAATTTCGTGGATACCTGTAAAGACTATTGGGAGAAAGTAGTGATTTTCGATTCGGTAAGTATATAAACCATATTAGTAACGGGGGCTGGTTTTACTGGTCCCCGTTTTTTTGATCGCGCATAGCCTTAATCGTTTCCATGATGTCGTCGGCCGATTGCGCGGGTTTGTTTTCCCCATCATTTTCGTTGATCATTAAAATATTGGGGCCGTCCATGGGGCCGTCTTCCTCCTGACTCCTGAGTGCGTGCAGGAAGCGGATAGTTTTAAGGATGTTGTCTGCAGCAGTATTATCAGCGGCAGGCGTTTCGGATATATTCTGTGTATCTATGATGGTAGAAGTAACTGTAACCGTTCCATTGTCGACGCAATCGCCCGGATCACTACCTTCCTCGGGCGTCATCCAGGGGCGGGGGATGCGGGATGGTGTTTGTTCGCTATCGTTGATGTTCTCTGATGCCGGCGTATTTGATGCTTCACCGTTTCTCATCGTGTTGATAGTTGCAAGGATATCGTCTGCGGCGGCGTGTCCGTTACTTTCAATTGCTGGTGTATACACCGAACCATTATCATTATGGGTTGATGCAGACGCCTGCCCACCCCCACCTCTCATAGCATTGATGGTCGCCAATATATCATCTGCGGCAGCATGGCCATTAGTTGTTGGTATATTCTCCGAGGCCTGTTCGCTATCATCATCATCTGATGCTGATACCTGATCACTTCCATTCTTAATGGCATTGATCGCCTGCATATCATCCGCTACTGTTGGTGTATGCACCGTGGCGATATGATCATCATCATCTGATGCAGATACCTGATCACCTCCATTCTTAATGGCATTGATCGTCGCTTGCATATCATCCGCTACTGTTGTGGCGATATGATCATTATCATCTGATACCGATACCTGATCACTTCCATTCTTAATGGCATTGATCGCCTGCATATCATCCGCTACTGTTGGTGTATGCACCGTAGCGATATGATCATCATCATCTGATGCTGATACCTGATCACCTCCGTTGTTAATGGCATTGATCGTCGCCTGAAGATTATCCGCTGCTGTCGGTGTATACACCGAACCATTCGTCACTTCCTCACTATCTTCCGGGAACGTTTCTGACGGTGTTAACACCGAATTATGTTCGGCCGGTGGTGTATACTTAACTTCATTAGTCTTCAACATGGCATCACCTTCCCTCGCATCGAGGTTACCGGTTCCCTGGTTCGCTGCAATATCCGTAGCTACGTTCTCTGCAACCGAATCATCTGCAGGCCGATACCAGCCATATTGCCCCGGCGTCCTCCTCGGCCTGACCACCACCCCTTCTACAAGTGGAGAATAGGGCGCTAACGTCGGAGGCGCCTCCACGATCTCTTCTTCATATACCAGCTGCGAGTCATGCGGTATTACAAAGGTTTCCTTCACACGCTTCGCTGCAGCCAGGTAAGGAATCCACGCTGCGGCCATTACCAATACCACCACTTCTGTTATGCCTTCGTGTACCAGGGTTTGATGCAGGAATAGGGAAGAAGGTAACAAACGGATAGCCGCAAATATCACCAGCTGGATAATATAAAAAGCGATCATCGTGCGCGGGAAAATATCGCGGCGATGAAAGAACAGGAAACAAAGCATTACGGAGAACACCGCCAGCAATACCTGGCAGCACACCAGCATCACAAGGCCCAATTGCAGGATAGTCACCTCGTTACCGGAAGATATTTTCATCATATCCTGCCAGGTGCTGTAGTAAAACGTATCCATACCTGCCAGCGCCAGCAGCATATAAAACGGGCGGAAACAAAGACCGATACCCATTATTATCAGCCATCCGTTGATTGGTAACGGATTTATGCGGTCTCTTAACGGTAACACGCTGCGGCGGGAATACAATACGGCCATTACTGTGAACATCATGGTGAACATTATACCCAGCGCCACCATCAGCCAGTTCCAGCCACCATCGGGCGCAAATCTGTTGTAACCTCCCACTCCATATGGATTGTAGGAAAACAGCAGGTTTACCGAAGTAGCAATAGCCGAAACTTCCGGTATATAAGATTCCATATAAGCGTTTGGAATTTCGGCCGCAAAGGTTTCATACCTGTATTTAAGCGTCACCAGGTCGCCCTTAATCACCGCATCGAAATCAAAGCGGTAATAGGCATTGCTGATATGCACAGGTTCGGGAGCATTACTCCAGGTGGCCGGCATATGCAGCTCTATCTCGTAATCGATGCTGTAAGGATACTTTAGCCAAACATTACTTTTCCTGGAACGGTTGGTTACATACGGCACCTGGTCCGATAGCATCTTTACTTTTGAAACGAAGTTGAGACTGCCGTTGTTCAGTGCTGTATCGTATACCCAGGGCTGCCCGATGTTATAGCTTTCAAACACCTCGTATACGTTTTCGTCCTCTTTGTCTTTCGTGTACAGCGAGTCTTTTACCGTTACGCCGCTGTATGTTTCTCCATAAAAATCCCGGAAGCCACGCTCCTTCGAGCCCAGGCTGGAGCCGGCGAACTGCGCCCGCACATCGTCTGCAAAGCTGCCCGTATACGAAGTTTTTACTTCGAGTGTTGATGCTTTGTAGTTATCCCGGGAAAGCACGTACTTCTCTTTCACTTTTATTCCTCCGTCCGTACCTCCTTTGATGAAAGAAAAACCTTTACTCCCATTGCCGATCACCAGCGCCGCGCCGTAAGGCAGTGCGCCGCGCTTGTCCAACTGACCGCGCTGGTAAGCGATCGTCGGATCTATCCAATATTCTTTTCCATGAAAATCCATCATTACAATGGCATGGTTAAAGGCGTAAGGTGAAGGATAAAAATCGACGACATCGCCTTCGAGGTAGGTGTTAACATAGGCGATATAAGCATGAACGCCTTGTGCCTTTAGTAAGGTGGACAATAACAGCGATTTATCTTTACAATCACCAAAACGCTGCGCCAGCACTTTATCCGGCTCGTTGGGGCGATGTGAGTACTCGCCCATTTCGATACCCATGTAACGGATATCGTCCTGCACAAAACGGATGGCGCCGGTAATATACTTCAACGTATCGTTACCCGATGCTGCTTTTAGTTCTGCTATTTTCGCCAACAGGTTACTGCCGTTAGCCGATGTATAATTGATCTTTTTTGCCCAGTCTATTATCTGCAACCATGAAGTATACTCGGTGACCTGGGTATAAGGCATTTCGCTCGTTCCCTCTTCTCCTGACTCACCGGTATACAGCGAATCGCCAAGGTCCCATTCATACAGGTTAAAGCCATTCAGCACCGATTCCTTTGGTTCAGGCGCATCGTTCATGCTGTTAAAACGCAGCTTCCTTTCGGGCGAGGCAATCAGCGTACGGTAGAAGTTAAGCACCGGCTCGTCGGCCGAAAAGTAGAAGGAGTTGAAGTATTTGTTTTCGAAGATGGGGTTGCGGCCAACAATGGAGTAAGCATACTCCAGCTCATCGCCCTTACGAACATCTTCGGGAAACAGCAGCGCCGTACCGGTGCCGCTATAGATAAACTGCGCCAGGTCTTTTTCCTGTTGCAGAAATTTGAATTTTGACGCATCAAGTATGCTGATCACTTTGCCATTACGCCGCAGTTGCACCTCGTGGAAATAAAGCTTTTCGTACGCCGGCCGGTATTCTACAGATATTTCTGCGCCGTTCTGTACACCGGCTTCTGTAATAATCCTGCGGATGCTGTGATGATATACGGTTTTCTTCTCCACATGATGCTGCTCCTCGTACAACACTTCATAATATCCGTTTTCGACCTCCCGGAGATTGGGTTTTCGGTTAAGATCGGGATGGTAGGGAGCAAGCCAGGAAGGTGGAGAAGAGATGGAAACGCTCATGTTTTGCGCGCGCAGCAACACCGGCAACATTAAAAGTAAGCTGCCAGTCCATAGCAGAAAGATGCGGGCGGCACGGCTCATGGGCTGATAATTAAATCCGGTAAGGGATCGGAGGTCAAAAATACGGGTAAAAACCGGGATATCGGCAGCTTAGCGGATAGCAGGGACAAATTAAGGGAAGGCTGATGCGATTCTTTGTTCGAAAGGCGACGGTGTATACACCGAAGGGCGAAGTACACGCAACGTCTATGTATACACCGCCACTTATTCAAAAACCACCACATCACAATACCAGATGCCATGTTTACACCGCCGCTCCGTATATACGCAATAACCAGGTATACACAGCCCAATCCCCATCCCACCGCTGAACGGAGCGTCGCAACGGCGGCTGAATTATCTTCCTGGAGCCGGTCCCCAAATAAAAAAGGAGGACAGTACTGCCCTCCTCTCCAATATGTTTAAGCTTACGCTACTCCGCCGTTAACGCATACACGGCAAACGACGCCAGCCAATGCTCGCCCGCATAATCGCCACTCGCCACATTAGGCAGCGATGCCTCCAGGTGACGTTTAGCCAAACCGCGGATCGCAGGCTCGTTACTGCCCGCATGGCGAGCAATGTTGTAGAGGCACCACGCACGGCTCAGGTTCAAACCATCGAGGTGTACAAGTTTGCCATCTGTACGGTCTTTCACCATACCAATCGTGAGAAAGTTAGAGCCTGGCACATAGATAGCAGGCAAAAATGCTTTCAGCCATTTCTGGTAAGCTGCCGGTTCAAGCACGCGCCACATCAGGTCGGCCTCCTCGAGGCAGGGCGACAGGAAATCGTAACCGCCTGGCTCATACGCAACCGGACACGCCTTGTCGTTTATGTAAAACTTGTTCGCTGCCTGGCGGATAGACACTCTCAAATCGGTATCCTTTACTGCCGTTGCATAATCCCAGGCCAGACTAAGCCCAAACGCCAGGTTGGTATGCTCGCCTACACGAATCGGATAGGCCAGTTTCTTCAGAAAATCTACATAAGAGCGGGAGAAGTATTGGGCCAGTGGCGCCACATTTTTCGCTAACTCTTTGCCCAGCGGATCGTCCCAGGTAAGCAGTTCTGTTTCCAACTGCAACAACCAGCTCCAGCCATAAATACGTTCAAAACCTTTATTCTCTTTGTTGCGGTAAAGTTTCAATTCCTGCAAAATGTTATCCGCCGTAAGGTTTTCCGCCAGCTTTGCACGGATCACCGCAGCTTCAGGCATGGCCGGGAACATCTTTAACAGTCGCACCAGCATCCAGTGACCATGTACACTGCTATGCCAGTCGAAACAACCATAAAATGCAGGATGATAATTTTTAGGCTCCGTAATAAGCGAACTATCGCTGAAAACGATACCTGTTTTATAAGGAAACGGCTGCTGCATACACTTCAGCGGCAAACCCGCAAAGTGCGACGCCCCTTGTTGTGTAAGCGAAAGAACACCGCCTTTTTCTGTGTATAATGCAGACTGCCCGCGCAATCCGGCGGTAGAGAGTAAGCATAGGGCTGCTACGTAAACCGAAAAACGTTTCATTATCTGTTCAGTAAAAGTTTGAAGTAAAATGATGGTCGGGTCAGTTTTTTACGGATGTCCATTTCATAGAACATGCACGATACCAGTTCCTGTAACTGTTTGTTTCGTGTAGCCGCTTTCATCAGCCAGTTAAACAGGCGCGGATATTTCACGAGTTTCTGTAAACGGTGGCTCAGTTGCAGTTCTGGCCATAAAGAACGGTATACGGCTATATCATAACCAGCAAGCGCTTCGGCAGAAAAACTGTTCGTCTTCAATGCTTCGGCCGCCTGGTTAGCCGCATATACACCACAATACATCGCATTGCCTATTCCCTCGCCCGTAAACGGATCAATAAGATAAGCGGCATCACCGGCCAGCATATAACGGTTACCGGATATAGGCCGCTTTTTACTACCAAGCGGCAGCCCGTAACCTTCCAGCGGCGATACCATCTCCGCATGCTTAAACCGCTCCTGGAAAATAGGATCGTTGGCTATCGTATCTGTCAGTAATTTCTTCAGGTTTACTTTCTTCGTACGCACATCTTCAGACAGCATATCCATGCCCACATTGGCTTCGCCGTTAGGCAGCGGGAATATCCAAAGGTAGCCGGGCAGCAGCGATTTCAGGAAGTGCAGTTCTATAAAACTGTCCTGCTGCATACCGGTAACGCCCTTGTAATAAGCACGTATGCCGGCGGCATAATACTCCGGTTCCATCTTAATGCCCGCCACTTCTTTCGTAAAGGAAGAGTGTGCGCCATTGGCCACTATCAACAGTTTGGCCTTTACTTTAAAGTCGCCTTTTGAATCGGACACTTCGTATCCATCATCCTTCAGCTCGTATTTATCGATACTAACGCCTTCGAATAAACGAATGTTTGTATTAGCGCGCTTCAACTCCTGCACCAGGAAGTTATCGAACTCCATACGTTTGCAAACGAAACCTTCGGGCAGATCGGCTGCCCTGCTATAATTGGGTTTATACGGCACATCTATATGCAGCCTGCCGGGCGATACGAACCGTACGCCCCAACTGTCTTCTTTGACTACGGTATCGCGAAACCGCTGCGCCATTTCGGGATCTATACGCTGCAGGTGCATGATCACCTTGCCGCTAAGCCCGTCCCCGCATACTTTATCGCGGGGAAACACCGCTTTATCTACCACCACGCAGGATATCCCCAGCTTGTTAAGCTGTAAGGCCGCCGTAGCGCCACCCGGGCCCGCGCCTATAATACAAACATCTGTTTCCATCATGGGCGTTAAGATACGCAATTCTCTGGCTAACAGCCACTATCTTTGCCGCAAAAAGCTTAGAATATGTTCGGTAATATCTTCGGAAAGCTGCAGGAAGCGCAGCAGAAAATGAAAGAAAGTAAAGAACGCCTGGCTGGTGTAACAATGGACGGTGAAGCTGGCGATGGCGCAATTAAAGTAACGGTTACCGGTAACCGCGAAGTAAAAAGCATCGACATTGCGGAACACCTGTTTGCTGCCGATAAAAAGGAAGAAATGGAAGACCTGCTGCTCACGGCCCTTAACCGCGCATTGAAGAATGCCGAAAGCGCCTGGGAAGCGGAAATGAAAGACGTTGCCGGCGGAATGCTGGGCCCATTAGGCGGCCTATTGTAATCGTAACGATAAAAAAGAAAAGGCGTACTGGTTTTCAGTACGCCTTTTTTATGCTTTGGAAAACCCGAAGACTAAGCTTCTTCGATTTTCATCATTTTAGAGTATTTCTTACGATCTTCTTCGTCCAGGTATACTTTACGCATACGGATGAAGTTAGGCGTAACCTCGATGCACTCGTCCTGCTGGATGTACTCCATACATTCTTCAAGTGTCATCAGTGTTTTAGGCGCAATGTTGGTAGCACCATCGGTACCCGAAGCACGCATGTTGGTCAGTTTCTTGCCTTCATTTGCGTTTACTACCAGGTCGCCTGGTTTGCTGTTTTCACCGATAATCATGCCTTTGTACACTTCTTCTCCCGGATCTACGAAGAAGAATCCACGGTCCTGCAGTTTATCCAGGGAGTAACCGGTGGTAGTACCTGCTTCTTTAGCGATCAGTACACCGTTGTTACGGCCGGGGATTGGGCCTTTCCATGGTTTATATTCGTTGAAGCGGTGCGCCATTACAGCTTCACCTGCTGTTGCTGTCAGCATTTGCGTACGCAAACCGATCAAACCGCGTGAAGGAATTTCGAATTCCAGGTGCTGCATATCGCCCTTGGTTTCCATCACATGCATTTCACCTTTACGACGGGTAACCAGGTCAATTACTTTAGAAGCAAATTCCTGCGGCACGTCTACTACCAGGTTTTCAAATGGTTCGCTACGTTTGCCATCGATCATTTTTACGATTACCTGAGGCTGACCTACAGTTAACTCGTAACCTTCACGACGCATTGTTTCGATCAGTACTCCCAAGTGAAGAATACCACGACCGTAAACGATAAAGCTATCTGCGTTGTCGCTGTCGTTAACGCGAAGCGCCAGGTTCTTTTCCAGTTCCTTCGTCAAACGATCGCGCAGGTGGCGGCTCGTTACGAACTTACCATCTTTACCGAAGAATGGTGAGTTGTTGATGGAGAAGGTCATGTTCATCGTAGGTTCGTCTACGCTGATAATTGGCAGCTGCTCTGGATTTTCAGCATCAGCAATGGTATCGCCAATATTGAAATCTTCAAGACCTACCACAGCGCAAATGTCACCTGCATATACTTCAGTAACTTTCTTTTTGCCAAGGCTTTCGAATACGTACAGTTCTTTTACCCTTGCTTTCCTTGTCACACCATCGGCCTGCATCAGGGTAATTGGCTGATTTTCTTTGATTATACCACGGGTTATTTTACCTACGGCAATACGGCCAAGGAAGGTAGAATAGTCCAGGGAAGTGATCTGCATTTGCAGGTTACCTTCCGGGATCTGTGGTTCTGGAACATATTTCAGGATACCATCCAGCAGGGGGATGATGTCTTCGCAAGGAGTGTTGGAGTCGTTGAACCAGCCATTTTTACCTGAACCGTAGAAGGTTGGGAAATCCAGCTGAGCTTCTGTAGCGTCGAGGCTAAAGAACAGGTCGAATACGGCATCGTGTACTTCGTCCGGGCGACAGTTTGGTTTATCAACTTTATTGATAATTACCATTGGCCTCAGGTTCAGCTGCAATGCTTTCTGAAGTACGAAACGGGTCTGGGGCATTGGTCCTTCAAACGCATCCACGAGCAGGATAACGCCGTCGGCCATTTTCAATACTCGTTCAACCTCACCACCGAAGTCGGCGTGGCCTGGAGTATCGATAACGTTAATTTTCACGCCTTTATATTGTACAGATACGTTTTTAGCGAGAATGGTGATACCGCGCTCCCTTTCAAGGTCGTTATTGTCCATGATCAGGTCACCAGTTTCCTGGTTCGAACGGAAAACGTTAGTCTGGTGAAGGATTTTATCCACCAGGGTAGTTTTGCCGTGGTCTACGTGCGCGATGATAGCGATGTTTCTTATTTGCATAATTTTCAACCTTTTAGCTATCCGTAACCCCAGTCAGTACAACTTTTTCAGACCAAAAAACAGACAGCACTCCAAAAGAAGGCGCAAAGGTACGAAATTACTCGGGATTAAGGCTTTAATAGGTTTTAAATTAATGTAATCAAACTGCCATATCTCTTTAAGCTATGATTACCAGCCAGTTGAATAATCATGGAACAAGCTGAAGTGCGGCTATTAAGCCCCCGTTGTGTCACTCCCTTCAACGGCAAACCGCTGGCCGGGCGGGGGAAATACAGGGCATCTGACCAAGATCGTTGCTGCATCCTTGCTGATTGTTGCTGTAAAGTAGCTAAAACAGGGAGGTTTCAGCAAGGAACCAGCAAGGATGGTCGAAGGATGCAGGAAGGGAATACGATTTCAATCGGGTTGTCGCAATACCCCCCTCTCACGCCAAAACGTGTACAACCGGCCGCTCACCGTCCGCTTATGTGCCGCTTACCCGCCGCTCAGGTTATATCGTCCTCCTATCTTTCCTGTATCTGTCTACCATCTAAAACCGGTTCACTATTTGCTCGTTTTAGTTCCTTTAAATATCAAAAGCCAACGAACATGTGCAGGAAATCTATTCTAACGATCGTTTCATTATTTATTATAACGCTGGCTTTTGCCCAGCAACCCACCCCGCAGGACGCCGACCTCAGCGCTTATAAGTATCCTTACGAGGTAAATTACTTCCCACTAAATGTGCAGGGCCAAAACCTCCGCATGGCTTTTATGGACGTGAAGCCGGCTAAACCGAACGGCAAGGTGATTGTGCTACTGCACGGCAAAAACTTCTGCGGCGCTTATTGGGATAGCACGGCCGCCTCGCTCAGCAACAAAGGCTTCCGGGTTATTATTCCCGACCAGGTAGGTTTCGGCAAATCGTCCAAACCGCAGCATCTTCAATATACTTTTCAACTACTGGCACAAAACACCAAATTACTGCTCGACTCGCTGGGCGTTACGAAAACGGCGATCCTCGGCCACTCGATGGGTGGCATGTTGGCCGTTCGGTTTACCCTCATGTATCCCAACTTAACAGAAAAGCTGATCCTCGAAAATCCGATCGGGCTCGAAGACTGGAAACTGCATGTCCCTTACCAGAATATCGATCAATGGTACAAAGGCGAACTGGCGCAGAATTACGAGAAGATCAAAAAATACCAGCTGGAAAACTACTATGCAGGTCAATGGTCGCCCGCGTACGAAAAATGGGCAGCACTGCTCGCCTCCTGGACATTACACCCCGACTACCCTCGGGTAGCCTGGAATGCAGCGCTTACCTACGACATGATTTTTACCCAGCCGGTAGTATACGAATTCCCTAACATCAAAGTACCCACGCTGCTCATCATTGGTCAGCGCGACCGCACTGCCCTTGGTAAAGCCAATGCTTCTGAAGAGGCAAAGAAATTACTGGGCAATTATCCGGAACTCGGTAAGCTGGCGGCCAAACGTATCCCCAATTCGCAACTGGTGCCAATAGAAGGGGTTGGTCACCTGCCTCACATAGAAGCGTACACGAAATTTATTACGCCATTAATTAGTTTCCTGGAGAAATAAGTGGTGTTATTTTAACAAACAGGCCCGAAGCATGCTCAAAGCAACAAAAGAGCCTGGAGAAGGTGGTTAAAATAGTATGGGACGCATTTAGCGTCCCATTTTTATTTAACCGTTTGCAGTAGTAACTGGAAAGCGCTCTGGTTGGCCGGGTTATCTAACGCCCGTCCGATGTCCAGCTTTTCGCGCGAGGTAAGATGCAGGCTCAGCGCCGCTGCTTTATCGTCATGCTGCGGCACATACTGGAATATGATCCGCTGGAACATATCTTTTGCAAAATAACCCTCCATGTAATTGATCATATGGTCCTGGTGAAAGTCCTGCATGGCGCTCCAATGCGTTTGCATCGAAAACAGCGGTTCAAACAGCAAATCACCCAGGTCTTTGTGCGCTTTTACCGGATGCACATCGTTTTTGCGGGTATCCCTTATCTGCACAAATATTACTCCGCTGGTGTTTTCATTAATCCACTCGCGGAAGGTGTATAAATAGCGTAAGGTGGTTTCCTGTCCAAAGTTATCGCGTATGCCCGCGTCCATTACATCTACGATAGGCTTGCTGGGCAAAAACACGTTAGGCAAAACGTATGGAAAAGTGGCACACATGCGGATAGCGCTGGACACACGGAGGTTTTGTGCATTCTGATCAGCGAAGAACTGCGAGAAGTCCACACCATCGATATCCCTCACATTCCTGTTAGGATATTTATACTCCGCCGCACACAGGTAACTCACCGGCTGCGGAGAAATCAACAGCCGCCTGCCGTCTGCATTAATCGTCGCGTTCCATATCAGCATCGGGATGGCCGCCAGCTGCTCCGGTATTTTATATTCTCCGATTGTTTTGGCCAACGCATCACCGGTATTAATGTTTAACTGCATCTCAAAGGCATACCCTCTGTCCCGGCCATATTTATTATCCCCGATCTTGAATTGCCTGAAAGGTGTAATAAAATCGTTCACCGCCATCGAACCAAATACCGCATTCAGTAAATCGCCCGATATCTTATCCTTCCAAACCGTGTCGCAGGGATTAATTTGCTGCCCCTGCAAAGCACGCAGGTACAACTCTCTGTAATAAGTAGCCCCCATCATACCGCCCGATGCGCCGGATATCAGGGTAGTGCGTTTCGAAAAGCCGAAGTTTAACATACTGTCCAGCCGTTGAAACACGCACAAAGTCCACAGCGCCGATCGCGATCCGCCGCCGCTGGTATTGACGATAATCAGCTTCGGTTTTACTGAATCCGGGAACTTGGCGCGCCAGGCTTCAAGTATCTTTAACGTTTGTTGTTTATCTGCTTCAGAACGATCGGCGGTAAAGAACTGCTGGAGATGCTGCACGCTGTATTCCGGCCGCGCATCTTTATTCCGGTAATTCATCCCGTAAGCCTTGTTACGGCTATCCACGAGGTCGTGCTTCACCATCCAGTTCAGCACCAGCATTAGCACGATAGCCATGGGTATCGCCCAGCTTTGCAGCAGGTAGGCGTAAGCGCCTGCCACCCCGATCAGGAAGGCAAAAAAGATCATTACACTTGCTCCTGCAGGAAGCCTGAATACGGAATAGTCCATCAGGTACGAGAGTATCACGAGGGCCACCAGCGCACAACCTACGGTTATCATCGCCGCAAAGTGGTGCTGCTTAAATATATTATCGAGAAAGTGTTTGTTATAGTGATTCACATTACGCGCCCTCCGTATCCTCCAGGGAGACGTAAAGTAGTTATGCACAGGCAGTGCATTTTCATCCGGCTCCTGCGAGGGCTTCAGCACTGTGCGCAGGAAGTTGCGGGGATTGCCGAACTTCTTTTCCAGTCGCCGGCCAATATTCTTATCCGCATTAAAAAAATAAAAGAAGCAGAAAAAGATGATGATGAGGTATCCGCAGATAAACCCTTCCATCAGTAACAATATACCTGCCGTCGAATTCAGCTCCTGGAATACCTGGTATTGCCACAACCGCAGTAACAGGCAAAACACAAAGCCAAACGGAATGATGGAATTATTGAGGCAATATTTAAAGAAGGGCTGCGATGTGGTGGCGAGGAATTTAAACCGGCCGGTGTGTAGTATAAAAGTCGTGATGTGCCAGCTCATGGTAAATCCCGCAGTGGCCATTCCCAGCATGGTAGTGCTGTAAAAATTCACCTCTCCCAGGTACTCTGGCGCCAGATAAAGCGCATCTCCCCCAAATACCTTTGCAAAACCGCCAAAGATGGTACTAAACAGGATGAGCCAAAATATCAACAACACCTGGTACTTTCTAAAGTGCAACAGCAGTAACTGAATAGGGAAGGAATAGTAAAATTTGAACACAAAATATTTCACTTGTGACCGGTCGTTTCGATAAACTTACGGAAAAATTCGAAGCGCCCCTTCCTTCCCCTCCTTTTTATTTCTTTACCAGGAAACGTGTCCACGTCATTACCATCAGCAGCAACATACCCACAAACTGGTGCAGCAGGGCGTAGTATAAAGGAATTTGAGATTTACTGTTAAGCACCGTAACAACGCCGAGAAACACTTGCAAAAGCACTATCAGCAAAGGAAGCAGTCTTGTACGATGTAAAAGACTGTTTTCCGGCGTGGCTGCCACCTTCCAGAACCAGAGCGCGATCAGTATTGTAAGCACATAGGCCAGCCCGCGGTGAATAAAATGGATGGCCATCAGGTTGTGCGTAATACTGTTCAGGAATCCTTCGCCACCTGACATGCGCGGCACCATCATTCCATTAATATCCGGCCAGGTTGCGGCAGCCAGCGCTGCATCCAGCCCGGCCATAAAACCTCCGTAAATAAGTTGGATGGTGAGCAGTATCAGTATCCAGTTGTTAAGATTACGCAATCCCGGCTGCGGCAATATTTCTTTTACCGGCACGCTCAACTTCAACGCAAACCAGAATGTATATACCAGTAACACCAGCGCAGCAATAAAGTGAATAGACAATCGGATGTGGCTCACCGAAATATCAGTTTCGTTTAACCCGCTCTGTACCATTATCCATCCGATTGCTCCCTGTAAACCGCCCAGTAAAAAGAGTATGATCATGGGATTGATCATCTCGCGGCTGATTTTCTTTTTTACTATAAATATCACAAAGGGGATAAAAAATACAATGCCGATAAGGCGCGCCCAGTTACGGTGCAGCCACTCCCAGAAGAAGATGCTTTTAAAGTCCTGCAGCGTAAAATGTTCGTTCACCAGTTTATACTGCGCAATCTGCTGGTATTTGTCAAACGCCTCCTGCCAGGCCCTTTCGTTCATAGGCGGCAGCGCGCCCATGATTGGTTTCCACTCAGTTATCGAAAGTCCGGAGCCCGTTAAACGGGTGATGCCGCCCAGTAAAACCTGCACGATGATCATACCTACTCCCACGAAAAGCCAGATAATAATGGCCCGGTTCTGTTTGTAACTATTTGTATTCATAAACGCGGCAAAATTACGTCAGAAATCGTCAATACTACGCGGATTTATGTGTATATTAGAATAGATTTATTCAACCCTGCATGCGAACCATATTGTGCCTACTGTTATCTGTGTCTTATTGCCAGTTAGCCCTCGCGCAACAACCTGCACTAAAACTGGGCAGCGTACATGGTTATGCCGGCGCTTATTTCAGCGGAGCCCGGCCGGGACAATTATCAGAGATGCCTTCCCGCGTAAAGGAAACCGAACATTTTCCCGCTTTTAATACCGACACCCTCTATCGTGAGCAAGACCAGTTCATTAACACCGGCGGTGTACACGTAGCGCTCTACACTTCATGGGAGTTCTACAATAAGCGGAGGGATGCCTACAATTTGCGCAAGGAACTGCGGGTAGGCGTCGAATATGTGAGTTACAATTACAAAACAATTTCGCTGGATACCTCCATTCGTTACAGCGATGTAACGCGGATTACCCGTGTTGCTTATAAACCAAAGCGCCACTATCTTGGGGTTTATGCAGACTTTTTGTTGAAAAGCACGCCCCGGAGGAGAATACAGTTGTTCGGAGGCGCGGGTCTGCGAATGATGTACAGTTTTACCGGGCAAATCCGCGAGCGGCTTACCAGGAGTGCCGGTTATGAAGATGGCTCAGCCGAAGTGGTGCAGGAAATTACCATGTACCATAATATGAAGAACAGTATCGAAACCGGACTTATTTTCCCTTTTGGTATTCGTTTCTTCCCCCAGGGAAAAGTGAGTTTTGGGGTCGAGCAGCGGTTCGGGATGCTTTTTATCAAGGAACCCGGCTTATCTGCTTATATTTCAGGCAATCTTTCCTATGGCGCATCCGTGATGTACCGGCTCTGATATCTTTTTTCTGCTCTTTCATGTATTTCATTTCCATACAATCCCACTTTTTGTAAATTTACCCCAACTAAACCTGACCCATTGCTGAAGTCTTTTTTTCAGAAAGAAATGTTGGAAGCTGGCTGTGATGAAGCCGGAAGGGGTTGCCTGGCAGGTCCTGTATTTGCTGCGGCCGTTATTCTGCCCAAAAACTTCCGTCATCCCCTGCTTAATGATTCCAAGCAGATGAAAGAAGGGCACCGTAACGAACTGCGCCTTATTATAGAAGAGAAAGCTATAGCCTATGCAGTAGCGAGTGTATGTAATGTGGAGATAGATGAGATCAATATCCTGAAAGCCTCGTTCAAGGCTATGCACAAAGCATTGGCACAGTTATTGATGCAACCCGGATTGATCCTTGTCGATGGAAACCGTTTTCTGCCATATGGGGAAACGCCACATGAATGTATCGTCCAGGGCGATGGAAAGTATGCTTCAATAGCCGCTGCTTCTATTCTTGCCAAAACTTACCGGGACGAATTCATGCACCAGCTTCACGATCAGTTTCCGCATTATGGCTGGAAAGTGAACAAAGGTTATCCAACGCGGCAACACCGCAACGCTATCCGGGAACATGGCGATACGCCCTTTCACCGGAAAACGTTCCGCCTGCTGCCAGCACAGCTCGAGTTAGGACTGGACCTGGATGCAGAATGACTTTATACCGATTGCCAACAACACAACAACCTAATTTAGAAACTGTATATATCTTTAATTTTGAGCCCGATAGATAAGTCATGTTAAAGCAGACACAACAGCAGAAACTTCTGCAGAAACTTTCACCACAGCAGATTCAGTTAATGAAACTGCTACAGGTTCCTACGGCTATACTGGAAGAACGTATTAAGGAAGAACTGGAAGAAAATCCTGCATTGGAGTACGGAGAAGACGAACAGCAGCCAGCCGAGGAATTTCAGAATACAGAAACCGCCGCCGAAGAGGGAGAAACCGATGATTTTGAACCCGATGGCAGTGAAAACGAGTACGACAATATTGATATTTCCGAATATGTGAGCGAGGGAGACGATGACATTGCGGACTACAAACTCCGCGATGACAATTACCCCGATCCGGACGAGCAGCGCACCATTCCTATTAAGGTAGAAACATCTTTCCACGATTACCTGCTTAATCAGTTGGGTATGCTGGAACTGCCCGACCGCAAATCCGCTATTGCCCAGCAGGTGATCGGCAGTATTGATGACGATGGCTATTTGCGCAGGGAAGTAAGTGCGATTGTTGATGACCTTTCTTTCTCCCAGAACATTTCTACTGACGAAGAAGAAATCAAAGAACTGATTAAAATAATCCAGGAATTCGACCCTCCCGGCGTTTGCTGCGCAGACCTCAAAGAATGCCTGTTGCTGCAATTGAAACGCCGTCCCCAGGACGATCCCGGTGTACATACCGCCATCCAGATCCTCGAGTATTACTTCGACGAGTTTACGAAGAAGCACTACGAGAAAATCCAGAAATCGCTTGGCCTTTCCGACGATGACCTTAAAGAGGCCATCACCCAAATTATCCGCCTCAATCCAAAACCAGGTGGCAATCACGCTACCATCAACAAGGCGGAGAGTTATGTAATACCCGACTTCTTTATTCTCAATAATAACGGCAAACTCGAACTGTCGCTCAATTCCAAGAACGCGCCCGACCTCCGTATTTCCGAAGGTTACCGCGACATGCTCCGCGACTACGACCGTGGCGATAAAAAGGACAAGCGTCAGAAAGAGGCAGTTCTCTTCATCAAACAGAAGATCGATGCCGCCAAGTGGTTCATAGACGCCATCAAACAAAGGCAACACACCCTGCTTTCCACCATGGAAGCCATTATGAACTATCAGCACGATTTCTTCCTTACGGGCGACGAGACCACCATGAAGCCCATGATCCTGAAAGACATTGCGGATATCACCCAGCTCGACATTTCCACTGTAAGCCGCGTGGCCAACAGTAAATATGTGCAAACCGAGTTCGGGACCTTTAAGCTCAAGTTCTTCTTCTCTGAGTCGCTTTCTACCGATAGCGGCGAAGAAGTATCTACGCGTGAGGTGAAAAAGATCCTTTCCGACCTCATTGGCGGCGAAAACAAGCGCAAGCCCCTGAGCGACGAGAATCTTACCAAAATGCTCCAGGATAAGGGTTACAATATTGCGCGCCGTACGGTGGCCAAATACAGGGAACAATTAAATATACCTGTAGCCCGTCTGCGGAAAGAACTTTAATTTCGCGCAGAACTTTTCAAAACATGGAAGACTTGTATGTACAGGCCAGCCGTAAGGCGAAGCGGCCGGAATTTCCGGATGGGCTTACGTTTGCGGCCAAACTGTTTTCGTATTTACTACACCCCTTATTTTTACCGGTACTGGTTACCTTTATGGCGGTAACGGCGCTGCCGGAGTATTTCACCGCCTTTAAGGCCTCAAGTCTGCGTTTGCCTTACGACGTGTTATACTTCCGGGTAGCCCTTAACACACTGGTGTTCCCGATGCTGGTGGTGCTGTTATGTACGGCGCTGGGCTTTGTTTCTTCTGTACACATGGCAACCCAGCGCGACAGGATCATTCCCTACGTAGCCACGATCATATTTTACTTTTGGGCGTTTTACACCTTTTTAAGAGAAGGTGCGGCCCCTGGTTTCTTTACTTCCTTTTTCCTGGGCATATTTCTTACCGCCAGTATTTGCCTGGTGGCCAACAATTTTATAAAGATCAGTATGCACACCACGGGCTGGGGCGGCGTTATAGGCTTTTTCCTTGTATTGATGTGGGGACTCGGCCTGAACGTGTCGCTGCCATTGGGCGTAATACTTGTGTTTACGGGCATTGCGGCTACCTCCAGGCTCGTATTATCGGCCCACACTACATGGGAGGTGTATATTGGCTTATTTACCGGCATACTCGCTCAGCTGATCGCCTGGTGGATTCTCGGTTAACCGTTCCTTAAAATTATTTCTATTCTTTTTTTACTACGCAGATCCTGTGCGTGGCGGGGGATGATCTTTGTATTGTCCTTGAGGGTTAACCCAAAAGAAACCAACGAGCGTTACTATAAATATTAGCACGTGAATAATAAATGCTAATTTTTTTAGGATAATTTGAAATAACATTATACCTTAGCAGAACCATTAAATTTGTAATAAATACTTACTAATTATGTCAACAGCCAATGCAGAAAAATTGAAGGCGTTACGCCTTACAATGGACAAAATAGACAAGGATTTCGGTAAAGGGTCCGTGATGATGATGGGCGAAAAAGGTGTTGTACCGATGGAGATCATCTCAACGGGATCTCTTGGTTTGGACATTGCGCTCGGCATTGGCGGTCTCCCTAAAGGCAGGATTGTAGAAATATACGGCCCTGAATCCTCCGGTAAAACCACCGTGGCGATTCATACTATAGCCGAAGCACAAAAGAAAGGCGGTATCTGTGCCATCATCGATGCCGAGCATGCGTTTGATAGCGCCTATGCACAGCGTCTGGGTGTAGATGTAGATTCACTGCTTATATCACAACCCGACCATGGTGAGCAGGCATTGGAAATCGCCGACCGTCTTATTCTTTCCGGAGCGGTAGACGTAGTGGTAATTGACTCCGTAGCTGCCCTGGTTCCAAAAGGTGAGTTGGAAGGCGAAATGGGAGAAAGCAAGATGGGCCTGCAGGCAAGATTGATGTCACAGGCACTTCGTAAACTGACAGCGACTATTTCCAAAACCAATTGCTGCTGCATATTCATTAACCAGCTTCGTGAAAAGATCGGTGTGATGTTCGGTAACCCCGAAACCACTACTGGTGGTAATGCACTGAAGTTCTACGCTTCTGTACGTCTGGATATCCGCCGTATGAGCCAGATTAAAGATGGCGATGAAGCGGTAGGTAACCGTGTAAAAGTAAAGGTGGTAAAAAATAAAGTAGCTCCTCCTTTCCGCCAGGCGGAATTCGATATCATCTTCGGTTACGGCATTTCCAAGGTTGGTGAGCTGATCGATATGGGTGTTGAATTCGGTATCGTTCAGAAAAGCGGTAGCTGGTTCAGTTATGATACCAACAAACTCGGCCAGGGTCGTGACGCAGTTAAAACCCTGCTCCAGGACAATCCTGAATTAGCGAACGAAATCGAAGGCAAGATCAAAGCGAAGTTGCTGGAACAGCAGGCTGCGGCGAATGCTTAAGGTTTGCGAGCTTTAGTAATTGCTGAAGTTTGAAGATTGGTGGAGGGCAAAAGGCTTCAACTGTGTGGTGAAGACAAAACTTAAACTGCCGGATGAGCATAAAGCTCAAACCAAAGGGAGAGGACGAAACCTAAACTGCCGGATGAGCATAAAACTCAAACCAAAGGGAGGACAAAACTTAAACTGCCGGAGGAGCATAAAACTCAAACCAAAGTATAAGGTTAGAACTGAAACTACGTATTGAGTCAGAAGCCGTAACAGAAACAAGAAGCCGCAAGTTTCGATTAGCAAAATAACAAAATAGCAGCCTGCCGGAAATACCGGCTAGTCTGCCCGATATAAGATTTTACAACGTTGACATTAAACCATTTAATTAAACGTTTGTTTGGGTTAGTTTAGTAACAGAGTCCGCTGTCCAGCGGACTTTTTTCATTTGTGCTTGACTTGGTGCGGAGTCACCCGCAGCAAAGGCTAAATGCCTCTCCACAGAAAAGTTCGAGCGCGTCCGTAGTAAAAACCGATTGTACATAGATTCCAAATGCACTACGCAAAAGAGACGTTCCTTAAACTACTCCGGTTTTGCTCTAGATTATTATAGCTAAATAACTACTAAAACCAATCAACACGGTTGTATGACTACTCGCTTCGATCCGGTAAATAACACTATTTCGCGAAGTAGACGTTATGAGGAAATCTCCTAATTCAGGCGGCGCACTCCGACCTGAACCTAGCCTCCACCCCGAATACGCCCGAATACCGGAACATAAAAAAACCGGCGCCTGCAGCACCGGAACAGTATGCTAAATTGGAAAAGCTTTCCCCTATGTGATACAGCGGGTTATTGCCACCACAAAATTCACAACGTTTGTCAACAATGTTCGCCGGCAATTACCGGCTGTATAACACTATAACTTCCTTCCCACGTACACCGAATAATCCGGCAATATCACCTGGTACTCCTGGTGCATCAACGGCGAAGTCATCAGGAAATCGGCAGAAGCCCTGTTAGAGGCCATCGGGATATTCCAAACAACACCCAGTCGCAGCAGGGCCTTAATGTCCGGGTCATGCGGCAACGCTTCCATTGGATCCCAAAAGAATATGATGACATCCACCTTTCCTTCCGCCACCATCGACCCTATTTGCTGGTCGCCGCCAAGCGGTCCGCTCAGTAACTTACGGACGGAAACATCCAGAGCTTCCTCTATAAGTTTACCTGTTGTGCCGGTGGCATACAGCTCGTGACGGGAAAGTACAGTCTTGTTATACACAGCCCACTCAATCATTTCCGCCTTCTTGTGATCGTGCGCAATAAGGGCGATTCTTTTACGGGCATGTAAAGTCTTTATCTGTTGCATACTACAAAAATAACAATAGAATCTAATTTGTTATAGATATGAACATCAATATTTAAAACAATAATAGCCAAAGCCTATAAGCAGATCGTAAAATTCGATGGGGCGGCTGGCACTATTTGCCGCCCATATGGCCGAAAGTTGCTAACTTCGCAGGAGTTAAATTGTAAAAAATGATCAAGACAGGAAATCCAATCATCAGCATTTATACGGAAATGACGCCTAACCCGGAAACCATGAAGTTTGTGGTTAACAAGCTGTTATATCCGAACAAATCCATCGATTTCCCAGATGCGGCCAGCACCAAGGCATCACCCCTTGCGGCTGAATTGTTTACTTTCCCCTTCATTCGTGGCGTTTTCATCTGTAGCAACTTTGTTACGCTTGCCAAAACACCCGACACCGACTGGAGCGATGTGATTCCTTCTATCAAAGCATTTCTGAAAGAATACCTGGAAGATAACCGCGAGGTTATTAACGAGGAAGATATAGAACAGGTTCCCCTGAGCACCGACGAAAACGACATCGTTACCCGCATCAAGGAACTGCTCGAAAACTATGTGAAACCAGCAGTAGAAATGGACGGCGGTGCCATCCAGTTCAAAGATTACCACGAAGGGGTGGTTACGCTGATGCTGCAGGGCTCGTGTTCCGGCTGCCCTTCTTCCATGATCACGCTGAAATCAGGCATCGAAGGCATGATGAAGCGTATGATCCCTGAAGTGAAAGAAGTAGTAGCTGAAGCTGAATAAGGCTAATAGTTAAGCAATTGATAGCAAAAGCATGACCTTCCCGGTCATGCTTTTTTATTTTACCGCCCGTAAAGGCAACTCCGCATTTACTGCTTCTTTTGTTAGCTTTACGCCCCAGCGACCAAAAAATCGTGTATAACGAATATGAGAGGAATTATACCGGCCGCAATAGTTTTGCTGTGTGCAGCACAACTGCCCTTATCGGCCCAGAAAAACAGTGTAACAAAAAAGAACAGCACCGTCACAGAAGCAGTAGTTACTTACGGTATCCGCGCCAATGGCAAAGAACAACCGGGTAGCTCGCTCAAACTCTTTATCCGCAACGGACAGGCGCACATTGTGCAGGGTAACAACCGCGAGAAAGAGCAACAGTACATCGACTATGCAGAAAATGCAACCCTGCAGGTACTTTCTCTTGAAGACGGAAGTGTATCGGTACTCAAGAAGCCATTCTCCAGCCAGGCAGAGGCCACTTTGCTGCCCGACACGGCTACCATTCTTGGTTATCCCTGTAAAAAAGCAAAACTGACGGTCCGCTCCAACGCCATCGAGGTTTGGTATACTACCGCCCTCGCTGTTAAAGGCAGCCCCACATTTTCTATCGCGCCGCAGTTAGGCCTCGTGCTTAAAATTGTGCGTAATGGCAACTTTGAGACTTTCGCCCGCGACATCACCTTCCGTAAGGTTACCGACCAGGAGCTGGCATGGCCAGGCAATAAGGGAACACTTGTAGATGAGCCGAGTTACCAGGCTGTGATTATCAACAGTCGTTACAAAACCATCAACATCTTTACCAACGAGCAACTTAGCTTCGGTAACCCTATCAACAACCCGGAAGGTGAGCAACTGAACCAGACGTACCATTATTCCGGAGGCACCATCGTGCTTAAAAAAGTGGCTTTACCCAAAGCCAGGCGTGGTCAGAACCTGTTCGCAGAACTCACTCAACGCTCAAACGGCGACGCTTACGACCGTACAGGCTCCGTGTTTATCATTCCCCTCGATAAAAAAGAAACCTTCTTAAAAGGCCTGAAAGAGGGCTCTAAAGCACTTCCATCGTTTACGGCGAGTAACGGCAAAGTGTATCAGGGCGTAGTGGCTACGGACAATTACCTGCCTATTCTTGAAGTAATGCGTTTTTTCACTCCTTTCGGTGTTGGCCACTTTAACAAGCAGGTACAAATCAAAGGTTATCCATGGGCCGACTCGGTTATTTATAAACAAGATGTTAGCGAACTACTGCCAAGGCTGGAAGGCGAGGTATGGGTGGGTGTTTTTATCGGCAACTACGATAAAGGCGGTCATAAAGTAAGCCTCGACTTCAAATACTACCCTGGCTTTGAGGGGGAACGTCCGGAGGCGCAGTCTACCGCCTGGATCATGCCGGTATTTAATACTACCAACGTAATGGAAATGACCGGCCAGGAATACGGTACGATGTTCGAAAAGGATTCGCTTACAGTTATGGTTGATATTCCCACAGGAGTATCGAACCTGAAAATGCGCTACATCACCACCGGCCACGGAGGATGGGGCGGCGGCGATGAGTTTAATCCGAAACTCAACGAGATTTTTGTAGATGGTCAGCGTGTGTATCATTTCATTCCATGGCGCACCGATTGTGCGGTATACCGGCTGTCGAACCCATCGTCGGGCAACTTCGGTACCGGCCTCTCATCGTCGGACCTTAGCCGTTCGAACTGGTGTCCGGGCACGCTTACATTGCCGGTAGACGTTCCGCTGCCGGACCTTAAGCCTGGCAAACACACCTTTAAAGTGGCGATTCCTTTAGGAAAATCCGAGGGTGGCAGCTTCAGCGCCTGGAACGTTTCAGGAACGCTGATCGGTGACAAAAAGTAATTTCTGATAGCAGATAATAAGCATGGAGCAGATCTATAACGAAATAATCAAAGGCTTCCAGGCAATGACCTGGTTAGAAGGGGTAGCGGTAATTTTCGGCATCCTCAGTGTTTTGTTCTCGAAACAGAATAAAATCGCTGTGTACCCAACTGGCATTGTAAGCACCGGTATTTACATCTACCTGTTTTTTGCCGCGGCCCTTTATGCAGAAGCTTCGCTCAATGCTTATTATCTCATCATGAGTATATATGGCTGGTATGTGTGGACCAGACGAGATGCGCAGCAACAGGAAACCAGCATTAGTAAAGTAAACAGGAGAGAACTGACTATAGCCATCGCGATATCTGCCATAGGCTGGCTACTCATTTATCTAGTATTGAACCAATTTACTGACTCCACTACGCCGCTTATGGACGCATTTGTGTCCGCAACCGCCTGGAGCGGCATGTGGTTATTGGCTAAACGAAAAGTGGAGAACTGGATATTCCTGAACATCTCTAACTTCGTGGCGGTACCGCTGTTGTTTTATAAACACATGGCGCTTACCGCTTTGCTTACCATCTTCCTGTTTATTATCGCTGTAATGGGCTACTACCAGTGGCTCCGCATGCTCAGACAGGAAACAAAACAAGCATCTTGAAGAAAGTAGTTGTTATAGGGCCTGAATCTACAGGTAAAAGTACGCTCAGCGACATGCTGGCAAAACATTACCATACAGTGTGGGTGCCGGAATTCGCACGCGGGTATATAGATAACCTCGCGCGGCCGTACGAGAAAACCGACCTCATAAAAATAGCAGAGGGGCAACTGGCGGAAGAAGATAAAATGTCGGCCCAAGCCAACAACCTGCTTATCTGCGATACCGATCTGCATGTAATTAAAGTGTGGAGCGAGGCGAAGTACGGCGACTGTGATCCCAGGATCATGGAACTCATTGCCGGCCGCGAGTACGACATGTACCTGCTTACCTATATCGACATTGCCTGGGAACATGACCCTCAGCGCGAACACCCCGATCCGGAAGAGCGTGTGTACTTCTATAATATTTACCGCGACATCGTTATCAACTCCGGTTTGCCCTGGGCGGATATTCGGGGCGGTTATGATGAACGATTGCAAAAAGCGATTGAGGCTGTCGATCGGCATATCTTATAAAAAAAGCCCGGTGTTCATTACTGACACCGGGCTTTTCATTTATTTAATCATCTCTTTAATATCAGGATCGGGCGCGAGGTTTCGCATTTGTTGAAGGATGCGTTTTTGCCGCCATACGGTAATGCGGGCAGCCGGCACCACGGTGTGGGTAATCGGGTTGGGAAGACAGGCAGCAATCATGGCAGATTCTTCACGGTTCAATGCAGATGCCTTCTTTTTATAATACGTTTGTGCCGCGGCCTCTATCCCAAAAATACCATCTCCCATTTCTGCTACATTCAAATACACTTCCAGTATCCGCTTTTTCCCCCAAATCTTCTCGATCATAAAGGTGAAATACACTTCCAGCCCTTTGCGGAACCACCCGCCACCCTGCCATAGAAATACGTTTTTGGCCACCTGCTGACTAATCGTGCTGGCCCCTCTTCTTCGCTTTCCCTTTTTACTTTCGTCTATTGCTTTTTCAATGGATTTATAGTCGAACCCTTCGTGATCGGGGAACAGTTGATCCTCGCTGGACATCACGGCCAGCTTCGCATTGGCAGAAATATCAGCATAATCCACCCACTGCCTCTTAAAACTTTTATCTGATCCGATAAGCCCTATGCGGCTGCCGATCATCGTAAGTGTTGTAGGCGGGTTCATCCATTTTAATGCTATTATATAGACCAGGTGCGCAATAAAAAGTACCAGGAGTACTATTTTCAGTTTACGCCATATCCTGGGAACAATTCCTTTTGTCTTCATTCAAGGATCCGGTTTTTCTAAATCGGCGGAAAGTTATAAAGATTATTCGTTATAAAGATTATTTCGGAACCACATTTGTAACAAACTGTTTGCCGCGTTGTTAATATAACATCGCACTTTAGCAATAAATCGTAAGTTTAGATTATGTTATTAGAAGTCCATCCGCAAAATCCAAATCCCCGGAATCTTAAGACCATCATCGAGTGTTTGAAAGACGGCGGGGTGATCATTTATCCTACAGATACGGTATATGGTATGGGTTGCGATATTTTTCAGCACAAGGCAATAGAACGGATTTGCCGGATCAAGAATATCGATCCTAAAAAAGCACACTTCTCTTTTATCTGTTACGACCTCAGCCACTTGTCAGACTATGCGAAAAGTGTGGACACCCCCATTTTCCGCATACTAAAAAAGGCACTGCCAGGTCCGTACACCTTTATTCTTAACGCCAGCCGCGAAGTACCGAAACTATTAAAAACCAAACGCGATACCGTGGGCATACGTGTACCCGACAATAACATTTGCCGCACCATCGTTAAGGAACTGGGCAATCCGGTAATGAGCACCTCCCTTCCTGTAGATGAATATGTGGAAGAATATACTGACCCGGAAATCATTCACGACAAATTCGGTAAACTTGTAGACATAGTGATAGATGGTGGTCCGGGTGGCACGCGCTTTTCCACGGTAATAGACTGTACAACCGGCGAGCCGGAACTCATTCGCGAAGGAGTAGGAGATTACGATGCCGTACTTTAAAATCAAATTTATGCGTTCAGGAATATTTCTTTTGATGATGATGGTTGCCGGCTCAGCCGCTGCGCAAACCGCGCCGGTTAAGGCCGACACAGCTTTCTTCCCTGCCCGCAAACCATCACCGATCATGGCGCCTAAACCTACGGCTGGGTATCTCATCCTCTCGCCTTCTAATAATTACAACCAGCACTTTGGTTTCTTTTGTAAGCAGGAATGGAAACTGGAGAAGCAAACCAATATTCCCATCCGTTTAAGGCTTGGATCGTTGGAGCAAACCAATCGCCTGGAAGGCAAACATTAATGTTCATTACTCTACCCAATAAAAAAGCCGCCTTTTTCCAGGCGGCTTTTGCACAATAAGTCTGTTTCGTATTTATTTGATGCCCATTTTTTTAGCCAAATCTGATGGAATGGCTTTCTTATTCACCATGTAGCAGGTGGTTTTGTAGGCAAAGTAAGGTACTGAAGCATAGAAGTAACCGCCGCAAGGGTTTTCGGTACCCCATGAGTTTTTCACGATAAAGTACTTAGCTCCGTTCTGATCTTTAACGAGGCCGGTAATGTGCATACCGTGATCGTCCTGTGTTTCAAAGTTATCGAAAGCCTGCTGACGCAGTTCCTGTGTAATTGCTTTTTCTTTTCCGGGTTGAGTGAACAATGTTCCACGTTCCTGTGGGGTCATATCAGTCATTTCTTTTTCAGGAATGATAGCCAGACCGTCTTTAAAGTTGAAGGTTTTTTCGCTCACATCGGCAGCCCAGGCAAGAGAGTAACCATTAGTTACCGCCGTTTCAGCGATTTTGGTGAAGTCGGCCAGGGGCACGTTATAAACCTTCTCCCAGTTCCAGTTGTCCGGAACTTCCAGCACAAACTGCTCGTAGAAAGGATGGTGTGTGAAAGAAGAAATCACTACATAATCATCTGCATTCAGACCAAGATATTTGGCGAAAGATTGCGGTGTGTATGACTTTCCTTCGTATTCGAATTTGTCGGGAGCAGTACCGATGTAGGCATCCAGTACGCCGTTAACGGCCTTTTGCCAATTAGGGTTTACCCCTTTGGCATCGCCCAGGGTTTTAACCATACCTTCCAGCAGGCCTACCATTTCAGCGTGGTTGTACGATTTTGTGCGGTTGCCATCGTATACGCTTTGCGGAACGAGGCCATATTTTTTTAGACACAGCAGATCATCGGGGAAACCACCACCTTCGCCAAAGTTGGCTTTACCGTGCATGCGGATGTAGTTTTCGGCTTTTAAGGGGTACATGTTGCGCACCACGAACATCTCGCTCAGGTTCAGGTTTTTCACCTTACCTGCACGTAATACTTCCGATTCGAAAAAGGAAAGGCCGGAAAAAGACCAGCAGGTACCGGTTTGACCCTGGTTTTGAACGTCGGTGGCTTCAAGGTTTTTGATCGTGGTAAACTCGTATTTGCTACCGTCTTTGTTGGTTTTGGTTTGCGCGAAAGCCGCAGTTGCGCACAGCATGGCCGCACACATCATCCATTTCTTCATAATGATTGATTTTTTAAACGGGCCAAATATAAGGAAACCCCATCAACCCAAAATAAAAGAAAGGGAAGAGCGGAAAACCGCCTACGCCTCTTGATAATCGGCCCGGTTTATTTCCCAGCGCCATAACTCATCCTCTTCCTGGTCCGTAATGGCCCCGGCAAAGTGCATTCCTGCTTTCTGCAGCACTTTAACTGCAGCATTGTATTCCTCCAGGGTATGGGCCCTCACCGTGTTAATGTAGCTGTGGCTAAAAGCGAAGCCGATGAGCGCCATCACCATTTCTGTGGCATAGCCCTTTTCGCGATATTCGCCGGCTATTTCGTAACCGATTTCCACTACACCATTTTCGCAGGCTTTGCCCTTAAAACCACCGGTTCCGATAAGGCGCCTGTCTTCTTTATGAATAACGAGATAAAAAAACCAGCCGAGCATAGAGGGGTCGTTACGCAGCTTATCGTATGCGAGCAATACCATTTCAGGATATTCGGTCCAGTTCTCCGGAACACTGATGTCCAGGAGGTCCGCCAACACTTCTTCACCCTGAAAAAGAGCTTCGAAATGGTGAAGGGTGCAGGGTAACAATTGTAACCTTGAGGTTTCGATCATGGGAGAAAACTAGTAAAGGAATTTGAGATTTGCAATGGGGCATTAAAAAAAAGGATAGTTAGGAATGCCTCCTAACTATCCGCGAATCAATTTATTATCAATGTGCTTCGAGCCAGTTGGCGCCAGTTCCGATTTCGGCTTCTACAGGAACCTTCAATGGGAGCGCGCGTTTCATGCAATCGAGAATGAGCGGTTTTAAGCGGTCGAGTTCCTCCACATGAGCATCAAATACCAATTCGTCATGCACCTGCAGCAACATCTTCGATTTAAAGTTTTGCTGCTTCAGTTCCTTATGGATCGTGATCATCGCCAGTTTGATCATATCCGCTGCGGTACCCTGTATCGGCATGTTGATCGCATTTCGCTCGGCATAACCACGCACTACCGCATTAGAAGAGTTAATATCTTTTAACCAGCGTTTACGGCCCAGCAGCGTTTGCACATAACCATTCGTTTGGGCGAAGGTCACCTGGTTTTCCATGTACGACTTAATAGCAGGATATTGCGCAAAGTAGTTATCGATAAGCATTTTGGCCTCGCTACGGGCAATACCCAGGTTCTCGGACAAACCAAAGGCGCTTACGCCATAGATAATCCCAAAGTTTACGCTCTTGGCATTCCGGCGCATATCAGTCGTCACATCCGGTAAATCAACACCATACACCTTGGCTGCCGTCGCCGTGTGAATATCGATGCCGTTCTGGAAAGCCGACATCATATTTTCATCTTCGCTGATAGCGGCAATAATACGCAATTCGATTTGAGAGTAATCCGCCGAAAGCAATGTGAAGTCGCTATTCCGTGGCACGAACGCCTTACGGACTTCGCGGCCACGCTCTGTGCGGATGGGGATATTCTGTAAGTTAGGGTTGTTGGAGCTTAAACGTCCGGTAACAGCCACCGCCTGGTTATACGATGTGTGTATACGGCCGGTACGTGGATTTACCATCAGTGGCAGCGCATCAACATAAGTAGATTTCAGTTTGCTCAGCTCACGGTATATCAGGATGTCTTCTACTATCTTACTTTTATTCGCCAGTTTCGCCAGTACGTCCTCTCCTGTTGCGTATTGGCCCGTACGGGTTTTCTTAGCTTTAGGATCGAGCTGTAATTTTTCGAACAGTACCTCTCCCAGTTGTTTAGGCGAGCCAAGGTTGAATCGGACCCCCGCCTGCTCGTACACACTTTCTTCCGCGCGACGGATATCGGTTTCCAATTGTTTGGAGTAGTCCGATAACGTTACGTGGTCGATGGCAATACCTTCAAACTCCATATCCACCAACACTTTCACTAAGGGGTTTTCCACATCGTAAAACACGTTGCCTACTTCTTTGGCGGTTAGTATGGGCTGGAATTTTTCTTTCAGTTGAAGGGTGATGTCGGCATCTTCGGCGGCATAATCCTTTACCTTTTCTATCTCCACATCGCGCATATTGCCCTGGTTTTTACCCTTTTTGCCAATAAGCGTTTCGATAGAAACCGGTGCGTATTGCAGGTACTGAGCACTCAGCAAATCCATGCTACGGCGGCCTTCCGGCTCAATGAGATAATGTGCGAGCATCGTATCGAACACCTTGCCCTTTATTTCATAGTCGTACCATTTAAGCACCAGCATATCGTACTTCAGGTTCTGACCGATAAAAGTAATGTCGGCAGCATCGAATACCGGTTTAAAGATGCTCAGCACAGCCAGCGCGTTTTCCCGGCCTGTGGGTACGGGAATGTACCAGGCCTCTCCTGCTTTGCAGGAAAAACTCATACCTACCAGCTCCACATTGTTGGCGTCAGTGCCCGTAGTTTCTGTGTCAAAACAAATTTCAGCATGAGTAAGCAGGATGTTTACCAGCTCCTGTTGCTTTTCTACAGTGTCCGAAAGGTGATATTCGTGTGGCGTGTTTTCTATATTCTTATCCGCCTGCAAGCCGAACTGCGGTCCCTCGGCTTCTTCTGCATCAGCTACAGGAGCGGTTTTACTCTCAACCGCGTTGCCGAAAAGGTCTTGCTGTACGGGCTTTGACGGATCGCCGGTGAGCGCGTTAAAGCCTTCGCCCAATATTCTTTTACCAAGCGATTTAAATTCCAGTTCGGTGAATACTTCTGTGAGTACCTCCTTCTGCATTTCTTTGATGCAGTAGTTCTCTTCATGAAAATCTACCGGTACATTGGTAATAATGGTAGCGAGTTTTTTGGAAAGGATGGCACTTTCGGCGCCCGCCTTGATCTTCTCTCCCATTTTCCCCCCGATTTTATCCGCATTTGCCAACACATTTTCCAGGGAATGATATTCGGCGAGGAGTTTCATGGCCGTTTTTTCGCCCACACCGGGGATACCCGGAATGTTATCCACGGCATCGCCCATCATCCCCAAAATATCTATTACCTGGTGCACATCCTGAATCTGCCATTTGGCGCAAATTTCTTTGGGGCCGAGAATTTCCTCCTTTGTACCCTGGTAAGGCGGCTTCCAGATAAACACATTGTCTTTTACCAGCTGGCCGTAATCCTTATCCGGCGTAACCATATATACTTCATATCCCTGCGCGGCCGCCTGCCAGGCCACAGTTCCGATAATATCATCGGCCTCGTAACCGTCCAGTTCCAGCACAGGAATATTAAATCCTTCGATAATTCTTTTGATATCAGGCAACGCGTCCAGCAGATCTTCGGGCGCCTCTTCACGGTTCGCTTTGTAATCCACAAAGTCGGTATGCCTTTCGGTAGGAGCCTGTGTATCGAAAGCCACGGCTATATGGGTAGGTTTTTCTTTGTTGATGAGGTCGAACAACGTGGAGGTAAAACCGAATTGCGCATTGGTGTTGCGGCCTTTGCTGGTAATGCGGGGGCTGCGTATCAATGCGTAATAGGCGCGATAGATAAGCGCCATTGCATCTAATAAAAACAATTTCTTACTCATGGCGGTAAAAGTAATGAAATAACCGATTTCTAAATGAGGGTTGATGCCAGTCTCTTGATAGTAGGGTGTTTGGATTTAACACACATTCCCTAATTTTGCCGGCATGAAAAAAATATATCATCTGTCGGCCTGCAGCACCTGCAAACGAATTTTGGACGAGGTTGGAGCCGTGGAAAAGGGCGTAAAGCTACAGGACATTAAAACAGAACCGATCACACCGGAGCAGATAGACGAAATGAAAGCGCTGGCTGGCAGTTACGAGGCATTGTTCAGCCGCCGTTCTATGAAATACCGTCCCATGGGCCTGCACGAAAAAACGTTAAGCGAAAAAGACTACCGCAACCTGATACTGGAAGAATACACCTTTCTGAAAAGGCCTGTAGCCATTATTGGCAAACAAATTTTTGTTGGTAACGACAAAAAAACGGTGGAAGGCCTGAAAGCTGCTTTATAACGAAGCCGCGAACTTACGTACCACCTCTTTATACGCACTCATGTCCTGCTCCTGGCTAAATGAGCGGAAAGGGAAATTTTTAGATGCTTTCAGCGCCTGGGTGAGGTCAAACTCATGCTGGGGTACATTATAAAAATATCCTTTTTCCATCAGCCATTTTCCCAGGTATTCCTGCTCGGTTTGGCCGGGCGTGGGTACCAGGATCGCTTTTTTATCCAATTTTGCCAGGTCCATAAGCGTTGTATAACCGGAGCGGCTTAATACCAAACCCGAAGCCAGCATGGCATCGTTCAGCTCTTTGGCATTGAGGTGGCTTACGTGAGTGATGCCCGAGGCAATCTCTTTCTTAAACGCCTGGTCGGGTTTGCCGCTCACAATCAGCGCTTTAACCGGCAAGGGTTTAATTTGGGAGATGATAAGCTCTTCGAGCTGGGTGCGTTGCGGCTCCGGACCGGAAATAAGTACCAGCAGGTCGTATTTCTGGGCCACGCCCTGCTTTTTCTCGAAGCGGGACAGGCAGCCGAGGTAAGTTACATTGGCAGGCAGTTCAGATGGATGTGCCAGTTCTCCGCTAAGATTAGGCTCGCCGCTAAAATCGGGCACCCAGCATGCAGAATATTTTTTAATATAGAAGTAGTTGATTCTCTTTAATATTTTCTCCGTTATGCCGCCGAAAGGGGTTTTAATCAGCAGCTGATGGGAGATAAAAACGCAGGGAATATCCGGGTGGGAAAGTCCGAAACGGTTGTCAGAAATAACGGCATCGATACCATGCTCTTTTACCGTTTTGTGCAGCCAGGCCTTTTCGTTCGCCACCGCTCTGTATATTTTAGGTATTTGCTGCACGATCTTCAGGCCAAAGAAAACACCCTTTTTCGCATACCTTATATTATACCCGGCAAGCGGTAAAATAGTGAGTTGTGGAAATTCCTGTGCAAGCAGTGCAGCATGTTTACCTTCGGCCGCAATAAGCACCTCGCAGCCAGCGTTTAATAGTTCAGCAATGAGCGGAATGTCCCGCGTGGCGTGGCCCAGCCCCCAGTCCAGCGGAACTACCAGGATTTTTTTTGGAACAGGAGAAGATGTGGACAAATAATTATGTTTTTTTTACGAAAATAGTTTAATTTAGAAATGCTCATTGTTAAGAAACAGTAAACTCTCACAGCGGCTGGAAGTTTAAATGAAGGATTTAGAATGAAAAAAGTACATTGGATTTTGTTACTGTTGTTGTCAGTCGGTTTGTTTGCGCAGGGTTGCGGCGTTTTGAAGAAAAATGATTGCGGTTGTCCCACGATGAACAAGAAGCGGATGCATTGAGCTAAAAGCCTAACTAACCTATCCTTGAAAATGCTAAGCAAAGATGTCAACTAATCAGAGAACACTCAAATCAAATTCAAATGAAGCCTGTAGAAAGAGACTTATTGATCTTGCTACATGAAGACCGCTACAATGAGCAGCAGATTCAGAACGAAGTGAAGCAGCTAAGCGACATGCTCTCATTGATAGAAACAATGGATTATATTTCCACGGCCGCAGAAGTAGCAGATTGTAACAAACATCGCGTTAGCAGCAAACGTAGCGTATTGGAGAAAGCCTTCTTCCGTAAAGAGCCACGTGCTTTCGAATTTATTATCCACAAGAACTGATAAGAAGAGAACGTTATTAAAAAGTAGCATTGCCGCGTTATGACCATCTCCCAGGCCGATACTTTTTCCTCCCGTTTTAAATCTACCACTGTCAATTTCTTTTTTTCTTGTTAGGTTTGCGAGCAAATAAATCCGTTGTGAATGATTGATTTTTCGCACCTGCAAGACTTTCTATCGCCCGTTTCCAAGTCATTCCTTAATGACGAGAACGAATATGACGATTACCAAATCGGCCATGTTATTGATCTTTATGATGAAGATCGCATTCCTGATTTTGATGCTGCAGACATTGTACTGTTAGGCGTTGGCGAGCAACGTGGCGGCTTTGCACGTACCACCAGCACTCAGGGACCGGACACTATCCGCACTGAATTTTACCGTCTTTACCACTGGCACCGTGATCTTAAAATTGCTGACGCAGGCAACCTGCTGGCCGGTAATACTTTAATAGATACTTACGCTGCCATGCGGGCCGTACTCACCGAGTTTATTGACGGCGGAAAAACCGTTATCATTCTTGGTGGCGCCCACGACCTCACCTACGCACAGTATCGCGCTTACGCCGATAAAAAATACATCATTGAAGTGTCTGTGGCCGATGCGCTTATCGACCTCATGGAAGAGTCCTCAACGGCCGATACCGGGTTTTTAATGACCATGTTCACCGAACAGCCCAACTACATCCGTCATTACAATCACATTGGCTTCCAGAGCTATTTTATACAACCACGCATGCTCGAAACCCTGGACAAACTGCGGTTCGACTGTTTCAGGCTGGGCAAAGTGCGCGAAAACCTGGAAGAAATTGAACCCGTATTACGCAATACCGATTTGTTTAGCGTAGATCTCAATATGATCAAACATGCTGATTCGCCAGCCAACAGCCTGTCTCCAAACGGATTTACCGGTGAAGAAGCCTGTGTTCTTTCGCGCTACGCTGGCATGAGTTCGCAGTTAAGCTCCTACGGTCTATACGGTTACAATCCTAAAAAAGATAAAGACAACCTCACCGCCAAACAGGTAGCACAAATGCTGTGGTACTTTATGGATGGCCGTTCGGTTAAACATAAAGAAGCCCAACTACACGACCGTGAAGCTTTCCTGGAATTTCATATCGCATTTACCGATATAGATACTACCTTTCTGAAGAGTAAGAAAACAGGCCGCTGGTGGATGCAATTGCCCGATAAGGCATTTATTCCCTGCGCCTACAGCGACTACCTGCTGGCGAGCAACAACGAAATACCAGAACGCTGGCTGCGCTCGCAGGAAAGAATGTAATCTTAAAACATTTGCCCCATGGTTACGAGGAGAGAACGGATTGTGCGCCTCAGCATCATTCAGAACGCCCAGGACGTGGCGCTGATTGCTATTGGTGTATTGCTGGCGGCGGTTGGTCTTAAGTGTTTCCTTCTACCCAATGGCTTCCTGGACGGAGGTGTTACCGGCATTTCGTTGCTTGTAAACAGGCTTACCGGCGTTTCTATTTCGGTGTTACTGGTGTTGCTTAACATCCCGTTCATCTTACTGGCTTACAAACAATTATCAAAAACATTCACCTTAAAAACAGTGGCCGCCATTCTCGCATTGGCGGCCAGTTTGGGTTTTATCAACGTGCCTGTGGTTACACAGGATAAACTGCTGATCGCGATTTTTGGCGGCTTCTTCCTGGGTGCCGGTATTGGGATGAGCGTACGCGGTGGCGCGGTGTTGGACGGTACGGAGGTGCTGGCGCTATTCATCAACCGCAAAACCATACTATCCGTAGGTGAGGTAATTATGTACTTCAACGTCATCATTTTTGGCGTAGCGGCTGTTCTCATCAATATAGAAACGGCTTTGTACGCTATGCTCACTTACCTCTGCGCGTCCAAAACAGTGGACTTTGTGATCAGTGGTTTCGAGGAATATATTGCACTTACCATCATCTCCAACAATGCCGACCTGGTGCGTAAAACGCTTACACTTAAGCTGCGCAAGGGTGTTACCGTTTTTAAGGGCAAAAGCGGGTATGGTAAAAGGGGTGAAGTGGATAATGAGATTGATATCATTTATACTGTAGTTACGCGCCTGGAAGTGCATAAAATAATAGATGAGATAGAAAAGATCGATGAAAAGGCATTCATCATCCAGCATAACATTAACGATACCAAAGGCGGTATGATAAAGCGCAGGGCCACGCACGTATAAATTCCTGGAGAATTTTATTATCTTTCCCATATGCGTTCCCCGTTATGTAAAACAACGCCACACTTAACATGAAACCTTACTTTTTTACCGCATTATTTATGATAAGCGCAGCAACCAGCTTTGCACAGGAGAAAATTTACCTCTACCCCGATAAAAAGGGCTTGCACATTGGTGGCAATCAAAAAACAGAAGACGCTCCTTTTATCGAGCATTTTGCCGCTAACGGCGATAAACGTAATGGCGCGGCGGTGTTGGTTTGTCCCGGTGGCGGTTATGGCCACCTGGCAGTTGGCCACGAAGGTGCCGATGTGGCCAGGTTCCTCACTAACGAAGGTTTCGACGCTATTGTGTTACATTATCGCCTTAACGATCCTCAGCAATCCGGCTCCCGCTACCCTGCCCAATATGACGACGTAACGACGGCGATGCGTATTGTTAAATCCAAAGCAGAAAGCTGGAAACTGGACCCGGAAAAAATTGGGGTGATGGGCTTCTCCGCCGGCGGTCACCTTGCATCTATGCTCACTACTATTCACGTCGCAGCCAATCCATCTTCCAAAACTAAATGGGAACAATTCAGCAGCCGGCCAGCCTTTTCCATACTTGTATATCCTGTTATATCTATGTCGGCCGATTACCGGCATGTTGGCAGCGGATTTAACCTGATGGGGCCTAACCCTGCGCCGGGCCTGGCCGATTCTCTTTCCACAGATAAAAGAGTGAATGCGCAAACACCGCCCACCATGCTTATTCATTCTACCGACGACAAAACCGTCCCGGTAGAAAACGCAATCGTATTCTATAAAGCGCTGCAGGCCCATAAAATTCCGGCCACACTGCATGTATACGATCACGGCGGGCATGGCTATGGCATGGCACCTAAAGATCCGGTGCTTAATACCTGGCCTTCGCTGTCGGTGTTATGGATCAGGGAAAAACTGAAACTCTAGTTAGCAGTAACATGATTAAACAAAACAAACCACCAATCGCCAGCACCTGGCGGTAGGCGAAAAACTGCGCCCATCGTGTACGGTAATCACTCCAGTTAGCGGGGGGACTATCGACCTGCCAGCCAGCTATTATTTTGTTGATGGGATTATTCCCTTTTAATGCCAGCAGGAAATCGGCGAAAAAGCAAAGCATGGCGGCATACCACCACCAGTTACGTGGCTCATGCCCAATAGAACTAACCAGCAATACCGGCACCAGCAAACAACTGAGCAACATCGTGACGTAAATAAAACGGAACGGTTTGCCGATATGCCGGTCTATCGTTTGGCGCATTAACGTGTATTCACGTGCGGGCAAATCGCGCAGTACATTGGTAAAACATACTAAATAGTAAAACGCCTGGCCGGCAATAATGCCAAAGCCAATCAGCTGGTACAGCAGTACGAACTTCAGGAACATCATGATTTGGGGTACTTGTGGGGAAAGGATGACCGGCCTTAACCGGCCATCCATCTATCAAAATTAACTAAAGAAAACTGTCGCTTTCGCGGTAGGCCTTAATCAGCGATACCTCTCCTTCTTTACCAGGAAAGGCATTGCCATGCTCCATACCTAATACACCTTTAAAGCCTTTTTTGTGCAGGTATTTAAAGATGTTTTTATAGTTGATCTCTCCGGAAGTAGGCTCTTTACGACCCGGATTATCACCTATCTGGATGTACGCAATTTCGCTCCAGCACCAGTCCATATTGGGAATAAGCTGGCCGGTGTTGCGCTGCATATGGTAAATATCATAAAGAATTTTGCAGGCGGGACTGTTTACGGCGCGGCAAATCATATAGGTTTGATCGGCGGTACGCAGGAACAGGTCCGGATTATCGCTCAGCGGCTCTAACACCATGGTGAGGTTATGTTTGGCGAGGATATCGGAACCGAGCCTTAAAGCATCGATCACGTTGCCGGTTTGTACACCGATGGGGAGGTTGCGTTCAAAGTAACCGGGAACCACGGTCATCCATTTTGCATTCACACGTTTAGCCACTTCTACGGCTTTGTTGCACACGTCCACAAACCGGTCTTTAAATTCTTGTTTGCCAGTTGCCAGCGATACTTTCCAGTTATCGCCCGCATCTATTACAAACACACCCATGCGCATACCGAGTTTGCTCATTAGTTTACTCACCTTTTCCTGCTCCTCCACGCTTCTGTTCATCATCCCGTTGTCTTCCAGGCTACGGAAGCCCTGGTCGTACATAAACTGGATCTGGTCGAGGAAGCTGTCGCCCGCGCTGTTTTTGAACATGCCGGCGTGTGGGGCGTAGTCGAGATTAAAAGGTTTGCCTTTTTCTGGTAACGTGGAATCTGCATGGCTTGCATTAGCTGCGGCGGCCCCGAAAGTAAGGGAACCTATGCCGGCAAGTGCGCCGTGCTGGAGGAATTTTCTTCTTTCCATATAGCGTTTAAATTATATAAGTGTTGTTGATACGCCTTTAAATTTAATAGCTTTTTTCAGCTAATTACCAGTGATCCTATAAAAATTGCAAGTTTTTACATGATTGGTTAATGCTCATCAAATAATCATTGCGTTCCAGCAAACATTTTAATAAATTCACCCATCCTTCTTTATAAATTCTATTAATGACAAAAAAATATGTGGCCTTCTTGCTGCCCGCGCTCCTTGCCGGGTCGGCCTATGCACAAAAACAAACGGAATTCACCGCTTACGAACAAAAAATTCCAGGTTCGGATATCATTTTTAAGATGGTACCCATTAAAGGGGGCGAGTTTATGATCGGCAGCCCTGCTTCCGAGAAAGGGCGCGCTACAGACGAAGGCCCTCAAAAAAAAGTGAAGTTAGAGCCCTTCTGGATGGGCGCTACCGAAGTGAGCTTCGATGCCTATGACTTCTATGCCGATCCTGACAAAGAAAAAGACTTGCCTGATGGCATGACCCGTCCCAGCCCTCCATATATAGACCTTACCCTGGGTATGGGCAAAAGCGGCGGTTTCCCGGCTAATAGTATGAGCCAGTACGGCGCTCTTATGTATTGCAAGTGGCTATATAAAAAAACCGGCGTATTCTACCGCCTGCCCACCGAAGCGGAATGGGAGTACGCCTGCCGCGCGGGTTCTACAACGGCCTATCCATTTGGCGCCGACAGCACAAAACTATCTGATTATGCCTGGTTTGGGGGTAACAGCGACTTCAAGTACCATAAAATAGGGGAGAAAAAGCCGAACGCATGGGGACTTTACGATATGCTGGGTAACGTGGCCGAGTGGACGCTGGACCAGTACGATGAAACTTATCTGTCTAAAATAAGCGGCAGCGAGCCTTCGAACAAACCGACCGCGAAAAATCCGCGTACGCTTAAGGGTGGCAGCTATGCAGATCCTGCCGGGCGCGTTCGCAGCGCAGTGCGTATTAAGTCAAATATGGACTGGAACCGCCGCGATCCGCAAATTCCCCGCAGTTATTGGTGGAATGCCGACTCGCCGTTCGTTGGTTTCAGGCTGGTACGCCCGGTTAAGCAACCTTCTCCGGAAGAAGTAGAGCAGTTTTTTGCCGATTACGTGGACAAGTTCAAAGGTGCCCGCTAATCAAATATTTCTAAAAATGTGCTAACCATTTTGTACTTTTTAGATGTTTCCAAGACACGTTCCATTTTATAATACTTTCACTAAAACGGGCCTGTACCCGCAAGTCCGGTAAAATATCAATCATGCAAAACGAAAAAGACCAGAAATTCCACGAAGGGCGCAGAGATTTCATGAAGCAAGGCTCCCTGCTGGCGGGAGGTATGCTTGCAGCCCCACTCTTTTCTCAGGCGAACTACTTCTCAGGTTCTGCCGGTGTGATCAAAGTTGCTCTGATTGGCTGTGGTGGCCGTGGTTCCGGCGCCGCCGTGCAAGCCCTCAGCACTAAAGAAAACGTACAACTGGTAGCAATGGCCGATGCCTTCCGCGACAGGCTGGACGGTGCTTACGATAATATTAAAGAGGCAATGGAAGGCAAAGAAGGCCGTCTTGCTGTAAAAGAAGAAAATAAATTCGTTGGTTTCGACGCATACAAAAAAGCAATTGCGCTGGCCGATGTGGTAATCCTCACTACACCTCCGGGTTTCAGGCCTATCCACTTCGAAGAGGCGGTTAAACAGGGCAAACATGTATTCATGGAAAAACCCGTGGCTACCGACCCTGCCGGTATTAAAAAAGTACTGGAAGTTGCCGAACAGGCGAAAGCTAAAAAACTGAACGTAGTGGTTGGTTTACAACGCCACTATCAGGACTCTTACCGCGAACTGGTTAAGCGCGTGCAGGACGGCGCTATCGGCGACATCCTCTCCATCCAGGTTTGGTGGAACCAGGGCGCACTGTGGGTAAAACCACGCAAACCCGAGTACACCGAAATGGAATACCAGATGCGTAACTGGTATTACTTTAACTGGCTTTGCGGCGATCATATCGTAGAACAACACATTCACAACATCGACGCCGGTAACTGGTTTAAAGGTGGCGTTCCCGTTAGTGCTGTAGGTATGGGCGGTCGTTCGTGGCGTAATGGCAAAGAGTACGGCGAAATATTCGACCACCACTACGTTGAGTACCGCTATGCGGACGGTGTGGTAATGAACGCTCAGTGTCGCCACTGGAAAGATTCTACCAGCCGTGTAGATGAGGAAATTGTTGGTACTAAAGGAAAGGTAATTGCCGATAAAGCTGTTATCCTCGACCATAAAGGAAACGTGGTGTATAAGTTTGAAGATAAAAAACCACGTAACCCATATCAAACTGAACACGACGAGCTTTTTGCTGCCATCGCGAAAGGCGAATTTAAATTCCAGGATGCGAAGATGGGTGCAGAAGCTACACACAGTGCTATCATCGGACGTATGGCTACTTACAGTGGTCAGACTATTCCATGGGATAAAGCGCTGGAGTCTGGCATCAGCCTGCAGCCAACCAAATACGCATTTGACGCAGCTCCTCCGGTGTTGCCCGATGCGGATGGTCTTTATTCTTATGCTAAACCAGGCAGCGTAAAGTATTTCAGCTAATATTTTTTGATGTGATACAAACCCTGTGCAGCTTAACTGCACGGGGTTATTTTTTTATATTGATGATAAAACTGTTTATGAGTATGCGTCGCCTCGCGCTATTGGTATCAATTGCTTTCACCGCGCTTAATACAACAGCCCAAACAAAACAGGTTGCATTATGGGCCAATGAAATGCTCCAAAACCCCGCCCTTAAAAGCGCTCACGTTGGCATTTCGCTATACGATCCTGCAACCGGCAAATATATATACCAATACCAGCACGACCGCTTCTTTGTACCGGCTTCCAACACAAAAATTATCACACTTTACACTGCCCTCCAGCATCTTGGCGATTCGCTGCCAGCTGTGCGTTATGCAGAAAACGATACGGCCGTTTTTATCAAGGGCATGGGCGATCCCTCCTTCCTCTACCCCGATTTCGGCTACCAACCTTTATTTAACTATCTCTCTAAAACGAATAAACGAATTGTGCTGCTTCCGGCAGTAAATGAGAACGAGCGTTACGGCCCGGGCTGGGGCTGGGGCGATTATGCGGATTATTACCAGCCGGAACGAAATGAATTTCCGCTGTACGGCAATGTGGCCTGGATTAATTATAATAAGCGGGGTTACCATGTAGCTCCTTCCTTTTTTCATCATCCCGATTATTTCCAGCTACAGCCGGATAACAGTGCGGGCGAACCTGTAGCCACGCGCGATGAGCGCCGGAACTTCTTCTACCTGAAATATAAACCTGGCGATACTGCAAAGCTTGAAGGAGAGGTACCTTACATCACCGGAGGTTTAAAAGATATTGCCAACCGCCTGCAGGACACCTTACAAAAACCGGTATACATCGGCTCCTCCTGGCCCGCAGGTGCTAATGTGCGCATTATGCACAGTGTACCAGCCGATACTTTGCTACAACCTTTTATGCACCGCAGCGATAATTTCTTTGCCGAACAAATACTTATGATGGTATCCGCCCTCAAATGGGACACTATCAGCAGCTATAAGGTAATTGAGATGATGAAAGCCTCGTCGTTGAAAGATTTGCCCGATACACCACAGTGGGTAGATGGATCAGGACTTTCGCGATTCGATCTTTTTACGCCGCGCGACTTTGTAACGGTATTAGAAAAAATGTACCGCACTTATCCAAAAGAGCGTTTATTCGCACTATTCCCAACGGGCGGCAAAGGCACGCTGAGGGCTTATTTCCGCGAACACCCGGGAACAGTTTTCGCTAAAACCGGTACGCTTAACGGCGTGGTTTCGCTGAGTGGTTTTTTAGTAACGGAGAAGGGGAAGACTTATATTTTCAGCATCCTGGTAAATAATCATCGCAGCAGCTCCACCAACATCCGGCGGGCTACAGAAAAGTTCCTGATGAATATCCGGGCGAAGTATTAAGGCTTATTAATGTTGTAGCTGTAAATCTGCGTGGTATCGCTCTCTGTATCTATCTGAATTAAACCTACGTTTAATGCATAAAAGCTGGTGCCCAGCGTGCCGAGATCTATTGGAAGCCCAGCAATAACAACAGACGCGTCTGTGCGTACGGCAATCACTTTTTTGAAGGTTTCTACCAATACCACCTTATCAAAATCTTTTTGAGTGATGGTATATTTTAACTCCAGTCTTGCATCGCCAAGGGGCGTTTCTACCGAAATCGTATCTACCCAGGATGAGCCTGCACGTACATTATCTTTCAAGTTTGTGGTCACGATCTGCTCCGCGTCGTAATTATCTACGTCTACCTCACTGGCGGTTTGTGTGTATACACCGTTGTTGCAGCGGGCCAGCAAAATCGAACCGTCCGCATCGGTTTGCAGTACTTTATATTTCAGTGCATCTACAGTAGAATCGCCAAGCACGCTAACGGTATAACTGCTTACATCGCCATCGGTGGTGGTGGCTGTATATGAAAAAAAGGAGCCTGTATAGTAAGGCGCATAACCACAAAGTGTTTCATTCGATGGTCCCTCCTGGCTTGTTTCCTTTCTGCAGGCAAAAAATATAAGGCCCGCGCCTGTTAACACTAACAACAAAGTCCTGGTCCGCATAAATTCAGGGTTTATTCAACAAAGTTAATGATTGATGACTATAATTTCCGGGAAGGTAAAAATGGTCTCGTTTTGATATTTTTTAAAGGATTGTGTCGCGGCGACACTTATATTTCGAAAACGTTTAACAATTTTTTAACTAATTTGGTTGTATATCAGTTCTAATAACCTTTAAAAGATCTGACATGTTTGTAGTTCCACGAAATCCGGACGCCTGACCTCGTTTTCACGTTATTGCTTTTCAACGGTGGCCGCCCATCAGATGTAACCATTTTTCAACTCAATTTTTAAACCAAAAATCCAAATCGTACTTAAGACTCGTTAGCTCAGCTAAACCCAAAACGCCATTCTCGAAAATCGAAATTGACTTAGTAACCATATCTGATACCCGTGCAACAGGACGCGCGTAATCGCTGTGTGTCGTTTATTCATCAACCCGTAAATCAATTCCACAAACAATTGGTATAGACATTTTTATCACCCAAAAACCCTGATCATGATTGCATTTCCACGCCTTTTCAGCGCCACGCTGCTGCTGGCCGCTGCATTTGTAACCCTGGGCCCACCTGATACAAAGGCCCAGAACGTTGTGAACTCACCCACATCTTCGAAAGACATTACCGTTAAAGGAAAAATCAGAGATGGAAAAAATGCCTCCCTGCCCGGCGTCACGGTAATGATTAAAGGTACCACCAAAGGTACTACCACAGACGATAAGGGCAATTTCACCATCAACGCGGTAAACGCAGACGCAACGCTTGTAGTTCAGTTTATTGGCTACGAATCACAGGAATTATCCATTAAAGGACAAACCTCATTTTCCATTTTACTGAAAGAAAGCGAAAAACAGTTGGACGAGTACGTAGTTGTAGCCTACGGTACACAGAAAAAAATTACCAAAACAGGGGCGGTAAGCTCCGTAAAAGGTTCTGAAATCAAGCAGGCGCCTACCGTAAACGTGTCTAACGCGCTGGTAGGCCGTGTAGCTGGTCTTGTGGCTGTTAACTCCAGCGGCGAGCCGGGTTACGATGGCTCCAGCCTGCTCATTCGTGGCCGCGCTACACTCGGTAACGCCAACCCGCTAACGGTAATCGATGGTATTCCCCGCGATGGCCTCCAACGCATCAACCCAAATGATATTGAAAACATTTCAGTGTTAAAAGATGCGTCTGCCGCCATTTACGGTTCACGTGCAGCCAACGGTGTTATCCTCATCACCACTAAAAGGGGTAAAACCAGTAAACCTATGTTAAGCTACAGCTTTAACCAGGGCTTTACTACACCTACCCGTTTGCCTGAAATGGCCGATGCTGCCACTTATGCACAGGTCCAGAACGAAATTAACGAAGCGGGCGGCTCTCCTATCACTAATACTCCGGAAGAAATCCAGAAGTATAAAGATGGTTCTGATCCATGGGGTTACCCCAACACCGACTGGCTGGATGCGGCGATTAAACCCATCTCCCTCCAAAACCGCCACGACCTTTCTGTGAGAGGAGGTAATGAAAAAATACTGTACTTCATTTCGCTGGGTACGCTTTTTCAGGATGGTATTTATAAAAGCAGCGCCACCAAATACCGCCAGCACAGCATTCGTGCAAACATGGATGCAAATATCAACCGTTACCTCACCGTTAGGCTCGACCTCTCGGGCAGGCTGGAAGACAGGAACTTTCCACCACGCAGTGCCGGTTCCATTTTCCGTGCCCTGCTGCGCGGCCGTCCTACTGAAGCGGCTATATGGCCAAATGGTTTGCCTGGCCCCGACATCGAGTATGGCGATAACCCTGTGGTTACAGGTACCAACCAGATTGGTTACCAGCGCGACAGGAACTATGTGCTGAATAACAACCTCGGTTTATTGTTCTACGTGCCTGGTGTAGAAGGCCTGTTTATCGATGGCAACTTTGCGCTGGATAATAACTTCAATTTCAATAAGAGATTCACCAAACCCTGGACGCTCTATTCCTTCGGTGGTTACGACGCTAACGGCGAACCTATCCTGAATGGCTCACAACGCGGCGTGAGCGCGCCCGAGCTGGAGGAATGGTATAACCAGGGCCAAACCATCACCATCAATGGTAAGATCAATTACTCCAAAACCTTTGGCAAACATTACCTCAGCACTTTCATGGCGGTGGAAAAAAGTGAGGCGAAAGGCGATAACCTGTATGCGATCAGGAAATACTTTATTTCCGACCTGGTAGACCAGATATTTGCCGGTAGCGATCGTGAGAAAAACAATGGCGGCGGCGGTTATGCATATGCCCGTCTTAACTACTTCGGCCGCGTATCGTACAACTTTGCTGAAAAATACCTGTTCGATTTTAACTGGCGTTACGATGGTTCGCAAAACTTTCCATCCGACAAACGTTTCGGTTTCTTCCCTGGCGTATCAATGGGATGGGTGCCGAGCAGCGAAGGTTTTTGGAAAAACAACATCAGCTCCAACATCTCCGATTACTTCAAAATCCGCGCTTCGTGGGGACAACTGGGTAACGACCAGATCGATAACTTCCAGTACCTCACCACTTACGGTCTTAGCGGTACGGGCGTAATGTTCGGCGACGAATTGAATAAGGCTATTTATCAAACGCGTACGCCTAACCCGGATATTACCTGGGAAGTATCCAACAAATATGATGTGGGCTTGGAAGCTAAATTTCTGAAAGGCCTCATTAGCCTGGAAGCAGATTACTTCTTTGAAAAACGTTCTAACATTCTTGCCAAAAGAAGAGCGTCAATTCCAGCTTATACGGGTCTTACACTGCCTGATGAAAACATTGGAAGTGTGCAGAATCAGGGCTTTGAATTGCAACTGGGTCACAAACGCACAGTCAATAAGTTTACCTATGAGATACTGGGTAACGTATATAATGGCAATAATAAAATCCTCTTCTGGGATGAAGAGCCGAATGTGCTGCCCTGGCAAAAATCTACCGGTAAACAAATTGGTTCTGCGCTTTACTACGAAGCCATTGGTATATTCCGCGACCAGAAAGCGATTGACGATTATCCCCACCTGGCGGACGCCCGCCCCGGCGATGTGATTTTTAAGGACGTGAATAAAGACTCGGTGATCAACGATAAAGATCGCGTTCGTAATAACCAGACCGCAACACCTACCTGGGTATTTGGTATTACCATGGCGGCCAGCTATAAAGGTTTCGACCTCACCCTGCTTTGGCAGGGTGCCGCAGGCGCTAAACAATACATGCGCACAGAATCTGGTTTGATAGGCAACTTCCCTAAAGCGTTTGTAGAAGATCGCTGGACAAAAGATAACATCGACGGCAGTTTCCCGCGCCCTTACGACCGTGACCGTGAATACTGGGTTAGCCGGCCAAATACATTCTGGTTCTGGGATACCGACTACTTCCGTTTAAAAACGCTGGAGCTGGGTTACTCCCTTTCCGACAAGTTGCGCAAACGTATTGGTATCGAAGATCTGAGGATATATGTAAGTGGTCAGAACCTCCTCACTTTTGATAAAGTAAAGATCTTCGACCCTGAATTACCTTCCGGCAGCGGCCAATACTATCCGCAAACCAAAATTTATAACGTCGGCATTAACGTAACCCTCTAAATCCATGTTTATGAGAAACAATCTTATCAAAATAAAGCACTTTTTGCCTTTCCTTCTTTTGATTGGAATGGCCGCCTGTAACAAAGACTTCCTGGAAAAGAAACCGCTGGATGCGTACAGCGATCTGGATGTGTGGAACGATCCAAACCTGGTACAGTCCTTTGTAAATGATATGTATAACCAAATGCGGCACGGCTATAATGAAGTGATGCTTAGCTCTATGACCGACGAAAGCCGGTTTATACATAACTACGGCACCACCCAAAGCGTAAGTGGTGCTATGTCGCCCGACGATCTTGGGGCGCTTAACCTGTTTGGCGAATGGAACAAACATTACTCCGCCATCCGCAACACCAACCTTTTCTTCGAAAAAATAGCCGCCGTTCCGTTTAAGGACGAAGCTTTGCGCACGAGACTGAGAGGAGAAGCACATTTTATGCGCGCCTACTTTTATCATATGCTGGTGAAGTATTGGGGCGGTGTTCCGCTTATCACCAAAACATTTGGGTTAAAGGATAAGGACATGCTGCTGCCACGTAATTCCTTTGAGGAGTGTGTGAAATTTATTAGTGATGAATGCGATAGCGCGATTACTTTATTACCCGCAGTACAAAGTGGTGCCAATAAAGGCCGTGCCACCAAATACGCTGCTATGGCACTTAAATCACGCATTCTGCTATATGCCGCCAGCGATCTGTTTAACCGTCCCGCCCCTGCCGACCCTTCATATGGTTATGTTGGTGGCGACCGGGTTGCACGTTGGACGCTTGCCCGTAACGCAGCTAAAGCCATCATCGACTCCAACAAATTCGATATCTATAAACCGAGTGCCGACCCCGTGGAAAACTATACGCGGGTGTTTATGGACAAGGATAATATCGAAGCTATTTTCGTGAAGTATTTTAACAGGGAACTACTGGGCACCGACCACGATAAATACAATGGGCCCAATGGTTATCATAACTGGGGCGGCAACGTTCCGTTAGAAAATTTTGTGGAGGGATACCAGATGGCTGACGGTACGCCATTTAGCTGGACCAACCCTACCATGGCAGCACAACCGTATGTAGGCCGCGATCCGCGTTTTTACGCTACTATTTTGTATGATGGCGCTCCCTGGAAAAAACGCGCTACCGATGGTATAGACTTCGACCCGATCGGTAAAGTACAAACGGGCCGTTATGAAATTTGGAACGCGGCTAAAAATGCGATGGAGCTGAGAAACGGTCTGGATACAAGACAAAGCAGCCTCGAAAACTGGAATGGTACTTACACTGGTTATTACATCCGTAAGTTTATGGACATTAACCTGGACGCGCAATTTTTCCGCGGCGATAAACCATGGCAGTTCTTCCGTTATGCAGAAATTGTGTTGAACTACGCAGAGGCATGTATCGCATTAGGTCTCGAAGACGAAGCCCGTACCTACATCAATAAGGTACGCACCCGTGCGGGCATGCCTGCCCTCACAGCCGCCACTACAGGTCAGGCCCTCGTTGACCAATACCGTTACGAACGTCGCTACGAACTGGCTTATGAAGAACACCGCTACTTCGATGCACGTCGCTGGCTTATTGCCACCACGGTGTTTACTGGCCCGGCCAAGGCTATTGATATTTACGCAAAACTGAACCCCGACCGTGTAACGCAAACGTTCATTTACACGGTACTTTCTGCGGATGTACAGCAGCGTAGTTTCCTGGACAGGCATTACCTGTTACCAATACCGTCCGACGAAATGCGCAGAGATAATTTGCTCAAACAAAACCCGGGCTATCCTATTAACTAAAGCTTGGTAATAATTGATATAGGAGGATGTGTGTACTTATTACGCACATCCTTTTTTTTGTTAATTTTTTGGGTGAAATAATAAAGCATCGTAAATTCATCTTCCAATTGTAAACAGCCACGTGTAGAATATAAAAATTAAAAGCTTAAGACAAGGTTTGGCCCCGATTGAATAGTTACAACAAAAAGAAAACAGCCTCGAAGATTAAAACCACACCTTGTAAGACGATTTAACAGATTTATCATGGACCTTTTTTAACCCGGCTCGGCCTGCGCCCTGTTGTTATTTGTATTGCTGGTAACATTAAAGCAATCATCTGCTCACATTTCCTTAATGTGGCGGTAATGTTCCCTTAATGCAACTGTGTGACCTTTGGGGCGCAAAAAACAACATACTTGCAAACCCGATGTTAAAACGCATTAAAATAAAACCAATGAAAAACAATCTTACGTTTTCTCCAAAAAAGCAACTCATTTTGGCCCTCCTGCTTATAGGTGCTGCTTATCCATCTGTTGCCCAAAACCCTGTACTGGCTTACAACAATACTACCCCGGTTGAAAAAACCGCAGGTGTTGGTGAAAAGAAAAATCTTAAAGTAAGTGTGAGCTCAGAGGCCGAAAATCCTTTGCTGTTCAGGGTTACCATCGCAAACCCGACTAAGGAGAGAATTACCATGTTTATTAAAGATGGTAATAACAACATTCTTCACCGCGAAGTACTGGAGGCCGATCCGCAGATTACCGGCCGTTACAACCTCCAGTCGCTGGAAGATGGTGCTTACTATTTTGAATTCCGCAATGGTAAGAACAGAATCGAAAAAGTGGTGGACATCAAAACCGAAGTTTATTCAAACCGTGTTGTAGCCATAGACTAATAAAAGCAAAGGGAGATAGCTGATCACTATCTCCCTTTTAATTTTCTGTTTGGCGTGTCGCTATTTTGCTGCCATTGCCTGATACAAGGCATCCATCATATTTGCACGCACATTCAGCGCAGATATTTTTGTATTGGAGCCGCCATTGGGTGTAACGCGATTACTAAGGAATACGAATACCAGGTTACGTTCGGGGTCTACCCACACACAAGTACCGGTAAAACCAGTATGACCGTAAGTAAGCGGCGATGCGAACCTTGACGGGTATGGATCGCGGCGTGTTGTATTATCTTTCTCCGGTTTATCAAACCCTAAACCTCGACGGCTGATGTCGCTGTTGTAGGCCGAAAACAGTTTAATCGTTTCTGGTTTGATGTATTGTACGCCGTTGAACGTTCCGCCGTTCGCCAGCATCTGCATTAAAACACCCAGGTCGTATGCATCGGAAAATAGACCCGCATGACCGGCAATGCCACCAAACATGGCTGCCCCCGGATCGTGTACATCGCCCCTTATCCACTGAATGCGAAAGTAGTTTTCAAACTCAGTGGGCACTATCTGCGAAAGTGGAAAACGCTCCCTTGGCTGAAAGCCGGTGGTCGTCATACCGAGGTGGTCGTAAAAAGTTTCCTTTACATAATGGTCCAGCGATTTACCGGTGATTTGTTCTACTACTTTCCCGAGAAAAATAAAGTCGTTATCGCTGTATACATAACTGCTTGAACCAAGTTTGCTCGTCAATATGCGTTGGAACATCGTGTCGTTATAACGCGGTTCCATGTACATATTTTCGGCTACACGTAAGGTATGCAGGCTATCCTGCTCCTGGCGGTATAACATGGTGTCGGGATAACCGTTCGCATACACCGTTTCTTTGTAAAACGGGATGTACGATACCAGGCCTGCCTGGTGCAGCAGCACATCGCGGAGGCGAAGATTGGCTTTATCGGTACCGCGCGTCCATGGAAGATAAGCGCCCAAAGTGCTGTCGAGGTTTAAGCGCCCTTCGTCGTACAAACGCATCACCGATATAGTGGTAGCACATATTTTAGTAACAGATGCGAGGTCGTAAATCGACTGGGGGGTTACGGGTTCCCGCTGGCTGTAGTCATAATGACCGAACGCTTTGTTGTAAACCAGTTTCCCATCTTTTAAGGCAAGTACCGCACAACCGGGCGCAGCGCCTTTGGCGATCATGTCGTAAGCCAGCGAATCTATGCGCATTAACGCAGCGCTGCTCATACCAACCAACTCCGGTGCTGCTTCTTCCAATATTGTAACTGGTTTTGTGTATTCGGTAATACCATCACCAAAGTGAAAGTTGTTGCATACTGTAACTGGCAGTTTGCCTTTAGGCATAATACGGCCGAACAACATTTCTGCAGCAGCACGCTGCGTTGTCGAATCATCTTCATAAGCAGCTACGATAGTGGTGGCATCGCAGAAGAACTTGGCGGCGTAAGGGTTGCCGAACAACACCGTAGCGGCAGGCATTTCCTGCTGCAGCTGGTTAATGATTTGCTTTTGTGTGCGCGTTATACCAAAACCGTTTGCCGGACGGCGGCTGTAATTATGCAAACTGATAATAACAGATGTGTATTCTTTCTTCAGCCTTTGTACCAATGCCGGTATCTGTGCTTCACCCATGCGGGTGGAGAAGATGTAAGTATCTACATCGGGCTTCATTTCTTTGATAGCGCCGAGGAAAGTGTTGTTACCATCGGCGCCAACTGCCAGTACGGCTATTTTGCCGCCGGTGTTAACTGCCGGTGAAAAAGGAACAAGGTTATTATCATTGCGTAAAAGCGTAAGGGCTTCTTCGGATACGCGTTTGCGCAACGCCATCGTTTTCACGTTAATATCTTCGCCAATGTTGGTAACATCTATCGGCTGCCAGTTGCCCAGGCCGAGGTCGTACTTGGCGCGTAATACTTTTTTTACGCGTTTGTACACTTCTTCCCTGCTGATCCGTCCCTTTTTTATCGCTACTGCAATAGCATCAATACTGCCTTTGGAAGTAGAAGGCAGTTCCATCAGGTGATTGCCTGCCAGCAGCGATTGTAAAGATTCCTGGCCCCTGGTATAATATTTTGCAATCCCCTGCATTTCAAGCGCATCGGTTACGATTAACCCATCAAACCCTAAATCATTCTGCAATAATTTGGTAACGGTGTTGTAGGAAATAGAACTGGGGGTATTGGCTCTTTTATCGAGCGCCGGTATGTTCAGGTGTGCTACCATCACCATTCCAACACCAGCTTCTATTGCTTTTTTAAAGGGATATATTTCGAGAGAATCGAGTTCTGCGAGTGATTTTTTAATGATCGGCAGATCGAAGTGTGAGTCCGTATCGGTGTCGCCGTGGCCGGGGAAGTGTTTGGCGCAGGCCATTACGCCCACGTCCTGCATACCTTTGATCATGGCTACGCCCATACGCGCTACCTGGTATTTGTCTTCGCCAAACGAGCGATCGTTAATTACCGGGTTGTTGGGATTGTTATTCACGTCCACCACGGGAGCAAAATTCACGTTGATCCCTACGCGTTTACACTGCTCACCGATGGCGCGACCTATTTCGTAAATAAGCCCGCTGTCCTGCACGGCACCCAGCATTAAGTTGCGGGGAAAAGAAATAGCACTGTCCAGGCGCATACCCAGGCCCCATTCGCCATCGATAGCGACCAATAACGGCACTTTACTTATTGACTGATAAGCGTTTAACAGGTTTGCCTGCCTCGCTGGACCTCCCTGGAAAAACACCAACCCGCCTATTTTGTTCGTGCGGATGTCACGCATCACGGCGTTAATATGGTCCTGGCCAAGGTTGGAATGGGCGCGAATCATAATCAACTGCGCAATACGCTCTTCGTGATTCAGGGAATTGAAAACACTGTCGACCCAGCGGTCGGCCGCTGTACGGGGACTTTTGTCTGTGGTTTTCTTTTGTTTTTTTTCTTTCTCAGAAACATGATCGTGAACGTGGCCCCGGGACGCGTAGTTTACCATTAGCAACCCGGTGAATCCTATTGCTAAAAATATCTTCCTCATTTTATAAACATACAACGTTTTGTGCAGTGAAAGTTCTTAAATTACATGGAAGGAGTTGAACAGTAATACATTATATCAACTTATTATATAAATATTGCTCATTCCCATTCGACAAACCCTGTTTTTAAAACATCTAGCGTTTCTTCACTTTTGTTGAAAACTGTTTATGAATACAGGTAATTTCTTTGCAAGATTTCATCAATTGTAATTTAAATTATAAATGCTTTCAATTGTTTGTTATATTTGCAACTTACACGAGTACGCAACTTTATTAGTATAACAATGGTCAATCTTATTTTATTTGGCCCTCCCGGCAGCGGAAAAGGCACACAAAGCGCGAACATCATTGAAAAGTATGGACTGATCCATTTGTCTACCGGCGACATGCTGCGTAGCGAGTTGGGTGCGAAAACTCCCCTGGGCCTCGAAGCTCAGAAGTTTATCGACCAAGGCCTGCTGGTTCCTGACGAAGTGGTGATTGGAATGATCAGTTCGAAACTTGACGCTAATCCTGAAGCAAGAGGCTTTATTTTCGACGGTTTCCCACGTACTACGGCTCAGGCCGAAGCGCTGGACAAGCTGTTGTTATTAAAGAAAACGGCCATCTCCATGGTACTTTCCCTGGAAGTTCCTGAAGATGAACTGGTACGCCGCCTGCTTAACCGCGGACTTACTTCCGGCCGTACAGACGATGCCAGCGAAGAAGTAGTGAAAGCCCGTATCGTGGAATATCATAATAAAACCGCTCCTGTGGCCGACCACTACGCCAAATTTGGCAAGTTTAAAAAGGTAAAAGGTGATGGTAGTGTAGACGGAACTTTCGAACTCCTCGGTAAGGAACTGGATGCGCTGATCGGCGAAATAGTTTAAACAAACCTTACAGTAGCAATACTGTTGGTACATTATATAAACGCAAAGATCTTCAAAGGGAAGCCAATTGGCCAAACTTTACGATCTTTGCGTTTTGCTTTTTAAAATAAACCGGGAAAACAGGATGACCTGACCCGGCAACAACATCATGGAAAGAGGGAACTTTGTAGATTATATCAGGGTGTATTGTAAGTCCGGCAAAGGCGGGGCAGGTTCGATGCACTTTATGCGCACCAAGTTTAACGCCCAGGCCGGCCCCGATGGGGGCGATGGTGGTCGCGGCGGGCACGTAATACTCCGGGGCAATGCCCAGTTGTGGACGTTGCTTCACCTGCGCTGGTATAAAAATGTAATAGCCGAACACGGCGAAAATGGTAGTGGTGATAACTGTACCGGCAGGTATGGGGAAGATGTAATTATCGAAGTGCCTCTTGGCACTATTGCCCGCGATGAAGAAACAGGCGAAGTGGAAGCCGAGATATTGGAAGATGGCCAGGAAATTATCTGGATGCCTGGCGGACAAGGTGGTCGTGGCAACGCTTTCTTCAAATCGGCCACCAACCAAACCCCGGAATATGCACAACCCGGCATGCCGGGTATGGAAGGCTGGAAACTGCTGGAACTGAAAGTGCTGGCCGATGTTGGTCTTGTTGGTTTCCCTAACGCTGGTAAATCGACCCTGCTTTCCAGCATTACCGCCGCCAAACCTAAAATTGCCAACTACGCGTTTACTACACTCACCCCTAACCTGGGTATGGTACCCTATCGCGAAGGCAAATCGTTTATCATGGCCGACTTACCCGGTATTATCGAAGGTGCGCACGAAGGCAAGGGTCTTGGTCACCGCTTCCTCCGCCATATCGAGCGCAATCCGGTACTGTTATTCCTGATTCCGGCCGACAGCCCGGACCACAAAAAGGAATTCGACATTCTGGTAAACGAACTGGAACAATACAATCCCGAACTGCTCGATAAACAATTCCTGCTGGCCATCAGTAAAAGCGATATGCTGGACGATGAATTGAAAACCGCCATCTCGGCGGAGCTACCGGAAAACGTGCCGCATGTATTCATTTCTTCTGTAACCAATATGGGGCTCAGCGAATTAAAAGATATACTGTGGGATGCCCTTAATGCTGTAGAAAACAGCGGTACCGGCTGGGACGAAGAGGAAGAAGACGGGGAGGAAGGAGAAGAGTAATTGATAGAAACGCGTCGGGCCCGCAATTGCGAGCCCGATCAACGCTTTCTCCATAATTATAAAAGATCCGACTAAGGAACTATATTGGGGGAACAAATTTTCTGCTATGAAAAATGCTCCGTTAACCTGGGCACTTTTATCCTTTGCCCTATATTTTATTTTCTCCCTCGGCTTGTACTACTTTATCCTGCAAGAGCCTATCAACACTAATTTTTTCACAAAAACGTTTTTTGTGGCCTCCTGTTTCGCGGTGTTTAGTTACTTTACTACTTCCCGTAAGCGCAAAGAATAAATTTTTCTGTTACTTATATATAGTATAACGAACCGTTCCATTGGGTGAACTGTTTTATATTAATTTATCAGTGTGTCGGAACAACCTGCGCCGCTTCTGCCGTTTGCATTACTTCTGTTATTGCCCTTTCCATTTCTGAAGTGCCTTTGTACAAATTACTCACGCCCACAGATATACCCTTTTCCGATAAAAGGATGAAGTAATAACGTTTTTGTTCCGTGCCGCGGCGCAGGTAACAATCGGGGTTAGCTGCTGAGGCCCGGGCCTGCGAAATGGCCTGCAGGCAGTTGGCTTTGTTGTGGAAACTATGGCCGTGCAACAGCTTTTGGTCCATATCATTACGAAAGGTGAAACGGTAGTGATCTATTACATTTCGCTCCATTACGAACTTATTCATCGCACATTATTTTATGAACATGAAGCTAACCATTACTTATATAGTAGATCTTGCATTTTGCGTTATAGCACCAGCAAAACGCTGGTTTCCATTTCATTTTGGGCCTGAAATTTGAAACCAGTGCCTGTTTAGTTATTTTCGCAATTTTTCAAGGGAACTAAAGACGGTTGAATGTTGAAGAAACTCTTAGCAGGGATGATGTTGTGTTGCGGTATTGTACAACAAAGCCACGCACAGTTGCCCCCGAAGCGCGAAATGCGCGCAGTTTGGATTGCCACGGTTGGAAATATTGATTGGCCTTCACGCAAGGGCTTGTCTGCTGGCCAGCAAAAGCAGGAGCTTACCAACATGCTCGACGAAATGTTGAAAGATGGTATGAACGCCGTTTTTTTCCAGGTACGCCCTGCGGCCGATGCGTTTTACGCCTCTTCCCTTGAACCATGGAGCGAGTACCTGAGCGGCAGTCAGGGCCGTGCCCCGGAACCTTACTACGATCCGCTGCAGTTCGCTGTAGAAGAGTCTCATAAACGCGGTATGGAAATTCACGCCTGGTTTAATCCTTACCGGGCAGTAATGAATAACCGCAGCAGCAGCATTGCTCCCGGCCATATTACACGCCAGCGCCCCCAATGGTTCCTTAATTATGGTGATCAGAAATTATTTGACCCGGGGTTACCCGAGGTGCGCAACTATTTTACAGAGGTGATCCGCGATGTGGTAAAACGTTATGATGTGGATGGCATTCACTTCGACGATTACTTTTATCCTTACCGTATTCCGGGCAAAGAGTTTCCGGACAACGGCTCATACCGCGTGTATGGCCGCAATATGAACAAAGATGACTGGCGCCGCTGGAATGTGGATACATTAATGCACCAGGTGAGCATTGCCATTAAAGCAGAAAAGCCCTGGGTGAAATTTGGTATCAGCCCGTTCGGTGTTTGGCGCAACCGCGACCGTGATCCCGAAGGTTCCGACACACGCGGCGGTATGACGAACTACGATGACCTTTACGCAGATGTACTTAAATGGGCGCGCAATGGCTGGATCGATTATACAACTCCACAGTTGTACTGGGAGTTTAGTCACCGCCTGGTGGGTTACGGCGTATTAATAAACTGGTGGGCCAATCACGCTTACGGCCGCCACGTGTATCCGGGCCTGGCTATTTACAAAGTTAACAGTACGGCCACCTGGCGCGACCCAAACGAAATTCCGAACCAGGTAAAGGCTAATCGCTCGCTCGCTAATGTACAGGGCGCTGTGTATTTCCGCGCGCAATCGTTTGTGCCTAATGCGCTGGGCGTGCGCGACTCACTCCGTAATCACTATTATAAATACCCCGCGCTTTTACCCACCATGCCCTGGCTGGACAACAAAGCGCCGGAAGCTCCCTATTTTATTGATGCGTTCGAGCGCCCGGGTGGCCTGGCCTTACATTGGTCCGACGACGATACCTCCGGCCAAACGATACGTTATGTCATTTATCGTTTCGGCGATAAAGAAGTCGTGAACCTGAACGACCCGACTAAAATTGCTGCCATCGTTCCACAAATGCCCGACCCCATGTGGCTGGACCCGAAATATGTGCCCGGCACCCACTATGTATATTTTGTAACCGCGCTGGACAGGCTGCACAATGAAAGTATACCGAGCGATGCGTTGCGAATGCAAACGGTGAATGGTAAAACGAAGTTCCTGTTTGAGCCTTAGGCTGATAGAAGACATTTTACTTAACCCGGCAGTTATAGTACTGCCGGGTTATTTTTTTCTTTTGCTGGAAATCAGGGATTGCGCCTGCAGGGTTTTTCCGGGTGCGGTAATTTGATTACGATGCCGTGTAAATAGGTGGCTGGCGGCTGTCATCTGACAAAAGGCAATGGAAGCGACCACCCGCGAGTGTGAGCAGCCATCAATCAATCATAATCCGACTTAAAAATTAAAAGAAAATATAATACAAGGGGCTGATACTAAACCTCTAGGGTGAACATCCTGTAAGAAATCGAGAATTTGAAAGTAGCCGCCGCGGGCGGCTAACCGTTCTTTATCCTAAAATATCCCGGAGTTAACACATTTTGCTCACTTGCAACTGTGTCTATATCAAATAAATGATATCCCATTTTTGAAAACTTCTAAATTTTGGCGGTTAAACAAACGTTTATGTAAAAAATACCGCATTCTATTAGTATCTTTAAACCGTTCCCGAAACAATACAGTACAAATATTCCAAAAAGGCACAAGGTCAGTCTGCTGGGAAACGTGTATTCGAATTAATGAATTAAATCTAAGCCAATGCGTGAAGAGAGCCAATTGCAAGGTTTGTATCGTCCCGAGTTTGAATCTGATGCCTGTGGTATCGGTTTTGCCGCCCATATTAAAGGTCGCAAATCGCACCAGATCATCCGCGATGCATTGACTATGCTGGAAAACATGGAACACCGCGGTGCATGCGGTTGTGAAGTTAACACGGGCGATGGCGCCGGTATCCTTATCCAGATGCCGCATGAATTCCTGTACGACGAATGTTTGAAACTCGGCATTAAACTGCCGGGCTTTAGTAAATATGGTGTGGGAATGGTGTTTTTCCCGAAAGAACCACGCTGGCGCGAAGAGTGCCGCGAAATTATGCAGCGCTGCGCAGAAAAACTTGGCCTGGAAATCCTTGGTTTCCGTAAAGTGCCCGTTCGCCCCGATGGTATTGGTGAAGGCGCGCTTTCTGTAGAACCAGAGATAGAACAGGTATTTATAGCCAGCCCTTTCCAGATTTCTGATCCAGAAGAGTTCGAGCGTAAACTGTTCGTACTGCGTAACTACGTTTCTAAAACAATCCGTAATTCCGTTTCTCCTGATAAAGCTCCTTTTTATATAGCGTCGCTTTCTTACAAAACGATCGTTTATAAAGGTCAGCTTACCACTTACCAGGTACGTCATTATTATACAGATCTTAGTGATGAGCGTATGGTATCGGCTTTCGGCCTCATCCACTCCCGCTTTGCAACCAATACTTTCCCCAGCTGGCGCCTGGCTCACCCTAATCGCTTTATTGCGCACAATGGTGAAATCAACACGCTGAAAGGTAACCTGAACTGGCTGCGCGCTGGCGAAAAAAGCTTCATTTCCAAATACTTCACTCCTGAAGAAATGGATATGCTTACCCCGCTGGTGGAAGAAGGTCAGTCGGACTCGGCCTGCCTTGACAACGTAATTGAACTGCTCGCCCTTACCGGCCGCACCCTTCCTCATGTAATGATGATGATGATTCCCGAAGCCTGGGATGGCAACGAGGACATGGACCCGGAAAAGAAAGCATTCTACGAATATCACGCTTCGCTAATGGAGCCTTGGGACGGTCCCGCTTCTATTTCTTTCACCGATGGTAAAATGATTGGTGCCACCCTGGACAGGAACGGTCTTCGTCCTTCCCGTTTCGTGGTTACCAAAGACGATCGCGTGATCATGGCCTCTGAAGCTGGCGTACTCCCGATAGATCCATCTAACATTAAAGAAAAAGGACGCCTGCAACCGGGCAAAATGTTCGTAGTAGATATGGAACAGGGCCGCATCATTGAAGATACGGAACTGAAAAAAGCTATCTGCTCCCAACAGCCTTATGCAGAATGGCTCAATAAATATAAGATCCGCCTCGCCGAACTGCCTGAGCCAAGGGTAACCTTTACTCACCTCGAGCATGAGCAGATCTTTAAATACCAGCGCGCTTTCGGTTATTCTACCGAAGACCTGGAAACAATCATCGCTCCAATGGCGATTGATGGTAAAGAGCCGATTGGTTCTATGGGTACAGATGCACCACTGGCTATCTTAAGCGATCAGCCGCAGCACCTTACCAGCTATTTCAAACAGCTGTTCGCCCAGGTAACCAACCCTCCCATCGATCCTATCCGCGAAAGACTGGTGATGTCGCTGGCCACATTTGTGGGTAATAATGGTAACCTGCTGGACGAAAATCCGCTGCACTGCCATAGCGTTGCCCTCAACCATCCAATTCTGACGAACTACGAACTGGAAAAAATCCGCAGTATAGATACCGGCATTTTCCAGGCAAAAACTTTACATACTTATTTCCGTGCCGACGGTAAACCCGGCTCCATGGAAAAAGGCCTGCAACGCCTTTGCCGTTATGCGGTAGATGCGGTAGAAGATGGGTTTGAAGTGATCATCCTGTCTGACAGGGCGCTTGACTCCGAACACGCTGCCATTCCTTCTTTGCTGGCTGCTTCGGCTGTTCACCACCACCTTATCCGCAAAGGTTATCGTGGCCAGGTTGGCCTGATCGTGGAAGCTGGCGATGTTTGGGAAGTTCACCACTTTGCCTGCCTGTTGGGCTTCGGCGTTACAGCCATCAACCCATACCTGGCACTCAGCACCATCCGCGACATGCGCCTTAACGGCAAGTTACAAACAGAGCTGGATGTGGATAAACTGAAGAAAAACTACGTGAAAGCGGTTTGCGAAGGCTTGCTGAAAGTATTCTCTAAAATGGGCATCTCCACCCTGCAATCGTACCAGGGCGCACAGATTTTCGAAATACTCGGGATTAATAAATCCGTTGTAGATAAATACTTCGTTGGCGCGGTATCCCGCATTCAGGGTATGGGCCTCGACGAAATTGCAAAAGAAGCACTGGCGAAACACTGGCAGGGTTACGGCAGGAAAGAAACGCCTATCCAACGCCTGACGGTGGGTGGTATTTATCAGTGGAAACGTAAAGGTGAGTTCCACCTCTTCAACCCACAAACTATTCACCTGTTGCAATATGCAACAAGACTGAACGATTATCCTACGTTTAAAAAATATTCGAAGGCTGTAAACGACCAAAGCGAAAAAGCAGCAACGCTCCGCAGCATGCTTACGTTCAAACGTACGCGTCCCGCTATCTCTATTGACGAGGTAGAATCTGCCACAAGCATTCTTAAACGCTTTGCCACCGGCGCTATGAGCTTTGGTTCTATTTCGCACGAGGCACACTCCACACTTGCCATTGCCATGAACCGTATTGGCGCAAAAAGTAATACAGGTGAGGGTGGTGAAGATGAAATGCGTTACGAGGAAATGCCAAACGGCGACTCTATGCGTTCGGCCATTAAACAGGTAGCATCTGCCCGTTTCGGTGTTACCAGCTACTATCTTACAAATGCAGACGAACTGCAGATCAAGATGGCGCAGGGCGCTAAACCCGGCGAAGGTGGCCAGTTGCCTGGCCATAAAGTAGACGAATGGATCGGTAAGGTACGTCACTCCACCCCTGGTGTTGGTTTGATTTCTCCGCCACCCCACCACGACATCTACTCTATCGAAGACCTGGCACAGCTCATTTTCGACCTGAAGAACGCTAACCGTGCAGCGCGCGTAAGTGTTAAACTGGTATCGAAAGCTGGTGTAGGCACCATCGCTGCCGGTGTAACCAAAGCGCATGCAGACGTGGTACTGATTGCCGGTTACGACGGAGGTACCGGAGCATCGCCCATCAGTTCAATTAAACATGCTGGTCTCCCTTGGGAGCTTGGTTTGGCGGAAACTCACCAAACACTCGTAAAAAATAAACTGCGCAGCCGTGTAACTGTACAGGCAGATGGCCAGATGAAAACTGGCCGCGACATCGCTATCGCTACCTTACTGGGTGCAGAAGAATGGGGTGTTGCTACTGCCGCCCTCGTTGTGGAAGGTTGTATCATGATGCGTAAGTGCCATGTTAACACCTGCCCTGTGGGTGTGGCTACTCAGGACCCGGAACTGCGCAAGCGCTTTAACGGCGATCCACAGCACGTGGTAAACTTCTTCCACTTTATGGTAGAAGAGCTTCGTGAGATCATGGCCGACCTGGGCTATAAATCCATCAATGAAATGGTAGGCCAGGTAGAAAACCTGCAGGTGCGCGAAGGAATTGATCACTGGAAATATAAAAACCTGGACCTTTCTCCAATCCTTTACCGCGAACCATCGGCTCCTGAAACCGGTTTATACAAACAGGAAGAGCAGGACCATGGCCTGGCAGAAGTAATCGACTGGCAGTTGCTTAAAGCAGCACAACCTGCGCTGGACAGCAAAACACGTGTATTTAAACAATTCTCTGTAAAAAATACCGACCGTACTATCGGCGCTATTCTTTCGAATGAAGTATCTAAAAAATACAAGAGCGAAGGTTTGCCGGAAGATACGCTTCACTTTAAATTCAACGGTTCTGCCGGTCAAAGCTTCGGTGCATTCTGTACCAACGGCCTTACCCTGGAGCTGGAAGGCGAAACCAATGATGGTTTTGGTAAAGGTCTTAGCGGTGCCAAACTGGTACTGTACCCATCCAGCGAAGCAGTTGGATTTAAAGCGGAAGAAAACATTATCGCTGGTAACGTAGCCTTTTACGGTGCTACTTCCGGCGAGGCTTACATCCGCGGTAAAGCGGGCGAACGTTTCTGCGTACGTAACTCTGGCGCTACCGTTGTGGTAGAAGGTGTTGGCGACCATGGTTGCGAATACATGACCGGTGGTAAAGCAGTAATCCTCGGCGAAACGGGCCGCAACTTCGGTGCGGGCATGAGCGGTGGTATTGCTTTCGTGTACGACCTGAAAGGCCAGTTTGCCAGCCGTTGCAACAAAGAAATGATCGACCTGGATCCGCTGGATGAAGCAGATGCCGCTATGTTACAGGACTTGCTCACTAAGCACCACGCCTATACTAATAGTACGGTTGCCAAGTTTATCCTCAAAGATCTTGAGAATCAACTGTCGCACTTCGTTAAAGTATTCCCGAAAGAGTACAAGGCAGCTTTAAAAGCAAGAAGTGCTGCAGGTTCATTGAAAGAAGGCAGCGAAAAGAGCGGTAAATAATTTTTTAACTGTAAAAGTGCCGCCCGACGGCGGAGGTGCGTTATGGGTAAACCAACAGGATTTTTAGAATTTACAAGGGAGCTTCCCGGCAAAACAGATCCTTCTGAAAGGAAAAAGCACTACAACGAGTTTGTAGAGCGCCTTCCCGAACAGAAGCTGAACCAGCAGTCGGCCCGCTGCATGAATTGCGGCGTACCTTTCTGCCACAGCGGCTGTCCTTTAGGTAATGTTATTCCGGAGTTTAACGATGCTGTGTATCGCAAAGACTGGGCGGAAGCTTACGACGTTTTATCATCTACCAATAATTTCCCGGAATTTACCGGCCGTATTTGTCCTGCGCCCTGCGAAAGTGCATGTGTGCTTGGCATTAACCAGCCACCGGTAGCTATCGAGGAAATTGAGAAACATATTATTGAAATCGCTTTCGATAAGGGCCTCGTGCAACCGCGTATTCCGCGTATGCGCACTGGTAAAAAGATTGCTGTAATTGGTTCAGGCCCCGCGGGCATGGCTGCTGCAGCACAACTTAACTACGCCGGCCACCAGGTTACCATTTTTGAAAGGGACGATGCGCCCGGCGGTTTGCTCCGCTACGGCATTCCCGATTTTAAACTGGAAAAATGGGTAATCGACCGTCGTGTTAAACTGATGGAAGAAGAAGGCGTTACTTTCCAATGCAGCACCAATGTGGGTGTAGACGTGAAAGTAAATGACCTGCTGCGCGATTATCATTCCATTGTACTGGCAGGTGGTTCCACCATTCCGCGCGACCTGGCCATTCCCGGCCGCGAGCTGAAAGGTGTACATTTCGCGATGGACTTCCTGAAACAACAGAACAAACGCGTAGGCAACCGTATTGTTGGATCGGCAGATATACTGGCCACCGGTAAAAACGTGGTAGTAATTGGCGGTGGCGATACCGGCTCCGACTGTGTAGGCACCTCTAACCGCCATGGTGCTATTAGCATTACCCAGCTCGAATTATTACCCAAACCTCCTACAGAACGCACTACTTATATGCCATGGCCTACCTACCCGATGGTACTCAAAACTTCGTCTTCGCACGAAGAAGGTGCCGATCGTAAATGGGCAATTGCCACCAAAGAATTTGTTGGTGATGGTAATGGCAACCTGAAAGCATTGAAGCTGGTGGACCTGCAATGGACCGCATCTTCAGATGGTAAACCGGCCCGCTTCACCGAAGTAGCCGGATCGGAAAGAGAAGTTCCCTGCGAACTGGCTTTCCTCGCCATGGGCTTCGTTCACCCCCAGCATTTTGGGATGGTGGAAGACCTTGGAGTGGAATTGGACGAGCGTGGAAATGTGAAGGCAAGCGAGAAAGCTTACCAGACTTCCATTCCCAAAGTATTTACAGCTGGCGACATGCGCCGTGGCCAATCCCTGGTGGTTTGGGCTATAAGCGAAGGTCGCGAGTGCGCGCGTAAAGTGGACGAGTTCCTGATGGGCTCATCTCAACTGGAAAGTAAAGATGCTTCCCTGATGGCGATGATGCTCGATTAAGTCCCTTTACCGTTTTATCAACCTTTTTATCTAAATTTTTCTCATAAGCAGGTTTAGATTTTGTTGTAACCTTCAGCCGGGCCGGGTTTTTACCCGGCCTTTTCTTTTTTGGTTGATGCGATACCCTCTTCTGAATTAGTTCCCCATATTTATCTTTGGTCTGTGGCCGGTGTTCCCCGAAATTATATTTATCTACACGGCACATATCTTGTACTTTAGCAATACCTTAATCTTAAAACTTATAAACTATGCGTTGGTCAGGCAGGCGCGAAAGCGGCAACGTAGACGACCGCCGCGGTATGAGCGGTGGCAAAATTGTTGGCGGCGGCATTGGCGGTATCGTCATTGCGCTCATCATCTATTTCCTGGGCGGCGATCCGTCGCAGGTACTTCAAACACAACAAACTTCGCAAACAGAGTTAACCCCGGAACAAAAAGCCGAGGAGGACAAAGCAGCTAGTTTTGTGAAAGTAGTGCTGGCCGATACGGAAGACGTTTGGAACAAGCTTTTTAGCGCGGACAATAAACAATACCAGGAGCCAACCCTCGTATTGTTCTCCGGTATGGTGGAATCGGCCTGTGGCAGTGCGAGCAGCGCGTCCGGCCCGTTTTACTGCCCATCCGACCAGAAAGTTTACATCGATCTTTCTTTTTATGATGAGCTGAGCCAGCGTTTCGGCGCGCCAGGCGATTTTGCGATGGCCTATGTAGTAGCGCACGAAGTGGGGCATCATGTGCAAAACATCCTCGGTATATCCGACAGGTTGCACAATGCGCGTGGACGTGTAAGCCAGGAGGAATACAATAGATTGTCTGTTAAGCTTGAATTACAGGCCGACTTCCTCGCTGGCGTGTGGGCGCATCACGCACAAAAATTGAATAACATTTTGGAAGAGGGCGATATAGAAGAAGCACTTAACGCCGCCAACGCGATTGGTGACGACCGCCTGCAGAAACAGTCACGGGGCCATGTAGTTCCCGATGCATTTACGCATGGTACTTCGGAGCAGCGGATGTACTGGTTTAAACGCGGTTATGAAACCGGGGATTTGAGTAAGGGCGATACGTTTAAAGAATTATAGAAGAAGACGGGAGTCGCTTAGGTGATCTCCCATCTTCAAAAACATATCCAACAAAAAGGCTGCTCTTGTGAGACAGCCTTTTTACATTTATTGAATTCCATATTGCTTGCGAAGTAAATACAGGTACGGTTCAAAAAGATGGTTGATAAACACATTTTTACCATCAAACTTAAACTTCTCTTTATAAGCATCGTCGGCCATAAGTATAACCGGGCAGCCCGCCGTCATGTAATTATTACTGTACACATAGGCCGGCATCTTTAAATCCGGGAGGGTTTTCCTCACTAATGTAGACACGCCTTTTCCCAACGTTCTCCGGAAACGTTTCATGGATTTGGTGCTGGCGCGGTTCAGTTTATTATATACTGATTTGCCGTAAATGCGTACAAAGAACTTCTGCTTTTTAAGGGCGCCGGGAATATCCATAAAGGCATTTACCTCGTTAAAATCTTTGAGGGTTTGGAGAGAGAAGGGCGTTTCAGGCACCCAGTCTTCACTGTTCACCACCCTAAATCCCCAACCGCCACGGGTAATGTAATCGAAGTCGTATGCGTAGTACAAATTGCCCGGTTTGGGCGCGGCGCTGCAATATGTTTTATACCGAATGTCTTTAGGCAAATCTTTATTATACTCGAAGTAAGAGCGGGCAAGGAAAGCAATGGCGCCACCCTGGCTATGCCCGATAATAATAATATCCTTAACGCCCTGCTGGTATACCTCTTTGATCTTTTGCACCATCGATGGTGCCATGGCGGCCAGGGAAACTGTCCACCCCGCATGCACATACGATACTGCCGTATCGGCTGCCAACTGATAATCAAAGCGGGAGTTCTTATCTACCTCTATCGTGCCTTTCGCTGGAATCATGGCCGCATAAAAATTCGCCAGCCAGCTTTCGGTTTTGCCAATAGTGCCGCGTATTGCAATTACGGCTACCCCATCTTTCCTCATCCACAAAAACCATTTATTGTACAGCCCAACCTCCGGAGAAGTAAATAGCAGTTTATAGTCGCTGCCATTGTATGTATTAGCCGCACTGTCGTTACGTTCCGGCAATTGCAATAGTTGCGCATATTCGTGTGCATCAAAACCAGGCTTTAACTTTTGACCCAGGGATATCAGGGGTAGGGAAATTAACAGGCAGAGCAAAAAACGATGCATGTGGCTATTTTTTATAAACTTAACAAAAAATGAGTTTCAATGTTGCCTTCAATTAGGGCATCTGCTAAAGGAAAGTTCGTAAATTAGCTACTTAGCCTGTTATCATTTATGATCAACATTTATAAAACCGACGAAAACGGCATCCCGTTCATCCAGCATATTGCAAACAATACCTGGCCCGAAACGTTCGGCAACATATTATCCGCCGACCAGATCAGCTACATGTTGTTGATGATGTACGATCAGCAAGCGTTGCTGAAGCAAATGAACGAACTGGGTCATGTGTTTTTGCTGGCCAGGTACGAAGGTCAGACTGTTGGTTTTGCCAGTTACGAATTGAATTATAAAGGCGAACCAAACATAAAACTTCATAAAATTTACATCCTGCCCGAAATGCAGGGCAAAAAAATAGGGAAACAACTGATAGACGAGGTAGCTTTTATCGGCCGTAATGCCGGGCAGCAGGCACTTTTACTGAATGTAAACCGCGATAACAACGCTATAACTTTTTATGAGCGTTCCGGCTTTACGGTGATAGGTGAGGAAGACATTGATATCGGCAACGGTTACTTTATGAACGATGCCATTATGCGTAAACCACTTTGATTTTTTAATTTCCACGTAAAATATAATTCCATGACAACATCCAAACCATACGACTGGTCAAAGTTCCGCACCCGGATTCCTGTGAAGGCCGGTATCCGTGATATTTACAATGCCTGGACCACGAAAAACGGTATTGAAAGATGGTTTTTAAAGAGCGCCAATTTTGTTACGGCCGAAGGTACCGAGCGAACCGGCTCCGTACAAAAAGGCGATAGTTATACCTGGACCTGGTTTGGTTATGGAGAAGAGGTAAATGAAAAAGGAACAATTCTTGAAGCCAATGGCCGCGACTTCTTCAGTTTTTCCTTTGCCGGAGAATGTAAAGTGTCGGTGTATATACAGGATGAGGCAGGTGAAGTGGTGGTAGAATTGGTACAATCCAACATACCCACCGATGAAAAAGGAATGACCAGTATTCACATTGGTTGTATGGGCGGCTGGACGTTTTATCTCGCCAACCTTAAATCGTACCTCGAGGGTGGTATAGATTTGCGCAACAAGAATGTGCTTATTAAAAACGTTATCAGTTCATAAAAACGAAGAATGAAAATCCTATCCAATTTTACTTTTCTATTCGCATTCCTGCTGTTGTTTTGCACCGCCTGCAGTCGTAAAATTACCGAAGCCGGCAAAGCATCTTATTACGCCGATAAGTTTAACGGCCGTAAAACCGCCAGTGGCGAAACCTTTCGCCAGTCGAAACTAACGGCCGCGCATAAAACCTTGCCTTTCGGCACCAAAGTTAAGGTGGTAAACAAGAACAATGGGCGCTCCGTTAAGGTGAGGATTAATGACAGGGGCCCGTTTGTGGCCGGCCGCATTATCGACCTTTCTAAAAAAGCGGCGCAAAAAATAGGGCTTGTGCAGAGTGGAGTAGCAAATGTGGAAATAAGGTATAAAAAGAGAAAGCGCTGACCGGCGCTTTTTTTTAACGGTAATTTTAAGCATTTCGGCTTCAGTTTTAAGAAAAATCACCATATATTAGAGGTAACCTATGCTTTATAAACAATGAACGACCAGGACAATTTTAAGATCAGGGTGATGTTTATAGATGCAGATACCGGGCAAACGCTTGGTACATCAGACCTTTCACCGGAGCAGTTACCTGAATCCTTTGAAATACCCACCACCCTGGAACTAGGCAACCATAAATGGGAAATACAGGAAGCTGATCCCATTTCGGCCGACATCTTTCTAAAAACGAAGCAGCTTACGCTCATACTCAAGCGGTTAGATAGTATCGACCCGACTTCCATCATTTTTTCGCTACCCACCATTTCCAGCGAGGTCCCCTCTGTAGAAGGCTGGCAACCCTACCCTGCATTTGTTACTTACATTACAGATGACGACTGGCGCCAGTCGGAGTTTATCAACATTAGTAAACTTAGCCTTATTGGTTCCGAAATGGACGAGGTAAAAGCAGTATGCATTCACGAAGGCCGCGAAGTGGAAAACGGTGGGCGGATATTTAATAAGATACACGTACGCGCAAAAATTGGCGAGCCGCAAATCTTTATTGCGATGTACGAACTAAAGAACCTCCTCAAAACGAAGGAGGTGGGCAGTATTGCGTTCTCGGGTTATCCCGGATTTGTGAAAAACGGTTTTGCCATCAACACCCCTAACGCCCAGTTTTATGGCATCGAAGAAAATGGCGTGGTTAAAACTCTTTGCATGCACGCCTTTACAGACAATGCCTCTCTCGAAATGGAAAGAGTGAAAAAGACGTTCCACCTGGTTTTTGTGGAATGGTGTAACTGCAACATATTACTTCCTTAACCCACACTCTCTCACTCAATTGTCAGATTTTAACCGGCGGCTTGCATACCGGACAATGGGTTTTTAATTTGTAAGCACCAATAATTATGTACATGATGAGATCTATGTTTCTACTGCTGCTATCTATGGCGGCGGGCGGCGCGATAGCGCAAACCACAAACGCGGTAGCACTTCCCGGTTTTACCGCTTATGCACAACCCAACGAACAAGGGGTAGATATTTCCGGACGCAACGGGGTGATTAACTGGACGGACGCCGGTACCGAAATAAAATTCTATTGCCACATCAGTACACCGGGTAACCTTAAACTAGCCATCAACGCAAAAGCCGATGCGGCCAGTAAAATCAACATATCCGTTAACGGCATAAATAAAACGATTGCCATTACGCCCGGCGACTTTGCCAGCACACCTGTTTTACAAACGAAGATTAAAACTGCGGGCTTTTATGAAATAACGCTTAAAGGTGTGGAAAAGCAGGGCAAAGTATTTGCCGATGTAAAAGAAATTACGCTTGACGGGCCGGCCACAAAAGATATCCAGTTCAATCCAAAAAGCTGGCGTCGTTCAGCATCTGTACATCTGAACTACACGCCGCCCGAAGGCAAAAATGTTGAATATTTCTATGGAGAAATTAAAGTGCCGGCGGGCGATGACAAGATTGGTACTTATTTTATGTCGTGCGGATTTCACCGTGGCTACTTTGGTATGCAGGTAAATTCTGAAACAGAACGTCGCATCATCTTCTCCGTTTGGGATTCGGGCAAAGAGCCCGATGATCGTAAAAATGTGAAGTGGGAAGACCGGGTTACTTTGCAGGCAAAGGGCGATAGTGTGGTGGCCAGTGGTTTTGGCGGCGAAGGCACCGGTGGTCACAGTCATTGGGTATATAACTGGAAGGCCGGCGAAACTTACCGCTTTCTTATGCACAGCGTTCCCGATGGTAGCACAACGCTTTACACCGCCTACTTTTTTGTGCCCGAACATAATGAGTGGAAACTAATCGCGAGTTTCCGCGCACCGAAAGATGGTAAGTACATGGGCCATCTTTATTCATTCCTCGAAAACTTCAGTTTCGAGAATGGTAATAAATATCGCAAAGGTTACTTTGGCAATCATTGGATTAAAACGCCGGAGGGCGAATGGATAGAGCTTACGAAAGCGCGATTCACTAACGATGCAACTGCCAAAGCTAAAGACAGGCTCGACTTTGGTGGCGGTTCCGAAAATGGCTGGTTCTATTTATGGACGAGTGGTTTTGTTCCGGCAAACGCCAAACTCGGCGACACGTTTGATCGCCCGGCTACAGGCAAACAACCGGACATCAAACTTCCCCGTTTCTAATTTCGGAGGTCATATATACAAAGCCTGGTCGTATATGATATGGCCAGGCTTTCTTTTTTATAAGGAATTATTTCAACGGCTCATCGCTCAACGTTTTCAGAAACGCAATTACGTCCTGCTTTTCTTCATTCGTGAGGTGCAGCGAATCTGTTGGTAAAGTTTGGTTTTTTAGGTTGATGCCGAGCCCTGCCCCACCACCATTATTGTAAAACTCCATCACCTCGTCCAAGGTGCTATAAATTCCATTGTGCATGTAAGGTGCCGTGAGCGCAATATTGCGCAAACCCGGCGTTTTAAAAGCGTGGCGATGCAGATCAATTTTATAGAGGTTGTATTTCCCTTCATCCTCATCCAGTATTTTGGAATCGGCCGCCGTGGGTACACCTAATACTTCGGCTTCCATTCTATCGTATCGCGGCGGAACATTGCCATTAAACAACGGCGCAAAATGGCAGGTGCCACATTTCGCTTTACCCATATAAAGATTGAAGCCCCGGGTTTCTGCCGCGGTCAGCGGATTTTTGCCTTGAAGCATATATTGGTCGAAACGACTATTCATTTTAGTGAGCGAACGGATGTAAGCGGCAATAGCCACTTTCACCTGGCGGCTGTGAATAGTGGTATCGCCAAACGCCTTATTGAACAAATCTGTATACGCCTTTTGTTGTTTGATTTTTGCCACCGCATCTTCGAGCGACCCGTGCATTTCCGATGGGTTATTCACAACATCGGTCACCTGGTCTTCGAGGTAGGCAACGCGTAAATCATAAAACTGACCTGACTGTAAAGCTGCGTTCAGCAATGTTGGCGTATTCCGCATCTGTGTGTTATCGTTAAGCGATGCCGCCAGCGGCAAACCATCTGTGAAGGCTTGTTCCGGTTTATGGCAGGTGGCACAGTTACGTTGATTGTTGAAGGATAAGATAGGATCGTAGAATAACTTTTTGCCCAGTTCCGCCTGCTCGTCCGAATTTTTCGCCACCTGGCTCGACGAATAAAAAGCTGTATTATAAGCCGCTTTCCCGAACGGGTTCACCGCGTCCGGGTGCAGGAATGATGGTTGTGTTGGTGCTCCGATATTCAAGTTCCTTCTGCAGAGCAATATTTTTTCATAAAGCGGATTAAGGTATTTGCTGATAAATGTAAGCCGGTCAAATTCATTAAAGGTCCCGGCATGAAGCGCGTTCTTTGCTTCGTCGAACAACTGCTGCGTCGATTTTACTAAATCCGCATCTTTAATTTCATCTTTATAAAAGAGCCAGATTGTCCTTACACCGTCCATTGAAGCTTTGGCTTCGGATAAGCTGGCAAAAGCTACCGGCGAATCAAAACCGCTGATACCCAAAGCCATTATACGAAGCAGTTCCTGACGCATAGCGTCAAACAGTTGCACGTCGGTAGCCACCAACAATTCGGCCGTGCGCCCCAGCCTGTTCACATTCGATACCAATCGCGCAGCTTCCATACGGAGGTTAGCACTGTCCTTTTTCTTCACGACCGAGAATATCATTTCTTCCATTACCTGGAAACCTTCAGGAGCTTCCACCACATCCCGTTCGCCAGCATCTACTTCATCAAGGTTAGGGCCGTTGATGGCTTTGGCAGTAACGGGACTGAAGTATTCCACCAGGGCTTCCAGTTTTTTATATGATTTACGGGCAGCAAAAAAAGCCTTTTGTATTTCTTCATCGTCCGCATGACGCTCAATCTTTCTCCTCAGGTTCGCCGCATCTTCCTCCAGTTCATCCGCCTGCAGGCGATACCAGGTAAGCGTTCGTTTACCCTGTACCGAAACGCCCTCGGGGCGGCGGCTGGCGGTAATCGAAGCAATGCCAATTGCATAAAGGAACATAACGGCAAGTATTACACGCATTTTTTAGTTTTTTCGTCAAAAAAGGAAAAAATCCCCTGTCGTAAAACGACCAGGGGATTGGTTAACCGAACTTTTGAGGGGTAAATATTATTTAGGCAACCCTTTGATCACCAGTATCTGGCTGGCCTGGTTTTCTGTCACGCGTTTTGTGCCACCATCTACGCCGGCATATTTTGTACCGGTCCAGGAGTGTGGCTGCACTGCCAGCGTAAACATATTTGGTACGCCGGTAACATCACTCACGTCCACCAGCGCGCCAAACTCCCAGCTACCTTTTTTCGTGGTGGGGTTGCTGCCATATGTTGCAGCATCGGCGGCATTTCGGTGATGATCAATTTCCAATACAATTTTCAGCTGTTTGGATTTGATGTCGTACTGATAGATATAACCATCGTGCGTTTCTTCACCATAAGTGTTTGAATCCTCCTGGATGTATACATAATTTTCGGTTACACAAATGTTGTCCACATTCTGGAAATCTTTCGCAATGCCGGTTTTGTCGTCGCCGTCCAAAATCACTTCGAGTGTACCTTTCAACGGATTAGTAGCATCCATTACCAGGCGATAGGTGCGGCCGAATTTTGTGCGGGAACCATCAGCATTAAAACCTGATTTATCCTGACCGGTAACATTAAAATATACTTCGCGGCCGGTAGCACTGCTGCCTTTGCGATAATCTATATCTTCCACGCGACCGAATTTCAGCGCTTTCAGTACATCAACTTCGGCGTTGATGGCAGCGCCAGTTTTCGTTTCATAGTTATCCACTTTTACGAATTCAACTTCGTAAGTCTGCCCAACTTTTACATTGGTTTCAACCTGGTCATTGTCTTTTCGCTTAAGCATATACAGCGAACCGCTGTTCAGATTGCCAACACTGTTACCAATATACATGGCCAGCTGCCCGGCAGCTGCACCGCTATCATCGTCGCCAATGATAATAATGGTTTTGTCTTTGTACGCTTTTTTAGGAAGCGGCACGGCATTTTCTGCGCTCCAGTGGCCGAGAGCGGGGAGTTCATGTTTTCCGGCGGCGGCGGTGGTAGCAGCAAATGGGTCAATACCATTGGTATAAGATTCTACGCTACTCTCGCCAGAGGTAAGATAAATAGGACCAAAGCCATGTTCGGCGGGTGTTGCGAGTGTTGCGGAGCAAAGGCGCCATTGGCCACCATCGGAATTCAGGATGTACTCGCCCTTTACCGGTTTAAAAGTTTTGTCGAGGGTAATGCGGCTTACGGCGAAGTTGTCTTCGTGGTTTACCAGCATCAGGTACTTATCGTCTTGTTTTAACAAGGCTGTACCATCGGCTGAGCCGCCAAAAATAAAGCTGGGGCTTTCGGTAAGCACATCGTCGCTACCGATAAGTGAAAAAATTTCCAGTGTTTCAAAGCCGTTTTTTTTAGTAACGAAAGCTGGGGTTGCGGAATGGTTCTTGAGTACGATATCCGCATTGGTGGTCGTAGTCGGTTTATCCTTATCGGAACAGGCCGAAAGTGCGAAACCCGCAGCCAGGCCAAGGGTGATTACAGGCATAAATTGCCTCGATAACAGAGTCATGTCGGAGTTTTTTGGTACCATGAAGCTACCCCCGGCGTGTTACCGGCTCGTTATGCGAACTTTAATTAATTCTGAAATCTTCACCCATAGCTGCAAAACGCGGCTAATCCTTATTTTTATACCAAATTCCGAGAAATGTTCAAACGCGCCATTTTGCCCATTCCAGATAAATTGAACCCATTTAAGGTGCGGAAACCCCGCATCATGAATTTTAATCCTGTAACCAGTGTCCTCACCCGGCCTATTCCTGAAAATGTAAAAATCACCGTTTTCGAGTACGATCCGAAGGAAGTGCATGAAAATGTGATAGCCACCTTGCGGGATTGTACGGCTTACCGCAACTCGGAAAAAATAAAATGGATTAATGTAGATGGGCTTAAAAAAGAGGAGGTCAATTTTATATGCCGCGAGTATGGTATTCACTACCTGTTAGAAGAAGATATTCTCAGCATTGGCCAGCGTGCAAAAATGGACGAAGTGGAAGATCGGCTCTTTTGCCTGTTACCCATGGTCTACTTCAAACCCGAATCTTCTATCGTGGAACAAGAGCAGGTAAGTTTGGTGATGGGTAAGAATTTCGTAATCTCCTTCCAGGAGGATCCGGCGCGTGATGTGTTTGATCCTGTACGCGAGCGTTTGCGCATACAGGGTTCCAAACTCCGAAGCATGGATACCGACTATTTATTTTATGCGTTGCTGGATGTAATCGTAGACAATTACTTCACTGTAATGGACAAGCTTGGCGAGCGCATAGAAATTATGGAAGATGTAATTCCTCATCAGGCTAATAAACGCACCCTCGCCCGTATTAACTACCTCCGGAAAGAAATGCTCATTTTCAAACGTGCCATTTCCCCCGTTCGCGAACTGGTAAATGGATTGCTGAAAAGTGATAATGAATTACTGCAGGAGCGCACCGAAAAATATTTTAAAGATGTGTATGACCACATTCTACAGGCAACGGAGCTGGCAGAAAACTACCGCGATATGATTACCAACCTGTTAGAGTTGTATCATACGCAAACCAGCCTCAAGATGAATGAGGTAATGAAGGTGCTGGCAGTGGTAACCACGTTAATGGCACCGCTCACGGTTATTGCCGGCATTTACGGGATGAACTTTGAAAACATGCCGGAGCTGCATTCACCCCATGGTTATTTCTACACCCTTGTGGTAATGGGCGTCATGTTAATTGGAATGATTATTTTCTTCCGGAAAAGAGGCTGGTTTTAAACCGCGGTTACTTCTTTTTATATACCGGCACTGTTGAACAGGGTTCGCCGTACATAATACTTTTTGCCACCGGGCGAAGCAGCCGGGTTATTTCCACATAAGCCGCTTCGGTTACTGTTTTATCGCCACAACCTTTTATCACCACGCGTTTATCTACGAACTTGTTTGCATCTATTGCAGCCAGTTTCCTCAAATACAAACTGCGCTGCAAATATTCCGCATCACTAAAAGCTGCGTATTTAGCGATGGGTTCGAGATAGGTAACTACAAGCATGTAAGCCCAGGCGGGCACTATCGCATCGGCCGAACAGGTGATGGCCACATTTTTATCACGGTAAACTTCCCAGTCGAGGCCTTGCAGCGCCGCACGAAAATCCTTTTCTTTCAGGATCATTCCCATAAAAAGGTAGTCCTTTACATCAAATACTGCAATCTCGCCTTCCGGATAGTAATCTTCCAGGTCGATGGTTACTATACCACTCTGCGCAACTTTATTGATAATTTCTTCCATAGTACTTCTTTCTGGTCCTACAAATTTACGGAAAAACAACCTCGCTTCTCCGCATAAAAAAACCGGCCCCGTAAACGGAGCCGGCCATATAATCAGTAATTTATCTACTAGAAGAATTTAGAGCGGTTATCTTTTACCTCTGCTTTTTTCTTCAACACGTCGAACAGCTGCTGATCTACTACAGAACGGAAGCTTTGTTCGTAAGAATTACGCAATACTGTGTAATCCAGCGGAGCTTCAGGGCTTGCAGTATAACCGTCAATTTTCACAACATACACACCTGCATTTCCGTAAACCGGGGCCGATACGTTTGCACCCAATGCTTTATTGAAAGCAACACCTGCAATACGTGGTTCAAAACCGAGGGAAGCAATAAAACCGGTGGTGAAACTAACACCCGTAGCATTCATAACTGGCTGGTTAGTAGCCTGTGCCGCTGCCTGAAGCGTTTTAGGAGAATTAAATTTAGCAGCGATCTGGTCGGCCTTTTTAATTCTTCTTACTTCTGCTTCAACCTGGGGCCTAACTTCAGAAAGTGCGATGGTACCTGCTTCGCGGATACCGGTAAGTACAGCAACAATATACCTGTCTTCCAGAGATATTACACCGCTCACCGCACCTTTGTCCGCTTTATAAGCCCAGCTTACGAGTTCGCGCGACTGGCCAAGACCAGATACGATGAAGTCCATCGGACGGATATTTTCAGCAATACGTTTGGTGAATCCTTTTTCCTGGATGGCTTTATCAAATTCAGCCTGCGTATGATGTTTGGCTGCAAATTCGCCGGCAGTAGTAAATGCTTTACTGCTGGTTTCAGCGCTGGGATCGATAGACCTTGTGAGGTAAGCTACTTTCATCGCTGGTCCGAAATTCTTCTGTTCCATTACCTGAATAACAGAGTAACCAACTGGCAGTTTAACTACTTTGATCTGACCTTTGCTTCCTTCTGCAAAAGCAAAATCTTTGATTTCATTTACAAATTGGCTGCTAGGCGTCAGTTCGTATTCACCATTTCTTGCTTTGCTGTCGTTGTCGTCAGAGAACTGGCTAACCAGTGCAGCAAAATCAGCACCACCGCGGATAGCTGCAGCCAGGCTGTCAGCTTTCAGTTTTGCGGAGGAATCGCTTACTCCTTGCTGAGTGGCTATTAATATATGACGGAACTTAACTGAGTCCGGCATTGTTTTACGATCAACGATTTTAGCGTAACCTACTGCATTTGCATCGATGAAAGGACCATATACGGTACCCACCGCAAGATTCTTGATGGAATCTTTATAAGGATGCCTGCTCTCAGAGTTAGCAATAAAAGCGTCGAAGTATTTGGTGGTAGAGTTATTATTAATAAAAGCAGCTACTTCTTTAGTAGTGTCCAGTTCCTGTTTCAGGCTGGTCAGTTCTGCAAGCGCAGCCGAAGAGTCGAGGCCTGAAGGAAGTGCATCGAATGATACATACTCAACACGACGGCCTTCTTCCACCTGGAAACGAGCCTTGTTTTTCTGAATATAATCGTTCATTTCAGCATCGGTTACTTTAACAGAGCTGTCTGCGATAGTAGCGTAAGGAACACTAACGTAAGAAATGTTAGCTACCTGTTTGGTATCAGCAGTTTGCTGAGTGGCCAGCCATTTCGGGAAATATATACCTTGTCTTATCAGCGCTTTGTATTTATCGTCGCGCAGCGTTTCGGCCAGTATTTGTTCAAAACGCAAAACCTGTGCGCGGGCTTCGCCGGTTTGATCCTGGCTAAGACCTTGTGCAACATTTTGCAAAGCGGCGCGGTTAAATTCACCTGTCTGAGGATTCGTGAATTCACGAACCACCATTGGGTGCGGATTTTTACCCAATAATTGGTCGGCAAGCTCAGCCTCGGTTACTTCGATGCCCAGTTTGCTGTATTGGTCTTTGTTAATTTGTTCAAGCAGGAATGAGTTCCAAACTTCTTCCCTAACATACTGTTGGGTTTGGGGGTCGATTGAACCGCTTGGCATTTGTGTGCGCAACGCAGCCTCACGTTCCTGGATGCGGCGATTGTACTCCGCATATTCAAGTGTTTCACCATTTACTTTACCAACAGTTGTAGACTGGTTTCCCATGGAACCTCTGCCGAAAAAAGCATCCTGTAAAAGGAAAGCAACAATTGCGACACAAATCACCACAATAATTACCACGGCATACTTATCCCGGATTTTCTGAATTACTGACATATATTATATGGTATAAAAATTAAGGACAGCAAAAATAGAATAAAATAACTGTAACTGCAAAATAGGTTTTTATCGGCTGTAATTCAATACAGGTAAAGGTTTTAGCCGTCTTAAAAGGGTGCATTTAACACCTTCTTTCACAGGTTATCCACATTTTGCTCGTAACAGGATAGACAAAATAGTAATTAATAATCTGCTTTTTACACAGGCTGGCAGGCTTTTTTCAAAAATTTAACAGCTTTATGGTTATTCACATTTCGGAACAACCAACACATAAATCCACATTCATTTGTTAAGAACGTGGATATGTACCCAGGTTTTTGTGAAATTATTTTTTCGCCGGATGATTTCAGTTTTAGGGTGTTATTTATTCACAGTCTATGTTAAGAACCATGGTATAAAGCCCAAAAGTGTGGGAAAAGGGGGTACTTTTTCGCTGGACAACTAAATTTTACTTTTTGAGGTTTGGTTGTTCAGGTCAGAGGGTATGTTAATAACAGACATCTGTTCACAGTTTGTTAGGCGATACCCACCAACGGGGTTATACACGCTCAACTCTTTCCACACTGTGGATAAAGCGGTCCAAATTCAATGCCAGTAACAACCTTCGTTGTTAATTAACTGTGGATACACCATCAAAATGTAATAACAACTACCTTTGTAAAATCAGAGAAAACGTGGTTTCCACATATCCACCCTCCTAATAGTAGTGAGCTTTTCTCTTTTTAAAAAAATAATTAGATTTATAATTATGAATAAGGAAGTTACGGAAGCGAAAAAAAATTTGCAAAAGTCAGGATTTTTGAATATAGCGGTTGATGTGAACATGGATCTGTTCGCGGAGATTGAAAAATTGAAGAAAGAAAAGAACGCGATTATCCTCGCGCATTATTACCAGGAGCCTGATATCCAGGACGTTGCCGATTATATTGGCGATAGTCTCGGGCTTAGTCAGCAGGCCGCTAAAACTGATGCTGATATAATAGTGTTCGCAGGTGTTCACTTTATGGCTGAGACCGCAAAAATTCTAAGTCCGCAAAAAAAGGTGCTTCTCCCCGATCTTAAAGCTGGTTGTTCGCTGGCAGATAGCGCGCCGCCGGAGTTGTTCCGCAAGTTCCGCGAAAAGTATCCCGATCACCTGGTTATCTCTTATATCAACTGTTCTGCAGGTATCAAAGCACTCAGCGATATCATTTGTACGTCTTCTAATGCCGAAAAGATCATCGAAAGCGTTCCGAAGGACCAGCCTATCATTTTCGCGCCCGACCGCAACCTTGGGTCTTATTTGATCAAGAAAACGGGTAGGGATATGGTATTGTGGAATGGCGCGTGTATGGTCCATGAAATTTTCTCGCTGGAAAAAATACTCAAGCTGAAAGTAAGGCACCCTAAGGCAAAAATACTGGCGCATCCTGAATGTGAGGCAGCCGTGTTGGAAGTGGCCGATTTTGTTGGGTCGACTACTGGTATCCTTAAGTTCTCTCAACGCGATGAGGCACAGGAATATATAGTCGTAACAGAAACTGGTATTCTTCACCAGATGCAAAAAGAAAATCCGCAGAAGACTTTCATTCCAGCTCCCCCGAATAATGCCTGTGCCTGCAATGATTGTCCGCATATGAAATTGAATACGCTGGAAAAACTTTACCTGTGTATGGAGTATGAAGAACCGGAAATTACAATGGAAGAAGGATTAAGGCTCGCCGCGAAAAAGCCTATTGATCGTATGCTGGAGATAAGCGCCGCCGCCGGCTTATAATATTTGATAAGATTTTTCAAAGCCTGTGGATGGGAACATCTGCAGGCTTTTTTTTGAATTTTTATTTGAATTATTTATTATGTTATCTATATATGATTATAAGTAAATATTTTATATATTATAAACTATGTTTTGAGATGGGAAGGTTTGATGTTTATAGTCGCAGTATTTAACAGGTTATTTCACACCATGATTGGTCTGTTGCCGGTTAGTTTACTGCTCGGATGATTACCTTATTCCGAAAGCATAAATGCCCAATTTTATGTTTATCGGAAAATAAAAAGCCACACCCGAAAGTGTGGCATATAAAAATGTCAGGCTGATGATAAAGTTATTTGGCTAATTCTTCGACCCAAATAAAATCGGCTTCAGTTTTACGGAGTGATAAATTGTATCCAGCAACTATAATAGAGATCGGATCTCCAAGCGGAGCTATTTTTTCCACTTTTACTGTTTCACCTGGTACGCATCCCATTTCCATCAGTTTGATATGAATTTCGTCTTTTTCGAATTCCCTGATAACTGCGCTTTTTCCAATCGTAAGGGCGGATAATTTGATCATGCCGTTTTTCATTTGTTGGGTGAATAACCTGTCTGTCCTTGTTAATAATTTGTACTCCCGGCAAAAGTACCGTACCCGGAGCAGTATACAAAAAAAGAGAAGGCGTTGATCCGAATTTTCACCATAATTTTACAATCAATTTTAAAGGATAGATATGGCAGTAAAGTTTGCGATGCATGAGGTGAAAGTGAACCTCAGGAATAAAAACAAACTAAAACAGTTTATAGGTGAGTTATTTGAGCGTGAAGGTCAGGAACTGGAGGACCTTCAATACGTATTTTGTTCGGACGAATATCTGCTCACCATCAACCAGCAGTTTTTGCAGCATGACACTTACACGGATATTGTTACATTCGAACTCTCTCCCACCCCGGAAGTAACAATGGGCGAAATATATATAAGTACAGATAGGGTTGCCGATAATGCGGAGAAGTTTGATGTTGATTTTGAGCAAGAGTTGCATAGGGTAATTTTTCACGGTGCGCTGCATCTTTGTGGATTTAAGGATAAGACTAAAAAGGATGAGGAAAAGATGAGGGCGAAGGAAGACGAATATCTTTATCTGTACTTTGAAGCAAAGTAGACAATTTCTTGTATTTGATATTTTGATCAGGTTCATCTCAGGGTGAACCTTTTTTATTTTCATCTAGTTCCCACGTATGTTTTGAATGAATATCATGAGGTGTATCACCGTAAATGTTCCTGTAAATAGATAGGTCTTTAGACCAGCCTTCAAAATTTGGCAACAGTATATGGAATCAATATGCGGAAACCGGTAGCTGAGTTTTATGATTATGTATAGATTCTTGCTTAGGTTTTACATTGGTTTTCATAATATGGAATAGTATTAAACTTGTGGTTTGAGTTAGACACACACTGGTGAAAGCGTAAGCAAACAGCTAAGTGAACAGTAAAGCAATTTTGGATAGACATGTTTAGGAATCTATGCCTTTACTGGTTTGTTGTATTTTCTTATCGTGTGTTAAGCGGACGGTGTGGTATATTCTTTATAGTGTATTTGTGTAGGGGCATAATTCGGATTGAAGGTGTCATTGTTTTTAGGCAAACTAGGTTACTACCAACTTGCAAGATATCTTTTTAGATAGGCAGGAATTACCGAATGCTGGATACTGTTAGGGGGAGTTGGGTATGCAATTATATTTTTCTATCGAACTTCTTTAGCATTCGCTCATTACGCCAAGATGTATTATATGTAAAAGTGGAGGAAGTTGTTGGTTCGCGTGTGTGGAGTATTGTCTATTTGGTATGGTTACAATAAGTAAATGCTCGAATTGTAGTATTTAAATATCTGCCCCTTTCCTATTGTTATGATTAATAGGTTTGTGATGTTGTTCACTTTGGCTACTAGCGTCTGGATGTTCAACTATCTATAATGTTCCACGTGGAACATTATAGATAGTTAGGAAGGTTGATTTAGCAGATACTCTTTATATAATAATATCAGGAAGTATTAAAGTTGTAGTTACGGGTGGCTACTTCGATTTTTACATGGACATTCAATTGGTGGATGGTGACTGCATCGTTTCTTCAAATGACTAGTTCTTAATAAAGGAGTGCATAAGATGAATAGTAGGTAAGTTTGGGAAACACTTCTCATGTTAGGGGTTGGTGAAGGCATGACGAAATCTGCCGATTCGGGATAGCTAACCACTAATCTAGGATGTAAACATGTTGTATAGTGAATTGATAATATTTAGTGAAAGTGGATATTACTTCATTAAGAGTCAGGGTGCCTGGTATGCTTTGCTCTATTAGATGGCGTATTTAGATCGTTACCCAAAAAGAATACTAGGTAGTTTTGGGTGTATTTGTCCAGGCGCTAATATTAACCGAGGGACTAAGTTTGAACGTTAACACATTTAGGAGATAGAGGCATAAGTGGAGCGACCTCTAAGTACGACATAGATGCTCTCATTTAAATTTGAGCCCGGTACTATTGGGGACGCTCGTCCTCCAAATGTATATATTATATCTACAAAATATCTTCCAAGGTAGCTAGGTAAGGATAGTAATACCAAGTAAGATGGGTATTTCGGTATATTACTTACTACCGGACGTTCTTCAATGTTCCACGTGGAACATCGAAGAACGTATTATTACAAGACTTTTGATGTTCCACGTGGAACATTTATACACAGTGAATAAATGTTGGGGCAAATATTTGGCATGTGTTCCGCGTGGAACATTGGACGTTTTACTGGCTAAACCCCTCTCCCTTTAATCTTTAATGTTCACCCCAACTAATCTTTGCATAACTTTGCAATCTCAAATTCTAAGTATGTTCCCTTCTTACGATGTTATTGTGGTTGGCGCTGGTCATGCCGGCTGTGAGGCTGCAGCTGCGGCAGCTAATATGGGGTCCCGGGTTTTACTGGTGACTATGAATATGCAGACGATTGCCCAGATGAGTTGCAACCCAGCCATGGGCGGTATAGCAAAAGGCCAGATTGTTAGAGAAATAGATGCCCTGGGTGGATACTCTGGTGTCGTTACCGATCAGTCTATGATACAGTTTCGCATGCTGAACCGATCTAAAGGACCGGCGATGTGGAGCCCACGTACGCAAAATGACCGAATGTTGTTTGCCGCTAAGTGGAGAGAAGGTTTGGAAAATACGCCGAATGTCGACTTTTATCAGGATATGGTGAAAGGACTTCTTGTTAAAGATGGTGTTTGTTTTGGTGTAATTACTGGTCTTGGTCATGAGATAAAAGCGAAATCCGTGGTGCTTACCAACGGTACTTTCCTGAATGGTGTAATGCATATAGGCGATAAACAGTTCGGTGGAGGTCGGGTTGCGGAGAAAGCTTCTACAGGAATTACTGAACAATTGGTAGAACTGGGCTTTGAAAGTGATCGTCTTAAAACGGGTACACCTCCCCGTATTGATGGAAGAAGCCTCGATTATTCTAAAATGGAAGAGCAGAAAGGTGATGATGAAATTGTTGGTTTCTCCTACCTCGACATTGAAAAAATTAAACCGGCTGAACAAAGAAGCTGCTGGATTACCTATACCGATGCTAATGTTCACGAAACTTTAAAGACCGGCTTCGACCGGTCGCCAATGTTTCAGGGTAGAATTCAGGGTGTTGGTCCAAGGTATTGCCCAAGCATTGAGGATAAAATAAACAGGTTTGCAGAGCGTGACAGGCACCAGTTGTTCGTAGAGCCAGAAGGTTTTAATACCGTGGAGATTTATGTAAATGGTTTTTCTACCTCCCTGCCTGAAGATGTTCAGTATAAAGCAATGCAAAAAATAGCCGGTTTTGAGAACGTGAGAATGTTCCGCCCGGGTTATGCTATTGAGTATGATTTCTTCCCCCCTACCCAACTTACCTTTTCCCTGGAAACAAAACACGTTTCGAACCTGTTTTTTGCCGGGCAAATTAATGGTACTACCGGTTACGAAGAAGCTGCCTGCCAGGGTTTGATGGCCGGCATTAATGCTCACCTCAAGGCAAAGAATGAAGAGCCTTTTATTCTTAAAAGAAGTGAAGCTTATATTGGAGTACTTGTAGATGACCTGATAAATAAAGGAACTGAGGAACCTTACCGCATGTTTACCTCCCGTGCCGAGTTCCGTACCCTGCTTCGCCAGGATAATGCAGACCTCCGGCTGACCGAAAGGAGTTATAAAATGGGATTGGCATCGGAAGAACGGATGGAAAAAGTAAGGCGCAAACAAAGTGGCGTGGAGAAAATAAGGGCAATTTTGAAAGAACTGCCTATCGATCCGGAAGATATCAATCACTTTTTGCAGGAAAAAGGATCTGCCCCACTTACCCAAAGACAGCGCGCACATCAGATTTTACTTCGTCCCGCTATCGATATTTTCTCCATGATGCAAAATGTAGACAAAGTGAAAAATGCCTTTGAGGAGTTTGATCGTGATACTTTGGAGCAAGCGGAAATTCAGGTGAAGTACGAAATGTATATCGATAAGGAAAACGAACTGGTAAAGAAAATGGGACAACTGGAAGATATGGTGATCCCGGATACATTTGATTATTCTAAACTGATCTCATTATCGGCGGAAGCGAGACAAAAGTTTATAAAAATCAAACCGCGCACTTTAGGTCAGGCGAGCAGGATAAGTGGAGTAAATCCGAGTGATGTACAAATTCTAATGGTTTACATGGGGCGTTAGAAAAAATGAGATATTTATAAAATTGAGAGGAAGGACGAAAATCCTTCCTTTTTTTGTGAAAAAAAGTGGAAAGTGGCGAAAAATCGTCATTTTTTGGTGGGTTAAATTTCAACGATCGTCGATTGGTTGATATTAGTTGTCGTAAAAGGTTTAAGTTTGCTTAAATCGTCTAAAAAGGTGCTTTTTGTGGATCGTAGCTTCTGAAAAGAAAAATATAGGCAAAAGCAACCTCAAAATTTCATTTGTCGTATTCATAATCAAAATTCTGTTGGGAAAATAGCCGAGACTATACCCGGTTAAATTTTTAACACAAAAACTGACATGATTAGAAAAAACGACCGGTGTTAATTTTAAACACTTATATCAAGTAAAATATTCTGTGCAGGATATAGCAAACATCATCGACGGCTGTAAGCAGTGGAAACGCGGCAGCCAGGAAGAATTGTACCGGCAATTCTATGGCTATGCTATGGCCATTTGTTTGCGTTATGCTAACCATAAGGAAGAGGCGGTTGAAATGCTAAATGACGGATTCCTTAAAATCTTCACACACATCTCCACTTACGATACTTCCCGTCCCTTCAAAAGCTGGCTCGCAAGAATTATGGCGAATACTGCTATTGATCACCTGCGGGCACAAAAACGTTTGTTGTTTGCAGAAGACATCAATAAAGTGTACGACCTGGGTTCGGGGAATGAAGATGCGCTGGATAAAATTTCTGTTGATGAACTATTGAAGCTTGTGCAGGAATTACCGCCCGCATATAAAACAGTATTTAATCTGTATGTAATGGAAGGTTTCCAGCATCAACAAATAGCTGACATGCTGGGAATTTCTGAAGGAACTTCTAAATCCAATTTGTTTAAAGCTAAGCGAATTTTAAAAGAGAAGATAGAAAAAGCAGCGGCGTATAATACAAACGAAAAAAAAGACCTGCCGCCGCAGGTTGCCAAAGTAAAAAATGAGTGATCATTTTGAAGATAGAATCAGGGAGAAACTGCAGGAGGCAGACTTTCCATTTGACCAGGACTCCTGGGCAAAAATGGAACAGAAGCTTGATGCAGTAGCACCAACGCCTACGTACAAACGTCGTCCGTTCTTTAAATGGTGGATGGGCGGAATGATTGTACTGTTTGGCGTTTCCGCGTGGATCACTGTTTGGTATATTGGACGTGAGGAGGAAAAATCTGACGATCGTCAGTTAGTAATCTCCTCCCCTGCCAACAATAATAATGATGTGGAAAAAACTGCTGCAGGTAACGAAAGCGCCGCATCCACCGGAAATAATACAATACCAGGTAATACTAACGGTAACGGAAGTGTGAATAATGTTGATAAACGAAGCGCGACATCTTCATCAACTGAAAACAAAACAAATGTAGGTGGTGAACGTGATGTAGATAATGTTGATAACACTGTCCGTTCCGGTAAAACAATAACGTCCGGCAAATTAAATAAAACGCCATCGAACGCACTTAGATTATCTGCCGGAACGAATACAACTGGTAATCATATAGATAGGTCACCATTATCCAGGGGCAAAGCGGAAAATAACAAGAATGTGTCCGTTATGCCTGGATTAACAGCTAAAACTAAAGGCTTATCCACACTGAATGATGAAAATGAAAAGGCTATAATTGAAGAGAAGGTAACATCGGGAAAAGAGGCTGTGTTATCCACATCAGTAGTTGAAAATAATGTTGCGAATGATGTAACGTCGTTACCAGGAAACGTATCAAACCAAAATATAAATGCTGCGCCGGAGCTTGATTTTTTAAATTCCGCTGCAACCAAACCCGTTAAAATTACTGCCGCTCTATTGGCAAAACCTGTTGGTTTTCATACCAACAGTATTGTGGGAAAGGCAGCACAAAAAAGAGGATTTGCCATAGGATTCGCTATGGGACCAGATTACAGCGTGGCCCCTTGTTTCCAGTTTGGTGATTTCGGTATATCTGCCGGGTTGCAACTGCAGTATGCTTTTAATAATCGCTGGTCGGTTTCGACAGGTGCCTTTTATGCGAGGAAAATATACGGAGCAACAAAGGCCGATTATCAATCCAATTATAATTTTCAAAAAGTAAATGCGGATTGCGATGTGCTGGACGTGCCGCTGAATATAAATTATACTTTGTTCCAGAGCGGTCGCCACGCCTGGACCGCCACATTGGGTTCGTCGAGTTATTTCATGCTCAAAGAAGATTACGAAATGTATTACAGCAGCACGAATGTGAGAAAGTACGAGTATAAAAACGGCAGCCAACATTATTTCTCCATGCTCAACCTCGGCATTGGTTACCAGCAACAGTCGGGCCGCCACTTTATGTGGGGACTGCAACCCTATGCAAAAATTCCCATTAGCGGAGTGGGACACGGTAACGTAAAGCTCACGTCGTTCGGCGTGTTGCTACATGTAAACCTGACCGAATATTAAGTGTAGGGTGACTAAAATCATATGGCATACTGAGAAAGTAATGCCGTGTAAAATGCTGCACCATGGTACTTTCGCAGAGTAATTAAACCACACCGTATGGACCAGCTTGTGAAGAAATACAATGTGCCCGTTCCCCGTTACACCAGTTATCCCACCGTACCTTTTTGGCATGAAACCCAACCCGGTGACTGGGAGCAACATTTGAACAAGCAGTTTTCGGGAAATGCTTTGAGAGAAGGGATTGCGCTATACATGCATCTTCCGTTTTGCGAAACACTTTGCACCTACTGTGGTTGTAATAAAAAAATCACCAAACGTCATTCCGTAGAACCGGAGTATATGGCGGCTTTACATAAGGAGTGGCAGTTATATAAATCCCGTTTTCCTACAATCCCATTACTGAAAGAGTTACATCTTGGTGGTGGTACTCCTACGTTCTTTTCTCCCGAACACCTTGCAGAAATTCTGGTTCCCATCCTTGCAGATGTGGATATTGATGAGGAAAAAGCTTTCAGTTTCGAAGGTCATCCATCTAATACCACGCCCGAACATTTGAGGACGTTGAAAACCCTTGGATTTACGAGAGTAAGTTACGGGGTGCAGGACAACGATCCCCGAGTACAGGAAGCGATTAACCGCATACAGCCCTGGAGTGATGTGGAAAAGGCCGTGGATGAAGCGCGAAAAGCCGGGTACACTTCTGTAAACATAGACCTGGTGTATGGTTTGCCTTTTCAAACTGCGGAAAGCATGGAGGAAACTGTGAATAAAGTACTGGAATTAAAGCCAGATAGAATTGCATTTTACAGTTATGCACATATACCGTGGAAATCTTGCTCACAGCGGCTTTACGACGAAAATGATCTTCCTTCCGCGGCATTAAAACTTGAATTATATAATATTGGCCGCCGATTATTTACCGCTGCCGGCTACGCCGATATTGGGATGGACCACTTCGCCCTGCCACACGATGATTTGTATCAAGCCTGGGAAAACGGTAAACTCCACCGCAACTTTATGGGTTATACCAATACAAAAACGAATATGCTGATCGGACTCGGTGTTTCCAGCATCAGCGATTCGGGGAGTGGTTATGTGCAAAATCACAAAGAGTTAAAGACTTATTATGAAGCCGTGGAAAAGGGAATACTCCCCGTTGTAAGAGGTTTTTACCTGGATAATATCGATAAATTTTTCCGCCGGCATATTCTTGATATTGCCTGCAACGGCAAAACCGAATTCCACGTGGAACACCAGCAGTTATACGAAAAGTATTCGCTGCCAGTACTCATGCAATTACAAGATGATGGACTGGTAACCGTTTCGTTGAACGGCGTGAATGTAACAGAAACCGGAAAAAGATTTATCCGCAATATTTGCAGGGCTTTTGACTTAAAAGTGTTGCAGGTGCAGGATGCGAAACCACAGATGTTCAGCAAAGCAATATAACCTTACTTTTTTTCACGCAATCGCTTATATATTTTAATAGCGAGCATGAGCAGGGCGGTAAACAGGATGAGTCCTACGAGCCCCCAAATCATGCTCGCTAAACTTTTTAATACCACCAGGAACACGATGGCGACCAGGAAAATAGTAGCCACTTCGTTCCAAACCCTTAACTGTATTGAATTGTAACGGAATATACCTTGTTGCTGCTGCTTGAAAATGGAGTGAAGCAGGAAGAAATAAACATATAGGAAAAGCACAAAACCAAGCTTTATCCACAGCCACATTGGAATAACGCCGTACAGGTACAACATCCATGGGCCGAATATGAGGGTGAGGATGGCGGATGGCCAGGTGATACCAAACCATAAACGCTTCATCATGATCTTATACTGCGTTTGCAAAATGCTGCGCTCAGGTTCGGGCTTATCGTTGGCTTCGGCATTGTACACGAAAAGACGTACGATGTAAAACAGTCCGGCGAACCAGGTAACGATAAAAATGATGTGCAGCGCTTTAACGTAGAAAATAAGCATACCCCGCAAAAGTACGATTTTCGGATAATGTGCCTAATTGATACTGATCATCTCTTAAAGGTTTCCTGCACTTTGGGATGTGTGAGTACCAGGAATGCAACGTAGCCAGTGAAAGAAACCTTAATGAAATAAAACAGAAGGTCCAGCAATATCATTTCAAGCGCCATAATATTTGGGTGTAAGTTTGAATAAACGGTGATTTAGCCAGTCTTTTTGCGAAGTATGGCCTTCACCTTTGGATGTGAAAGCAGTATATAACCAATAGAAAGTGCAATTGCACCTTTGAAAAGGATAACGTTCGGTATTGCCAGGCATGGCAGTAAGTTTTGGATCAATGAATCTAATATACAGAAATTTCGAGAGGAAGTTTTGAGTACTTTGCATAAGCTGCTGCTGCTTTTGTCACTGCTTTTTCCCGGGCCGGACTAAACTGATCAAAAGGAGTTACGTCGATTTGCAGTTTATTTTTCTTCATCGTTCTTTTCCACACACCTGCTACCTTTCCGTTTATAACCACTGTGGATGCGAACTGTCCGTTTTTAGTGCCGGCTATCTTTTGATAATGTTGCTGATCTACCACATGAAAGCGATTGGTGTAACCTAACATATATTCATCAAAACCCGGAAGGAGGTGTATACTCCCGCCAGTATTGGAAACAGTCGCCGTTAACGGAATCCAGTATTCTTCACCATCAATCGTTTCACGTGAAAAATCTGCTTTTACCAGTTCGAAAGCTTCGGTGGCAATCGTGGGTGTAAGACCGCTCCACCACGAAAAATCTTTGATAGTCGCCGGGGCATGACTGGTTAAATACCTGGAAGCGAGTGTGGCTAACGCTTCTTCCCGCTCAAGTGGTTTTGTGGCCGGAGCCCATTCGTCCAGCAAGGCGAAAGTAAATTCTTTACCACGGCGCGGGCCGAAACAAATGAGCTGGTCTATAGCAGCGCGGCCAAGGAAGTGACTGAGGCGGTGTTCGTCGATCGCCAGTTTTTTCTGTAACAGCGCCTCTCCCAGTTCATCGCGTGTCAATATATTCCCACCTTCCAGTTGGTTCGTGATTACTTTCAACCCTTTAACCAGCGTTTTTTCATCGAGCCCCAGTAGCTTATTGCTGGATTTAGCGTTTTGAAGAAGCCGGTCGCGCAGCAAACTTAACATCCAGCGAACATCTTTCGGGGAAACAAAATGTAAGGTATTTCGAAGCGCCCAGGTGCGGATCACCTGTTTTTTGGCAATCGCATCATCAATATCATCTTCGGTGGCCTGCGGTAAACGCAGGGCTATCGACCATTTAGCGCCTGCAAAATCCTGTGCCTGCATAGCACCCAGGGCATGCACAACATCGCCGGCAGCTGTAAAAGGCTGATGCGAAATAAGTTGTTGCTGCAGGCGGAGTTTCGTTAACTGTGCGTTTTTCATTCCATTCTAATTTACGTGGTAATCAATTTACTACAAAGTAAAACGGCCTGGCGACAGCCTTATGTCAGCAGTCCTGATAAAAAATTGTGGGAGATCATCTTCATTATTGCTATTGAGCCGCCGTTGCGTCGCACACTGAGGGGATAGGATCACGATTGGGCGTTTTTAAAAATAAAGCATGTCGTAAATCAATCGTGCCGGGTGTTATAACATCTGCCGTGTCGTTATCTGCCCCTGTCGGGCGTCTTTAGTATCTATCGGGCAGTCTTTAACGTCTGTTTTGTCGTCATCAGCCCCTGACGGATCGTTTTTGCCATTTGTCACGTCATCTTTGCCATCTGTCTTGTCGTTATCAGCCCGTGACGGGTAGTTTTTGGCATCTATTATGTCGTCTTTTCCATCTGTCAGGTAGTTTTTGACATTTGTCGTATCATCATCAATATCTGCCAGGATGTTTTTAACGGCTGTCCGGCTATTTTGGACATCCGTCAAGGCATTTTTGCCTTCTGGCGCGTCCGCCTTAACATCTGTCAAAGTATTTTCGCTATCTGCATTTAAGCAACCTTCTTAAATACAGGGAAAACCGCGCCTGTCTATATTAGATAGTTATCTACCAATTACACCAGTTGCTCCCTCCTAACCGTTTCGCCGATCAGCGCCAGCGCCGGCAATAAATCTGGAGACGACCACTCCGAACCCAGAGCAATCCGTACGCGGTGCCTGTTGTCTGTAAGCGAAAAATCAGCACCGTCCATTACATCTATATCGCGGCTGCGTAGAAAATCCGTGAACTGATAAGTATCGAGCTGCCCCAATGAAAGCCAAATGTGAAAACTGCCAGGGAAGAGGTTATAATCGAGCCCCGTGAAGATCGTATCGATTTTTAATTTTAAATCTTTTGCAATTCGCTGTTTTTCAAGCATCAGCAGTTGCAATTCACCACTTTCCATCAACCACCGGCCGAAATCGGCAAACAAACTACAGCCGCTGCTGGTAGTTAACCGGATCAGGTTTTCTAATCCCGGAAGCAAATTTTTCGGGTGTACGATGTAAGCCGATTTCAGAAAAGGATTAAAGGGTTTAGAAAGACTGTACACATGAATGGTGCGTTCGGGCAGCAGGTTCAGAAACGCTGGTGGTGGATTGTCGTGTAAAAAGCGATAGGCGTCATCTTCCAAAAGATAAACATCTTTAAAAGACTTTACGATCTCCGCGATTTTCAGGCGGCGTTCAAGCGGCATCACAAAACAAGAGGGATTATGAACAGTGGGCTGTATATACACCAACCGGCTTTTGCCAGTAGCCAGGTATTGCTCCAGCGCTTCCGGTATTATACCGTATTCATCACATTCGATCATCCCCAATTTATAACCAAAATGTTGTGCGCACATTTTAAAACCCGGAAAAGTATTGTTTTCTACCCCCACCTCCTGCTCCCGGCCTTTAAACAAAGACAAAATGCAGAACAAAGCACTGTTCGCGCTCGGAATCGTTACAACATCCGAGGTTTCAGAAATTCTACCAATATCACACTTCAGCCAGTTTAACACTGTTTCCGCATCGCGATTACTTACATAAAAACTGCTGGGCGTGCGAAGTAACTGGTACTTATCGGGAGCCGTAAAGCCTGCCGTATATTTTTCAAACACATCCATTTCCTGCGGAATGGAAGGATAGTTAACCCGGAGATTGAGCATGGGGGGGAAATTTAAACAGGGCAAATATAAAGACGGATTCCCGAAACACCTCCGGACAATTGATCAGTAAATTCCGGTTGGAAAGTATCAGGCAAAAACGCACTCATTTTGTTTCCGTCATGATTTTCCTACCTTTGCCCTACCGAAGATCCTTCGGCTGCTGACATCTCTGCACGGGCCAGATGTTCCTACCCCAGGCCCACGAACTAATCTTTTTTACAAAAATTAAGGAATATGTCCTCTATTGGATTTTATTGCGATGCATCCAGCATTGAGCAAAATGCTTTGGAGCAATTGCAACTTTATGTACAGCAGCCGTATGTAGATGCCGTTTGTGCGTTTACTGATATTCACTATTGCGCAGAAAAAGCGCTGCCGGTAGGTGTTGCCTTCGAAACCCAGGATTACTTTTACCCGCTTATTACCGGAAAAGATATCGGTTGCGGGGTGATGTACCTGAAAATCAACAAGACACATTGGCTAAAGCCGTTCAACAAACATGAACACTACCAGGCTTTTTACCTCGCCCATCAAAAAATGACAGATGATGGTTTAGGCGGTGGCAATCATTTTCTGTCAATTGAACAAGACAGCGAAGCCGTATACATCATTTGTCATACCGGCACCCGCGATCGCGGTATAGCCCTCTACCAGCACTTCCGCCAGCTTACGCGCGAGTTTTCGGTGGAGAATGGAAAAGATGTGGAGTATATCCACCGCGATTTTCTGCAACCCGAATTGTTGGAATATTATAACAACACGCTGCAATTCGGGTACAACAGGCGGAAGAGCTTTTGTGTAAAAACGCTACTGTTCCTGCAACAGGCGAATTACATCGCCTGCAACAAAAAAGATATTCCTAAAAACTATCTCGCGCAAAATTTTGCGGAGCTGGATAATGAGGGCGTGCTTTTTGGAACACCTTACGTGCTGGAAGATTCCATTCACAATCACCTGCGTTTCCATGGTAACAGTATCGTACACCGAAAGGGCAGCACCGAGCTGGAAATGGGAAAAACGGCCGTAATTCCATTGTCGATGTCGCGTGGAAGTTTATTGGTACAACCAGTTAACAAAACCGCAATGGGTGCCGCATTAAATTCCTGCGCTCACGGAGCTGGCCGAAAGTTATCTCGCTACAGTGCCATGAAACATTGGAAAACAGTACTACGCGAGAAGGAGCGGAAAGCTTACAAAGCACAGTTCTCCGAATTGTTAGACCGGTCGGGTAATTTCCCTTCCGGTTATATCCAGGAATTCGACTTTGCGTATAAGGAAGATGCGGATATTTTAAAGCATCAGCACTATCTCAGGAAGGTAACTCGGACTGAGGCGGTGGTAACTGTGAAGTATACAGAGATTTAGAAAGATGAATGCAGCTTATTGTTTTGGTGAGTTGCATTCATCTTTAATTGATTAATCGATCTGGTTTTCTTTGCTTATAAGGTTTACGATGACCTTTACTATCATTTCTTTTTCATCGGGTTTACTTTCCGCAATCATAAGTGTGATCGCTACCAGGGTACTATTGTTAATTCGCCTGCTGCCGTTTTGTTTATAGAGTATCGCGTTTTTATCCAGAAACCAAACGAACAGGAAAGCGGCAATTCGTTTATTACCATCTGAAAATGAATGATTTTTGACAATAAAATACAAGAGGATTGCCGCCTTTTCCTCAATACCAGCGTAAAGATACTCACCGTCAAAAGTTTGATAAATTGCTGCCAGCGAGCCCTTGAACGACTGATCTTTTTCATTCCCGAATAAGCTACTGCCGCCGAATTTTTCGCGAAGACTATCAATCGCACTCATCGCTTCTTGATAATTAACCAGGAAAAGCTCCGGCGACTTTGAATGAGGAGTTTTCAATACCTGGTGATCGTATTGATCCAGAATATCCAGCGCAAAGGCATAATCAGTCAGCACTTTTGAGATAGGTGCAGATTCGGCATTCTGTTGTTTACGCATATCTTCATCCAGCAAACGGGTCTTTAAAATATTATTGACCCAATTGCGAAACAAAAGAGCTCTTTTCGAGCGCAGCCGATAGGCAAGCGATATCACGATATCAAGGCTATAAAAAGTTTCAGGCTGCATTTGGATATGGTTAACAGCGACCAGCTCTTCCTCAACCAATATGTCCTGCAAATGCTTGGCGATAATATACTGATTCTCACCGAATAGAATGGTGAGATGTTCGGGATACATTCCAAGGACATTGTTCTGGGAGTAAATATTTACAAGCCCGCCTTGGGGAAGTTGGTAAGCCAGGATTTGTTTGGCTATCATACGGTATTTTTTAGGGTGATGCGATTACATCAAATTAAAAAGATGTTTAGAATGTGTCTGTATCAAACAGACTTCTTACCCGATCAGGAAACAATACCCACCAAAAACAAAAAAGGCCTTGAAGTTTTACCTTCAAAGCCTTCGTGTTTTTTTCGTGGTGTGAGCCGGGATCGAACCGGCGACACATGGATTTTCAGTCCATTGCTCTACCAACTGAGCTACCGCACCATTTTTGTTTGTATCCCTTTATGTTGTAAGGGATTGCAAAGGTAAGGATTAGTTTGAAACAACCAAAAAAACAGCACAAAAAGTTTAAACTTTTTCACCCAATACCCCGCTCCAAAGTTTAGAACGCCATTCCAAAGCAGCTATGGAAGCGGATGTGGCTTCGTTCCATTTTTCTTCGTCGTTACCGCAGAGTTCTTTTACCATTTCCAAGGCAAGCTGTCCGTGATGACCACCATCTACCTCAATATGTCTTTCCAGGTAGTAAGTAAAAATGCTGAGCGTACCGGGGAATTTCGCATCCAGGTCTTTTACCAGTTCATGAAACATATCCGGGATCAGGTCTTCCCTGCCGAAGGTAAAAACAGCCGCCATTACATGCGGTTTGCCGGATGCAATTACGCCGAAAGTAAATTCCAGGAAGCCCTTAACGGATCCCGGGAAATTACTTTCGGCGAGTATTGTATTTATCGGTTTGCCACTGGCCACCTGTTCCAGTAAATGAGTAACAGGTTTGGTGTTCGCGCCGGCCTGGTCCATTGCCCGCAAATAGAGTTCAAAGTGGCTGCAGTGATTGCCCTGCTCGTCCACATCACTCTCCTCTCCACCCACAATTTCATTGATCAGGTAGCGGGTATTTGCAGCACCTTTCGGCACCCAGGGAAGGGTTACGCAGGTAAGTTCTATTTGCAACGCTTTTAACAGCGACATGAAATCCCACACGGCATAAATGTGGTGCTGCATAAATAACTTAACATCCTCCAGCGACTGTAAGTCTTTGTATAATGGATGCGATACTACATGCTCCCTGGCGGGAGCGATAGCCTGTTGTAACCCTTCTATGTTCATTTTCCGTTCTAGTTTCCGTATACCACCAGGAATTTAATACGCATGAGTTTTAACTGCTCCAGCGAATAATTTCCTTCTGATAACTCTTCTTTTGCCAATGCGAGGCTCGATGTTTCGCAGCCTTTAAAGTACTCCAGTATTTCCTCCTGCGCGTAGTCGTCCAGCTCCTCGTCAATACAGTAGTCGAGATTTAACTTGGTGCCGCTGGCTACAATGGTTTCCATTTCGTCCAGCAGTTGCGAGTACGTTAGCTCTTTGTTTTTCGCGATGGTTTCCAGTGTCATCTTTTTATCGATGTTCTGAATAATGAATACTTTGAGGCCGCTTTTGTTCACAACGCTCTTCATTACGAAGTCGTCAGGCTTCACAATATCATTTTCCTCCACGAATTTAGAGATCACATCTACGAACTGTTTGCCGTAGCGGGTGGCCTTACCCTTGCTCACGCCCTGGATTTTTTCCAGTTCCTGGACGGTGGTTGGGTATTGGGTGGCCATATCTTCCAGCGATGTTTCGAGGAAGATAACGAATGGCGGCAGGTTCTTTTCTTTCGCTACTTTTTTGCGCAGCTCCTTCAGCATTTCGAACAGTACGGGGTCGGCAGATGCCTGAGCCTCGGCTGCCGAATCCTCGTCCTCGTCGCCACCACCCTCTTCGTCGAACTGGTGGTTAAGCGAAACCATGATTGAATAAGGCTTCTTCAGAAACTTCTTACCTTTTTCCTGGATCTTGAGCAGGCCATATTCTTCTATGTCCTTCTCTATCAATCCTTCCAGCATCATCTGGCGGAGCAGGGAGTTCCAGAAGTGGGCGTCGAATTCTTTGCCTTCGCCGAACACTTCCAGCTTATCGTGCTTAAAAGTAGAGATCTGCGGATTGGTTTTACCGGTAATGATGTTCACCACATATTCGCCGCCAAAACGCTCTTCGAGCGACTGGATGGCTTTGAGGGCGATTACCACACGGTTTTTTACCTCGATTTTTTCCTTCGGGCTACGACAGTTGTCGCAGTTACCACAGTTTTCCTTTTCCAGCGGTTCGCCAAAATAGTGGAGAATAACCTTACGGCGGCAAACGGAACTTTCGGCGTAGGCCACAGTTTCGTTAATCAGCTGGGCGCCCATTTCACGTTCGCTCAGCGGTTTGTCGCGCATCAGGTGCTCCAGTTTCTGTACGTCCTTGTGGGAGTAGAAGCAAACACAAATCCCTTCGAGCCCGTCGCGACCCGCGCGACCAGTTTCCTGGTAATAGTTTTCGAGGCTTTTAGGAATGTTGTAGTGGATAACGAAACGCACGTCAGGTTTATCGATACCCATACCAAAAGCGATGGTAGCCACAATCACCTCGCATTCTTCCAGCAGGAACATATCCTGGCGGGAGGCGCGGGTACCGGAGTCGAGGCCGGCGTGGTAGGCAACGGCTTTAATGCCATTAGCGACCAGCATGTCTGCCAGTTCTTCGGTGGTTTTGCGGTTAAGGGTATAAATAATACCGCTTTTGCCTTTGTGAGAGTGGATAAACTTAACGATGTCCTTAATCGTTTGGTCCTTTTTGCGCTTCTGGCGGATTTCATAGTACAGGTTAGGGCGGTTAAAGGAAGAAATGAAGATCTCCGGGGTGCGGAGAACCAGGTTCTTCACAATATCGCTCTGTACTTTGGGAGTAGCCGTGGCAGTAAGGGCGATAATCGGCAGATCTCCGTTGATCATGTCTATCATCTCTTTTAACCGACGGTACTCCGGCCTGAAGTCATGACCCCATTCAGAAATACAGTGAGCCTCGTCCACCGCAATGAACGAAATCTCCAGTTCCTTAAAGAAATCGATGTTTTCCTGCTTCGTAAGCGTTTCGGGCGCTACGTACAGCATTTTGGTCTTACCGGTGGTAAGATCACTTTTAACCTTTTTAATCTGGGCCTTAGTTAAGGTAGAATTCAGAAAATGCGCTACATTATCCTTGCTGCTGTACGAGCGGACCAGGTCTACCTGGTTCTTCATCAGCGCAATGAGCGGCGATACGATCAGGGCTACCCCTGGCAGCATAAGTGCTGGCAGTTGGTAACACAATGACTTTCCACCACCGGTAGGCATTATAACGAATGTATCTTTACCCGAAAGGATGCAATTAATAATTTTTTCCTGGTTCCCCTTGAAGGAATCAAAACCGAAATGTTCGTGTAATGCATCCAACAAACTTACCTTTGCAACAGCCATTACATATGAAGTTTTTAAAATAAAACGCGATTATATATCATTCCAGAACCTACAGATGAAAAAAAGGTAGAATGTGTTTTTTGGGGACACGAAATTACTTAAAAAACACCTCTTAGTCAAGAAATTTAATCGGTAGAGGGCATCAATAAAAAAGTGATAAATTTGCAACTGCCGTATGAAACAACAGATACCCGTTAATATAAAAGAAACGGCCGTAAGGACCATAGGACTGGAAGCCGCCGCCATAAGCAGTTTGGAGCAATATATCGACGACGACTTCGAGCAAGCCGTAGAGCTTATTGCACATTGTGAAGGCAGGGTTGTGATTACCGGCATTGGTAAAAGCGCCGCAATTGCCCAAAAAATAGTTGCTACGCTCAACTCTACAGGTACACCGGCAGCATTTATGCACGCAGCCGACGCCATTCATGGCGATCTGGGGATGGTCCGTGATAAAGACATTGTGTTGTGTATCAGCAAAAGCGGCGAATCGCCCGAAATAAAAGTACTGGTACCGCTGGTGAAAAACTTTGGTAATACTTTAATAGCGATGGTGGGTAAGAAAGATTCTTTTCTGGCGCGCTCGGCACAATTTGTGCTGAATACCAGCGTCGAACAGGAAGCCTGTCCCAACAACCTGGCTCCTACCTCCAGCACCACCGCTCAATTAGTAATGGGGGATGCACTGGCGGTTTGCCTGATAGAACTGAAAGGGTTTACTGCAGCCGACTTTGCCAAATTTCACCCCGGTGGTACCCTTGGTAAAAGATTATACCTTAAAGTGGAAGATCTGCGTAAATTGCACGAGCCACCAAAAGTGAACATCAACAGCTCTCTCCGGGAAGTAATTGTAGAGATATCTTCTAAAATGCTTGGCGTTACCGCAGTATTAGATGATAACGGGATGCTGCAGGGGATAATAACAGACGGCGATTTGCGCCGTATGCTCGAAAAAAACATTGAGACCAAAGGAATTACGGCCAGAGAAATTATGTCTGTGAACCCGAAAGCGATCCAGGAAGATGAATTGGCGGTTAATGCTTTGGAAATGATGAGATTATACGATATCACACAACTATTGGCCATGAGAGGTGACCAGTATGCTGGAATTATTCATTTACACGATTTAATAAGAGAAGGAATTATTTAGCGATGACACCCTTGAATAACCATTTCTACGTGGCCATTATGGCCGGAGGTATAGGTAGCCGTTTTTGGCCTTATAGCCGCACCGATTACCCCAAGCAGTTCCTGGACATGCTTAATACGGGAAAAACTTTATTGCAGTGGACGTACGAACGTTTCCTGCAGTTCATTCCTCCCCAGAATATTTATGTGGTTACCCACAACCAATATGTAAACACCGTGGCCGAGCAGTTGCCTGCCCTGCCTGTGGAAAACATCGTTGGCGAGCCTTCGCGTAAAAACACGGCTCCTTGCGTGGACTACATTTCCCACAAAATTCATAAGAAAGATCCTAAGGCGAGCATTATTTGTGCACCGGCAGACCATCTTATACTGGATCCAACATCTTTCACCAGCACTTGCCTTAACGCCCTGCAATTTGTACAAAAACACAGCGCACTGGTAACCCTGGGTATTAAACCTACCCGTCCCGACACGGGCTACGGTTACATCCAGTTCGAAACCCAGCAGGTAGCGGATAATGTTTACCAGGTTAAGACCTTCACCGAAAAGCCCAATCTGGAATTAGCCAGGACCTTCTTAAAAAGTGGCGACTTCCTCTGGAACGCGGGCATTTTCGTTTGGAATACCAAAAGCATCCTGGCGGCCTTTAAAAACCATCTTCCGGAAATGGATGAACTGTTTATCCAGGAAGAAGCCAGCCTTAACACGCCTGCTGAGAAGGAAGTAATCGAAAGGATTTACTCCCAGTGTACCAATATTTCTATCGACTACGGTATTATGGAGAAGGCCGACAATGTGTACGTAATTCCTTCCAACTTTGGCTGGAGCGATTTGGGTACGTGGGCTTCTGCTTACGAAAACCTGGATAAGGACGATCAGGGGAATGCGATACAAGGTAAAAATGTGATGCTGGTAGATGCGGCCAATTGTATGGTGAAAGCACCGAACGATAAACTGGTGCTGTTACAGGGGCTGGATGATTATATTGTGATTGATACGGCCGATGTATTGCTGGTGTGTAAGAAGGAAAATGAGCAGCAGATTAAAGAATATGTAGCAGAAGTAAAAAGACATAAAGGAGATAAATATCTATAAAAAGATAAACGTCTTAAAAGCAAAGCGGCGGAACATTACGTTCCGCCGTTTGTTTTTTATCGCCCTTTTAACTCGATAACTAAGCATTAACGGCAAAAGCTTCGGCTCTTCTTTCCGCCAGCGTGAGGCCACCATTTAAGGTGTCGTCCATCCAGCTTACTTCGCCGGTTTCTACATCGTACATAGCGCCGATGATGCCGATTTCACCATTCTTCACCATTTCGTCCAGGATAGAGCTTTGTTCCAGGATAGCCTGTACAGAACGTTCTACGTGAATATGCGAAACGGCGTCCACGAAAGCGGGGTTGTGCGAGTTACGCTCCGTTTTAATTGTTTGCTCCTGCAAAACAGCCGGGCGGATTTTGTTGAGCAGACCAGTAAGGTTGCCCATTTGAACGCCATCGCACGCGCCTTTGATAGCACCGCACTTAGTGTGACCCAGTACAACAATGAATTTAGAACCCGCAACTTTGGTAGCATATTCGAGGCTGCCCAATACGTTGTCGGAAATAACATTACCGGCCAGGCGGATGCTGAAAATGTCGCCCAGGCCCTGGTCAAAAATAAGTTCCGCAGAGGTGCGGCTGTCCATACAGCTAACAATTGCAGCCATTGGCCATTGACCATCGCGGGTATCGTTTACCTGAGCCAGCAGGTTACGGTTAATGCGCAGGTTGCCCACAAAACGTTGGTTACCTTCTTTAAGAAACTGTAATGTGGTTGCTGGAGTAAGTCCTGCCTGTGATACTTTATCGTGCGTTCTCATGTTCAAATTATTTATTAGTTAAACTGTAATTCTTTAAGTAATTCTTTGTGCGTTCCGTTTGTGATCACCCCTACCGGCTTCTCTTTTGCATTTTCCAGGAAAAGGTGGTCAGTGTTGGAAATTTTATAAGCTTCTTTAAAACCCTTCAAAACAACCTTGATCTTATTCTGTGGCGCTTTGATCTGCGAAAACTCACGGATGATGTCGAGTACGTCCTGATCTATATACGCTGTTTTGCTTGCATCGATTTCTACGGTCGATTCTGCAGGCAGGCGGTCGAGCGTAAGCATGATGTCGGCTTTGTTGAGGAAAGACACTTCCTGAGCAAGTTCCAGGCGGATGAAATCGCCGGTGCGATACTTCTCCTTGGAAAACAGGTAAGGACTTTTCAGGTTACCACGCAGGATAGACAGTACGCTGGCTGCGAGACCAATTGCAACACCCACCAGCAGGTTTGTAGCGATAATGGCAACCACGGTTACCACGAAAGGAACCCATTGGTATTTGCCTTTAGCGAACATTTGCTTAAATACAGAAATCTTACAAAGCTTATAACCGGTTACCAGCAGTACAGCAGCCAGTGTGGCCAGTGGTATAAGATTAAGCAGGAAAGGAATGAGGGCGGCACAAACCAGCAGTAAAGCACCATGCGTGATGGAAGAGAGCCTTGTGCGGCCACCAGCGTTAATGTTGGCCGACGAGCGAACAATTACCGAAGTAATAGGCAAACCACCGATCATACCGCTGATCATGTTACCCACACCCTGAGCCACCAGTTCCCTGTTGGGAGCGGAGTGCCTTTTCAGCGGGTCGAGTTTATCCGTAGCCTCAACGTTCAGCAGCGTTTCAACGGAAGCAACAATAGCAATCGTGAAAGCTGTTATAAGAACTTTTGAATTGGTGATAGAACTGAAGTCGGGCGTTTTAAACTGGCCAATAAAGCTGTTAAAGTCGCTGGCAACTGGCAACGTTACCAGATGTTCTTTAGCAATGATAGCCAACGAAGAATCCGTAGCGATGAACAGCGCGTTCAGGCCCACGGCCGTTAAAACGGCAACCAGCGCAGATGGTACGGCTTTAACTACCGGTATTTTATTCCAGTAAAGAAGAATAAGGATGGAGATGACGGTGATAATCACCGCTCCGGGATGAACATTACCGATCATATCTGTAAGCGCCTGCACCGTGTATCCCTCATCAACATCCGCATTTTTATCGTACCCAAGGGCATGAGGAATTTGGGTGAGGATGATAGTGATACCAATGGCGGTAAGCATACCCGTAATTACATTGGATGGGAAGTAGCTGGCTACTGTACCCGCTTTTGCAAAACCTAAAGCCAGCTGAATGGCTCCTGCCAATACAACGGCCATCAGGAACAATTCGAACCTGCCCAGCGAAACAATCGCTGCAAGTACAATACTGGTCAGGCCTGCGGCCGGACCAGATACGCTCAGGTTAGAACCGCTAAGAGATCCGATAACGATACCGCCGACAATACCGGCGATCATACCAGAGAAAAGAGGTGCTCCTGAAGCCAGGGCAATGCCAAGGCATAAAGGAACGGCAATAAGGAATACTACGAGACCTGCGGACAGGTCTCCTTTCACATTCGAAAAGGGCGATGTCTTATTCATGGTTGTCGAGATTTGCCCAGACACATTAACTCCGTCGGCCCATCAATCGGCACCAGTCAGCAACATTATTGTAAAATAATAATGAAGCCACCATGCACGTGTCAGGACGTGGAAAAGCGTCTGCTAGTTGTTTATAAAAGTGTGAAAAGGTAATGCGCTCCAGGCTGGGGCGCTGTTGAGTTATATAAAATAGGTGTTCGGAGGAGGCGTGTGTATTTCCTTTACAGGACTTGTAGGGATATTCTCGAAAGATTGATAATGCGCAACACTTACAAAAATCGCGTGTTCGATATGCTCACTTAAATCGGAATTTCTTCCATAAAAGTCTTTAAGCAACTTAAACCCGCATTTGGATCCCGAGTTTTCCCCGGAACTGTCCACATGTTCTTCCACAATCTGGTTATTAAACAACAGCTTCCCTACTTCCTTGATAGGAAGCACCTGAATAGACATCAGGCAGAGAAATATGAAGCTTATAAACTTTTTCATTTGAAACACTGACTGTTGCAAAAATAGACCCCAGAGGTTATAATCAAACAAAATGCCGGGAAAAAAAATGTTAAATCGAAAACGTTTACAAAATCATGACTGGTATTTTCCACAAGTTATTCCCAAAACATTCATTTCGTCCCGGCAATACAACCGTTCGTCACTTTTCTTAAAAATGCGAAAAATTCGATTTTTCTTTGGAAAGTTGATGTGGGCGTGAGTCTCTTGTTTAAACAGGGTAATATCCTTAACCGATTATTTTGCTTTCTATGGTATTCGGTATTGCACAGTACTAAAATTCTTCCTACATTTGTGTTGTCAAGTTGATAATTCGAAAACAATTACTCGATAAGGCGAAAAAAACGACTTAAAGCTCACTTGCCATGAACATCGAAAATACACAATCACAAATGAGGAAGGGGGTGCTCGAATTCTGCATCCTGTCTATCATTAAGCAAGGCGAGGCTTATCCTTCAGACATTATTGAAAAGATGAAAGAGGCGAAGCTGGATATTCTTGAAGGTACCTTATACCCATTGCTCACCAGGCTCAAGAATGCGGAATTTCTAACCTACCGGTGGGTAGAAAGTAGTTCCGGCCCTCCCCGCAAGTACTTTTCAATGACTGAAAAAGGGGAAGCCTTTTATAAAGATCTTGAGAATACCTGGAACGAGCTGGCCAATGCGGTTCACCAGTTAACACAAAACACTCCTCCATCCGAATAATATAAGAGACCTAAAACCTAAATCACCGTTCGAAATGAAAAAGATTATCAACATAAACCTCTCCTCCCGCCTGATACCCATAGAGGACAGCGCCTACGAGATACTGCGACAGTATCTCGACAGCCTGAAGCGATACTTTTCGCAGGAAGAAGGTGCCGATGAGATTGTAAGCGATATAGAAAGCAGGATAGCAGAGATTTTCCAGGATAAACTGCGTAAGGGCGCACATTGTATTACCGATGTGGACGTTCTGGAGGTTAAAAGCTCCATGGGCACACCCGAGCAATTTGACGAAGATGCGAAAACTACTGCCGGCACAGAAAACGCGAAACAATCCCAGTTCGGCCCCGACCCCTACATGTTTGCCCGTCCGAGGAAACGTTTTTACCGAGACCCCGAAGGAAAAATCCTTGGTGGTGTGTGTGGTGGCCTGGGCGCGTATTTTAATATAGATCCGCTGGTATTCCGTATTGTGTTTGCACTGTTGGCCATTGGTGGCTTTGGTACCGGCATTGTAGTGTATTTCATCATTTGGATAGCTACACCGGAAGCACTTACTGCGGCAGAGAAACTGGAAATGCGTGGAGAAAGGGTGGATGTTAATAATATTAAGAACACGGTGCAGGAAGAAATGAACGCCTTTAAGCAAAGAATGGGAGGCGTTGGAGACGATATCAAAAATTTTTCTCAGGGCCGCGGAAAACAACTTGGTAACGATGCCGGTAACTTTATCAACAGCCTGTTTATAGGGTTACGTAACGTGCTGGTAGTATTAGCCAAGGGCTTCTTTATGTTCTTTGCAGTAGTGGTACTGCTGTTGCTCGTAATCGGACTGGTTATGGCAACCTTCTTTTCCACGGCCCTTTTCCCTAAAGACCTCATTCTCGCCGACGGTATACAGACCACCCTGTTTTGGCCTACGGTAGTGCTACTCATTGGTGTTCCCATTATTAGTATTGTCATTTTCCTGCTCAGGAAGATGAGCGGTGTTAAGCAGGCCAATAAATACGCAGGTATTACGCTTGGATTTTTGTGGGTGCTTGGAATCGTTTTTTGTATATGGCTGGTGTCTTCAGTGGTGAGCGATTTTCGTACCGGCCCGGTTAAAGGCAACAAGGAGGTGTTTTATCTGAAACAGCCATCTACTGGTAAACTGATACTGCGGGCTGAGGAGGATATGTTAGATATGGACGTAACTCACTTCTTTGACAGTAAGCTTCGGGTAGTAGATGATACGGCTATCATCAATAATATTAACCTGAGAATAATAAAAAGTGAAACAGCGGACTTCCAGGTAGAAATATTGAAAAGTTCAAAAGGCCGTACTGTAGCAGATGCCCGCCGCATGATCCAGCAACTTCATTTCCAGTTAAGGCAGGACGACTCTGTACTATACATCCCAAGCGGCTTCGCTATCCCTAGGTATGCAACATTCCGGGGTCAGGAAATACAGGTTACCATCAAGGTGCCCGTAGGTAAAAAGCTGGATATAGAAAGAGAAGTGCATGAACTGTTCGACTTCGACAGAACAAGATGGAGAGGCGAATGGTGGAATTGGGATGATTTTAACGACAACGACCATGTTGAGCTTAGGATGGAAAGCGATGGTTTCGATAACCTGAACCGTGAAGAGAAAAAGCAGGAAGAGCCGGCGCAGCCTAAGATAGATACCACCGTACCAGAAGCACCTGCGGCACCAGCGCCCAACGACGGCAGGTACCGCTACAAAAGGGAGCCGGCAAAAGCAGATACGACTGCCGCTCCCCGTACAACGGCGGTAACCAACACTCCGGTAGATAACAGCAACGACAGAGAAACGAAAGCCTCCTGGACAAGGGCCTCAATTAATGGTTTTTCTTTCCTGTTTAGCATGTACCGCGACTTAGCAAAGCAATAATTTGTCACAATAAGTTTAGTTTCGAAATGAAATGAAAACCGCGGTTTCTACCGTGGTTTTTTGCTTTTCAGGGCTCTTTTTACTCAAAAAGAAGCTTTCCTGACAATATGCTGCGTCGTTTTTTCCCGATCCGATCACCAGCCTCCCCATTTAATTCATAGTTTTGCGTATTCTAAAAATCTATGAGGAAAAGATAAGGATGCAGGTTCCAATTAAAATTGCGCTTGTTGGAAACCCCAACAGCGGTAAGAGTTCTCTATTTAACGCACTCACAGGGTTAAACCAGAAAGTCAGCAATTTTCCGGGAGTTACGGTCGATAAAAAAACCGGAACAGCTAAGATTTCTGAACAACTGACAGGTACTATTATTGACCTGCCCGGTACTTATAGCCTGTATCCAAAAAGTGCGGACGAGCTGGTAACTTATGATGTGCTCATAGACACCAATAGTGCAGATGCTCCTGATATCATCCTGATTATTGCGGATGCGTCCAACCTGAAACGTAACCTGCTCTTCTGCTCCCAGATCATAGATTTAAAGAAACCAGTGATCATCGGTCTTACGATGATGGACCTGGCCCGTAAGAAGGGTGTGGAAATAGATTTGATGGGTCTTGAGCGCGAACTGGGCGTGCCGGTGGTAGCCATCAATCCACGAAAGAACAAAGGTCTTCCGGAACTGAAGAAGAATATAGAACTTATAGCCCAGCAGAAATTTGGCATTCCCGCCCGCGATTTTATAGACAATAAAGGACTTGCCAATGAGGTGCTGGAAGACGTGCAAAAGGAAGTTCCCGGAATTAGTGATTACGCCGCCCTGCACATTGCCGCCAATAGCAGCGAGCTTGCGTTCCTCTCCCATCAGCAAAAACAAAACATTTCCACCAGCCTCCAGCAGCGGAAGTTTAATAAAACGAAAGTACAGGCCGATGAAATTATGCAGCGTTACGCCCGCATAAAACACATCATGAAAGTGGCTGTAGTGGAAAAAGACCCGCTGGAAACGCAACTGCAAACGGAGAAAATCGATAACCTTTTGCTGCACCGCTTCTGGGGATATTTCATTTTGCTGGTAGTAATGTTCCTGCTGTTCCAAAGCATTTTCCTGGTGGCCTCCTATCCCATGGACCTTATCGAAGCGGGTTTTGGAGCGATAAGCGGATGGCTTACCGACATTTTGCCTGATAATAAGATTACCGATATCTTGGTAAATGGCGTAGTGGCCGGCCTCGGCGGTGTTGCCGTATTCATCCCGCAAATCATGATCCTTTTTGGGCTCATCACCTTGCTGGAAGATACGGGCTACATGGCGCGCATTAGCTTTTTGACAGACAGGCTCATGCGACAGGTAGGCCTTAATGGCAAATCGGTAATGCCGCTGATTAGTGGCGTTGCCTGTGCTGTACCGGCAATAATGGCCGCCCGTAATATTGAAAACAGGAAAGAGCGTTTAATAACGATCATGGTAACGCCGCTGATGAGCTGCTCCGCCCGCCTTCCCATCTATACGATCATGATTGCACTGGTAATTCCGGACCGCAACGTGTTAGGCTTTTTAAGTCTGCCAGGTTTGGTGATGATGGGCCTTTACCTGCTCGGGTTTTTTATGGCCATTTTCATAGCTGCGATTATGAAGCTGATCATTAAAGCGAAAGAGAAGAGCTACTTTATTATGGAGTTGCCTGTATACAGAGCCCCCCGTTGGAAAAACGTGGGCACTACCATGATCGAAAAAGCAAAAATATTCGTAGTAGATGCCGGAAAGGTGATCCTGGTAATTTCTATTATTCTCTGGTTCCTCGCATCATATGGTCCGGGCGACAGAATGGCGCAGGTAACTGCGAAGTACGAGCAACTGCAAAAGCAAACAACGGACTCTGTAGAACTGGCTGATCTCGACAGGCAAATGGGATCGGAAAAATTGTCGAATTCCTACGCTGGTGTGCTGGGTCATGCGATAGAACCAGCAGTTAAACCGCTTGGGTTCGACTGGAAAATTGGTATTGCGCTAATCACATCGTTTGCCGCCCGTGAGGTGTTTGTGGGAACCATGGCCACTTTATACAGCGTGGGTGAAAATGAAGAAGACAACGACGCTACCCTCCGCGAAAAAATGTCGGCCGCGCGATGGACAGATGGCCGGCCGGTGTATACACTGGCAACGGGTATGTCGCTAATGATATTTTACGCCTTCGCTATGCAATGTATGAGTACCCTGGCGATCGTAAAACGCGAAACCAAATCCTGGAAATACCCGATTATCCAGTTTGTGTACATGACCATACTGGCTTACGTGAGTAGCCTGGCCGTGTACAATATTTTCTCCTGATCTTTTTTGTGTTTAAATAGCAAGGGCGTTTGTATATTAGATATATGCAAACGCCTTTTTCTATGAAAAAACTAATACTCCTGCTCGCCTGCAGCGGCTGTTTTAAACTGATGGCGCAAAAGGCATCGGGGCCGATAGATTCTGCGTTGTTGATGAAAGACGTTAAAACGCTGGCAGACAATAAGTTCGAAGGCCGTAAAACCGGTACTAAAGGGAATCGCCTTGCCCAGTTTTACCTGTTAGACAGGTTTAAACAGGTGGGATTGAAGCAGTTCAATAACACCTATGAGCAGCCGTTTTACTTTACCAATAATAAGGGTAAGGTGATGGGGACTAACCTCTACGGCTACATTCCTGGCAAGAGCGAATCGGTAATTGTAATATCGGCACACTACGATCATGTTGGTATTGGCAAACCTAATGAAGCGAAAGACAGTATTTACAACGGGGCTGATGATAATGCTTCCGGCGTGGCTGGGTTACTGGCCATGGCAGTATATTTTAAGAAGAATCCCCCTAATCATACACTTATTTTTGCCGCTTTTGATGCAGAAGAAATGGGCTTACAGGGTGCAAAAGCTTTTGTGGCGAAGTTGCCCGTACCCGCAGCAAATATTGTATTGAACATCAATATGGATATGATTAGCCATAATGATAAAAATGAATTGTACGTATGCGGTACCTCGCATTTTCCGGCATTAAAAAAGCATATAACTGCGGCTGCCGGTAAGAGTAATATAAGTTTGCCAATGGGGCATGACAAGTCGGGAGATGGCGATCAGGATTGGACTGCACAAAGTGATCATCACGCGTTCTTTGTGAAAAAAATTCCTTTCCTGTATTTCGGAGTAGAGGACCATGTGGATTATCATAAGGCGAGCGATGAGTATTCAAGAATAAATCACTCTTTCTTTTACCAGGCAGTACAGAGTATTCTGGAGGTGGTGAAGGAAGCAGATAAGTAAAATAAAAAGAGCGGCCGTTTCGAAAGACCGCTCTTTTTTATGGCAGGTAAAGGTTATTTCTTGAATACAGATGGTAAGTTTTCCTGCGGCTGAATGAGCTGGAACGAAAAGGCTTTATGGTCGAGCGAATGCACTACCGGCGTTGCCTGGAACCTCGGCGGCGCTACTCTCAAACTACCCATGCGGCCGTTAGTAACCTTGTTTAATGCAGCACTCAAAAGCGGCTCTGTAATATCGCCAAATTGTTTAAACTCGTTACCCTCGCTGGCCACTACGTCCGGCGCAAATCCATTAGTATAGTCAGACTGATTGTTCTTGTTAAACGCCTTGGTAATAATCGGCTGTAATCCCCATTTGTTTCGGCGGTCGCCCTGTTGGTATAACGTAGTGGAGCCAACGTTTTTACCATATGTTGTATCACCTACCAACGTTACCGCCATGTAAGGCCTTAGCCCGTTGATAATTAGTTCGCTTGCCGATGCAGTGCGGCTGGATGTAATGATCGCAAAGCGTTCCAGTGTTGCGCCGATGTTCGCACTTTTGGCGAGAAACTTTCTTGACAGCAAAGCCTCTTCCCCGTCTTTTTTGATCTGCGCCAATACATTTGCATTGTACTCCCGATGGAAAAATTCGTCGTTCGTGGTAGCGTTTTTTACGATAAGGCTGGCCAGGTTGATGGTGGATACTTCGTTCCCGCCGGGGTTGTACCGCAGGTCGAGAATAAGGTGGCTGATGCCGGCAGCCTTGAAACGAGTAAACACGGCGTCCACGGCATCGTCGTACGCGGTAGAGTTTTCAGTAGCGCCGGGAGCGAAGAAGTTATACACGAAATAGCCGGTTTTTTTTCCTGCGGTTTCGTACACGGTATCGAGATATACGGGGTTTTCGGCAAACTGCGTTACAGTAAGCGAAACGTTTTTTACCTGGTCGAACTCCTTTGTGACTGCGTTGTAAACGCCAATGCTCAGCGTATGATTTTTATACAGAAGGGCCATCATATTATTGGCCACATACTGAGAGGTGTAGGTGAACGACTGGCCATTTACTTTATAAAAGTAGTCACCTCGCTTTAAACCCGCTGCTTCGGCGGGCGAACCTTTCTTTACATATAAAATGCGCCCGGCCAGCTTATTGTTGCCATAAATAGTCAATTGTGATTCGTAACCCGCTTCTTCTGTTATGCCCGAAAGTTCGTTCAACAGCTCCTGGTAATTATCCTGGATCCAGGAGAAACGATCGTCCGGAGTTTTGAGCAATGAGTAGAAGAACGATTCCGGGTTAACCGATTTGTTCGGGTCCTGTGGCATACTTGTGTTCCAGTAATACCATTCGTTCATGGTTTTATACACCCAATCGTTTACATAGGTATTGTTTTCCGCCAGGTCGTTGTTCTTCTTTTTGCAGGAAGAGAACAACAGCACGGGCACGGTTAACAGAAGGATACATCGGTAGTAGTTGATAGATTGTTGCTTCATTTGTTCAAGTAAGGCTTGCTGTTAAGATAACGAAAAAAGTAAGGATTAATGGGCGGAGGTGACACCAAGTTCGGCCAGCATATTATGGATATCCTGCCGCCAACGGTATTGTACCGTGAGGTGCTGGCCATTATTGGTTTCCCGGTCAAAATCATTTTGCATACGGTTCATTTCCCGGAACGATTCCAGGTATTCGTACTGCACCATGCTATCGTAATCCTCTATGGTAAGCGGCATTGATAGTATTTTCTTTCTGAAGCGCTCGCCTACTACCCGGGTAATATCGAAGTGCAGCTGCTCGTGTTCCAGCGTGGTGCGGTCGCCCTGCGTGCCCCTTATCCAGGAAGCGCTTTTAACCATAAATACCTGTAACTGAAGATTTACCACAAGTGTATCTTTCACCTTCCGGCTGCTGCCTTCGTAGGCAAAGCTCGTAAAACTTACTGCTTCGCTCCTGCCGCTGCGGGAGGGCTGGCCGGTAAAGTCGGCGCTGGTAATGGGTACAGCTGCGTTGTGGAAAACGGTGTCCGAATCCGTGGAGTTGGCCCGCGCATCGTAAATGAAATTGATGGTAAGCACCCTTGCTTTCTGGGCGCTGCCGGGTGTATATATAAATATAAAACAAAGGCAGCCGGCAATAATGAGTGGTAACTGCATTTTTTTTCTCTAAAAACAAGTGAATCAATAATAAGGGGCGGACTCGTGCCGTAATAACGCTGCGAAAGCGCGGCGCTGTATACTTTAGGTAAAGGTAGGGCGTATTTTAACATCTCATTTCGAAAATAGACCCTGCCGTTACGGCCATCCGGCCAAAAAACCTTAAATTACGGGTAACCAAAACAATCTCCCTATGTACGGTGGAGGATATATTTTCGATGAGCCGAACAGGCGTCAGCTGAAAGACGAACAGCAGCACGACGATCCTGAAAAGCTCCTGGAATTCGAAGCGCGTATTACCTCAGGCGCGAAAATAGAGCCGGGCGACTGGATGCCCGTTGAATATCGCAGGCAACTTACCCGGTTAATTGAACAGCACGCCCACTCGGAGGTGATGGGGGCATTGCCCGAAGGCACATGGATTACACGTGCGCCTGGCTTTAAACGCAAACTTGCGCTGATAGCTAAGGTACAGGACGAGGTGGGGCATGGTCAGTTATTATACAATGCGGCGGAAACTCTTGGCAAGCGCCGCGAGACCATGATCAACGATCTGCTGAGCGGGAAGTCTAAATATTCGAACGTATTTAATTACCCTGCCGAAACCTGGGCTGATGTTACGGTAATCGGGTTTTTAATAGATGCGGCTGCCATCGTAAACCAGGTGGCAAACGCAAAAGGTTCTTATGGCCCCTACTGCCGGGCGCTGGAAAGGATTTGTTATGAAGAAAGTTTTCACCTGAAACAAGGCCACGATGCATTTATTGAACTGGCAACCGGTACAAAAATGCAGCGCGATATGGTGCAGGACGCCCTTAACCGCTGGTGGCAACCAATTATGCACTTCTTCGGGCCTCCGGATAAAAACTCTGTGCATAGCGAAAAACTAATGCAATGGAAGGTGAAGATGGCTAGTAATGACGATATGCGTAACCAGTTCCTGGATGCGTACGTGCCTAAAATATGGGAACTGGGCATGACGCTGCCCGATGCCAACCTGCAAAAAAACAGTGAGGGCCGTTGGGGGTATTCCGATCCCGATTGGGATTTGTTCTTTAAGGTAATCAATGGCGATGGCCCCTGTAATAGCGAGCGAATAAAGGTACGCAAGTGGGCAGAGGAAAGCGGGCGATGGGTGCGCCAGGCCCTGATGAACAGCGCAAATGCGAAAGTATTGCCGGTGGCATAAAATACGATTCTCCCAATATTGCTGCTTTCGCCAGGAACAGTTAAAAGAAATGTAATCATGGAAAATAATTCACTGGATCCACGTGTGAACCGGCTGCACCTTTCGGATGCGGCTTCGCTTGTTATTGTAAATGACGGCGAAAACTGGAATGTTTACGAAGTATTTCACCAGGAAAAACGAGGCGCGCATCACGAACACGTGGGGTGTGTACATGCCCCCAGTCCGCAACTGGCACTGGTTTTCGCCAAGGAGCAATTTGGCCGCCGCAAGAAATGTGTAAACATCTGGGTGGTTCGTAGCGTAGACATACTGGCCTTTGAGGTGGAAGACGAAGATATGTTCGCCAACAATCTCGATAAAACTTACCGCGACGCCAGCGGGTTTAAAGTGATGGAAAAAATAAACAAGTACAAAGCGCAGCAGCGCGAAGAAAAATAGAACTTCATGCAAACCAACCCGCTTCAGCAAGCGATAACATACCTGCTTACTAAAATGGCTGATGATGCGCTTATCCTCGGTCATCGTAATTCCGAATGGACGGGCCTGGGGCCGATTATGGAAGAAGACATCGCATTCTCCTCCATGGCGCAGGATAAAATAGGCCATGCACTTGGATTATACAGCATCCTTCACGAAACGTACCATGCTCCCGATCCAGACCAATACGCGTTTTTAAGAGAAGAGAAGGATTATTTATGTTGCCACCTGGTGGAGTTGCCGATAGGTGAATATGATTTTAGCCTGATGCGCCACTTCCTGTTCGACCATGCCGATGCGTTACGCTATGAATTCATGGAAAAGAGCAGCCTGGAGGCTTTACGCCCGTTAAGTAAAAAATTGAAGGGCGAGATAAAGTATCATACACTGCACGCTAACGCCTGGCTCACACAACTCTGTTCGGCTGGCGATGAAAGTTATGCCCGCATGCAATCAGCTTTAGACTATTGTTTTCCACTTGCCCTGGGCATGTTTGAGCGAAGGGAGGAAATGGAAGACAGGTTGATGGATGAAAAAATCTATCCCGGCGAAGAGCAACTGAAAGAAGCATGGTTGGAAAGGATTTACCCCATACTTGTAAAATCATCTCTCAACCTCCCCGACCCTGTTAACACCTCTCCCATTAACGGTGGTCGCCATGGTTATCATACCCAACATTTGCAACCTCTTTTAAACGAAATGAGTGCCGTGTTCCGGTTAGATCCAACGGCAAAATGGTAATCAATGATCAACACAAAAGAAATATATAAAGCACTTGAGCAGGTGATGGACCCGGAAATACCGGTGCTGAACGTACTTGACCTGGGTATGATCACCAGCGTAGTAGTAGGGGATGACGAAAACATTGAAGTGAGAATGATTCCCACATTTGCGGCCTGTCCCGCCGTTGGCTTTATACAGGGGAATATTAAATCGGTGTTGGAGAAGGAACTCAACCGGCCTGTAACCGTGACGCTGGATAAAGAAATTATCTGGAACAGCAACCGGCTTAGCGAAGAAGCCAAAGAAAAGTTGCGCAACTTCGGCCTGGCTGCTCCGCAACGTCATAACGGAGATGGCTATGTGGAAATAATGCTCCAAACCCCTTGCCCACATTGTAATAGCACCAATACCTATCTTCGTTCGCCATTTGGTTCTACACTTTGCAGGGCCATGCATTATTGCAAAGATTGCGGCAATATGTTTGAGCAGTTTAAACCCGTGGAATAATTTTATCAGTAAATCACTAAATTGCCTGCGGGAAGCATTGTACAACAATCCTCTCTGCAAGGGAGGAACAATAGCATTAGCATGAAGATAGGCTTATATTTCGGGTCGTTCAATCCTATTCATACAGGGCATCTTATCATTGCCAATCATGTGGCGTACCACACCGATCTGGATAAAGTTTGGCTGGTAGTGTCGCCGCACAACCCACTTAAATCCTCCTCCTCTTTATTAAATGAACATAACCGTTTTCATTTAGTAGAAATGGCGGTAGAAGGAGAGCAAAGGCTGCGGGCGAGTAATATCGAGTTTTCTTTGCCGAGGCCATCTTATACCATTGATACGCTCACCTACCTGGAGGAAAAATTTCCTACGCAACAGTTTGTGGTGATTATGGGCAGCGATAGCTTCCAGAATATATCGAAATGGAAAAACTACATGAACCTGGTACAGAATTACGAGATATATGTATACCGCCGCCCCGGGCACGATGTACAGCCCATGCACGGTGTAAAGGTGTTAGATGCGCCAATGCTCGACATCTCTTCTACCATGGTCAGACAAAATGTAAAGGATGGAAAATCAATAAAATATCTTGTGCCCGATAGTGTGCAGCGGTACATTTTAGAGAATGGTTATTACAAGTAATTACTCCTCTTTCTTCTTCGTTTCCACCATTTTCTTTTTGCCAGCCGCATCGGTGTTAATGATCTTTACTTCTCGCTTTTTGGTAAAGTATTCGTTGGAATAAATCTCCAGTAACAATAAAAACAGCGATATCAGTAATGGACCGAAAATGAGTCCGATGAAGCCGAACAAGCTTACGCCCACCAGTACGCCGAAGATGGTGATCATGGGGTGTACGTCGCCTATTTTTTTATTTACCGTCAGCCGAAACAGGTTGTCGCTGGAGCCGATTACTACAAGTCCGTAAATCAAAAGTCCTACGCCTCGCCAGGTGTCTTCGGTAAACATGTAAAGGCTTAAGGGGATGAATGCGGCAGCAGCACCGATTACGGGTACCATGGCCATAAAACATGTAATCACAAACCAAAACCAGGGTTGCGGAACGCCGAAAATATAATAGCCGATCAGCGCGGTGAAGCCCTGCAATATTGCTATTAGGGGAATTCCTACAGCATTGGAAATCACCATGTTGCGCACTTCTTTCCCCAGTTTTATCACATTTTCATCTTTTAGGGGAATGTATTCGTACATCGCTTCTTCCATCCGCCGGGCGTGTATGAGCATAAAATAGAGGATAAAGTAAAGAATGGCGATGATGGTTAGGGTGTTGAAAGCAGTTCCCACAAAACCAGGCAGGATGCCGGTAAGATATTCCTGCCCTTTTTGCAGTCGCTCCGGACTGATAATCTTAATGCCGGTGGATGCTTCGATTTTGGCAATAACTCCCTGCACATTGGCCGTTAATTCAGCAGAGTGCGTTACCGCATACTTGATCTTGGACGTTACCATATTAATAAGCGTGCCTACAGGCAATAGTATGATAAGGAACGACAGTACCATAATAAGCACGGCGGCCAGGGGTTTGGGCCAGTTACGCTGTTCCACCAGCCGGAACATATAGGTGCGACCCAGGATGTAAAAAGTTACGGCTCCGAGGAAACCGGGGAAAAATGTGTACAGTTCCGAAAACAGCAGGGCGCCAAGTAAAACGATGATTACCAGAAAGGCAACCTGCTTAAGGCGTTCATTGTCAATTGTGCTCATATGGGAGGTGTTGATCAAACCTACTTAAAATATAGGGATGTAAGTAATTTAGCTAAAAAAATGTGCCAAAGCCACATATTTCACTCATCCTGAATTATTAAGGATAGATTTCCGTTTTGTTAACCGACAATTCTGGAATAATGTTTGTACCCCTTATATCCACACCGGCACCCCAAAATGTGCTGTTGTATAAACCCGATTTTATTCACTCACTTTTAAAAACCTATCGAATCATGGCAAAAAGTTCAAAAGCCGTAGTTACTTTCATCGTTGGCGCAGCAGTAGGTGTTGCAGTTGGTTACTTCCTTAATTCTGACAAAAAAGACGAGTTGGTGGATAAGCTGAAATCACAGGCTGACAAGCTGAAAGACAAATTCAAAAAGAAAAAAGAACAGTATGAAGATGCAATTGAAAACGAACTTGCGTAATCAGCTTTAATCAATTGCACCTAAATTTATTTGCATGGAAGATAATTTCAGCAATTACTTTTCGGAAACAGGAAAGGTTGCCAAAGAATATGTGGAAACCCGCCTTGACCTTATTAAACTACAGGCAGCAGGAAAGTTAAGCAGAGCCCTGGGATTATTTTTTTCCCTGGTAATGGCTTTCCTGCTGTTTTTTATAGTGGTGGTTTTTTTAGGAATGGTGTTAGGTTTCTGGATTGGAGAAATGACCGACAGCTTTACCATGGGATTTGTGTGTGCGGCAGGGTTCTTCATTTTTTTACTTATCCTTGTTCTTGCTTTCCGTAAAAGTCTTATTCAACGCCCATTGTCCAACCTGCTCGTTAAAGAACTGGTAGAGGAAATCCAGGAAAAACAAGAGGAGAAGGAAAGGAAAAAACAAGAGGAGCGTGAGGATGAAAAAGAGTACCACGAAAACATTTAAAGAAAGAAGGCTGACAAATATTTACACATGCCCAAATCAAAAGTAACCGACTTTGCTTCCCTGGAACTGGAAATATCGCGCCTTGAAAAAAGGAAGCGCATGCTCGAAAATGAGCTGGAATATCGCGTAGACTATTTTAAGGAGAACTATAAATCCATGGCCATGAATACCGTCATGCCCGGACTACACAAGTCTGGCGTGTTTGGTACGGTAGGCAAATTCGCGCAGCTGGCCTGGCAAAGCACCGGGTCTAAAAATGTGTTGAAGAGTGTGGCTATGACAGCCCTGGAGTTTATAGCCGTTCGGTTCGGCATCAAGCTTTTTAACAAAGTTACCCATCGCCGAAAAAAGAAGAAGGCCGAGCCGTCTAACGACTAGCCCCATACTTTAGTTCCCTCACTGCAGTTGGCGCAAATATCTATGTTTTTGCGTCCCTGCTTTATTTGTGTGCGGAACTTCACGTACTGACCATCCTGCCACAATGCTTTAAAGGAAGTTTTTTTGAGATCGCCAAGGCGGTGCTGTGCGTCTTTATCGAAGCAGCACGGTACCACCAGGCCATCCCAGGTAATTACCGGGGAGTGCCACAAGCGCCAGCAATGGTTGCCCATTTTATTCTTGATCGCGTAGGTACCGTCGTCCTTTTTATGATAGCGGGAGTATTTATCAATAGTAGGAATGAGTCGGTTACCCTCTTCATAATCATACACTTGTGCTGTTTTAAACCGCACTTCATCTACCCCAATCTCTTTCGCCAGCAACTTAATATCCTCAATCTGGTGTTCGTTGGGTTTTACCACCAGGAACTGGAAGAACACAAATGGCTTCTTCGAATTCAGCTCCTTTTTCCACTTCACGATATTTTTTGCTCCCTGAATAACCTTTTCAAGGTTACCGCCAACACGATACTGCGTATACACATCCTGCGTGGTACCGTCGATGGAAATAATCAGGCGGTCAAGGCCGCTTTCCACGGTTTTTTTTGCATTAGCGTCGGTAAGGTAGTGGGCGTTGGTAGAAGTGGCGGTGTATATTCCCTTTTTGGAGGCATATTCCACCATTTCGAGGAACGAAGGGTTCAGGTAAGGTTCGCCCTGAAAATAGAAAATCAGGTACATGAGCTCTTTAGACAGCTCATCGATCGTTTTACTAAAAAAATCTCTTTCCAGCATCCCTATTGGCCTGGTAAAGGCCCTCAAACCACTGGGACATTCGGGGCAGCGAAGGTTGCACGATGTTGTGGGCTCAAAAGAGATAGATATTGGAAGGCCCCACTGAACGGGAGTTTTACGCCATTTGCTAACGTAATAACTACTCAGCACCTTGCTGGCGTTCCAGGCTCGGCGAAGGGTAAACTTCGACATGAAATTAAGTGCGTCGTTCAGGTTAAAATCGGGCATGGTTTATTCCTTTGTTGCGTAAAAATAAGATAACAATACTGGTTATGTGCATATCTTAAGAAAATATTGCGCTATACTTGCTGTTAAAACAAATACTATACCCTGAAACTGTGAGTAGAAAAAAACGGGGCAACAGCTCTTTTATCCTGTTGCTGATCATATTGGGAATGGCGGCAACCGGTGCCTGGTGGTGGCTTTCGCGCCAAAAGGACCCGGAATTCGTTCGTTATGAAGAGTTTGGCATTGATATGCCGGTAAACTACTCCGTACACGGTATCGACATCTCTAAATTCCAGAAAGAAATTAACTGGATGGCCGTAAAACAGATGCAGGTCGATGATATTCGCATCTCTTTCGCTTTTCTGAAGGCCACCGAAGGTATTAGCCGGCAGGATGCTACTTTTAAACGTAATTGGGATAAAGCCAGGCAGGCAGGCCTTGTGCGCGGGGCGTACCATTTCTTTTACTCCACCCGCGATCCGCTGAAGCAGGCTATCAACTTCCGTAATGTAGTAGAGCTGGAAAGCGGCGACCTCCCGCCTGTGCTGGACATCGAAGTTCACAACAACCAATCGCCCGCCGTCATCCGCAGTACCGCCAAAATCTGGCTTGAGGAAATGGAAAAAGTTTACGGCGTAAAGCCCATCATCTATACTAATATCCGGTTTTACGAAAAGTACCTGGGAAAGGAGTTTGATAAGTATCCTTTATGGATCGCGCATTATTATCAGAAAGACCGGCCGCGCATTACCCGTAACTGGGTGTTTTGGCAGCATAGCGATATTGGGAGAGTAAACGGAATTCGTACCCGGGTGGACTTTAACGTTTTTAAGGGCGACAGCGCGGCCTTGGCAAAATTGTGCTTACCTTAATAATTATACTGTCAATAAAGCGAGGAGTATGACAAACCGAGGTGATGAGCAGGAAAAACAAGAGGAAGAAGAGATGCCGCCAGACGTGCAGGTGCTGTTCTTTTTTATAAGGATCATGCGGACCATTTTCCTTTTTTTCCTGTTGATGATGATCAATGTGTTTTTGGGGCTTTACCTGGGGTTTGCGGTTCCTGAGGAGTCGACGCCGCTACGGATGGTACTGTTTTATAGCTGGTTCACCATCAGCTTGGCGGCATTTATCTACGTCTCCTGGCGGATGTGGCGTAAAAAAATGCCGCCGCCCTGATCATTTGGGGTTATTGATGACGCCAAATTCCTGCGTCCAGTACTCGTTATATCTTCCTACTCCCATTTCTTTAAAGGAGCCGTTCATTAAGTTTTTACAGTGGTCGGGGCTTTTAATCCAACCCGCAATTACTGCTGCTGCATCCTTAGGCCCCTTCGCAATATTCTCCGCATATGCATTCCAACGGTACCCAACAGCATCCAGTCTTGCACCCGGAGTAGCGCCATTACGGCTGTTATGATTGAAGTAATTATTATCGCTCATGTCTTTGCTATGCTTAACGGCCGCGTATTCCAGCAGGTCGTTCCAGGTAACGTTACCAACAGGCGCCATCTGAACACCGCCGCAGTTACAACCTTTGGCACGGGTTTCATTAACCAGCAAAAGCAAAGAATCTTTATTTATTTTATTAGCAATGATCACTACGGTAGGCTCTTCCCCATCGCCAGCACCAGGTGTAATCGGTGTAAGTTCTACCTCTTTCGCACAGCTTGAAAACATGGTAACAAGCACAACCAGCGCAGTAATATTACGGACTAAATTCGTTTTCATTATTCCCAGTTAAAAAGTGATAAACCAAATAGGTACTGGGTTTTTCTTATGCAGGATCGGATAAAACAAGGAGTGTTTTCAGAGGAAGGGTTAAAATCGGAACGTCTGTTCGCTTTGATGGTGTAAAGGTATATCCGGGAATTGAAAAGTCAAGCAATAGGATTGCTAAAGAGATGTTAACGGGAAATTATATATAGTAAATCAATGAGTTAACAAAAGCAGCTATATAAAAGCGGGGACTCCGTTGTGCTGTTGGTGCAGCCTCCTTTCTCACATTATCAACGTCACAACCGGATATGGAAAACGTTATAAAGCTTTGGCAAGCAATTGTTAATTGATCTTCCGGTTCGTTAAGGAGGCCGCTTTGGCGGCACGGTCGTGCGGAGCCCCGCATGGTTTATTCCAGGTATGTATTAAGCTAATTGGAGAGCGTTGTGTCTTATATTATAATAGGAAAACTGTTTCTTATTTAGGTTCTGCAAACTCCTGTGCCCAGAAGTTGCCGATAAGCGCCACGCCCATTTCCCTGTAACGGGCGGCCATTATTACCTGGCAGTGGGTTGGACTGTTTAACCAGCCAGCAACAACCTGTTCTTCGCTAAGATTACCCAGGGCGAGGTTTTCGCCATAAGCGGCCCATTTGTAACCAACGTTTGTTATACGCTGACCAGCATTGGTGCCCGTAGCGCCAGTGTGGCTGAAGTAACCGCTATCCTGCATTTCCTGGGCGTGCAGGTAAGCTGCCTGCTCCAGGCGGGTGTTCCATATTACCGGGCCAACCGGCGCCATCTTTTCACCACCACAGTTGCAGCCGTTAGCCCTGGCAGCATTCACCAGTTCGAGTATTTTAGTTTTGTCGGCATTATTATTCATGGTAAACACAGTGTCTTTTACAGCCACTTCGTGCGGGGGAATGATTTCGGTAGTGGCCTCTTTTGAGCAGGAAGTGAAAAGTAGGAACAAAGCGGTGCCTATTGGCAATAAGCCATTGAAAAATAATTTCATCTTTAATTTTTTAACCAGTAATGTTTTAAATCGCCGGTTTCAAAAGGATGGTGGAAAAAATCTGTGTCGAAGGATGTGTTGGCTAAAATAATTTCGTCTGTTGGTCAGACGTTTGTAGTTGTTTCATTGACGTCACAAAGGTATACCGGCATATTGTTAAATTGCCATTAACAAAGTAAAATTAAAGTTAAGTGCGGCAGTACTACTGCCTTGTATCAAGTAATGTCAGGTTAATTGACTACCTACCCACATATTTTTGTTAATGGCCTAAACGAATTGACAGCAAAGCATTTTATGGAATGTTAATGAGATTTGTTAATGATGATATGGTTTAATATGACGAATAATTTAAGATCGAAAAGATTTACAACAAATTACAATTAAATATAATTTAGGTGTTATTTTAACATAATGGATGATATTATGTGTGCATTACGGATGGTCAATACGCCTTACTATTCCTTTTTCAATTGTTAATGACGAAATTTGAGATGACGTCATTAACAAATAGACGCCCTCCCTTCTATGAATAAGCAACTTTTTATACTCGTTAGCCTTGTTTTACATGCTTTTTCCGGCCAAGGCCAACAAAGTTTACCCACCGACTCTATCCGCGAAGGTGATATTGTGTTCCAGAGCTCTATTTCGCCGCAGTGTAAGGCTATAGAAGCGGCCACTCATTCGCCATGGACGCATTGTGGAATGGTGCTGAAACAAAACGGTGAGTTATATGTACTCGAAGCCGTGGAGCCGGTGATGTATACACCGCTCGAAAGCTGGGCCGCCCGTTCACACAACCACATTGTAGTCAAAAGAGTAAAGGACAATAATGTGGTTAATAGTGGAGTGATCGATAAAATGAAGAAGGCCGGGGAAAAATATAGGGGTAAACATTACGACGCCTTCTTCGAATGGTCGGACGAACGTATTTATTGCTCGGAGCTGGTGTGGAAAATCTATAAGGAAACGACCGGACTGGAGATCGGCAAATTAAAGCCGCTCGGCTCCTTCGACCTCTCCAGCGATATCGTTAAACAAACCATGGCACAACGGTACGGGAATAAAATTCCGCTACAGGAAAAGATGATCGCGCCCTCGGTAATGTTTGATTCTGAATTGCTGACGACTGTATACAAGAACTAACACATACAGGCCCGGCCCCGTACCGGGTTTTTGTTGGCCAGTATATTTCTGGTTATATCCATTACTGAGTGCTCCATCAATGAAAAAAAATAGCCACGGGCAAAGATGCTTTTGCTTTTCGACCATTTTTTATATTGTCGAAGCAGCATACGGAACTAAGTTTACCGGTATATCTCCAGCAACACCGGTCTTTTTTCCTTATCCAACACTTTCTGTAACCGCTCGAAATAATCGGGGTTAAGGGTGGGACAACCATCGCTGCGGCAAATACCAAAAGAACTCTCGCCGAGCGGCACGCAGGCGTGGGAGTGCAACACCACAAAACGGTCGAAAGCGTTGCTGTTCGTAGCATTTAATCCATGCAGTTTATAAGCATGCCCGAACTGCCCGAAGTACTTGGTGCCTATTTTATAACGCCCCAGCGAAGAGCAGCGACTACCATTTACATTCGAGAACACCACCTCTTCAGAAAATAAATTGCCTTTACCCTGACCATGTGCCACCAACGCGGTGCTTACTGTTTTGCTTTTATTCAGATCGTACAACACAAATCGCTTGGTGCCTGAAAACACACTGAAGTCGATGAACAGCGCATAGTTTGTATTGTATTTGTTCTTCTCCGCGTAAAGCTTCAGCGCAACCGCCTTGGCAGTAAGCTTCGCCGCATCCATTGGAGGATGACGCTTTCCGAGTACCGCAGGCGCGTTTTCCTGCTTCTTCATGCGGGCTTTTTTACCACGGTTACACGAAGCGAAAATAAGAACGATAAGGATGGATAAAAGAAAAACAGGCTTACAGGACATAGTTGTTTTAATAGGTTAATGGGATGCCGGGAAAGTGAATTTCCATAAGGCGCTGCAATATACAGCATACTGCACGAAGGATTTTAACGGGATACTTCCTAACTTGTAGTGGTCATTAATATAACCGCTTATGAAAAGCCGTTTGATAAGATGGATTTTACCCGCCATGCTATTCGCCGCCTGTGATCATCCTCCCAAACCAGCGGGTGTGAGCGACACGATTGAAACGGGCATAGCAACAGGGTTTTATGAAGATACGCTGCCTTCTGCTTCATCGCCCGGCCGCCTCGTTCGGCTGAATGTCAGCAGAAGCGGGGAAGTGCGGATGGTGACTGACTACCTCAACTACACGCCCGAAATTATACAAATTGGCAGCCTGTTAGAGCTGGATAGCAGCAAGTTGCGGCTTAGCCTGGTAACCGTTGGCAGCGGCAACCCGGTAACAGATACCATGCTGTTCCGTTTCGATAACGGTAATATGACGTACCTCGGCAACAACTTCGGTAGCGAAGGTTTTACACTCAAAGCAAAGGAGAAACCGGCACCTGCACCCAAAGACCTGGTGTTTTGGGTAAAGAGCGAACAGGATTGCGACCTCGGCCCGGGCTTTGGGAAAACGACGTGTTATGAAGTGCAGTACGGCGATCGGCCTGTTGGCCAACAGGAACCCTGGGAAACATTATCGGAACCCATCACCGGGTTCAATTTTGAAAAGGGACAACTGTTTAAGTTAAAAGTTACCCGCATCCCGCGGGATACGATGGTGCGCGACCGCGGACCGTATGAATACAAATTGCTGCAGGTGCTGGAACAAAAGGCATCAAAGTAACAAAGCATCGCTCCCTCGCTCATCATGAATTGCCGTTACTCTTCCATCAAATATCATCTTACTATCAACATAAAAAAGGGGCCCCGGTAACTCCGGGCGCCCCGTTATGGCTGAGAATAGAAAACGCATGACTAGAAAATCAGCTTGTACCCCACTCCTCTTATATTTACGATCTGTATACGCGAATCTTCTTTGAGGTAACGCCTTAGTTTGGTGATAAACACGTCCATACTACGGGCGTTAAAAAAGTTATCGTCGCCCCACAGGTCGAGCAGGGTGGTTTTACGTTCCATTACCTGGTTGCGGTGTTGACTAAGCCGTTTTAATATTTCGGCTTCGCGGTGCGAAAGGAATTCGGTATGACCATTGCGGGTAAGTGTTTGCCGGGCGTAATTAAATACGTACTGGCCTATGGGGACGGTATCGTCCGCAGTAGAACTGGCAGTTGCCTGGTTACCAAAACGCGCCAGCAGCGATTTCATACGAACAATCAGTTCGTCCATACTGAAGGGCTTCTTCAGGTAGTCGTTGCCTCCCAGTTCAAACCCTTTTACCACATCGGCTGTTTGGGATTTGGCGGTGAGAAAAATGATCGGTGTATACTTGTCCTGCTTACGGATGTCGGTGGTGAGCGTAAAGCCATCCATTTCGGGCATCATGATGTCTAGCACAATGATGTCAGGCTTGTGCTGCTGGTAAAGCTGCCAGGCTTCTTTGCCATTGGATGCGTACAGCATATTATACCCGCGTGTTTCCAGGCTGTCACGAACAATTTGCCCCAGTTGCCATTCATCTTCTACCAGTAATACTTTTGCGCTCATCGTTAATAGTTTAGATCGCCCTGTTATGCGGGAATGTCGATAATAAATTCGCTGCCCTTATCCGGCTCACTGATCACAGAGATGATGCCCTCATGTTTCTCCACGATCTTCTTCACATAACTTAACCCCAACCCAAAGCCTTTTACATTATGCAGGTTGCCTGTGGGCACCCTGAAGAACTTTTCGAAGATGTTTTCGCGGTAGAGCTTAGGGATACCGATGCCCTGGTCTTTAACGCTTACCACTACCCTGCCGCCATTGCTTTTCAGGAGAATAGTAATATCTGCTTTTTCGCGGGAATACTTAATAGCATTATCCACGAGATTGCTGATGGCGTTGGAAAGATGTGTTCTGTCTACGTTTACCACGGGCTCGTCCAGCGGATCGAAGTGGAAGCTAACAGGCTTGGCGGTTTTAAGTCGATGGTTGGTGATGATATTTTCTACCAGCTCGTTCAGGTCGGTTTCTTCTAGGAAGAGGTCGAAGTCTTCTTTCTCTTCAGCAGCAATGTGCAGCACTTTCTCCACCAGGTCGGACAGGCGTTGGAGTTCCTGTTTTGATATGTCGAGATACGTAGTTGTTTTGCGCTGATCGTTAAGCGCGTTAAAGTTCTGCATGGCTTCCACGGCGGCATACACCGTCGCAATCGGCGTTTTCAGCTCATGCGTCATATTGTTGATAAAGTCGTTCTTAACTTCTGATAACTTCTTCTGTTTCAGGATGGTGCGCATCATGTAAAGGAAACAGGTGGTGGTAAGTAACAGTAAAGCCACGGAGCCTACCAGTATCCACAGCATTTGTTTTAGAATGTAGGGAACGGGTGCTTCGAAAGTGGCCTGTACAAAAAGATTACTTAAAGGATTGAAGTTGATCTTGGAAGTCTGGAAGGGTCCGCGTATACGAAGGCTATCGCGAAATCCTTCGCGCGACCAGGAATCGAAACTGGCCTGGAAGGTGTCTATACGGTAACCAGTTGCGATATCGCGGTTGCTGAGTTCTTGTGTATAAATGGAGTCCAGCTTTTTAACAGAAAACCTGTCTTTATAAATATTGTTGAGAATCAGGAAGTCGGAGATCTGCTGCGCCATGGAATCGGCATACACGCGCAGGTTGCGGTTGTCGGGTGATTGTGAAAGGCGAAGTACGGTGGTGTCGGACAGTTCGGTAACGGTTTCTATATCTGCCTTGCCGTGTTGCTGGCGAAATAACATCACCCGCTCTTTTCCCGAAGAGTCCACACGGGCCAGCACCGTAGTTAGTTCTCCCAGGCTGTCCGGGTGAGGAGGCCGCGTTGGCAATGCCCGCTCTGCACGCACACTTTTACTGGCGTAGCCTACTACTACCCCTCCTACGGTTTCCATTACTTTGGGCACCCCACGCTCGAAGCGGCGGTCGTTATCGCGATCGTTATGGGGAAACCGGATAAAGCGGCGTACATCGTTGAACTGCTTATTAAACACGGCGGTACGTAACGCATCATTGATCTCTTTGCTGAACTCGTCTTTGCGCAGTTGATAGCTGGTATAAAGCCAGTAGCCCTGGAACAAATAGATGCCAAGTATACACACGCTCATTAAAATGATAATATTCCGGATACGATTTCGCATAGTTACTAGATAAGCTCGTTTACCGCTACATGAGAGCCGGTTTCAACAAAACTACCTATTTGCGCGCATCGGCGTGCACATGCTTAACAGTAATTAACAGTAAATAAGCCTGGTTAACTTAAGCAACGCAGGATCAAAGTGTTAACATTAATTAACAGTAAATAATACTAGTTAACCGCATAGACAGGAACAATGGCGGAGATTTGTGCTGTCATTCTAAAACCTGGTTATCATGAACTTTTTAACGAAAGCATGCCTTTTCTCCCTCTCCCTTGCGGCTGCCGCAGGAACGCTTAGAGCGCAGGACCCGTCCGGCGTTATTAAATATGAAGTAACTACCCGCTTCGGAGAAGGCGGCGGTGGCGAAAGCCGGATTACGGTGGTTCGCACTGGCGGTGGTGGTGAAACGGTGAATGTATCGGAAGGGTCGGATGTGATCACCTTTGGCCAGACATTTACCTTCAACGGCATATTTGGGAAACTGGAACAGGAGCGCGGCGGCTTCAGCGGTATGTTTATGGGAGGCGCCATGCCTGCCGGTGCTGCCGGCCGTACACAGGAAGTAATTATTTCCGGGCCTGCCGGTGCATCTGCCGGTTCTGCCCGTCCATCAGGAAATGGCGCCGGACAGGGAATACCGCAATTACCCTTCAGGAACACGACGTATATTGACCTTTCGAAAAAGCAGTTTTTGCAGGTATTGGAAACAACCGATGCAAAAAAGGAAGCCTGGTTCACTGCAGAAGAGTTTAAATCACCGGCCGAATTCAAAGAGTCGGACAAGACCAAAAAGATAGCAGGGTACAATTGCAAAAAAGCGACTGTTAAATTAAAAGAAGAAGTGTTTACGATCTGGTATACCACCGAGATCCCGTTAACCTTTTCTCCCATCAATGGTATTGTTCCTCCGAACGGCGGCTTTGTTCTGTCTGCAGAAAGTGCAAGACGCGCTATCGAAGCAAAAAAGGTAGACCTGAAACCGGTGCAGCCGGGCGAAGTAATGCCTCCCGTTACAGCCGAAAAAGTAGATCAGAAAGAGATGAACGAGAAACGCCGGCAACTTATGGAGAAGTTCCGGAACGAGCAACTGGCCAACCAGCAGTAACCATTAGTACACACGCATCAAATTGAATATAAGCAGCACTTAAACTAACGTACGGCTAAAAGACATCGTAATTAGAATTACAGCTCAATCCCTTGTATGAAGAAAGCAATTTTTACACTCTTATTCGCATCACTCACAGTAGTTTCAATGGCGCAGTCGGGCAAGGGCCGCGTTAAGGGAATTATATCCGATCAAACAACCAAAGAGCTGTTGCCTGGTGCAACAGTAGCCTTGCTACACGCCAAAGATTCATCTATAGAAGCATCTGCTTTTGCCGATAAAAACGGGGCATTTGATATACAGGGGATTGATGCCGGAAAGTACCAGCTTTTTATTACTTATATTGGTTATCAGGGCTTTTATAAAACGATTTCGATGGACTCTGCCAAAGTAATTGACCTTGGTGGTGTTACGCTTTCGCAAAAAGGAGTAGCGCTTGGCGGTGTGGAAATCGTGGAGCAAATACCTCCCATCCGCGTAAAACCAGATACCCTGGAATTTAACGCCGGTTCCTTTAAAACAAGAGAGAACGCACTAACGGAAGACCTGTTGAAGAAGCTGCCAGGTGTGGTAGTAGACAAAGACGGTGCTATTACCGCTAATGGTGAAAAGGTGACAAAGGTTTTTGTAGATGGAAAACCATTCTTTGGCAACGACCCCAAGCTGGCCACCCGTAACCTGCCTGCAGACATTATCGATAAAATACAACTGATTGATAAAAAGTCGGACCAGGCTGAGTTTACCGGTGTAAACGATGGCGAGATAGAAAAGATCATTAACATCACTATCAAATCAGATAAACGTAAAGGCATATTCGGCCGGGGTACTGTTGGTTACGGTACCGACGACCGCTACGGCGCAAATGGTATGTTCAATAACTTCCAGAACACCAGGAAGATATCTGTTATAGCCGGTGCCAACAACGTGAACAACATGGGCTTTAGCTTCCAGGACCAGTTTAGCTTCGGCGGCGGCGGTGGTGGCGGCCGTGGTGGCGGAACGAGTGGTGGTGGCTCGGGCCTTAACACCAGCTGGAATGCCGGTCTTAACTTCAACGACGAATATGGTAAAAGGAAACAGGTACGCGTTAACGGCAGCTATTTCATTAACCATATGGACAGGGTAAGCGGCAGCTGGAACAGAAGGCAGCAGTTAACCCTCGGCGAACAAAGGAACCAGGTAACTTACGATACATCCAATGCAGAAAGAACGAACCTGAACCACCGCTTAAATGCACGTATCGAATGGGATATCGACTCCTTTCACTCGGTGATCATCAACCCAAGTTTCTCTTTTAATACGGCCGACAACATGTCGTCTAACAAGGGCTCGGCAGCATTGGCTTTCGATAACTCACCCATTAACACCAGCAGCCGTGTGAACAGCAGCAATGCTACCCGACCAGAGATCAGCGGTGATATCCAGCTTCGCAAAAGGTTCAGGAAAAAGGGCCGGTCGGTAAGCGCCACCTTTGGCCTCGGCTATAATGCCAGCAACCAGGATAACTATACCGACGGTCTCATTTATACTTTTGCCGACGCATATGAAAAGATCACGAACCAGTTGGCGATATCGGACAATGTATCTAAGAACTACAATATCCGCGTAGATTATACCGAACCGATATTTACCGACCGTTACCTGGAACTGGGATATAACTATCGTAACAATGCACAGGATAACGACCGCCGTACTTACCGTTACAATACTGTTACCGACAGGTATGACCTGCTGGACGAAGACCAGACGAACCTGTACCGCAACGATTACTCGAACCAGCAGGCCAGTATTGCCATCCGTACACAGAAGCTGAAGTACGATTACTCTATCGGTGGCCGTTTGCAGATCAACGATCAGACAAGTAATAACCTTACCAAATCGCAGGTTACCAATCAAAATGTGATCAACTTTGCACCAGAGTTAAGGTTTAACTATAACTACAGCCGCAATAAACGTTTACGCCTGAACTACCGCGGTCAAACGCAGCAGCCGAGCATGGACCAGTTGCAACCCGTGCCGGATTCTACCAACCCGCTGTACGTACTGCAGGGTAACCCCGATCTGAAACCTTCATTTACACACCGTGTAGAGGGCCAGTTCAACTCTTTCGATCCGGCTAAGATGGCAGGTTACTTTGTTAACCTGAATGCACAGTACGTAACCAACCAGATCGTGTATTCGGCCCTCATAGATGCGAAAGGCGCCACACAGGCCAAGTACATTAACGTGAGTAGCGGTAACTATAATTTCAATGCAAACATCAGTAACACCATTCCGTTGTTCCATAAGGCAACTTCGTTAAACCTGAATACAGGTTTGGGCTACAGCCGCGCCATCAGCTACCTGAACGATGAACTCAATATTACGAAGAACATGACGGCAGGCGAAAGAGCAAGCCTCAATTACTTCTTTAAAGAGCTGTTCGACGTGTCGGCGGCCGGTTATATTAACTATACGGCAGCCCGCATCGGTGGCGATTCCGTGAGTGCGGAAGACAAAGAGAGAAGCAATACCAACTTCTACGACTTTGGCTGGTCGCTGGACTTTAATGTGAACCTGCCTTTAGGCATCAGGATTGGTGGTGATATAGATTATACGGCTAACCGCGGTCGTGGTGCAGACTATGACCTGGATTACACCATGGTGAACGGCTTCGTTTCCAAAACGGTGTTTAAGAACAAGAAAGGTGAATTTAAGGCACAGGTGTTCGACCTGTTCCGCCAGAACATTGCCATTAGCCGTAACGTAAGCACTGCGCAGATATCCGATTCACGCAACATTGTGTTACAGCGTTACTTTATGCTAAGCTTCACATATACTTTTGGCAAGTTTGGTGGTGGCCGTGGCCGTGGTCAGGGAGGCCCTCCGGGTGGCGAGTTCCGTGGCCGTGGCGAAGGCGGTAACTTCCGCGGTGGTGCTGGTGGCGGAATGAATAATTTCCGCAGAGGTTAGAACAAACGATTTTTATAATAAACAAGCATTTGGTATACCACCGGGGATTCGTTCTCCGGTGGTTTTTTATTTATGCCGATAACTTGTTTATCATCTGAGGCCTTTTACAGCCACCCGCCTGTTCAGGAAATACCGCAATATCCAGCCCAGGGTAAAGGATGGCATGAAATCGAGGCCGGGGAACAGTTCTTCTATGAAGTTGAACATGCTGCCAAAGGTGCCCAGCGAGCCCCCAAACATCCGGTAAAAGATGATGGCAGAAATGGGCGCCCATATTACATCTGCCACTTCTCCGAAAACGGGGATGGCGTAGCTGGCAAATCCGAGAAGGTCCATGAGCAGGCAGAACATCAGTCCGGGGGTATATTTTCTTTCCATAACTACCGCTTTTATATTAATTAATCAAATTGCTTACCAGAATTCTTACGGTGCGGAAAACACAGCAGGGATATCATTTACAAACGAAAGACGGCGATATTTAGTTCATTTACCTAACCCGTTTTGGCCCAGTATTTTAGCGTATTAACAGCTAATTAAGGAATGCTTTGCTGCCGCAGTAGGGCGCCATAAAAAAAACCTTGCATACCAGTGGTTTTTCGAGTAAATTGACACCAGTAAAGACTACCCAAATGTCAAACCATCAATCCCGCAGAGATGCGATTAAAAAAGTAGCGACAATGGCACTCGCAAGTTCCGCGTTATCTTCCCTGGCCACACGTGTGGAAGCTCACGAATCCGCAGTAGATGCGCCGATGAAAGGAAAGATCAATCACTCTGTATGCGCCTGGTGTTATAACGGTATTCCGCTGGAAGACCTGTGTAAAGCTTCGCGGCAGTACGGCATTGCCTCTATCGACCTGGTAGATCCCAAGGATTTTGACCTGGTGAAGAAATATGACCTTACAGTGGGAATGGTGAATTCCAACGGTAAAGACTGGAACATTAATAAGGGATGGAACCGCCCGGAACACCACGAAAAGCTGGTTACCTATTTCGAACACCTGATCGACGAAACGGCTAAAGGCGGGTTTACTAACCTGATTTGCTTTTCCGGCAACCGTAAAGGCCTCGACGATGAGCAGGGCATTATCAACTGCGCCGAAGGACTGAAAAAGGTGATAGGTTATGCAGAGAAGAAAAAAGTGACCCTGGTAATGGAGCTGCTTAACAGTAAAGTGAACCACAAAGACTACCAGTGCGACCGCACCAACTGGGGCGTAGACCTGTGTAAAGCCGTAGGTTCAGACAACTTTAAACTGTTGTACGATATTTACCACATGCAAATCATGGAGGGCGACGTAATACACACCATCCGCGACAACCAGCAATACATTGCACACTACCATACCGGTGGTGTACCAGGCCGTAATGAGATCGATGAAACGCAGGAATTGTACTACCCTGCGATCATGAAAGCGATACACGAAACCGGCTTTAAGGGTTTTGTAGCGCAGGAGTTCGTGCCGAAGCAGGCAGACAAGCTGGCTTCACTGAAGCAGGCGATCAACATTTGCGATATCTGATAATGGAATAAAGCTTACAAGCTATGCGGGGATGGGCGGCAGCTCATCCCTTTTTTGTGTGGGTGTATACACCGCCTGCGGGTACTTTAAACTATTACATTGATTTACAGCCCGCCCGCAGCGTCTATAAGTATCGTAGGTGTATACACCGCCCGCAGGTATGTCAGACACATATGGTAGCCAGTGTATAAACCGCCGACTCACTAATACTTCCAGTCCGCCTTCAACATCCCCATTACCACTGTATCCACATACTGGCCATGCAGTTTTGCACTATGCCGTAGTGTGCCCTCTTTGGTAAACCCCAGCTTAATCGGGATCATCGCACTCCGCTCGTTCTGTAATATAAAGCGGATCTCTATCTTATTGAGTCGCAGGTTTTTAAATGCGAAGGTGATAAGTGCCCGGCAACTGGCCGATACGATGCCCTTACCCTGATACTCCTCGCCTATCCAGTAACCTATTTCGGCTTTCTGTAGCTGGTGGTCCCAGTTGTGGAGATCTAATACGCCGCAGAGGGTTTTGTTTTCCCACATACCAAAGGCAATAGCCTCCTGGTCGTCGGCTTTACGCTGCATCAACTGGATGAAGCGGTAAGAATGTTCCTCGTGGGTGTTGTAATCGACCCAGGGCAAAAAGCGCCGCAGGGTTTTACGGGATGTGTGTATCTGGCCGAACACCATGGGAGCGTGTTCCGGCTGTAGCTGTTTAAGGCTGATAGTGTCGTTTACCTTTATCTCTAACATAAGGGGGCGGTAAACTTACAATCTTATTCCGGCAATTTCTCTAAAAAGCAACAGGCAAGCCCTAAGGCCCACCTGTTGTAGATTATGACTGCAAATGTACTTACCTGGTTAACGCCTGTTGCTGGTCAGCAGGTTCTGCTTCTCCATGTCTTTTACGATCTTCTGGCTGTATGTAACGGCCAAACGGGCGGCCGACGGTGGATCGAACGACTCGGACTGCGCGGAGTAGATCATCTTTTTGTCTTTTACATCATAGAGATTGCTCTCCAGGAAATACTTCGTATTGGTTGTGTAGTAGCCGGGTTCGTAAATATTATTGAAGCGCCAGTTATAGTAACCCCACCACCTTCCGTAGTAAGGTCCGTAAGGGGCGTACGCCACGCGGCCCGGCACATACTGTTTCTCTTTCGATTTATCCAGCATCACGATGGTCATTACCTGGTCTATATCGCGCTCGCGGATTTGCCTAACCGCACGTTGCTCGTTCATATTACGGAACGCCTGTGGTCCATACTCCTGGTAAGCCGATACGGCGTTGTAGCCCTTTGCGCGAAGCGCCAGCACCATTTCGTTTTCCATACTGTTGCGTAACGATCCTTCCTTTTGTGCCACCAGCGCCATTACCAGCACTTTGCTGCGGGTGTTCAGGCTGCCACTGTTGCCGTCTTTCCAGGAAGAGGTAACCTTCGTACTGCTGGAGCAGGCCGCCAACACCAACATCGCGCCTGCCATCATCATTATGCCTATCTTTTTCATAGCGGTTAATTTTGTTTTCCTGAGTATAGAACGCAAAATTGCCATTGGGTTTAACGCGCAAACGCTCATTTAACACAACTTTGGGGCAGATGTTAAAATAGTGAAAATGTGGTGGTACCCGGCGTAACAAATCCTGCTCATCCGCCGTTGCGTCGCACTCTTCAACGGTAGGAACTATATTGGGCAGATGTGTTTCCTGCTCCGCAAAGTTGCCTGCCCCATCAAACGCCTTTATGACTACACGGGCAGCGTAACTGGTGTTTACTTCGTATTCCCAGTGCAGTTTGCGAGTGGGTACCTCAGCGACCCCATGTTCCACCAGTTCGCCTGTTTCATCGTACACCGCTATGGTAACTGCCGTTACGGCAAAGTTGTCGATCGCTGTTACGCGAATTGTGCGGTGTTCGGTTTCCACATTTTTAATTACCGGCGCCTGCATAGCATCTGAAATTGCCATATTGTATGCACTGCAGCCTTCGCGTGCCCTGCTTGTGTAGGCGGCCTTACGTTCGGGGTCGGCAATTACCTGCTTCGCAAACAATTGCGCTTTGCGAAACTGGTTGTTGGCCGCCTGTTGTTTGACGGTGGCCGGCCCTTGGTAGGGCCTTTCTATTGTGCACAGAACCGTTTTGCCATGTTGCTGCCGGAAGTAATGATTTTGCCCGCACTTGCCTGTTAAGCCATAAGTGATGGTGTTTTGTATATATGTAGCCATGATAGTATGTTTTAGGCTACAAAGTTAAGCCAGCCGCCAGGCGAAAACTGTTCCTGAACGGAGGAAAAACTGTTCCCGAACGGAGCATTTTACCAGGAAAACCTGACCTGCACCGCTCACACAAACTTTCGTGTGCCGCCATACTATGAAGGTGGATACAGGAAACATACGGGGAAGATACGTGACGAGCGGCCCCTGAGCGGCATGTGGACGGCCGGTAAGCGGCCGGTTAAAGGTTTTTTAGACCTGCAGGTGTGTTTGCGACAGGTGTTGAGGTATATACATGGCCTTGTTGTCTGCTCAATGTAGTTGTTGCCGCTGAAGAGTGCGACGCAACGATGTTAAATAGTATTCCCACCGCTGATCCCCGAAATAAAAAAAGCCGCAACCCAGATGGATTGCGGCTTTATATAAGTGCGTTGAATTAGTAGTTGATCACCTGCTCTTCGATGGCCTGCGGTATTTCGCGGAAGGTGTACAGTTGTGTACGTAACTGCGGCTCAAAACCGGCTTCGCGGATAGCGTCCTGGATGGATTTGTAGGTGAAACGGTGCGGCGCACCGGCAGCGCTTACCACGTTTTCTTCGATCATGATGGAACCGAAGTCGTTGGCACCGGCGTGCAGGCACATTTGGGCTACCGACTTACCCACGGTAAGCCATGAGGCCTGGATGTTTTTCACATTCGGAAGCATAATGCGGCTCATGGCGATCATACGCAGGTACTCTTCGGCCGTGGAGGTGTTGCGAACACCGCGGATGCGGGCCAGCAGGGTATCCACGTCCTGGAAGGTCCAGGGGATGAAGGCGGTAAAACCGTAGTGACCTTCAGGTTTCTCGCTCTGTACCTGGCGAATATCGACCAGGTGTTCGAAACGCTCCAGCACAGTTTCCACATGGCCGAACATCATGGTAGCCGAGCTGGCGATGTTCAGTTTGTGGGCGGCACGCATTACATCGAGCCACTCCTGGGCGCCACACTTGCCTTTGGAAATGAGGCGGCGCACACGATCGTTCAGTATTTCGGCACCGGCCCCGGGAAGGCTGTCCATGCCCGCGGCCTGTAACGCACGCAATACTTCTATATGGGTGCTTTTTTCGAGTTTAGTGATATGGGCCACTTCGGGGGGGCCAAGGGCGTGCAGCCGTACGTCGGGGAACAGTTCTTTCAGTTGCTTAAACAGGTCCACGTAAAAACTGAGTCCCAGTTCAGGGTGGTGCCCGCCCTGCAGCAACAGCTGGTCGCCGCCGTATTTCACCGTTTCGGTGATCTTACGTTTGTATTCTTCGATGTCGGTAATATAGGCCTCAGCGTGGCCTGGAATGCGGTAGAAGTTACAGAATTTGCAATTGGCCGTACAAACATTGGTGGTATTCACATTCCTGTCTATCTGCCATGTCACCTTTCCGTGCGGTACCTGTTTCTTCCTCAACTCGTTGGCGATGTGCATCAGCTCTGCCAACGGTGCGTTCTCAAACATGTACACCCCTTCTTCCGCTGTGAGGAACTCAAATTCCTGCGCTTTTTTGTATAGATCCCGCAATTGCATATAGCAAAGGTACAAAATAAGTGATCGCGTGTTGTAACCGCTACATATCTTGTTTTAGGCTTGTAATCAGTTCGTTATGCCGTATCTGCTGGTTCAGTGGCGCTTTATTGCCGTTTGTAATAAAAAGATAAGGGAGAGAAGCTGTTTTAAGTTAAATTTATAGAACACCCGATGCGCTGAGCATCCCCGATTATGATAAGAAGCCAAAGTCTGTCACACGCACTGTTTGGTATACTCCTGCTTATTTCCACGTTAGCTGCCAGGGCGCAGAGTTCCGGCGTTGATCTCGAAGGGCAGGATGTTTCCCTCATCACCAAATTTCCCTTCCGGCAATACTATGGAGGCGTAGTGGTTATTCGCGCCACGCTTAATCACTATCCGGATACACTGCAGTTTATCCTCGATACGGGCAGCGCCGGCATATCGCTCGACACCATGGCGTGCGTGAGGCTGGGAATTAAGCTCACCGCGTCAGACAGGGTAGTGCGTGGACTGGGGGCGTCTAAAGTGGTATCGTTTGCACAAAATAATACGCTTAACCTGCCCGGACTCAAAGTGGACAGTCTTAACTTTCACGTGAACGACTATGAACTGATCAGCCAGGTGTACGGTTTGCAGATCGATGGTATTATCGGGTACAGCTTTTTAAGCAGGTACATTGTGACCGTAAACTATGATAACGAGGAAATCGGTGTATACGCCAAAGGCAAAGTACGTTACCCCCGCGGCGGTCATCTTTTAAAGCCGAGTATTTCCAATATTCCTATTGTAGCGGCACCGCTGCGTAACGGCAAACAAACGCTGGACCAGCGTTACTACTTTGATACCGGTGCAGGCATGTGTTTGCTGCTGTGCAACCAGTTTGTACAGGACAGTTCCATCCTGGTAAAAAAGAAGAATAAGGTGATACAAACCGAAGCCCAGGGCCTGGGTGGTAAAATGACGATGTCGATCACCACCATGCAGGAGTTCCGGATTGGCCCCTATGCCTTCCGCAACGTACCCACTTACCTTTTCGACGATATCACCAACATTACCTCGTACCCGTCGCTGGCGGGGATGATCGGCAATGACTTACTGCGCCGGTTTAACCTCATCATCAATTATGAGAAGAAAGAAATTTACCTCTACCCCAATACACACTACCGCGATCAGTTCGACTATTCCTACACCGGCCTTATTATGTACCTCATTGACGGGCGGGTGGAAATAACCGATGTAATCAAAGCCTCGCCGGCAGAAAAGGCGGGACTCAGGAAAGGCGACATCCTGGTGGCCGTGAACAACAACTTTTCCAGCAGCCTGCAGGTTTACCGCGAATTGCTGAAAAACGTAGGCTCACGCCCCACCCTGCTGGTAATGCGCGATAAAGAGCTGCTAATTAAGCGAATAGTAGTAAAAAGCATCCTTTAGTACGAATTTTGCCAGGAAACAGGCCGTAGGCTACATAGCCTGAATGTTATAACTTTGTCCGGCCCAGCCTTTTACAGTGCAGGGCATAGGAAACACTAAACAGTAAATATGATCCACTATAATAGATTTACCCTTTCGAATGGCTTAAGGGTGCTGGTACACGAAGATACCACTACGCCCATGGCAGTGATGAACGTGATGTACGATGTTGGCGCGCGTGACGAAGATCCTTCCAAAACCGGCTTTGCCCACCTGTTTGAACACCTGATGTTCGGCGGTTCGGTAAACATCCCGGAGTACGACGAGCCGCTGCAAATGGCAGGTGGCGAAAACAACGCTTATACGACCAACGACCTTACCAATTACTACATATCACTACCGGCCGAAAACCTGGAAACAGCGTTCTGGCTGGAAAGCGACCGTATGCTGTCGCTGGCATTTTCAGATAAAAGCCTGGACGTACAGCGTAAAGTAGTAAGCGAGGAGTTTAAAGAACACTACATCAACAAACCTTATGGCGATGTGTGGCATAAAATGCGCGAACTGGCGTACAGTACTCACCCCTACCGCTGGATGACCATTGGTAAAGAACTGTCGCATATCGAAAACGCCAGCCTCACCGATGTGAAGTCGTTCTTTTTCCGCCACTACCGCCCGGTAAACGCTATACTCGTGGTGGGTGGAAATGTAAAAACCGAGAAGGTGCGCGAACTGGCAGAAAAATGGTTCGGCGATATAGAGCCGGGCGATAAATATACCCGTAACCTGCCGCAGGAGCCCAAACAAAACAGCGCTCATCTGCTCGAAATAAAATCCAAAGTACCACTGGACGCACTTTACATGGCATACCACATGTATCCCCGCCAGGACCCGCGCTACTACGCAGCCGATCTTATTTCCGACATCTTTAGCGGCGGCGGTTCATCGCGGTTGCACCAGGTATTGGTGAAAGAGAAAAAACTGTTCTCCAACATTGACTGTTACCACTTCGGCAGCCTCGACGCAGGTCTGATGGCTATTGACGGCAAACTGGTAAAAGGCGTGAAAATGAACGACGCCGAAGCCGCGATCAAAGAAGAGATACTGAAGTTACAGGAAAACAAAGTGCAGGAGCGCGAGCTGGAAAAAGTGAAGAACCGCGTGGAAAGCATGCTGGCCTTCGAAGATATGTCGCTGCTAAACCGCGCCAACAACCTGGCCTTTTATGAACTGATCGGAAATGCTGAACAGATGAATACCGAATTCGAAAACTACCAGCGTGTAACTACCGACGATATTCAACGCGAAGCGCAGCTCATTTTCGACGAAAAGAATTCCAACACCATTCATTACTACGCAGAAAATTAATATGATAAACAGAACAGAAGCCCCCCTGATAAAAGATGCAGTAGAATTTGACGTGGTGCTGAAACCTTACGAGAAACATGTATTGGACAATGGCATTCCCGTTTACTCCGTTGCTTCTAACGAACAGGATACGATACAACTGGAACTGGTGTTCCCTGGCGGCAGCTGGTACGAAACAGAAAGCCTGGTAGCATCATCCACCAACTTCCTGATGAAGAACGGCGCCGGTAAACATTCTGCATTGGACATTAACGAGCAGATCGAGTACTACGGTGCTTACCTGAGCCGCGCCAGCAGTCACGAAAACGCCACTTACACCCTGCACAGTTTAACCAAACATATAGAGAAGCTGCTGCCCACTATGGCAGAAGTTATTCTTGATCCCACCTTCTCCGAAGAAGAGCTGGCCACCTTTAAGCAGAACATGAAACAGCGGCTGGTAGTGAGTTTGCAGAAGTGCGACTTTGTAGCCAACCGTTATATTGACAAGTACCTGTTCGGTGAGTTTCACCCATACGGCCGCGTAAGCACCATGATGGCGTACGATGCACTGCAAACCGAAGATCTGCGCGCGTTCTACAAAAAGCAGTACACATTTAACAACTGTAAAATATTCATTGCCGGTAATTTACCCGCTAACATTATCCCCCTGCTTAACCAATACTTTGGTAGCAACGATTGGAATGGCCGCAGCGAAATACTTCGCCCCGATCTGCCTATCATGCCCGCAGAGGAAAAGAAGCACAGGATATTTAACGACGAGAATGGTGTACAAGGCGCAGTGCGCATAGCGCGCCCCTTCCCCAACCGCTACCACCCCGACTTCCCGAAGATGCTCGTCCTTAACACCATCTTCGGTGGCTATTTCGGTTCAAGGTTGATGAGTAACATCCGCGAGGATAAAGGTTATACTTACGGCATTCACTCCCATCTCTCCAACTTCCGCCAAACAAGCGCGCTGACCATTCAAACAGAAGCCGGCCGGGATGTGTGCGAAAAAACGGTAGAAGAAGTATACAAGGAACTGGCCATCCTGCAACAGGAGCAGGTTCCCGAAGACGAACTGATGCTGGTGCGCAACTACATGATAGGCTCCATCCTCGGCGATCTTGACGGTGCGTTCCAGGTAATACAACGCTGGAAAAACCTGATCCTGAACGAGCTGGACGAGAGCTACTTCTACAATAATATCCAGGTGATAAAGAGCATTAGTGCAGCCGAGTTACAAGTGCTGGCACAGCGGTATTTTAATAAAGAGGATTTTTATGAGTTGGTGGTGATATAATCGCCTTGTTGATATTAGGAAAGCCGCGGTGTGTACTGCGGCTTTTTTTGTTTGGAGAGGTGTTAGGCGATTACGTGTTGCCGAAGCAACGCTTCCCCTGGCCGTCATGGCGAGGAACGAAGCCATCCTCGTGCGCAGTCTTCGCTTTAGTAAAGCTCAGCATCCGGGTAACGCAAACGGAGCAACGCTCTCCCAGGGCGTCATGGCGAGGAACGAAGCCATCCTCGTGCGCAGTCTTCGCGTCAGTAAAGCTCAGCATCCGGGTAACGCAAACGGAGCAACGCTCTCCCAGGGCGTCATGGCGAGGAACGAAGCCATCCTCGTGCGTAGTCTTCGCGTCAGTAATTCGCAACTGCGTTATCAGGTTGACAATAGCAAGGCAGGCATCCGTCCCCGTCCGTCTTGATGGGAGCGGCTTGCATTAACAAGAATGTACGTTACGGATTGTATGTTGCTGCGCATTACTTCAATTAATTCAAGGTTTACTGGAGCGAAGACTGCGCACGAGGATGGCTTCGTTCCTCGCCATGACGCACAGGGTGATACCCGCGTTAGCGGGCACACAATAGGATTGGGGCCGTTCGATGATCCGGTCCACTAAAACATCCGGCGACCATTAGTTAGCAGCCCCTCCCTTCAACACCACCCCCTTCCTCACCCCCGTATGTTTCCCCTCGTCAACAGTAACTTCCCCATTCACCAACACATACTTAAACCCGCTCGAATACTGGTGCGGCTTATCAAAAGTAGAGTTATCCGTCACGGTAGCAGGATCGAATATCACAATGTCTGCATAATAGCCGGGTAGCAACAACCCTCTTCCTGTAAGATGAAATTTTTGTGCAGGCAGAGAAGTCATGCGGCGGATAGCCTCTTCCAGACTAATGACCTTTTCATCGCGTACATACTTGCCTAATACACGGGCGTTAGTGCCATAACCACGCGGATGCGGCACACCCACATTGAATTCGCGGATGCTGGCATCGGAAGCAAACATGTTAAAGGGGTATTTCATGATGTACTTCACATCCTCTTCATTCATGCTGTGGAACACCATGCCCGCACCGCCCTGCTGTACCATCGTTAATACCGTGTTTACTTCTTCTTTGAGTTTCGGTTTGTTGCCGCGTATCACGTTTATCTCTGCGATGTTCTTTCCATTAAGCGTGGTGTCTGTTTTGAAATACGCGACTACCGCGTAGTCGAGGTGTTTCATCTTACGCGATTTATAAGTAGCCAGCATTTCGTCTGCTATCTTTTTACGGATAGCGGGTGTTGATAATCGATGTACAATAGAGTCGCGGCCACCCGAAAGCGCCCAGTCGGGCACCATGGTATTAAGCGAAGTGCTGCTGGCCGTGTAAGGGTATTGGTCGATGGTTACTTCTATTCCTTCTGCCCTGGCCTTTTCCACCATCGCTACCGTTTGTTTCGAGTTGCCCCAGTTCTTTTTACCACCTACTTTAAAGTGAGATATTTCTACCGGTATGTTAGCCTGCCTGCCAATGGTGAGGGCTTCTTCAATAGCCTCCGTAACATGATCGGCTTCGTTACGCATATGGGTGGCGTATACACCGTTGTAACGGGCGGCAACTTTGGCGAGGCCTACCACTTCCTCCGTTTTGGCGTACATACCGGGCAGGTAAATAAGCCCGGTGCTAAGTCCTACTGCCCCGTCACGCATGGCCTTTTCCACCATGGCTTCCATTTGCTGCTGTTCCTGCGGCGTAGGCTTACGATCGCTGTTGCCTATGATGGCGCGGCGAACATCGTTGTGGCCGATAAAGGAGGCCACGTTTACAGCTAGTTTAGTGCTGTCGAGTTTATAGAAGTAACGGGCAAGGTCGGGATTAGAAGAGCCGCAGTTGCCCGTAATCACCGTGGTAACGCCATCGAGAATAAAATTATCGGCCGTCGGCACTTTAAATTCATCGCCTTCGATGTGCGTGTGTACATCGATAAAACCGGGAGCGACGGTGAGGCCTTTGGCGTCGATGGTTTTAGTGGCGGTATAAGTGCCGCGTGGCAGAATTTTACCATTCGCAATGGCGAGGTCGCCGTAGTACCAGTTATTACCGGTGCCGTCGATAATGCGGGCGTTCTTTATGAGCAGGTCACATTGCTGGGCCTGCGTAAGCGTGTAACACAACAGCAAGGCGCCGGTGAACAGTATTTTTCTCATCCTCTGAAGTTTAGGTCCGGTTGATAAAAAGGCTTAACTACTATGGTCGGCAACGATCTTCCATTCACCCTTTATCTTTTGAAGGGTAAGGCTAAAGTGACCCGATATGTCGCCGATGGTACGCACCAGGCTCCATTTGCCAATCACCAGGTACACATCCTTAGCCAGCAGTTTAAATTCCAGCAGGTTAAAGGTGAGCTGGCCCATGGCGTCTTTGTTAGGGTACGATTTCTTATACCGGTCCAGCGTAGCCTGCCAGCCATAAGTCACCCCGTTTTTACCAATAAACAGCAGCGAGTCCGATTTCCAGTAAGTGGTCATGAACGTTTCGAGGTCCTGGCGGTTCCAGGCGTCGGATTGCACCTTCATCAGGGCTTTTATCTTTTCCACCTCATTTTGCTGTGCTTTTGCAGTAATGGTAGGGGCAAATACAAATATTGCTATGATAATGATGAGTGAACGCATGTTAAATTTTTAGCAAAAGATAAACAGTTTTTAGCGCGCAGCATGTTCCGATTATGCTACCTTTGCACAACATAAAAAAATAGACCGAAGTATAAAAATATAAGCTATGCCCGGATATGAACTTTTCGACGACGCGGAAAAGAAAGAAGTAATGGATGTGCTGGAAACAGGCATCTACATGCGTTATGGCTTTGATGGCCCACGTAAGGGCATCTGGAAGGCGAAGGAACTGGAGCAGGCGCTTTGCGAGCGTTTCGATGTGAAGTACGCGCAGCTTACGTCCAGCGGTACCACCGCCCTTACCACTGCTATGGCAGCCCTTGGTATTGGTTATGGTGATGAAGTGATCATGCCTACTTTTACCTTCGTTGCCAGCTTTGAAGCTGTATTATCCGTGGGCGCTATTCCCGTGCTGGTAGATGTGGACGATACGCTCACACTCGACCCTGCCGCAGTAAAAGCTGCCATCACTCCCAAAACAAAGGTGATCATGCCGGTACACATGTGTGGCGGTATGGCCGACCTCGATGCACTGAAGGCTATTTGCAAAGAGCATAACCTGCTGCTGCTCGAAGATGCCTGCCAGGCCATTGGTGCTACCTATAAAGGTCAGGCGCTCGGTTCTATCGGTAACGCCGGTACTTTCTCCTTCGACTTCGTTAAAACCGTTACCTGCGCCGAAGGTGGTGTTGTACTCACCAACGACGAACAGGCTTATACCAAATCCGATGCGTTCTCCGATCATGGTCACGACCACCTGGGCGTTGATCGTGGTGCCGACCTGCATCCTTTCCTTGGAGTGAACTACCGTATTTCCGAACTGCACGCAGCAGTAGGTCTTGCACAAATCCGCAAGCTGGACAAGTTCCTGGAAATTCAGCGTAACAATAAAGAGGTGTTGAAAGCAGCACTGGAAGGTATTCCGGGTGTTACTTTCCGTCGCCTGCCCGATCCTAAGGGCGATGCTGCTACCTTCCTCAGTTTCTTTTTGCCCGATGCAGAGAAAGCTGCTGCTGCTGCTGCTGCTATTAAAGCAGCCGGTATCCCTGCTTTCTACTGGTTCGATAACAACTGGCACTACATCCGCAAATGGAATCACTTTAAAGAAGGGATATCACTTACAGGATTTGGCCCTGAAGTAAAACAAGCGATGGAAACTTATAAAACCAAACAGTTCCCTGCTTCCGATGCGATCATCAGCCGCACCATTTCAACGCCCATCAACCTTACCTGGGATGATGCCGAACTGGCGGCGAGAGCGGAGAAACTGGCTAAAGCTGTTAAAAGCGTTTTATAAGAGATAATGACAAAATTTTCACCACGATATAAAGGAGTGGCGCAGCGTTAAACACTGTGCCGCTCCTTTGTGTTGTCAGAGAAATAAAATACGGAATGAAAAAGATAGCCATGATCCCCGCACGGTATGGGGCTTCCCGCTTTCCGGGTAAGATGATGGCCCAGCTGGGCGGCAAATCTGTTATACGGCGCACCTACGAATCGACTGTAAATACAGGGGTGTTCGACGAGGTGATCGTGGTAACAGACAGCGATATCATTTATAATGAAATTACCCAGCATGGCGGTAAAGCCGTGATGAGTAAAAAAGAGCACGAATGCGGCTCAGACCGTATCGCCGAAGCGGTGGCCGACATGGATGTGGAGATCGTGGTGAATGTGCAGGGCGACGAACCTTTCACACAAAAGGAACCACTGGAGAAACTGTTGAAGGTGTTTGAGGGCGAAGAAGGTAAAAAGGTACAGGTAGCATCGCTGATGCAGGTGCTGACCGACCCCGCGCTGGTGGCCGACCCTAACTACGTGAAAGTGGCGGTGGACCTGAACTTCAACTCACTCATGTTCTCCCGCTCCGTAATACCTTATCACCGCGACCAAACGGTTACGCCTGTATATTACGAGCATATTGGTATTTATGCTTTCCGTAAAGAAACGCTGCTCGCCTTTACCCAGTGGCCGATGACGCCGTTGGAAACCGCCGAAAAAGTAGAATGCCTGCGTTATCTTGAGCATGGTATTCCATTAAAAATGGTGGTTACCGAATACATGGGGGTGGAGATAGATACGCCGGAAGACCTTATAAGGGCAGAGAAATTTTTGTAACAAAGACTCAGTTAAACCAACGATATGAAATTCAGGAACTTTAAAATGATAGGATACGTGATCTTCGGTCGCGGTTCCTTTGGACAGCTAGACGAGATCATTGCGCCACAGCGTAAAGGCGATGCGCCCATGATCTTTTTTGTGGACCATGTTTTTGAAGGCAACGCGGCGTTCAACGCCCGTATTCCATTGCGTGGTAAGGACAAGGTGATATTTATAGACGTTACGCACGAACCTAAAACTACTTATGTGGACAGGCTGCGCGACGAGCTTACAGCCGAATTCGGAACAGTGTCCGGCATCATCGGTATTGGCGGCGGCTCCGTAATGGACATGGCCAAAGCAGTATCCCTGATGATGAACAACCCCGGTTCCTCAGCCGATTACCAGGGCTGGGACCTTGTGAAGTTCCCGGGTGTTTATAAAGTAGGTATTCCCACACTGGCCGGTACCGGAGCCGAAGTAAGCCGCACCTGCGTGCTGACAGGCCCTACCCGTAAACTGGGCATGAACTCCGACTTCACCCCCTTCGACCAGATCGTACTCGATCCCGAATTAATAAAAGATGCGCCGGTGAACCAGCGTTTCTATACCGCCATGGATTGCTATATCCATTGCATTGAAAGTCTGCAGGGCACCTACCTCAACGCCTTCAGCAAGTCTTACGGCGAAAAAGCATTGGAGCTTTGCCAGGAAATATTCCTGAAAAAAGATAACTGGGACGATGATGCCGACGATAAACTGATGATGGCATCTTACGCCGGCGGTATGAGTATTGCCTACTCCCAGGTAGGTGTTGCGCATGCCGTGAGCTATGGCCTGGCTTACCTTTTGGGCACTAAACACGGTATCGGTAACTGCATCGTGTTCGATAAAATTGAAGAGTTTTATCCCGAAGGTGTGAGAGAATTCAGGCAGATGGTGCAGAAGCATAATATCGAAATTCCGCAGGGTATTACCAAAGGGTTGACCGATGCAGATTTCAATACCATGATAGACGTATCGCTGGGTATGGCACCACTGTGGGAAAACGCCCTTGGCTCCACCTGGAAAGAGCAGATGACACGCGAGCGTTTACGTGCGCTGTACGAGCAATTCTAAACCGTTGTTTATTACGTATATTTATTTAACACGGCGGACCATTAATCTGGTTCGCCGTTGTTGCATCTGCTAAATTCTGCTTATGAAAGATAATATTGAGCAACTGGCTTCCGCGTACCTGATGGCATTAGCTAAAACCGAAGAGCGTCGCCGTTACTGGAATGAAAAGACCAAACCATTCGTGTTCCAATACCTAACGGCCATTGCCGGAAAGTACCCATTGCCCTGGAAAGCAGGCGCCAACGAACTGGTAGAAGGTTTGGAGGCCGTATATATAGCGCTGGAAGCAACTCCCAGTGGTATTGCCGAACGTGGCCCCTTTAATATGGTGCATAAATTAAAGGCAGGCGCATTCCTTTCCCTGTCGCAGAACCGTAACGGGCAGGTAATTGTGTGGATGTCCTTTCCATTTATAGATGGTTTGCAGGATGAGGCGCCGAAAAAGGAAACATTTGAAACGGTGGAGCCGGAAGAGGTAGATGAAGCCTTGCTTGTGCGTTGCCTGGAGAAGTTCCTGGTAGAACTGGCAAATTGGGAAGATGATGCGAAAGAGGAGATAGGCTTCCTGCGTAAGTAGGGGGCATGCTAAATTATTTACGGGTTGATGAGTGGCCAAGTCATTCATCAACCCGTATTTATTTAATCCTTTTTACGGACCATGGAGGCCTTAACCGTGGTTTTCCAGTTACGGTTGCCCTGCACGAACAGGAGGTAAACAGTGGCCAGCACCGTAACAAAGGCCATTACGTAAAAGGTGGTAGCGAAATAAGCAGCATTGTTATGGTAGATCTTCGCAGAGAAGTAAGCACCAAGACCGATGCCCGCTTCCAGGGCAATGTACATGGTAGCCAATGCGCGGCCGCGGTGTTCCGGTTGACCGAGGTCGATGGTCCAGGCGGTAACCACGGGAGAGTTAATGCCTAGTGATACACCGTATACCAAAGCAGCAACTAATAAGGCGATGGGCGTAGTAGCCATGGCAATCATCACCATAGAAACAGCCATTAAAGCAGTAGATATTTTTAATAGCGGCACGCGGCCGTATTTATCAGAAGTTTTACCGGCGAACAGGCGTATGGCAATAGAACTGGCAGTGAAAACTGTGAAGAAAACACCCTTGTTCTTCATGCCCAGGTGATCGCAGAGGTCGGGAATAACCGTGAGCAGCGCGCCGTAACATACATAAGTGAGGAAGGTAACAAAGGCAGCAGGCCATACTGCAGGTTCAACGATCTCGTTACGTGATATCTTCAGCAGGTTTAGAGAAAAGCGTTGTTTAACAGGCAATGTTTCCTTCATGGCCCCCACTAATATCACCACCGAAAGCAGCGCGAATACCGCCGACAACTGGAACATCACCATTATCCCCCAAATACTCGCTACGAACCCGCCAATGGCCGGGCCTGCCGATAAACCGACAGTGCTGAACAGGCCAATCATTCCCATAGCCTCAGCCCGCCTGTTAAAGGGCACCAGGTCGGCTACGTACGCCGAGGTGGCAGTAGGTTTAAAGCCAGTGGAAAAGCCATGAAAGAAGCGGAGCAGTAAAAATGCGGCCACCGAACTTACCAGCGGGTACAACAGGCTGCACACCACGCATACCACCGAGCCGAATATCATTACGGGAATGCGGCCAACCGTATCGGTAAGTTTGCCGCTGAACGGGCGCGAAAGGCCGGCCATTAATGTGAACAGGCCAATGATGTACCCTTTGTAATCTGCGCCACCAAGGCTGGTGAGGTAGGCAGGCAGTTCGGGGATCATCATGTTGAAGCTGGCAGAGAAAAACGCGTTGCTTAAGCAGAGTAAGAAAAACTGAAAGGTGTAAATTTTGCCATTCGTCAACTGGTCCATGCCGCAAAATTAGGATTATTGGTTCACTGGGCGCGGGGCTTTTTATCATTTATCGGCGATTTTGAACCGCTGGCCATAACATTCTTACGCTATTTGCCGGGGAATCGTATTTTTAGACCGTTAAGTTAGAATACCAACGTTAAAATTTATTGTGATCTATGAGTAAGAACAAACTCCGCCTTCTATCGGCGGCTTTTGGCGTATTCGCCATGCTAACTACCCATGCGGCCGTTCCGCCAACTATCATTCAGGGTAAAGTAAACAAAGAGAAGCCAGGCACCCTCTATTTCTACACCGTTAAAGAAGGTGAAATGCAGGAATACGCGCATACCCGCGTAGGGGCCGACAATGGTTTTATAATGGGTATATCGGCTGTTGAAGAAGGATACTACTATGTTTCCGACAACAAAAGGGATTACATCCGCCTGTACCTGAAACCCGGCGAGCAGGTAAAAATGAACCTCTCCGAAGATGCGCGTTATGAGCTGGTAAACCCATCTGCAGAAAACAAACTATTGTTAGAGTGGGCCAATCAAAGCGTAGATCTGAGGCGTAAGGCGCTGATGATCAAATCGGACACTGCCACCTATGTGAGCTTCTTCCCCAAGTTCGAGCAAATGGAAAAAAGTGCGGCAGCACTGAAGGCGAAAGCCACCACATCTAACAAGAAGTTTAATGAACTGTTTAAGTTTACGGTAGATGCCGACCTGGAGCTGATCGCCCTGTCGTTCCTCTATACACCGCATCCGAAACATCCTTCCAAAGAACAGTACATCAAATTTTACAGTGGTATTTCCCAGGCATCCAAATACTGCGATGGTAAAATATTGAAACTGGGCGAAGCGGGTAAACTCGTGGGTTTCTATACCACCTGGAGCCTGGTGAATAGCCAGCGGGGAAAGATGGAGCAGGCGGAAATGCTGAAATGGAGTACCTCCCTGTTTTGCAACGACACGCTGAAAGGCATGCAGATCGTCAACTCGCTGCGTGGTTATAAAAGCTACGACAAATTGGTAGCCGCGGTAGATCCGTTAAAAAAATACCTTACCAAAGATCAGTTGGCCGCCTACACCGAGTACGAGAAATCACTGCGCTCGTTCAAAGCCGGCGAACCTGGTCTTAACTTCTCTTATCCTGATATGACAGGCAAAAGCGTTTCGCTGAAAGACCTGAAAGGTAAGGTGGTGCTGGTAGACGTGTGGGCTACCTGGTGTGGCCCCTGTAAGGCAGAAATCCCATCGCTGAAAGCGCTGGAAAAAGAGATGCACGACAAAGACGTAGCTTTTGTAAGTATTTCTGTAGATGTAGAAAAGGACAAGGAAAAGTGGAAAGAATTCGTGGAGAAAGAGCAGCTCACGGGCATTCAGTTGTTTGCAACAGGCTGGAGCGATATCACTAAATACTATAACATCACGGGCATTCCGCGGTTTATGGTATTTGACCAGCAGGGCAACATTGTTACCATCGATGCGCCTCGTCCATCATCGCCGGATTTGAAAAAGTTACTGGAAAAAACGTTGAAGAACTAAGCAGACATCCGCAAAATAGCTGGGCTGGCCATGTTTGTGGTCAGCCCTTTTTAATGTGAGTTCATGGGCTGTCCGCAGCAGCTTCAGCGGGATGTTTTATCGGCGCTGATAAGGGGTGTTGCGGGGCTGGGTTAAAAAGCGAAGGCCGGTTTGCGTAGCAAACCGGCCTTCTATAATTAAGTTAAATGAAAAGCTTATTTCTTAACGTACTTTACTGTTGCATAAAGAAGCATCAAAGCAAATGCAATGATCGTTACCCAGCATCCGATGAAACCTATCTGATCGCCAATCTGGTAGAATGTAGTAGTAGTTACGTTAGTTTCCAGCAACATAATAAAGCATTTTAATAATACGGGTGCAAATTAGCTATTAAACAGCAAATTGCCAATGATTTTTCGATTTTGCCAGATAATTAATGCAGCTGGCAGGGATGTTCGGCTTCACGTGGCGGTTTTGCGCGATGTTCAGCAGGTTTTTGAATCTGCGTTTCTGCCGGTAATTGTCGAGAAATTCGGGTGTTAAAATACGTTCTTCTTTACCCTGTTTGGTTTTAAGGGTAGGCGTATTGCTGCCGGTGCTTTTCAACTTAAAGTTGACCGAATGGGTTTGGCTGGATGCGGCCATTACGTTCCGCATCAGTTGTTCTACATCAGCTTCGGTGCGGGCTTTATAAAAGCCGGGTACCGACCGTGTGAGTACCGAATCCCAGTTTTCGCCGTCAACGGAACGGCCCGAGAAGCTGTAGTGTACGCCATTCCAGTAACGGGCCAGCGATAACATCTGGTAAGGCATATTAGGGTACTGGATGTCCTGGTAGAATAATACACTCTCCAGTTTGTCCGATACTTCGTAATTATTGTGAACAGCGCTGATTTGCGCATTCTGCTCGATAAACTGCAACTGCGCGCGAAGATTATCGTCGAGCATAGTATTGGTGGCAATCCAGTTGTTATTGCCCGGTCGCGGGCTGGCGTTAATGCCAGAGGGAACCACGTTTCCCAGGGAAGAAAGCATCTTCTGCATGGCCTGGTTAAACTGGGCCTTATTTACCACACGTTCCACCGTATAAAGATTGCTCAGGAACACCGAATCGGCGTCCATCGCATTTTCAGCTACCTTAGGATGGTTGTACTTTACAAATCCCCACACTTTAATGTACGCCTCCAGGGCAGTGTACTGTATAGTGTTTCCCACCACCGGCTTCTTCTTAACGGTGGCTGTGGACTTAGTGGATTTTTTCTTCTTTACAGGGGTGTTCTTTTTCTGCGCTAACCCCAGTTGGCAAAACATCAGGAGGACCAGCACGCACAGGCTCAATAGTTTTTTCATGCTGTTTACATAGTTTAAACGGTTCGATTCACAGGTGCTTAAACAGGCATTTGGTACCTTACATTGCTATAGGACAAGGCAAAGCTAATTAAATATTTTTTTAATACAATAGCTGGCTATATTTTTTATGAACGTTTTTTTGGGGATGTTCTTGTGTGGACGAGTACGTTTTTTATTGAAATAGTCAGATTTTGTTGAGCGGCACACATGTTAGAAATAAGTTTAATGGCGGGTTTTGTCACTTAAAAATATCCACCTATTAAGTCTGAATGACAAAACTTTCTATCTTTGTTTACATTACATTTACAGGAATCATTTAAACAACCTTATGAAGTTTATCGTTTCGTCCTCTGCTTTATTGAAACAATTGCAACAGATCAGTGGTGTTATTAACTCTAATACGGTATTGCCGATACTGGAAGATTTTCTTTTCCTGATTGATAAAAATGAGCTTACCGTAGTAGCAACCGACCTGGAAACAGTGATGAAAGTGAAGCTGGAGGTAGAAGCCAAAGAGAGCGGACGCATTTGTATCCCTGCAAAGATATTAATGGACTCGCTTAAGAATTTGCCCGATCAGCCACTTAGCTTTAATGTGGATACAACTACCTATGCGGTAGAAATCACTTCCGACAATGGTAAATACAAGGTGATGGGCGAAAATCCGGAGAACTTCCCGAAAGAACCGGCTGCTGAAGATGCTACCGCTTTCACGATGCCTTCTTCTGCAATTGTTACCGCTATCAACAAATCACTGTTTGCGGTGAGCAACGACGATCTTCGTCCGCAAATGACAGGCGTGTATTTCGAGCTGGCCCCGGAGAGCATCACTTTCGTTGCCACCGACGCACACCGTCTTGTTAAATATATCCGTACAGACGTTAAATGCCCTTCTTCCGATAACTTCATCGTGCCTAAAAAGCCGTTGAACCTGCTGAAGGCCGTACTGCCCGATAATGAAAGCCAAATTAAAGTGGCTTACAGCCAGAACCACTTCTTTGTAACGCACGAAAATGCACAGATGATCTGTCGCCTTATCGATGCCCGTTTCCCGGACTACAAGGTGGTAATACCTAAAGAGAACCCTTATCGTCTGGTAGTGGCTAAAAGCGATTTCCAGAACGCGCTGAAGCGTGTAAGCGTATTCTCTAATAAAAGCACTAACCAGGTAGCCTTAAGCATTACAGGCAGCGAACTGCAGCTCTCCGCCCAGGATGTGGACTTCTCCTTTGAAGGTAACGAGCGTATGAACTGCCAGTACAATGGAGAGGACATGCAGATCGCCTTTAACGCTAAGTTCCTGATCGAAATGCTGCACGCTGCAGAAGGCGATGAGATCTCTATTGAGCTTTCTACCCCTACTAAAGCAGGCATCTTAAAACCTTCAGATAAGACCGATCACGAGGACTTGCTGATGCTGGTGATGCCGTTGCTGCTGAATAACTAACCTTCCTCTCACATCATAAACGATATATATATCAATTCTTCTTTACTGCGTAACTTATTACAGATGAGTCGATAAGAAGAAAACGAAGTAGGATTGTTTGTAATGTGACGTAAGCGAGCCATCAGTTAATAAATTCTTAACATATGAAGCAATCTCTTTTATAAGGGATTGCTTTTTTTATAATATAAAATCTTCCGAAAACCCCACCTATTGTGCAAAATGAAGTAATTTTCCACTGTTAAAAGCAAGCAAACCTGTAACCATATTGTAGCTCCAATCGCTCTACCCTAGGAAAAACTCCCGTTTTGGCGATAAATACAGGGATTATGATCGGATTTTTTGAAAACATTCCATCGTACTATCGCACCGCCTTGCTTGTAGCCGGTTTAATGTTGTTATGGATAATAGAAGGTGTGATTCCACGATTTCGATTTAGCAACAACAATAAATACCGGCACGCGGGTACAAATTTGTTCTTTACGCTGACAACCGCCGTAGTGAATCTTGGTTTTGCCTTTCTGATCGTCAAAGCATCGGAATGGACAAGTGCAGAGAAATTCGGTGTTTTATACTGGCTTGGATTGCCTTTGTGGGCACATTTGCTGGGGGCTTTGCTGATGATGGACTTCATCGGTGCTTACCTGGTACATGTGATACAACATAAGGTAGCGTGGATGTGGCATTTTCATAAAGTGCACCATACGGACAAGGAGGTAGATGCCACCACCGCCCTGCGCCACCACCCGGGAGAAAGTATATTTCGTGTAGTAGCCCTTTTTCTGGCAATAGCCTTAATGGGGGTACCTGTTTGGATGGTGATGTTGTACCAGACGATTTCGGCTTTTATGTCGCAGTTTAATCATGCCAACATTAAACTTCCGAAGTGGCTGGACACAGCTTTAAGCTGGATCATCGTTTCGCCGGACATGCACAAGGTACACCATAGTACCTGGCAACCGCAAACAGACTCGAATTATGCTAACATCTTCTCCATATGGGACAGGCTGTTCGGCACATTTGTAAAAGTAAAAGACACAACAAGCATACGTTATGGACTGGACGAGTACATGGACGGGCGCTACCAGCAAATAGGACCGCTGTTAAAGGCACCATGGAAGGACGAAAAGAAGAAACAACGGAAACATGACTGAATAACGTTTAAGACACTAAGTTTTTTTGTATCACCTCTATAAAATTCGAATTATGCAACACACCATTAGCACACCCAAAATTGCCGGATTTATTTCATTAATTATCGGCATTGTTACTGCTGCTTTCGCTTTCATCAGCGATTCTACAGAAGCAAAAATTCTGATGGGAGCTGCGAGTATTTTTGCATCACTTGTATCAATTGTTTTTGCGCGTAAGACTACAGAAAATCTGCAGATGGCAGTGGCTGGACTGTTCCTTTCACTGGTTGCCTGCGTTGTAGGTTTATGGCAGTACTATAACCTCTAGGAAAACCACTAAGAATAATATCGGGAGTGCTGGAGCGGTAGATTACCGCTTCGGCACTTTTTTTATCTGCTCCTTCCCTTTTTTATATTTCTCCAGGTAGCCAGGTGTGGCATTTATCGGAAATAATACCAGCGCAGTGTCCGTAAGCGCCCTGATGAGAAGTGTGTCGGCTGCAAGTGTTTTTACCGAATCGCTTTCGGATTTACTCCAAATTATAAACGTATCTTTTACTAACTCCCACTTTTCGTACGAAGGTGAGTGACTATTTAAAGCGCTGGCCTGCCCATTCTTCTTCAACACAAATCCCTGCATTAACGAATCGATGCCCTGTACCGGCTGCGTCCACCTGCCGGGAAGTTTGCCAACGGGAATACTGTCGAGCTTAGGCATCGTATCGGTTTTAAACAATTCGGTTACCGGTGCGGGAATAGAGTCTTTGCCCGTAGTCATACTATCGAGCTGCGATTGTTCCTGTACAGGTTGCTGGCATGCTGCTACAGTGAAAAGCGCGATGGCGAGCAATGGTTTTCTCATACGTTGTATTAAGGGTTTAAAGGCGGCATTTTCATACCGACCATCCTATCAAAGATAATGCTATAAAATGCACATCGATCATCATCTCAAAACCCAATTTGGATTTTCTGGATTTTCTTCCATAGATTTGTAGTATCACTTTAGGGGTGTTCCGGCATAACAACCGGAACTGAGATGATACCCTCAGTACCTGATGCAGTTCATACTGTCGTAGGAAAAAGTATACTGATCTTCTCTCACGCATTCGCATCCTTAAAGTTTATTGTTTCACCTAAACTACCACAAACATGGAAGTGCTTGTAAACAATAAACTTTATGCAGTTCAGCCGCAAACAACCGTGGCCGGGCTCTTACAGTTTATTCAACTACCATCCGAAAAGGGCATCGCCGTTGCCGTGAACAACAAGGTTGTTCCGAAGCAGCACTGGCTTTCTACGCCTTTACAGAATGCGGATAACGTTACCATTATCCGTGCAACACAGGGAGGATAACGTATTCCCCTTCCTCTCTTTTTTCACTTTTAATTTTTTCCTTCATGACAACTCAACAAGTTATCAGCAGGGAGCCGCTTCCTGCGTCCCAAAAAATCTATGTTAAAGGTAAGTTGCACGATATTTCGGTAGCAATGCGCGAGATTACCTTAACGCCTACACGCTTAAATGGCCGCCAGGGTGTAGAAGAACCTAATGCCCCGGTACCTGTGTATGATACCAGCGGTGCTTACACCGATCCTGCGATTCACATTGATGTAAAGCAAGGCTTGCCACGGCTGCGCGAAAGCTGGATAGAACAGCGTGGCGACGTGGAAAGGCTCGATGGAATTTCTTCTGCTTATGGTCGTATGCGTATGGAAGATGCATCGCTTGACGGCCTGCGTTTTGAACATCTCCGTGAGCCTTTACGTGCTAAGCCGGGTAAAAACGTTTCGCAGTTATACTACGCAAAACAGGGCATTATTACACCCGAAATGGAATATGTTGCCATCCGTGAAAATCAGTTGGCAGAGAAGTTATACGAGGAAAACAGTGTTTTGTGGCAGCAACATAAAGGGTATAGTTTTGGGGCTAATACACCGGTGAAATTTATTACGCCCGAATTTGTGCGCGATGAAATAGCCGCGGGCCGCGCTATCATTCCCAACAACATTAATCATCCGGAAAGTGAACCAATGATCATTGGCCGTAATTTTTTGGTGAAGATCAACGCGAATATTGGTAATTCCGCCGTAACCTCCAGCATCGAAGAGGAAGTGGAAAAGGCGGTGTGGGCCTGCCGTTGGGGCGCCGATACGATCATGGACCTCAGTACAGGCAAAAACATTCATGAAACGCGCGAATGGATTATCCGCAACTCCCCGGTGCCGATTGGGACCGTGCCCATTTATCAGGCGCTCGAAAAGGTGAATGGTAAAGCGGAAATGCTTACCTGGGAACTGTTTCGCGATACATTGATAGAACAGGCGGAACAGGGAGTCGATTACTTTACGATTCATGCAGGCGTGTTGCTGCGGTATGTGCCGCTAACCGCCAAACGTATGACCGGCATCGTTTCCCGCGGTGGTTCCATTATGGCGAAATGGTGTTTGGCGCATCATAAAGAGAATTTCCTCTACACACATTTTGAAGAGATTTGCGAGATCATGAAAGCGTACGATGTGGCTTTCTCTTTAGGTGATGGCCTGCGCCCCGGCAGTATTGCCGACGCCAATGATGCAGCGCAGTTCGCAGAATTGGAAACCCTGGGCGAGCTGACTAAAATAGCCTGGAAACACGATATACAGGTGATGATTGAAGGTCCGGGCCACGTACCCATGCACCTTATTAAAGAAAACATGACCAAGCAATTGGAGCATTGCCACGAAGCGCCATTCTACACGCTTGGTCCCCTTACAACTGATATAGCACCCGGTTACGACCATATCACATCCGCTATTGGTGCGGCTATGATTGGCTGGTTTGGCACCGCCATGCTATGTTACGTAACACCCAAGGAACATCTTGGTCTTCCCAATCGTGAAGATGTGAAGCAGGGCGTAATTACTTATAAACTTGCAGCACACGCGGCCGATCTTGCAAAAGGCCATCCAGGCGCGCAATACCGCGATAATGCACTGAGTAAGGCAAGATTTGAGTTCCGTTGGGATGATCAGTTTAACCTCTCCCTTGACCCGGACACGGCGCGTGCTTATCACGATGCTACATTACCTGCCGAGGGCGCCAAGGTGGCACACTTCTGTTCGATGTGCGGTCCGCATTTTTGCTCAATGAAAATTACGCAGGAAGTGCGTGAATTCGCCGCCGGACAAGGTATGGCCGAGCAAGAAGCACTCAATGCAGGCATGCAGCAACAGGCAGAGAAGTTTGTAGAACAGGGCGCAGACATCTATTTATGATATGGGTTTTCACACAGCCCGAACCACTTACCGATGAAGCCAAACATCTAAATGCCTTGCTGGATGCGGGCGTGGATGCGTTGTTGCTGCGAAAGCCGGGTTGGTCGCAGGCGCAGTATGTACAACTGCTCGAACAGCTGGATACAAAACATTTTCCACGTGTAATGCTTTCCGGTTTGCCGGCGTTGGCGGCAAGTTTTGGGTTGATGGGTGTACATATGAGCGAAATCAAACGACAGGCTTTGTTCAATGGAGTTGTGTACCCTCCCATGCTTTATCGAAGCGCGGCCATTCATACTGAGCGGGCAATACCCGTCTTAAGTGTTTCCTGGGATTGTCTTTTATTAAGCCCGGTATTCGATAGTATTTCGAAGAAAGGGTATAAGGCAACGGTAGATGCGGATTTCCGCATCGCTCAACTTCCCTGTAAAATACTAGCGCTGGGGGGCATCGATGAACAGACTGCGCCAAAAGCCCGCAGCATGGGCTTTAGCGGTATTGCCACCATGGGGGCTGTGTGGAAAAATCCATCATTAAGTATTAATGCTTTTGAAAGAATACAACAGGCATGGAACAGTATGTAATGAGCATCGCCGGTTTAGATCCCAGCAGTGGCGCGGGTTTAACGGCCGATGTTAAAACGTTTGAGGCGAATGGCGTATATGGTTTTGGTGTATGTTCCGCACTTACCGTGCAAACCGACGACCGGTTTTATTCAGTAGAGTGGCTGCCTGCAGGCAAAATTGTAGCGCAGGCCGCGCCATTGCTGGAGAAATTTCCGGTAGCCTATTGTAAGATTGGCATCATGCAAAGCATTGGCGCGGTACAAAAAGTAATAAGTGCGCTAAAGGTGATACGGCCGGACATCCGGTTTATACTTGACCCGGTGATAAAAGCTTCCGCAGGTTACAAACTCTACAACGATGCCGGTTTACAGCAATGGCTGGAGGTGTTGCAAGATGTATACCTGCTTACGCCCAATTATCAAGAAGCGCTGGCTATTACTGGCTTAGAAGATGGAGAACAGGCGGCATCCATGCTTTCGGAGTACACGTCGGTATTACTGAAGGGCGGGCATCATCCAAACAAGCCATGTATAGACCAGCTTTTTGTCCAAGGTACGGTTACCGAATTTACTGCCGGAAGCATCAGCACCTATCCTAAACATGGATCAGGTTGCGTGTTGTCGGCAGCCATTACAGCACAACTCGCGCTGGGCGAAGTGCTTGAAAGTGCCTGTAGTAAAGCAAAAGCATATACCTACCAGTTCTTGCAAAGTAGTTCTTCATTACTAGGAAAACATTTAACATGATACAGCAACTCTTGTATATATCACAAGCTCCACACGTCTCAAATATACGCCTGGCCTGCGAGGCTGGCTGTCGCGCCGTTCAGTTGCGGGTGAAAAATGAAACCGCTGAGAATTGGTTACAAATGGCAAAGGAGGCGAAAGTGGTGTGTGATGAATTTGGTGCCGCGTTGTTTATTAACGATAATCCGCACATCGCGAAAGAAGTGGGTGCGGCAGGTGTTCACGTAGGATTGAATGATATGTCGGTGGCGGAAGTAAGGCGGATTTTGGGCGATGATTTTATAATTGGGGGAACGGCTAACGGCGCTGCCGACATAAGAAGGCATGCGGACGAGGGGGCTGATTATATCGGTCTTGGCCCATTCCGTTTTACCACCACTAAGGAAAAGTTAAGCCCCATTCTAGGTTTAGAGGGATACAAACGCGTGCTGGAAGAAGCAGCAACGCCACTGCCCGTACTGGCGATCGGCGGTATTGTTCTCGGGGATATTGCGGGATTGATGAGCGCGGGGCTGCATGGCATTGCAGTTTCCGGGTTAATTACCGCTGCCGCGGATAGAAATGCCCTGGTGGCAGGGATTTATGAACAGTTTAAATCACATGCAAATGGAGCCTTTAGTTATAGCCGGTAAAACATTCAATTCCCGCCTGTTTACAGGTACGGGCAAATTCAGTTCTGCGCCGGATATGGAAAACGCCTTGCTGGCCAGTGGTTCGGAGCTGGTAACGGTAGCGCTTAAACGCGTAAACATGAAGCAGCGCGAGCAGGACGATATACTTTTACATCTTTCCCACCCTTCCATCAACCTGCTGCCAAATACTTCGGGTGTGCGAACGGCAAAGGAAGCGGTTTACGCCGCCCAATTAGCCAGGGAAGCACTGGAAACGAACTGGCTGAAACTCGAAATTCATCCCGATCCCAAATACCTGCTGCCCGATCCGATAGAAACGCTGGAGGCGGCGGCAGAACTGGTTAAGCTTGGTTTTGTAGTACTTCCTTATATCCATGCTGACCCGGTGCTTTGTAAACGTTTGGAAGATGTGGGTGTGGCCGCAGTAATGCCCTTAGGCTCTCCTATTGGCAGCAACAAAGGTCTTCGCACAATAGATTTTTTAGAAATCATTATCGCGCAAAGTAAGGTGCCGGTTGTTGTGGATGCTGGTATTGGCGCCCCTTCCGATGCGGCAAAAGCTATGGAAATAGGTGCGGATGCAGTGTTGGTAAATACTGCAATTGCGGTTTCGAAGCATCCTGTGGAAATGGCTATTGCATTCAGGCAAGCCGTGGAGGTGGGTCGCAGAGCATATGAAGCTGGTTTGGGCGTGGTGGCCAATACAGCACAGGCTACAAGCCCGTTATTATCATTCCTAAATCCGGTATCATGAGTTTTGCTAATGTTTTTCGACAGCATAACTGGGACGAGGTGAAGGCGGGGATTTATGCAAAAACAGAACAGGATGTAAAAAGCGCGCTCACTAAAAAGGTACGCGGACTGGAGGATTTTAAAGCATTAATATCTCCCGCCGCCATGCCCTGGCTTAATGAAATCGCGAGCCTGAGCCATCATCTTACCCAGCAACGTTTTGGTAAGACTATACAGTTGTATGTGCCATTGTACCTTTCCAACGAATGCCAGAACATCTGCACCTATTGCGGTTTTAGCTACGATAATAAAATCAAAAGGAAAACGCTGACCGGTGCGGAAATACTGAAGGAGGTGGCCGTGATACGCGAAATGGGATATGAACATGTGCTGCTCGTAACAGGCGAAGCGCAGCAAACTGTTGGCCTGTCGTACTTTTCGCAGGTACTCGATATTATTCGCCCGCATTTTGCCCATATTTCTATGGAGGTGCAGCCTTTAGACAAAGAGGAGTACGAACAGTTGATCGAAAAAGGACTTAACACCGTATTGGTTTACCAGGAAACCTACCACGAAGACGATTACCGGAAACATCATCCCAAAGGAAAGAAATCAAACTTCAACTACCGGCTCGAAACGCCCGACAGGCTTGGGCAGGCTGGGATCCATAAAATTGGGCTCGGGGTGCTGCTGGGGCTCGAAGACTGGCGGACCGATAGCTTTTTTACCGCGCTGCACCTTGCTTACCTCGAAAAAAACTACTGGCAAACACGCTACAGTATATCTTTTCCCCGCCTGCGCCCCTTTTCCGGCGGCCTGGCACCCAAAGTAGATATGAGCGATACGGAGTTGGTGCAGTTGATCTGCGCATACAGGCTTTGTTTCGAAACCGTGGAATTAAGTATTTCCACCCGCGAATCCGAATCGTTCCGGGATAATATTATCCGGCTGGGTATTACCGCGATGAGCGCCGGCTCTAAAACCAATCCTGGCGGTTATGCGGTAGATCCACAGTCGCTGGAGCAGTTCGAAATCTCCGATGAGCGCAGCGCCATAGAAATAGCAGCCATGTTGAAGCAGCAACAGTACGAACCTGTTTGGAAAGATTGGGATGCAGTATTGGGCGGATGATTAAAACGCTTCCCCAAGGGAAAGGTAAAAGCCCGACTGGCGTTTTTCACCAGGACGTTGCTCGCCTATCCCATAATCTATACGAATGGTAAGTCGCGAACTTTTATCGTAGAAGTACCGGATACCACCGCCATAGTTAGGCTTAAACCTGGAAGCTTCAAAACCACGGTTCCCGAACACAGACCCGGTGCCGGCAAAGGCCACTAGTGCAAAAGTTGGTTGCATGTCCAGTTTCCAGAGTTTGATCCGCAGTTTAGGGTCCAGGAAATAACGGTACTCGGCCTGCGCAGCCAGGTAGTTCTGGTCGCGGTAACGGCCGGCATAGTACCCCCTCATAATAAAATCGTTGCCTAGCTCGGGAAGCTGGTAGAAGGGCAGTGTATTGCCTTGTATGGTGGCAGCATAAGCATTTAAGCCGACAGTGTTATTCTTCAGGAAGGTAAAGAAGTGATTAGCCTTAAATTCGAGCTTCCACAAGGGGAAGCTGCTCATGAAGCCGGGAGCGTAGGAGGTGTTAAGGCGTACCAATGATCCCTGAGTAGTGTAATTCTGGTTATCGCGGTTGTCGAACACGCCGGTGAGGCCAACGTAGGTAACGTAGCCGCCGTCTTTATCTACCAGCGTCATACCTGGGTAAATGCCTTTACTATCCTTTGCCTCATAACTGTCGTGCTGGAAAAGCAGCGAGGGGCCTATGAAAAAATGCTTCCCGATGCGCTTTTCTGCTTCGAACTGGCCCTTGAGGCGGCGGTTGCCGACAAGTGAGCGGTCGTCGTAGTGGGTAGAGTCGCCGATGCCATAAAAATAGAACGGAAAGTTATGATACCGGATATTGCCTTTGAGGTGCCAGGCGTTATCCCTCGTCCAGAAATCGGTACGGAGGTCCAGTTTCCATTGCTTTTCGGTGGTAACACTGGCAATGAGTATGATGGAAGAGTTACGCGTTTTCGGCGAAGGATTATTTTCATCGAGGTAAAACGAGTATAACCCGGCTACTCCGATCTCAAAGCCCTTTTCGGGCGCGTACCCAATGGCGGGCAGCGGGAAAAAGCTGTTACGGCGGGCTGGTGCCGTGGTGTCGGCGTCCTGGGCCTTTAGACCCAGGGCGGCACAAATAAGTGAAGCGCTTAGTATGAATTTCCTGCACATAGGATGCAAATGTGCGAAAAGTAAATGAAATGGCTGCACGGTTTGCACCGGCAGCCAGTCAGGTATAATGGATGTTTTAATATTGTTGAGGAACCGTGGTTGCAGTTGATGCTGTACCGCGGATCATGATGGTGCCGGGTTTGGAGGGCTGCGAGGGAACATGTTCTGCCTTCGGAGCTACGGTAGCCGTTGAATTGAAGCTGATCGCATTCAGGTAAGTTTTGCCATCAAGCTTTATTATTTCTACTTTTCTTACAAAATTTTCGCCCACCTGAACACTTCCTGATTTTACGATACGACCGTCTAATGCAATCAATTCATCCTCGATTATTTTGCGGCCAATAAATTGTTCAACAGCCTGCGTAAAACCGATTGTTTTCGCAAAAAGTGATTTCTTCGTCGTTATAATAATCACTCCATTCATTCCAATTTCCCCATATAATTTGGCGGTGTTGTCTTTCAGAACTTCAATTTTCTCGATATCATTTGGATCAAACTTGCTCAGGTCGACAACACTTTGCATTACCGCACCGTCAACAATAAAAAGCGGCTCGCCGTTATTGGCTCCCAGCGTGAAGTCGGGCCTGTTATGCTGGTGAAACGTTGGAGCAGGAGCCCGCTTTGTGGTGTCCTGCGTTTGTGCGCCGGCCTGGATAGCTGAGCAAAGGATAACAAGAGCAATCGGAAAGAGCTTCATCATGGAGAATTTATTTACTTAAATATACCGAAAAGAGTTCGTATTCGGGATATCCGAACGCGTCTGATTGTGCCGGTGTTTATTTTCTATGCTTTAAGGCCAGGCGGGGAGTGTAGTTGCTAAGTCCTTTATGGTAGCCAGTCTACCGTTCTTTGTGTTGGGGGGACACAAAATGTTTTTTGCCGTTTACTTCGCAATTAATGCGTTATTCGGGACTAAAGCAAGAGCAGAAAAGATAGATAAACGAAGCGGCTATAAGTCGAATAAACCCATCCATACCCCGTAAAAGATTTAAATATGCTATTCTTAAGCGCTTTGTTTGACGAAATAGTGCGTTCTATCTATTACGAATACACGCAATTTTGTCAGTCGGCGTGAATTTGGGGCCGATATTTCATCTAAAAGGTGGATTGAGTATCGGTCGGGGGTGATTTTAGTTAAATCCTTTACTGTAGAGATTTTGACTGTTATTTGTGTTTTTTGGACACAAATAACAGTCAAAATCTCTACAAAATAAATAATTATTGTATAAAATACACGAAACTGGTTAAAGTAATGATAGTGAATTGATTAGATTAAATCTCAAACAAAATCCCCTCTTCCCTCAATTTCGAATACTCCTGCTCATTAAAACTGAACAATTTGGCAGGTCGGCCCTGTAAAGCGGCTTTTTGCTTCTCATCGTGAGCGATCAGAATTCCGAGAGAATTGAGTTTCTTCTGGAAGTTTCTCCGATCAATCGGGCGGGCCAGTAAAGTTTCGTATAACTTCTCCAGTTCAGAGATCGGGAATTTGCTGTCGAGCAGTTCGAAGCCGATGGGTTCGTAGCGGATTTTATTTCTAAGGCGGGTAAGTGCTTTTTCGATGATCATGTTATGATCGAATGCGAGTTGCGGCAGTTCCTGAATTTTACACCAGCGGGCTTCACGATCGTCGCTCACGCTTCCAAGCGGAAATGCGGAAGTGATCACGGGCTTGGGTTTGGTTTGCAATGCTGTTGGCCTTACCAGGCCGAAGTAGGCAACGGCCAAAAAACGGCCCCTCGGGTCGCGATCGGGCGCTCCGAAAGTATAAAGCTGTTCAAGATAATTAATGCTGATACCCGTTTCTGTGCGCAGCTCTCGCTTCACGCAAACTTCCAGAGGTTCGTCATTAGAGGCGAAGCCTCCGGGCAGGGCCCATTTGAAAATATAGGGAGGGATGGTACGCTTTACCAGTAAAACCGATAGTCCATCCCGCGAATTGTAACCGAAAATTACGGCTTCCACCGTAACTCTTATGTGTTGATGCACGGGAACTTACTTTGCGCTAATATACTGCTCTACTTGAGATGTTCCCTTATGTAAATTGATGAAAAGCGGATTTTTTTCAGGATCGAATGCAATAATCGAGAATTTACCCGCTGCATCGGACGGTTGCGGCAACACGATTTCCAGTTCTTTCCCATTATTCCGGCGAAACAAAAGGCTGTCGTTCACTAATGGATGGGCTTTGAAATTTCCTTTTTGAAGGATGGATATGATTTCCTGTTGTTTGTTGAAGAATACTGTTTCCAGCGAATCGCCGCTGGCCGGAGTAACCGGACGCAGTACATAGGATTTTTCGGTGATCACGTCGTAGCCGGTTTTATCAGTTTTAGCACGTTCCTGGTTACACGCGAAAAGCGTCGCTACCGCAATAAGGGACAAATATTTCATGAAAGTATTTTAGAAAGTAATATCGAATGTTTTTTCTGTGGCACCACGTTTTACCTTCACCGTAGTTTTATCGCCAGGCTTAAAGGTAGCAAGCGCTTTCATATAATCCTCCAGGTCTTTAACCGGTAAGCTGCCCAGCTGAATGATCACATCCCCGGCCTGCAGTCCTGCTTTTTTCGCTGGTTTATTATCGCTCACGCCATCGGCCCTAACACCGCCTTCGCTGTAGGTATAGTCGGGCATAATGCCGAGGGTTACGCTAAAACGCGTGCTGGAACCCATCTGCATCTCTTTTGTTTTGATGAACATCAGCTTCTCCTGTTTTGCAGATGTTTCAATAATATCATACACCAGTTTAATCACCCTCAGCTCTCCGTCGATATTAATTTTATCGGCATCGTCGCTGGGTTTATGGTAGTCGCTGTGCGTACCTGTAAAAAGGAAGAGTACGGGAATGTCGGCACGGTAAAATGATGTATGGTCTGAAGGGCCGGTGCCGGAGGAGTCGTAAGTAACTTTCAGGTCCTTTGGTAAGGCAGCCTTAAGGATACCTCCCCAGGAGGGAGAAGTACCAATTCCGCCGATCTGCAGTCCCTTACTGTTATCCAACCTTCCTACCATATCCATATTGATCATATAGTTCACCTTTTTAAAGTCGAGGCTATGATGTTGGGTGTAATATTTCGATCCAAACAATCCCAGCTCCTCGCCGGAGAAGGCTATAAATACGTAGTTGCTCTTTTTATTTTTAGATGCTTTAAGCATGCGGCCGAGTTCGAGCAAAGCTGCTGTGCCACTGGCGTTATCGTCGGCGCCATTGTGAATGGCCTTATCGGTAGCAAGCGAATTCTCGTCTTCTCCATAACCGAGGTGGTCGTAATGCGCACCGATAATAATTGTAGTCGGTGCATTGTTATCGATGGTCCCGATTACGTTTGTGCCGGTGCGCTTACTGTTTTGGAATGCCACGTTCAAACTTATCTGGAAACCGTTCGCTTTTTCGTCGCTTAGTATTTTACTGCCCTCTTCGTTTACCCAAAGCACCGGAATGGAAAGCGGTTTCACTTTTTCATCCAGCCATTTGCTTACGTTCGCGTACGACTCTTTCCCGTTAAAAAACACAACCCCTTTGGCTTTATTCTGCTCCGCATCTTTTGCCGCGGCCAGATAAATGTCTATTGGATTAGCATGTGGGCTTGCTTCTTCTTCCAGCTCCTTTACGTTCAGCGTCCATAAGTTATCGGGTTCGTTTACGCCTGGCAGCACTTCGCCGGTTGCGGCTTTACTGGCGCTGAAGGGAAGCGGAACAAATTGTTTGGCGGTAAGTGCGGTATTGTTAATGACCAGTTTGGCGGCCGGAGCTGTTTCACGGCCCTGGCGTACAATGAATTCCTGCAGGTAATCGTCGCCTTCTGCGGGCGTTAATCCCGCTTGTTTCATCTGGCTGGCTATATAGTCGGCAGCCAGCTTTTCACCCGGGGTACCGGTGCGGCGGCCTTCCAGCTTATCGCTGGCCAGGAAAGAGATGTGAGCCTGCAGGCTGGTAGCGGCTTTACGGTCGGCCTTTTTCTGGGCGGCGGCCATTAGCGAAAGGCATACCAGCGGTAATAACAAAAATCTTTTCACAAGCGTGATTTTTAACTATTTACGCCGCAAAATTAGCGCGCGGCGGGCGAATGTGGTGCATAAACGCAATTATTGCACCAATTTCACCCTGAATAACTATTTTTGCCGGGCTTGAAATGCCGGAATATCTATTTAAAACCAACCTGCTGTATTCCGGACCTTGTATTAAACTATTGAAAATCATGAAGAACACACCTTTTACGGAAAAACACATTGCCCTGGGTGCAAAGATGGCCCCTTTTGCTGGTTACAACATGCCTATTTCCTATTCCGGTATTAATGAGGAGCACCTGGCCGTGCGCCGTAATGCGGGAGTGTTCGATGTAAGCCACATGGGCGAATTTATCCTGAAAGGCGAAAACGCCCTGGACCTGATCCAGCGCGTAACCACCAACGATGCGTCCAAACTCACTGCCGGTAAAGCGCAATACAGCTCGTTGCCTAACGAAGACGGTGGCCTGGTAGACGATTTACTGGTATATTGCATTGAGGAAAATAAAGTCTATATGCTGGTGGTTAATGCTTCCAACATTGAAAAAGATTGGAACTGGATAAGCAAATTCAACACAAAAGGCGTGGAAATGCACGATATTTCCGATAAAACCTGCCTGCTTGCCATCCAGGGTCCCAGCGTTAGCAGTATGCTGCAATCACTTACAGAGGTTGATCTGGTGAATATGAAGTACTACACCTTCGCCAAGGGCACGTTTGCCGGCGTGGAGAATGTGATTATCAGTGCTACAGGCTACACTGGTGCCGGAGGTATTGAAATATATTTTGAAGATAAAGATGGTGCAGCCGATAAGATCTGGGATGCGCTGTTCGAAGTAGGTGGCCCCAAAGGCCTGAAGCCAATTGGCCTCGCCGCCCGCGATACCCTTCGCCTGGAAATGGGTTTCTGCCTGTACGGCAACGATATCGATGATCGTACCTCTCCATTGGAAGCTGGTTTGGGCTGGATCACCAAATTCACCAAAGATTTTACCAACCGCGCCACTTTCGAAAAACAAAAGGCAGAAGGTGTACAGCAAAAACTGGTGGGTTTTGAAATGATTGACAGGGGTATTCCGCGCCACGACTACGAAATTAAGACCGCAGAAGGCGAAACCATTGGTCGCGTAACGTCCGGAACTCAGTCGCCCTCATTGCAAAAAGCCATAGGCCTGGGATACGTAAAAACGCCTTTTGCCGTTCTTGATACAGAAATCTATATTGCCGTTAGAGATAAATTATTAAAGGCAAAGGTGGTAAAAGCGCCTTTCCTTAACTAATAGTGAAAAACAAAAATTTTAACCATCATCCTAAAGACAAAACCTTAGGACTAGCGTCTTTTTTATTTTTCACTGGAAAACCTGTAAACATTACGCTATGCCTGTTATTCACCTAACAACCGTTATCCATGCGCCGTTGCAGCGGGTCTTTGACCTTAGCCGGAGCATTACCCTGCACAAACGCAGCATGGAACATACCAACGAAGAAGCCGTTGCCGGCCGTACCAACGGCCTCATTGAAAATGGCGAAACTGTTACCTGGCGAGCCAAACATCTGAACAAGGTGCGGCAACTGAAGGTGCATATTACCGCCATGCAAAAGCCTGGCCTCTTTATAGATGAAATGCTAGAAGGCGATTTCACTTTCATGAAACACGAACATCATTTTAAAGAAATTGAAAATGGTACCGTGATGATTGACATAATGGAGTTCGGCACTCCGTATGGTAAGTTAGGGAAGGTGTTTGAGAAGATATACCTGAATAAATACATGACGCGCCTGTTGGAAAGGCGCAACGAGGTCATCAAAGACTTTGCAGAAACTGAAAAGTGGAGGGTGGTCCTTACCTAAAACGATATTCGAGAATGACTGAAGTTACTAAGCCCAGGCTGGAAGTATGCCTGTCGCCCGCCCTGCTCCATTTATATGATGTGAAAAGCAGCATAGTGGTGATTATAGATGTATTGCGCGCCACCTCTACCATTTGCACGGCCCTTTATAACGGGGCCTCCAAAATTATACCGGTGGCCAGCGTAGAAGAATGCGTAAGCATCGGCAAACAACTGGAAGCTATTACTGCCGGCGAACGCGATGGCAAAATAGCTGAGGGACTTAAACACGGCAACTCCCCCTTTGAATACTCCCGCGACTTTATTGAAGGTAAGGTGATGGTACTTACTACCACCAATGGCACCAAACTGCTGCACATGGCCAAAGATGCGATCCAGATCGTAACCGGATCGTTCCCTAACATTACGGCCGTATGTGACTACCTCGTTGGCCAGCAGCAAAACGTAATATTGGGTTGCGCTGCCTGGAAAGACAGGGTAAACCTGGAAGATACGCTGTTCGCAGGGGCTGTAGTGAGCCGTATTAAGGAACATTTCGACATAAACTGCGATTCGGCCATCGCGGCTGAAACACTTTACGAAGCCTCTAAGCACGATTTGTTTGAATCGATGAAGGGCGCTACCCACTTTAAGCGACTTTCCCGCTTCGGCCTTGAAGATGACATCCGCTACTGCCTGACACCTGACGGCGCAAACGTACTGCCTGTCCTGAAAAACGGGGAACTGGTAGTTGGATAACAGAATTTAGATTTTTTTGGCTTACTTTTGTGGATTGCCTTTTCATGAGCCGTCTAAAACAATCCGGAACATAAAACCCGCGGCTTATAACAAAAGCAGGCAATGCATTCAAGCATGTCATTACCCCACCTGCTCAAATATGTGTATAATAACGGGACCGATGAGGTGATCCGCAGGGGGAAACGTATATACTCAACCGGAGGCGTGGAACTGCTTGATGCAGACCCGGTACTTAAATCGGCCACGTTTAGGGTGAAGAGCGATACGCACGCCAATTACTACAAGGTTTCCATCCACAAATACCACGAAACAGCGGTGATGAACATCCGCTGCCAGTGCCCGTACAATCTCGGGGATATTTGCCGCCACGAGGCGGCGGCCCTCTTCCAGCTACAGGAAATGCTGGATAAAAACCATTTTGAGTCATTCGAAACACAATACGACCAGCAACACACGCTGGTGAAAATGAAGTCGATAGAGCTGAAGACCCTCCGGCTGCTGGCCTCTCCCGAAATTTACGAGAAGGCCGAAAACATCTTACGTAAAACCCAGGCGGTAATTAAATCGGCCAAGGACGAAAAGGTGGAAGCAGAGATGAAGGTCGAAGGCAAGGTTTATCCGCTCATTTTACAACGTAATGAAGAACGGAACTTCGACACGCACTGCTCCTGCAGCGAATCGGAACATCCCGTTTGTGAGCACAAAACGGCCCTGTTCCTGCAACTGCTGCAGGCGCACGGACCTTTCTACTTCGATACATTACGTAACTGGGATAAGGAAAAAAATAAGCTACTGTCACTTTACGGCTACTCGCTGTCGGACAACCTGGAAGGCAAATTTTCCTTTTCTTATATGAATGGAAAGCCCTTCCTTCGAGTGCTGGACCCCAGCATTAAAAAGGTGGAGGCGCCCATTCCTGCCAGTTCTTCCAGTAATAATAATACAAGTAACGATACGCCGGCTGAAGAAACCCTGTCGGTTACACGCCGTTTAGGAGTGGTGATGAATGGGAACGAACCTTTGTATCCTTACTTCAAAGCAGATTTGATTAGTGGCGAAGCCAATGATGAAGCCACCGAGTTTGTGTCGCTGATCAGTAAGCTGGACCTCACCAAATACATTGATTTCTATCAGTTTAAAGAAAAAGACCGGGAGCTGATCGTGCCTGTGCGGAAGATACAGCAAACGGAAATTGGGAAGTTTTTGAACAAGAACTCTCCTTTCGCCGGTATCTGGGAAAACATTATGCACGAAAATGCGGATGAACTGCCCGGAGAAACGAAGGAACTGATTTTGGAGTACCTGCACCCCAAGCTGCTTAAACTGTTCCCGCTGCTCGAAGAGCATGGTCGCGCGTTTTTGCTCCGTGATGGGCAGCCGTTTAAAACCAAGAACCTGCAGACGTTGAAGATCGCCGACAGTCACCTTGGCCTGCATTTTCAAACCAAAACGACTGCCAGCCACGTAGAAATTTCCTGCTGGGTGGATATAGACGGCGATATGGTGAATGTAGCGGACAACCAGTGGGCCAGCCCGCTCATCTTCCTTTATAAAGATACCATTTACCTGTTCCGCCAGCCGCTGGATGCACTACAGGTGGAACAATACCAGCAACACGGCGTATTGCGCATCGTTAATGAAGAATGGCCCGGCTATCTTCGCGATTACCTATTGCCATTGAGCAAAAATTACGATATCCAGTTCGATAATGGTCTGCTTGCCGAAGTGGATGATATAGCACCGGATTGCCGCGTGTACCTAAAAGAAGTGGGTGAAACTTTCATCATTCAACCTGCATTTGCCTATCATGGCCACGATGTAGAATGGAATGAAGAAACGAAGATTACGGTACAGGAAGGGAATAAGGTATTGATCATTCACCGGAACAAAGAGACAGAAGCTGATTTTGTGAACAAGATCCGCCTGCTGCACACCAACTTTGCCATCAACACTAACTATAATTACTTTTTCCTAAGAGCGAAAGAAGCACTGAAGAACAACTGGTTCTTCCTGTTTTTTGATGCGCTGAAGGAAATGGATGTTCGCGTATTCGGCTTCGAGACGCTGCGCAACTTCCGCTTCAATCCGGCTAAACCGGTAACCAACCTGCAAATCAGTTCCGGCATCGACTGGTTCGACGCACAGGTAGAGGTGGTGTATGGCGACCAGCGCGTAAGTATCAAGGATATCAAGCGCGCCCTGGCCAACAAGCAGAACTATGTTCAGTTGGCAGATGGTACGCTGGGCCTGTTGCCGGAGGAGTGGCTGAAGAAATACTCGCTGCTGTTTAAGATTGGTGAAGAGAAAGATAAGGGACTTAAACTCTCGAAATACAACTTCTCCGTAATCGATGAACTATATGAGTTTATTGATGATGAGGCCATATTATCGGAGCTGGACGAGAAGCGTAAAAAGCTACTGCAGTTCGACGAAATCAGAAATATTGCGCTCCCGGAAAACGTATTCGCGAACCTGCGCCCTTACCAGGAAAGCGGCTTCCAGTGGTTGAACTACCTCGACGAAGTGAAGTGGGGCGGTATATTGGCCGACGATATGGGTCTTGGTAAAACCGTACAGGCGCTAACGTTCATACAGCACTATAAAAATAAGAACGGTCAATGCCTGGCGCTGGTAGTTTGTCCAACCACGCTTATTTATAACTGGGAAAACGAGATCAGGAAGTTTACCCCGGAAATGAAGCATCACATCCACCACGGCCCTGCACGTTTGCGTAACGACGAAGAGCTGCGTAAGTTTGATATCATCATTACTACTTACGGTACGCTGCGTAGCGACATTACTTTGTTAATGAAGATGGAGTTTGATTACGTAGTGTTGGATGAATCGCAGGCCATTAAAAACCCGCAAAGTAAAGTGACCAAAGCGGCACAACTACTGCAAACCCGTAACAGGTTTGCGTTAAGCGGTACGCCGATGCAGAACAATACTTTCGATATTTACGCGCAAATGAACTTCCTGAACCCGGGTATGCTGGGAAGCGTAGACTTTTTCAGGAATGAATTTGCCACACCGATCGATAAATTCCAGGATGAAGAAAGGAAAGAACATTTGCGTAAGCTGATTTATCCTTTCATTCTTCGCCGGACGAAAGAGCAGGTGGCTAAAGACCTGCCGGACAAAATCGAAACCGTTATTTTCTGTGAAATGGATCCGGAGCAACGGCATATTTACGATGCCTACAGGAATACCTATCGCTCGAAAATACTTGGTGTTATTGAAGATCAGGGTATGGAGCGCTCGCAACTCACCATCCTCCAGGGGCTGATGAAACTGCGGCAGATTTGTGATAGCCCGGCTATTCTTAATGAGCAGGAGCAATATCCGAACCATAGCGTTAAGCTGCACGAGCTTACCAGGGAAATCACCGAAAACATCGGCAACCACAAAGTGCTTATCTTCTCCCAATTCCTGGGCATGCTCGGGTTAATTCGCGAAAAACTGAAGCATCATAATATTTCCTATGAATACTTCGACGGTAGCACATCTACCATGGATAGGGAAAAGGCCATCCAGAATTTCCAGAACAACGAGGAATGCAGGGTGTTCCTGATTTCATTAAAAGCCGGCGGTGTAGGTCTGAACCTTACCGCGGCCGACTATGTATACATCGTGGACCCATGGTGGAACCCGGCGGTAGAACAACAGGCCATTGACCGTACGCACCGTATTGGCCAGACCAAAAATATTTTCGCTTACAGGATGATTTGTAAAGACACCGTGGAAGAGAAGATCCTCGAATTACAAGAGCGAAAGAAGTCGCTGGTCAAGGAAATTATCGCGGATGATACCGGCTTTATCAAAAAACTCACGAAAGAAGATGTACTCTACCTCTTCAGTTAAAATACACGCGGCCCGGAAACGGGCCGTTTTTTATTGCCCAACCGTAAAGCGCACTCTCGTTACAGGAGAAAATGAGATCTATACACCAGGATCATCTGCATAAAGTTGTCCCCGCACCAACTCACTTAAAAGCGGGCCTCGGCAGGACTTCAAATCCTCCACATCACTGAAGGTCCACCAGAGCAGCCCATCAGCCTGATAAACAATTCAATACACTGGCTCACCCGTAAACCAATAGTAACAGCGCAAGATATTTATTAAAAGAATAATGCTTGATGAATTTACAGTGAATTGCGTTTTTTTTAAATTATTTCTCCTCGTTCTGCCATTTTTTTGAATAAATTAAAAACAATACTGGGTTTCTTTTAAAGTATATATAAAACGGTTACTTTTGCGGCGCAAAAAACCAATTAAAAAACCATCAAAAACATCTTGGGTTATGAAACTATCGCATTTAGCCGAAACGCTCATAGGATCTGAAATTATCAAACTGGCAGGGGAGATAAAGGAAAAGCAGGCCAAGGGCGAGAAGATTTACAACTTCACTATCGGTGATTTTGATCCCAAGGTATTCCCGATCCCAGCGGAATTTGAGCAGGAAATAGTGAACGCTTACAAAGAGCATTACACAAACTATCCTCCGGCTGACGGTATTCCCGAATTGCGTAAAGCTGTAGGCGAATTTATTTCCGAGCGCGAAGGCCTGAGCTACGATCCCGCCAGCGAAATAGTGATTTCCTGCGGTGGCCGTCCTATCATTTACGCTACCTACCGCACACTGGTAGACAGGGGCGAAAAAGTAATTTACGCTACTCCATCCTGGAATAACAATCACTACACCCACTTCCTGGAAGCTGAGCATGTAGTGCTGGAAACCCGTGTAGAGAATGATTTTATGCCAACTGCTGCCGAACTGAAGCCCCTGTTAAAAGGAGCTACCCTGTTGGCACTTTGCTCTCCGCAAAACCCAACCGGTACCGCGTTCGCCAAGCAGCAGCTGGAAGAAATATGCGACCTGGTAATTGCTGAAAACAAAATGCGCGGTGAGAACGAAAAACCACTGTTCGTAATGTTTGACCAAATGTACTGGGTACTCACTTTCGGCGATACGCACCACTACAACCCGGTTGGCCTGCGTCCTGAAATGAAACCTTACACCATCTTCATCGACGGTATGAGTAAATCATTTGCAGCAACCGGCGTACGCGTGGGTTGGGCACTGGGGCCCGCCAATGTAATCGGTAAAATGAAGGCGATCCTCAGCCACGTTGGTGCCTGGAGCCCAATGGCCGAGCAGAAAGCTGCAGCTAAGTACCTGGCGCAGAAAGACAATGTAAACGCTTACCTGAAGCATTTCAAAGCAGAAATCGAAGAAAGACTGGTGAAAATTCACGCTGGCTTCACCGAACTGAAAAATGCCGGCCATAACGTAGAGGCAATTGCCCCGCAAGCTGCCATCTATCTTACCCTTAAAATCGACCTCGTTGGTAAAACCACCGTGGATGGTAAAAAACTGGAGAGCCAGGGCGATGTAACTTCTTACATCCTGAACGAAGCGAAGCTTGCCGTAGTTCCGTTCTCTGCCTTCGGTGCTGCTAAAACCTCCCCTTGGTACCGCATGAGCGTTGGCACCTGCGTGAAACAGGAGATTCCTGAAATGCTCGAAAAGTTGAAAGCTGCCCTCGAGAAATTGAGCTAAGTCTTAAATTAAAATAACTGACTGCGGGTCGTTATGTTAGCAAAACAGCTACCATGGCGGCCCGCAGTTCTTTTTGTACCCCAGGAACCCCGGAAACCCATTGTCCTCCCTTTGTCATGGATGTGTTAAAAACACGTTAAATAGTCAACCAGTGTTACTAAATCCGGAATTTGTTCTAATTTTGACTTTGTAACTTAAAAAGTCAAAAGGTTAAATGCATACAGAAAACAAAGACGAGATGAGGGATAAAATCCTTGAGGCAGCACTCAAGAGATTCTCTCAGTTCAGCGCGGCCAAAACCACGATGAATGAGATCGCCGACGATCTGCATTGCTCCAAGGCGTCTTTATATTACTATTTCCCGGATAAAAACGGATTGCACAATGCGGTACTGGCGAAGGTAGGCGAGTTCTACTTTAAGGGTATCGAGGAAGCGGTGGAAAACATGACTTCAGGTGCGGAAGCGTTAAGAAATATAATTAAACACAGGCACGACTTTATCAAGAAATTCTGTCGCCTGGAGTTATTCAAAATATTAAAGGACGGACCGCCTGCACAGATAGCTGAGGCGATGATGGAAGTAAAGAAAAAGGAAACGGCTTTAATTGCTAAGATGATTGAAAAGGGTGTGCAAGATGGCGATTTTGAAGTGGAGGATGTAGTGCAGGCGGCTGAACTTTATAACCAGGCATTGATCGGCCTGAGGTTTTCGGTATTGGAGGGTATTCCCCACCTGGGTGAACCAACGCAGGAAGAGTTTGACATGATCATCTCCAAACAGAAAAAACTCGCGGAGATTTTTATTAAAGGTATATCGAAGTAAAGAAAGACGAGGAATGAACACGCACGACAGGATTCTGGAAACAACGCTGAAGCTGATGAGGATGTATGGTATCAAAAACGTTACCATGATGGATATTGCGAAGGAATGCGGTGTTTCCAAGAAAACGGTATACGAGCATTTTCAGGATAAAGATGCGATGGTGGAAGAGGCGATCCAGTTTATGGTGGATGATCAGCAAAACCAGCTGCAACGCTGCCACAACGAGGCCCGGGATGCGATAGAGTTGCTGATGAACACTGTACGTGTAACAGAAACAATGGTGAAAACGGTGAACCCTGTACTGCTTTTTGAACTTGAAAAATATCATCCCGATGCCTGGAAAATAGTAGAGGAATTCAGAAATACCTATGTCATTAACAGCATCCGCGCTAACCTGGAACAGGGCATTGCGGAAGGCATCTTCAGAAAAAGTATCAAAATAGATATTGTGGCCCGTTTGCGGCTGCTCCAGTTGGAGTCGGCTTATAACCCAAGACAATTTCCCGCAGAGCAATTTGATTTGCACGAGGTAATGCAGCAGGTAACGGTGCATTTCGTATGCGGAGTTGCAACAATAAAGGGTCATCAGTTACTTAATAAATACCTGGAAATAACAGACGAAGCATAAAACACACGCCATAATAAAAGCACATGAAAAGGTTGAAATTATCACTTGCCCTGCTCCTGGGCATAGGTGTGTACAACGGGAACGCACAAACAAAACTTACACTGAAGGAAACCCTTGAGTATGCACTGGCTAACAATAATAAGTTAGCGCAAACCAAGATGGAGGAGGACCTCGGCCGCCTGAAAGTGGAGGAAGTAAGGGCGCAGGCATTGCCACAGATAAACGCTAATGCCAACCTGACGGACAACATCAAGAAGCCGGTATTCGTATTACCCGGCGACGCGCTTGGCCAGCCAGGCAAAGTACTGACTGTAGAATCAGGAACTACCTGGAACACCGCTATCACCGGCGATATCTCTCAACAGATTTACAATCAGTCGGTATTCACCGGACTCAAAGCGGCTAAGGCGGGCGAAGAATACTATCGCATCCAAACCGTACAGTCGGAAGAGAACGTGATCTACCAGGTGTCTGGAATGTATTACAACTTGCTGGTTAGCCAGGAACGTATGACGGTGTTGCAAAGCAATATCGATAAGCTGGCCAAACTTATCCAAACCACACAAACTCAATTTGAAAATGGTTTGGCTAAGAAGATAGACCTGGACAGGATTAAAGTGAACCTGGTGAATTATAAAACCCAGAAATTTCAACTGGAAAACCAGCTGCGTACACAAACTAACCTGCTGAAAAGTACGATGGGCATGCCGTTGGAAACACAGATCGAACTACCCGTAATCGCAATGTCGGAGCTGGAAACAAAAACATCTGGCAACATCGATTTCGGCAATTTCGATATCGCTGGCCGTACTGAATTCAAATTGTTGAAGAAACAGGAAGAACTGCAACAATTCCAGCGGAAAGCATACATCGCGGAATACTACCCATCGCTCTCTGTAAGCGGCAGCTATTCTTACAACGGTATGAGCGATAAGTTCGATGTATATAAAAGTGGCAGCACTGCTTTTTGGTACGATATGGCTAACATTTCCCTGAAACTGCGCATCCCTATTTTCGATGGTTATGCGCGCCGCTCAAAGGTTAGGCAGTCGGAAGTAACGCTGCGCCAGATAGGTCGCATGCAGGACGATACAAAATTGCAGCTGTCTGCAGCATACGAAAATGCCAAGCTAAGTTTAACAAACAATCTCAATACCATTAAATCGCAGAAGGAAAACGTGCAACTGGCCAATGAGGTGTATAACACAACGCAAAGCAACTACAATGCCGGCCTTGCCAACCTCACCGACCTGCTGAACGCTGAAACCTCTCTTACCGAAGCGCAGAACAGCTACAACCAGGCGCTGCTCGAATATAAGATTGCGGAACTGGAACTCATCAAATCCAACGGTAACCTTAAAACACTTTTAAACTAATCGCAAGTCATGAAGAAAGTAATTATTTACGGCCTTATCACTATAGGAGCGCTCGCACTGATCATGTGGAAGCTGAGCGCGAACAAAAAACAGAATACTGAAAAAACGGAGTTCGTAAAACAAAGTAACAGCGGCGAAGTACCTGTGCTGGTGGAAAAAGCTGCCCGTACCAACTTCGATCGCCAGTTTAATGCGAACGGTAATTTTGCTCCGCTCCGCGAACTTACTTATCTGTCCGAAACCTCTGGCCGTATTACGAAGCTGTTGGTGGACGAAGGTTCTTTCGTAAGCCAGGGCGCCATAATTGCCCGTGTAGATGATGAGTTACTCGGTACCGATCTTAAATCGGCTGAAGTAAATATGAAGCAGTTGAAAGTGGATATGGAGCGTTACGAAAATGCGTTGAAAAACGGTGGTGTAACCCAAAAGCAATTCGACGATACGAAACTACAGTACGAACTGGCCGTGGCTAAATTCGATGCCGCCAGCCGCCGCATAAAGGATACTTATGTGAAGGCGCCTATCCAGGGTACGATCAATAAAAAATATGTAGAACAGGGTTCTTACCTCTCGCCCGGCACTAAAATGTTTGACATCGTAGACGTAAGCCGCCTGAAACTGGCCGTGTCTGTTCCCGAAGCACAGGTAATTAACCTGAAGCTGGGCGATGTGGTGAAAGTGAGCAGCAACGTTTATCCCGAAGTTAGTTACCAGGGTAAAATTACTTTCATCGCTTCCAAGGGCGACAATACACTTAACTACCCGGTGGAAATGGAAATCAACAACGTAAGCGGCAAACCTCTGAAGGCCGGTATGTACGGTACAGCATTGTTCGAAATGCCTAAAATGGACCCTGCTATTTTGATAGCACGTACAGCCTTTGTGGGTGGTGTTAACAGCAATACCGTGTACGTGATGGAAGGAAATGCCGCCAAATTGCGTAAGGTGGTGGCCGGCCGCATCTTCGGCGAAAAGGTGGAAATCCGCGATGGCCTCAATGAAGGCGAAGTGGTAATCACCAGCGGGCAGATTAACCTGGCAGATGGTGCTAAAGTAACCGTGCAGGCAAAGTAACAGGAACCAAGATAAACTCTTTGGCCGGTTGGCTGATGGATGAGGTGTCGAAACGGTGAGGCGGGCATACGTATACGCTTTCTGAGCTGCCCGCGTAACCTGGATACCAGTGTTGTAAACCATCAGCCGATCTGGCCACCAAACTTAACAGTATTATGAAAATTACTGAAGTATCCATAAAAAGACCCACCGTGGTGGTAGTGTTATTCACTATCCTTACGCTCATGGGAATCATCAGCTACAAGGCGCTGAACTACGAGCTGCTGCCCAAGTTCTCATCGCCGGTAGTAAGTATCACTACGGTGTACCCCGGTGCATCACCTTCGGAGGTGGAAAGCACGGTTACTAAAAAAATTGAGGACGCCGTTTCCTCCATGGAAAAGGTGAAGAAGATCATATCAAAATCTTCTGAAAGCCTTTCCAGCGTGACGGTAGAATTGAATAACGATGCGGATGCGGACCTGGGCCTCCAGGATGCGCAGCGTAAAGTAAACGCAATTCTCGCCGATCTTCCTGGTGACGCGAAACCGCCGTCCCTTAACAAATTCTCGCTGGACGATTTACCGATCATCACCCTGTCTGCCACCGCAAAAATGGACGACAAACAGTTTTACGACCTGATCGATAAAAAAGTGCAGCCAATGCTGTCCCGCCTTCCGGGTGTTGCCCAGGTAAACATCATTGGTGGTCAGGAACGTGAAATACAGATTAATATAGATCCTGCTAAACTGGACGCTTATAAACTGTCCATTTTACAGGTGAGAAATACGATTACCAATGCCAATCTGGATTTTCCTACCGGCAAGGTAAAAACAACCGACCAGCAAATACTGGTAAGGCTTGCCGGTAAGTACAAAAGCGTGGACCAACTGCGGGACCTGGTTATTACCACTACCGCAGACGGTTCACAAATTCGCCTGGCAGATGTGGCCGACGTACAGGATAGCCAGAAAGATGCTGATCGTATTGCCCGCCTCGACGGTATCAATGCGATCGCGCTTAAAATCCAGAAACAAACGGATGCCAATGCTGTAGAAGTAAGTAAGGAAACGAAGAAGGCCATCGCTAAAATCCAACAGGATTATGCGGCCAACAGCGTAAGCATTCAAATAGCGAACGATGCTTCTGATTTCACATTGGAGTCGGCAGACTCTGTGATCCATGACCTTATCATCGCGATCGTACTGGTGGCGGCAGTGATGTTACTGTTCCTGCATAGTATACGTAACGCGATCTTCGTAATGATTTCGATCCCCGCGTCGCTCGTCGCTACTTTTATTGGTATGAAGATGATGGGCTTCTCGCTGAACCTGATGTCGCTGCTCGGTTTATCCCTTGTGGTAGGTATATTGGTGGATGATGCGATCGTGGTGCTGGAGAATATTTATCGCCACATGGAGATGGGTAAAAACAAAGTACGTGCAGCTTACGATGGTGTAAAGGAGATAGGGTTTACCGTAACGTCCATTACACTTGTAATCGTAGTGGTGTTCCTGCCTATTTCGCTTACAAACGGCCTGGTATCTATGATCGTACGTGAGTTTTGCGTGGTGGTAATGATCTCTACCATGCTATCGTTGCTGGCATCGTTCATGATCGTGCCGCTGCTCTCCAGCCGTTTTGGTAAACTGGAACACCTTACCGGTAAAAACATGTTCGAGAAGTTTATCCTCTGGTTCGAAAAACAACTGGAGAAATTCACGAACTGGATGACGGGCATCCTGAAATGGGCGCTGAAACACAAGATCGCTACGGTGGTATCGGCTGTAGTGCTGCTCATTGCTTCGTTCATGCTGGTAGGCAAAGGTTACATTGGCGGAGAGTTTATCCCACAGGGCGACCGTGGCCAGTTCATCGTAATGCTGGAAATGCCGAAGGATGCTTCTGTAGAACAAACCAACCTTACTACCCGTAAGGTGGAGCAGCTGTTGAAGGATAAAAAGGAAATTACTTCGCTGATCACTACTGTGGGGCAGACTTCCGAAGATGGTTTCGGTGCATCGCAGTCCACGGCTTATAAATCTGAGATTACCGTAATGCTGGTGCCGGCAACAGAACGCGCCGACCCGGCAGATATTTACGCCGCTAAACTCAAAAAGGAATTGAAAGACCAACTCCCGGGCGTTAAAGTTAAAACAACACCGGTGAGCATACTCGGTACGGCGCAAAATGCACCTATCGATCTGGTGGTGATGGGCCCAAGCCTCGACACGGTAATGGCTTTCGCGAAACAGGCCATGGGCGAACTCCGGAAAATCGAGGGTAGCAGTGAGGTGAAACTTTCTGTAGAAGAAGGTAACCCGGAAATTAACGTACAGGTAGACCGTGATAAAATGAGCGCGCTCGGCCTTACGCTGGACCAGGTAGGTGGTACTATGCAAACTGCGTTCAGCGGTACTGCAGACGATAGTAAAGTGAAGTTTCGCCAGGGAGAATATGAATATGATGTAAACATCCGCTTCGACGATTTCAACCGTAAAAACATCGACGATGTATCCGCTATCTCGTTTGTAAACAGCAAAGGAGAATTGGTGAAACTGTCGCAGTTTGCAACGATTACTGAAGGCTCTGGCCCGAGCCGTTTGGAGCGCCGCGATAAATCAATTTCTGTAAACGTACAGTCGCAGGTAATTGGCCGTCCTTCGGGTACAGTGGCGGCTGAATTTGGCGAAGCGCTGGATAAAATGCATAAGCCGGTGGGCGTATCGTACCTGTTCGGTGGCGATGCCGAAAACCAGGGCGACTCATTCGGCACCATGGGTGCAGCATTGCTGATCTCTATCGTATTGGTGTACCTGATCATGGTGGCGCTGTACGATAACTATATCTATCCTTTCGTGGTACTGTTCTCCATCCCGCTGGCCATCATCGGCGCATTGCTGGCGCTGGCGCTTACCAACAACACGCTTAACATCTTCACCATCCTTGGTATGATCATGTTAATTGGTCTGGTGGCGAAAAATGCGATCATCCTTGTGGACTTTACCAACCAGATGAAGGAGCAGGGACAAAGCACGTACAATGCGCTCATCCACGCCAACCACGCACGTTTACGCCCCATCCTTATGACCACCATCGCGATGGTAATAGGTATGTTGCCGATCGCACTGGCAACGGGCGGTGTGGCCGCTACTAAAAACGGTTTGGCATGGGTTATCATCGGTGGTTTGATCAGCTCGATGTTCCTGACGCTGATCGTAGTGCCGGTAATTTATGCGATCGTAGATAAGCTGATGGCCAAATTGGGCATCGGTAAAATATCGCAGAAACGCCTGATACGCCAGCGTATGGTGGCGCCGTACAAAGCAGAAGAAAATGCAATGGAACATTCTTCCGCACAAATGATGAACTAACTGAATTAAAGATAAATGTTACAAACAGTGTAACAGTTGTAGGTTTAACTATATGGCCGGGGTAGTCTTACTCCGGCCTTCTTTTTTTAATTATGTACCAGGCGATAGCACTACGATTGGTCCCCCGTTGCGTCGCACTCTTCAACAACAGGTATTCTGTTCAACAAATTTGATGAGATGAGTTTTGTCGCTGAAGAGTGCGACGCAACGGGGGCTTAATAATGTTACAATGTTGGGGTCATCATTAAAATTACTACCGGATGTATGTATGCGTTATAAGGCCATGTCCATACCGTGTTCCATCATAAAACTGATGTTCACTTTAGTGCCTTGCGCGTTGCCTTCATCATCGTACAAATCATATACTTCGATGCTGAAGTTGGTGTTGAATAAAGCCTTATATAGTTCCACCCTTTCGAGGCAAAGCTGCATGCCGCGCGATTGGTAAGCGCCCTGCTTTAAGCCATTGGTGCGGAGTTGAGCCGATTTTGTGCGACCAATTCCGTTATCAATAATTTCACAAAGCAATGTTTGTTCTGCTGGTTTACGCCAGTTGATGTTCAGCGAACGATGGCCGTCTTTAAACATCAAACCGTGCCAGATAGCGTTTTCAAGGAACGGTTGTATAAGCATGCCCGGCACAAAATGCGATTCGGGATCAATAGGTGCGTCTACATGAATATGATATTGGAACGATTTGTCAATCCGCAGCGCTTCGATGTTCAGGTAATGTTGCAGCAATACAATTTCTTCCTGTAGGGATATGAAATTCTTTTCCGCATGCATCAACACCATCCTGAGCAGCTTGGCGAAGTTGGAAACATACGAGGTTGCCTTATCAACCTGGTTAGTGAGTATGCAGTTGTATATACCGTTAAGGCAGTTAAACAAAAAGTGAGGGTTCATTTGCGACTTTAGTGAAACCAGTCGCAGCTCGGCCAGTTGTTTATGTAATACCTGTACTTCTTTCTCGCGCTGCTGCGCCGTATCCTCCGCAATTGTTTTGCCTATTTTTACCGCGCATATCGACGCTATTTTTTCCAGCAGCCACAAGTGTTCCGGCGTGTAGAAAAACTTATTGGAATGTTCAGAGTCAATAATGCCAAACACCTTTCCTTCGTAAAAAATGGGGACCGTGATTTCGGAGTAGCGACGTTCATCATCTACGATGTAACGTGCATCGCGCGAGGTATCGCCAATAATTTCGGCGCGGCCGGTTTGGGCAACCGTGCCTACAATGCCCCGGCCTACTTTTATTTCTATCGGGTCGCGAATTTCAAAGCGTTCAGGGTTCTTGGGGCCATAAGCTGCCACCTGCACCAGGCGGTCGCGTTTTTCGTCTAAAAGATATATTACGCAGTCTTCAAGATTCAGTTGGGAGATACAGTTTTTGGCGACATCCCAGAGTACATCCTCTACCGTGTTTTTGCCGAAAAGGGAAGTGGCGAAATAGTTTACTGTAGCTTCTGCCCTTAGTTTGTTGCGGTAGCGGTATAGTTGTATAGATAACAGTACCACGGCAATCAGCAGCAGGCCTGTAAATAAGATGTATGGAAGGGACGGCATATGCGTACTCCTGTTTTATGGTTGCAAAGGTATCAGGCGAAGTGGAATTTTTCTGCAATTCTCGCTACTATAGGCAGAAGTTAAGCTTTTTTTGCCATAAAACCTTCGCCGGCGGGCTGTTTGGTCATTAAATGCTAATTATCTTCAATTCAATTATCTTTGTTGCCTTATGGAGCAGATAGTACAGCAAATTGAAGCTTACAAACAGGAAATAGCGGCCTTTAAGCCAGCGTCTGCCGACGAACTGGAACAGTATCGTATCCGTTTCATCGGCACAAAGGGTATTGTAAAAGCCATTTTTGGCGAAATGAAGCAGGTGCCTAACGAGCAGAAGAAAGAATTCGGCCAGGTACTGAATGCTTTCAAACAGCTGGCAGAAGGTAAATACGAGGAGTTCGTTCACCTGAAAGACAGTGGTGCTTCAGCGGCCGATGCCGGTCTTGACCTGAGCCTGCCCGCTGAGCCACACCCGTTGGGTACCCGCCATCCGATTACGATCGTACGAAACAAAATCGTGAATATATTCGAGCGCCTTGGATTTAGCATTGCCGAAGGCCCCGAAATCGAGGACGACTGGCACAACTTTACCGCGCTGAACCTCCCCGAAAATCACCCCGCACGTGATATGCAGGATACGTTTTACATTAACCAGGACCCTGCGTGGATGTTGCGTACGCATACATCATCCGTTCAGGTGAGGGTGATGGAACAGGGCAACCTGCCTATCCGTATCATCTGCCCCGGCCGCGTATACCGTAACGAAACCATCAGTGCCCGTGCGCACTGCTTCTTCCACCAGGTTGAAGGCCTTTATATAGCCGAAAACGTTTCTTTCGCCGACCTGAAACAAACCTTGTATCATTTCGTACAGGAGTTTTTCAGCAAAGATGCGAAGGTCCGTTTCCGTCCCTCTTATTTCCCCTTTACCGAACCAAGCGCCGAAATGGACGTGAGCTGCTTTATTTGCGGCGGTCCTGGCTGCAACGTGTGTAAATACACCGGTTGGGTAGAAATACTGGGCTGCGGTATGGTGCATCCTAACCTGCTCCGTAACTCCGGCATCGATCCGGAAAAGTATACCGGCTTTGCTTTCGGTATCGGAGTAGAAAGGCTTACCATGCTCAAATACCAACTGAACGACCTTCGTCTTTTCTCCGAAAACGATGTGCGTTTCCTGCGGCAGTTCCAGGATGTGATATAAACCTACAAGCAACATGTTCACTGTCCACGAAATTAACAGCATAGCCGTTTGTGGTGCGGGTACCATGGGTGCCGGCATTGCACAGGTAACTGCTGTGGCAGGGTATTACACCATTCTTTTTGATATTAAGCAGGATGTGCTGGACAAAGCCCGTTCGCAAATCACACAAAGCCTGCAGCAGCAGGTGGATAAAGGCCGTATGCCGGCGAACGATATGACGGCTGCACTGGGCCGCATCCGTTATGTTACCGACGCGCAGGACTGCCTGGCCGAAGTGATCATCGAAGCGATCGTGGAAAAAATACCGGCGAAAATGGTCTTGCTTAACCAACTGGCTGAGGTAAATCACAGCGAAACAATATTTGCCAGCAACACATCTTCCCTTTCACTTACTGCTATTGCTGCCGGGGTTAGAAACCCGGAGCGTGTGGCAGGCTTTCACTTCTTCAACCCTGCTCCGGCAATGAAGCTGGTGGAAGTGGTGAGTGGCGAACAAACTTTACCATGGGTAAGTGAGTTGTTATATGAACTGGCCATGCAACTGGGCAAAACACCGGTAAGGGTAAAAGATGCTCCCGGTTTTATTGTAAACCGTGTAGCCAGGCATTTTTACCTTGAGGCCATGCAACTGGCAGCTACTACTGATGCTGGTTTTAAAACGATCGATACCTTACTGGAGGCGGCGGGTTTCCGCATGGGCCCCTTCGCCCTTATGGACCTCATCGGCAACGATGTAAACCTCGCAGTAAGCACTTCGCTGTACGAGGCATTAGATAAGGCCCCCCGTTTTGAACCGGGCCAGGCGCAGCAGAACTTAGTGCAGCAGGGGCACCTCGGTCGCAAAACAGGCAAAGGATTTTACGATTATAACAAATAAGCAATTCTCTCTCGCATGATCTTAGTTACCGGCGGTACGGGTTTTTTAGGCAGTCATTTAATACGGGCGCTTGTTAATGCAGGCAAGCCTGTAAAAGCGCTGTACAGGAAAAATATTCCCGCCCAGTTAAACGATGTGCGCGATAAAGTGCTGTGGGTAAAAGGAGATGTACTGGATATGCCTGCACTCGAAGAGGCCATGGAAGGTATCACCCACGTTTACCACTGCGCCGCTACCGTGTCTTTTAATCCTATCCATAAAAGACAAATGCTAAAGGTGAATATTGAAGGTACGGCTAACGTGGTGAACCTTTGTGTGGACTTTGGCATACAAAAACTGGTACACGTAAGCTCTGTTGCTTCGCTTGGCAGAGCAAAGGAGATGAAGGAGATCAGTGAAGAGAATAGCTGGGAAGAAAGTAAGAACAACTCTGCTTACGCGGTAAGCAAACACTACTCGGAAATAGAAGTTTGGCGCGGCATCGCAGAAGGCCTGCCCGCTGTTATCGTAAACCCCTCTATTATTTTAGGCAGCGGGTACTGGAGCGAAGGTTCTGGTTCGCTGTTAAAGAATGCCTGGAAAGAATTCCCTTTTTATACGCAGGGCATTAATGGTTTTGTGGATGTAGGCGATGTAGTGAAGGCCATGGTGATGCTGATGGACAGTGAGGTGAAAAACCAGCGTTTCGTATTGTCGGCCGCCAACTGGTCGTACCGCGACCTGTTTACCACAATGGCAAATGCCCTCAATAAAAAGCCGCCACACATTGCCGCAAAACGATGGATGGCAGCTTTAGTGTGGCGGATGGAAAAGGTGAAGAGCTTTTTTACGGGCAAGCCGGCGTTAATTACCAAAGAAACAGCCCGTACAGCCCAGTTGAAAGTATTTTATAACAGCGATAAGATTGGAAAGTTCCTGCCAGGCTTCCGCTTTACACCACTGGAGCAAACTATAGCCAACATGTCGGCCGCCTATATTCAACACCAGGCTAATTCCTCATCAGCAGCGCAGCAATAGCCGCTACCAGTACCTTTTTCTTTTCTGCATCGATCTTTGCATTCACCCAAACCCTGGGTTGCTCGGCTATCATCACCGCGGCCAATGTTCTTCCGTTTGCATGAAATTCATAACAGGGCCGCTCGTAGGAGTTGGCAATACCAAACTTGTTGGTGGCGGTAACCCGCATCTCCTCCGTTCCGCTCCTGAGAATGCCGATGCTGGCATTATTGTTCAGGTCCAGGTAAGTGGCTTCTTTCATGATCAGCTCCCAGCTTTGTAACGATTGTTTACGCGTGCCGTTCACCCAGGCATAGAATAATGGCGCTTCGGTTTTTTGTCCGCCGAGGTACGTTGGCAGCTTTTTATCGGAAAAGGTGATGAATGGGGTGCTTAATACCTGCACAACCATGTTCTCATCTTCGCCTTTAACCGTAAAATTGGACGCATTCTTGGTGTTTTTGAACTGGGCGGAGGGTGAGGCAGGGGTGATGCCATTTTTGCGCGCAGAGGTGTTGTAATCGCCCAATGTGATGGTCTTGGCACTAAACCATCCATCATTAACGGTTACTTTCCATTCCTGCCCGGCGGTGTATAGATTTTCTCTGGCAGTAACGGTCACCGGTTTCGGACTGCTGCAGGCAGTTATAAGTACAAGCAGCAGTGGGGTGAAGATCCTTTTCATACATGATGGGAGTTACGGGTTAAAAGAAACGCCCTGGTAATACCAGAGCGCCAGGTGTTTATTGTGGCTTAATTTGGGTAAGCTTTTCCCACATTTCCGGGATACGTTTCATCCAGGCCAGTTCTTTCTTCTTCACTTTTGCATCTTCTACAGGGCTGCCAAAATATACTTTGCCACCTTCGATGGAGCTGGGTACACCGCTTTGTCCAAGCACGATCGCATTTTTCCCGATGGTAAGATCTTTGGAAACGCCTACCTGTCCCCACAGGATAACACCATCTTCGATAATGGCTTTACCACCAATACCTACCTGCGCAGCGAAAAGGCAGTTCTTACCTATCACCGCACCATGACCAATGTGGATCATGTTGTCCAGCTTGGTGCCCTGACCAACGATCGTATCGCCGCTAACGCCTTTATCAATGGTACAGCTGGCACCAATTTCCACATGGCTTTCTATGATCACTCTTCCGCAGCTTTCCAGTTTGTCGTACCACACTTCTCTCTCGGCCCGCTTCTTGAAGTAGAATGCATCGGCACCAATAACGGCACCGGCATGTATGATCACATTATCGCCGATAATGGTGTGGTCGTAGATGGTTACGTTGGGGTGAATAATACAGTTCTTACCAATGCGCACGTGGTTACCTATAAACACATTGGGTTGAAGCACAGTGCCTTCGCCAATAACCGCAGTATCGCTGATGGGGGTATGTGAGGGTACGAACGGACGGAACTTTTTTACCAGTTTAACATATGCGCTGAAAGGATCGTTGATTACCAGGAGCGCCTTGCCTGCAGGGCAATCTACCTTTTTGTTGATGATGATGATACTCGCTGCCGAATACAGGCTGGCGTTATAATACTTCTCAAAGTCTACGAAGGAGATATCGCCTTCCGTAACCTTATGGATCTCATTGATGCCGGTGGCTTCCAGGCTGGTGTTCCCTACTAGCTCTGCGCCTATCAACGCAGCTATTTCTGTAACCGCGATCGGTGATTCAAACTTCATATGAATATTGTTAAGTGGGACAAAGTTATGCAATTACTTTACGCCGATAATAATCGCTTATTATCGCTTAATGGTTTACTGTTATCCACAAATTTTTTAAAGCTGTGAATAAAATTTTTTGCAAATTTTTTCTTTTGTCATGAAATTCTTTTTAATATTGTGTAGGGAATCTTGTTTCCCTGTACTTACTAACCCATTCACATAATAAGAAAGTCTGATTGTTCACACGGTCAGACTTTTTTTATTGCCTTTGAAACCCTTTGCTACAGCAGCTTTCAGCGAGTCGATCATTTAGTGTTGTAACACACGCACATCTCATCAACATAAAAAACAGCCCTTACATGCTTCCCGATGCAAAATGCCGGGTTACCCGATTTTGAAGTTTTGAAGCGAAAAAGCTGACGTTTTAACAAATGAAGACAGGTTTGCAACGGCTTAAGTCAAAAAAAATGAAGCGAAAGAAGACAGTTGGAAGATTAATCCTGCAGGTTAGCCATTTTAATCAGCTGGGCGAGTTGTAAGATGCGGATTTTCTTTCCCGGAAGATCGATTACCTTCTCTTTGCGGAATTCCGATAACAAACGGATGGCCGACTCTGTTGCCGTGCCTACCAGGTTGGCAATATCTTCTCTCGATAACGTTACGTTGATGGTTTGATCATCGGCTTCGAGTCCGTAAGTTTCTTTTAGCGTAAGTAAGGTTTCGGCGAGGCGTTCCCTCACAGGTTTTTGGGAGAGATGGGTGATCTTGGTTTCCGCTCTCCTCAGTTCGCTGGTCACTATCTGCATCATGCGAAGCGAAAGGGAGGCGTCTTTCTGGAGTATGCGTACAAATACATCGCGGGGAATGAAGCATGCCGCGGTATCTTCCAGCACCACTGCGGTGGCAGTGTAAGTTTCATTACTGATGAGTGCTTTATAACCGATAAGATCGCCGGGTTTGCAAAGCCGTATGATTTGCTCGCGTCCATCGTCGCCACTGCGGGTGAGTTTTACTTTGCCGGTGTTGATAGCATAAATACCATAGGGGTGAGCGCCTTCCTGGAATATAATATCGCCGCGTTTGTAAGTGGTACACTGCTTCGCCGCAGCTAACGCTGTGGTGTTTTCTTCAGACGCGGTCACAAACACCTCTATCATCCGTTTATTGCAGTATTGGCACGCGATATTTTCCATTATCATATTCAACTCCCATAATCTGGTATGAGGACGTCGCAAAAGTACTAATTTACAGGGCCTTCACCAAAGACTGTTCGATTTGAGTGTTTTACGAACGGAAGAGCATGGTGATGCAACAGTTCGCGCATCTCCCTCCAAAATCCTAATTTTGCGCTTCACCAAACATTGCAACTTGCCGCTTCGCTACTATATCGTTTATAAACCCTTCCAGGTACTTACCCGCTTTGGCCGCGAAGGCGATAAACAGGTGCTGGCCGATTACTTCGACGTGCCGCGTGATGTTTACCCGGTTGGCAGGCTGGATTACGACAGCGAAGGGCTGCTTATACTTACCAATGATAAGGCCCTTAACCACCGCCTCCTCGATCCTAAGTTTGCCCACGAACGCGAATATTGGGTACAGGTAGATGGGGCGTTAACTGCCGACGCGGTGTTGCAATTACAGAAAGGCGTAAAGATCAATATTGATGGGAAAGATTATCAGACGCGTGCCGCCCGGGCAACGATGTTCGATACCGAACCAACCGTACCGGAACGGAATCCTCCCATTCGTTTCCGCAAAAGCATTCCTGCTCCCTGGCTGAAGCTTATACTCAACGAAGGTAAAAACCGGCAGGTGCGTAAGATGACCGCGGCTACCGGCTTCCCCACGTTGAGGCTTATTCGTTACCGGATAGAGCGGCTGAACATCGAAGGTATGCAGCCGGGCGATATGATAGAGATGGACCGCGCTGACCTCTACGACGCCTTATTTACGAAATAGCCCCCTTCCTCCCGGCCCTTCCTTTGCGCTTTGCGCTAATTTAACTAGGTTTGTTGCAGACAAACTTAGACTATGTTAAAATCCATGACCGGCTTTGGCCGTGCAGAGTTTACCCGGGGCGATACAACAATCATCGCCGAGATAAAATCGCTAAACGGCAAACAGTTCGAGGTAAATCTGAAGATGTCACCCCTTTTGAAGCCCTACGAATTTGATATCCGCAACCTGTTACAACAGGTGCTGCAGCGAGGTACTATCGATGCAACCATCAATATTAAACAAAATGGTGCCACCCGTCCGGTGGTGATCAATACAGAACTGGCCAAGTATTACCATACTGCCATTACTACCCTGGCTACCGAATTGCGTTTGCCGCAGGACGATATGCTGAACGTACTCATGAAGCTGCCCGAAGTGGTAACACCTGCTTCTGAGCAAATCACCGAAAAAGAATGGAAGGAAGCAGCCGACGTACTTAAACTCGCTATCGGCGAACTGGATAAACACCGCCTCGACGAAGGTGCGATGCTAGAGAAAGACCTGCTGCTCCGCATAGAAAATATTATCGCTTGTACCGAAAAGGTTCGCGAACTGGACCCGCTGCGTAAAGACAAAGTACGTACGCGCCTCGAAACGCTGCTGGCCGAATATGTGGGTAAAGACAACGTAGATGGCAACCGCCTGGAGCAGGAACTCGTATTCTACCTGGAAAAGCTGGACGTGAGCGAAGAACTGGTAAGGCTGGAAAACCATTGCCGTTACTTTAAGGAAATGCTGAAAGACAGTGATGCCGCCAAAGGTAAAAAGCTGGGCTTCGTACTCCAGGAAATAGGACGTGAAATAAACACTACCGGCTCAAAAGCCAACGACGCGTCTATTCAGCAGTGGGTAGTAATGATGAAAGATGAATTAGAAAAAGCAAAAGAACAGGTACTGAATGTTTTGTAGAAGTAACATCTCCCTGGCAGGGACCGCCCTGTGCCTCCTGCTTTCCGTGGCAGCCTGCAAGCCGCCCAAAATGGATACTTATGAAAAGAACCTGGAAATCCCCGGCCATGCCTGGAAGACGGATTACAGGCCCTATTTCGATTTGACGATTGCACCGGAAGACACCGCCTATTTTTATACCATTTACGCCAATGTGCGCCACCGCGACGCGTATGCCTTTAGTAACCTCTGGATGATGATTTACATTACATCGCCGGATAAAAAGGTGGATAGTCAGCGTGTAGAACTGCCCCTGGCAGATAACAGCGGCAAATGGATGGGTAGTGGTACCGATGATATTTTTGAACACCGCATCATGATCAATAACCGGGGCGCTTTTGCCAAACCAGGTACTTATCGCTTCGCGTTTCAGCAAACCATGCGGCAAAACCCACTGGCTGCTGTAATGAACGTGGGGCTGCGGATAGAAAAAGATACGCTTAGGCTTAGATGAGAAGAGTTTTCCATAAGCTGGAGAGCGGGAAGATGGTAACACCTGTTTATATTTTCCTGCTTATATACACCATCATGGCGCTGGTATGGTGGGGGGTGCTGCTTTTTCGGCAAAGCGACCAGATTACGGGTTACGAAAGGGAAAACCTCGCGATGAGGATTGACAGTACCCAACAACCCATGCAGTACCACCTGGCCGAGCAGCGCATCACCAAAAACGAGGAGCTGCGTACGTTCAAGTTCCTGGGCGAAGGGGCCATCTTCCTGCTGATTTTGCTGGTAGGTGCCTGGTTGGTATACCGGGCCATCCGCAAGCAGCTTAAGCTGCAGCAGCAACAACAGAACTTCCTGATGGCCGTAACCCACGAACTGAAATCGCCCATCGCCGCGGCCAAACTGAACCTCGAAACCATCCGCAAACGTAAGCTGGACGAAGAAAAACAACATAAACTCATAGATAATACGATCCGGGAAACCAACCGCCTGGACCAATTGTGCAATAACATCCTGCTGGCGTCGCAGTTCGAGAGCGACAGGAACCAGCTATTCCGGGAGGACCTTAACTTCTCCGACCTTTTACAGGCTGGCACCGATGAAATAGAGGCCAGGACCAACTCGCACACGATCGTTACCGACATTCAACCTGGTATCTGGCTGAATGGTGATAAGTTCATGCTACAGATCGTACTGAGTAACCTGGTAGAAAACGCGATTAAGTACGTTCCCAAGGGAACAGAGATCCGGGTGTTGCTGTTTGAAAAGGACCGCCTGCTGAAATGGCAGGTCATAGATGCAGGTCCGGGCATACCGGCAGGGGAAAAAGACCGTATATTTCAGAAGTTTTACCGTATTGGAAACGAGAATACCCGCAGTGCTAAAGGATCCGGGCTCGGTTTGTTCCTCACCAGGAAGATAATAGAGCAGCATAACGGCACGATTGTAGTAAAGGATAACGCACCCGCGGGAACGATATTCGAGATCACCCTGGGAGAATATTCTGCACAAACCGCGTAGAAATTAACGAGTTGTCAGTAAATTTATAGGGCGTACGTCCCTGGGACTGGCGGACGGGCCAAATCACTTGCATATGAAAGAAGCTACTAAAGCATCAATATTACTTGTAGAGGACGAGGAGAATCTCCAGGAAGCCCTGAAGCTGAACCTGGAGCTGGAAGGCTATGAGGTTACCGCCGTAGATAACGGTACTACTGCTTTGAAAGCTGTTAAGAACGAATATTTCGACCTGATCATACTGGATATTATGCTGCCCGAAATGGACGGCATAGCTGTATGCGAGAACATCCGCATACAGAACAACGAAGTACCTATCCTGTTCCTGAGCGCCAAAAACAGTAGCGCCGACAGGGTACTGGGCCTCAAAAAGGGTGGCGACGACTATATGACCAAACCCTTTAACCTGGAAGAGCTGCTGCTGCGCGTGGAAAAGCTGATCGTAAAGAACAAGAAGATCCAGGATAAGGACAGCGTGCCGAATGTATACCGCTTTGGCAGCAACACCATCGATTTTGCCGCGCAGGAATGCGTGGGTAAAGACGGCAAACACCATGAACTCTCTAAAAAAGAGACCATGTTGCTGAAACTGCTGATCGAAAACAAAGGCGAAGTGGTAACCAGGGAAAAGATTTTACAGGTGGTTTGGGGATACAATGTTTATCCTACCACCCGCACCATCGACAACTTCATTCTTAACTTCCGTAAGTACTTTGAAGAAGACAGCCGCAATTCGCGGTACTTCCACTCGGTAAGGGGAGTTGGATATAAATTTACAGACGTTTGATAAGGGGCTTTAAGCCCCTTTTTTATTGGATGTTGTTGTCTTTTAGTTGGATAGAGCTACCCTGTGACGGTGGCTGTAGTGTATAACGACGGTGTGTTCAGGAATAATGTCCCTTGATGTAAGTTGGTGTATACATGGCCGCCCGTCCTTAACATTTCCCCATTTCTGTTTCTATTTAAAGGATGTACCCCTCGTACACAGCGTTTCGCTACACCGGTTTACCCCAACCACTTATTTCATCAAAACGCCCTCTTATGCACAAAAAACCGCCCAATAATAATTGACGTTTTTTTGTGATTTCAACGGCATCTATATTTACAAATAGCTGAGGAATTTAACAGCCTTTACAGTACCTGATTGTTTTGAATACGCTAAGTGATATCTTAAAAAATGCCAGCTGGCCCTATTGGGCGATCTCCGTTTCGGGATCGGCGGTTTTTCTTTGCCTTTTTCTTTGGCGCGAGCGGAAATGGAAAGGCAAAATGCGCCGGCAGCAGGAAGTGCGCAAGTCATGGCGCTCGCTGGAAATGCACGCCTTTCAGGCACAGTTGGACCCGGCATTTATATTTAACAGCCTCTCCGCCATCCACAACTTCATTCTTACCACCAGTACCGACGAGGCCAGCCGCCACCTGATGAGCTTCGCAAAACTCATGCGGTTAACCATCGAAAACAGCCGCCGCGAATGGATTTCGCTGTCGGCGGAACTCGAAGCACTGGAACTTTATATCGAACTGGAACAACTGAGGTTCGGACAAAAATTTAGCTGCGAAATAAAAGTGATGAAGGATGTAAACCAGGAACAAACCATGCTTCCGCCGTTTATTATCCAGCCTTATGTACGCCACGCCATTTATAACCGGCTGCTCATGCGCCAGCAGCCCACCGGCGGTTACCTGAGAATAGAGATCGGCCGCACGATGAGCCATATATACATCCGCCTCGAAGATAACGGCACCCATCGTGGTGTTTCTCTTACGCCCGAACCTGGCAACGAAGGGGCCAACATTGCCGCCGAACGCATACAACTCATGAACGTACGGTACGATACCCACGCGGAAATTACCACCCGACACCTCTACGATCCCCAACGCCGGGTGAGCGGGACTTACACCGTGATTACCCTGCCCGATACATCGCTGCAGCCCCCGGCCGGCGAAGAGAAAATTCTCGCCGGTGCAGAGTAAACGAATCCTTTGCGGTATCTTTACTGCAGGGTTCACCACATCTATTAAAATATGCAGGCTATTATTGTTGATGATGAAAAGCATTGTCGCGAAGTATTACAGGTACTCCTTAACAGGTATTGCGCCGATGTAGAGATCGTGGCATTATGCGAAAATGGCCAGGAAGGCCTCGACGCAATCGCAAAACATCAACCCCAACTCTTATTCCTCGATGTGGAAATGCCCGGTATGACGGGCTTCGAAATGCTCAAACGCTGCACAACCCATTCTTTTTCTATCATCTTTACTACTGCTTATAACCAATACGCCATACAGGCTATCCGCCATAGTGCGCTCGATTTCCTGCTTAAACCTGTTGATAAAGAGGAACTGGCCGATGCGGTAGACAAAGCTCTGGCCAAACGGAACAACAACTCGGACAAGCATGTAAATAACCTCATGCACTACCTCTACCAGCACATTCAACCGAACGAACGACTGGCCTTCCCCACCATGGATGGCTTACGCATGCTGGCGGTTAAAGACATTACCTACTGCGAATCGGACGGTGGTTATACGCGTATATTTATGCAGCAGGGCGAAAAACCAATGCTCATTTGCCGTACCTTAAAAGAAGTGGAAGAAGTATTAGGGGAGAAAGGTTTTTTTCGTGTGCATCACAGCTTTATGATCAACCTTGCTTACATGGATAAATACATTAAGGGCGATGGAGGGGAGATCATTCTGTTGGATGGCAAAAATATTCCTGTTTCCCGGAACCGGAAACAGGAATTCCTGATGCGTATAGAAAGGTTATAAAGTCTTAATACTTTCCACCGGTACCCAGCCGGTTTTACCGTCGTTCAATGCAACTTTGTAAAACGTTGCGGTACGGTCAACCACATCAAGGCGAATGCCTTCTTTTACCTCGAACAATTCTTTACTATTGGCATCTGGCGCGGCTTTCACTTTGGCCATGCCATGCATTACAATGCCAATGTCCTGGTGCTGCGCGCGGTTATATACCCACGCTGCCATGGCGAAGTAGCCAATAAACAGAGCAGCCGTTAAATAACCTGCTATGCGAAGTAAAATACTGCGTGATATAAAACGATGAACAGCGAAAACGATGATCAATATCCAGCACAAAACGATAGTGCCTATAGCCCAGCCATTGGTGCTGTGTAAACGTTGAAGGTCCATCCACCAACGCTCGAAAAATAACAGCGGAAGCGATTGTGCTGTGCTGCCGATCTTCTGGTTGGCCAGCGCCAGGTTGCGGCCCACAGCTTCGTTACCGGGGTCAATCTGTTGCGCCTTTTCGTAACTGTATATCGCCTCGCCCATCGCACTGCTTTTGTAGTAGGCATTGCCTGCATTCAGATAAAGTTCGGCCGAAAGATAGCCCTCATCTATCAGTTGCTGGTATTGCGCGGCGGCTTGTGTGTATTGTTGTTGTTTGTACAGGGCATTCGCTTTCTCGAAGCGCTGCTGTGGCGGTGTAGCGGCAAAGCTCAGGCGCACGGTCATTGTGACCATGACTATAGAAAGCATACAAAATTGTAGGATAGAGCGGATCATAGTGGGTGTTGGTTGATGCTTCTGTTAAGCCATTACTTTTTTCAGTTCGTCTTCCAGTTTGCTGATTACATCAATGGCCTGGCGATACGTATGCTGCCGCGACTGGCTGCTGCCAACCGGCGCATAAAGCGCCATCTCACAATTGTCCAGCAGTTCAAAAAGCTCCCTGGTATTACTCTCTTCTACTTTATCCTGCAACTTCTCCTGCACCAGCTGTTTGCTGAGTTCCGCCATCGGTATGCGCAGTTTGTGGCTTAGGTATCCCCACACGGCACGGGATATTTCTTCGTAGAAGGCTTTGTCTTTTTCTTCTTTCAGATAACGCGCCGCCAATTCCAGGCGTTTGAGTGCTACTTTGTTCGCGTTTTTATGTCGCAGTACATTGGCATTATTCACCTTGTATTCCTGCTTCCTGCGGTAAAATGCAACACCACCATAAAGCAGTAATGGCAACACGAGCAGCGCCCAGAATAATGGTTTGCCAAACAGGTAAGGTGTTTGTTTTACCCAGCCTTTAACGGTGGGGTAGATGTTGGACAGATCATTACGGCCAAGGTTGCTGTAGTCCTGCTTATCCTTGTTGGTGTTTTTGCCGGCGCTTACCTGTAACGGGAAGTCGGGCGAGCGCAGTATTTTATATTCTCCCTTCTTAGGATCGAAGTAACTGAACTCCACCGCAGGCAAAGTTTGCGCGCCGGCTTCACGAGGCATAAATATGTACTCGAACTGCCTGGAGCCGCTAAGCGGATTGCTGTTTTTGTCGATATTGTCCATAACCTTCGGATCAAATTTCTCAAACGCATCGCTGGCTGCTACTTCGGGCGCCCTCATCAGGTTTACGTTGCCCACGCCGGTAATAGTTACTTTAACAGTAAGCGCATCGTCGGTACTTAGTGTTTTTTTATCGCCGGTGGCCGTCATTTCAAACTGGCCAACTGCACCGGTAAAACTTGCCGGGCGGTGAGCCGTTGGCAGTGGCTTTACGGTTATGGTTACGGGATTGCTTTTGATTTTATAAGGAACGTCTTCGTAAGTAACTTCTGGCCGGTTAAAGAAATCTTCAAAGAATGGATCGTCGAACGGACTGTTGCCAAACACGTCGCGGAAATTAGGATCGTCGAGCTGCTGATTACGTCGGGTGTTAGCCCCCAGTTTGATCAGTCGCACCTGATTGTCAACTTCTACCGGATCTAACTCCAGCGCACCGCTTTGCAATGGGAAAAGCATTGTTTTACGGATGGTGAACACTTTGAAGGTAGCGCCATTCACCGTTTCAATAGTGGCCTGCGGTGGGTTGGGCAGTTCCACGTCTTTCGCAGAAAAGCCTTTAAATGCAGGCACTTTAGTTACGTTAGAGGAGGTGTTAAGTCGTGTATATAGTTTGTAAGTGGCTGTTACCTGCTCACCTTCGAACACGCTGGTTTTATCAACATCCACTTTTAGAAAGATATTTTTGCGCAGTTTCTCATTCACATCTTCGCCTTTCCTTACAATGGAGGGTTGGTCTTCAATACCCTGGGATGGCCTTCTGCCATAACCCTGCGGCATTTGCTGTGGCTGATGTTGTGGTTGTGGCAGGTTGTTGCGATTGCCCACCGCTTTCACCACCTCTATGGTTACCGGGTTCGATTTCCGGGTTACGCCATCAACCCTGGCGGTAGCCCCGGCGAGTGTGAAGTTGCCGATACGTTTAGGCCGCAGCAGGTAAATAAGCGCAACAACATCGGTGCGCCTGCCATTTGTAATGGAGGTGCTGTTGGACTGCATGGGCCCCTGCAACACATCGAAGTCCTTAAAATCGGGTGGTAACAGTTGCGACAGGTTCGGCGCATTTTCCAATGTGAACTGGATCTGAAAAGCCTCGTCCAATGCAACAGTATTACTGCTCACCTGCGTAGAGAAACGGAAGTCTGCCTGCGCCATCGCCACGATGGCGGTGCAACAGGCCAATAATGTTAAGATACTTTTTTTACCTATCCGGGTCATGTGAATCATCAAAAACAAATTTAACCAATGCCGCCTCCCTAAAACATTAAAAACAAGTTAAAAGTAAGTTAAAAATAACACAAAGGATTATGCCTCAAATTAACTACAGTAAAGGGTTTGGGGGATGAAGGGCGGATAAAGCTATCTAGCTGATATCGCCCAATACCGGCCTTAACAGGATGTCTTCTACCACCGTTTGTTCGGCCAGGTTGTAAGCGCTCCAGATCACGCTGGCAATATCTTCAGGTGGCATCATGCGGTCGGTCGGCGCTTCAAAGCCTTCCCACGACGCAGTTAAGGTGGGGCCGGGACTCACAGACGTTACTTTTACACGATGTTGTTTTAACTCTTCGCGCAGGTTTTGCGAAAAGCCGAGCAGGGCGAATTTCGTAATGCTGTACGAACCGCCATTGGGATATGCCTTGTGACTGGCGGTAGAACAAAGGTTGAAGATGTGACCCTTTTTGCGGGCCATCATGCCAGGCAACAGGGCGCGGGTAAGGTGATAGGCACTGTATACGTTAACAGCCATCATCTTTTCGAGATGACCATCTTCCTCCTGATGTAGAGCGCCGGGCACAAAAATACCAGCATTGTTCACCAGTATGTCGATGGCACCAAACTGTTCGTTCACGGTTTGTGCAAAAGCCATCACCGCAGCCTTATCGCCCATATCGGCCGGTATGGCCAATACCTTTACAGACGGGTTTTGCTGTTGAATAGCGGCGGCGGCCTCATCCAACGCCTTAGTGTTGCGGGCGCAAATAGCCACATTAAATCCTTCGCGGGCCAGCCTCTCGGCTACTGCCCTGCCAATTCCTTTACTGGCACCGGTTATAACTGCATTCATATCTATGCTCAAACGTTTTTAACAGGATAAAAATAAATCCTTTGCCTTTCTTGTGCTAATTTTGTTGCTCACGGCCCGTGCCAGGTGAATGATGGATTATGAAGTATAAACACGTTTTTTTCGACCTCGACCACACCCTGTGGGACTTTGAGACCAATGCCACGCATACCCTGCAGCATCTTTATGAAGTAAATACCCTTAGTAACAGGGGCATTGTTTCCTTCGAAGACTTTTATGCCCGTTACTCTGTGCATAACGACCGCCTGTGGGACCGCTTCCGTAAGGGTATCATTAATCGTAAAGAGCTACGCTTCAAACGTTTCTGGCTCACCTTCCTCGAGTACAAAATTGCCGACGAAAAGCTGTGTAATATGCTGAGTGAGCAGTTCCTGGAAGTGTTGCCCACCCGCACTGCCCTTTTTCCATATGCCACGGAGGTACTCGACTACCTGGCCGCTAAAAACTATCCGATGCACCTTATTACCAACGGTTTTGAGGATACGCAGCTGTTAAAAATGAAACACGCGGGCATCGGCCATTACTTCACACATGTTATCACTTCCGAATCGGCAGGCAGCCTTAAACCACACCGCGAAATATTCGATTTCGCCATGGGTAAGGCCGGCACTACCGCCGCCGAAAGCATTATGATAGGCGATACGATGGATGTAGACATTCTGGGCGCACGTAATGTAGGTATGGACCAGGTATATTTTGGACCAGCAGTTACCACATCGGCCATCACCCCTACTTATTCCATCTCCTGTTTAAGTGAACTGAAAAAAATCCTTTAGAAGATACAACAACACATAAAAAAAGCACTGACCGTAAAGGCAGTGCTTTTTCAATTATAACAAGCAATTGTTAACTCTTTGGAGCCGGAGCCGTAGCTATTTTCGCCGGTTTGGCCGTTCTCAGTGCCGCTGCTTTTGATGGCTGTGTGCAGCATGATTTGCCTTTGGCGGTTTTACTACAGGTTGCCTCGGTTTTTTCTTTCGCTTTAGCCGGAGCTTTAGTTTTATCCTGCGCTACAACGGTAGCGGCAAAAAATAATACGGTAGCGGCAGAGATGAATAATGTTTTCATAGCAGGCTGTATTTATTATTTTAAAGATAACCCATTAAAACGAAAACGAACTGTTAAAACACCTTTACGAAAGGGTAGCGATCACCGTTTGGCCGTTACGTACGGTTTGGTTCAGTTCCACGTTCACTTTGGTGCCAACAGGCAGGTAAATGTCCACACGGGAGCCAAACTTAATGAAGCCCATCTCGCTGTTCTGTTTCACCTGCATACCTGCTTTCATATAGTTCACGATCCTGCGGGCAAGGGCGCCGGCGATCTGGCGGCAGAGTATTTCTGTTTTACCATTATCGATTACTACAGTATGTCGTTCATTTTCGGTAGATGATTTAGGATGCCAGGCCACCAGGTACTTACCGGCATGGTATTGCGAAAGTTTGATGGTGCCGCTGATAGGGTTGCGGTTTACGTGTACATTGGCGGGGCTCATGAAGATAGAAACCTGCAGCCTTTTGTCTTTAAAGTACTCGGCTTCCACCGTTTCTTCGATCACCACCACTTTGCCATCTGCCGGCGCAATGATCAGGTTTTCATCTTCTTTAAACACCCTGCTGGGTATACGGAAAAAGGAGATGATGAACAGCCAGAACGCAAGAGAAATGATCAGCAGCCCCCAGGTAACGATGGCAAATTGGCTGGTAAAGTAATACACGATGCCATTAATCAGCGCCAGTGCCAGTAAAGTCAATAAAATAGTTGCCGATCCTTCGCGATGGATTTTCATTTTTGTTGCTTGATTGATTAAAAGTTAAATATGAGGTCGGCTGTGCATATGGCTGCAAACCGCGGTACGAAGTTAAATATTCCTAGCTAAGGAAAAAGTATACATAAATCCAGGCAAACGGCGCTGCCAGCAGCAGCGAGTCGAAACGGTCGAGGAAACCGCCGTGGCCAGGCATCATGTTGCCAGAATCCTTTACCCCGGCCAGCCTTTTTAGCTTCGATTCCAGCAAATCGCCCACGGTGCCAAACACAGCTGCTATACCCGCTATTGCCAGCCAATGCTGAAATGCCAGCACCTGTTGCCCCCAGTACCAGCCAAAAATGCCAGCAGTGGCCACCGCCAGTATCATTCCTCCTACCGAGCCTTCAGTTGTTTTTTTGGGAGAGATGGAGGGGAAGAAGGGGGTACGACCGATTAACGAGCCTACAATATAGGCCATGGTATCGTTTATCCATATAAAAAGGATCAGTAAAAGCGGAACAAGGTAACCGATGGGGCGGCCCGATGGCATGGTAAATTGCAGGGAGTCCTGCAGCCGCATATCAACCAGCATACCCATGGATACGGTAACGTACAGCAGTCCAAGTGCCGAATATCCCATGTTCTTAAGGGAAAAGGTGTTGTTCATGAGTATTTCGCCCAGGGGCAATACCATCATGAATATCACGGCTACTGTCCAGCCAAGAAAACCCAGCGAAAGGGTGGGCCCGCCAAACTGATCGCCCGAAAAGGCCATCATAATACCGCAACTGGCTATCAGCACGCCGTATTTATGCCAGGTGGTGATCTGCTCATACTCCGGGTCAATCTTCCTTACCAGCCGGAAGTACTCCTGCAGGGCGAAGAAATTAACGATAAAGAAGAGCAGGAAAAAGGTAAACGGATTATATAGGATGCCCCCCAGCATAATTGCTGCAAAGAAGAGGGCCGATATCGTACGGGTAATGAAGGTCTTCATTGAACGGCTGTAAAGCTATATTTGATCAGGTGCAAATCTATAAATTGTTTTCAATGTTCTCTTCTCCTGCCTCACGGATAAGATTTTCGGCCGCATCCTTCTGGGAAACGTGTACATACACCTCTTCCATACCCGGCAGCATCTGCTGAAAAGCCGACGACTGCCGGCTGAGCAACACCGCGCTCACGCCATTCTCTATCAACATTCCCTTTACCAGCTCCGAACGGAACGCCTGGTTGCTCGTAAATACTCTAACCCAGTCTTTCTCCATAATCTTGTTGTTTTATTGTTGCTATTGATCTGTTGTTGCGGCGCATCATAAAAAGTAATGCCAGCACCACAACCCCGCTTAGAATGTTAATATACCATGGCAAACTTTCGTCGGCTTCGCCCTGCCCAACGTAAAATAACACTACGCTAAGGGCATTGTTGAGAAAGTGTGCAATGATGGCCAGCCAAAGGTTGCCGCTAAGCAGGTAAATACCGCCCAGCAACACCGACAAGGCAAAGCGGGGCACAAAGCCCAGGAATTGCATATGGATGGCGGAAAAGATAATTGAGGTGATGATCACCGCTACCCATCCGTTTTTAACCATTCTGGTAAATACCCGCTGCATGGCGCCACGGAAAAACAGTTCCTCCGCAATGGCCGGCATCACCGCTACCATTAACAGGTTAACAAGCAGCGAGGGGATGTTGGGCATGCTGAGCATGATCTTCGTTTGCTCTTCCGCCTCTTTTTCCAGCTGGCGCAAACTGTCTGACATGGGCCAGGTTTCGTTCCACTCCATCAGGTAACCAATCACCGGCAAAGCACTGGCCATGATAAGCACGGCGAATATGAGATTGTAAATGGAGGGGCCTTTTTCCAGTCCCACCCCGGCAAGTGGTTCGGTGAGATAGATAAAAAGCGCACCTGGAACAAGAAAAACAATGAAAGTGTATAGAAATTGTGCTAATTTCAGATAGTTCACCAGCCCTGAATCCTTTTTGACTGCTGTTAACAGGCTTTCCAGCGTATAGCCGCCGCTGATAGCAGGAAACACCAACTGCATAAAAGCGCCATAGATCAGGAAAAATCCGATAAAGAAGCCAATTAACGTAGAAAGTTGAAGCGCCGCAGGTTGTTTATTAAGGTAACCGGTCATGATCGTTCTCAGTATAATTTCTGTAAATTTACATTGTGTTTTCCAGTTGACGGTCCCCGGAATCAATATTAAATGTTTTAACGTCCAATTGTGTTAAAGTAGAATTTACGGTAACTGGTACACTAAAACAAATCGTTGCCACCGGCTATAAAAACATTTATGTTAATAATGGTGCAGGAAATACGAACAATTAGTCCCCAAACCTGTAGTTATGTACAGGCAGTGAACAATAACAGAAATCCTGGTAGTATGGCAACCGGCTCGGTATATCAACATATTTCCACGTAGTAGACATATTTATTCACAATCAGCAACTTACAAAAAATCCGGACAAGTTCAGCAGGATATTAGCGCAACTAAGAACAATACCTTACAAGGTAGTATAACTCCCCATCGGCAAAGATTCAGTAACCGGAATGTACGAAGAATGGATGTGTGGTTTTTTAAAGACAGGTTCCCCCAAAATTCAAACTAAAAAACTTACTTCACATGGCCACCGCATTTAAAAATCTTAGAAACGAAGTCTGGAAAGACTTGCAGATAAAAAATAAATCTGCCCTGCGTAAGAGATACGCAGTATCAAATCTCGGGAGGGTAATCAGCTACTCCGAAAGCCATGAAGATGGCAAAGTCCTTACGGGATCTACAGTAGAGGGATACACTGTATTAAACATCAAACCGGCAGACAGCTATCAGTCTCTTTATCTGCACCGCGAGGTGGCCAAACTATTTTGCACTAAGCCAGGCCGAACGCACCGTTTCGTTATTCACCTCGATTTCGATAAAAAGAACAATAAAGCCACCAACCTGCGCTGGGCAACCAAGCAGGAAATGGAGGAACACCAGCAAAACAGTCCGGCCAAACTGGCTTATAAACTTCGCCAGCGTAACCGCGTAAAAGGCCTGAAGCTCAACATCACCAAGGTGAAGAGCATCAAACGCATACTGGCCAAGCCTGGCCGCAAAACCATGAAACAGATTGCCGAGCAGTTCGATATCAGCGAAATGCAGTTATACCGGATCAAAAGCGGCGAAAACTGGAGCCATGTAACACTCGATTAATACCAGCTTTGGGAATTATAACAGAACGGCGACCTTTCCGAAGGCCGCCGTTTGCTATTTAAACCGGTGTTGCAACACTGGCTGTTTTGTTTTACCTTACCAGGCCTAACAAGGGATAAAACAGCGAGTATGTCATCGAAGAAAATTACCATTATCGGTGGCGGAAATCTTGGCTCCGCCATAGCAGAGGGATTGTTGAAGAGCGGGTTCTCAAAAGCCGCGGACATAACCATTACCAAACGCAATACTGCCACACTGGGCAAGTTAAAAGATCAAGGTGTAAATATTGAGGCAGATAATGCAAAGGCAGTTGCCGGTGCTGATGTGGTGCTGGTAGCACTAAAGCCCTATAACGTAAAAGAAGTGCTGGCGGGCCTGGTGCCACAGTTTAACCCCGCAAAGCAGATACTCATCAGCGTGGTAACGGGTATTTTGATAGAAGACCTGGAAACCATCGTTGGCGGTAATATGCCGCTGGTTAGGGCGATGCCCAACACCGCTATCGCCATAGGTGAATCAATGACCTGTATTTGCCATAAATACGCTAATGCCGACCAGGTAAGCTGGGTTGAAAGTATGTTTAACCAACTGGGCGTAACCGTAAGCATCGACGAAAAACTGATGGACGCCGCTACTGTACTGGGCGCCTGCGGTATCGCCTACGCGCTTCGCTTCATCCGCGCCAACATACAGGGAGGAATAGAGATCGGGTTTGATGTGAGAACAGCCAACCTCATTGCCGCCCAAACTGTAAAAGGCGCCGCAGAACTGCTGATCCGCGAAAAACGTCATCCGGAAGAAGAAATAGATAAAGTGACCACTCCCAAAGGCTGCACCATCGCAGGCCTGAACGAAATGGAGCATCAGGGCTTCAGCTCTTCGCTCATTAAGGGAATTGCCACTTCCTATAATAAAATTGTTAAAGGATAATTCACAGGCCCGGTCAGTACCGGGCCTCTTTTTCTATTCCACCTTTGCCTGGCCTTTAGAGTGGCCGCATCAAAAACCGATCATATGTTCAAGAAACAAAGGGCAGGGAATTTCCTGTTATTTGCCCTTTTTGCCGGCCTTAGTGTAGTTGGGAAGCCCGTGCTGGCGCAGCAGGCGGCTAAGCCGAACATCCTCGTTATTGTTACCGACGACCAGCGGTTCAATACTATTCACGCGCTGGGCAACCGTTATATACAAACACCGAATATGGACAGGCTGAAGCGCCGCGGCGTTGCGTTTACCCGCGCGCACATCCTAGGGGCCAATAGCGGTGCGGTATGCGCGCCCAGCAGGGCCATGTTGCTGAGCGGCAAACCATATTACCAGTTGCCAGAGTGTTTTATGAATGCCGGTTGCGACTACCCTACTTTCCCCGCTTATTTCCGCAGCCAGGGGTACGAAACCTTTGAAACGGGTAAGTGGCATAACAGCCGCGAAGCCTTTAAAAGCTCGTTTACCACTGCCGATAACATATTCCTGGGCGGTATGCACCAGGAACAAACCGGAGGTCACAACACCCCCAGGCTGTATCATTTTGACAGCTCCGGCAAATATCCCGCAGCCAGCCAGTTCACCGGCGACCACTTCTCCAGCGAGTACTACGCGGAGGCGGCCGTTAAATACCTGGAACAGAAAAAAGACGCATCTCCTTTCCTGATGTACGTGGCCTTCACCGCCCCGCACGATCCCCGCACTCCGCCCGCGGAATTCGCAAAGCGGTACGATTCAGCCAGGATCCCACTGCCGCTTAACTATCTTCCGGAACATCCTTTCGATAACGGCGAAATGGAAGTGCGCGACGAAAAGCTGCTTCCAAGCCCACGCGATACCAACCTGGTGAAAAAGGAGATAGCCTCCTACTACGCCATGATCACCGAAGTAGACGATTGTATCGGTAAAGTGCTGGATGCGCTGGAAAAGTCGGGGAAAGCGAACAACACACTTATTGTTTTTACGGCCGATAATGGCCTGGCTGTAGGGCAACACGGCTTACTGGGTAAACAAAACCTGTACGATCACAGCATGCGCGTACCACTTATTATATCGGGCCCCGGTTTGCCTGCAGATACACGCCGGAACGCCCTCTGTACGCTCACCGACATATTTCCCACGCTCTGCGAATATGCAGGACTTAAAACACCGGAAGGCCTCGAAGGCCAAAGCCTTCTGCCCGTGGTGAAGAAAACTTCCTCCGGCCGCAGTGAAATATACACCGCATACAAGGACGTACAACGGGCCGTACGGACGGCCGATAACTGGAAACTGATCTGGTATAAAGTGAAGGGTCGCGAAACGAAGCAGTTGTTCAACCTGGAAAACGATCCTGCCGAAATGCACAATCTTTCAGGCAAGTCGGCCTTCTTCACCAGGGAAAGGCAGCTGTCCGAGTTACTGGAAAAGCACATGAAGGAAGTAAACGATAGCTTTGTAACTAAACAACCTGGCTGATGCTGCTACTATTTATCTTGTTCATTAAATATTTCTTCTTCGGAATTGCTCCTATGGACGGACCCGACACGACTTCATTAATAAGCCCGATGAACGTTCCCGAGGAAACATATTATATCATACCAAAAAAAATAACTAGGGGCCTGCAACTTCAATTGTGGGCCTTTGTATTTGTTGGACCATTCCATCCGTTTTCTTGCTTCTGATTACTTCCGAATAAACAGAATGGCCTATTGCCTCTCCCAGCTGGTTCAAAGGTTCCAGTTTATAAGTGTAGTGGAAACTTGTTGACCGGCAGTTCTGCTGGAAAAACAGGGAATCGTCTTCTATAATGGAGATTTTCCTTACCCTTATTTCGTGGCCTCCGTAGCGTACTTCTCCGCTCATATCCCTGCCGAGGAAGCTGACACTGATCACATCATGATAATTTTCGGACGGATATTGCTCCCTGAACCCTGCGGTCCAGCTGATAGCGTAACGGTAAAACAAACTGGTGTCGGGCCCATTCAATAGCGGTCCGGTAAGTCGCCTGCGCGACATGCTGCTGTCGAGCAGCCGGTAAGTAAGCAATCCGCGGGATGTGAGTGTGTCCAGCACCGTGGTAATTTCTTTTGTGGAAGATTGAACGATGGAATCGGGGACGATAAGCACCGTATTGGGGATTACTGTATCGTACGCAAGTATGGAAGAAATGGCATCTTTGCCTTTATAGTCTACTCCTCTGCAATCGGGTTGTTGTGTACAGGCAATAGTGGTCAGTAACAGGGCTGATATGGTTATCCGGCTTAATATGGTCGTCATGTTGGTCTGGTTTTATCAACTAGTAATGCAAAAGACGGGCCGCTGGTAATATTTTAACCATCTTCACCACGGCCTCTCCTAACTTCCACCACACTCTCTCCATACTCCGGGGTAACTCCAAAGCCATTTGGTAAAATAGTATCAATAAAAAAAGCACCTGCCGTATGACAAGTGCTTTTCTGAATTTCGTGGTCCCACCAGGGCATGATCCTGGGACCCCCTGATTATGAGTCAGGTGCTCTAACCAACTGAGCTATAGGACCTGTTCCGAAGAACGTCCCCTCTTTCAAGGGAGGGCAAAAGTAAATATTTTTTATTCAATTCAAAATTTTTTTGTGTTCCCTTTAAACTACGCTGTGTTACCTTTGCCGCGGCTGATAAAAAATGCAGTAATGGAAGGAATCAAACATATCATCTTCGACCTTGGTGGCGTAATTCTAAATATCGATTACATGCTTACGGAGCAGGCGTTTATCGACCTGGGCGTAAAAAACTTTCGTGAATTGTACTCACAATTCCACGCCAATGCGTTGTTCGAAGATCTGGAAACAGGCGGTATCAGTAACGATGATTTTCTTCATGAACTACAAAAAGCAGCGCCTGACGGAGTAACGATCGAACAGATTGTAACCGCCTGGAATGCCATGTTGCTCGATTTTCCCGTAGCGCGCTTACAGGTGCTGCAGCAACTGCAAAACTATTACGACACCTTTCTTTTAAGTAATACCAACGCAATTCATCAAAGCGCGTTCAATGCCATATTGTTCCAGTCACGAGGCCTGCCTTCCCTTGATCTGTTCTTCAACAAGTCGTACTATTCCCACAAAATAGGATACCGCAAGCCGGAGAAAGAAGCTTACCAGATCATACTCGACGAGAATAAATTAGATCCCGCTGCCACCTTATTTATTGATGATACGCTGCCAAACATTACCGCAGCACAGGAATTGGGCATAAAAACCATTCACCTGCAGGCGCCACGCACCATACTGGATATATTTCGTCCGGCAAATTAAAAAGGCTTATTTAGTTTCCTCGAATTCGATGTAATCGTCGGGATTTACAGGCTTTTTCACCTGCTCAGTAGCTTGTTGTCGGGGATTAGCGGTATATCCTGTGGAAGACTCTTGCTGTTGACGGTATTGTTCACGCACATGCTCCTGCATGTCGTTCATCTGACGCTTTACGTGTTTCGTGGCTCTGTACACTGGTATGATAAAATCAAACACCAGCTTGTAGAACAGCCATGTAAGAAATAAGTATAACAGAAATTTTAACATAGAAACAAAGGTAGCGGAATATCCAGTTCGTGCCGTAATAGCAGGGGTGTTTTTAAGGTTTCTTTAACTAGTAAGGCTTTAAATGCAAAAGGCCGCTTCGCACGGGAAGCAGCCTTTTATTATTAGCAAAAAGGATTAATTAAACTTGTAACCCAGCAGGGCTGCGGCGTTCATCGCTTCCTGTTTGTTAAACTCCCAGGTAATTTTGCGATAATTGATGGTATCAATTATAGTTCCCACCAAACAAAGGCCTCCGGTAAAGAAGTAAAGTATACCCAGGCCGATACTCCCGGTAATGAAACGGTGGACGCCCGCCACAATTACAAATCCGAGAAGGCAGCAGATCAGAACGGTTTGGGGATCTTTACGGCGCTGGCCATAAATGCTGATGAAACGATGACGGGTTTCCTCATCATAATTTTTTGTCAGTTCCTGAAGCCACATCAGTTCTTCAGGTTCTGCACCAGGTAGCATAGAGAAGTAGTAGTTTGTGTTCATGACTTAAAGATAAAATTAAATTATCATTTGTTGATCCTGGAAAGTTGATAGTCGCTGTATTGATTTCTCGCCAGCCGGTAAATCCGCAGCAGCAACACCAGCAGCGCAAATCCTCCCAGTTTATGCATTTGCCAGGAAGCGGCCGGGTTGCCGTGAAGCAGGTAACTTACCGATCTTCCCAGCCCGCAGCCTGGGCACCAGGTAAAACCCATACGGTGCAGCGGACAAAGATCTATGATGGGAGGATGGGCGGGATTGATGAAATATAGGGCCAGCAGTCCGCCGGTCCATATCACCAGTTCGAGGTTAATTTTTTTAATATGATGGAAAAAAGCACGCATGCTTACTTTCTGCTGATCAGGTTTGCTATCAGCAATATAACGAAAGCCCCTGCGAAAGCCGTAACAAATGTGCCAGCCGGCTTAATTTCCAGCTGACGGAAAATCCAGCCGCCCAATACACCGCCAACTATTCCCAGCAAAATATTTCCCAGGCATCCCAGTCCGCGACCTTTAATTAAAAGGCCTGCCAGCCATCCGGCGGCAGCACCTATCAGTATAAACCATAACCAGTGCATAATGTTTTGTTTGATTTGATGGCGGCAATATAGGTTCTTTATTTTACATGTGAGGCCTTGGTAGCGCTGTGGTCGGCAATTCGCTGTTAATTACCTAAAAATACTTTTTGTATTGAAATAAAATCTTAATTTTGCAATTGATAAAAAGAATCAAAAGAAGGGGACGAGAGAGTCCCCTTCTCGTTTTTTGTATGGCAAACGAACAAATAATAGCATCGATACAGGCGCTGGTGGAAACAGTGATAGCGGAAAACCCCGAGTATTTTTTGGTAGAGATTAAGATCAAGCCCACCAATAATGTGAAGGTGTATATAGATGCAGACAATGGCGCTGCCATTTCCAAACTTGTATCTTTTAACCGCGCGCTTTACCCGCACCTGGAAACATCCGGACTTTTCCCGAACGATGATTTTTCGCTGGAGGTATCTTCTCCGGGACTGGATGAGCCGCTTAAATCGCCGCGCCAGTTCCAGAAAAACATTGGCCGTAAGGTGGAAGTGACGTTGCTGGACGGCACCTCTAAAGAGGGCAAACTGCTGGCGGTAACTGAAGAACAGCTAACTATTGAGGAGCTGATCGGAAAAAAGAAGGAACAAAAAGTAACAGATATAAATTTCTCTGAGATCAAGCACACCCACGTGTGTATTGTGTTTTAAAATAATGAAAAAACATGGCTAGTATTAACCTGATTGAGTCATTCACGGAGTTTAAAGAAGCGGAAAATATCGACCGGCCGACGTTAATGAAGGTATTGGAAGATGTGTTCAAAACGCTCTTGCGCAAAAAGTATGGCTCAGATGAGAACTTCGACGTGATCGTAAATACCGAAAAAGGTGACCTGGAAATCCTGCGTCGCCGTACCATCGTTGAAGATGGTGAGGTGGAAGACGATAACGCCCAGATTGCCTATACAGACGCCATTAAGATAGAACCCGATTACCAGGTAGGTGAGGATTTGTACGAAGAGGTGGAGATCATGGATTTCGGCCGTCGCGCCATTCTGGCAGCTAAACAAACGCTTTCTGCCCGTATCGGCGACCTGAAAAAGAACATCCTGGTTAAAAAATATGCAGACAGGGTAGGTGAAATTGTGAATGGTGAGGTTTACCAGGTGTGGAAAAAAGAAGTTTTATTATTGGATGATGAAGGGAATGAGTTAATATTGCCTAAGCCGGAACAAATACCGACAGATTACTTTAAAAAGGGAGAAAATGTAAGGGCAGTAGTGAAGAAAGTTGAGATGAAAAACAACTCTCCGCTGATCATCCTTTCAAGGACCCACCCCTCCTTCCTGGCAAAATTGCTGGAGATAGAGGTTCCGGAAATCTTCGACGGACTTATCGTGATCAAGAAGATCGTGCGTGAGCCGGGCGAAAGAGCTAAAGTTGCAGTCGAGTCATATGACGACCGTATAGATCCTGTAGGTGCCTGCGTAGGTATGAAGGGTAGCCGTATCCACGGTATCGTACGGGAACTGCGCAACGAAAATATAGACATCATCAATTACACCAACAACATTCAACTGCTTATCCAACGTGCGCTAACGCCTGCGAGGATCAGCCGTATGGACGTTGATAACGACAACAAATACACTTCCGTTTACCTCAATCCGGACCAGGTATCACTGGCCATTGGTAAAAAAGGTGTGAACATAAAACTGGCCTGCGAATTGACGGGATATGAAATCGACGTATTCCGCGACGAGCAGCAGGAACAGGCCGAATTCGATATCGATCTGGAAGAATTCTCAGACGAAATCGAAGAATGGATCATCGACGAACTCAAACGCATTGGTTGCGATACCGCTCGCAGTGTGCTTGAATTAACTTCCGAAGAGTTAGTACGTCGTTCAGACCTGGAAGAAGAAACGGTAACGGAAGTGCGCAGAATATTACAGGAAGAGTTTGAAAAAGAATAAAGTACGTCCCAACCTTCCCCGTGGGATTGGCTTTATGAAGTGAAGAGAGAAATTTATTTGATTAATTACTTAATGTTAAAACAGTCTTCGCTAATGGCGGAGTAGGGGGAGGCAGAAATTAAATATGCCCGAATCAACAAATAACACACCGCGCCTGTTGGCTGCTGCCAAGGAATTCAATATTGGTAAGGATACGCTCATTGACTATCTGTCCAATAAAGGATATGACATGGCAGAATTTGGCTCGCCTAACGCACGCCTTACATCACAGATGTATGGCGCGCTGCAGTCGGAGTTCCAGCAGGATAAAGCGAATAAGCGCAAAAGCGACCAGATCGCTTTGCCTAAAGGGACCGTGTTAGATGCCGCGAAGAAGAAAGAGAAAGAAGATGCAGAAGCTGCAGCCGCGGCAGCCAAAAAGAATGCGCCTGCTAAAGAGGAGGCGAAACCAGAGCCGGTAGCTCCCGCTGCGGCCCAGGAAACACCTGCCCCTCCTAAAGCAGAAACGCCTAAACCGGAACCTCCTCAGCCACAGGCTCAGGCCCCCGCGCCACCTCCACAACCGGAAAAAGCTCCGGAACCGCCTAAAGCGGAAGTGAAGGAAGAGCCGGCCAAGCCAGCAGAAACATCCCGTATCAGCGGCCCTAAAGTTGTGGCCACAATTGATCTGGATGCGTTAAACAGCGCTGCCCGTAGCAAAAAACCTACACCGCCACCTGCACCTCCTGCTAAAAAGGAAGAAGTAGAAGCCCCGGCACCTCCACCAGTAGCGGAGAAACCGCAACCACAGGAAGTAAAGCCCGAGCCTAAACCTGAACCAAAAGCAGAACCGGCTAAACCGGCCGCTGAAACAGCCGCCCCTAAACCGGTACAGGAACCAGTAAAGGATAAGAAGGAAGTAGTAGAAGATAAAAAAGAAAAAGTGGCTGTAATAACAGAAGAAGCCCCCGTAGCTAAACCAGCAGCGGTAGTCGTGAAAGAAACGCCTGCCACACCTCCCCCAGCAACAACTGTGGTGACCCCTGCGGCAGCAAAAGAGGACGATGCTCCTAAAAACGACACCCAGGACGGTGGCGACGACGATGAGTCTAAAGTAATCACCAACATTCAGGCAGAAAAACTTACCGGACCTAAAGTAATCGGTAAAATTAACCTGCCGGTGAACAACGACCGTCGCGATAACAAAGCAAAACAAGACAACGAGAAGCGCAAACGTAAGCGTATCATAGTGGAAAAGAAACCTGAGCCAATTAAGCCAGGCGAATTTCCACAAGATCGTGGTAACCGCGGCCCCGGTGGCGATAACCGCAGCCAGGGAACAGGTGCCAGCCGTCCGTACGAAAACCGTAACCAGGGCGGTGGCCAGGGTGGTAATCGCGGTCCCGGTGGTAACCAGGGTGGCACACACAGTGGCGGACCAAGCCGTCCACACCAGCCACGTAACCAGGGTACCGGCGGTCAGGGCCGTCCACAACACGGTGGCGGACCAAACAGAGGCGGCGGTAACTTCGGTAACCGTCCTGCCGGACAAGGCGGTGGCTATCGTAGCAACCAACCCGATAACAGACGTCCTGAGGATAAAGAAATCGATAAAAACGAGATCCAGAATAAGATTAAGGAAACCATGGCCAAACTCGGCGTTAACTCACGCGGTGGTAAAAACACCAAAGCGAGCCGTCGCCGTGAAAAACGCCAGGTACGTGAAGAGCAACTGGCTAACCAGGGGGCAGATGGTAACAAACTGCAGGTTACAGAATTCGTTTCTGTAAGCGAACTGGCCAACCTGATGGATGTGAGCTTCGCAGAAGTAATCTCGAAATGTATGGGCCTGGGTATCATGGTATCCATTAACCAGCGTCTCGATGCGGAAGTTATTGAACTGGTAGCAGGCGAGTTTGGTTATGAAGTTGAATTCATTGGTCTGGACGATGCAGATGATACCGACGAAGAAGAAGAAGTGGACGATCCGGCCGACCTCGTACCGAGGGCGCCGATTGTGACCATCATGGGTCACGTTGACCACGGTAAAACCTCTTTGCTCGATTATATCCGTAACGCAAACGTAGTGGCTGGTGAGGCCGGCGGTATTACCCAGCACATCGGTGCTTACCAGGTAACTACTGCAACCGGTAAAAAACTGACTTTCCTCGATACACCTGGTCACGAAGCGTTTACCGCGATGCGTGCCCGTGGTGCCAAGGTAGCCGACATCGCCGTTATCGTAGTAGCTGCGGACGATGCGATCATGCCTCAAACCAAGGAAGCGATCTCCCACTCTCAGGCGGCAGGCCTGCCAATGGTGTTCGCTATCAACAAAATTGATAAGGACGGCGCTAATCCTGAAAAAATCAAAGAACAGCTGGCACAACTCAACTTGCTGGTAGAAGACTGGGGCGGTAAATACCAAAGCCAGGAAATATCTGCCAAAAGTGGTTTGAATATCGACCTGCTGCTCGAAAAAATACTGCTCGAAGCAGAACTGCTCGAACTGAAAGCTAACCCTGACCGCGAAGGTTCTGGTAGCATCATCGAAGCTACGCTGGATAAAGGCCGTGGTTATGTAACTACGCTGCTTGTTTCCAACGGTTCCCTGCGCCAGGGCGATACCATCGTATCTGGTTCGCACTTCGGTAAAATCAAGGCCATGTTCAACGAACGTGGTCAGCGTCTGGAAGTAGCAGGTCCTTCTGCTCCTGTACAGATCCTTGGTTTGAACGGTGCGCCGCAGGCTGGTGAGAAGTTCAAGATGTATGAAGATGAATCTGAAGCGAAAGATGTGGCCAGCCGCCGTGCGCAAATCGTGCGTGAGCAGGGTATTCGTACCAAAAAGCACATCACGCTCGACGAAATCGGTCGCCGTTTGGCACTGGGCAACTTCAAGCAGCTTAACCTCATCATCAAAGGTGACTTCGATGGTTCTGTAGAAGCGTTGAGCGATTCCCTGCAGAAACTGTCCAGCGAAGAGATAGCGGTTAGCGTGGTACATAAAGGCGTGGGTCAGATCACTGAGTCCGACGTATTGCTGGCCACCGCATCCGATGCACTGTTGATCGGCTTCCAGGTACGCCCGTCTATGCAGGCAGCGAAACTGGCAGAAAAAGAAAACATCGAGATCCGTACTTACTCTATCATCTACGACGCAATCGACGAGCTGAAAAGCGCGATGGAAGGGATGCTGGAACCAAAAATCGAGAAGAAAGTGGTGTGCAACGTGGAAATCCGCGAAACCTACAAATTCGACAAGGTTACGGTTGCAGGTTGCTTCGTACTCGATGGCCGACTGGCGAGAAACACCAGGATCAACCTGGTACGCGATGGTATCGTAGTATACACCGGCGAACTCGGCTCACTGAAACGTTATAAAGATGATGTGAAGGAAGTAGTATCCAACATGGAGTGCGGCCTTAGTATCAGGAACTATAACGACATCAAACCAGGCGATATCGTGGAAGGTTTCGAAGAGGTAGAAGTTAAGAGAACATTATAATCACGTTCTTACAAATAAAAAAAGGGCGGAGAGCTTGTCAATCAAAGCTTTCCGCCCTTTCTAAATCCGAAATTTTTGTTAAATCACTAGGCCGTCTTTGTGCGGCTTATTTTTTATTGGTTATTTTGGTTATTCACTTTAGAATTATGAAGAAATTATTGATACTGTCTGCTGCCACCCTGTGCCTCGCACAAGCTGCAACCGCACAGCAAAGGTATATTGTAGACAAGATCGTGGCCAAAGTAGGCGATAAGATCATTCTCCGCTCGGAAGTGGAATCTGGTTTAGTCGAATTCCAGAAACAGGACCTTGATCAGCCACTCCCTGCCAACGCTGGCTGTAGCGTGCTCGAGCGCCTCGTAGCGCAAAAAGTACTGGTATTGCAGGCCGAGCGCGACTCCCTCCCCATCAGCGAATCCGACGTATCGGGCAGGATCGAAAGCCAAATCCGTTACTTCGAACAGGTGTATGGTGGTAAGGAGAAAATGCAACAAGTTACCGGTTATAGCATATACCAGCTTCGCGAACGCTTCCGTGAGCCTATCCGCGAGGGTATGCTGGCGCAGGCCATGAGGGAAAAAATCGTGGGTAGCGTGAAAGTGACGCCTACGGAGGTAACCCGCAACTTCGAAGCTATTCCTAAAGACAGCCTTCCGTTCTACGAATCGGAGCTGGAAGTAGGTCAGTTGGTGGTAATACCCAAGGCGAGTACCGAAATGCAAAGCTACGCTTCTGAACGCCTGCTGGAATTTAAAAAACGTGTGGAAGATAAGCAGGGCGACTTCGGTACCCTGGCCAGGTTATACTCAGAAGATCCGGGCGTTAAGGAAAACAGCGGTATGTATACCCTCAACCGTAATGACAAAAACCAGTGGGATCCCGAATTCCTGTCCGCATCGTTCCGTTTGAAAGAAGGTGAAATTTCTCAGCCGGTTAAATCCCAGTTCGGATATCACCTGATCAAAATGGTAAGAAGGCAGGGTGATAACGTGACGGTACAGCACATCCTGCTGAAAGCAAGTGTGACTAACACCGACCTTACTGCAGCAACTAAAAAGATCGATTCGCTCCGCAGCCTTATTATTGCCGGTAAATTGAATTTTGCTGAAGCCGTAACCAGGCATAGTGATGATCCAAATGCGAAGTTCACCGGCGGTATGATCACCGATCCTAATACTGGTAGCTCAATGATCACCATCGACCAACTGAATGATCCTTCGCAGAGGGATATCGTACTGGCACTGAACGATCTGAAACAAGGCGAGTTGTCTAAACCAATGCCTTACGAAGACGAACGTGCAGGCCGGGGCGTACGCATCATCTACCTTAAAACACGTACCCAGCCTCACCGCGAGAACCTGCAGGACGATTACGCCCGCATCCAGTCGCGCGCGCTGGAGATTAAACAGGCCGAAGCATTGAACAAATGGTTGCTGGATAAAATCCCAACCTTCTATATCGATGTGGAACCGGAGTTTAAGGATTGTACCAATGTGGCGCAATGGATGAACGCATTGGCAAAACATTAAGCATCACCTCATAACGATATTAAAAGGAGTACCATCAGTGGTGCTCCTTTTTCTTTTCCGCACCACTCCCAATTTCTATCCACCTGATACACCAAAAAGTCCATTGCCATGCTCCCAATTTGCACTAACTTTGCATCTTCAATTTTACGGCATGAGTGACGCGATTAAGCATGAATGCGGACTTGCATTCATAAGATTAAGAAAACCATTCGCTTATTACCAGCAAAAGTATGGCTCGGTTTTCTACGGACTCAACAAGCTTTACCTCCTGATGGAGAAGCAGCATAACCGGGGGCAGGATGGAGCAGGGGTGGCCGCAGTAAAATTACACACCGAACCCGGCGTTCCCTTCATGAACCGCATCCGCAGCAGTGCCAACCAGCCAATTGCCGATGTTTTCGCCAGGATCAGACAGGAAATTACGGAGGTAGAGAAGTACCAACCGGAAATTACCAAATACCCCGGCCTCATGAAAGGCCACATTCGTTTCCTGGGAGAGTTGCTGATGGGCCATCTCCGTTACGCGACCCAGGGTAAAAATAACGAAGAACTCTGCCATCCTTTCGTACGCCACAACACCATTCCTGCCCGCAACCTCACTATGGCAGGTAACTTTAACCTGGTGAATGTGGAAGAGCTTTTCAACTTTGTAAAAGTATTTCCGGGTGATGCCCATAAAAACAGCGACCTGGCAGCTATGCTGGAAGTTGTACATCACTTCCTGGCTAAGGAAGACGAAACCCGCCAGAACGGCCTCGATGTAAAGAGCATTTTACAAAATGCATTCTCTATGTTTGATGGTGGCTACCACGTAGCAGGCCTTATCGGCTCCGGCGATTCTTTCGTTATCCGCGACCCGCACGGCATCCGCCCTTCTTATTATTATATCAATGAGGATGTGATCGTAGCAGCTTCTGAAAGAGCCGCTATCCGTACCTCCTTCAACGTAGGCGAAAATGAAGTACTGGAACTGATGCCAGGCAACGCACTGATCGTGAAAGAAAACGGTGATTACTCCATCGAACAGATACTGACACCGAAAGAGCGCCGCGCTTGTAGCTTCGAGCGCATCTATTTCTCCCGCGGTAACGATGAAAAGATTTACAAAGAGCGCTCTGCACTTGGCCGTAACATCTCTGAAACCGTACTGAAAGCAATCGACAACGACCTTCGCAATACGATCTTCTCTTTCATTCCTAATACCGCCGAAGTTGCCTTCTACGGTATGATCAAAGGCCTGGAGCATTACCTCAACCGCATTAAGGTAGAGCGCATCATGAGCTGGGACAAGGATTTTGATGAGGAGAAACTTCACGAGATGGTGAACCGCCGCGTTCGTATCGACAAAATTGCGATCAAGGACGTGAAGATGAGGACCTTTATTACCGAAGACAGTGGCCGTAACGAGATGGTGCAACACGTGTACGATATTACATATGGTACAGTGCGGCCCGGTATCGACACACTGGTGGTCATCGACGATTCCATTGTTCGCGGTACTACCCTGCGCGAAAGCATCATCAAAATGCTCGACCGCCTCGGCCCTAAACGCATTATCGTAGTATCTTCCGCACCACAAATCCGCTACCCGGACTGTTACGGTATCGATATGAGCAAAATGGGCGATTTTGTTGCCTTCCAGGCGGCTATTGCTTTGCTCAAAGAAAGCGGTAAAGAGCACATTTTGCAGGAAGCTTACGGTTTGTGTAAGGAACTGGAACGTACAAATACACTGCACGCCCAAAACGTGGTGCGCAATATCTATAAACCCTTTACCACAGAGGAAATTTCTAACAAAATCGCCCAGATCATTACGCCTGCCGGCATCAACGCACAGGTAGATGTAATTTACCAGTCGATAGACGGGCTGCACAACGCCTGCCCTAACAACCTGGGCGATTGGTACTTTACCGGAAATTATCCTACCCCCGGCGGTAACAGGGTGGTGAACAAGGCATTCATGAACTTTATGGAAGGCAAAAACGAACGTGGTTACTAAGTAACTACGTTCGTTTTGCATGTTAATTCTGTCTTAAATCAGCGGCCTTTGCACTGAACGGAAGCTTTTACGGGTTAACTTTCTATAAAATCCGTAATTTCAGTAAACTGTTTGTTTATCAATGGTTTTCAAAAGCTTATGAAAACATTGCTTCTTGTTCGCCACGCAAAGTCCAGTTGGACAGACCCTGACATGGATGATTTTGACCGGCCGCTTAACAAACGGGGCAAAATAAGTGCACCTGAAATGGCAGAACGTATGCTATCGAGGGGCGCGGTGCCACAGCTCATTATTTCCAGCCCGGCCAAAAGGGCAAGGTCTACAGCGAAAATTATGGCCAGAGAGTGGAACTATCCGCGGCAGGCAATCTTGCTGGAAGAGGAGCTCTATTTATGTTACGCCTCCACTTTTTTAAAAGTGATTACCAAAATAGACGACGACTTTGACCAGGTAGCCATTTTTGCCCATAACCCGGGCATCACTGATTTTGCCAATTACCTCACCGAAGAAATGCGCATCGACAACGTACCCACCGCAGGCATTTTTGCCGTGTCGGCTGATACCGATTGCTGGAAAGATTTCGACCGCGCACCTAAACGTTTCCTCTTTTTTGACTACCCCAAAAATGAAGGAGCTGCATTGTTCTGATTTAACTTTTGAGGAGATTTTTACCTGTTTTTCAATTCCTGTGTTTTGTACACGAATTCCTGATTTTTAAATCCCCGTATTTTTTAAATATTGTTTGTTTTACACAAAGATAGTTGAAACCCTTTGCCATAAAGGATTTGGTAAAATGGTCCATCATTTCATTTGCAATCCGCGATAATTTAATCGCCGTTTAATGGTAAACGTTAGGTTGATGTGAATGTGATGACAAGCACTACTGTTTTTTTTCTCCCGCCCCATTTTTTTCTATAGTTGAAGTGTGCGACGCAACGGCGGATGACCAACGGACAGCTGTTGGCTACCACATCCTTACCCAAAATCCGACTTGGCCAGTTTGGATAAAAGGTGTAAAATGCCAGACTTTATCGGGGTACCAAAACACGTTACAACAAAATATTTTGCCATGACACCAAGGATAGAACATGATTTTTTAGGAGAGAAGGAGTTACCACATAATGTTTATTACGGTATTCAAACGCAGCGCGCGTTGGAGAATTTTCATATTACCGGCATTCCTATCAGGACGGAGCCGCTTTTCGTGCAGGCTTTGGGTTATGTGAAAAAGGCAGCTGCCATGGCCAACCGCGACCTCGGTGCCCTGGACCCGGAAATTGCTGAATACATTATACAGGCGAGCGACCGTGTAATTAATGGCGACTTCGACGATCAGTTCCTCAGCGACCTGATTCAGGGTGGCGCCGGTACTTCGGTAAACATGAACGCCAACGAGGTAATTGCCAATGTGGCGCTGGAGATGATGGGCAAACAAAAAGGCGAATATAAATTCTGCCACCCCAACAACCACGTTAACTGCTCGCAGTCGACCAACGATGCCTACCCCACCGCTTTTCGTATCGCCCTCATTAATAAACTGACCAACTACAGCAAATCTATACAAGACCTTGCCGCCGCCTTTGGTGCGAAAGGTGATGAATTTAAGAACGTACTGAAAATGGGCCGTACCCAGTTGCAGGATGCTGTGCCGATGAGCCTGGGCGATGAGTTCCGCGCTTTTGCCACTAATCTTAACGAGGAGCTGGCGCGCATCCAGGATAGCAAAAGCCTGATACTGGAAATTAATATGGGTGCCACGGCAATTGGTACCGGGGTAAATGCGCCTGAAGGGTATGCGGGCCGGGTAACCCAATACCTGCGCGACGTAACCCAACTTGACCTGGTGCTGGCGGGAGATTTAATAGAAGCTACTTACGATACCGGCGTTTACGTACAGCTCTCCGGCGTTTTGAAACGTACCGCCGTAAAGATATCTAAGATCTGTAACGACCTTCGCCTGTTATCGTCGGGCCCACGTGCCGGGTTAAATGAAATAAACCTGCCGCCCATGCAGCCAGGTTCGTCCATCATGCCAGGTAAAGTAAACCCGGTGATTCCTGAAGTGGTGAACCAAACCGCGTTTTACGTAATCGGCGCCGACCTGATGGTCACTTTGGGAGCCGAAGGCGGCCAACTGCAACTGAACGTAATGGAACCGGTGATAGCGATGGCGCTGTTTACCTCCCTTACTTACATGACCAACGCCTGCAATACCCTTCGTGAAAAATGTGTGGTGGGTATTACCGCCAACGCCGAGCATACCCGCAACATGGTGATGGGCAGTATTGGTATTGTTACCCAGCTCAACCCGATCATTGGCTACGAGCAATCGGCGGCCATTGCCCGCGAAGCCCTGGAAACCGGAAAGTCGGTTCATGATCTGGCAGTGAAGGAGAAAAAGTTATTGACGCAGGAGAAGTGGGACGAGATATTCACTTTCGAGAACATGATTCACCCGAAGTTTATTAATAAATAAGGAGAAGCGGCTGAAAGGCCGCTTTTTTTATACGCTAACTGCCAGCGGATTTTGTAATTAGGCCGGTCGGGAGAACGGAAATGATTAGAATTTATCGCCGATCACACTAGCAGTAAAGCCATGAATTCCTTATTGGAGAAAGCTTTGGGCCGCCAGCCGAAAACTGGCCAACATGTGAGCTTACGTTATTCGCCCAGTTTTTCGCGGGTATTTTCCATCGCTTCCTCAATCGAGTGCGATTCTTTTATGTCGAGGTGCTTGCAGGTAAGTTCTGCCAGTTTCATATAATACTTATGGAGGGTGTTCAGCTCCTCTTCAGACAGGTCTTCCACATCAATCAAGCGGTTACTTGCTTCTTTTGTGGCTGCAATCAGTTCGTTCAGCTTTAGTTGTATCGATTTCCCATCCTTATTCTGTGACTTTTGGATAATGAATACCATCAGGAAAGTGATAATGGTAGTGCCTGTGTTGATAACCAGTTGCCAGGTGTCGCTGAAATTGAATATCGGGCCGGTGATGGCCCAGATAACGATGATGCCCATCGCGGTAATCGAGGCCCAGGAACTACCGGTTGCAGTAATCACTTTACTGGCGAAGCGTTCGAAGAAGGGGATTTTCTTTGCTGCACGTTCTGGTTTGTTCTTCATAAAAGGGAGGTTTTACACGAAGCTACTGTAAACAGTTGCGGGTCCCAAGGGACCCGCTATGATAATCTTGCCAATAAGTGATATTAGTAGTTGATGTTCAGCAACCGTAGTTTGTTATACAAAGTTTTACGGTCGATGTTGAGGAGCTGGGCGGCTTTTGTTTTGTTATACTTTACCGCTTTAAGCACATTAATGATCTTATTGTACTCTGCTTTTAATGCCACGGCCTTGAGGTCGTTCGCATCGGTGATCATATCATGTTCTTCCAGTCCATCGGCGCCTACGGAGAAGCTTTCGCGGCTGGATTCCTCTTTGAGTTCCAGTGGCAGTGTTTCTACGGCTATTTCTTCATCGGCCGGTGTGAGCAGGCATGCACGGCGAATTACGTTCTTCAGTTCGCGGATGTTACCTGGCCAGTCGTAGCGGCGGAAGCAATCCCACACATCGCTGGAAATAGGAATGGGCGATTTGCCGAGTTCGCGCGCTACCTGTTGCATGAAGGTATCTACCAGTTGTGGTAAATCGTCGAGGCGTTCGCGTAATGGCGGTATATAAATGGTGAATTCGTTAAAGCGGTGGAACAGGTCTTCCCTGAACTTACCTTTTTGAACAGACTCAGATAATTTTTCGTTAGAAGCTACCACGAGGCGAACGTCCACAGCTATTTCCTTGAGGCTGCCTACGCGGCGGATCTGTTTTTCCTGGATCACGCGGAGCAGGGCTACCTGGATATCATAAGAAAGGTTCGCGATTTCATCGAGGAACAGGGTACCACCGTGGGCCTGTTCGAAAGCACCGATCTTAGTGTTGATGGCTCCTGTGAATGAACCTTTTTCGTGACCAAACAATTCGCTGGCTGCCAGTTCTTTGGAGAGGCTGCCACAATCTAGCGCTACGAATGGTTCGTTTTTGCGCTGACTGTTCTGGTGAATAAGGTTTGCTACAGACTCTTTACCGGTACCGGTTTCGCCGTACACGATCACGCTGTAATCGGTAGGTGCTACCAGTGTAATCTGGCGGTAGAGTTCTTTAGCGGCATGGCTTTTACCATACACATATTTATCGTTCGGTTTCGAAGATTTAAGGGAGAGCGGCGCTTTTTCCTCTTCCACAACTTCCTCCTGCGCACGGCCGCCAACAGCCGCAGCAGCGGGAGCATAGGCAGGTTCCCTAAGGGGTACAGGCTCATGCGATAGCGCTTTTTGCACCAGGGCCAGAATTTCATCCGGGTAAAGTGGTTTGGAGATATAATCGTACGCACCGTTTTTTACCATATCAACGGCAATACGCACGTCGGTATAGCCGGTAATAATGATCACAACAGTACGTGGCCTTATCTGCCTGATGTCGTTCAGGAGCTGTGCGCCATCCGTGTCTTTTAACCTGTAATCGCAGAGAATGAGATCATACGGCTTTTCCTTCAGCATTTTGAGGGCTGTAGCACCAGACATCGTTGACTCAGCTTTAAAACCATGCTTAGACAGGAATTTGCTGAGCAGCGTACAGATATTTATTTCATCGTCAATTATTAGGATACTCTTCATATTCGTATGATGTTAGCCGGGTTACTAAATTTACGATTTAAATCAGTGCCGTCCTAACGGTTTTAGCTTTTTATTTGATAGATTACTTCTTGTAAACGCTTAAGACTAAATGGCTTAGGAAGGAAATACGAGGCTCCTGCACTAAGTGCCTGCTCCATTTCCATGCCCGTGTCGTATGCACTGATGGTAACGATGGGCGTTTGAGGACACTGCTTTTTTATAGCAGGTAAAGCCTCAAGTCCTGATCCATCAGGCAGGTGTATGTCTAAGAACAGAATATCAGGTTGTTTATCTTGTATGCACTTCATACCTTCTTCTAAAGCATGCACGTACTTAACATTATAACCCCGCCTCAACAGGCTTAGTTGCAATAGTTTGCAAATATCCGGTTCGTCATCAATAATCAATATGAAATCACCCATTTTGAACTTTTGTTGCGCTATTGCGCCGTGTAAACTTGCATAGGTTGAAAAACGTCAATACAGCTACCATCCTATTTTCACAATCAATAATACTAACACTGCAATTAGCTTGCCTGAATAGGTTTATAGGACTTAATGGCATATTTGTGGAATTTTTTTCCCGCTGGGAGATATAAAAATTCCACACTCTGGCCTGCCAATTAACAAATCGATGATTATTCATGGGAGCTGGCACGCTGGTACAGTAATTGAATTATTTTTTCCGACCACAGACAGGGTCAACGGATACAGTAAAAGTTAATCATACACCAAAAACGAAAACCATGGACACATTACAAATCAAAGGTAAGTGGAACGAAATCAAAGGCAAATTGAAACAACAGTACGCCGACCTTACCGACGACGACCTGATTTATGCAGAAGGAAAGGAAGATGAGCTTTATGGCAAACTGCAACAAAAGTTAGGTAAATCAAAAGATGAAGTTAAAAAGCTCATTAATGAGCTATAAGATATTATTAAGATATTATAAGGAGAGATCTAATAAACCGTTTGTCTAGACGGTGATATACTTTTTATCATAGCTGTTGTTTTAGTTATTAGGCATCCTTTTTCGGTCTTTTTTTATGCATGAGTATTCATATTCGATGCTTCGAAAGAAGACTTAAATGGAAACGAAGCAGAGATAAAGACCTGATAGTTTTGCCTTTACACTGTCCTGCATTGAAAAATGCAGGACAGTTTTTTACAACATACAGTCTGAACTTTGTATGAGGAAGAAGAAATAAAATAGAAAGCAGTGCCGATTTGTGCTGCTTTTTTATTGGTGGCTGTGGCTTTGCGCCGGCGGGCCGGTAGTGTACGGCAAACCCGGATGATCGTTTCGGATTGACTGGCGATTGCAAAATCGTTCTCCACTTCATTCAATACAATACAACGAATTTTACCGGAATAAGAAAGAGCAAGGATCGTATTGAACCTTGCTCTTGTAATTAATGGGGACGATGGATGTTTGAGTTAAACATGGATAGTGGGATATAACAATACGGATGAATTGGGTTGGAGGAAAAGATATCTTTTAAGCATTCACTTTTTCCAGATCACGCAGGTGCCTGATTTTATCGTGAGATGCTTTTAATGATTGTTGCTGATTACGCACCAGCTGACTGATTTCTGCCGGTAATTCCGAATCTTCTTTTAGTGCTTCGCGGTAAGCCTTCTGTGCCGCATCCTCTCCATATTCGCAACTCGCCAGGATAGCGTGCCTGTTAGCGCCGCTAAAGGTCGCTTTCACGTCCATCCAGGCCCTGTAAATTTTACCGGCGAAAGTAGAATCATCCTCACGTTCTTCCCCGTTCTGGCGAAGTTTCTGGTTAAGTTCTACCTGGTAAGTTTTACTTTCTGCTATCATCTGGGCGAATAGTTCTTTCAAATCGATTTCATCTGTTTGATTGATCGCTTTCTGATAGCCTTCGATCCTGTCGTTATTAATTTTAACGAGGTCGGTGAGTACTTCGGTTACTTGATCGTTCATGACTTATTGTTTTGGTGTATACATAAGTAGACCCAAAAACTTGACCACGAATTTTTACTGCACAAACAGCGCGTAATACCTGTGAAATCTGCTGATTTTTTTCACGCATGGTGGAGGTGTGTCCACGAAAAGGGTGTTAAACACATGCTATAATGGGCAATTTGCGGGGTTTTAATACTGGCACAGAATTTTAACATATAATCATGAACCAAAAACTCCAAATTATGAGCGGCTTATTATATTTAATCGCAGTAATACTCATCATAGGATGGGCGCTTGGCGTGTTTGTTTACTCCGTTACCGGACTAATTCACGCATTGTTAGTATTGGCAGTAATTGCTATACTGGTTAACATTATCAGGGGCAGAAACCCGGTTTGATAATTTTGCCTTAACATAAATGAGGGTTGATGGTTAATACCGTCGACCCTTTTTTATTGTATTCCGGGCGGTAAATCATTCCCGGGGATGAAGGGTGCGACCTGTTCCCGGTATACGAGCGCGATTCACTGTGCTACAAAGCCCGATGGGTTTGTTCAATAAATTTAGTTTTGACGGGCACGGAACACGCCTCTGCAAATAAGTAAAGCCGCAACTGGCGGTTGCGGCTTTACTGTTATATCAATGAAGACTTACTGAACAGGTAACAATATTACAAACTCAGTTCCGTGGCCCCGTGCGCTTTCTACATGAATAGAGCCTTTGTGGTTAAGGATGATGTTTTGTGTGGAGGTTAAGCCCAAACCGGTACCTTTTGTTTTATCGGTAAAGAAGGGCTCAAACAGCCTTACCTTGTTTTCTTCCGGAATGCCAATACCATTATCTTTAATACGAATGCAAACCTTATCCTTTTCCAGGTAGGTGGTAAGGGTAAGCACACCTTCATTAGGTTTCATGGCCTCGATAGCATTGATCACGATATTTAGTAAGGCGATAATCATTTTATCTATGTCCAGCTGTAGTATTACATCCGGGCGCATCAGGTTCTTTTCTACCTTAATACCGTTCAGTTGCAGGCGGTCCTGCGCATGTTCCAGCGTTTTAAGCAGCAACTGGTTGGCAAATACAGCTTCGGGATGGAGGTCCATCATGCGGGTGCTTTGCAGCAATTCGGTAACCAGCTGGTTAATGCGGTGGCAGTTACGTTCTACAATGTCGAGGTACACTACGCTTTCTTCCGGGTTGGGCGAAACGGGTTCCAGTTTAAACTGGCTTACGGCCAGCAGGATGTTCGTAAGCGGGTTACGTACTTCGTGTGCAATTACGCGCGCAATGCGGCCTGATACCACGAATTTCTCCTGCTGACGTTTTTCCAGTTCTTCACGTTTACGCCGGGTAATATCTTCTGCCACGCAAAGGAAAACATTGTTCTCTTCGTCGAGCATATTGGCATTTACCAATACATCGAGGCGGTTGCCCGATTTGCTTTTGAAAATATACTCCACGTGTGTGATCGCGTCCTCTTTACAAATCTCTTCCACAAACTCTCCTCCCTGCTCCTTTTCCAGGAAAAGGTCCTGCATATGCAGCTCCAGCAGTTCGTCTTTACTGTACTCCATTTTACGCAGAGCGGCAGGGTTGGCGTCGATAATCTTTTTATTGCAGTCGGCCAGCAGGATAAGGTCGTGCGACTTTTCGAAGATGCCAAAGTACTTACGCTCGCTTTCGGCAATGGCGCGCAGGTGGCGGAACTCGTCGAGTACGTAACGTACCGTTCTTTCCAGCACTGCGGCCGATATTTCCCCTTTCACAAGGTAATCGGATGCGCCGGCTGTCATGGCTTCCTTATCTATGGAGTAATCGCCCTTACCAGTAAGTATGATCACAGGTGCCTTATAGGCGATCTCCTGGAAGTGCCGGAGAATGTCGATACCAGTGTACTGCCCGAGCCGGTAATCGATCAGGTAGATGTCATGGCCCCGTTTAGCGATAGCGGCAATTCCCTCGTTGTAAGTGCCAGCCCAGTCTACTTTGTACTGGCCGGGGGCGATGTCGTCGAGAAGGCTGCTTACAAGGAAGTAATCATCTTCATCGTCGTCGATCATTAATATTTTTACTAAATCTTCTGTCATCCGTTTATATAAGGTAGTTCTGAAATGTGGAGCCAATAACGTTGGAATACTTTGGTAAACTCTACCAGACCTTTGTAGGTGACCGGTTTTATTACATAACTGTTTACCCCAAGTTCATAGCTTTTTAAAATATCATTTTCTTCGGTAGATGTGGTAAGTACCACTACTGGCAAAGTCCTAAGCTCACTGTCTGTTTTAATTTCCTTCAGGGCCTCGCGGCCGTCTTTCTTAGGCATGTTAAGGTCCAGCAGTACGATATGGGGAAAGGGATATTTCAAATCGTCGGCATATTTTCCCTTTCTTTTCAGGAACTGAACAAGCTCTTCGCCATTTTCCACGAAACAGAGAGGATATACCAATCCACTTTCGTCGAACGCGGCTTTTATCATTTCCCGGTCGTCCACATCATCATCTGCAATAAGTATGCACTTTTTGTCGGATAAGCCAGTTTTATTCATCCCACTTTTGTTTGAAAGGTAACACAACGATCATGGTGGCTCCTTTTCCAGGGCTGCCAATTGCACTTATATTACCATGGTGGGTATCCACTATTTTTTTACAGATAGCCAGTCCTATGCCCGTGCCCTGGTATTCGCTCATGCCATGCAGGCGTTGGAAAATCAGGAAGATGCGCTCTGCATACTCTTGTTCAAAGCCAATTCCATTATCGGCGATGGTAATGCGTACAAAATTATCGTTCCACTTATTTTCTTTCGCAAAACCGGTATCCCTGCCCGTAATTACTTCACTGGTAATATTTATTTCCAACGGTCTGCCTGGATGGGAGAATTTAACGGAGTTAGACACCAGGTTCTGAAAAAGCTGTAGCAGCGCCGTGTGGTTACCTTCTATTACCGGCAGGGCTACGGTGTTTACTTTAGCGCCTTTCTCCTGCAAACTTACATCCAGGTCGGTCATTACTTCGCTCAGCACGGTGTTAAGATCAACCGGTGCAATACTTTCCGGTGATATACGGCCTGCCCGTGAAAAATGAAGCAGGTCATTAATCAGTACCCGCATACGCGCTACCGCACTCACCATTCGTTCCAGCAACTGTGCAGCCTCTTCGGGCAGGTGTTGCTTGTACTTCATTTGCAGCCTGTCGCTGAAGGTGGATATTTTCCGCAACGGTTCCTGCAGGTCGTGCGAGGCTACATAGGCAAACTGCTCCAGTTCCAGGTTGGATTTGTTCAATAGTAAAATGTTATCCTGTAGTTCGCGCTGGTAGCTCTTCATCCGGGCCTCTATATGTAACTGCAAATGGAACTCTTTGTTCAGTACCACATAAGAATATATACCGATAAAGATGGCGAGCAGCGATACGATAAGCAGTACGGGTATCCAGAGGTTGGAGAAAAACCGGAAGTTCTGCGACCGGTGTTTGAGTATATTCTCCTCGATCCGCCTCATGTCCAGCACCTTTTTATCGAGCCGGTCCATGTTTATTTCTCCTTCCCGTACCGCCGCCTTGGCACCGGTATTGGTGGTGCGGTGCGTTTGGGATTGTAGTAACTGGTAATATTTAATATCGAGCAGTTCCTTTAATGTATCGAGGTGGCGCTGTTGGGCGGGATCGTCGGAAGTAATACGCCGCAATAGCCTGTATTCATCTTCAATGATCCGGTTGCGCTCCAGCATGCTTGGCTGAAGAAAGGTGCTGTCGCCCGTGAGATTATACCCGCGCACAGCCGCTTCGGCCGACTTCAGCTCCTTGATAATCACCTCCAGCCTGCGCGAAACCTCTATGGTATGACTAAACATATTGGCATTATCAACAAGGTTTTTGGCTACCAGGTAAGAGAAAAAGGAAGCCGCAATTATGATGGTAAAGGCGACGTAAAACCCGTAACGTATTTTTTTATGTAGTGCGCTATGCATCGTAATTTATAGGGTAAATACAAGTTAAGACTTAAAAATCAATTCATTGCACTGAATAAAACCGCAGCCCCTGTGGGAAAGAATTTCTACAAAAGATAATCCCATTTCTACATGAAACCCTTATTAGCACACACGATATACAGCAGTTGCGCTTGCTCATCCGCAATAATCATGCATTTTAAACGCCTATTTGGGACAAAGTGTTAAAAAAATGGGACGGTCGTTCATCGGGAATGGCATTTGATCCGTTTAAAATGACTACACACTTAAGAAACTGAAGCATGGAAACCGTATTAGAAACCGTTAAAATTATATGTTATGAACAATTCTGGCAATAACCCAATTTCACCCGTAGCACAAAAACCTGCTAACCGTCCGGATACTGGAAGTATGGGCCACCAACCCAATACCGGTCACCTTCCTGATGAGGAAAAGTTTCCGGAAGATCCTGAAGCGCCGGTAACACAAGATGGGACACAAAAGGAGCCGAAAGCAGAAGGGGAAGACGTTGATGCGCTGACTAACAACGATACCATTCCTGCCCAGGACAAAAAAGATATAGAGAAGAAACAGCCGCTTAATACAGAAAGTGAGGAGAACAATGATGTGGAAGAAAAATCTTCGGATACCGATTTGGCCGGCGGGGAAGAAAAAGTGGACAATTCAGATCAGTATCCATTCCCTAACAGATAAGAAAATACAGGCGGCCCGGACTAAACATTGTTTTTTCCCAAGTTGATCATCCATCAATTATAAATCGAAACAACAGACGGGCCGTCTGTTATTTTAAAACGGAAACCCTTACATCATGCAGAAAACGAACGAAAAGCAGGAGCTGCGGCCACCGCAGCATCAGGACCACCAGCCGGGTGTGGAAACAGAAATGTTTCCCAAACCTGTATCGGAAAATAAAACATCTCCCAAGCGCGGCCGCCTCGAAGGCAAAACGGCTATTATCACAGGCGGTGATAGCGGTATAGGCCGGGCCGTAGCGCTGGCCTTTGCCGATGAAGGTGCGGATGTACTGATAGCTTATCTCGAAGAAGAGGAAGATGCTTACAATACCCGCAGGGAAATAGAAGAACGTGGCCGCAAAGCGGTATGCGTGCCCGGTGATATTAGTGTGGAAGCACATTGCGATGAACTGGTATCGCAGGCATTAAGTGCATTCGGTAAAATTGATATACTCGTTAATAATGCGGCGGTGCAATACCCGCAGGAAAAACTGGAAGATATAACGGCCGATCAGTTACACAAAACGTTTTCGGTAAACATCTTCGCCATGTTTTATCTCACTAAAGCAGCCCTTAAATATATGTCTAAGGGTTGTGTAATTATTAATACCACCTCGGTAACCGCGTATCGCGGGAGTGCCAACCTGGTAGACTATTCCGCTACCAAAGGCGCTATCGTAAGTTTTACCCGTTCGCTGGCCGCCCAACTGGCCGATCGCGGTATACGTGTAAATGCTGTAGCACCGGGTCCTGTGTGGACGCCTTTAATTCCCGCCACATTTCCGGCGGACCATGTAGCCGAATTTGGCTCCGATGTACCTTTAAAAAGAGCGGGTCAGCCTGTGGAAATTGCCCCCAGCTACGTATTCCTGGCTTCTGACGATGCCAGTTTTATGACCGGGCAGGTGTTGCACCCCAATGGAGGAGAAGTAGTAAATGGATAAGATAGCCGCTATCATTACCGACCCTGTTGCCATTGCAAAGGCGGTACACCTGCGTTATGTTTCTGCCTCGTCCGCCGGTTTTACCCGGCAAAAGAAGGGCGACAACTTTATCTACCTTGATAAAGAAGGAAAAGAAATCAAAGATGATGATATATTGAAGCGCATCCGCGGGCTGGTGTTACCACCGGCCTGGCAGGATGTGTGGGTTTGCCCGTACGCCAATGGCCATTTGCAGGCTACTGGCATAGATACGATGGGCCGGAAGCAATACCGCTACCATACCAGCTGGCAAAAGGTACGTAACGAAACCAAGTACGACCGCCTCTATCTTTTCGGGCAGCAACTACCTCAGATACGAAAACAGATCAGTAAAGATATACGCCGTAAACAGCTCGATAAGCAAAAGGTGATCGCTATTGCTTTAAGGGTGATGGAGGAAACGCTGATACGCGTGGGCAATTCATCTTATGAAAAGTTATACGGCTCCCACGGACTCACCACACTTCGTAACCAGCACGTGAAAGTGAATGGCAGTAAAGCCTTTTTTAAATTCAAAGGAAAGAAAGGGGTGATGCACCAGATAGAACTGAAGCACGCTGCCCTTACCCGCCTGCTTAAAAAAGTACGCGACATACCCGGGCAGGAGCTATTCCAATATTATGATGGCGATGTGGTGCATAGCCTGGACTCCGGCGAGGTGAACGAGTATTTAAAGAATGCTACGGCCGAGGAATTTACGTGTAAAGATTTCCGCACCTGGGCAGGTACAGTACACGCGTTAAATATGATGGCCGAGCTGGGCCCCTACGAAACTTTAACAGAATGTAAAAAGAATATCCTGGGAATTATAGACGGTGTGGCCTGCAAACTGGGGAATACACGCGCGGTTTGTAAAAAGTATTACATACATCCACAGTTGTTTGAGATGTACGAAGCGGGTACTATTACCCCTTATGTTGACATGATAAGGAAAAAGAAAACCGCCCCCGGAGCTTTAGGGGCGGATGAAAAGTGTTTGCTTTCGCTATTAAAACATCTTCTATCCGGCCGTAAAACATCCCGTAGGGCGGCCTAGTTAAAAGGGCCGCGGTTGTTAAAGACCGCCGTAAATCAATTGTTCCTCACGGTCTTCCACCGGAATCTTTTTCAGGAAGTCGTCGAAGCCGCTTTCGTCATGGGTGCTGTACACGCCATAGGCGTCCAGCACATAACCTTTGCTGCCGTCTTTATCTTCCATCAGGTACAATACAGAGGAATCGGAAGGGTCGGACTCGCCCTCAAACCTATAGGTCTTAATGATCTTCAGGTCTTCCGGGTTGTAGATCTTCTGTTCCGCTACTGACTGCATCCTGCCGTGATCACTCATTTTAAGCTCGTTATCATATCCCTTGCTGTGCAGCTTATTCATAACCTGCGAAAGCGTATTCATTACTCCGGGTTTCTGAGGTGTTTCCATAAAATCATGTTTTAATGAGATAATCATGTTTTAGTTGGTAGAAAAATCCAAAACACATGCCACCAAATTCCGGCGCAAATTTTGCGAAGTACTTCGCGACTCGTAACAGTTAAACCCTGAAAACAAAATCCACTGTTCCCCCAAGTTATGCATATAGAAGTAACGACCATCTTGATTCGCAGGATGGTCTTTTTTTTGTATCATATTCGGGTACACCAAAACTCAAGCACATGCGATCAATCTGGACAGGCACACTGGGCTTTGGCCTCGTAAACATCCCGGTGAAACTTTACAGCGCCGTACAGGACAGCCACGTTGACCTGGATATGCTGGACAAGAAAGACCACAGTAAGATCCGCTTCCGGCGTGTGAATGAGAAAACGGGCAAGGAAGTAGCCTGGGGCAATATTGTAAAGGCGTATAACCTTAATGACGAGTACGTAGTACTGGAAGATGCAGACTTTGAGGCCGCCAGCCCCAAAAAGAGCAAGATGATTGAGATTGAGTCCTTCGTACAACAGGAGGAAATAGACGATATCTACTTCGAAGCCGCGTACTTCATAGAACCCGATAAAGGAGGTGGTAAGGCTTACGCCCTGCTGCTGCAAACCCTCGAAAAAACCGGGAAAGCCGGTTTCTGCCGCTTCGTATTACGCAGCCAGGAGAACCTGGCCATTGTTCGCCCCCGCGAAAACTACCTGCTGCTACAGCGCCTCCGCTTTGGCAATGAGGTACGTACCGCAGACGATCTAAAGCTTCCTACTGATGTGAAAATCAATAAGAAAGAGGTAGATATGGCCACCAAACTGGTGGAGGAATATACCGAGGCATTCGATATCAGCAAATACAAAGATGAATACACCGCCGAATTGATGAAGATCATTAAAGCGAAGGCCAGTGGCAAAAAGCGTCCGGTGAAAAAGATGAAGGTGGTGCATACCCGCAGTACCGATTTGCTCGACCAGCTGAAAGCCAGTTTAGGCGGAAATGGAAAGAAACGGGTGTCGTAAAGCAGTGCTTACCTGCAACGAATGTAGAATCGATTCCACAATTTGTGTAAGCGGCTACTTTTATTAGTAGCCCAATTCCCGTTATGAAAAAAATCCGCCGCGCCTATTATGAAAACCAGCAATAAAAAAAGGGAATAATATGGAACAGGCAACCCAAACAAGGAAAAAACACCACAATGCAACCCCAAAAGGGGAAGATGATGTAGTGGTAAAATTGAACGGTCACCCGGTAAACCTGACTAACCGCAACAAAATTTACTGGCCGGAGGAGGAGATTACGAAAGGAGAGCTCGTAGACTATTATCTTTCCATTTCTGACATCCTGCTGCCACACTTAAAGAACAGGCCCTTATCGCTGCACCGTTTCCCGAATGGCATCAACGGCATTAGCTTTTACCAGAAAGACCTGGATGTGAAGAACATCCCCGCCTGGCTTAAAACTATTCCCATCCACGCTGCTTCCACAGGTAAAAACGTAGACTACCTTATTTGTAATAACGAGGCTACACTGGCCTACATGGCTAATCTGGGTTGTATAGAAATCAACCCATGGCTTTCCCGTAACCCTAACCTCGATCACCCGGACCACGTTGTACTCGACCTCGATCCGGAGGATATTTCCTTTAAACATGTGATAGAAACCGCACTTTGCATTAAAGAGATACTCGACGAACTGGAGCTAGAGAGTTATATAAAAACCTCCGGCTCCTCCGGGCTCCACATCTATATACCGGTAGCTGGTAAATATGATTACGAAACCTGCCGCACGTTTGCTGAGTATGTGGCCAAACAAGCCAACGGACTGTTACCTAAAACGACCAGCGTAGTAAGGGCAAAGGTGCAACGTAAGAATAAAGTGTACATCGATTACCTGCAAAACAGTTTCGGGCAAACCGTAGCGGCCCCCTACTCTGTAAGGCCGCGCCCTGGCGTAACCGTTTCTGCCCCGCTACTGTGGAAAGAAGTGAATGAAAAACTGAAGCTGGAGGACTACCACATCAATAATATGGCGAAAAGGCTTGAGAAAATGGGCGATCTGTGGAAAGATATCCATAAACAAAAGAATGATCTTAAGCGGGTTATGAAATTTATAGCAGGAAATTGAAATGGCGCAATAGTTGAATTATGAACCAACAGAACACCGATAGTATTAACGCTATGAACAACACAAACAAATTTCCTACAGGCCTGTTATGGAAAGGCCTTGCGGCCGGCGCAGCGGTAGCCCTTCTTATTTTCGCGCTGGAAAAGAAGGCTAAGAAAAGGTTGGCGCTGGATGAGGGTGATATGCAGCGTAAGATGTACCGCAGGATTAACAGGACAAGGATTGCGTCGTAGCGGATTTGTTCACGTTTAAAACGACAGGTTATGCAAACAGTACACACACAGCCAAGGTTAACGCCCATTTATGGGTTGCTGATCGCCGCTATCTCCATCGTGTTTACCATCATATTTTACCTGACTAATCATTCGGATAACCTTTGGACTGGTTACTTCGTACACCTGATCTTATTTCTCGGAGTGTTGTTCTCCGTTATACATTATAATAAGATAAAAGGCGGCGGCGCTTCTATACCGTCGCTGTTTAAGATGGGGCTGCACACTACGTTGCTGGCCGTGGTTATCGTATCAGTATTCACCATTGTTTTCCACCTTATTATTGAATCGTCTGCCGGCGCAGGTGGCGTACCTTCCGATGGTAACGAATTAAGCGATACCAGTCTTTACAAACGTGAAGGCTTCTGGATATTCCTGGTAAGTAATGTATTGTTCGTAAACGGTATACTGGGGCTGCTGGCTTCTCTGCTGGGTGCCATTTCTGTAAAAAGAAACCAGAAAACCGAGAAAAGAACATAGCGCTTTTTTCGATAACCAATCCTGGTGAAACCATCAATTGCATCCCGTCCCCACCCCGAAACATGAAAAACTTGTACAGAAAAAATTAGTGTAGTATAGAGAGGGGGCGGGAGCATTGACTCCCGTTTTTTTGTTTGCCCATACTTCACTTACCTTTGCCCTACATTTTTGCATAATGGCCAAAGGAACAATCCTTATTATCGACGACGAAGACCAGTTACGTAAGCTGATGGGCCGTTTGCTCGCCCTGGAAGGTTACACCGTTTTAGAAGCGGCCAACGGTCGTAGTGCGTTAAAACTGCTGGAAAAAGAAGAGGTGCAGGTAGTGCTGTCGGACGTTAAACTGCCCGATGCAAATGGTGTGGAACTGGTAACCGAACTTCGTAAAAAGTACCCCGAAACAGAAGTGATCGTGTTAACCGCTTACGGTAACATCCCCGATGGTGTTTTGGCCATTCGCAACGGGGCTTTCGACTATATTACAAAAGGTGACGACAACCACCGTATTATCCCATTGGTGAGCAAGGCCATAGACAAATCGCTCTTGCAGTTCCGGGTAAAGGCGCTGGAGAAGAAGATATCCGGCAAGTACGGCTTCGATAATATTATAGGTGTTTCTGCCGAAATAAAGGCCCCCATTGCGTTAGCGCAAAAAGTAGCCGCTACCGATGTAACCGTGTTGTTGCTGGGCGAAACCGGTGCCGGTAAAGAAGTATTCGCACAATCCATTCACCAGGCCAGCGATCGCCGCTCACAGCCCTTTGTGGCGGTAAACTGCAGCGCCATTGGTAAAGAGTTGCTGGAAAGTGAACTGTTCGGTTACAAAGCCGGGGCTTTTACCGGTGCCAATAAAGACCGTACAGGTTTCCTCGAAGAAGCCAACAAAGGCACCATCTTTCTCGATGAAATAGGTGAAATGCCCATGGAGCTGCAAGCCAAACTATTACGCGTACTCGAAACCCGCGAGTTCTATAAAGTAGGCGACGCCAAACCCGTAAAGGTCGATATCCGAATCATCGCCGCCACCAACCGCGACCTTGAAGCCGAAATAGACCTCGGTCATTTCCGAGCCGACCTGTTCTACCGCCTTTCCTCCTTCACCATCAAACTCCCGTCCCTGAACGAACGTCGTAAGGACATACCCTTATTGGCAGCGTATTTCATCAGCACGCTGGCACCAAAGCTCAACAAAAAAGTAGAAGGTATGAGCGCCCCCTTCGCCGATGCCCTGCAACACCACCACTGGAAAGGCAACATCCGCGAACTCCGCAACGTCATCGAACGCGCCATCATCCTCGCCGATGCCAATACACTTGAGCCCGCAGATCTGCCCCTCGATTTCCACTGGGCACAGCACCCCGCCGGCGCCAACAGCTTCCGCCTGGCCGATATAGAAAAGCAGCATATCATCAAAACCCTGCAACACACCAAAGGCAATAAAACCAAAGCCGCCGAACTTCTCGACATTGGCCTCACCACGCTCTACAATAAACTCAAAGAGTATAACATTCATTCTTAGGGAACAGGCATCAGGAATACTATTTAGCCCCCGTTGCGTCGCACTCTTCAGCAAATAGTTACAACATTGGTCATTAACAATTCGTGTCGCAAACACACCCGTGTGCTAAAAAGACGCCTTACCGTCCGCTCACCGTCCGCTCACGTTCCGCTTCACCTTACTCTCACCATACTTCCTCTATACTTCCTCCCGGCATCGCCTCCTCCACTCGTCATCACGAACGAAGTGAAGTGACCCGTCGCTTCAGTCAAAAGCCTCGCACCAGAATAATGCAGGCGCAGCAATAACGACCCCAGGCCGTAGAGTAAGAGGACCGGAGTGGTCGTGGAAGTGGGTACACAACGAGCCATGACCTTCGCCCATGAGAGGAGTAACCGCTGAAGGGTGTGACACAACGGCGGCCCCATCCTGCCCCCGCCGCCCGTCCCCCCAAATCTGAAAATACCATACAGAAATTGAAGGGTATATACACCGACAACGCCACCTGCCAAACTTATAAGGTATTATATATCAATCTGTTAATAGTGATTGGATCAACCCGGAACACCCTTTGGCATATCTCCCGAAACATTACGATCATGAAACCGAAACTGATGATGCGGCCAGGGTACACAAGGCCGCGGTTTAAACCGGCACCGAGGCATCCCTTTGTGATGTATTACCTGCTGACGGCACTGTTTGTTGTATCGCTCATTGCCCAGCTGCTCATTAAGATTTTCCAATAGTTAAATACGGACTCACTATGATCAATCAGTATGAAGTACCTGCTATGATAGAGGATGCGCTGCCTGAACTGTGTAAACCTTTGCGCCAGTTCCCGGCAGTGTTCCACATCTACGAAACCATGAGCTGCTTTACGGTATATACATGTAAGCAGATAATACGCGGCGACTTCGCCCTGGCAGGCCGCTGCCTGCAACTGGCAGACAAGCTGTACAGCCGGGGTAACGAAAAAGTGAAGTACGCCATCGAACAATATTTCCTGCCGGTGTTATCGGCGCTGCCGGTACAGAACGCGGCAGAACGCATCAAACTCTATTCTATTATTCCATCGCACCTGTACAGCAGGTTTATCAACGAACAGTTAAAGCATTCCTAATATGGAAACAGATTCGCCGGACGTCATCGTCCGTATAGCCACGCCGGCCGATATTGATTTTGCCCTGCCGATAGTGGCCGAAATGGAAGCCAGCGCCCAGGCGCGCGGTACCGGTATTGCTAAACGCGACCCGGAAGTAATTAAACAGAAAATACTGGCGGGCAAAGCCATTATCGCCTTTACCAAAGAGGGCGTATGGGCTGGGTTTACCTATCTCGAAACCTACGACCAGGGCCGTTTTGTAAGTAACAGCGGACTGATCGTGCCACCGGGCTTTCGTGGTTTAGGCGTAGCGGCCAAACTTAAACAACGGCTGTTTGAATTATGTCGCTTCCTGTACCCGCAGGCGAAGTTATTCGGTATCACAACCGGATCGGCGGTGATGAAAATTAACAGTCGCCTGGGTTACGAGCCGGTTGCCTTCGCAGAAATTACCCAGGACCCAACGTTCTGGAACGGTTGCAAAAGCTGCGTGAATTACGACATCCTGGAACGTAAACAGTTTAAGAACTGCCTGTGTACGGCCATGTTATTTGAGCCTCCTAAGGAAACCTACCATGCGGATTTTGAAAACCACCCTTCCGTTTCTGAAGGGTGGGTGGTATCCGCCAATCGCCAATTGGCCTTAAAAAATCTTATTAGATATTGATAAGCAGGTAGTTAGTGATGCCTGTTGGCACACTGGCACTTTGCTGGCTTATACTGCTGAAACAAAAAACAATGATACCCGACGAAAACATATCACAACTCATCGCCCGGCAGGTGCCCGACTTTAAGGTGGGCCAGGGCAAAAGTGTATCCAATACTATACATGCCTTTATGGAATATACCAGTGCGCTGGTGCGTACCGGTCAGCTGCACGAAGCCGGCAGGTGTTTCCGTATGGCAGGCGTGCTTTACCGCAATGGCAGTAACATGCTGCGAAACGCTATTGAAAACGTGTACATCTATGGCGTATCGCCGCTTATCGACATGTATAAACAACCGCTGAACGAGTTATTGCCACTGTCGTTGAAACAGGTACGTATCCAACATCATCAAATATAAAACTATGCTCACGATCGCTCTTTTCGCAGCAGCTATTGCCTGCTTCGCACTACTCTTCAAATGTGCCGATTACTTCGAAAAAATTTAAGACCATGATGACCGCTTTATTTATGCTCTCTCTCCTGGTGTTTGGCTACATGATTTACGTACTGCTAAAGCCAGAGAAATTCTAAACGCTAACAACTATGAACACAGAAATTGCAGGCATTATTTTCATCTTCGTACTCACGGTAATAATTGCCTTGCCGCTCGGTAAATATATAGCGAAGGTATACCTGGGCGAACGTACCTGGACCGACTTCCTGAAACCGCTCGAACGCGGGATCTATAAACTTTCCGGTATCAATCCCAATGAGGAAATGAACTGGAAACAACATCTCAAAGCATTGCTCACTATCAACTTTGTATGGTTTGTATATGCTTTCTTCATGTTGCTTTTCCAGGATAAACTGCCAATGAACCCGGATGGTAATCCGGCCCAAACGCCCGACCTGGCCTTCAATACAGCCATCAGCTTTTTGGTGAACTGTAACCTGCAGCACTACTCCGGCGAAACAGGTGTTACTTATCTCACCCAGATATTTGTACTGGCCTTCCTGCAGTTTGTGAGTGCAGCAACGGGTATGGCCGCACTGGTGGTGGTGTTTAAAGCATTGAAAGAAAAAACGGCGACACAGCTGGGCAACTTCTGGCAATACTTCGTGAAATCGATCACCCGTATTTTATTACCGATCTCCATTTTGCTGGCCATCATTTTCACCTTTAACGGCATGCCTGCCAGCTTTGAAGGCAAAGGGCAGTATGTGTCTGTACAGGGCGATACGGTGAATGTATCCCGCGGGCCGGTGGCTGCTTACGTAGCGATTAAACACCTGGGTACAAATGGTGGCGGATGGTTTGCCGCCAACTCTGCGCATCCGCTGGAAAATCCCAGTTATATAACGAACATCGTTGAGATGCTGGCACAAACGATCATCCCGCTGGCCATGATATTTGCGTTCGGCTTCTTTATCAAACGACGCAAGTTTGCATGGGTCATATTTGGGGTGATGACGGTGGGTATGCTGTGTTTACTGATACCTACTATTATCTCAGAAGTGAATGGCAACCCCGCCCTTACTAAGATGGGCATAATGCAAAGCACCGGCGCCATGGAAGGTAAAGAAGTGCGCTTCGGCCCCGCCGCTACGGCTTACTGGAGCATCGTTACCACGGTCATTTCTACCGGTTCTGTAAACGGCTGGCACGATAGCACCATGCCCATCAGCGGCATGATGCAAATGCTCGCCATGATGACCAATGCCTTTTACGGCGGTTGCGGTGTGGGGATACTGAACTACTTTATCTATATCATCATCGCCGTATTTATTGCGGGCCTCATGGTAGGGCGTACGCCTGAATTTATGGGGCATAAAATAGAAGCGCGAGAAGTAAAGATCGCCGCGATCATCGCGTTGCTGCATCCCTTCCTGATATTGGCGGGTACTGCCTTGTCTTCTTACGTACTCTCGCACAATTTGGGCGCTGCCTGGGCCACCCCGCCGGGCAACTGGTTGAATAATCCGGGGTATCACGGCTTCTCGGAAATGCTGTATGAGTACACATCTGCCACCGCCAACAACGGCTCCGGTTTCGAAGGTTTAACGGATAATAACGTGTTCTGGAACGTTACCACCGGTATTATCCTCATCGTGTCACGCTTCCTGCCGATCATTGGCCCGGTGGCCATTGCGGGTATACTGGCGCAAAAGAGATTTGTACCCGAATCGGCTGGTACACTGCGTACGGATACTGCCACTTTTGGTATGATGACTTTCGCCGTGATCGTGATCCTCGCTGCCCTCTCGTTCTTCCCATCGCTGGCCCTTGGCCCGCTGGCTGAGTATTTTTCAATGTTATAATCGTAATCATGAAACAGGAAAATAAATTATTCCCGAAAGCATTGGTGAAAGAAAGCCTCGTGCAATCTTTCATCAAACTCAATCCCAGGCTGATGGTCAGGAACCCCGTGATGTTTATGGTGGAACTGGGCACGCTGGTGATGTTGTTTGTAACGTGTTACACTTTATTTACCGGCGATACTTCGCAAGGTTCGCTGGCCTACAATATCATTGTACTTTTCGTATTATTCCTCACCGTATTGTTCGCCAACTTTGCAGAAGCTATTGCCGAAGCGCGGGGTAAAGCGCAGGCCGAAAGTCTGCGTAAAACGAGGGAAGAAACGCCGGCTAAGCTGGTCGTAGCAAATGAGATGAGGATAATTTCATCTGCACAACTTAAAAAGGGCGACGTGTTCCTCTGCGAGCCAGGCGATATTATCCCCGCTGATGGTGAGATCATAGAAGGTTTGGCCAGCATCGACGAATCGGCTATTACGGGCGAAAGTGCGCCGGTAATACGCGAGTCGGGTGGTGATAAATCGAGCGTGGTAGGCGGTACGAAGGTTTTGAGCGACCATATTAAAGTGCGGGTAAGCACAGCTGCCGGCGAATCATTTTTAGATAAGATGATTGCGTTGGTAGAAGGTGCCAGTCGCCAGAAAACGCCGAATGAAATTGCGCTGACTATCCTGCTGGCCAGTTTTACGCTGGTGTTCATTATCGTGTGCGTAACGTTAAAACCATTTGCAGATTACGCCAATACAACGATCACGATCGCCGCCTTTATATCCCTCTTCGTATGCCTCATACCCACTACCATCGGCGGTTTATTATCTGCCATCGGTATAGCGGGTATGGACAGGGCGCTACGCGCCAACGTGATCACTAAATCGGGCAAGGCGGTGGAAACTGCGGGCGACCTGGACGTATTACTGCTCGACAAAACAGGCACCATTACCATCGGTAACCGAAAGGCCACTAACTTCTACGCTGCCAATGGTGTTTCGCAGGCCGGGTTCGTAGAGCTGTGCGCCTTAAGTTCGCTCTCCGATGAAACGCCTGAAGGTAAATCGATCATAGAACTGGCGGGTAAAGAAGTAGTCAATAAACTAAGTGTACATGGCGCCACGATGGTACAATTTACCGCCGAAACAAGAAGCAGTGGTATCGACCTGCCCAATGGCACCCGCATTCGCAAAGGTGCTTACGATACCATGCGTGGTTTCGCGGAAAAGGCAGGCCACGCCTTCCCTGCAGAAACAAAAGAAAGAGTAGAAACCATTGCTAAAGATGGCGGTACGCCACTGGTAGTAGCACTTAACGGTGAAGTAAAAGGTGTAATAGAGTTACAGGATATTATTAAACCCGGCATCCAGGAACGCTTCGAGCGCCTGCGCCGTATGGGTGTAAAAACGGTCATGGTAACGGGCGATAACCCGCTTACAGCTAAATACATTGCCACCAAAGCGGGTGTGGACGATTTTATCGCCGAAGCCAAACCGGAAGATAAGATGCGTTACATCAAACAGGAACAACAGCAAGGTCGCCTGGTAGCCATGATGGGTGATGGTACCAACGATGCTCCCGCCCTGGCACAGGCCGACGTAGGCGTGGCCATGAACAGTGGTACCCAGGCCGCCAAAGAAGCCGGTAACATGGTGGACCTCGACAACGATCCCACCAAACTGATCGAGATCGTGGAAATAGGCAAACAGTTACTGATGACGCGCGGCACACTCACCACTTTTTCTATTGCGAACGACGTAGCCAAATACTTCGCCATCGTGCCCGCACTGTTCATCGCATCTATCCCCGCACTGGAGGGTTTAAACATCATGCACCTGCACAGTCCCGAGTCGGCCATACTGTCGGCCGTGATCTTTAACGCCATCATTATTCCCATACTGATACCGCTGGCCCTTAAAGGCGTGGCGTACAGGCCCATCGGCGCCAGCGCACTGTTACGCCGTAACCTGTTCGTGTACGGCATTGGTGGTTTGATTGCTCCGTTCATTGGCATTAAGCTGATCGACATGCTGATGGCCCTGTTCTTTTAATTTCTTTAAATCATTTATAAGATGAAAAAATATTTGTTGCCGGCCGTAAGGTTAACTGTTGTGATGATCGTTCTGGTAGCGGTTATGTATCCTTTGCTGATAGTGGCTGTAGCTAAAATGGCATCTGGTAAGGGCGATGGTGTAACCGTGTCGCATAACGGCCGTGTAGTTGGTTTTGCCAATGTGGGACAAAAGTTTACGGAAGATAAATACTTTAACTCCCGTCCTTCTACCGTGGATTATAACGCTGCCGGTTCAGGCGGTTCCAACAAAGCCGCGGCTAATGCCGATTACCTTAAAACCGTGCAGGAACGTATCGATACTTTCCTGGCGCACAATCCTGGTGTAAAGAAAGAACAGATTCCTGCCGAACTGGTAACCGCCAGCGCCAGCGGTCTTGATCCGCACCTTTCACCGGAAGCAGCCTATATACAAATCGCCCGCATTGCCGGTGCCCGTGGAATGACCATTCCACAGCTCACCGCGCTGGTGGATAAACATACCAAAGGTCCGCTGTTAGGCATGTTTGGTCCGGCTACGATCAATGTGCTGGAACTGAACCTGGCCTTAGATAATTTAAAATAGCGTTTGATTCATACTATCCATGGAAACCATGTGCCCTGCAGGTCATTGCCGTATCGCATGCGGAGCGGCAATGTACCTCCCGGCGCAGCTTTATATAGCCATGTGCCGCTGATGGTACAAAACATCTACATCAACACAATTCTTAACACCTATAATTTTTATGAAGCGAATTATTTTCAGCGCAGCCATGATAGCTGCTATGTGTACAACGGCCGCTGCGCAGGACACGATTAAACCAAAAATTCCTTTTGATGGAATGGACCTTACCTGGATTAATGGCCAGAACAGGCAAACCGACTTCCCGCTTACGTTAAAAGACAAAAACGGGGAAACGATACTGACCGGTGTGGCTTACATGGACGGGTATTACAATTACGATTTTCATCGCCCGAAAGATAATACGCACACCATTTCATCGACTATTGGCCGTAGCAACGAGTTTACCATCAATATGGCCAGCTTTGGCATCGAAACCAATTACAAAAACATGATCGGCCGCTTGTTGTTACAGTACGGGCAAGTGGGCTCCATCGTTCAGGACCTCGACGGAACAACCGGGCATGGCCGCAATACCAGCATCAACAACCTGAAATACATCCGCGAAGCGGCAGCCGGTTATCACTTTAATAAATGGTACGGCATTAACGTGGAGATGGGGGTTTTTATGAGTTACATAGGCCTCGAAAGTTATGTACTGGGTGAAAATTGGAACTATCAGCATAGTATGGTGAGCGACTTTACTCCCTTCTACTTATCCGGCGCCCGTGTACAAATGTTCCCCTCTAAAAAACTGAAACAGGAAATATGGCTGCTCAACGGCTGGCAGAGTTATAATAGCTGGAACCAAAGCCTGGGCCTGGGTAGCTCAACTTACTACCGCCCCAGCGAAAACCTGCAACTGGTGGCGAACTTTTACCTTGCCGGTAAAGACACCCGCAACAGCAATCGCCTCCGCTTTCACCACGATAACAGTATTGTGTACCGCTACTTCAAAAGCCGCAGCGATAAGGGTATTAGCCAGGCCGCGTTCAGTCTTAACAACCACTACGGTTTCCAGAGTGGCGATGGTGTAAAAGCCAGCGATCAGTACATGGCCGGTACTTCCTTCGCCAACCGCCTGTGGTTTGCCAAAAATAAACTGGCCCTCACCCTGCGTGGCGATATCATCACAAACCCGGGTCTGTACCTGGCATTCAGCCCTTCGCCAGTGGCCGATAACGACTTTAACGACGCCATTGCCGCCGATCCCAAGCAGAAGTTGAACATTGGCCAGGTATGCGCCACGTTCGACGTAATGCCTAACGACCACATTACCTTCCGTTTTGAGTACGGTTACCGTGCGGCCAACGTTCCGTATTTCGCCGGTCGCGGTGGTACCACCTCACCCGACGGCTGGATAGATACGCCGACAGACAACTGGCGTCCCGACCTGCAGAAAATGGAAAACAGGCTTACCGTAGCCGCCAGCTTCAGGTTATAACCTATTTTTGTTCATGCGTACCTGCTTTGTTCACGCAAAGCAGGTATACGTATTAAAAGGATATAGATGGATAAATCATCGCCGTCGCCCTTTGCTAACCGCAGTCGCGGTAAATTTAAGATCTACATAGGCATGAGCGCCGGTGTGGGTAAAAGCTACCGCATGTTGCAGGAGGCGCATAGCCTGCTGCACAACGGCGTAAACATCCAAATTGGTTATGTGGAAACACATGGCCGTAAAGAAACTGAAGCGCTGGTGGCCGGCTTACCACTTATTCCACGCAGGCAGGTGTTTTATAAGGGTAAACTGATGGAGGAGATGGACCTGAATACCGTGCTGCTATTATCGCCCGAGTGGGTAATAGTCGACGAGCTGGCCCATACCAACATTCCCGGCAGCCGTAACGAAAAGCGCTGGCAGGATGTGCAGGAACTGCTAAAAGCCGGCATCAATGTAATATCGGCCGTTAATATCCAGCACATCGAAAGTATTAATCATCACGTGAAAGCCATTACCGGGGTAGATGTGCACGAGCGTGTACCCGACGTAATGCTGCAACTGGCCGATGAGGTAGTGAACATCGACCTTACGGCCGATGAGCTGATAACGAGATTGAAAGAAGGAAAGATTTACGAGGCCTCGAAAGTAGATACCGCGCTGCGGAATTTCTTTCAGCCAGATAAAATATTGCAGCTTCGCGAACTGGCGTTAAAAGAAGTAGCTACGCAGGTAGAGCGGAAGGTAGAAACAGAAGTGCCCCGCGCACAACAAATGCGGCACGAACGTTTCCTGGCCTGCATATCTACCAACGAGGAAATAGCGCGTAAGGTAATTCGTAAAACAGCCAGGCTGGCCGCTTACTATCATGCCGACTGGAAAGTGCTGTACGTACAAACACCGTCGGAAAGCACCGGCAGGATAAACCTGGCCTTGCAGCGCCACCTGATCAATAATATGAAACTGGCCACAGAATTGGGCGCAGAAGTGATACAGGTACAACACACTAATATTGCAGAGGCGATCATCAGCACGGTAAAAGAAAAAGAGATTACGACCATCTGCATCGGCAAACCACATATCAGCCTGTTCCGTATTATTTTACGTACCAATATCTTTAACCAGCTACTAAAAACACTATCTTCCCATGAAACCGATATCGTTATCCTGTCATGAGTAAATCGAGGCTTAAATCCAAGATCACCGCAGGCGTGCTGTTCCTGTTCCTGATGCTTATACTGGTAAGCGTGGTCAGTTACTTTTACCTGTCGCGGCTCGATAAACAGGCGCGCATGGTGCTGGAAGATAACTATGAATCGCTGGAGTACAGCCGCGAGATGTTATCCGCTATTGACAACTGGCCCAATGCTACCCGGTTTGATAAAGCGCTAACCCAGCAGCAGCAGAACATAACTGAAAAAGGAGAAGCGGCGGCTACCACCACACTCCGCCTGTTGTACAACAGTGCGCGCGGGCAGCAGCAGTTGTCGCCAGTCATCGCCAAAGCCATGCGGCGGCAGTTGGATATACTGATGGACCTGAATATGCAGGCGATCGTTCGTAAGAACGTGCGCGCGGGTAAAACGGCGGAGAGTGCCCTGGTATACATTGCGATTATCAGTGGCGTGTGTTTGATGCTGGGCATCACCTTCGTTTATAATTTTCCCGGTTACATTGCCAACCCCATACAGGAACTAACCGCCGGTATCAAAGGAATTGCGAATAAGCAATACAGCCAGCGCCTGCACTTTAAGTCGGGCGATGAGTTTGGCGAACTGGCCAACGCGTTTAACACCATGGCGCAGCGGCTGGATGAGTATGAGCATAGCAACCTCGCCCGTATCGTGTTTGAAAAGAAACGTGCCGAAGCGGTGATCAGCAGCCTCAAAGACGCTACCATCGGTTTTGATGTGAACGATGTAGTACTGTTTGCCAACACGCAGGCCTTACAACTCCTCAACCTCCCCGAAGGCGAATTACCTGGCCGCACAGCCACGGAGATCGCCAAACGCAACGACCTGTTACGCTTCCTGGTAACGGAGGCCAATAACGCACCGCTCAAAATAGTGGTAGATGGCAAAGAGAGTTTCTTCACACGCGAAGTAGCCGATATCACCCAGGATGGCCAACGCACTGGTTACGTCATCATCCTCCGGAATATTACGACGTTTAAAGAACAGGACATTGCCAAAACACACTTCATCGCCACCATTTCCCACGAACTAAAAACCCCGCTTGCAGCTTCCGACCTCAGTCTGCGATTGCTGGAAGATGAACGTACCGGCAAGTTGTTACCCGAACAACTCGAACTGGTAGAAAGCCTGAAACAGGATAATCGCCGTATGATTAAAATGGTGAGCGACCTGCTCGACTTCTCGCGTGTGGAAAGCGGCAATATCCAACTACAAATACAAACTGTTGCGCCGCAGGGCATTGTAGCATATGCGCTGGAAGCGGTGCGTAAACAAGCCGCCGAACACCAGGTAGTCATCTTACAAAGTATGGCCAACGACCTGCCGCCCATTACGGCCGATGCGGAGAAAACTGCGTGGGTGCTGGTAAACCTGCTCACCAACGCCATCCGTTATTCCCCTCACAGTTCCTTTATCCAACTAGAGTTGCAGCCGAATGAAGACAATACACTTACGTTTAGTGTTACCGATAAAGGCAAAGGCATTCCTGTCGCGTTTCGCGATAAAATATTTGAGCGCTTCTTCCAGGTGCCGGGCGTGGATACTGAAAAGGGCAGCGGGCTTGGGCTGGCCATTGCCCGGGAGTTTATCGAGGCCCAGGGTGGCGTTATTGGGGTGGATAGTACCGAAGGTGCGGGCAGCCGCTTTTATTTCTCGTTGCCGGTAGCCTAAACATTAAAACCTCGTCTTTACTTCCTGCTTTAAAATTTCATCCGCTTCCTCGTAAAGTTTAATCGCCAGCAGTATATCGTCTTCTATCGTGTCGGTGTGTTCCGGTTGCATGGCATGCTCTTCTATCTGCAACAATAAAGCAATAAGCGGGATAATGCGGATAGTGTTTAACTCTGCCCGCAACTGCCTGGCCACCGGCGCTATTTCCGTCCACTGCTGCTGTTGCGCGTTTACCAGCATTTGTTCTAAGAGGAATTTTGTGCGCGACCGGAACATGTCTATCAGGTCCATCAGGTAACCGCGGTCGCTGTTTGCCAGCATCTGCAGGTACTGTAGATCTACCAGCGCAGTAAGTTCCGCCTGTTCCAGCATCAGCGCCCGGTTGCGGGCCGTGTTTTCGCTGTGGATGATGGAATCATGTATCTTTTTATATAGTTCTTCAGGAATAAAAGGTTTGGAGATGTAGTCGGTCATGCCTGCCCGCACACAATTTTCCTTTTCGCCATCAATGGCCGAGGCAGTCATGGCGATAATGGGTGTGGTACATCCAAGTTCACGTATCAGGCCGGTGGCTTTAAGTCCGTCGATTTCAGGCATCTGGATGTCCATTAGTATACAATCGTATTCATGCTCCTTCACTTTTTCCACCGCTTCTGCACCATCGGACACGATCTCTACGTTGGCACCGGCTCTCTTTAAAGTATGCAGTGCCACTTTCTGGTTGATAAGGTTATCCTCTGCCACCAGTATTTCTTTGCCGTTAAGGTTGACCTGCGGTACTTCATGGGCAATTGTTGTTTCCGGCTGTGTGAACAGGTTTCGGGTGTAAGGGATTTCGAAACGCAATGTTGTGCCCTTGCCAACGGTACTCTCCAGCGATATTTCTCCCTGTTGCAGGGTGACCAGTTGTTTGCAGATGGCCAGTCCAAGCCCGGTACCGCCGTACTTGCGGTCTATACCCGGGTGCGATTGCGTGAAACTCTCGAACACTTCGGCCAGCATGTCCGCTGGAATACCAATGCCCGTATCACGCACCTCAAAACAAATTCTAGCGTACATATCATCTATGCTGCGAAGTGCCGCCGTGAGTGTAATAGCGCCTTTCTCCGTGAATTTGATCGCATTACTCAGCAGGTTTTCCAGAATCTGCCGCAGTCTTACAGGGTCGCCAATGAGGTGGGATGGTACTGCATCATCCACGCGGCATACGAGGTCCAGGCCTTTTTCATGTGCTTTGTGGTTAAAGGGATAAACCGTTTTACGAATGATGTAACGAATGTCGAAGTTCGTTTTCTCAAACGCCATTTTCCCTGATTTGATTTTCGAGAAGTCGAGTATGTCGTTAATGATCACCAGCAGGTTGTTGGCCGAATCTTTAATGGCATCAATAAATTCCCTTTGCTCTGCCTGTAAGGTCGTTTTGTGCATCAGGTTAGTCATACCAATAATGCCGTTCATGGGCGTACGTATTTCGTGGCTCATGTTGGCCATAAACGTTTCCTGTGCCCGTTTCGCCGCTTCGGCATCGCGCCTCGCTGCAATAAGTTCATGTTCGTATGCAATACGTTCAGATATATCGGTCGATATACCGCATAGCCCAAATACCTTTTGCTGGTGATCGCGCAACGGGAATTTGGTGGTCATGTAATAATGTTTTCTGCCCTGGTGTACGAGCGTATTGTCCATTTCTACCGGTATCTTAAAGTCGAGTACCTGCCTGTCGGTGGCGTCCGCACGGATTACATCGAAAATATGAGGGAATTGCTGGTCGCTATGGCCAATGATACGTGCGGCATCGATGTGGAACATCTCCTCAAACTTTTTATTAACCAGCAGGTAGCGGCTGTTAAGGTCTTTTATAAAGATGATAGCGTTGGTGTTGTCCAGTATAGATTGCAGCCATATCTGTATTTCATCTTTTTCCTCCTGCGATTTTATTAGTTGCTCCTGGAAGCGTTTGCGCTCGTCCACATCTTTCACTATACATTGATAACCGGCCAGGTCTTCGCCTTCCCATATAAGCATCGCCTGTTGTTCCACCCAAATCTGCGTTCCGTTTTTTCGTTTAATGCGAAACTCGCGGGTAGTGCTGGGAATGTGGTTACCGGCCTGCTCCTCGTAGTGTGCGGCCAATTCCTTTTGCGTTTGTTCATCAAGAAACAGGCTGTAATGTTTGCCCAGCAGTTCGGTATTAGTATGTCCGGTTATACTTTCCACTTTAGGGCTGATGTAGGTGAAATAACCGCCACGGTTAGTCGTATACATAATCACCTCCGCATCTTCAATAAGCCGTCTGTATTTAATTTCGCTTTTGCGCAGGTTCTCTTCTGTTACCTTGTTACGGGCGTGCTCCACGATAAAGCGTACCATCCCCACAATAAGAAATACGACGCCGATCATGCTGCCGGCGATGGACAAATAGTATACTTTGCTGGCGAAGAAGCGGTTGTTATTAACGTGGTTATCCATCAAAAGCCGCTCTTCGTCGAGCAATCGGCGGTGAACGTCGGCAATGCCTGCCTGTAATGCACTGCGATAGTTATTTTGCATCATCGCCACGGCCGTGTCTGGCGACTGGCGGACGGTGCTACGGATGTTTTGGTCGATCGCCAGCTTTTTGATGAGCAGTAGTTCCAGCGAGTCGGCCAATGCCTGCTGCGCGGGGTGGCCGGCAACGGCCTGCCGCAAATCGGCGGCCTGCCTTACGAGGTCCTCGTCGGGCAGGTCAGGTTCCGTGCTGTCGTCCTCCAATGCCACATAACCATGCATGAAAACATCAATTTCGGCATGTTGCCGGAAAATGTTGTGAAGAAGCTGCATTCTTCCGTCTAAATCTTCCACCTTGTCGCGGCTGTGCATAGCACGCTCATTGGCTACAATTACTTTGTAGGTGAACCAGGACATGGACAGGGTTGACACGACAAATACAATGAGCACAGGGCTCTTAATGATTCTCATCACTAACTAAAAGTTAACGTTAAAAAAGGGGCATGCCGACGGTGAGAATAGGCTGGGGGTGTTGTAACGATACAATTTACGGGAAATAAAATGAACGAGGCTGTTCATTATTCCATAGATATTTTTGCAATATTTTAACCTTTGGTTATTTGCATTCCATTAAATTTGCCTAATATTCTTTTTGCTAAGCATTAAACAGATTATGAAAAAAATACTCTTTACATTAGGTCTGATCGCGGTTTCTTTTGGCGTTTTTGCACAGGAAAACACTTCCGGTTCAGCCGTTTCCGGCGTAGCTAACAGGGCCCGGTACTCCAGGGATTTCCTGATGATACAGCTTACGTACGACAACTGGGCCGGGGCGGACAGTGCGCGTGTGACAGGTTTTTCCCGTGGTTTTAATGTGTACCTGATGTACGATTTCCCTATTAACAACTCGCATTACAGCTTTGCGCCAGGTTTGGGTATCGGTACCAGCAGTATTTTCCTCGACGATCAGAAGATCGATATGTCAAACGGTAACTCCCAGCAGGTGAATTACGTAAACACCACCGCTTTCAGCAAATACAAGGTAATGACTACCTATGTCGACATTCCCCTGGAACTTCGCTACCGCGGTGTGCCGGACAATGCCAATAAAGGTTTCAAAGCGGCTTTGGGTGTTAAAGTGGGTGCTTTGCTGAACGCGCACACTAAGTCTAAAAGCTCCCTGGGTGGCGAAAAGAACATCCTGAAAGAGCAGAACAAACGTTTCTTCAACACCTGGCGTTATGCAGGTACTGCCAGGATCGGCTGGGGTAACTGGGCAGTGCTTGGCACTTACAGCTTCTCTTCCGTGTTTAAAAACAACACTGGTCAGGAAGCGTTCCCGTACTCAATCGGTCTTTGCCTGAGCGGCCTCTAAGCCAGTCATGATAAGTTATAAAAAGAAGGGGTGGCCTTATGCAGGCCACCCCTTCTTTTATGTTGATGGTATATTCTCCTTCTTCTCCTACTCTTCTCCTAGCTTTCAGGTATACTTCAGGTATACTTCAGCTATACTCGGGCTTGTCAGGTAAAATACTATCAGGTTAAACGCCTTTGAACACTGGCTTCCTTTTCTCAAGGAAGGCGGTGATACCTTCTGCATTATCCGCCGTATTTCCAGCAATCTCCTGGCAATAGGCTTCATACTCTAATACTGCGTCCAGGTCTTCCGTCATGCCTTTGGTGAGCATCTTTTTCATCATGGCGATGGCTTTTGTGGGGGCATTGGCGTAAAAACGGGCCTCTTCGGCTACCGCATCATCCAAATCTGCCGCAGGCACTACTTTGTTCACCAGGCCCAGCTCCTTCGCCTCGGCAGCGCTCAATTTGGTAGCCTTCGTAGCCAGCTCGAACGCCCGGTGGTAACCCACGGTGCGTGGTAGAAAGTAAGAAGACCCGGAATCCAGCACCAGTGCGATATTGATGAAGATCTCTACCATAGAAGCAGCTTCGGAGGCGATGATTACATCGCAGGCCAGGGCGAGCGAGCAACCTGCACCTGCCGCCACGCCGTTCAGCTTGCAGATCACGGGTTTGGGCATATTGCGGATGGCACGGATGATGGGGTTGTACCGCTTGTGCAGCGATTCGCTGAGGTTGCGTTTGCCGGAGGCCATAGCGGCTTTGAGGTCCTGGCCACTGCAAAAGGCTTTACCGGCGCCGGTAATCACTACGGCACGCACGCTGGCGTCTTTGTCCACCTGCTTAAGGGCATCCTGCAGTTCGTAACTAAGCGTATCGTCAAATGCATTGTAAACTTCGGGGCGGTTAAGGGTAATGGTGGCGATGTTATCCGCCACCATTACCTGGAGTGTTGTAAACATATAACGTGGAATTTTTTGGATTAAAGCGTTTCTTTTAACCAGCCGAAGAACTCGCGCTGCCAAACAATAGCGTTTTGCGCGCTTAGTACCCAATGGTTCTCTTCAGGCAGGTACAGCAGTTTGCTCTTAATGCCCCTTAGCTGTGCCGCCTGGAAGGCCTGTAAGCCCTGCTCAATACCAACCCGGAAGTCGATACCACCCTGCACGATCATGATGGGCGAGGTCCAGTTGGCCACGAGGTTGCTGGGGTTGAACTGCTCGTAGCTTTTAGCATTGGCTTTATCCCAGTAAGCGCCGATATCCCAGTTGGCGAACCACAGTTCTTCGGTGGTGCCGTACCAACTGCGCAGGTCGAAAAGGCCGTCGTGTGCAATGAAGGTTTTAAAGCGTTTTTCGTGTACGCCGGCCAGCATGTAAACGGAGTAACCGCCGTAGCTGGCACCTACTGCACCCAGACGGGCTTTATCTACGAAAGGTTCCTTCGCCACATCGTCTATTGCAGATAAATAATCTCTAATTGGCTGTCCGCCCCAGTCTTTACTGATGCTGGCATTCCATTCCACACCATGGCCAGGCATACCGCGCCTGTTGGGTGCTACTACAATGTAACCCTGCGCCGCCATTAACTGAAAGTTCCAGCGGAAGCTGTAGAACTGCGATACGGCCGATTGTGGGCCGCCCTGGCAGTACAATAAGGTGGGATATTTCTTTGTGGCATCGAAGTCAGGCGGATAAATCACCCAAACCAGCATTTTCTTGCCGTCGGTCGTGTTTACCCAACGCTCTTCTATTTTGCTGGAAGTGAGTTTGCTGTAAATGTTTTCGTTTTCCTTCGTTACCGGTTGCATGCTGCCGGTCTTCAGGTTCACATTAAACAGTTCTGCGGCGTGGTTCATGTCTGCCCGGCTTACCACCAGGCTGTTGCCGGTTTCGCCAACAATGCCGTTTACATCAAACATGCCTTTGGTTACCTGGCGGATGTGTTTGGCGCCGGTAAGTTCTACCTGGCCCTGCAAAGCTATTTCGTGCAGTTGTTCAGTGCCTTTTATCACCGCCAGGAAGAATATCTTTTTACCATCTTTGCTCCAGGAAGCACTGCTCACGGTGTTGTCCCAGTCTTTGGTAGCATTATGGATCTGCCCGGATTTAAGATTGTAGATGATTACATCGTTTTTATCAGCCTCAAAGCCATCGCGGGCCATGCTAAGCCATAACAAACGGTTGCCGTCGGGGCTAAAGGCGGGAGCTACGTCGTAGCCGGCCATGCCTTCGCTGAGGTTATTGGTCTGTTTGGTAGCAATGTTATATTGGTAAATGTCGGTATTGGTGCTAATGGCGTAAGCGGTGCCGTGTTTCTTTTTGCATACATAGATAATGCTGTTGCCATCGGGTGCCCAGATGAAATCTTCGGGGCCGCCGGAAGGCACCTGTGGGCAATCGTGTGGCTGGCCGGCCATAATATCTACGGGCTCGCCCAGCTGACCATCGTTGTACGGAGCGAAGAATACATGGTTGTAATTACCATCTTCCCAGGTGTCCCAGTGGCGGTAATTAAGTGAGGTGTATACTTGTGCATTGGATTTCGGTAAATCGGGGTGGAAGTCTACACCACTCACTTTATCCACCTTTACATCCTTCGAAAAAAGAAGGTATTTACCGTTAGGCGAGATGCGGATGTTTTGCATACCGCCTTCGTAATTGGTTTTCTGCACAGGGTTGCTTCCGTCGGCATTCATCTCCCACCACTGCCCTTTCAGGTTGTAACCAATTTTACCGTCAGGCAGTACCGTTGCGCCGGATTCGCCACCCGCGGTGCTGGTCAGTTGTTTGGAAACACCCCCTTCAATTGGTGCGGCATACAGGTTTCGTTCACTTTTATTCTCGGCGAGGTTGTAGCGGCTAACACCGTAAATCACCGTTTTTCCGTCGGCTGAGAGGGTTTCGCCACCCACCCTTGCCAGTTGCCAGAGTAGCTCCGGCGTCATTTTTTGTTGTGCCATACTTGAATACTGGATAAAAAGCATGCCTGCCAAAAAGAGCGTTTTACGCATGGTCAGTAGATTTTATTGATCCGATAAATGTAGGAAAACCCGGGGTATCTGTAAAATTGGCGCTTTTGTCCAGCCGGTTCCACAATCTATTGTACATTTTACCGCAAGTGTTAAACCTACGCCGCTACCAGTTGTTTATGGAATGGTTTTAGGGGTTAAAATCCCGGCATTATATCAACAAAAACATTTTTTATGGATAAGAAACAAAACAAAAACACCGAAGGTTATCCGCATTACCCCGCCAGCGAGGATATTTACAACAAGGCCGAACACACCGGTCAGGGCGGCGCACCGGATAGCAAAGACCCTGAAGATCTGGCACCGCTGCTGAACAGCGACGATATCGAGGAAAGTGATGCAGATGTAACGGAGGAAGACCTTGACCTGCTGGGCGACCCGCAGCGTGACTTCGAGCTGGAAGATAACACGGACATCGTGCGTCCCGAGCGCGAAGAAGGCGACGAAGACCTCGATACCCTCGATGTACCGGGCGATGAGCTGGATGATGACATGGAAGAAATAGGCGAGGAGGACGAAGAAAATAATTACTACAGCCTCGGCGGCGACAGGCACGGAGAAGATATCGATATGGAAGAGGAGAAGTAGGCTGATGGCGGCTGTAACTAAGCTCCGGCTATCCGGTTATTTGTAGTAACTTTGCCGAAAGTTTTTAAAGAATTGATAGATAAACAACAAGTAGTAAAGAACGACGAACGTGCGGTACTGGTAGGGCTTATTCACAAAGAGCAAACCGAACCGCAGGTCCAGGAGTATCTTGATGAACTGGCCTTCCTGGCAGAAACTGCCGGAGCCGAAACGGTAAAACGTTTCACGCAAAAACTGGCTCACCCCGATCGCGCTACCTTCGTAGGTAAGGGTAAGCTGGAGGAAATACGCGTGTACGTAAGTACGCGTAACGTAACCCTGGTTATTTTCGATGACGAGCTTACCGGCTCGCAGATATCCAATATCCAGAAGGAGCTGAAAGTAAAAGTGATTGACCGTAGTGACCTCATCCTGGATATATTTGCCCGCCGCGCCCGCACAGCGCAGGCCAAGGTGCAGGTGGAGCTGGCCCAGTACCAGTACATCCTGCCAAGACTCCGCGGTATGTGGAGTCACCTCGAACGCCAGGGCGGTGGTATTGGTTCAAGAGGCCCCGGTGAAACGGAGATTGAAACAGACCGCCGTATCGTAAAGGATAAAATTGCCTTACTACGTAAACGCCTCGGCGAAATAGACAAGCAGGCACTTACCCAGCGTAAGGACCGTGGCGAGTTTATTCGTGTAGCGCTGGTAGGTTACACCAACGTGGGTAAATCCACGCTCATGAACCTGCTGAGCAAAAGCGAAGTATTTGCAGAGAATAAACTGTTTGCCACTTTGGATACCACTACCCGCAAGGTAGTATTCGAGCAAACCCCTTTCCTGTTAAGTGATACCGTAGGTTTCATCCGCAAACTTCCTCACCACCTGGTAGAGAGTTTTAAATCTACCCTGGATGAGGTGCGCGAAAGCGACATCCTGATGCACGTAGTAGATATTTCGCACCCTAAGTACGAAGATCAGATCGAGGTAGTAAACAGAACGCTGCAGGAGTTGAAGGCCTTCGAAAAGCCCACCATCCTTATTTTTAATAAGATGGACCTTTACGAAAAACAAACCTTTGACGAGTGGCTGAGCGATGAGGTGAAGCAGGACATACTGGAGCAATTACGCCAGGGCTGGCTGTCTAAAGCAAACGGCAACTGCGTATTTGTTTCCGCTACCGAACGCCGTAACATCGAAGAGTTGCGCGCAACCATCCTGGAAAAGGTGGCTACGTTGTACCGCGAGCGTTATCCTTACAAATCAGAATTTCTCTACTAAACATTCATGGCAAAGGAGTATAACTGGCACCGTGTAGCCGATGCGGACGATGAACTGGCCGCCGAAGCGGTAATTACCGTACAAGACGTAGCCGGTAAAAAGGTTTGCGTTACCCGCTACCAGGGAGAGTTATACGCCTTTGCCCATAAATGCCCCCACGCAGGCGCTTTTATGCAGGAAGGTTATATAGATGCGGTGGGTAATATTGTTTGTCCGCTTCACCGCTATAAATTCTCTGTAAAAAACGGCCGCAATACCAGCGGCGAAGGTTTTTACCTCAAAACCTACCCCATTGAACTTCGCCCCGAAGGTGTTTTTATCGGCTTCGAAAAAGGCTGGTTCTCCTGGTAATTAATAGTTCACCACCACCCTGTTATTTTCATTTTTTAAGTGGATGCGTTGCACCGTACAGCTATCCGTTTCCGAAGCTCCGGCTTGTGGATCGAAGCGTGATATAGCGTTGAGCCAGGCCATACGTTCCTCTTTTGCTTTCGGAACGGCTTCGTTAAAGCCGTGTAGCAATAGCGCTATCGTGTTAAATTTAGAGGTTGACCGGCCATCTGGCTTTTCAAAAACAATACTGCGGTTGGCCGGTTCATAACGGATAAAACGTTTGTAATACTGCCCTTTCTCGTAATCATAAGTTTCCCCATCATCTTCATAATAAAGAAAACTATTCGCCTGCCCGCCCTTATAAACATGTATGGTCAGCGTGTCTGTTGGCTTCTCCGCTGTACTTTGCACCAGCGACTGCGTGGGTACAATACTGCCGGCCTTTACGTACACAGGCAGCTTTTTCATGCTAAGCGGAAATATATATTCCTTGCCACCTTCTGATACCTGGTCGGTGTATAGATCGTACCAGCGACCATCGGGAAGGTATATTTCCGCATAGGTACGCTGACTTTCGAAAGGCGTAACCAGGAAAGCGTGGCCCAACATAAACTGGTTCTGGAACCGGGCGTCGTAAACCTTTGCATCGTGGGTGTAATCAATGGCGAGCGTGCGCATGATGGGCATAGCAGTTTGTGTGGCTTCGTAGAAGTTGGAATAGAGGTATGGCAACAGGCGGTAACGCAGGTTTACGTAGTTACGCACGATTTCCAAAGCTTCTTCTCCAAACGACCATGGTTCAGCGCTGCGGGTATTTACACCGGTGTGGTTGCGGAAATAAGGAATAAACGCGCCCAGTTGCATCCAGCGGGTGTATAGACCAACAGAGGCGTTACCCGTAAAGCCACCCACGTCCATCCCGTTGAAGGCCATGCCGCTGACGCCCAGGCTGTTGAGCAGCCGTACTCCGAGCAGCATATGATCATCTTCGGCGCGGTTATCGCCCGTCCAAATGGCGGTGTAGCGTTGCGAGCCGGCGTAACCTGCACGGGTAAGCATGAACGGACGGTGATTGGGTTTGGCTGCGCGTGCGCCTTCGTAACTGGCGCGGGTCATTTGCAGGCCATAAATGTTGTGTGCCTGTAAGTGAGTGGTCGTATCGCCTTCATAGTTGAACAATACATTGTCCGGCATTTTTTGTCCCCAGGTGGCGATCTCGTTCATGTCGTTCCAGATACCTTCTACGCCTGCATCTACATATGCCTTTACTTCTTTTTGCCACCACAGCCTGCCTTTTTCGCCGGTAAAGTCGGGGAAGTGGCACCAGCCGGGCCATACCTGGCCTGCGTAAGGAACTCCATCGCTGTATTTTATGAAGATGTCTGACTGCAGGCCACGTTCATAAGCGCCATATCCCTTTTCTGTTTTAATGCCGGGATCTACGATCACGGTAGTGCTGAAGCCCAGTTTCTTTAAATCGTCCGTTAGTTTTTTCGGGTTGGGGAAGCGGCTCTTGTTCCAGGTAAACAGTTTATAAGCGTCCATGTAGTGGATGTCCAGCGTAATGCCGTCGGCAGGGATCTTTTTCTCGCGGAGCGTTTGTGCAATGCGTATCACTTCCGTATCGGGGTAATAGCTGTAGCGGTTTTGCTGGTAACCCAGGCTCCATAAAGGCGGCATCGTCATGCGGCCTGTAAGTTGCGTGTACGATTGAATGATGCCGGCCACCTGCGTGTGGTAAATAAAGTAATAATTCATCTCCCCGCCCTGCGCACTAAAAGAAGAAAAGCGGTTGTTGCTGGCGCCGAAGTTAAAATCGCTACGGTAGGAGTTGTCAAAAAATATCCCGTAGTTAAGTTGGTGGTGAATGCCGATGTAAAAAGGGATGGTAGAATACAATGGGTCCTGCCCGGTACTGTAGCCAAATACATCAGAGTTCCAGTTGGTGTAAGCGCTGCCCCGGCGGTCGAAGTTGCCGGTTTTTTCACCGAGACCGATGAACCGTTCGCCCTCCTGCATTTTTTTGTAACTGGTTACGTTTACGCCCGCCCACGAAGTTGATAATCCTTTTTCATCTTCATTAATAATGGTACCACTTGGAGTAAGAAAACTAATGGTGAAAGGCCTTTTGTTAATGCGCACCTGTAACGAATCGGTACTGATATTAATCGTTGTTTCATTTTGGGTGATGCGGGAACTTGTCTTTACAGGTGCTGTGATAACAGCATAAGAAAAGTCCTTGCCCAGTTCTTTATTGTCCATCCTCACCCGGATGATGGTGGGCGTATGCACCGTAACCTGCACTACGGCATTACCTGTACCAATGTTCACCTGGCCGTCTTTTATATCTACTGTTTGAATATCGCCTATCGTATGTATTTTTTGCTGCGCCTGGGCGTAAAAGCCCGTCACCATCAATAATGCAGGAAGCATACATCTTCTCATAAATATCTGTTTAGTACAAAGAAAGGCCTGGGCCGCTGTGCCGTGGCCTGTAAATAGTCCATAAGAAGGGCTGCTAGAAAACAGCCCTTTTATGGATTTGATCAACTGCGAAAAAACGAAACGTTAATAACCGTCGTTCTGTGTAAGATTTTTGTTTACCGCTTTCGCGTTCGCCGGTATTGGGAACAGCAGGTATTTTTTATCGTCGGTAGGTTTTAACTGCCATGGCAGTAAGAACTTGCCGAAGCGGATAAGGTCCTGCCGGCGCCAGCCTTCCCAGTAAAACTCTCGTCCGCGCTCGTCTATCATTTTATCCAGGTCGAGGCTGGTAAGTGCTGTGGCGCCACGTTTGGTGCGTACATTGTTTACGATAGTGAGGGCTGCGGCTGCGCCGTTGTTACGTAATAAAGCTTCGGCTTTCATCAGCAGCACATCGGCATAGCGGAAAAACACATAATCGTTACTGGCGTTGTTGCTGTTCGTGCCATTAAGCGTTACAAAATCCGGGGGGTACTTCACCACGCGGATACCTTTTATCTCCAGGTCGTTGCCCGTTTCCTGTAACAGCAGCTCGCGGGTGAAGGCCAGTTTATTGCCCTTACGGTCCTGCAGTTCTTTCCCGGTTTGATCGAACTGCTGACCTACGAGTAAGCCTACCCGGAGTCCGCTCACGTTGGTAACCCCAGTGTAAGCAGCGCCACGGCGGGTATCCACCGCTTCGAACTTGTCATAAAAATCGCTGAGGGTAGAAAAGCCGTTCCATCCGCTGGGGCGTTGGTTGTAGTGCAACGTTGGCGCCCAACGGCAGAAGGAGGAGTTGCCTCCGCGGGCCGTACTCAGGCCAGGGCCATTCTGCTGGGTGAAGATGTTTTCGGTGGAAATGACATCGTTGTTATAGGCAAAGTTGTCGTAGAAGTTATTAGCCAGGCTGTAGTTACCGGTGCTAATAATTTCATCGGCCAGCGTTACCACCTTTGTCATATCTGCCGGGTCGAAGGTGGGCGCCTCGCGGTTGGCGAAGGAGCCTTTGTTCAGGTAACATTTCATCAACAATACCTTTGCTGCTGCTTTATTCGCAATATAGGCCGGTGTTGTGGGCGGACCAGCAGGCAGATCAGCGATAATAGCTTCCAGCTCGGAGATGATGAAAGTAAGGGCGTCGTTGCCCACCAGCACTTTAGGCGCGTTTAACAATGTGTCGCCTGGCTGGCGGTACGGCACCTGGTTCCAGCCATCCAAAACCGAGAACATGGCGAAGGCGCGCAGGAAACGGGCCTCGGCAGCCTGGCTGGCGGAGGGACTGAAGTTAAGCACATTCGTAGCCGCAAACTCTAATGTGAGGATGTTGTTAAAGGCATCGTTTACATGCGTATGGTCGGGTGTCCAGGCGTGTGCATGCAGCGCACGCCAAACTCCATTATCATCCCAGTCGCCACCGCGCGTAGGTGCCACGGCTTCGTCGGTCGTCATTTCGCAAAGCGCCCAAAAGTTGCTCTGGTCCTGGTAGGGAAGCTGCAACGCATCGTAAGCTGTTTTGAGCAGCGCCGGTACTTTAATCACCGAGTCGGCCTGTTCTTTCGTAATTGTAGAGCCCAGCTTTTCGTCGAGCTTGGTGCAGGCCGTGAGGCCAATACCCAGGGCTACGATGGAGAGCGCGAATATTTTATGTCGGGTCATGATCGTAAGTTTTAGAGTTTTTTAAAGCGAAAAGTTTACACCAAAAAGAATAGACCTGGCGGTGGGGTATGGAGAGTACTCAATACCGAACGAGGTAACGCCATTCACGCTTTTATCGGTGTTAACTTCCGGGTCGAAACCGCTGTAGCCGGTAAGGACGAACAGGTTTTGACCAGTAAGGAAAACGCTTACATTTTTAATGTTTTTACCGATGTTGCCCAGGCTGTAACTGAGCGTAGCATTGGTAAGTTTCATGAAATCGGCATTTTCGAGATACCTGCTGGAAGTAGTAATCGGGTTGCTGGTGCTTTCGGTGGTGCCCAGTAAAGAGGCACCAATGTTACGCGAGCCGAGGTTGCCGATAGGCAGTACAGTATTAGCCGTATTATTATACACCTGGTGACCGAAAGCTCCGTTCATATTCACGTTCAGCGCCCATTTTTTATAATTCAGTTCGCTGGTGATGCCCAATAACTGGTTCGGGTTAGGATCGCCGAGGTAGAACATAGAGTTACCATTGTCGGTGTATACACCCTGGCCTTTGTCATCAAACCCCTCGAACTTCCGCACATAAAAAGTATTGAGTGGCTGGCCCGAAACAAGTCGCTGTATGGTAGCGCCAGATACGCCCTGACCGCTGATAGAGCCGGTAAGGACGATGGGGCCGGTGTAGTCGCGCAACTCATTCTTCAGGAAAGCTGCATTTACGCCCAGTGTCCACATCCAGTCCTTCCCTCTTACTATATCCCCTTTAATGGCCAGTTCCACGCCCGTATTCAGCACATTACCCGGCAGGTTGATCCAGTAGTTGGAGGCAGGGGCCGGCTGAATGGCGGGGAAGTTAAACAGCAGGTTAGTGGTCTTCTTATAGAAATAATCCACGCTACCATAAATGCGGCTATTAGCTAAGGCGAAATCAATACCCGCATTTAACTGCTGACTGCTTTCCCATTTAAGGTCCGGGTTGGCCACGTTGCTAAGTCCCGCGCCGCCGCCAGATCCCAGTGCATATTGTTCCTGCGCCGCACCTGCCGGGAATTCCTGGTTGCCCGTAATGCCCCAGCCTACACGAAACGCCAGGTTCTGTACAGCCGTGCTGCCCTTAAGAAAAGCCTCGTTGCTCATATTCCATTTGGCCGCAAACGATGGGAAGTAGCCATACTTATTATTCGACCCGAACTTGCTGGAGCCATCGGCGCGCAGTGTACCGGTAAAGAGGTATTTATCTTTCAGGTTTAACGTCACCCTGCCGAACACCGACTGCAGTTCCGAGCTGGGGTTTTCGAATGAGTTGAGGAAGGTGTTAGACTGCAAAGCATTCTGGAGGATATTAGTATAATCCAGTTCATCCGTAGAAAAACCCAGTGCGCCCAATGAAGCGCCTTTAAACTGGAACTTCTGGTACTCGTAACCAATTACCGCGCTCAGGTTAAGGTCGGCGTTCAATTCCTTGTTGTAACTCAGCGTGTGGGTAAACAGTTGGGAGGTCAGTTCCGTATTACCGTAATACGCCTGTCCGAACCCGTTTACACCATTAATGTTGATGTAAGATTTGATTTCCGCGCGACGGATACCGATTTGCCTGTTAATGCTGTACAGGAAGCGGTACT
>NZ_CABHOU010000091.1 GCF_902168175.1 uncultured Chitinophaga sp. | reverse complement strand
ACCCATACCGAAATTGCCATACAGGATAATGGCATTGGGTTTGATGAAAAATACCTGCCCAAAATGTTTACGTTATTTCAGCGGTTACATTCTAACGATCAGTACAAGGGTACCGGGCTGGGGCTTGCCATTTGCCAGAAGATCATAAATTTGCACAACGGCAGCATAACAGCCAGCAGTAAAGAAAATGAAGGAGCCACGTTTAAAATATCGTTACCAGTAAAACAGATAAGTATATGAATGGGTGTTCCAAGATACTAATTGTAGATGACGACGCCGAAGACCGGCTTATTATTAAAGACACTTTTGAAGAATTAGGTTATGGAACAGCGATACAATTTGCCGTAAATGGCGAAGATGCTATTTCGTACCTCGAAACCTGCTCTACTCTGCCTTCGCTCGTAATATTGGATCTTAATATGCCGAAAATGAACGGCACCCAAACATTGCGTTACCTGAAAGATAAACCAGGACTGTCTACCATCCCGGTAATTATCTTCTCCACTTCCCTTAACCCAATCGAACACGACGAATGCCTGTCGCTGGGCGCGCACTCGTATGTAATTAAACCCACCTCCTACCTGCAGGCTATCGATGTGGTAAAACACTTTTACACGTTGTGTGGCGAACTGGAATCTTAGCTGGGCAGCTCTACCCTTATTTCTGTTCCTTCCGTTAAACTACTGTTCACAATAATTTCGCCCTTGTGCATGCGCACAATATTCATGGCCAGCGGAAGGCCAATACCGTAACCTTTAAAGTTAGCCGTGTTACTGGCGCGGAAGAACGGGGAGAATATGTATGGCAGATCTTCCTGGGGAATGCCGATACCTTTATCTTTTACAATGATGATATTACGGGTGTACGTGGCCGCCAATGCCAGCATTACCGGCTGGTTGTTCGAATATTTAATAGCGTTGATCACTATATTCGTCAGCGCGAGTTCCAGCAACTGGAAGTTCCCCTGCACCGACAGCTTTTCCTCTTCTTCAGGAAACAGACTGTAATCGATCTCCACCTGGTTGCCCGGGTTAATTTTATCCACGATGTTTTTAACCGTAAACAGCAGTTCGTCGGTACGCACCAGGCACCATTCCTGCTTTTTACCATCGAACCCCGTTTGCGCCAACTGCAGCATACTACGCGTAATATGCTCCAGCCGCTCCGCCTGGAACAGGATAGTACGGATGGCCGTCTGATAACTTTCTACACTCCGTTCACGCGCCAGCGACAGTTCTGCCTCCCCGATAATAGCTGTAAGCGGCGTGCTTAATTCATGAGAAGCATTGCTTACGAAGTTGTTCTGCGTTTCAAAAGCCGTTTCCAGCCGGTCGAGCATATTATTAAAGGTAGATGCGAGTTCATTGAGTTCGTCGCGACTATCGGGCGTTTCGAGCCTCATGTGCAGGTTGCGGGAGCTGATGTTTTTTACCTGTAACATCATTCGCCGTATAGGACGAAGTATGTATTGCGAGAAGAACTGCCCGGTTGTAACAATGGCAAAAACAGCGATAAGGCTGCTGATAATGAGGATGCGTTGTAATTCCGCGAGGTACTCTTTACTATATTGGTTTTCGGCAGAGATGATGACCAGGTAGTTACCTTGTTTACTTCTATAGAGTATGCCTTCGAAGAAGCGGTCGCCCTGGCGGTAGGTAACTTTTCCCTGCGAGATGGCCTGGTTATAGAAGGCCTGGGGCAAATTAAGCCGCAGGTCTTTTTCCACCTTGCGGGTAAGTGTGTCTACCTTTAATAAAAACTCCTGCTCGGCCGGCAGTCTTTCCAGGTGTTTATCCCTGATCTCATTATAAATCGCCGCGTCGCCCTCAAAGTAAGGCAGTGAACCTTTGGCGGTAATGTAGGCACGTATCTCTAACCTTTTATAGAAATCCTCGAAGGAATACTGGTTAGCGAGATAGTATACGAAGAAACTCATTACCAGTACAACCGATAACGTGAGCCCAGCGAAAAGGAATATGATTTTAGTTCTAATCTTCATCGTTCAACATATAACCCAAACCAACAACGGTTTGAATAAGTTCGGTGCCGCCGTCTTTATTAAGTTTCTTGCGGAGATAGTTAATATATACATCCACCACCTTCGTATTCATATTAAAATCGATGCCCCACACATGCTCCAGTATTTCCATGCGCGACAGCACGCGGCGGGGATTTTTGAACAGGTATTCGAGCAAACGGTATTCAGTGGCGGTAAGAACGATGCCTTTACCATTACGTAAGGCCAGCTTCTTATCTACATCCAGCTGCAAATCACCGAGGGTAAGAATATTGTTAGCGGCGGGTGGTGGAGCCACCGGTGCCAATGTAATCAGCGGGCCGCCCGGCACCTGCCGGCGGAATAGAGAACGGATGCGCGCTTCCAGTTCCTGGAGTTTAAAGGGCTTCATCAGGTAATCGTCGGCCCCGCTATCGAGTCCCATTACGATATTTTCAGTAGTGCCCAGGGCGGTAAGCATTAATATAGGCGTGTTATACCCATCCGCCCGTAACCTGCGGCAAACCTCTATACCGTTCATACCCGGCAGCATTACATCAAGTAATATGATGCCGTAACTGCCCGTGGTGGCCATATGTAGCCCCAGCGGCCCATCAGGCGCCACGCTTACTTCGTAACCCGCCTCTGAGAGCCCCCGCGATACGACGGAAACTACGCCAGGTTCATCTTCTACCAACAATATCTTCATTATAAACAAATTTAAGGGCTACGGGCCGTAAAGGAAAGGATAACTAACGATTCTTACCGAATTCTTACCAGATTCCATCCACCTTTTTACCTCACGTTTACCTGCTCCTAATATACCAGCGATAATTTTGTATCAAATCTCGCAGAATATGAAGAACATTTTAGTACCTACTGATTTCAGCATCCGCTCCATGGGTTACGTGCATAGCGTAGTGGAAAAACAGAACGGCGAACCGGTAAACATCGTGTTCATGCATGCGCTAAAAATGCCAGATTCAATCATCGATCTGCTGCAATTTGCGCGTGGCAGCCGTCACTACGATCTCATAACCGATGAGTTCAGAGAGGCTTGCGAAATACTGAAAAATAAGTACGCTTCGGCGATTGGCGAAATAAAAGTTGAGTTTTTTGTTGGCACCACGAATGCCGCCTTCCGCAATTTCTTACTGGCCAACGAGGTAAACGCCATTGCGTGCCCAACTGAAAATACTTACGAGTTACCGTCTAAAGCTAGTTTTGATCCTTGCAAACTTATAAAGAAATGCAAGTATCCGCTGGTGGAAGTACAATCGGTAACTCGTAAACCTAGCTACATCCGTGCATCGATATCGGACTTATTACTGGCGAACACTTGAAGGTCACCAGAACCAGTGAATTTGCAAAGCCTGATATCGCTTAATTAAATAACGACAAAACACAAAGGCTATGTTATTAAAGCACAATATTCCATTTAAGTATGTTTTCGGGAAGATCAGGTATGAGGTATTGGCAATAACGGTGTATACGCTGGTCATCAACATCCTTTATAATAATTACCATGTAGGTGATATATCTATCCCTATAGCTGTACCCATGGTACTGGGCACTGTACTGTCGCTGCTGCTGGCTTTCCGGTCGAACCAGGCGTACGATCGCTGGTGGGAAGCCCGCACCATATGGGGCGCTATCGTAAACGATTCGCGCTCGCTGGCCAGGCAGATCCTGACACTTACAGATGACCCCTACAATTCGGAAGAGTTCAAACATTTCCAGGACCAGTTCGTGAAACGGCAGATCGCATGGAACTTCGCCCTCGGCCAATCGCTGCGCGGCATGGACCCGATTAAAGGGCTGGACAGACTGTTGTCTAAACGTGAATTGAACCAGCTGGCCCGCTACGACAACGTACCATCCGGCATGTTGCACCTGCACGCCCGTGATCTGAAGTACGCCATCGAGCGCGAATGGGTAAATCCATACCAGCAAATAGAGCTGGACAGAACGCTGACCAGGCTTTGTGATGCCATGGGTAAATGTGAAAGGATTAAGAATACAGTGTTTCCGGCTACATACAGCTTGTACACCCATTTCACTGTAATCTTCTTTATCGTGCTGCTTCCGTTCGCGCTCATCGATCATTTTGGGTTGATGGAAGTACCGCTGGTAGTTGCTATATCCGCATCGTTCCTTCTAATTGAAAAGATGGCTATTAATCTGCAGGATCCGTTTGAGAACAAACCAACGGATACGCCGATGACAAGTATTGCACGCAAAATAGAACGGGATTTAAGGCAAATGCAGGAGGAGC
>NZ_CABHOU010000090.1 GCF_902168175.1 uncultured Chitinophaga sp. | reverse complement strand
GGGCTACTGCACGGGAAACCACCACGTCGAACTTGCGGTTCCTGATTTCCTCGGCACGGGTATGCTGGAAGGTGACGTTTTTAAGGCCTAAAGCCTCTACTACAGCTTCTACTACCTTTATTTTTTTACCGATGGAGTCCGCCAGGTGAAATTGTACGTCGGGGAAGAAAATAGCCAGTGGGATACCAGGAAATCCGCCGCCCGTACCAAGATCAAGCACCTGCATGCCGTTCGGGAAGTCGGCAATGGCGGCAATGCTCAGGGAATGCAACACGTGTTTTTCGTACAAAGAGTCAATGTCCTTGCGGGAAATCACGTTTATCTTTTCATTCCATTCGCGGTATACCGCATCGAGGGCCTTCAGTTGGTCCAACTGAACGGGCGTAAAATCACTGAAATATTTGAGAAGGATCTCCATAATGTAATCTAATTCGCTACTTCCACTTGTTCTTCGACTTAAAGAACAATGCGGGCGTGAAGATAACATAATATAGGAACATCAGGATGTCCATCAGCCAGCTATAAATGAATAAGTCCTTCTCGTCCAGCTTTTTAAGTGCGTAATAGGTGATTACAGATTGTATCAGCAGTTTACCCCCGATAATACCCAGTACCCAATATAGCAGTGGTGTATAAAACAGCGCGGCGATCATGGCAGGGTAAAAAACGAAGTGGGAGAGGGAGAAGATGCCGAGCATAACTTTATGACCAAACCGGTAAAGTTTGCCGGTGCTCATATGACGGGTCTTCTGGCGGAACCAGCTTTTCCAGGTGTCCTTAGGCTCGCTGTAGGCAAACGCATGTTTATGGATAACCACGTTGGTATTGTGACGCCTGGCTGCCTTGTTCACAAACAGGTCATCATCGCCGGAAGCAATGTGCTGGTGCGAGGTAAACCCTTTTTGCTGGAAAAACAGGTCGCGTTTATAAGCCAGGTTACGGCCCACACCCATGTACGGAATGCCTGCCAGGGCGAAAGAAAGGTATTGTAAAGCGGCAAAGTAAGTTTCGTAGCGGATCAGTTTATTCAGGAAGCCGGGTTTCTTATAATAAGGCCCGTAACCCAGTACGATCTCTGTTCCATTGGTAAAACCCTGGCTCATCATCGACAGCCAGTGAATACTGCCGGGTTTGCAGTCGGCATCGGTAAGCAACACCGTTGGGTGTTTGGCTCCGTTAATGCCCATGCTTAACGGAAACTTTTTACCGGGGATGAACAGCGCGGATTGTTTAAGATCGATGTACCGGAAATGTGGATAACCCGGTTCTATGTTGCGGAGATAGTATTTTGTGTCGTCCTCAGAATTGTCGTTTACCACGATCACCTCATACGCCGGATTCTTATGTTGGTTGTAACGTTGCTGTAACACCGTTGGCAGGTTACGCGCCAGGTTGTTCTCCTCGTTCTTGGCACAAATAATCACCGAAACGTCCTGCTGTGGCGTATGGTCCTCGTCAAATTTACGGTTGTAAAAGGCCACCCTCGAGAAAAAGAAGAGGTAATAGAGGGTTTGAACCCCTGCGGCGGAGGCGAAGATATAGAAGATAATAATCCCGATCTGATCAGACATAGCAAGTGCAAAAATATATGTTTTTATTTGTCTATGTATTTGTGTGGAAAAAAAAGAGGTTTTCCCTTCTTTCTTTTTCCAATAGCTTTGCAGCCAGTATGGAATTTGAATTAATTTCGACCGATAGCGGTTCCGGCGCGCGGGCCGGTAAAATTACCACCGCGCATGGCGTTATAGAAACGCCGATATTCATGCCTGTAGGCACTGTGGGCAGCGTGAAAGCCGTTACCCAGGAGCAATTGCGCACGAACGTCCAGGCGCAGATCATCCTGGGAAACACTTATCACCTGTACCTTCGTCCAGGGCTGGAGGTACTGTCGGCCGCCGGCGGATTACACAAATTTAACGGTTGGGACCGTCCACTGCTCACCGACAGCGGAGGATACCAGGTGTTTTCCCTGGCCGCCAACCGTAAAATCAAGGAAGAAGGAGTGGTGTTTCAGTCGCACATCGATGGCTCCCGCCACCTCTTTACCCCGGAAAATGTAATGGATATCCAGCGTACGATCGGGGCGGATATTATTATGGCCTTCGACGAATGCCCGCCTTACCCCTCAGAATACCGCTACGCCCGTAAATCCATGGAGCTTACGCACCGCTGGCTCGACCGCTGCATTAAGCGTTTCGGCGAAACGGAACCGGCCTATGGTTACGAACAAACGTTGTTTCCCATCATCCAGGGCAGTACCTATAAAGATTTGCGTGTTGCCTCTGCTGAATTCGTTGCCTCCCGTAACTGTGCAGGTAACGCCATCGGCGGGCTTAGCGTGGGCGAACCGGAACAGGAAATGTACGATATGTGCGGACTGGTTTGTGAGCAATTACCGACGGATAAGCCGCGTTACCTCATGGGCGTGGGCACTCCCTGGAATATTTTGCAGAACATCGCCCTGGGCGTAGATATGTTTGATTGCGTAATGCCAACCCGTAACGGCCGTAACGGCATGTTGTTCACCTGGGAGGGCGTTATCAATATTAAAAATAAGAAGTGGGCTACCGATTTCAGTCCTATCGATGCAAACAGTACCAGTGCCGCCAGCCGCGATTACAGCAAGGCTTACCTGCGCCACCTGTTTGTGGCGGGAGAGTTCCTTGCTCTCACCCTGGCCAGTATTCATAACCTCAGTTTTTACCTGGAACTGGTAACAGAAGCCCGCAAACAAATACTTGCAGGCACCTTTGCCACCTGGAAAACAAAAATGGTGCAACAATTGCAGGTAAGGCGCTGATGAAATGTATCAAAAAAACATAATTTTATACCTTCGGGCCGCCTGCATGTTTGAAGGTCGGGCAACAACAGCGCAATGAAAAAATTAGACTGGTATATTCTCCGCAAGTTCATCGGTACATTTGTTTACTCACTGGGTATCCTGCTGGTTATTTCCGTGGTAATCGATATTACGGAGAAGGTAGACGATTTTATGAAGCACGACCTTTCCTTCTGGCAGGTGGTGACGGAGTACTACATTGGATTTGTGCCGCATATCGCAGCATTGTTGTTCCCGCTGTTCATCTTTATTTCTGTTATTTTCTTTACTTCCAAACTTGCCTATAAGTCGGAAATTATTGCCATCCTGGCTTCCGGCGTAAGTTTCCGCAGGTTCATGCGCCCTTACTGGGTAGGGGCTATCCTCTTCGGCAGTATACTATACCTGGCCAACCTCTGGGTAATACCACGGGCCAACCGCATACGTACCACTTTCGAGAATAAGTACGTAGGCAGAAAAAAGGATGGGGACGATATCAACGACAAAACGCTCCGCATCGATACCACCAGTTACGTTACTTTCAGCTATTACACCCCTAAATACAAAACAGGTTCCGACTTCACACTCCAGAAAATACGTGGCCTGCAGGTGTACTATAAACTAAAGGCCAACCGTGTGGCCTGGGATTCCACCAAAAAAGCATGGAAACTGGAGAATGTATCCGAGCGGTATATAAATGGCCTGCAAGAAAGTGTAAGTCAGAAAGCAGACACCATGCTTAAAATACCGCTTTCACCCACGGAGATGGTAGAAGAGAAAAACATGCAGGAAGCAATGACCACCTCGGAATTGAACGCGTTTATCAAACGTGAGGAGTTACGTGGTGCAGAAGGGCTCAGTGTATATTATGTAGAAAAGTACCGTCGCCTGTCCGCCGGTGCCGCTGTGGTAATATTATGTATCATCGGCGTGATCATGAGCAGCCGTAAAGTACGTGGCGGCAGTGGTTTGCACCTGGCCATCGGTATTGTGATCAGCGCCAGTTACATTATCTTCCTTCAATTCTCTACTGTATTTGCCACCAAAGCAAGCCTCAACCCAATGTTAGCGGTTTGGATACCGAACTTCGTGTTTGGTGCATTGGCGTTGTTCCTGTACAGGCGCGCGCCGAAGTGATGTGTGATAAGATATTATGAAGAAAGGCCGCGAGATGATCGCTGCCTCACTGTTTTTAGATAACCAAATCGTTGATCAGGGCTTCTGTATTTCGCTCCTCTTTGCGCAGTTTGAGAAAACTGATAAGGTTATACGCTAGCTGTTAATACAATCCTTCGTGCTGACTGCTTTTTTCATAGACGGGATGAAGGCCAATGAACAAATAAATCAATATTTCCTATATAAACTCATTTTAACCCAGTATATCGTTACACTGCCCTTTAACCGCTCTTATCACATTCTTTCCAAATTTTAACCTCAATTTCATCTTAAATTTTGTCATTAATCGTTACTTTTGTACATTGATCGAATTAGTTTTTTATCTTAAATAATTGCGTCAAAATGAGTTATATAAAAGAAAAATTCAAGGTAAAGGCGGATGAGCTGAGCGCAGAAGTGAAGGATTTGCTGAAGAACCACGGCAGCAAAGTCATTGGAGATGTTACGATCGCACAGGCATACCAGGGTATGCGTGGCATTACAGGGCTGGTTACAGAAACTTCCCTGCTCGACGCAAATGAAGGAATCAGGTTCCGCGGTTACTCTCTCCCCGAGCTGGCTGAAGCCCTGCCTAAAGTGCCAGGTGGTGCAGAACCGCTGCCGGAAGGATTGTTTTATCTCATGTTGATGGGCGAATTGCCTACTGAGGCAGATGTTCAACACCTCTCCAGTGTTTGGGCCCGCCGTTCCCACGTTCCTAACCACGTTTTTGACGCCATAGAAGCATTGCCGATCACGACCCACCCGATGACCATGTTCAACGTGGGCATCCTGGCCCTGCAAACGGAATCGCTGTTCGCTAAGGCTTACTCAGAAGGCATCAACAAAAAGGATTACTGGAGCTATATGTACGAAGACTCAATGAACCTCATTGCCCGTCTTCCACGCGTAGCTGCCTATATATACCGCCGCAAATACAAAAACGGCCAGCATATTCAACCCGACGGTTTGCTCGACTGGGCAGGTAACTTTGCTCACATGCTGGGTTACGACGACGAAGGGTTCCGTGAACTGATGCGTTTGTACATGACTATTCACGCCGACCACGAAGGTGGTAACGTGAGCGCGCACACCACGCACCTGGTAGGTTCTGCCCTCAGCGATGCTTACTTGTCGTTTTCTGCCGGTATGAATGGCCTCGCAGGTCCGCTGCACGGCCTGGCCAACCAGGAAGTAATTCGCTGGATACTGGCTATGCAGGAGGAACTTGGCGGTGGTATCCCTACCAAAGAGCAAATCGAAAAGTATGTGCGTAAAACCCTGGCCGATGGTAAAGTTGTACCTGGTTACGGTCACGCCGTACTGCGTAAAACGGATCCACGTTTCACCGCGCAGATGGAGTTCGCTAAGAAACACCTGCCCGATGATGAACTGGTGAAAATCGTTTGGATGGTGTACGATGTTGTGCCTGGCGTTCTTACCGAACTGGGTAAAGCTAAAAACCCATGGCCTAATGTAGATGCGCATTCCGGCGCGCTGCTGGTGCATTACGGCCTGGTAGAATACGAATTCTATACCGTATTGTTCGGCGTTTCCCGCTCATTGGGCGTACTGGCTTCCCTCTGCTGGGACAGGGCGCTGGGTCTCTCTATCGAAAGACCAAAATCTGTTACTACAGAATGGATGAAGAGCTTCATCGAAGGCAAAGTAGAAGCAAGCGCTGAGTAATTTCAGCATCAACATAGCTAAGGGCTGCCTTCACAAAGGCGGCCCTTTTTTATCCGCTTAACCCAAGCCTGTTTGATGAAAAAGATCGTAGTCCGCTAACGTTCTTTTCAATCAATGCAGTATTTTGCAGCCTTAATAAACCAGGGGTAACCATCTCTTACATATCTTCCATATTAAACAATCCGATCGAGTACCTGAAAGGCGTGGGGCCGCAGAAAGGGGAGTTGTTGCGAAAAGAAATCGGCGTATTTACTTTCCGCGACCTGCTCGAATATTTTCCGTTCCGTTATGTAGACCGTACACGTGTAACGAAAATTACGAGCCTGCACATGCAACTCGACTACGTACAGGTAAAAGGCTGTATTATTTCCATGGAAGTGGTGGGCGATGGGCGTTCAAAGCGCCTGGTTGCCCGGCTCCGCGACGATACCGGTGTGATAGAACTCGTTTGGTTCCAGGGCTGGCAGTGGATGCAAAAATCCCTGCGCGAGAATGTGAATTACCTGGTGTTCGGCAAAATATCGGTTTTTAACAGCAGCCTCCAGATGAGTCATCCGGAAATGGACCTGCTGACCGAAACCATTGCCGATGGCAAACCACACCTGGAGCCCGTTTATCCAACCACCGAAAAGTTGAAAGCCCGCGGACTAACGGCTAAGGCTATTGGAAAACTGACCCAGAACCTGCTGGAACAACTGAACCTGAAGGAGATACCTGAAAATATCCCGGAACCCATCCTTCAGCAGTTTCGCCTGATGCCGCGCAGCACGGCCTATTTCAGGATCCATTTGCCCGCATCGGACGAAGACGCCAAACAGGCGCAACGCCGGCTTAAGTTTGAAGAGCTGTTCCTCGTGCAGATGAAGATATGCCGCCTGAAGGCACGCCGGCAGGCACAATCGCATGGCTTTATATTCGGTAAGGTTGGGGAGTTGTTCAACGATTTTTATAATAATCATCTCCCGTTTGCACTAACAGGGGCGCAAAAGCGGGTGTTAAAGGAAATAAGGCAGGATACGGCTACCGGTAAACAAATGAACCGCCTGCTGCAAGGCGATGTAGGTAGCGGCAAAACTATGGTAGCCCTGCTAACGATGCTGCTGGCCAACGACAATGGTTGCCAGGCCTGCCTCATGGCGCCTACAGAAATATTGGCGCAACAACACTTTAAAAGCATTGCGGAGCAAATAAAGGATATGCCGCTCAACATCGCACTGCTTACGGGCAACGTCAAAGGCAAGCAGCGTAAAAAGGTGTTGGAAGCTGCTGCGGATGGCAGTCTGCATATACTCGTGGGTACCCATGCCCTGCTGGAAAAGGGTGTTGTGTTCAAGAACCTCGGCATGTCTATTGTCGATGAGCAGCACCGCTTTGGGGTGGCTCAACGTGCCCGCCTCTGGGAGAAAAATACCACACCACCGCATGTGCTGGTAATGACCGCCACGCCCATTCCCCGTACACTGGCCATGACGGTATACGGTGACCTGGATGTATCGGTGATAGACGAAATGCCACCGGGCCGTAAACCTATTACCACGGTACATCGCAACGAGTGGCAACGCCCGCAGGTGATGGACTTTATCCGCGAGGAAATTAAAAAAGGCCGCCAGGCCTATATCGTATATCCACTTATCGATGAATCGGAAAAGATGGATTATGAGAACCTGATGAAGGGCTATGAAGAAGTGAAGGCCTTCTTTCCCGAACCTAAGTACCTGATTAGCATGGTACACGGCCGCCAGCCACAGGAAATGAAGGAAAACAATATGCACCGTTTCGTGATCGGCGAAAGCCAGATTATGGTGGCTACCACGGTAATTGAGGTGGGGGTGAACGTACCTAATGCCTCTGTAATGGTGATCGAAAGCACCGAGCGTTTCGGCCTGTCGCAGTTGCATCAGTTGCGTGGCCGCGTTGGGCGTGGTGCCGATCAGTCGTATTGCATACTCATGACTGGCAATAAAATAGGCAATGATTCGCGTGAACGTATCAAGGTAATGGTCCAAACCAATAACGGGTTTGTTATATCTGAGAAAGATATGGAACTGAGAGGTCCTGGTGATATGGAAGGTACCCGGCAGAGCGGTATCCTTGATCTCCGTCTGGCCGATATTGTACAGGATAAAGCCATGTTAGCGGCCGCCCGTGAATGTGCGGAAAAACTGCTGGAAGAAGACCCTGATTTGTTAGCCCCTGAGAATAAAGGACTTTCCGACTTTCTGGCCACCCAAAAGTCAAAATCCCAGTGGAGTAAAATATCTTAAGGTTTTTTACGTTTATGGTGTAACCATGTTGGTGTACAACGCCATATATCATTTTAACCACGTACCATCAGTAAAGGGTTTTTTTAGCGAAAACAGTAACATTACGCGACCCTGTCCGTTAAAAAAATAGTATATTAGTTGTAGTGAGATAAATATTAAATCTAGCCGCTTGAAATCAATTTTCCCTATCGGTCTGTTTTGCGTTATGTTAGCAATGCTGGTATCAACTGCCAAAGCGCAGGGTACCGGTAGCGACTTTACGCCGCTTGAGTTTGTAGAGAATAAGGGACAATGGAAAGGAGACTTTCTTTTTAAAACCGATCTTGGCGGTACCACGATATTCCTGAAGAAAAACGGGTTTACTTACCTGATGTTGAGCAAGGAAGATATTGCGCGGGTGCCGGAACTTAATCATGGACATAAACATAATTCAGACGTAATTTTTGATCCGGACAAAAAACAGTTCGTTCCAGCACCTGGTAAGCCAGGCAGCGGAGGTAACAGTGGTGCCGGAGAATTAACCGCCTCTCAGGTGAGGGGGCATGCGTACGAGGTAACGTTCGTTAACGCTTCTCCCAACCCGGAAATAGTGCCCGACAAACCAACCGGTGGTTACAGCAACTATTTTATTGGCAACGATCCTGCGTATTGGCGCAGCGGGGTAATGAACTATCAGTCTGTTACTTACAAAAATCTCTACCCCAATATCGACCTTCATGTGTATTCAGACGGAGGCCAAATGAAGTACGATCTCATCGTGCATCCCGGTGCCGACCCTTCCAAAATTCAACTGGAATACAAAGGGGCGGATAAAATGAATATCAAAAAGGAACAGCTGTATATTACCACAAGCGTGGGCGAGGCGATCGAATTAATGCCGTTCGCTTACCAGTACGTTAATAATCAGCGTGTTTCCGTTAAAGTTAGCTACCAGTTAAAAGACAATAAAGTAACCTATAAGGTGTCCGGCAAATACGATAACTCGTTCCCGCTGGTTATCGATCCTAACGTGGTGTTCTCCACACTTACCGGTTCCAAGGCCGATAACTGGGGTTATACGGCTACTTACGATCCGGCAGGTAACTTCTATGCGGGCGGTATTGTGTTCGGTGTAGGTTATCCCGTTACGCCCGGTGCTTTGCAAAATGCAATGGGTGGTGGCGAGTATGACATTGCGATCACGAAATTTAATCCGATAGGAACGACTGCTATTTACTCTACTTACCTGGGTGGCAGCGGTGAAGAACAGCCGCATAGCCTGGTGGTCGATTCGCAGGGCAACCTCGTAATATCGGGCCGTACTAATTCCGCTAACTATCCCGCACCCACCACCATCGGGCCCGGTGGGAGTTATGACATGGTGATTACGAAACTGAACGCTACCGGCACTGCCTTAATTGGTTCGATAAAAATCGGTGGCGGTGGTAACGATGGTGTAAACATCCGTCCTTCTAAATCGGGAGGTGCGGTGAGCCTGTTAAGGAACTACGGGGATGATGCCCGTAGCGAAGTGATTGTGGATGGTGCGGATAACATCTATGTTGCCGGTTCTACCCAATCGACCAACTTTCCCGTTACTACCGGAACTTTCCAGTCTACCTACGGCGGTGGCTCGCAGGATGCGGTGGTGCTTAAAATCAACCCTGCCTGTAACGCGCTTTTATGGGGAAGCTTTTTAGGAGGAAATAAGGAAGACGCAGGATATGTAATTGCACTGAATATCGATAACACTTTATACCTCGCTGGTGCCACGGCCAGCAGCAACTTCCCGATGGCAGGCAGCGGTATTTACCCTGCTTTCCGCGGTGGTATTTGCGATGGGTACATTGCGCATATTTCTAATGACGGTACCAGTTTGTTACACAGCACTTTTATGGGCTCCGATAACAACCAGGCCGATGAAGTGTACGGCGTGCAAACCGACGTAGGTGGTAATGTGTACGTGATGGGTACCACCGAAGGGGCCTGGCCGGTTAAGCAACCTACAGGCACCGCTACTTTTTACAACGATAACTCGAAACAGTTCATCGTTAAACTGGAAGCTAATTTATCTAACATCGTATACTCAACGACTTTTGGTAAACAGGCGTCGTATCCCAGTATTTCACCCACCGCATTCCTGGTAGACCGTTGTCAGAACGTGTACGTATCCGGTTGGGGTGGTGAATTAAATACGCTGGCCCGTTATCCGAACTCAAACACCTACGGTTTGCCGGTAACCCCGGACGCCCGTAAGCCGCAAACCGATGGTAGCGACTTCTATTTCTTTGTATTACAACGTGATGCTACGGCCCAGTTGTACGGTACGTTTTACGGCGGTAACCAGTTGCTCGAACACGTAGATGGTGGTACCAGCCGGTTCGACCGTAACGGGGTAATTTACCAGGCTATCTGTTCGTCCTGCGGTAACGGCTCCAGGCCCAGGTTTCCGACCACACCCGGTGCTTACGCCAGTGGTCTGCCTCCCAACTGTAACCTGGCAGCACTTAAAATCGCATTTAACCTCGATGGGGTGAAAGCTGGTTTTAAAACGCAGGAAAGGAAAAATAACTATTGCGTACCGAGTACCATCACTTTTGTAGATACCACGAATTTGCCGGCCGCCACCTGGGAGTGGAACTTTGGGGACAATTCGCCTTCGGTAACTACTACGGTACCTACCGCCACTTATACTTATAATAACATCGGCGACTATACCGTAAGGCTTATTAAGTACGACCCTAACAGTTGTAACGTGCGCGACACAGCGTACCTGCCTGTTCGTATAAGGGCCGACCAGGCAAATGTAGACTTCACGGCTACCAGGATCATTCCTCCCTGTACCAGCCTTTCGTACCGCTTTAATAACCTGTCTACACCTCCAGCCGGTAAACCATTTACCAACAGGTCGTTTGTGTGGGATTTTGGTGATAATTCTCCCACTGTGATAACCGATACCACCACACAATTCCACAACTATGCTGCGGAAGGTGTATATAACGTAACGCTCACCCTGGTAGATACCAATTATTGTAACGCTCCAGAGGTAATTACAAGACAGTTACGTGTGGCCGCCAATGTAACGGCGCGCTTCGAAACGCCTGCCGATGGATGTGTGCCATACACGGCCATATTCAATAACACCTCTTCGGGCGGTGTTACCTTCGAATGGGACTTTGGCGATGGCAGCCCTGTCTCCACGGACGTCTATCCAGAGCATATCTATACCACGCCGGGTACGTACACCGTAAGGATGACAGCCTACGATCCGAATACCTGTAACCTGCAGGATGATACCACGATGACCATTACGGTGCATGCAAATCCTGTAGCTGGCTTCAATTTTGCTCCGTTAAAACCACAGGAAAACACGCCAACTACTTTTACCAATACTTCCATGGGTGCTAGTCTTTACTGGTGGACATTCGGTGATGGAGATACCTCCACACTGGCCAATCCGGTACATCAGTACAACAAGACGGGTACTTATGATGTTTGTTTAGTAGCGGAGAACCAGTTCCTCTGTGCGGATACCGTTTGCCAGACTGTCGACGCGATAGTGATACCGCTGTTCGACGTGCCAAGCGGCTTCTCGCCAAACGGAGATGGTAGTAATGACGTATTTATGGTAAGGGGCTTCGGCATCTCTAAGTTTAACCTGAAAGTATTTAACCGTTGGGGACAGCTAATGTTTGAAACCAATAACCCGAAATCAGGATGGGATGGCAGGTTTAAAGGGCAACTACAACCCATGGACGCATATGCTTACACCGTTGTGATCGAGTTCAGCGATGGACAAAAGGGATCACGAACGGGCAGTGTAACGCTCCTTCGATAGTAGATTTAGTTCAAGACGATTTAAGTTGAAAGGATGATGAAGCAGTTTGCAAAATATATTATCATAGTATTGTGCGTTGCCGCATCGGGAGAAGGTTATGCCCAGGACCTGCACTTCTCGCAGTTCTTTAATTCCCCCCTTAGCACCAACCCGGCCAATACAGGGTTTATTCCCGATGGCAATTACCGCGTCGGCGTAAACTATCGCAACCAGTGGAGTTCCATCCCGGTGCCTTACAAAACCATGTCGGCCTTCGGTGACTTCCAGCTGTTCCGCGAACAGCTTACATATGGCTGGGTAGGTTTAGGCGGTATGGTACTCAGGGATGTGGCAGGTGCGGGAGATCTTACTTCTACCAAAGCCTATGGCTCAGTGGCTTACCACCAGCTAATGGGCGAAAGCAGTTTGCTGTCGGCCGGCTTCAATGTCGGTATGGCCAATAAACGCATCGATATCGCCAAACTCACTTTCGATAACCAGTGGAATGGCTATTTCTTTGATTCTCAGTTGCAGAATGGCGAGCCCATCACCCAAACCGGTATTACCTACTTTGATATGCAGGTGGGTATGAACTATGCTTATTTTCCCAACGAACTGGTATATATCAATGGCGGGTTCTCCGTACATCATGTAAACAAGCCAAGAGAAAGCTTTTATGCCAGTGATAACCAGATAGAACGCCGCTACATCGGCTTCGTGAACGCCAGCCTTAAACTCACCAACAATATCATAGCTAACCCGGGTGCTTATTATTCAACACAAGCCAAGTCGCAGGAAATCATGTTCGGCGGTTATGTACAGTACAACCTCTCCGGGGATGGCGATAAACAACTGCTCGGCGGTGCTTATTACCGCTGGAACGATGCCGCCATGTTCATGGTGGGGTACCAGATGAGTAATGTGCGGTTAAACTTTAGCTACGATGTAACAGCATCCTCCCTGGCAATTTATAATAATCGCAGGGGTGCTTACGAACTCGGACTGGTGTATACCGGTCTTTATCCCAATCGCAGCTTCAGCAGCGCCAAGCGCACCACCCTTTGTCCAACCTTTTAATTTTGATGCCTGACCCGGCTTTTCGGCAGGTTTACCCGCCATTAAGCAGATAAATCAGCAAAAACTAATAATTTCGATGTTAAATCACTCCTCTATGAAACGTATATTCCTGGCTTTGTTGTTGCTGGCCGGTACTAAAATGGCTATTGCACAGGATACTACCCGCCCTTACGAACGCCGGGTATTTACAGAGCCCAAGGAGAAGAAAGAAGGTGGCTTCGATAAATCGCGCCTTTTCGTAGGTGGTGGCCTCGGTCTCGGGTTTGGCAGTTATACCAATATCAACGTTTCTCCGCTGATCGGTTACCGGTTCTCCAGCCTTTTCGCTGCCGGTGTAAACATTAACTTTCAGTATGGCTCCGAACGTTATCGCTACGACGATGGCGAAACCTATCTCCGTAACCAGTATACCCTGATGGGTGGCGGGTTATTTGGCCGCGTGTACCCCCTGGACATCATTTTTATCCAGGCTAACCCCGAGTATAATCACATTTCTGTTAAAACGACGGACTATACTACCGATCCAAAACAGGTGTACAAAGATAAATATGGAGTACCAAGCCTGCTGCTCGGCGCAGGTTATAACCAGGCTATCGGCGGCAATTCCTACTTTACCATCATGGTTTCGTATGATGTACTGCAGGACGACCGTTCGCTTTATTACAACCGGCCCATCTTTTCGGCAGGGGTAAACCTTGGTTTATAGGATAATTGTGGCTACTTTCGGCCGTTGATCTATGTTTGGACTGGATTGGTGACTACTTTAACTCGTGAATGCTTCCCGGCAGCCATTGTGCTGCCTGCCGCTTTTAGCGTGCGTCACTGCCTTTTCTACATCATATACATTAAAGATATTTTATAGCCTTTAACAGGCATAAACTTTTGGGATCGTAATCCCATATTGTGTTTCACGTAACCGGGGCCGTTTTCCAACGACCCCGTTTTTCATTGAAGATGGTAGTATATTACCGTTTTTTGCCTGGCTCTCAGGTAGCTCTCAGGTTGCTTCAAATCTCATTGATAAAATACTATCAGTTTAAAGCTCCTCATATTTACCTAATTTTAACGCGTCTTATACCAACCGTAGATCAATAGCCATGGCTCCTTATATATTCGTCTTTTTTATCGTCGCTTACTTCGTGGTACTGCTCCTGGCCTCTTACTTCACCACCAGAAAGGTGGATACGCAGTCGTACTTTACCGGTAACCGTAACTCCGCCTGGTACCTGGTGGCGCTGGGGCTTATCAGCGATACATTGTCGGGCGTGTCATTTATTTCGGTCCCAGGAAAAGTCGGATTGGCGCAATTCTCTTATCTCCAAACCATTTTTGGCTATATTTTCGGGTATTTTATCATTGCGGCCATATTGGTGCCCTTGTTCTATAAACGCGGACTTACCTCCATTTACTCCTACCTGCAGGAGCGTTTCGGGCCAACCACGCAGAAAACCGGGGCATTGTTCTTTATCCTGTCCCGTCTTACAGGTTCGGCTGCCAGGCTATTTGTGGTGGCGGGCGTATTGCAACTCATCGTATTTAATCATTACAATATTCCATTTTCGGTATCAGTTACCGTAATGGTAGCACTGATGCTGGTGTATACTTATCGCGGTGGTATTAAAACGCTGGTATGGACAGATGCGCTGCAATCGCTGTTCCTGCTTTCATCTGTACTGATCATTATTGTAATGGTTACCCGGGAATTGGGCTGGGACGTAACGAACATTGTGGGCAACCTGGCCCGCAGCGAACACTCACAGGTGTTTTTCTGGAACAACTGGAAAGCCCCTAACTTCTTTCCCAAAGACTTTTTTGGAGGGATGATGATAGCCGTGGCCATGACAGGCCTGGACCAAAACATGATGCAGAAAAACCTGAGCTGCCGCACACTGGGCGAAGCGAAGAAAAACATCTACTGGTTTGCATTCATACAGGCCGTGGTAAATGGCTCCTTCGTACTACTGGGCGGCCTGTTTTACGAGTACATCAAAATGCGAGGTTTTGCCCTGCCGGTTGATCCGGTAACTGGTCGCACCATAACCGATACCCTGTTCCCCTACATCGCAATCGACGGTATAGGCGGACTGGCGGCCATTGCATTTATCGTGGGGCTCACCGCCGCCGCATTTTCCAGTGCAGACGGGGTGTTAACCACACTCACCACATCATTTTACATCGATATGCTCGGCCGCTCTACCGATAACATGAACGAAGGACAAAAACGGCTGAAAAACTATATTCATATAGGCATGGCAGTATTGTTGCTGCTAACCATCCTGTTGTTCCAGGCATATAACAACTCAGCTTTGATAGATACAGTGTTGTTCCTGGCTGCCATTACCTATGGCCCTATGTTGGGTTTATTTGCTTTTGGTATATTTAATAAAAGAACGATCATCGATAAAGGCTCCGTGATCGTATGTTTAATAGCGCCTGCGCTGTGTTTTGTTCTCAGTAAAAACTCAGCTTCCTGGCTCGGCGGATATAAATTTGGCAACGAACTGCTAATAGTAAACGGAATGTTTACTTATATTGGGTTATGGCTGATCTCTAAAAATAACAAAGCCATCCACGTAAACTAAAAATTTAGACAGGTGATGAATGAGCACATTAAGAACTTAAAAGACCGCGACTGGACAGAAACCAAGGCCCACTCCAGCTGGCAGATATTCAAAATTATGGCCGAGTTTGTAGAAGGATTTGAGGCCCTGGCCAAAATAGGTCCCTGCATTTCCATCTTTGGTTCCGCGCGTACAAGGGAAGGAAATCCCTATTATGAAATAGCGATGGAGATAGCGGAACAACTGGCGCATGATGGCTTTGGTATTATCTCCGGTGGCGGCCCCGGTATTATGGAGGCGGCTAACCGCGGCGCACAGCGGGCAAATGGCAAGTCGGTGGGATTAAATATCTCCCTGCCCCACGAGCAAAATCCGAACACACACATCGATAAAGATAAGAGCATCAACTTCGACTACTTCTTTGTTCGTAAAGTGATGTTCGCCAAGTACTCGCAGGGCTTTGTAATGATGCCCGGCGGCTTTGGTACCATGGATGAATTTTTCGAAGTGGCCACCCTCATCCAGACAAAGAAAATGACGGAAACACCTTTGGTGCTGGTGGGTAAAGAATACTGGAGCGGTTTACTGCAATGGATCGATACGGTGATGATGAAAAAGGAAAGCAACATTCACCCCGAAGATCTGAACCTGTTGAAGATATTTGATACGGCTGAAGAAGTGGTGGAATATTTCCGTGTGTTCTATACTACCAATAAGTTAAGACCTAACTTTTAGGGTTTTCCCTTTGCGGTTTTTGAAGTAGGTTTGTAAAAATTTGCTTTGCATGGAGGTGATCCCGACAGTGATACAGGAGTTTGCGGAAAAATACACGACGAAAGAAGACGATATATTATATCGCCTTCACCGGGAAACATATCTGAAAGTAGAACAGCCGCATATGCTCAGCGGCCATTTGCAGGGCCGGTATTTAACCATGGTTAGCCAGATGATGCAGCCACGCCGGATCCTGGAACTTGGTACGTACACTGGTTATTCGGCCATCTGCCTGGCAAAAGGCCTGGCTGCCGACGGGCATCTGCACACGGTGGATATTAATGAAGAACTGGAAGGCATGTGCCGTAAGTATTTCGAAGAAGCGGGTTTGGGTGATAAAATAACCCAGCACATCGGCCGCGCTGCCGATATCATCCCACAGTTAAACGAGGTGTTCGATCTTGTTTTTATTGATGCGGATAAAGGCAATTACGGCAACTACTACGACCTGGTGTGGGATAAAGTAAGGCCAGGCGGTTTTCTGCTGGCCGATAACGTGCTTTTTCACGGCGAGGTGTTTGCAGAAGAAGCTAATCGCAGTAACCAGGCAAAAGCCATGGTGAAGTTCTGCGAAAAAGTAACGGCAGACGGGCGTGCCGAGCACCTGTTGCTCACCCTGCGCGACGGACTGTTGTTAATACGAAAGAAGGACTAAATTCGTTCTATATAGATAGTCGCTTACTATCCGAACCATTAAATTCAAATTCATGCACGTAAGAAAATATTTGCTGCTACTTTGTTTTCTTATTGGCGGTGCCGCATTATCGCAGGCCCAATCCATTACTACGGCACAGTACATCACCAATTATAAAAGCATCGCTATTGCCGAAATGCAACGCTCTGGCGTGCCTGCATCCATTAAACTGGCGCAGGGCATTATCGAAACACAGTCGGGTAACGGCTGGCTGGTGCAAAATTCCAATAACCACTTCGGTATTAAATGTAAAAACAACTGGACTGGCGCGTCTGTGAACTACGACGACGATGCCCGCCAGGAATGTTTCCGTAAATACGATAAAGCCACCGATTCCTGGAAAGATCATTCGGACTTCCTGCGCAGCAATCCCCGCTACGCTTTTTTGTTTGAATACGATCAGAAGGATTATAAATCATGGGCTTATGGTTTAAAGCAGGCTGGTTATGCTACCAGCCGCACTTATCCGCAACAGCTTATTGAAGTAATTGAACGGTACGACCTTCAGCAATACACACTGGAAGGGCTTGGGCAGCAGGGTAGTATTGTGAAAAGCGGTCCCGGTTTTATCGGTGAAGACCAGCCGGTGGCCAGCGATCCCTCGAAACGGTTTATTCCAAAGGCAACGGCAGCAAACTATCCGTCCGGTGAGTTCAAGATCAACGGCCGTAAAGTGATATACGCGCCTGCAGGCACTTCGCTGGTGGTAATGGCAAATGATAAAGACATCAGGGTAAGTAACCTGGTACACTATAACGACCTGCAGGACGCTGTGCTGCTGGAGCAGGATATGCTCATATTCCTGCAACGTAAGAACCGCAAAGGCGCTAACGATTTTCACGTGGTGGCCGAAGGTGAAAACCTGTACACCATTTCGCAAACAGAAGGTATCATACTGGAGTGGCTGCGTAAACGAAATAAACTGGAAGAAGGAGAGGAGCCTGCTCCCGGCGAAAAACTGCTGCTGGATGGATACGCATCTTCCAAACCGAAACTTACCGAAAGCAGTGTAGCGATACTGAAAGAAGAAGACAAGCAACCGGCGGACTTATCTCCAAAGAAAATAATAAGGGATTTAAAGACCGAGATAGCCAAGGCCCGCGAAGGAAGCGCGCCCTCTGCACAATCCACTGCGCCTGCCCAACCAGCACCTGTTGCCGATAACACGCTTCCCCCTCAAATGGTGGAAGACCTTAAAAAACTGGATGGTAAAATGGGCGGCGCCAGCGTACGGCCAGCCACCATCCCCATGAACAAACCCGCAACACCACCTTCGGGCACTAAATACCATACCGTACAGGACAAGGAAACCATGTACGCCATTTCTAAGAAATACAATGTAACGGTGGCCCAGTTGCAACGCTGGAACAACCTGGCTGATAATAATATCAAAACAGGGCAGCAGTTGGTGGTAAGCCAGTAATCTAAACAAGAAAATCGGGATTCATGTCTATCATAACGGTACACGACAAACAGTTCAAACCATATATTACCGCTGCAGACATCCAGCAGCGGGTAGCGCAAATGGCCACCGAAATCGACCGCGATCTGAAGGGTAAACGCCCCCTGTTTATCGCCATCCTGAACGGTAGTTTTATGTTTGCGGCCGAAATGTTTAAGAACGTGACCATCGAAGCGGAAATTTCCTTCATCAAACTGATATCGTACAAAGGCACTAAATCCACCGGTAACGTTATCACGTCTATCGGCCTGGATGAAGACCTGTTCGGCCGTACGGTGGTGATCCTGGAAGATATTGTGGATACGGGTAAAACCCTCAGCATGTTCCTGCCACAGTTGGAACATCAGCAGCCGGAAAGACTCCTGATCGCTTCGCTGCTGCATAAACCCGATGCACAAACTCACCCGGTAAACATCGATTACCTGGGCTTCTCCGTCCCTGATAAGTTCCTGCTAGGTTACGGTTTGGACTATGACGGCCTCGGGCGTAACCTGCCGGAAATTTACCAGCTGGTCGATTAATATTACTGCGGTTGGATTGCCGTTGTTGTACGGTTAATCACTTAAAAACAAGCCTCTAACAATTTATTAATTTTTGTTAACTTTATACCGGGCCAATGGCCCTTATATCGTTTAACTAATGCGAAAGCTCCTTATTTTGCTGGGTGTGATAATGGCACTGAGCCTGCGTTTAATGGCGCAGCAGGGAAGCTGGATATCCGGCGTGGTGCAGGACAGCATAAGTCATAACCCGGTTAACAACGTCGTTATAACCGTTATGAAAGACACTGGTAAGGCTATCTGCAACCGGTATGGTCTTTTTCGTGTAGCCGTGCCCAAAAACGCGGAGTATCTTCTTTTTGAACATCCCAAGTATTATCCCAAACAAATAAAGATAGAGCAGTTCGACAGGATGATGGTAGAGCTGAGCCCGCGTGAAAAGGCGGTGGATGCTATCGGACTGGCTAAGGCCAGGGCACGTTCGGCCCGCAACTCCAATCCCAATTATGGCAATACTGCGATCGGCATGTCGTCGTTCTTCGATGAAACGTATGGCCAGTTGTACGAAAACAAATTCCTGGATGCAGGTATACAAGGCAGCTCTACCATCGCTATTGATGTAGATCGTGCCGCCTACAGTAACATGCGCCGCTTTATCCGTACCAAAGAGCCCATGCCGGTGGATGTGGTGCGCATTGAGGAACTGGTGAACTACTTCCATTACGATTATCCCTGCCCGGGTAAAGACAGCATATTCGGCATCTATGCAGCCTATGCCGATTGTCCCTGGAAAAAGAAACATAACCTGCTGCAAATAGCCATCCGCGCCCAGCAGGGCAACCTGGACAGCCTGCCGCCCAGTAACCTGGTGTTTCTTATCGATGTATCGGGCTCTATGGGTAATCCGAATAAGTTGCCATTACTGCAGGCCGCGTTTCGGGTGCTGACCAATAATTTAAGAGATAAAGATAAAGTGGCCATCGTTGCTTACGCGGGTACGCCCGGTGTGATATTGTCCAGCACCCCCGGCAGTCAGAAAGGGAAGATACTTACGGCGATCGATAACCTGAGTGCCGGTGGGGCTACGGCGGGCGAAGCGGCTATTAAGATGGCTTACCAGATAGCAGAAGAAAACTTCGTGAAAGATGGTAATAACCGCGTAATACTGGCCACCGACGGTGATTTTAATGTAGGGCAAACCAGCGACCGTGATATGGAAGACCTCATCACCCAAAAGAAAGAAAGTGGCGTGCTGCTCACCTGCCTCGGCTTCGGGATGAAGGATTATAAAGATTCCAAACTCGAAACACTGTCCAGCAAAGGCAATGGTAACTTCGCATACATTGACGACCTGGAAGAAGCGAACAAAGTATTTGCACGCGAATTCGGCAGTACATTATTTACCGTAGCTAAGGACGTACGCGCGCAGGTATGCTTCAATCCTGCCAGGGTAAAGAGTTACAGACTGCTTGGGTATGAAAATAAATCATTAAAGGATGATGAGGATAGTACGGGTAAAATAGTAGGTGGCATTGTTGGTGCAGGGCATTGTGTGGTGGCGATGTACGAAATAGTACCTGCTGATAATCCCAATACTGACGATAGTTTGCTGTCGAACGTGAAAATCTGGTACCGCACCCCGCTTGATTCTACAGAGCGTTTTCTCCAGCAGAATATCACATCTCCCCTGACTAATTTTATAACTGCTTCCAACGATTTTCGATTCGCTTCTGCCGTAACCCTGTTCGGTATGCTGGTGCGGAAGTCGGCCTACAAAGGGGAGGGCGATGTGAAGATGGTACTCGATATCGCTAAAAAATCTTTGGGAAAAGATGAAGGTAAATACCGTGAAGAGTTTCTTAAACTGGTGAAAACAGTCTGGAAAAAAACAGACTGGCTGGTAGAAAAACAAGAGGACAGGAATAAAACGAAGAAGAAGCGTTAAACCACAGTTTCTGTTTGCGCCTTACCCAGCCAGTGTTCCATAACACTACCGATCAGCATGCCCGATATGCTGGCTAATAATCCCACCATTAAAGGAGGGATGCTGCTTTCCCGCCAGTCGCTAATAAAATATCCCAAAGTGCCGGCAATGATAGAGGCTATGGCACCCGCATTGGTGGCATATTTCCAGTAGAGGCCTGCCGTTAAGGGAACAAAAAGAGAAACAAGGCTGAGGATAGAAGAAGAGCCCACGAGTTCATAAATATTCCGGCTGCCCACCGCCATGATCAGTGATATGATCGATACCGCTACAACGGACAAGCGAATAATGAACAGGAACTTTTTATCTGAAATATCTTTAAAGAACGGCCTGATAATGTTTTCGCCAAGTACAGTGGCCGGCGCCAGTATAGCGCCACTGGTGGTACTCATGATAGCGGAAAGTAAAGCGCCGAAGAAAAGTATCTGTATGAACAGGTTGCCGTGTTGTAATACCATCGCCGGTAATATACCTTCCGGATCGTCATTTAACAGGTCGGGGTAGAGGATGCGTGCGCAAAGGATAATAAGTAAGGGCAGTGATCCGATGGTGAAATACATCAGCGCGCCCAGGAATGAAGAACGTACTGCCACTTTTTCGCTCTTAGCCGACATCAACCGCTGGAACACGTCCTGCTGCGGGATGGAACCGAGGCCGATCGTCATCCATGCCGCTATGTACTGCAGCCAGTCGTTCAGGTTACGGTCAGGAAAGAACTTAAAATAAGTGGGAGGAGTTTTGTCAATGATGCTACCAATACCGCCTGCCTGTATCACAACGATCACGGTAATGATCAACAGGCCTAAGATGATCATAATGGTTTGAATAAAATCGGTGATCGATACCGACCACATGCCGCCCATGTAGGTGTAAGCCATTACCAGCGCTCCGCTGGCCACCATGGCCACTGTATAGTCAATGCCCATTACCTTGTTGATCACAATGCCCATCGCCACTATTTGCGCTGCTATCCATCCAAAATACGAAGGTACCATCATCAGCGCCGATGCTAATTCAGCTTTACGCCCGTAACGGATGCGGAAGAAGTCGCAGAAGGTAAGTATGTTGAAGCGGTATAATTTGCGCGCATAAAAAAGGCCCACCAATAGCAGGCAAAGCGACGCCCCGAAAGGATCTTCCATCACCCCTAACAGCCCATGCTGCGCATATTCGGCCGTAGCGCCCAGCATTGTTTCCGAACCAAACCAGGTAGCGAAAATCACACAGGCGCTAATGCCCAGCGGCAGGTTACGCCCCGCTACAACGAAGTCGGCTGCGCTATGCACCCGTTTGGCGGCCCACCGGCCAATAAGCACCGTTATTAAGAGATAAACAAGGATAAAGGCGGTGAGCATGCGTATTCTACTTAATGATTTTGTAACACTTGCGGATGATCTTTCCCTCGAAGTCGAACGGAATGGTTTGCTTCGTAATGTCCTGTATCGAACTGGCATTGATGTTCGCTTCGTCCAGTTCGAACTTGCGGTAGTTGTTGGAGAATATAATGACGCCGCCCTTTTTAGTGGCCAGCAACACTTTGTTCAGTATGTCCACATGATCGCGCTGTATGTCCAGGAAGTCCTTCATGCGTTTGCTGTTGGAGAACGTTGGAGGATCGAGAACAACGAGGTCGTAGGTGTTGAGCTTCAGCGTATCGAGGTATTGCAGCACATCGGCATGCACGTATTCGTGTTTGGCGGGATCGTAAAGGTCGTTGAGCTTCAGGTTGTCTTCCGCCCATTGCAGGTAGGTTTTTGACAGATCTACCGAAGTCACGAGCGATGCACCGCCTGCTGCAGCATACACCGAAAAGGACCCCGTATAACAAAACAGGTTCAGCACTTTCTTATCTTTCGCATCCGCACGCACCATCTTGCGCGCAATGCGGTGATCGAGGAACAGGCCACTGTCGAGGTAATCGGAGAGGTTTACTTTGAATGTAAGCCCATCTTCCTGCACATTAAATTCATACTTCTCTGTATCCAGTTTTTCGTACTGCGACTGGCGATTGGCTTTACGTTTGCGCTGGCGCAGGTAAATTTTTTCGGTAGGCATTTCCAGCACCTTTACCATGACTTCGACACAGGCTTCCAGCCATTGCTCGTGTTCATCTTCTTCCATGCCATGGTTATGCTGGTATTCGGCCACGTATACATGGTCTTCATATATTTCTATACTGAACAGGAATTCCGGCAGGTCGCGGTCGTACACGCGGTAGCAGGTAATTCCCTGCCTGCGTGCGGTTTTCTTCAGGTGGCGGAACACTTTGGTCAGCCTGTTCTCAAACATCTGCAGTTTGTCGGTGTGCATATCTTGTAAAAAAACTAAAAAAAACGGAGAAAGACGGTAATCGTCTTTCTCCGGTAAACTTTTATAATGAATAAGATGGTACTGCTTAGCTGAAAATATCCCTTACTTTCTCAAAGAAGCCTTTCTCCGTTTTTTCAGGATTGGGCTTAAAGTTATTGGAATTCTGGAGCTTCTCCAGCGCGTTCTTCTCGTCTGGTGTAAGGTTTTGCGGAGTCCATACATTTACATGGATCAACTGGTCGCCCTTGTCGTAACTATTTACGGAAGGGAAGCCTTTGCCTTTGAGGCGGAAGATTTTACCGCTTTGGGTGCCAGGTGGTATTTTAATTTTCGCCTTACCATCGATGGTAGGAACTTCGACCTGTGTACCGAAAGCCGCGTCGGGGAAGGATATGTGCAGGTCGAAGGCTACATTAAGCCCATCGCGCTGCAGTTCTGCGTGTTGTTCTTCTTCAATAAGGATGAGGAGGTCGCCGGGTGAGCCGCCTCGTTCGCCGGCATTACCTTTGCCGCTCAGGCTCAGTTGCATGCCTTCCTGTACGCCCGCTGGTATGTCCAGCGATACCATTTCCTCGCCATACTGACGGCCTTCGCCTTTACAGCTGGTGCATTTGTTGGTGATGGTTTGACCTTCACCGTTACAGGCAGGACAGGTAGTTACGGTCTGCATCTGGCCGAGGAAAGTTTGCGTTACTTTCCTAACCTGGCCCGAGCCACCGCAGGTGCTACAATTGTGGAAGGAGCCTTTATCTTTTGCACCCAAACCATCGCAGGTATTGCAGGGTACGTATTTTTTAACTTTGATCTTCTTGTTGGCGCCTTTGGCAATCTCTTCGTAGGTAAGACGGATCTTTACGCGGAGGTTGGAGCCCCTGGTGCCCCGGCCACGACGCTGGCCACCACGGCCACCACCGCCTCCGAAGAAGCTGCCGAAAATATCATCACCGAAAATATCACCGAAGTTGGAGAAGATGTCATCCATGTTCATACTGCCGCTGCCGCCGCCAAAGCCGCCCCGGTTGTTCATGCCGGCATGGCCAAAGCGGTCGTACTGCGCGCGTTTGTCGGCGTCGCTTAATACTTCATAGGCCTCGGCTGCCTCTTTAAATTTATCTTCTGCCTCGTGGTTGCCCGGGTTTCTGTCCGGATGGTACTGCATGGCCACCTTTCGGTAAGCCTTTTTGATCTCATCCTGAGACGCACCTTTGGCTACTCCCAGTATCTCGTAATAATCTCTTTTTGTCGACATTGTTGATACGTGTTAGCCTGCTCATAGAGCAGGCTTTGTGATCAGTTCTGATATTTTTTATCGCAATCCGGCCTGAACAGTTGCATATTATCCTGTCAGATCGTCATATTTTTTATTTTCCTACTACCACCTTGGCATAGCGGATCAATTTGTCATTAAGGTAGTAACCTTTTTGCAACTCATCAATCACTTTTCCCTGTAAATCTGCTGCAGGAGCAGGGATTTCGGTAATAGCCTCATGTAAATCGGCATCAAACTCCGTATGGACCGTTTCCATAGGTTTCAGGCCTTTGGAGGTAAGGGTATTTTTCAGTTTGTTGAACACGAGCTGCACGCCTTCTTTTACGGCATTCACGTCTGTGGCCGATTCCAGTTGCTTATTCGCACGTTCCATATCGTCCAGTACGTCCAGCATAGAGATGATCACCTCTTTATTGGCAGTCTGGATCAGCTCCAGGCGCTCTTTCGCCGTTCTTTTCTTGAAATTATCGAATTCGGCTACCAGGCGAAGGTATTTATCACGCATTTCACCTGCAAGCTGCTCTGCTTTTTCCAGGGCGCTTTCGTCTGTAAGGGCGTCGTTCAGGTGCGATGTGCCGCTCATATTCTCATCTGCATTAATATCTGGCACGTTTTCCTGTGTATCTTTCTCTTTTTCTGTCATAATTGGGTATTAATTGTTCGCAAAGGTACGATGGACAATAATTTTGCCAAGCATATTCTATAAGACAAATTGACACAATGCTTTTGAGGGCCTCATTTGCTTACCTTTGCGCATCGAAGTAATAAATACATGACCAAAGTTTTTTTAAAGAAGAAGATACAAAGCCGCGTTTTAACGGGCCATCCCTGGATTTTCGGGAATGAAGTAGGGGAGATGGACGGTACGGTGGAACCCGGCGATACCGTATCTGTATTCACCCATAACGGCATTTTCGTAGGTAAAGGGTACATTAACCCCAAAAGCCAGATACTGGTACGCCTGCTTACGCGGGATAAAAATGAAGAGATTGATGAAGCGTTCTTCCTGAATCGCATCCGTAAAGCCTGGGAATACCGCAAAAAGCTGGGGTACGTTGAAAACTGCCGCCTGGTGTTTGGGGAGGCCGACGAACTGCCAGCCCTTATCATCGATAAGTTTAACGACTACCTGGTACTACAAACCCTGGCCCTCGGCATCGACCGCTGGAAGGATGCGATCAAAAAGGCCCTGCTGGAGATATTTAATCCTAAAGGAATTTATGAGCGTAACGATGTGCCCGTACGCGAACTGGAAGGCATGCAGCAGCAGAAAGGCTTCCTCACCGCTCCCTTCGATACCAATCTTATTATTAATGAGAACGGCCTTAAGTTTCATGTAGATATCGTAAATGGCCAGAAAACGGGCTATTTCCTCGATCAGCAGGATAACCGCCGCGAAATTAAACATATCGTGCAGGGCGCCGATGTACTGGAAGCTTTTTGCTACACGGGCACCTTCTCCTGCCATGCGGGCCACTACGGTGCCAAAAGTGTGCTGGGACTCGATATCTCAGAAAATGCAGTGGCAACGGCCCGTCGTAATGCGGAGTTGAACAACCTGCAGGATATATGTAAGTTCCAGGCAGTTAACGCCTTCGATGTACTGAAGCAGTGGAGTAAAGAAGATAAGAAGTTTGATGTAGTGATCCTGGATCCGCCGGCCTTTACCAAAAGCCGCGAGAACATCCAGAAGGCTGTTACGGGTTATAAGGAAATTAACCTGCGCGGTATGAAACTGCTCAAACCCGGTGGCTTCCTCGTAACGGCTTCCTGTACTAACCTGGTACCGCCATCTCAGTTCCTCGAAATCATCGAAGCGGCGGCCAAGGACGCCCGCAAAAAGATCAGGCAGGTTACTTTCCAGACGCAGGCAAAAGACCATCCGATTATGTGGAATATGGAAAATACCACGTATCTCAAATTCCTTATCGTGGAAGTATCCTGATAAGTAATAACATAAAAGAAAAGGGCCGCATTTTAACATGCAGCCCTTTTTTATACACTATGTTGTATGTCTGTATTACTTCACTACATTGAATTTCCCCGATTCAATCAAACCACCCGTAACCTTATCCCTTAGCTGGAATATGTATACGCCGGCGTAGTAACTATCTAAGTTGAGTTCGTTCTTTACCTGTAAGTTTTTAAAGTGGTCCATCTTCTTGCCCAGAAAATTGTACACAATAAGTTCGTATCCCTTCTCGTTATTACGTTGGATTTCGAAATTGACTTTCGAAGTTGCGGGATTGGGATACAGCTTAACGACTTTTTCCTTCCCGTCCGAGCTACCGGATAAGCCGCCTTTAGTTTGTGACCAGAGCGGGGAAGCGGTGGCGCACAAGGTGAATAAGAGTATAAGGGTAAAGTTTCTCAACATAGTCTATCAAAGATAATGATTTTTTTGAATATTTCATCGGAGAATTCGGAACCTTAGTTCTATGTAAAAATAACAAACGGCGAGCCAATTTGATGGCTCGCCGTTGCTTTTTTTGGAAAAATTTAACAGTAATTAGTTAAGTCCTTCAAGCGTGGTTTTAACTGCCTGAAAATCAGGAACATCGCTTGCTTTCTCCAAGACCTCTGCATAGCGAACTACGCCTTCTTTGTCCAATACGAAGGCCGAACGTTTTGAAACGCCCTTCAGCTCCAGTACAAATTCGGTGTAAATAGTGCCATAAGCGGTAGATGCTTCCTTGTTAAAGTCAGACAGCAGGGAGAAATTCAGGTTCTGGTCGGCTTTAAACTTGCCCAGCGTGAAAGGCGAGTCTACGGAAATGCCGAATACTTTAGCATTCAGGCTGTTATAGGTGCCAATGTTATCTCTAACGGAGCACAGTTCGGTGGTGCATACGCTGGTGAATGCCATTGGGAAGAACAACAGTACTACATTCTGACCTTTCAGGTCGCTGAGGGATACTTTGTTCTTATCGGTATCGTACAATGCAAATTCGGGTGCTTGTGAGCCTATTTCCAGTTTCATGTTCTGAATATTTAGTTTTTACGAAAGACCGTAAAAATACGATACCTGCCTGAAATTCATACTAAAAACTCGGACAGTTGGTAGCATCCAGCGTGGTGTTGCGGCTGTTCAGGAAGTTCTTGAACACGAAAGACAGTTCGAACCCGCCGAACGAACGGCTGGCGCTGCGCAGGGTAGACACGTTAATGTCGTAACTCATGCCCAGTTCGTAAGCGCCCATATCGATTTTAATCACGGGTACCAGGGCGTCGTTCCAGCGGAACATCAAACCTCCGTAAACTCCGTGGTCAGATTCCAGGCCTTCGTCGTACAGGCTGTAACCCAGCATCGCACCGCCAATATATTCGTTGTAGGAATTCTGATGCACCTGGTTGTACTGTGCTATCAGCTTCCACTTATCATCTATCGGTAAGGTAATACCTGCATTAAATGACCATTTCGGTGCCAGTTCTACTCCCTCATCTCCATAAAAAGAAACTTTAGGCCTGTTGAAATGGTACATGGCTGCACCGATATAGTAAGGGATATCTTCTCCTATTTTACTGTTGTAACTAAGGCCTACACCCGCATCCAGGTAAGTATAACCCATTTTGGCGAGCCTGCCTTCTTCGCCCGTAGGGGCACTGGCGTCGAACCGGCCATTGGTGTACTGGTTGTTGAATGTAAGATGCGTAGGATCGAACTGGCGTTGTACGAAACCGCCTGTAACGCCCAGCGACAGATAACTGCTTTTATCTTCACTTAAAGATTTGTGGTAGTTGATGGCGGGTAATACCTGCACCGATTGCAGCCGTGAAGTGCCCGCCCTGTCAAACGACAGTTGCAGTCCTGTAGTTACATAATCGTAGTACTGCCCTACCGGGAACTTCAGTTCCCCGCTAAGCGTACCGGTTTGGTAGGGCGTAGTAATGCTGTTCCATTGGTTGCGGTATACGGCCTGCACCCTCACATCCCCATTAAAAATGCCGATCAGCGCGGGGTTGCGCAGTATGGGCGTTTCGTAGAACTGCGACATGTGTATGTCCTGTGCAGTTGCCTGAAGCGCAGCCACCTGGCAAAATATCACTACCACAAGGGTCCTCAAGGTTTTCATGCTTCTGATGGTTAAATAGTTTATCGTATTAAGGATATGTTGCCCTTCATCTGGAATATATCGTTACTGTCGCAAATCGCTTCTATCATGTACACGTAAATGTCGCTCTGCAACTCTTTGCCTCTCAGTATGCCGTTCCATCCGGCGCTTATATCGTCAATATTGAAGTTCTCGCGTTTAAATACTTCCTGTCCCCAGCGGTTAAAGATGCGCAGGAAACGTACCTGTTTAACGCCTTTACCGCGGATGTAGAAAATGTCGTTTTGTCCGTCGCCATTTGGTGTAAAACCGCTTGGAATAAATATCACGCTCTGGTCGCAGAGCAACCGTACATCCAATACATCTGTTTTCGTACAACCTACGTCGTTAGTCACCTTCAGGCTGTATGTCATATGCTGGCGCGGTGCTGCGGTCGTATTCGGACAAACGGGGCAGTCGATGTAGGTAGACGGCGACCATTCCCAGCTTACCACGTCGGCGCTGTAAGTGGCGTTCAGACTGACCAGGCTGCCAACCGGTACAAACTGGTTACGACCAGCGTCCAGTGTGGGTACTGCCTTCGTGTTCACGCTAACGCTGGCGGTTACCACCGGGCAGGATAGGTCGTTCGTGGCCGATACCGTATAAGTCGTGTTGGTGGTAGGTGTAACGATGGGCGACGCTGAGTTGGGCGCATTCACTGCTCCCTGGTCGGAAGTCCAGGCATAAAGTGTGGCGCCTGTTGCCATCAGTTGTACTGATGAACCAAGACAAATCGCGGTATCTGCACTAATGCCGAGCGTTACTGCGGGCACCACCGTAATTGCTACCGTATCTGAAACAGCACAACCAAGGGCGCTCGTGGCCACTGCAATGTATTGTGTATCGCGCAGCGGTGATATTACCGGGTTGGCGCAGTTGTTACAGCTGATATTGTAGTTGGTAGCCCATTGCAACGGCGCGTCTGTAACTGTTTGTAAAGTAAGACTATTGCCCTCACACACTTTCGTGCCAGGCGAGTATATCTGTATAAAAGGCAGTGGATTGATAACCACCTGCTGTGTAATGGAATCTTTGCAGTTGCGGGCATCGGTCACCACCAGCTTTACGGGGAACTGCCCGCTATTGTTATACTTCGTTACTGCAGGCACTTCCAATGCTGAGACGGTGCCGTTACCCAGGCTCCACGACCAGTTGGTAAATGGAATACTGGGTGATGGCATAGAGGTGTTGGAAAAATAAACAGACTGTCCTTCGCAGGCTGGTGCTGTTACAGTGAAGGCAGCTACCGGGGCAATTACGTTTACATGATTTACTTTGATAACAGTGTCCGGACAATAAGCCGGATCGTTATAGGAAATAATAACGGTATCGGAATATGCACCCACAGCCGCAAAGGTTTTGGTAATGTCGGCGTTGTTGGTGTTAAGCATAGTACCGTCACCGAAATGCCAGCCGTAATTAGCCACCAGGGCAGACGGTACGTGTACTACTCCAAAAGGTACGGTGGTGCCACGGCATACGGTGCTTACGCCGGTATTGAAGTCGGCGAGGAACACCCGTACGGTTTGAAACGTTGTGCTTACGCCTCCGTTATTGTTGTTCCTTACACTTAAACGTACAGTATAAGTGCCTTCAGTAGTAAATGTATGGTTCGGACTTGCATTGTTATCGATCGCTGTATTGTCCCCGAAATCCCATTCGTAAGTATCGCCTGCTTCGCCAATGGATGTATTGGTAAACTGGAACCTTAAGCGGTTGTCGCAGGCACGTACCCAGGTGAAACGTGCTACCGAAGGTGCTATCTGTACGCCTACGGGCACTGCGTTGGTGTAACAGCCATTGTTGCCGGCGGCCAGGTTTACGGTAAGGTTACCTGTATTTAAAAATGTATGATAAACGTCGGAAGCTGCTCCGTCCTGCGTGCTGCCATCGCCGAAATTCCAGCGGTAGCTGGTGGCATTCGTGGCCGAGGCCAGTAAACGCACAGGTGTAGCCGCATTGGTGGTAGCTGGTGTGGCGGTGAAACTTACACCGGTAGGCAGTGTGCCGGTGCGTATATGCTGGTTATAGGTGCGCGTAGCGGTACAACCCTGCGCGGTAGTGATGGTCAATGCTACGTTAAAGGTACCTGCGGTGGTGTAAGTATGATTCACGCTGGGGGTGGCGGTGGACTGTGTGGAACCGTCACCGAACGTCCAGGCGTAGGTGCTTACGGGGTCGCTGTCTATATTGGAACTGCTGGCTGTAAGGGTAGCATTAAAAGGTATACAGCCGGCTGTAATATTATTACTGAGGTTAAGTACTGGCGCGGCAATCATGATATAGCCTGCCTTTGTTACGGTTTGGGTGCAGCCGTTGGCGTTAGCGGTGGTCAACGTTACATCAAAGGTGTCTACCGTGTTGTACTGGTGTTGCACGGTGGCGTTACTGGTAGTTACAGGTGCCGTGCCATCGCCAAAGTTCCAGGTGCTGGTAGTGGCGCCTGGGGTCGAATTGGTGAAGGTGACCGTATAGGCATTACAGCCGGTACGGTCGTTTGCCGTAAAGTCGGCAACAGGTAAAGGATTTACGGTTACCTGTGAACTGATGTTACTCGTGGTGTTCTGATAATAGGCGGTGAGCGTAACGTTATAGGTACCTGCCGCGGCATATGTGATTACCGGGTCCCGTTGCTTGGAAGTGCGGCCGTCGCCGAAAGTCCAGGTGTAGGAAATAGGCGAGCCTGTGGTGGTATTGTTAAACGTAAATGAAGCCGGTGCACAGGCTCCCGGGGGGCTTGCCGTGTAGGTAAACCCAGCCTGCTGACCGGATGCTTTAAATCCCTGGAGCAGCGTAAAACCAAGCAGGGAAGAAAAAACTTTACACATAACCATTAGGTTTCTCATAGGTATCCGAGGTTTTTCCAGTTCGGGATAAGGTCTTTTTACTATATACGAATTATACAAATATATAATATCATTACCTCAAAACCTCTTTTTTGTCAATATTTGCTGATAATCATACGTTTATCTCAATAAAGTCACGTTTCCTTTCAGTAAAAGCGACTCGTTGTTGTCACAAACTGCCTGTACATAGTAGATGTATACATCGGGCACCAGTGGTTGCCCGGCATGTTTTCCATCCCAGCCGTACGCTATATCGTCAATATTAAAGTTCACTCTTTCAAATATCAGTTCGCCCCAGCGGTTGAATATGCGGAAGGTGCGAACGGATTTTATACCACGGCCACGCACATAAAATATATCGTTCTGTCCATCACCATTTGGTGAAAAGGTGTTGGGAAGAAAGGTTACGCTGTTGATACATTGGAGTTTGATAGCTATAGTTTCGGTAGTAGCGCAACCGTACACGTTGGTGGCGGTTACGTTATACGTCAGGTTTTCACGGGGGGTGGAGTTCGGCTGCGGACAATCATAACAGTCGAGGTATTTCATGGGCCACCACTTCCAGGTAATTACGTCGGGACTGCTCTCTATGTTCAGCGGTACTACAGATCCTGCGGGTACGATACGGTCGCCGCCCGTTGCCAGTACCGGTTTAGGGTATACGGTTACGGTAGCGTATGCAGTATCGGTAAAGCAGGCATCTTTTCCATAACCTACCACGCCAAACCTGGTGGTGACGGTTGGATTAGCGAGTGGATTTGGTATGTCGGTACGGTTAAGCGCAGGCGATGGCAGCCACAGGTAGCGGTCGGCTGTGCCGCTTGCGCTTAACTGGGTTACGTTGCCTGCACATATTTCTGCATTGCCGGTGCGCACTTCGTGAGGTTGTGTGACGGTCACTCTCACGGCATCGTTACTGATACAGCCATACTGGTTCACGGCCACTACGCGATACAGTGTATCCGTTACCGGGTTCACCTGTGGCGACTGACTTTTAGGGTCGGAAATGCGGTAGTTGGTCCAGGTAACATCGCTTTCGGGCACGTTGGCATTCAGTTGTACCGACTGGCCGCGGCAAACATTGACCAATTCGGGCGTTGCTGCCAGTGCCGGTTTCGGGTTTACGCGTACTGGCAGAACACTGGTATCGCTACAGGTGCCTTCCTGGTTGTTAATAACGAGTTTAATATCGAACAGGCCCGGGTTCGGGAAGTCGAGACTGATGGAATTTACATTCGTGTATTCTTTGTTGCCGTTCAGCCATTTCCAGGTGGTGCCTGGTAATGCTTTGACATCGTTGCCAGTAAATTTCACCGTGTCGCCGGGGCAAATGGAGGTGCGCGCTGCTATATTGCCGTCGGGCTTCGCATCTACCCTGATGGATGTGCTGGTGTTATCGGTGCAGCCGTACTGGCTGGTGATTTTGAGGGATACCACGTAGCTGCCGTACTGGCTGTAATGGTAAGTAGCATCGGCAGTGGTGGCCACATCGTCGGTGCGGTTAGGTACACCGAAGTCGTACTCATACCGGAAAGCCTTGCCCAGCAGGTCTTTCGTAATACCGGCACTCATGTCTCTCAACACCAGCGTACCAGCATCACATATTACAGACGGGGTGGCGGTAAACGAGGCTTTCACCTGCTCTACTATCACCGTGTCCAGCGGGCCTTGCGCGGTAACCTGGCAACCCTGCGCATCTTCCAGTACCACACGTGGGAAGTACAATCCTTCGCGGGTGTACGAGTGGGTGCTGGTGGCGGTGGTGGTGGTTTGTACCTGGCCATCATCATAATCCCATATGTATTTTACCGCGTTGGTGGATTGTGCTGCGAAGTTTACGGTTGTTGGCGCGCAGCCTGTTTTGTCTGTAATAGTTCTTGTGCCACGCGGACCTTTAATCACAACATCCCGCGAAATACTGTCTACGCAATTGCCTTCAGCATACGCATACAGTTTAATAGCGTAGGTGGCCGGCAGGGTATAGATATGCGAGGCGTTTGGTTCTACAGAGCGGCTACCATCTCCAAAATCCCATATTACCCTGTTGCTGCCCGTGCTTTCGTTGGTGAGCTGTACCAGTACCGGCGGACAATTAGCCAGGTTGGTTGGCAGGGTGAATTGGGCTTTCGGGTTTGGTACCAGGATGTATTTTTCTACGCGTTGGGTGTCAGCACAGCCAATAGCATTGGTTACTGTAAGTGACACCGTAAACTCGCCCGGCGTAGTGTAGGTTTTAGGGGGATGGGCCTGGGTAGAAGTAGTGCCATCGCCAAAATCCCACAGGTATGTAAGCGGCCCACCCTGCGATTGTGTGCTGTTGAAGCCCATGGAGCTGTTCAGGCAAACGATCTGCGCGCTCCTGCCTATTACGGCCTTCACGCCAATAATAGGCACTGCTTTAGTGATCGTGGCTACACAGCCTGTTACATCTTTCACCGTCAGTTTTACATTGTAGTTACCGGCATTTACGTAAGCATGCGTTACATTCACCGGTTTTGTGGTAAAGGTATCGGGTTTACTGTTGTCGCCATATTCGAATATCCACTGCGCCAGGGCGTTACCGTTGTTGGCGGTAGATGCGTCATTGAATGATTGCTCATCGCCTTTACAATTACGGCCGCTGAAATTGAAATTCGCAGTGGGGCCATTTACCGTAATAGGGATGATGTTGGAAGTCGTTACGCAATTGTTGCTGTCGGTAATGGTGAGTTGTACATTGTACTTGCCGGGTGTTGCATATCGTTTGTTCCAGCTGGCGTTGCTTACCTGCGAGGTGCTGTTATCGCCCCAGTTCCAGGAATAGCGGATGATGTTGGCGGTGTTCACGTTCTCGCGGGTGAAGGTAACAGTGCCGCCGGCGCATATTGTATCTACATTTGCTTTGATGGTGGGTTTCTCATCTATCACATGTACGCTGGCCCAGAAATTATGCTCGCAGGAACCATTGTCTACTTTCAGTTTTACGATGTAGTAACCGGGAGTAGCGTAACGGTGGGCGGGGTGCTGCTCAGTGGACGTTTGTCCATCTCCAAAATCCCAGTTCCAGTGCTGGATACCGGGTACATCGCCAAAGTCGGAGCGGTCGGAGAACTGAACCAGCAACTTATCTGTACAGTTAGTGGTCCTTACGAACGAAGCAATGGGCGGCTGAATGATAACGAAGTCGGTTTTAGTAAGCGAACGTATACAGCCAAAGTTGTTAACGATGAGTGTAACATCGTGTTTACCCTCGCTGTTAAAGGAGTAAGTGGGGTTCTCCTGCGAGCGTACGCCATTGTCTTCGGGAAATATCCAGCTCCAGCTGGTGCCGCGTGGTTGGGTGAGATTGGTAAACTGAACGGCGGTGCTGGCGCAGGTTTCCCTCGGGTTCGCATCAAATTCTACTACCGGGATATTACCGGCCCTCACCGGGATCGTACTGGAATCTTTACAACCGCCCGCCAGTGTGATGATCAGTTTCACGTTATAAGCACCTTCAACCGTATAGGTGTGCGAAGGTGAAGTGGCGGTAGAAGTGGTGCCGTCGCCGAAGTCCCATAAATAGCCTGTAACTGCGCCACCATTAATGATGTTGGCGTTAAAAGTGGTGTTGAACGGCAAACAGCCCTCCGGGGGCGAAGCATTCAGCTGTATAGTAGGCCGGTGTATCCGGATGTAGCTGGCTTTGGTTACCGAATCCGAGCATCCTTCCGCGTTACTGGCCACGAGTTTTACCGTGTAGTCGCCTTCATTGTTGTAAGTATGGGCAGGATTGGCTGTACTGCCGGTACTGTTATCTCCAAAATTCCAGCGGAAGCTGGTACCGCCCGCACCTGTATAGGCAAATTGTGTATTAAATGGTACGCCGCACCCCAATTGTGGATTGGCGGTGAAGTCCACAGTAGGTTTAGCCGATACGCGAACTGTTTTAACAGCAGTTTGCGTACACCCCGGTGTGCCCGATACCAGTGTTACCTGGTAGTCGCCCGCCACAGCAAACACTTTTGAGGCGTTCAGGGTAGTTTGTGAACTACCGTCGGGGAAGAACCAGGTGGCTACCGTAGGCGCCGGCGTAGTGGTGTTGGTAAGCTGAATGGCCGATCCCGCACAGGTGCTGCCGAACGTAAAATCGGCCACTGTTCTGCGTATAACGATAAAGTTTGCTTTAGATACGGTGCCAGCACAACCCTCTGATGTTGTGGCAGTGAGCGTAACGGTATAGCTACCCTCTGCCGTATAGGTATGCGATGGATTAGCTTCTGTACTGCCCGGTCCCGCATCGCCAAAGTCCCAGCTATAAGTAACCCCTGCAGGTGCTGTTGATGTAAAGTTTACGGTGAACGGTGTAAGGCAGCTGCTGGTTTGGTTGGCGGTGAAATTTGGTATGGGCGTGCTTTGCACCTTTATCGGTGTGGGCTGTGTGTAACCCGATGTACAGCCGAAACTGTTAGTGACGATATTGCCCACGGTAAAGTCGCCCGCCAGGTTGTAAGTATGTGTAGGATTGGTCGATTGTCCAGTTACACCATCCCCGAAATCCCATACTATTTTACTGATGGTGCCTGAGCCTGGTGTAGACTTATCGGTGAAATTTACGGTGAGTGGCGTACAGCCGCTAAGTGGTGTAGTGGTAAATGCCGCGGTTGGTACATCGTAAACTGTCACTGTTTTGGTAGCTGTCTTCACCACATTGCCCGGATAGGTAACTGTTAATGTAACGTTATACGTGCCCGGCTGGGTAAAGATCTTACCCGGGTTTTCTTCCGGTACGCTGGCGCCTAAACCAAAGTTCCAGTTGTAACTTATTGCCCCGGTGGTAGATTGATTCGAAAAGCTAACAGTAAGGGGTACACAGCCGGAGAACTTATCGGCGGTGAAGTCCGCTGTTTGCCCCGCGGCCCTGAGCGCGCTAAACGCGATCATAACCAGCAGCAGTGTTCGGCGGATATGAGGTTGCCACCGCATAAGCGGTTGTTGGTTCTTCATCGGTTAGGTTTCATCGGTAGGTATACTTAAATAAGTATGCCAAGTTAATGTTAATTGGCTGTTAAAGAACGTATTATAAAAACAATTATCTGATTGTATTAACATACAGTTTTCAAACCCTTAGGCGATTTATATGTTATTTGCCGGTAGAGTTGCTATAAATGGCTTTATGCCTAGAAACAAATTTGACCGATGACGGATACACCTGCATTAGATAAAGATTACTGGAACCAGCGTTATAAGAATGGGGATACGGAATGGGATATGGGAGAAGTTTCTCCACCGCTCAAAACCTATATTGATCAATGTTCCAACAAACACCACCGCGTGTTGATACCCGGCGGTGGCAATAGTTACGAAGCCAAATATTTATGGGAGAGTGGTTTCAGGGATATTACCGTAGTCGATATTTCGGGCGTGGTGATAAATCAGCTGCGTAAGGAACATGAACAGACGGGCATACGCTTCGTAGAAGCCGATTTTTTCAAGCACCAGGGAGAGTACGATATCATTATCGAACAAACCTTTTTATGTGCCCTGGAGCCTGCATTGCGACAGGAATATGCAGCGCATATGCACGAACTGTTGTGGGAAGAGGGCCGCTTTATAGGCGTGCTGTTTAACCGCGAGTTTGAAAAGGAGGGGCCCCCCTTCGGCGGCAATGTAAAAATCTACCGCCGGCTGTTTGAACCCTTTTTCTCCTTCAAAACGTTTGCGCCCTGCCACAACTCGCACCCTGCGCGCAAAGGCAAAGAGCTGTTCTTTAACTTCCGCAAACTGGAAGCGCCTATCCTTAACAAATGGATGCAGAAATAGGCTTATTTTTGCCACATGAAAAGGATGTTCGTTTTGATGGTTTTCGTGTGCCTGCAGCTCGCTGTAAAGGCGCAAACGGTAGATGTGCAAACATTCGGTAACGGCATGAAGGCCGCTGATGTGCAGTTGTTTGATGTGCGCACGGCGGCGGAATATCGTACCGGTCACCTGCCCGGCGCATTGCAGGCCGACTACAACAACAAAAAGGAATTCTTCGACCGCGTACAATACCTCGATAAAGACAAACCTGTATATATATACTGCCTGGTGGGCGGCCGTAGCGGCGCTGCGGCTAAGTGGATGCGCGAAAATGGCTTCAGCCATGTAATAGACCTCGCTGGTGGCATCAACGCCTGGAAGCAGGCTGGTAAACCACTCGAAGGTGCTGTAGCCGTAAAACAAATGGATATCGCCACCTTTACCCGATCGATCGCCACAGGCGTAGTGCTGGTTGACGTAAGCGCCGAATGGTGCCCGCCCTGCCGCAAGATGGAACCTGTCATCCGCCAACTCCGGCAACAAAAAAGCAACACCCTCCAAATCGTAAATGTCGACGGTGGTACCGACGCTGATGTTATGAAAAACATTTCGGCCACCGTACTCCCCACCTTCATCGTTTACCGCAATGGCAAAGAAGTTTGGCGCAAAGAAGGCATCGCCACACTGGAAGAACTAACAACCGCAATAAAATAATCAGGGAACAAGCATAGGAATTACTATCGCGCCGCCGTTGTGTCACTCCCTTCAACTGTTTGAACATTATTGGGCAGAAACTAAGCACCACTGCCCGCGTTAGCGGGCGTCACTAAGATCGTCATGGCGAGGAACGAAGCCATCCTCCGCTTAAGTCTTCGCAACAG
>NZ_CABHOU010000089.1 GCF_902168175.1 uncultured Chitinophaga sp. | reverse complement strand
GCATTAAGCGGAGCAGAAGTAAGCATACCCGGTTGAACGCGCGGCAGTAATAAACCCTGACGGTCGCTTTCGAGTTCTAATACAGAAGCTTTGTTGATAGTATAGGGCCTGTCGCCTATCTTCATTTGTGCATGTACATTGGATGCAGCAAGGACCATTCCGGACGCGAAAAGTACGCGTACCGCAGTACGTAAAGGATTACTCATAGTAATAGGATAAATAGGTACGTTTAAATAGGTAGATAATTAAAAGTTCACTTTATAACACAAAACGGAAATAGCAATAGAATGATCAATAACCTGCATAGGTAGTTTGGCAATAGGGATGTCAGTTCCTCGTAACGGATTCGCCTGTTTTTCAGGCATCGTTTTCTCTAAAATAATTGTCCCTTACATTAAACAGAGCATAGGTAAGCACAACCGCTAAACGCGGCAGTAATAAACCTGCGGTCAATGTCGAATTCTAATTCAGCAGCTTGTTAATCGTATAGGGCCTGTCGCCTATCTTCATATGCGTGCGCACTTTGGACGCAGCAAGGACCATTACGGACGCGAAGGCACGCGTACCGCAGTACATAAATACTACTCATAGTAATAGGATAAATAGGTACGTTTAAATAGGAATTTAATTACAAGTTCACTTTACAACACAAAACGGGAAATAGCAATAGAATGATGAATAACCTGCATAGGTAGTTTGGCGATAGGGATGTCAGTTCCTCGTAACGGATTCGCCTGTTTTTCAGGCATCGTTTTCTCTAAATAAGTGTCCCTTTGTTTCTACATTGAAGCAGGGCAGCAGCAAGCCCCCGGTTAAACGCGCGGCAGTAATAAACACTGGCGTTATACCCCAATTCTAATACAAAACTCGTTAGGAATAGGCCCTGTTGCCCATCTTCATCTGCGCACACACGTTGGACGCCGCAAAGACTATTCCGGACGCGAAAAGTACGCGTACCGCAATACATAAATAATTACTCATAGTAATAGGATAAATAGGTACGTTCAAATAGGAATTTAATATAAGTTCCTTAATAACACAAAACGGGAAACAGCAATTAGATGATAATAACCTGCATAGGTAGTTAGGCGATAGGGGATGTCAGTTGCTCGTAACAGATTTGCCTGCTTTTCAGGCCTCGTTTTCCTCTAAAATAAGTGTCCCTTTGTTTTCCATAATACGCTTGAAAACCGTTATTGTCTTACATGATACAAAGGTATAATATTAATTTTAATTATCAAATGTTTTAGCCTGTTTTCACCGGTTTGGGGCAAAAATACCTAAAAGTAAGTACTGGGGAAGGATGGGGAGGATTGCTATCTAAATTGCCAGGTACGAGCAAATGATTTTCATAATTAAATTTAAACTGTCACAATCAATCGATTAACTTATGCTTAACCAAAATGTAGCCAGTTTTAATCTAAACTTGGAGAATTCTCTATAACCAGCAGCTCTTCCAAATAAGTGCCGGAGGAACCTAATTTTTAAATAAGTAATTATCTCCGCTTTCTCCTTCCACTATAACAAGAAGCCCAACTTTTATTTGTCGGTGTGAAAGTCCTGACGACCAGACGGTATATTGATATGGCACAAAGCACTCAGGAAAAAGATAACGCTCTCTGAGTTTGCAAGGATTATATATATGATGAACCAGCGACGTGGATTTAAGAGTAGCAGGAACGACAGGGCGAAAGCGGAGAATACAAAAAAAGGACCGCCTCCCAACGAAGACGGCCCCATATCTTAGCAAAAACTAAACTGCTACTTTACCAACTTCTCCAATGCCTTCAGCAACTCCTCGCCTCTCAAATTCTTCGCAATCACTTTCCCCTGTTTATCTACCAGGAAATTGAAAGGAATACCGTTAATACCGAACTCTTTTACTACCGGACTTTTCCATCCTTCCAGGTCGCTGATGTGCGCCCAGGTGAGGCCATCGGCTTCGATGGCTTTTTCCCAGAGGTCTTTTTTAGTGTCGAGCGAGGCACCGAGTACGGTGAAACCTTTGTCGCTGTAAAGACTGTAAGCTTTCTTTACCGTTGGGTTCTCTGCACGGCAAGGGCCGCACCAGCTGGCCCAGAAGTCTACCAGTACGTACTGTCCTTTGAAGTCGGCCAGACTAACGGTTTTACCGTTGGCGTCGGGCATACTGAACGCGGGGGTGGCACCTATACCGGTGGTTTTCTGCACGTCCAGGAACTTTTTGATGGACTTACCGTAAACGGTACTCTTACCGGCGGCACTCAGCTGATCAAAATACTTTGTGGCGTTCTCGATGTTTGGATAATCCACATAACGGCTCTGGATAGCAAAAGCTGTTACCGGCGAAGATGGATTGGCTTTTACTGCTGCAGCAACGGCCGCACTGGTGCGAACGTTTAATTGCTCAAAAGCATCATCTTTCCATTTATCAAATTCTGGTGTAGCTTTTACTTTACCCTGCTGCGTAGCAGAATCAAGTGCGCGGTATATTTTACCGGCATCGGCAGTAATACCACTCCAGGTTGTGTTCCATTGCTGGTATTCGGCCTGCAGTTTACCGCCTTTTGTGATGGCATTGGTAAACGTACCGTCTTTGGTTTCTACTGTTACGGTTGTATTCTCCAGGAAAAACGGCAGACCGCCCCTGTCGCCCTTCACATATAAATACGCCGCCAGCGGAGCATCTACGGCCGGACTGAACACCACCTGCCCTTTGCTTACTACAGCTGAATCAAGTATACGTTTATCGCCTTTTGAATACGAAAGATATATCGTATCGTTCTTCGGCTTTTCCTTAAAAACGATTTTCACTTTGTAAGCAGCCGACGCGCCTGCCGAAATGGCTAACAAAAGCAAAGCGCCGCCAATAGTTGGTTTCAGTTTCATGGTTTATTTTTTACTGTATTTTATATTTCATGTTAACGATCTTGCCAAAGCCTTCGTACTTATTCACATAAGTATCGCCGGTAAATTTACCATTCACGTTCAGGGTAAATTCATATACACGACCAGTTGTTCCATCGTAAGTACCCACCATCAGGGTAGATGTGGAGATAGCGGGATCGATGCACATAGCGGTAACGGTTTCGCCTGCTGGCAGCGTGTAGATAAGCGATTCGGCATTGGGGCCTATCTCATACATCCTGATCCTGTTACCTTCCGCATAATAAATGTATTCGAGTAATACGGAGTTGGCGGCGGCGGTCATATTCGCAATACCGGTGGCATTCATCTTTTGCTTTAGCCTGGGACTGGCAGCCACGCCCAGGTTTAACTGGAACAGGTACGAGTCGCCGGCGGCATCTTTCAGAATAGCACTGTGAATATAGTTGGCGGGAGATGGGCCTGCATGCTGCAGGGTCATGCCTACATTATTTGCATCAAACGCATCGCCTGCAACAAACGTAGGGAAATGCACTACGTTACCGCCAATACCTACCGCATCGGAACGAAGGCCAATGAAACGTTTGCCCATGTTATCGTAAAACGCGGCAATGTAGCGGGATGAGTTGAAGTCGCCATCCATGATATAGGGCGCAGCCGAATATTCTACCTTATTGTCGAGCGTAAGTTCGGAACCATACAGGTACGGACCTGGGAAACCGCCGTAACGTTTTACATGTATCAATCCATTATTGATCAATACACCGGCCTGACCGGCAGTATTGGAAACAAGGTGGTTGCGGCCTGGCTTCTGGGTAGCCGGCACGTTAAAGAACCATTTGGCAAAACCTCCGATATTTACAAAGCTGGTCACATTCACTTCTACTCCCTGATCATCGCTTAGTAAAAACACTTCCTTCGGCGACATGCGTATATTCATATCTACCCTGTGCAGTGTTTTCGGCAGCTTAACTCCATTAGAGCTTTCGTAAATATTATGGAACACTTTACCGGTAGGGGCCAGTATGCTTATATCGCCGCCATTGGCAAACTGCTCAACAAACATCCATCCCCTGCTGTAGTTCGAACCTACGTGCAGTGTATACCACAGGTAACTGCTAACAGCGGTAGCGGTATCGGTAACGGTAAAAATGAGCCGGTAATCACCAGCAGGCAGGCTTACCTGCTTGTTAAACAGGTAGTCTTTAGACAACTGAACCGTATCGAAATGCTGGCTGGCAACGGTAGCATCGATGGCACGGGCCGTCCAGTCGAACTTGTAGCGGGTGATGGGCACATCCTGTGATGCGTAGATATCCGGACTTAACTTCAGTGTATCGAATTGCAGCACGCTGTATTCGAGGCCCGAAGTATCACCCAACGTTACTTTGTTAAGGTCTTTGTAATCGTAATCGCCTTTATCTTTATAACAGGCCTGTAGCATAAGCATAGCCACAGCTACCAGCGGAATAAGACTTAAATATTTAGATAATTTCATTACTTACTGTTAAGGTTGATAATAAATGATGACTTTAAGGGAATACTACCTGCAGGCCATTTTCATCATACAATGGTCCGTTGGCGGCCTCGTAGGCGGCCAGGGCCACTTTACATTTAGACCCCATAGCAGCCAGTTCCGAAGGCAGGTTGGGGAATGTTACCCGCTGCAACGTAGCCACCATAAAGCGGAACTTCACCATCGAGAACTGCCCGAACACGGCCGCGAACGTAAAACTCCAGGTAGGCGGCACCAGCTGATCGGTGATAGATACTTTGAAGTCTTTGTACTGATCGTACCCTACTTTAAAATCTTTCGAAGGCAGTAAATTCACGTATAGCTTCAGGATCTTGGTAGTCATATCCGGTGTGCGGTTGATGTACACGGGTATTGAATCGGTAAAACTGTTAGCCCTTACCTTTTTAGGGCCTATCTCGAATACGATATGCTCTTTAGCGGAAGAACTGTCTACTATTTCCAACTCCACTTCCCGATCGTAATCCGCCACATCGCCCATAATACGTAAAGGCAGGTATATGGTGTCTTTAGTCTGGCTCGTGGGCAGCAATATGAAATTGTAGCCGATAGAGTCTGCGGTAACGGTGTTTACACCTCCCCAGAAATATACTTTAGGATCGTTCTCGTACATAGAAAGATCATCATTCTCTTTACAGCTGGCAACCGAAACAATAACCAGCATCAATCCAAGTATTTTATATGCAAATGCTTTCATGTAAGTAAGGATTAAGACCTGAATTCAATTTCATCTTCCGGAATGGGGAATACAAACAGGGCGTTGCCTGTTGCCGTGGCGGCAGGCACCTGGATATTGTTCCTTTTATAGTAGTAAAACAGCTGGCCTTCGCCATAATACTCTTTCACGTACTCCTTCCCTATTTCCGTAAGTACCTGTGCCGAAGTAGTACTGATAGCGGCTGGCAAAAAGCGGCCGGTTACCTTGTACGCATCCATGTAGGCATTAGCGGTAGCTACATCAGGCGCAGCTTCGGCAGCTACCAAATACATTTCTGACAGGCGAATGAGTGGCATGCGGTACTGTGAGGCCGTGGCTATTTTATAGAACTTGGCCATGTAACGTGTAACAGAACCGGTTCCGGCAACCCACCAGAGTTTGTATCGCGGGTCGCCGCCATAACCCTGCACAGCGTTTTCGTATACGGTTTTAATTGTAGCATCGGGCACCAGCAGGTAGCTGTTATTAGGGGAGGCAATACCGTTAGCTGTTTCTGTGAAGAAAATGTCGGAAGTAGTATTAAGTCCATAGGTGTATAAACTGAATATGCACTCCATGGGCAATACGCGATCGGGATTGGCAGCGTTTACTTCTGCTGCGTTTACAAAACGAAAGTTCTTACCATCGATCACCTTTTTAGCATATACCAGTGCGTTGGCCTTATCGCCTTTGTACAGGTAAATTCTGGCCATGGTGGCACGTACCGCCCATATATTAAACGTATAACCATTACCCACAGTAGTATCGGCCATCATCGCTTCAGCAGTTGCCAGATCGCTGAGGCAACTGTCGATAACGGCAGTAGTAGTTAAGCTGGCAGCAGGTTTTACGGTAAAATCTTTCATGTAGGGAATTGCCTTATACTGCGGATCAGCCACGTACGAAGGGGCAAACATGCGCAGCAGGTCGAAGTGCAGGAAGGCGCGTAACCCGGTGGCTTCTGCTTTCATTTTCTTATAAGCGGCCTCGGTGGCAAACACATTACGGCCACCATCTATTTTAGATAACAGCAGGTTTAACTGCGCCACACGGGCGTACATACCAGACCATATGCCGTTAATAGTCAGCCTCACCTGCGTTTCGGTATACTGGTGGTAGGCGGAAAAGTAATAGCCATGAAAAGTATTGGTCACCGTGTTGCTGTAACGGCGCGCTATTACATCCATAAAACTAATCGTCAGCTTTTCGCCATAAAGCGGCTTTTCAGACATGCCTGTGTAAACGCCACGCATTAAATCATTGTATCCCTGCTCGTCGGCGAAAATCTCATCTTCCGGTAATTGGGCCGAAGGTTTAACATCCAGCCATTTATTGCAGGACATCATCCCGATGGATAACAGTATCGCCAAAAATATTTTATTCCTCATATCAATAGCTTAATTAATTAGAAAGAAGTTTGCAATAAAAGCGTGAACGACTGGCTATAAGGATAGGACAGTCCCCTTTCCTGTTTCACCGTGCTAAGTCTAAACAGCTGGCCGGTATAAAAGGATATTTTGGTATTGCTCAACTTCGTTCTTTTATTAAAGTTGTCGGTAAAGCGGTAGTATACAGATGCACTTTCGGCAGCCAGGTAGCTGTAATCCTGCACAAAGCGGGAAGTAGGCAGTGTTGGCGTGGTACCGATCGCATAACCCTCTGGCGTTACAATACCTTTAAAGAAGGTATGATCGCCGGGCTTCTGCCACCTGTCTTCATACACCCTCCGGTCTACGTTGTAGCGGATGTTCGCATTCTCCACCCTGTCGGCCAGGGTTTCGTTATAGGTTTGTCCACCAATACGGAAGCGCATGTACACGTTAAAGCCAATGCCGTTCAATTCCAGGTTAGTACCAAAAGTGCCTTCCAGTTTAGGGCGTGCGTCGCCCGCAATTACCTGGTCGGCCGTGCTGTAAGTGTTAGTTTCTTTACCATCCCTGGTCACGAATATTTCGCGGCCGTTAGCGGGGTCAATTCCTTTGGACTGCACCGCCCAGATAGCCGTTGGCGACATCCCTTCGGCATAACGCACCAGTGGTTTGGTGGAGGTAGAAGTATCGGCCACTTTGTTCAACGCCTTTAAAGAGTTAGACAGGCGGGTATATTCACCTTTAGAAGAGAAGAAGTTGGCGAATACATTGATGTTATCGCGTTTGCGTGATAAGATCGCATAGTTGAAATACGCTTCCCAGCCTTTGTTGGTGAGGTCGCCCATGTTTTCTTTATAAGAAGGAAAACCGGTAGATGGCGCTGTATTGATCGTAGCCAGGGCACCTTGTGTTTTTTCGATGAAGTAGTTACCGCGAATAGTTACTTTATCCAGCACGGTAATGTCGGCACCGAAGTTGTTTTTCTGAGTTTGCTGCCAGGCGAGGTTGCTATTGCCATAACCCAGCAGGTACAGGCCGTACTGGCCGGCGTAAGGAACCTGGTAGTATTGGGCGGTGGTAAGGGCGAGGTAGCTGTCGAACTTCTGCGAACCGGTATAACCGAAGGAGTAACGCAGTTTCAGCTGGTTGATGTAATCGTTCTGGAAAAACTTCTCGTTATGAATGTTCCAGCCGCCACCAACAGACCAGAAGTTGGCGAAACGTTTATCGGAACCGAACAGCGACGAACCATCGAGGCGGTAGGAGAAATCGAGCAGGTAACGGTTATTATAAGCGTAGCTAAGGTTACCCAGGTAACCGGCCAGGCGGCTTTTAGATTCTACACCAATAGGCTTGCTATCCTTCAGATATTGCACCGCGTTGAAGAAGTTATCTAAACGTTCGTTCTGGAAACCAGTTACCGTCATGTCTGTAGACTGCAGGCTGTTAGTCTGGAAGTTCATACCCACGGTACCAAAAAACATATGCTGGCCAAACTGGCGGTTGAAGTCGGCAGTGAAGTTACCATCTACGTTCGTGCGGTTACCGTCCACTTTGCGGTACGAGCCACGTTCGTTAAACTGCGTAGCCGTGAGGCCGGCAAACCTAGTATGCGCTGGTGGCAGGAAGTTACCGTAGGAATCGTTTTGTTTTTGTACAGAGAGGCGGCCATTCAGGCGCAGCCATTCGGTTACCGTCCACTGTATGCTGGTATTATTCATGATGTTCTGGTAACGGGTTCCGTCGGTGATGGCCAGTTTGCCATTGTACAGCGGGTTGGTAACACGCGCATTCAGCAGTGTGCCCGGGACCTGCATAGAACCGTTGCTGTAGGAATAATCCTCCAGGTAAAGACTCGTTCTGCCATTTGCATCCTGCGGCGCCCAATACGGGTTCAGGATCGTATAGTCCTGGAAAGTACCGTATGGAGAGTTATTAGCTTTATTATAACCCAGTGTAAGATCGTTACGGAACTGGAAGTTCTTAAGGCGGTAGGATAAGTAGGTATTGGCAGAAAAGTTTTCACGGTCGGAGCCCTTCATAACACCGTTTCTTTTATCGTAGGTAAGCGATACGCCATAGAGAGCATTGTTACCACCACCTTCTATATACAGGTTTTGTTTGGCGCCGAAGCTGGTTTGCAGCGGCTGCGACAACCAGTAAGTATTAACACCGCGCTGCACCTGTGCAAGGCGGGCATTATATAAAACGTTCAGTCTTTCCTGCTCGGCATTAATGCTCGATTTGTAAATACCCCCTTTCACTTCGAGGTCCAGCTTTTCGCGGGCATTCAGCAGGTCATAATCGCGCAGGTCGGGCAGCTCCATAGAAAAGTTACTGTTGATGGAAACGCGTAGTTTACCGTCCTGTGGTGTCATCAGCTCCATAATTACCACACCGTTGGCAGCGCGGGAACCGTAGATAGAGGTAGCTGCTGCATCCTTAAGAATGGTAACTTTAGCGATGCGGTTGATATCCAGGTCGAAAATTCGCTGCATCGATACTTCGAAACCGTCGAGGATAAACAGCGGCTGGTTTACCTTGTTGTTGCTATAGCCCAGTACATCTGTTCCTACCGCACTTGGATTTACAATGCTGTTGCCGCCGCGGATCTGCACATCAGGCAGTACGTTCGGGTTAGAACCTACGCCGATGTTCTCCGGGATCTGGAAAGACGGGTCTAACGCGCTGATAGCGGCCAACACGTTACCGTTGCTTACTTTGGAAAGATTCTCTTTTGTAAGTACGGTGGCGGCGCCGGTAAAATTTTGTGCGGGACGGCTATATAAACCAGTTACCACCACATCGGTGAGGGTTTTGGCACTTACTTTCAGGCGGGCGTTTACACGGCTGCCTGCAGCGATCACTTCCAGTTTTTCAAAACCGAGCGACATAATAACCAGCGTAGAACCGGGCGTTGTTTCGATAGAAAACTCGCCTTTTACATTGGTGGTGGTGCCTACCGTACGGCCCTTTACCATCACAGTAGCACCAATCACAGGTTCGCCGGTTTTATCGTCGATCACAACACCGGTTATTTTTTTTACCGGCTCCTGTTGCACAACCTCTGCCGGCTCTTCCACCAGCGTTTCGAAGTTACCGGAGGGCAACTTCGCCACAGGTTGCTGGAAAATAATGATCTTATTATCCAGCTGCCGGAACCCGTACCCGCTGCTCTTCAGCAACTGCTCCAGCGTACGGCGCACACTGGCGTTTTTGGAAGAATAGGTAAGTGGCGGCAAAGCGTTCAGTTGCTGCTTGTTATAAGCAAAGCGAAAAACGGTTTGTTGCTCAATTTGTTTTAATGCGCTCAGTAATGGTTGATTAGTAATATTGACAGAAACGGGCGTTTCTTCGATAGTTTGTCCCTTCGTCGTGCTGGCGAATAATAGCTGGGTAGTACATCCCAGCATTGCTACAATGAAGCCAAATCTCATAAACCGTACTTTACAATAAGAAGAAACAGAAGTCTTATATAGGAACAGCAATTCCCTATACCTAAAAATTTTCATATTTTTGGTTGATAAGTTTTGAATAATGCAGACTTGTTTTTATTTGAAACCCTTTACAAACATCTCGGTGGCAGCCGGGATGTTTGCTTTTTAATCAGGCCTCATGGTGGTTTTTGTTCGTTGTTGGCTTGATACATGATTTTGGTTTTATTTAATAGTGATTACTTTTTGGTTGATTGTATAACTGATGCCGGTCACTTCGCCCACAATGGCCAGTATTTCCTCCAGCGGATCTTTTTCCCCGATTGTTACAGATATGCGCTTTTGCGCTATTTCTTCACTAACTATTTTCACTTCACAATCATATTTCGCTTCCAGGAAAGCCGCCAGTTCGCCAAGCGTTTTGTCGTCGAAAAACAGTTCCGAAGGCTTCCAGGCTACTTCTTTCACCGCGTTTACCGCCAGTTTTGCAAACTTTTCTTCGGTGCGGTCAAACACAATTTGTTCGTTTGCAGTAAGCAGGCCAAGGGTTTCCTCGTTTTTGCCATTCACCTGTACTTTACCCTGTGTTACCGTAACGCTTATCTTTTGAGCGTCGGGATAAGCCTTTACATTAAACGCTGTGCCCAATACGCGGGTGCTTAACTCGCCGGAGCGTACCGTAAATGGATGCGAGGCATCTTCCTTAATATCAAAATACCCCTCTCCTTCCAGCACCACTTCCCGTTCGCTGCCTGCATTTTCACCAAATGCTTTCGCGTAACGCAGGCTGCTGCCGGTATTTAATATAACAGTACTTCCATCGGGCAGGTAAACGAACTGTTTGCCCGTATCAGCCTTCACCAGGGCATAGGCCGGTGTTCCCAACGGCACTACACCGGCTGGTTTATTCAACAAGCGGATGCCGGCAAATGCCAGCGCCGCAGCTGCCGCCACCCCTGTTGTCCATAACACCATTTTACGGATGCTGGACTGTTTAGCCGGCAATATCACCGGTTGCTGTTGAATGCGTTGCAACATAGCCTCCCAATTAACCTGCTTCAATTGCGTATGCGCCTGCAAATGGTCCCAAACTGCACGCATTTCCTTATCCAGCGTGTTCGAAGAATGCTCCTGCTGCAACAGCATTACTAATTCTTCCAGTTCTTTGGGGGTACAATCATTTGCGAGGTATTTGCGGAATAGTAACGTAAGCCTCATAACATGGCAACATTAAGGTTGCCATTACAAGGACACATGAAAATCTAACAAGGACTACTCTTTGTTAAAATATTTTTAAGAAAAAGGAAGATTCTTTACCTGAACAGTAAAAAAGCGAGGATAACAGAGGTGTGCGCCGTATTCTCCAGCAGGTAACGGCGCAGGAACATCAGGGTTTTTACCAGGTGGTTCTTCACGGTGTTTTTGGAGATATTTAGTTTATAGGCTATTTCTTCGTGGTTAAGCCCCTCGGTACGACTTAACTCGTACACCATCCGTCGCTGCGGCGATAACTGCGCCACACCCTGGTGAAGGAGCTGGTCGTATTCCCGGGAAATCACCGTTTCCTCCACATCGTTGCGGGCAGGCGTCATACGTGAAGCCAGTTCTTTCATAAACTGTACGTCGTTGGCGGCTTTACGGAGATAATTGAGTGTTTTATTACGGGCGATGGTAAACAGGTAAGCTTCGGGATTATCGATTTCATGCAACGTATCGCGGCAGATCCACAATTTAAGAAATATCTCCTGGGTAAGCTCTTCGGCCGCATCATGATCTTTAGCGATCAGGAATACGAAGCCGAACACCCTTTCCCGGCAGGTATTAAATAGTTGGTTGAACCGCTCTTCACTGTTAGATTGTCGCCCGGACACTGCCCCCATACTCTACGCTTAAAATTTCAATAAAATGGCTGGTATTGGTTTTATGCTCGTCTATTCACTTACGTTCTCTAAAATTGTAGCGGTAACAAGATAAAAAATATTATCAAGTTTAGTAACAATAATGTTAAAATACAGGCAGAACCAGTCAAAATACGACCAATATTCGCAGCACTGCATACAATCAGCAGTATTTTTTTGTAAATTAACTATCCCAAATAACCACGGTTATGAAGATCACAATTCCCGAGTTATACTGCCCTTTTCCGGGCGTAATGAACCCGCTGGCCGAAGTAGCGGCTTACGAAACGCTTAAGTGGCGGCGCAGGTTCCGGCTGCTGCACATGCCTAACCACCAGTTAAGCATGCTCACCGCGCGGTGTTACCCCACGGCAACAAAGGAACGGCTGTTGCTGGCCGATAAATTCATGCATCTGTTATTTGCCATCCACGACGAAGTTACGGCCACCGACGAACTCTCGGCCATATTGCACAACCGGCTGGTTATCCGGGAAAACACGGGTATCAATGCGGCATTCTCCGATGCCTGGGAACAGTTGCAGGCGGTCAGCAGCCGCTCCTGGCAACAGGAATTTCAGCTGGGGATGCAAAAAATGTTCGACACTGCGCAATGGGCCTCTCAGAACAAAACCCTGGGCCGCATGCCCGGCATCGCCTACTTCTACCAGAAGCGGCCCTACCTGGGTATTGCCCACCCGGTTATTCAACTGATAAGTGTGATCGAAAATATAGAGTTGCCCGCAGCAACCTGGCGCGAACCCGCCCTGGAAGATCTTACCACCTTCGCCCGCAACGCCCTCTGCTGCGCATCCGACCTCTTTTCGCTGTGCCGCGAAGTAGAAGAAGAAAACGCACACAATATCGTTCAGGTCATCCGCCGCGACGACCACCTTTCGGTAGAAGGGGCGGTTAATCAAACCACCCAGCTGCATAATAACGATATGAACCATTTTGTGCGTATCTCCCAAAACCACCCGTTGTTTGCACAACACGAAGGCAGCCTTAAACAATACGCCGTTTCCCTGGCCGCTGTTTTGCGCGGCCACATCGACTGGAGTACGGGCGACACCGAGCGGTATCGCTTTACTTACGCGGGTAATTTTAAAGTGCTGGAACTATAAGGCATAAAAAACGGGAATTTTAAACGCCTTGTACATTTCCTTCTTTATCTATCCACACCTTTTTACCACCCAGGTACACCATGGCTTTGCCCTTTTCAAAAACAAACTGCCAGTCCGTATTTACCGCATCAAACTTTAAAGGAATAACCACTTTACCCGTTTGATCAATAAAACCAAGTTTACCATTGAGCGTTACCGCTGCCAGTCCTTCCCGGAAAAGATAGGCCGCATCGTACTGGTGAGCAATTACCGCTTTGCCTGTTTTATCAATAAAACCAGCTTTACCTTTTAACCCGGCTACCGCCAGGCCTTCCGAAAATCCAAACGAATAATCGAACTGCGGGGCAATAACTTCTGTACCCTCTGTATTAATATAACCCGTATAACCATTCACCACCACACTGGCCAATCCCTCGCGAAAGGCAGTACACTGCTGATATTTCGGGGTTACTACCACTACACCTTTATTATTGATAAAACCATACTTCCCATTTTCGGAGAAACGGCTAAATCCTTCAGCGAAAGACGACTGGTTGGCGCATTTAAGCGTGCAGGGAGCCACTTCTTTGCCAGCCACATCTATAATACCCCACTTACCATGATGCTGTACCCAGGCCAAACCTTCACTAAATTCTTTTACAGCTTCGTACTTAGGCTTTACCACCGTTTTACCGGTCTGGTTGTTGGTGTAACCATAAAGACCGGAGAATTCATTTTTCACGACCGTTAACTCCTGGGCATAGGCAAACCTGGTGGCGCCGCAACTGAGTAACAGCGTAGCAATTATGTATTTCATAGGTAAATTATTTCTGAGGGAGATTTTAAAATGAGCGACGCCCGGCAATTGCACCGGGCGTCGCAAAGGTAGTGGTAGTATGAAGGAGATGCTATACCTGTTAATAAGTAAATTCCAACCAGATAAGTTAGTCGGCGCGCAGGTGCTTTAAGGGGTTGGCCCAGGCGGCTTGTAATACCTGCGACAACACGGCGGCCAAAGCTGTAACGGTGGCAAAAAAGCCTCCTGCGGCAAATATCCACCAGGTAATATCGGCCTGGTAAGCAAATTGTTGCAGCCAATACCGCATTACCCACCAGGCGGCGGGGGCGGCCAGCAGAAAAGCTGGCAATACCGGTTTCAACAAATCTTTGGAGAACAAAATGGCAATGCCGCTTACGCTGGCGCCCAGTACCTTACGAACGCTTATTTCGCGGTAACGCTGCTGCACGGCCATGTGCGCCATACCAAACAGCCCCGAAGCACAAATCAACACCGACAGTATGGCCGCTATCGAAATAATCGTACGCCAGCGTTGCTCCTGTGCATATTCACGGGCATTTAACTGGTCGAGGAACTGGTATTCAAAAGATGCCGCGGGTAACGCTTTACG
>NZ_CABHOU010000088.1 GCF_902168175.1 uncultured Chitinophaga sp. | reverse complement strand
TTGGTTTTGGAAAGCCCCCTTACACGCAGCTTAATACCGTCGGCATAGTTAATGGAATCTCTGTAAATGTACATGTTATCATACACCGCCTCCATTGGATAATCGCCTACACTGGCTTTAAAACCATCGTAGTTGATCGCTTTGGTGAAGGTGCTGCCGAAGTTCCCGGTGGGGTTCCCGGTAATACTAACAGAGATCGGTGTAGGGCGATTGGTGGTGGTGACGAGATTAGCCACACCAGTACCATTAAGAAAACCGGCCCCGGTGGAAACCCCAGTCCAGTTATTCCATGTCTTGCCCCAGCTATCGGGCGACTGCGCCAGTTTGCCGTCGGCGACCGAGCTGCCGTTTACCGTGTTTACGCCATTACCACCTACATCGATGAGTACACGGTGCATAAAGTCGTTACCGTGAGTAGTCGCCGGGGCAAGCATGCCCACGCGCGAGGTCATAAAGGTAGAGTCAGACAGTAATGCTTTCACCCTGAAATAGATCAGCCCATTTCTGGGTCTGTTGTATGTTTTTCTCACCAGGCTCACATCAGTTACTACATCGAATTGCGCCCAGGTGGTGCCATTGTAGGAAGTATCAACGGTATATTTTAATACGCCGATGATCGGCTGGAAATAGGCTTTAAGTTTTTTGAAAAGATTGTTACCCACAATCTGAACGCCGGTGGGCGAAAGGGTAACACCATCGCCATTGTCGTACTGCGGCAAAATTCCCGCCGGACTGGCAGACAATGGATCGTATAAAGGCGCCATGCCTTCTACAAACCGATCAGGCCAGGCATTACGGATGCTGTCTGCCAGTTCCTGCAGGTCGCGCTGGTCTTCAGCTCCATAGGCAGATGCCGGTTGCGTGGTTTCAAAAATAACAGGCACGCCTGAAGCAATGGCAATTTCATCGAACATGCGGAGATTTGCCATTGACTGTGCTACAGACAAGTCAATAGCGTCCTGCGTGGGTAGGGACACAAAAATAATGTCGGGGTTAGCAGCAAGGGCGGCATCTATATTGCGTCCATTGGTGCCGTTCAAAATTGTTGGTACAACTGCATTGCTATTCAGGCCAGCTAACGCATAATTCGCCCATATCGGAAATATGGTGGAGCCATTCAGCCAGGCGCCGATCCTGTCGCCCAGCCGGTTCGGTGCTGCAAGGCCCTCGCCTGCCAGCATAGACGAGCCAATGCCGATGAACCTGGGGTAATTATACAGGTTGGTATGATTGCTTGCCCAGCGCAGCGTAAATGTGTTATTGCCGTTATCGAACACCCCGGCATACAGCGCCTTTATGTTCGAACCGGCTAATGCTGCCGTTGACCTTTCCACATCTGCATAGCCTGTAATGCCTTCTATAAAAATCAATTCATTAGCGGCCAGTGACGGGTAAAAGGTGATGGTGCCTGTTTCAGGATCTACAGCTATACCGCTGGTATAGTCGGGGTACTGCAACAGCCCATTCCTCCATACTTTGATATATTTCCCTATCAGCGACGAATCACTAAAGGAGCTCACCCCCGCAGCGGGGTAATTGGGTGCGCCCACTTTAAACTGGAGCGCCTTTCCTACTGGCTGGAACGAAGTCTTGCCGTTGTCTTTGTTATACAGGAAACCGCCTTTTTGCTGGCTGCTGTTTTGCAGTACCAGTTCGGCATTCATAATCGTAACGGTATCTTTCGATATCTTCAGCGATACCTGTTGTGCATGCGCAGCAAAACCGCACATCAACATACAGATAATTAAAAAACGTACACTACTAAGCATAAGTATCTTTCAAAAATTTAAACCACCTGCACCTCTTTACTGCTCCTCAACAATGAGCGCATTAATAAAAGAAGTGGAACCGTATGGATGAGCGCCCGCAGGCACGTATACATCAATGTAAATGAGTCCCGCACTGTTGGGAGAAATGTCCGTGTACACGGTTTTACCTGTCCGGGCAGCGCTTTCGTACAAGCCTTTATTCTGGTATGCATCGTGCCATTGGGATGCTCCGTTGATGGCGTAATAACCAGACTTCGGTGCAGTAGCCCCTTTGCTGGAGCTACGTGAACCCACTATAGTTATCCTGTATTTTTTAGAAGGAATAAGCCCGGATATCCTGAGGTTGTGCGCTTCTGAAATCCCGGTGTAGTTATACCAAAAACCTTTAAGTACTTCGTCGGGCACACCACCGCTGTTATTACCGGTTACCTCTCCATCCGTATTACTGCCGTTGGAAGGCCCGAGAGGTGCCCAGGTTGCTGTGGAAACGGAGCTGATGCTCCAGGGGGCTGTAGTTGCGTTAGCAGTGATAACTGCCTGGCTGGGTTCCCCGTATAAATTAACCCAGCCGGGTACAGGGTTAGCTGCTGTGGCCGAAAAATATACGCGCATCGCAGGTTTAGGCGAGGCCGGGAAAACCGACACGGCTACTTCGTCTACGATATTAGACGTAGCGGTTGTTAGTTTGAGTTTGAATACATACACGCCATTAGACAACCCGGCGATCACCGTATTAGCCGTGTTGCTGCTACGAATGTTCGCTACAGACGGGCCACTTACCTGTGTCCATTCATAGGTGTTGATCGCGATATTGTTCGTTTCAATACCAGGTACCAGCAATAAGGAATCTTTCGGAAGAACGATCGACGTGTCATTGATCGTCAGCCATGGTGTGAGTGGCAAGGTACCCGTGATGCCGATGTCAAGTACGCTGATATGAGCGTAAGTGGCATTTCTTGGCTTAATGTAGATGTCGGCCGAATCAACGCCCGTTATAACATGTGTGATCGCGTTATCATAATCGCCCGGTTGCATGGGCTGGTAACGTGTTTCCATTATCTTGGCCGCAGTCCAGGGTTCGTTGCCAACTTTACTTTGTAAAAAACGGTTGCCGTCTGGTACAACGATCCTGGTGCCTAACATTTTTATTTTGTAGGTATTACCGGACGACAGGCCTTTTACTCTCAGGATCACCCCGTTTTCACCTACATTACCTGCATTTACGAAAAAGTTGTCGCGTACTGCCTCTGCAGGATAATCGCCAATATCTTTGGCTATGCCATCAAAGTTTAGCGCCTTCGTGGTAAATGATCCATCTGTCGCCGGTGTGCCAATAAGCTCCACCGTTAAAGGAGTTGGACGGTTGATGGTTGTTACGAGATCCCTGATATTGGCGCCATCCCTGAAGCCCAGTGCGCCGCCGGAACCAAACCAGTTATTCCAGTAATTCCCGAATTTATCAGGCGATGCAGTTTTTCTTCCACCGGGAAGGCCCTGGTTAATATCCACCGTATTCAGATTATCGCCACCGAGGTCAATCAGTATGCGATGGTCGGGTTGTATCACTACTTTAGGAGGTAATAATTTTGCGATAGTCGAGGTTACAAACTCAGCAGCAGCCTTTTCGGCACGCACCCGGAAATAAATCAGCCCTTGCCGTGGCTTAGTGTAAGACTTCTTTACAACATTCCCGCTCTGTATCACATCAAACGGCGCCCATTGAACACCGTCGTAGGATGTGTCGATATAATACCTGCTTACACCGCTAATCGGCACGAAGTAATTCTCCAACACCTTAAATACTTCCAGGGAAAGCGCCAGTGTTCCTGTTGCGTTTAGATGCAGGCCATCGCCAGAATCAAATAACGGATTTAACTGTCCCGGCGTATTCGGATCTACTACTACCGCCCAGCCATCCACATGGCGCTTGGGCCATGTTTGCCGGATACTGTCGCCCAATTCCGTTAAAAGATGAAGGTTGCTGCCGATGCTGTTGCGTGGTTGTGTGGTATGAAAAATAATGGGTACTCCCCTGCTCTTCCCAATACTATCGATTTGCCTTAATCGCACCATCGACTGAGCTACAGGTATCCCATTGGCAGCATCATTGGAGTTCAGGCAACAGTAAATGAAATCAGGGTTCATTTGCATGGTAGTGGAGATCGTATGTCCAGGCACACCGCCCATCTCCATGGGCATTACATCTTTTGTTGTAAACCCTCCCACTGCCACGTTAAGCCATGTTGGCGAAATAGCCGAAGAGGACAACCATGCTCCAATTCGATCTCTTAAACGGTTAGGCGCTTCTGTACCCGTTCCTTCGAGCGTCGAAGAGCCTATGCCGCCCATGACGGGCCTCTGGTACAGCGAAGAATGGTTGGTAGTCCACCTGAGTACAAAAGTATTATCGCCGTTATCGAAGATACCGGCATGCAGTTCATTCAGATTATTTTCAGGCAGGCTGTCTACGGGGGCTTCCTCTTCAAAACCAATAGCCGTTTCAATATACACACGATCTGTATCCGACAGCGGAGGGTAAAAGCTTATCACGCCAGTTTCCTTATCGATCAACACGCCCCTTGCATAGTTACGATACTGCAGCAGGCCGTTACGCCATACTTTTATGTAGGTATTTACCAGTTCAGGATTACTGAAGCTAGATTCTCCAACGGCGGGAAACCCGGCATCGCCAGGCCTGAACTGAAAGGTTTTCCCCAGTTGTTTAAACGAGGTATTTCCGCCATGGGCGTTATACAGAAAGCCCTTGACTTCCTTTGTTCCATTTTCGATGATTAACTCGGCATTCTCAACACGCACCGTGTCCTTCATTACCTTCAAAGGCGTGATTTGTGCAAAGGAACTGGTACTGCATAGCAAAAGCAGCCAGATGAGCAACAATAAATGTCTCATACTGATGTACAGGGATTTTCGATTAAAATACAGGCAACGCCGATTCTCTGCGTCAAAAAACGACGCAACGAACATTCATCATCTGGGTTGCAAAAACCAAATGCAACTTCCTTCGCGGAAGCAACTTTGGGTATACTTTAAGAAATTGTAAACCGGGCCAAACATGCTAGGGCACGAGGGTGGATTATTCAGCTACTAATTTCCATATGGTATGGGTATAATTGACTCGTAACAAACTGAGGCAACACAAAGCCAAACAACTAAACCGGGCACTCATTAAATGTCGGGTACAAAGAAAGACGAAAATTTTATGTCTGCAAAAAAAATATTTATTACCTTTTTTTAAACGATCTGATATTAAAAGCAGCCATCATGCATGCGCATTCGCCATCGGAATATTTTATTGGCGGGCCTGGCCGAATATTCGATCAGGGGACACTAGCCGCTAAATTTTATGCTATCAAATATATTAGCTAACCGTCCGGCAGACTCCATCCCGGCGCTATTATGCCCCGGGGCTTCGATTCCCGCGACACCAGCAACACCTTTAATGTCCGCTTCTCTTCTTTCTTTACACCTTTTGTTTTTACCAATTGTGCCCCTGCAGGCGCTCCCGGTGTCTCATCGTTCACCGCCACCAACACCAAACTATTATAACTATTATTCGTCAACGGATACACCACCCCACGCACTTCCTGCACAAAGTAAATCCCCAGCACGGCGAACATAGGCAAACTTCCCGATGCAGGCAGCTGCATGCGCAACACCATTTCATCCAATTTACCCGAATCTACCGGTATCATGTTTGTTTCCATATAGGCGGATGTATAGGTACGGCTATGAAAGTCTACCGCTGCGGCAGAGCTATGGAGAACGAAATGCGTAGCTCCCGGCGGCGCATACACACATACCGATGGATTGAAAGCAGCTACATAAACCCTCACCTCCCCACTCCGCCTGTCTACCTCCACCTTATGCTGCGCCATCAAAGTAGTGCCCAATGCGCTTCTCCCATTAAACTCAAAACCCCGCAACTGCGACAACCCCGCCTGGTGAAAACTCCTTGACCCGGCGGGGTTCTTTACATCAGTTTTCAGCACCTTACACATCAGGCTCGTCAGCCTGTTGTACATGCCGTTGTCTGTTACATGGCAAAGGCTTTCCCTCAGTGAATTACGCAATGTTTTGCCAGCCCGGCTGGCGTTTACAAAGTCGGCCAGGCTGCCACGGGTGTTCTCGAATTCCGGTGCCTTCAACACCTGATCGCGTTTGGGTCCGCGTTTACGGCGCACCTTAAACCCATCGGCCATCCTGATAACCGTAAGGCCGCCCAGCAGTTCTTCGAGTTTCGCCTGTAATTGTTTCCCGTTCATCGAATGATCATCTTAAGTAAAAGGACTGTTACACCGGCCGTCCCTTTCGCCACTAATGTAAAAATAGCGGCTTCACCGCGACTGGAAAAATTGCGTGTCGTTTTTGTCGTAATTGTCGTTTTTTGTTTGCAATTAAATGGTATTCAAACATTTGCCATATCGTTACCGGATGGTGTTAAATACTACGTCTATACTGCGCTAATTCTACATAAATGCTGCGATTATTCTACTTCAATGTGCCTGCACACCGGTAACAACGTGACACTCTTTTGCACTCATCCATTTTATAACGGCATCATTAATTTTGGAATGTATCTTACATACTTGCTGGCGGTAATCTACCGCGGCGTTCCATCACAAACTGATATATCAATGATGAAGATCCACTATGTCATATACCTGGGCTGCCTGCTTGCCGCAGGCCCTGTTAAAAGCCAGCAGGTACAGCAAACTACAGCTACTAAAGAAATCCCTTCACTCAAA
>NZ_CABHOU010000087.1 GCF_902168175.1 uncultured Chitinophaga sp. | reverse complement strand
TCGGGAAAACGGTGCGCATCAATGATAAAACGGATTGCCAGGTAACGGGTGTGTTAAAAGACCTGGCCCGCAATTCCACTTTACAGTTCGAATGGCTGCGCCCCTGGAATAACTTCGAATCTTCGCGCGACTACCTGAAGTCGTGGAATAACTTTGGCGTGGCAACTTACGTAGAACTTACTCCTAAAGCCGACGTAACAGCCATCGGTAAAAAACTCTGGAATTACCTCGAAGGTTACAGTGACAATAATAACTCCCATCTTTCTTTATTGGCGATGACCGACTGGCGGTTGTACGATGGTTTCCGCAATGGCCAGCCAACCGGTGAGGGACGAATAACTTATGTACGAATGTTCTCCATCATTGCACTGATTATTATCGTTATTGCCTGCATCAACTTTATGAACCTGGCTACTGCGCGCAGTAACCGGCAGTCGAAAGAAGTAGGCGTGAGGAAAGTGCTGGGTGCCGGAAAAGGCAGCCTCGTTGGTCGTTTTATGGGCGAGTCGTTGTTAGTGTCCGTTATGGCCACGCTGATCGCGATATTGTTTACAGTTATCTGTCTGCCCGCTTTTAACGGACTTACCGGGAAAGAGCTGGAGTTCGGAACACCGCTGCACCTCGGCGTTTTCGCGGCTATTGCGGTGGTTTGTGGGTTACTGGCCGGCAGTTATCCATCGCTGTATTTATCTTCTTTTAAACCCATTAGCGTACTAAAAGGAGGGAAAAGCAAAACAGGCAGGGCAACGGTGGTACGCAAAGGATTAGTGGTAACACAGTTCTCCGTGTCCATCGCACTCATCATCTGCACCATTATTATACTACAGCAGGTAAATCATGTGAAGAAACGTAACCTGGGTTTCGATAAAAACAACCTGATAGAAATAGATGTGCGCGGCGATGTAGCCAAACATTTCCAGTCGGTGCAGCAGGAACTGATAGCTACCGGCGTGGTAGAAAATGCGTCGCTGGCCGATCATGCCACGATAGAAGGAGGCAATAACTCCCGCGGTTTTTCCTGGGATGGAAAAGAACCCGGCAAAGATGTGCGCATATCTTACCGCATTGGTACCGCCGATTTTTTTCCGACACTGGGCATGAAAATAAAAGAAGGCCGCGGATTTAATGCAAATGGCGCAGGCGATTCGCTGAGCGTGGTAATTACCGATAACCTGGCGAAGTTAATGGGCAATGGCAGTGCCGTTGGCAAAATCATAGACGCCCGCGATTTTGGTTACGAAAAGGTGAAAGTAGTGGGGGTGGTGAACGACTTTGTATACGGCAATGCATTCAGCCAGCAATCCGATCCTGTTATCTTTTTCTGCCTGCCCGGTTATGCCGACCAGTTTTTATACGTACGCCCTAAAGCCGGTACCGATTTACAAACCGCATTGTCAAAAATAGAAAAGGTGATCGCAAAGGCTGCTCCCGCTTATCCTTTTACCTACAGGTTCGTGGACGATCAGTTTAATAAATTCTTCTTTAATGAAGTATTGATAGGAAAAATCGCGCGCATATTTGCCGGGCTGGCAATATTGATTTCCTGTTTAGGATTGTTTGGCCTGGCGGCTTATACCGCCGAACAACGCACCCGTGAAATAGGCATCCGCAAAGTAATGGGCGCCAGTGTAAGCGGCATTGCTGCGTTATTGTCCAAAGACTTTTTAAAACTGGTACTGCTGGCAGCAGTAGTAGCGTTCCCGCTGGCCTGGTTTTTTATGGACAACTGGCTGCAGGATTATGCGTACCGCGTAAGCATTCAATGGTGGGTGTTTATAGCCGCCGCCAGTGCTGCCGTAGTCATTGCAGTGGCCACTATCAGTTCGCATGCCATCAGGGCGGCACTTGTAAATCCTGTTAAAAGTTTGCGAACAGAATAACATTTCTCTCCTCCGCTGTCATAAAACAGTCGGTTTCGCTAATTTCACAGACAATGGATTAGCGAAACCGGCTTTCTTTTTACAAAATTATGAACGTGTCTACATGGCTATAGACAAGGATTTGGAGCATACCAATCTTATACTTTCATTTTGTCAAAGAGCCCAGTTTATGAAATTGTATTGCAATCCCGGCCTTACCCAAGCAGGTAAGGCGGTGGAAGTACCGGCATGGCTGGCACACACCCGATGTCCCTGGATGGACGCTGCTTGTTTTGAAATTGATTACGGGTACGTACTGCTGCAATCCTTCCGCCGACAACAGTTTCGCGTACAAATTACCCGTTTTATTATTACTGCTGCCTGCACGATCTACGCAAGGCCCGATGCGGCCTCTATTGCACTGCAGTTTACCACCATTGGTAAACTGAGGGGCGAAGTGGCAGGCTTATACCAGGTTGCGCTGGAGCCGCATCATTACAGCTTATTCTATATGCCGGACGATTCGTTTTGTCTCCATTTAACACCGGGTACCTACGAGTCGGTGCATTTTGAATTAGATCCTTTACTGATAGATGAACTGGCAGGTTACCACCGCGAAACCATGCAGGTGATAGAAATGAGTATTGCCAACAGTAAATCAGGCATACGTCTGATGCCGGTTCAAATGGACGCGGCGGTACACCGGCTGATCACCAATATGCGCAATAGTAAGGAGAAGGGCGATGAGCTGGACGAGTTACTGATCAACACCATCGGCACTTTACTGTTCCGCTATAAGATCGCGATCGATGAACCGCATTACGCGCCGGAACTGGCGGCATCGGGTTACTGTGAGATGATAGAAGATGTGCGGCGCGAAATAATGACCTCTCCACATGCGCGTAACCATACGGTAGACTGGTTTGCGCGAAAACACAACATAAGTGAAAGTACACTGAAGCGGAAATTCAAATCGCTGCTGGGCATTACACTGCCGGGTTACGTAGCGCAACAGTGCATGTTAAAGGCAGGCTGCCTGTTAAAAGAGCGCTGGCGTACGATTGATGATGTGGCCGATGAACTGGGCTACTCCGACCGCTCGGGCTTTACAAGGGCATTTAAACGCATGTACAGCAAAACACCGGGAGAGTTCAGGCAAATGTGGAACAAAGTGTAAAAATTGACCTGGTTGTACACAATGTTGCCCCATTCGTCTACCAGGATATCAAAACAGTTTCCTCATCTTTGTATCGTAAATAACAACAGACACAGCAAAAGATAAATTCCCGACTTGTTAACTATGATTGAAAGACTTGGCCCCGTTTATCCCAATTATGACCTGTGAGTACGCATGAATATCCAATTGATCGTCGAACTACGTTAGCCGGTTAGCCAGGAAAAAAGACACGCTGTATACCATACCGTAAAAAGAAAGCAATCCATTTTTTTGTAGAACGAAAGTATCTCTGTTAAGTATTCGCATGCTTTTCATTAGCCGGAAAGCAGGATGACACCGCCTTGCCGGTGCCCGGTAAAACCTATTCTGAAATTTATAAGTCCAATTAGCTATGCCAGGTTCAGCCACACTTGAAGAAACCCCTATCGATATAGGTGACTGTATTGATTCGCAGGAAAAAGAGATTGCCATTATTATTGGCGCAGGACCCGCTGGTCTTACCGCTGCGTATGAACTACTCACACGCACCAGTATTACCCCCATCATCCTGGAAAAATCCGGCGATATTGGTGGTATCTCCAAAACGGTTAATTATAAAGGCAACCGGATGGACATGGGTCCGCATAGGTTCTTCTCCAAGAGCGACCGGGTAATGGACTGGTGGATGAAAATGATGCCGCTGGAACAAACCGGCGACGACGAAACGCTCAATATCTCTTATCAGAATAAAACCCGGGAAATACCCGCCGGCAGTGCCACGGGTACAGATAAAAGTGGGATGATGCTGATCATCGAACGCTTAACACGCATCTATTTTTTAAGAAGATTTTTTAATTACCCGATACAATTATCAATAGATACATTACGCAAACTGGGCCCAATACGCACGGCGAAAATTATGTTCTCGTACCTGCGCGCCCGTTTGTTCCCGATTAAAAACGAAAGCAGTTTGCAGGACTTTTTAATCAACCGTTTCGGCAGGGAATTGTATCTCACGTTCTTTAAAGACTATACCGAAAAGGTATGGGGCATATCCTGCGAAAAAATCTCGGCGGAGTGGGGTGCGCAACGGATCAAAGGAGTGTCAATCAGTAAAGCGATACAACATGCGGTGAAAGCCATTATCAAATCATCAGGGGGAAAAAAGGAAATAGGGCAGAAGGGAACCGAAACGAGTCTGATAGAGCAATTCCTCTACCCCGCAAAGGGAGCCGGACAAATGTGGGAAGAAGTAGCCCGCCAGGTGAAAGAAATGGGCGGCCAGATCTGCCATTATGAAGATGTGCAGAAGATATGGTCCGCAGGTAACGAAATAACAACAGTGGTTACCGTGAATAGCGAGAGCGGCCTGGCCAGCAGTTGGAAGGGCAATTACTTCTTCTCCACAATGCCGGTACAGGAACTGGTAGCCGGTATGGACGAAAAGAAAGTACCGGAAGATGTAAAAGAAGTAGCTGCTGGCCTGATGTACCGCGATTTCGTAAACGTAGGTGTGTTATTAAAGAAGATGAGCATGCCGCCCGAAAAGCTCAAAGACAGTTGGATATACATCCAGGACAAGGGCGTAAAAGTAGGACGCATCCAAATATATAATAACTGGGGCCCTTACATGGTAAGCGATCCCACCACCACCTGGATTGGTCTCGAGTACTTCTGTAATAAAACAGACGAATTTTGGAAAGAACCTGACGATGCCATCAAACAAATAGCGATCAGAGAATTGGAGAAAATCGGACTGGCGAGTGCGGAAGATGTGCTGGATATTACAGTACAGCGGATGGAAAAAACATATCCTGCCTACTTCGGCACTTACGACCGGTTCGATGTGGTGAAA
>NZ_CABHOU010000086.1 GCF_902168175.1 uncultured Chitinophaga sp. | reverse complement strand
TGGTGGGGCTTATCCATAGGATTGATGGTAGCTGCTGTGCTATTGTTCTTCCGCTTTCACTATAAAACCAAAAAACTGGAAGCAAGTCTTTAATTTTGCGCCATGCATACGTTTTACGCCAAAGGCCTCACCACTACGCAAACCAGTTTCACCATGGACGAACCTACGTCCAAGTACTGCATACAGGTACTGCGTATGTCTATCGGCGACAAAGTGCTGTTAGCCGACGGCCTCGGACATAAATACACGGCCACTATTTCGGATGATAACCGGAAGAAGGCGGTGTTGCGCATCGACGCTTTTGAAGCCGTACCGCGTGTTACCTCCGGCCTGCACATCGCCATCGCCTTCACTAAAAACGTTTCCCGCATGGAGTGGTTTTTAGAGAAGGCGGTGGAGATCGGCGTAACGGCGATCACTCCGCTTCTTACACATCGCACGGAACGCGAGAAATTCAAAGCTGAACGTTTTGAGAACATACTGGTGTCGGCGATGCTGCAATCGCAGCAATTTTGGTTGCCGGTACTTTCCGAACCTACGGGGTTTGTTTCTATGCTTGGCATTCCTGCGGCGCAGCGATTTATTGCGCATTGTTTACCTGAGAGCAAGACGCATTTTGTTGATGCGATTACCCCCGGGAGTGATGGTGTGATATTGATCGGGCCAGAGGGGGATTTTACGGGCGATGAAATTACATCTGCGCTTTCAGCTGGTTTTGTACCGGTTTCTTTAGGAGATACCAGGTTGAGGACTGAAACTGCGGGGATGGTTGCAGGGGCGTTATGGGCAGGGGCGAACAGGTGATGTTTTGCTGTTGTTGGTTCTAGGGGGAACTGGGGCGACGGGTTGCTTCACTTCGTATCAATCAAGCTCCTGCCGCACTCCGATTATTGATATGACTGTCATTCCCCCGGCCGTCATGGCGAGGAACGAAGCCATCCTCGTGTGTAATCATTACCTGCAATAATTGGTTGTAAGGAGAGCGACAAACGTTATCGGCCTACGTACTTGATAGCCGTGCCTGACGAAATTCCAGATGTTTTGCTCCATGCTAATATACGCTGGCTCCTAATGCTTTACTAACGCGAAGACTACACACGAGGATGGCTTCGTTCCTCGCCATGACGAATAGGGTGATGCCTGCTAACGCAGGCACACAAAAGGATTTGGCATTGTTCAGTTGAATGCATTATGCCGGGCCGCACCCTCACAACGAGCAGCTACCACTCTTCCACATCAGGAAACAAATCACGCCATTCCGGATTCATTTCGTTGATAAGGTTGATTTTGGCTTGCCTGGAGCCGCCTTTGATCCGCTTCTCCTCAGCTATTGCTTCCTCTATAGAGGAGAAGAAGTTATAGTATAACAATACGCCTGCGCCATACCGCGCCGTAAAACTACCGTGATACTTTTTGTCGCGGTGATCGATAATGCGTGCGTATAAGTCAGCGGTTACGCCTGTATAAAGCACAGTTCGCGCTTTATTGCTGATGATGTAAACATATCCCCCCTTCCCATTCATAAAACCCTTCTTTATAAAAAATGCCCGATACAAACGTACCGGGCCAACGTGAAAACTAAAACAGTTAATCTTCAATCTAAATTTTTCTATCTATAGTAAAGTCTAATGAATTAAAAAAAGGGGTTAGGACAATGGATGGAATGCGTATATATACGTATCACAACTTTGCCAATGCCTCGGGCCAGATGCCGAAGTGTTGGTAGAAGTCGGCGACGAAACGGCGGTAGTTGTGGTAGCCGCAACGGCGGGCCAGGGTGGCATCGTCGTGGTGGCGGGATTTGCGGATGAGATGGAACGCGGTGTTCAAACGCACGGCGGTGATGAGATCGTCGGCGGTGATGAAATAATTTTGGATGAAAAGAGCGTTGATGAGGGAGCGGGGGGTGTTGTATTTTTTTGCGAGGAATGCGGTATCGATGCCAAGGTGCGCACCACGGCGGATGTCGCGGAGCATATCTTTGAGGGAGTTGAGCAGGTGAATATCTTCTATTTTGAAATACTCACTGATCGGGCCTTCGGTGATATCTACCTGGCGGGCATACTGGCAGTAAAGAGATACGCAGATCGGATACAGGTAGTGTTCCGCTATCTTTCCTTCGTAGATGTTGTTGCTGATGGCATCCAGGAACAGGTAGGTGGCTGGTGAAATGACCAGGGGCCTTTTGTTCAGGATGTTGTCGGGGCGACGGACCAGGCGATCGGCCAGGGGCTGGAGGGCGGGGTAATCGCGTACCAGCGACGGCAGGATGGCTGGATCGATATCGATGTGGAAGCAGTGATAGAGAAAGGGACTGGTGAGCAGTTCCGCCCGATGTTCTTTGCCACTGAGATCAAAAGCGTTGTATTCCCCTTTTGCCAGGTTCACGGAGAACAAGTCGTACAGTCGGGCGGGAATGTAGCCGTGCAGTTGGTAATGAATAGCCAGGGCTAATGCGGTGAAGGGTACTACCGTAGCATCTTCCTGCACGCCAAAGTGGTGCGACTGGATATAGAAACCTTTTACGCGCATGCGTTGCGAATAGGTAAAGCCGAATGGAACCGGCATAAATTCGGCATCGAAACCGTTAATCCGGTGGCCGAGCAAAAAGTTAGGAGTAATGCCAGAGGCCCATTGAGATTCATAGTCCGAACCTTCCATCGGAAATCTCATATCACTATAATTCATCGTGATAAATTGGTTTGGTGTTATTTAATTAGTTGCGACATCAGAGAGAGAACACGGCGATGTTGCCAGGCCATGTTAGCCGGGTTATGTTAACTTTTTAATGTACATGGTTGGTTATTTATCTGCATACCAGCATTAGCTGTATTGCCATTACATTACTACTAAAAAAAGGACAGCGCGGGGAATGATAGTTACACTCTCTTTAATTCTCACCCCCACGCAGCCTGACATGCGGGCTAGCACATGTATTACAACCATTGGGAGTCTGGTCATAATTATATTTAATACCGCTTGTTAGTTCAAGCGTTTTTAGAAACGTTTCGAGTGGTTCCTTTTTGAAGATGGTGCCGGTGAACCGTTCCTTTTCGATGGCTGGATTTTCGAAATCCAGGTCCACGTTGTACCATCTTTTTACCAGGTCGCGGATATTGCCGAGGGGTGTGTTATCTAACCGGTACATGCCTTTCATCCACAATAAGTCATCTTCATTTAAAGCCGATTTTTTTGCACCGGTTTTGGTATTATACGTTAAAGCCTCCCCTGGCGCGAGGCGCAGTTGCGAACCGGGGCATCGGAACGCTACTGCACCTTCTACCAGAGTTATCTTCACTGTTTCAAGAGCGTAACTGTTTACATTAAAACTTGTGCCTAATACCGTTATGTCCCCGCGATCAGATTTTACAACAAAGGGCTGACTTTCCCTTTTCATGAT
>NZ_CABHOU010000085.1 GCF_902168175.1 uncultured Chitinophaga sp. | reverse complement strand
TCGTTGAATCCCTCCTGGCTGTTCCTCGCAATCGCTACATTAGTGGCGAACTCGAAGTATTTGCCCACTTTTTGGGTAATGTTTGCGCGGCCGGAAATACGGTCGAATTTATTGATCTTAATCCTGTTCTGATCTTTGGTGTAATTCAGGGAAGTGTAATAGGTGGTGTTTTGATCGCCACCGCTTACGGAAAGATCATTGGTTTGATAGATACCAGTACCGAAATAGGCGTCATCCCAGTTGTAATAAGTTCCTTCCCGGTTTACAAGTCCGTCCGTCATCCCGGTAATGATCACATTTTCATTAAGGGCAGTGCCGGTTGTGGCGAATTTATAGCCATGCCGGTTGAACTTCGTATTCAGCTGGGTAAGCGCATAAGTATTAGCCTGTACCTCTGTTTGTCCTGCAGATGTTCTGTAATCATGGAATATGCGGTACAGCATATTGGTTTGTTCCTGGGGCCCGGCAGACTCGTAGTTGTCTGTTGCCCACGACGGCGTAAAACCAATAGAAGAGGCCAGATGCACGGAGGGTTTGCCCCTTTTACCTTTCTTGGTGGTGATCAGCACCACGCCATTTGCCGCCCTGGAACCATATAACGAAGATGCCGCTGCATCTTTCAGGATAGTGATGGTTTCGATATCGGCCGGATTTATGGTATTCATGACGTTATTGGAACCAATGTAGGAGCCGCTTAAGTTGCCCTGGTCGCCGGCCACTACAGGCACTCCGTCTATCACGTACAGCGGTTCGTTGCTGGCGTTCATCGAGCCCACACCCCTGATCCGGATAGCAGGCGTTGCGCCGGCCTGTCCGCTGGCGGTGGTTACCTGAACCCCGGCAGCCCGTCCGATTAAAGCATTTTGGAAAGAAGTAGACGGGACATCTTTGATATCATTTTGTTTGATAACGGAAGCCGCGCCGGTGTAGGTGCCTTTTTTAGCGGTACCATAGGCCACTACCATCACTTCGTCCAGTGATTTTGTGCTTTGCTGCATTTCAACGTCCACTACAGCACGGCCGCCGATAACCACCTCCTGCGTAGCAAATCCTACCAGGGAAAAAATGAGGGTCGTGCCATTAGCAGGTACATCAATACTGTATGTACCATCGCCGCTGGTAACCACCCCTTTAGTGGTGCCTTTTACCTGGACACTCACGCCTGGTGCGGCCCCTTGCGTATTGTCTGTAACTTTGCCCCTTACCGTAGATTGGGCATAGGCTGCCAGGCTGCTGGCAAAGAGCCCAAGCAGGAGCAGGAAAGCATTTTTGATCATAATCGAAAATTTGGAGTAATTACGCTTCATAAAACAGATTAGGTATTTAATGCATGGATACTGAAATGTCAGTAGACTGGCAGGGTGTATGCGCCTGGTCGGCGGCATAACGGGCAAAGCAATGTAGTGTGAGGGATTGCTATTGTATTCGCTATTTGCCGGAAACCTGGCGATTTTGGTTGAAATAAATTAACGGGGCGCAAGCGGTCGATAGATCACACGACTACCGGATGCCGTTTTCTCATAATAAAAACCTTAACGTAGCACGCTACTTTCGGATATTAAAGTAAAAAATAATTATTAATTAACAGGGTATAATTATTTAGGCGGTAGGGGAGGATGTTCTATACCAGGTTCTACCACATGCGACGAAGCGTTTGGACAGGGGGGCTACACCTCATCTCATCGTTTTAGTGCCCGGACCGAAACTGCGGGTATTTACAAATTGGTGCCGTTCGGCAAAAAACGCAGCACAAAATAAAAGCGGCCAATCTCCTGATTGACCGCATGGACGAAAAGAGCGGATAAGTTACGTTCTTATCTCTCTCCTCATGAATAAAAAATAAGTAAGTGCAAAACACACAGCAGTTGCCGCTACCAGTCCGGTTACCTGAGGCCACACGATAAGCAGGCTTTCCCGCACCGGCAGTGGCGAAGGGATGGCGCCCGCCATTTGTTCCACAGTGAGCGGCCCCAGGCTGCGTACGGATGGCATCAGCAGGGTAGTGGTGGCGTCGGTATAAAGCTGGCCTGGTGCCAACCGGAGGATGTCAAGTATCAGCCGGTTGTAAGACAGTACATCCGATTCGGAAAGGAACATCGGATTAGGGAAAAAGGCTTTAACGATCATACTAACAACGATCTGGTAGAAAATGGTAAAAAACATCCAGATGCCTATAGCAGTAAGGGCCGACGTTGTAGCCTGCCTGCACTGTACGGACAGGAAAATTGATAAGGCTAACCAGAAGCCTACATACAATACGGTAACTACCACAAATGCCAGTATACGCAGAAATTCAGGTCCCTCCATTTTTACGCCGGTGATCAGTAGTCCGCCGCCTATCATAAGAAGCACGAGGGCCAGGAATAAAGCGGAAACAATAGTAAGGGCGCCAAGGAATTTGGCTAATAGTAAACTGTCGCGGTACACAGGCTGCGCCAGCAGGCGTGTAAGCGTACCCGCATTTTTTTCTGAGTTGATCGCATCAAACCCCAGGCTAATACCCAGGAGGGCACCCAGGAAACTGATGAAAATATGGAACGTTGGCAGTGAGCCATCGGAAATGGTAAGCAGCTTCAGATACAGGAA
>NZ_CABHOU010000084.1 GCF_902168175.1 uncultured Chitinophaga sp. | reverse complement strand
AAAGGCAGCACCCGCATCAACTTCGAACGCGGTAAAGAAGCAGTTGCCACCGGGGCTGGCGTGATCGCCTCCAACTGCCCTTTCTGCATGACGATGCTTACTGATGGCGTAAAAGAAGAAGGAAAGGAAGAGGAAGTGAAGGTACTCGACATTGCAGAGCTGGTGGCGGCGAGTATGGAATAAACATCATAATAACTCACTATAATAAATTGGCCCGGTATAAAATACCGGGCCTCTCCATTTCCGTCAATGGAAACTATAGCCAATTAAGCTTAAGACGGATATATGCAGCTTAGGTGTAACTAAATCGTGAAATTTACCAGGTAGACACCTGGCGTTATTATATTTTTATCCAATTGTTAGCTTAAGCGGGCATAAAGCCTTGACTTAAGATTGTCCTAAACAGACTTTACATTTTCATACTTGTATCTAGCGTTCAATTACAGTCCAGGTAGACACCAGGACTTTCGTCTATGAGTCAAATCTTTATCAAGCCGTAAATAGGTTGTTTTTTTAGAACAAGACTACCGGCAATAACTTTACATACTATGATTCAGGATAGGCAAAGTGTCCACATCCCGGATCGAATAATTATCCAGTGAAAAAAACATAATAAAATAGAACCGGTTACAATAGAAAAGCCGTGCAATTGATTAATGAGAGGGTACTATAAATACAGAAACTAGTTGCCTAAAAGTGATCAATCGGGGAAGTTTTGGGCAATTACCCATTTTTCGAAAGAGGTGTAACTAATGATACAATTATATGATTTGAATTACTGTAAATATCGTAAAAAAAACTAAATATTTAAGATTTAGTACAAAGTATTTAAGATTAGTTACATTCCATTGTCATTATCAGCCAAATAGCGTATAATATACTACATTATATGGGAAAAACAATTAAAGAGTGTCAACTTTGTGTTATAGTTCAAAAGTTAAATGAAAGATAAACGCTACGGAGCTATTCTACCAATGATCAAGGCAGGTAAGATTAGTTCTATCGAAGACATTTTTTTGCTGATCACCAAGACGAAAGTGAGCGAAGATTCAGGCATTAACTACAGTACATTGAAACGCAAAATCGGAAAGGTATCATTATTTACTTATGGTGAGATGAGAATCCTGGCTTCATTATTTGAAGTTGACATAAAGGAACTTGTTGATATATTTGAGAGCGATTTGCGAGGTGGGAAAAAGCGAATAGAGAGAAAGGGCGCATAATCACGAAATCCGAAACCCCATAACACGTTTTTACCCCAACCCAACACGAGCCTGTGTAAAAGGCGTAGTTTATCCGGAAAATTTCCAACATAGTCCACATTGAAGGACGCCGGCCCTCGCCATTGGTGTGCTATGGTTCCACTACTATGGACCTTCCAAATCTGCCTCTTTTCCCCTAAATTTGCAGGATGAACGTGCAGGAAATATTACCACAGGACTTCTCCCCTTCGTCGAGAGTTTGGATATACCAGAGCAACCGCCCTTTTGGCGAACGTGAGGCATTGGAGATCAATGAACAACTACACCAGTTTGCAGAACAATGGCTGTCTCATGGCGACCCTGTAAAAGGCTGGGGGAAGCTTCTTTTTAACCAGGTAATAGTGCTGATGGCCGACGAATCCAGTACGGGCGTTAGTGGCTGCAGCACCGACAGTTCAGTAAGGATCATCAAAAGCATAGAAAAACAATACCAGGTAAACCTGTTCGACCGCCTGTTGCTGGGGTTCTTTGTGAAAGACAAGGTACAACTGCTTCCATTGGCGCAGCTTAACTATGCGGTAGAAAAAGGCTTTATCGACGAAAATACCTTGTATCTTAACAACACTATACTCACCAAAAAGGAGATGGAAGAAAAATGGCTGATACCCGTGAAGGATAGCTGGCTGGCTTCTAAAATCCTGGTGAACAAATAAACAGAACACCAGCGGAAGTAGCTCATTTGGTAGAGCGACGGCTTCCCAAGCCGTAGGTGGCGGGTTCGAGCCCCGTTTTCCGCTCAAAGGCATAACGCCTGATTAACTGGTATTAAATAGGCTCGTAGCATCACTGTTACCTTATACCCGAAAGATATGTCGTACAAAAGTTTTTCTATCTCCGCCACCACCGCGGACGAATTAACCACAAAGATCAATACCTTTTTTGAGGCCAACCCCAATATTACCCTCGTGTCAACTTCTCAGTCACAAAATGCTGAGTGTATTATCTACACCATTCTGTTCAAAGAAGCACCTGCAAAACGTGAAATCAGTGGATTTAAAACCGTTACTGAACCTTAAATACGGCTTTACCAGTTACTTAAACTAGGAATTTTTTCTCTCTAACATTATTTTAACACTTCTATAAGTCGTTAAAATACAATATTTTATTCAGGCTCTTCTTTAATAATTGAAAAAAATCCCAATTTCTAGCACAGTTCTTTCAGTGTGTTAGTCGAACGTATATTTTTAACCAGTCTTAAATTGATTACCATGAGAAATTACTTCAAAGCTTTCGCAATCGTAGCAGTAACCGGCGGTTTTATTTTTGCTCAGAGCAGCGCAACCGCAACTTATGCAGCAAACAGCAAATCAGTAGACACTTACACTTCTTATGATTTGTCTGCCCGTCAGGACACCACTCCTACCGACACTACGAAAAAGAAAAAAGACAAGAAAGAAAAAGAAGATACTTCTGCTACCAGGATCATTTCTATCCGCTAGTACAATTATCTTATTTAGAAAAGGTGCAAACCGGCCAATGCCTGTTTGCACCTTTTTTCATTTATAATCCAAAATAAACTTAATATCTTGCGCCAACTGTATAACAACAACAGCACATGACAGCAACAACACCCAACAAGGGACGGCAGCGGTTATTACTGGCCGCGGCGGTACTTCTGGCCGTCCTGATCTACAAGATGCCTGGAAATACTTTCTGGTTCCAAACCAAACCATTCAGCTATTACCAGGAATTTAAAGCGGTGAAACTCTCGGAAATGACGGATGAGCGGATGCGTGAGGCCCGTTACGGCAAACACTACATCCTGGCCAACATGCTGGTTCAAACCCTGGCAAAAGACAAAGATGTAACGGTATTGCTGGAGCCTAACAACTACTACCGCCAAAAAGGGATTGATATGACTGTGCCAGAGCCGATTGTATTCTATTATTATACCAGCGGCAGAATGAAAGCTGTATGGACGAACAGCAAGGATGTATACAAGGCCAAATATCTCGTACGCATTACGCCACAGCTGGAGTTGGCTATTGTGCCGCTCAACTCCAAAGAAGACATCGACAAAGCAGTTGCTGAATATAAAAATTATCCTGCCACCTTATGATCCTACGTATTTTAGTCGCCGCTTTGTTGGTTGCCGTACATTTTCTGACGGGTTATGGTGTACTCAGCCTTTTAAAAGTAAAACTGAAGCCCGTAATGCACGGCATGCTGTCCATCCTGTTAGGAGTAGCAGTAGCTTCCATTCTCCCTTTCCTTTTACAACTGGCTTATATCCCCTTAACATCTGCCACCGTTTTTGGCACATTGGTGGGTGTTATGCTGTTGTTAAACATAAAAGTGCTGCTTAGCAAGGCTAAACCAACCCTTTCTAAATCAGACTTCAGCATTAAGATGTACGAATGGCCATTTGTGCTTATCCTGACTTTCCTGGTATTGATCAGCATCTGGCGTTGCTACACCCTTCCTCCTACCCCCCGCGACCTGCTGTCTGGTCCGGAAACGATCGCTGAATTTGCGGTAAGGGAGCATTCGTTCATCAACTCTGTATTCGGTCTCAGCCTCGAATCGACCAACAACCAGTTCAAACCCCCGTTCCTTACCTGCCTGCAGCTGATCTATAAACTGGCTGGCTTTCCTTTCGGACAATGGTGGTTAAGCGTGATTGTGACGTCGTTTATTATATTTATGTACAATGCGCTTAAAGAGATCGTACATCCTATACTGGCCGGTGCGCTGCTGCTGTTTTTCATGGCAGCACCTGAAATGTATGGATATACCTTTATGGCTTTGTTCGATTACGCTAATATGGTATTCCTGTTCCTTTCCTGTTACTTCCTGTTCGCGTATTTCAGGGATAAGGACAAACAGAAGTTCTACCTGGCCACCCTGCTGATGGCATTTGCCGTGTACATCCGTTCGGAAACACTCGTGCTGGCAGCCATGCTTGTACCTGCCATCCTGTTTACACAGTGGCAATGGAAGGAAAGTATTAAGCAGATGGCAATTACCGTGGTAATCTTCATGGTATCTTCATTCCTGTTATACTATATTCCTCAGACCTTCTACATCAAATATTACTTACCTGCGCAATACGATGTAAGCGGCCTTATACGCTCGGACATCTTTAACCTTCAGCCTTTATGGCAACGGTTTAAGGACATGAACTCCGAACTGATGTTCAGTGAGTACGGAAGAGCGCTCTGGGGATACATCATTTACGTGTTTACCATCTTCTTTGTGGCAGAACTCGTGTTCTTTAAAGCCCGGTTTACAGTAGCTGCACGGAATTGGCTGTATGCCGTACTGGTCGTATACATCGGCCTGCCAGTATTAGGCTTCCTGCTGCCGCTGATGGACCTTGAGCATACGACCAAACGCGGCCTGATGAAAATACTCCCGCTAATGGTGTTCTACCTGGCACATAACCAGATACTTCAGAAGATTACGGCCTGGCTCAACACATTTGAAAACCCGGCAGGCAGAGTACCCGTTTCAGTTGCCCGACCGAAAGCCCAACCGGTACCGGAAACTAAGAAAAAGAAGAAAAAACACTAAGCATATAAACAAAAGTCCCGGTTTCAAGCCGGGACTTTTTATTGCATCCACATTTTGTGATACAAACCGGCGTTTACGTACCGGAATTATAAACGGTCTAACTTGTTTAAAGAACTGATTGTATAGCAAAATGGATGAAACAGCCGGTCACCATCCCACCGTAAGGACATGGTTAAAAACAGGATATGTAGAAACGGATGAATATAAAAGTATCCTTACGATGAGATGATTTCCAGCAAAAGAAAGAATAGGTTATGAAAAGCATGAATCATGGTAACGATAAGGTATTTGCTGATTTTGTGCCCCTGCCAGATGATGTAGGTGTAGATGAATAGTACTCCGTTTAGGGCGGCCACTATCACATATGAAATGCTATAAAAGTGAAAAAGCCCAAAAATAATACTAGACAATATAATCAACCAAACTTTACTCTTCCCATTACCCGTGAAGTAGTCATAAAAAAGCTTTTGAAAAAAATAAGTTTCCACTGGCGGCGCGATCACACAGAACAATATAAACTCCACCCAAATTCCATGATCGTCTGCACCACGCTTATTTATTACCACATGGAGTACATTTTCGACAAACCATATAGCTGCTACAAAAGCAAAGTTTATTGCCACTGAAATACTACTCCAGATTAACACAAACTGAACAGCCTTGTCATTCCATTTACTCATGCGCAATGAATTATGTGAGGAAGACTTTCATCTTCCTCACAAGTTGATACCTATTTTTCAAAAATCTCTGGATGACTGGCGAACATTCTTTTCGTTGCCTCCGCGCTTTCATAAATTTCATCATAGTGGTTGATCAGCTGAGTCCCCACCCAGTTGTAAATCAGTTGTGCAAACGAAAAACCACCACCACATTCTATCATCTCCCCCATATCCATCTCTTTTAATTCGTGTGAATTCAATACTAAAGTTGTCATTTGTTTGAGGTTTTAATTGTTTAATACAAAGCTCATCTTGCGTGCGTAGTACTCCGCACAGGGCATACAGCGTCTGTCCCTCATGGGTAAACCCAATCCTGATTTCCCTGGCGGGAAAAACTTTCGTCATTAAAGCATTAGCCTTGCGTATCCGGAATACAAAGCGTATTGGAAAATTGTCGGTAAAACTATCTGGAGAATAAAACTGATATATTTGATTTGTATTGAGATAGATTTTCAGGGCAACATCACTATCTGGTTACAAACTTTTATTCGATTATTTTGGTACTGCAATGATAGTATAATTCTCAATATTCAAAAAATATTTTCACTTCGTTTATATATTAACGTTATTAAAAAACAACAGCTATTTCAATAGCATAGAGGATGAAAATATTTTGCATCTAACTAAAAATTACCAGCAACTAAAAACGTGTATCAGATAACAAAAAAAATCCGGGAAACCTTTTGCAGGCTCCCCGGAGTATTACGGTAGGTGTATAATCTGTTTATCTCGATTCCACAATTACGATCTTAACCAGGATGTTACTGGCCGGCGGATTTACGGTTGAACCCGTCGCGCCCTGCACTTCTAGCACCAAACTTCCCGTTTGATAAGTGTAGGTATACGCATACCCATTGTATACATCCGGAATTGCCTCCCAAATAGCATCATCGCTGGAAATAGCCACGATAATACCATTGTTATCCACCGTATACTGGTCGATGGCCGGATGATCAATTACAGCATAATAAGTAAGTGTTGCATTATCATACTTCCAGTCTACAGGCCGGATAGTTTGAAGAATAGTGCGATTTGTAATTACCACTTCCTCTTTTTTACAGGAAGAGAACAACATCGCTAAAAGTAGCAGGGGCAAAAGGAGAAGACGATTCATAGCGGTAGTTTAAGCGTATAAGTATTGGTTCATAACCTCTACAATTCAATAAGGATGCCAAAAATTAAAATAAGGGGGGAAATCAGCATTAAATCACTACCGGGCAACCGTTGCGTCGCACTCTTCAGCTGGGTATCGCTATTGGGGGATAACAAACTTTCTACGTATTCCATAAAAGCAAGCTCCTTGCCGGCCTCTTCCTGCAGGC
>NZ_CABHOU010000083.1 GCF_902168175.1 uncultured Chitinophaga sp. | reverse complement strand
ATGAAAGGCAAACGTATACTGCTTCATTTCGGCGCAGTAGACTGGAAAACGAAGGTACTGGTGAATGGCAAAGAGGCCGGAACACACGAGGGCGGTTTCGATCCATTCAGCTTTGATGTAACTGCGTTGCTGAAAAAAAGCGGCAACCAGGAGATCGTGCTGAGCGTATGGGACCCTACCGACGAGGGCACACAGCCACGTGGTAAACAGGTGCGCAAACCTCATGGCATTTGGTACACGCCGGTGACAGGCATCTGGCAAACGGTTTGGATCGAAGCGGTACCGCAGGCCTACCTGAGCGGCACCAAACAAACACCGGATATTGACGCACAAACCTTAACCGTAACGCCCGATGTTAAAGGCGCTGCGGCAGGCGATAAAGTTCGCCTATCTGCCTGGAACGGCAGCGAAAAGGTGGCAGAACAGGAAGTAGAAGCAGGAGCTACTGCCGTGCTTAAAATCGCAAATCCTAAACTTTGGTCGCCCGAAAGTCCATTCCTGTACGACCTGAAGATAGCGCTTGTGCGTAAGGGCAAGGTGACCGACGAGGCGCAGAGTTACTTCGCCATGCGTAAATCGTCGATGGCCAAAGACAGCAAAGGCATCTACCGCATGCTGCTGAACAACAAGTTCGTATTTCAATACGGCCCGCTGGATCAGGGCTGGTGGCCCGACGGTTTGTTTACCGCTCCCACCGACGAAGCACTGGTGTTCGACGTAATTAAAACAAAAGAAATGGGCTTTAATATGATCCGTAAACATATTAAAGTGGAGCCGGCACGCTGGTACTATCATTGTGATAAACTGGGTATGCTGGTATGGCAGGATATGCCAAGCGGCGACCTTGGTAACGGCTGGGAACAACGTCCGGCGATTATTGGCCGCGGCACCGATCAGAAACGCGACGCTGCTTCTGAAGGTTACTACCGCAAAGAATGGGAAGTGATTATGAACACACTTCATAACTACCCTTCTATCGTGGTATGGGTGCCGTTCAACGAAGCCTGGGGGCAGTTTAAAACCGAGGAAATTACAGAATGGACGATGAAGAAAGACCCTTCCCGGCTGGTGAACAGTGCGAGCGGTGGTAATTTCCACCCAACCGGTCATATTATCGACCTTCACAATTACCCCGAACCAGCTATGCCCGATCCTGCTATTTACGGCGACAAACGTGCGATCGTATTAGGCGAGTTCGGCGGTCTGGGCCTGCCAGTTGAAGGCCACGTATGGCAGCAGAAAGACAACTGGGGATACCAGAGCTTTAAAACGCCCGGCGATTTGCTGAAGCGCTACACCGACTTCACGGTGAGGCTGGAGTCATTGATCAAACAAGGCTTGTCTGCCGCGGTGTATACACAAACCACCGATGTGGAAGTAGAGATCAACGGGTTAATGACTTACGATCGTAAAGTGATTAAAAATCCTGTAAATGCGCTGTTCGAAGTACACAAGAAATTGTACGTACCATCGCTGGTGGTCATTAAATAAAAAGGAGAAGCCGGTCAGTAACGACCGGCTTTTTTATGCCCCCAAAAAAGTTGATGCTTGTCACCATTTCCTCCAACATGCCTTGATAAGCAGAAGATTTGCCGCGACATGGCGGAAAATACGGCGGAGATAAAACAGCAGCGTGTTGTATTTTTAAAAAATGATCCACTCTACAACGAAGGCCGCATCGTCAGGTAAAATGGCACCTCAATCTGGTCTTTTGTGCCCTCCAGTACCATTTTGGCTGCCAGTTCGCCCATCATCTTAAAGTCAGTAGAAATGGTGGTTAGCCCGTTCAGGATCAGCTTTTTTAATGGTGTTTCATTATAGGAGATAATGCCCACGTCTTTGCCGATAGTCAGGTGGAGCGATATTATCTTCTCGATAAGTACCACCAGGTCGTTCTCGCGCAGGTTGATGTATACATCGCCACGACTGATCTCTTCTTCTTCAATTTCACTCACCACTTTGCCGTTAAATGCATAGTTCTGGCAAAACTGCAGGAAACCCTGGCGGATCTCTTCCGGGTAATAACTATTATCGGGAAAAATGATCTTGATGGTCTGGTATTTCTGAAGTTTATCTTTCGCCTGCTCCAGGGCATTGTAAATATCTTCCTGGAAGTTCTCGTATACCCCGCCGTATTCGCCGGTAACGGCTTTCAGTCTTTTATCCAGCAGGATGAGCTTTTCTTTAGGCACACTGTTAATGATCTCATCCACGTTGTCCCAGCGCTCGCGGAAGTGGGGGAGTATTACTACGTGGGTGTAATCGCTGAGTTTTTGGCTGAGCAGTTTTTTGAACAGCGCCAGATCGCTGTTATAAATGTAGAAGTCAATACCTGCATGCTCGCCTAATGCGCTTGCAAACGAATCGTAAATGATCTTTTTGTGTTCACTCAGTTTATTGAACAGCAGGAGGATTTTGTATTGCTGGCCATGGCTTACGTTCTGCACGTAATAGCCTTTTCCGGGTACGGAACCCAAAATGCCGAGCCCCTTCAGGTATTTATAGGCCTTTTCAGCCGTATCTCTCGAAATCTCGAAAACGTAACTTACCTCGTTAATGGATGGTAAAACATCATCCTGCTGCACTTTCTTATCGGCAATGGCTTTAATAATAGAGTTCGCCAGTTGATAATACTTCGGCGTGGCCGAAAAATCGTCGATAAATAAGTATTTAAATATAGGATGCTGCTTCATCGTCCTTTCCCCGGGTTTGATTATTGGTCGTTTTGCGTTCGCTGGGCGCTCAGTACAATGATACTAAAATAATTGTAAAATATCTCCCCGGTGGGGCATGACAGTCCATGACGGTTGAAAAACACCGTTTTTATACTTTTAGAAAAATTACTAATTCATATAGCCAATAAATTTCCACGATGCAAGCCATTTTAGGTATTTTCTTTCACTTTATAGGCGGGTTCGCCTCAGGTAGTTTTTATATTCCCTTTAAAAAAGTAAAAGGCTGGAGCTGGGAAAGCTACTGGATCATCGGCGGCCTGTTCTCCTGGCTGATCGTACCTCCTGTGGCAGCGTACTTAACGATCCCCAACTTCGCGGACATTATTAGCGCTACCGACTTCTCCGTACTGAAGTGGACTTACATCATGGGCGTGCTTTGGGGTATTGGCGGCCTTACTTATGGGCTCGGCGTACGTTACCTGGGCGTTTCGCTCGGCAGTTCGATCATCCTTGGCTTGTGTTCGGTGTTTGGGTCTATTATTCCTTCCATTTATTACGATATCGTTCCTACTGGCGGTAAAGACACCATTACCCACCTGTTTAGCAATGCCTGGGGCCAATGCGTACTGCTGGGACTCCTGGTTTGCGTAATTGGTATCATCATTTGCGGCAAAGCGGGTGCCATGAAGGACAAGGACCTCGCAAAAGGATCGGTTGCCAGCCAGGAGTTCAAAATAGGGCTGGGATTGGCAGTAGCTATCGTGTCCGGTGTGCTGAGCGCCTGCTTTAGCTTCGGTATTGAGGCCGGTTCCTCTATGTCCACCGTAGCCAACGACTTATGGACGGCGAAACATCCGGGTGAAGGGGAGTTTCTGTACCGCAACAACGTAATATACGTAGTGCTGTTATGGGGCGGTCTTACTACTAATTTTATCTGGTGTATGATCCTCAATGCCCGCAACAAAACCTTCGGGGACTATACTAATAACAAAACACCGCTGTTTAAAAATTACCTGTTTTCAGCACTGGCCGGTACCACCTGGTTCCTGCAGTTCTTTTTCTACGGCATGGGCGAAAGCCGCCTGGGTAATGGTGCCAGCTCCTGGATATTACATATGGCCTTTATCATCCTTATCGCCAATGCCTGGGGCCTGGCGCTGAACGAATGGAAAGGAGTAAGCAAGAAAACAAAAACGACTATCATTATTGGCATATTAGTCATCCTGGCCTCGGTATTGATCGTAGGCTACGGCAATTACCTGAAACCATCTCCAACAAGTCATTAACGAAATTAAATAATAGAAAATGTCCGTTACATCAACATTCAAGCACGTCAGCTATCTGTGGGATGAAGCCACGGCCGCCACTATGGCGGGCGACGAGGTCGCGTTGCTTATTTATCGTTCTAATCTGCTGGGTGCAGACCTTCGCCTTACCAACTACGGCGGTGGTAACACATCCTGCAAGGCCATGGCCAAAGATCCGCTTACGGGTGAAAGCACGGAAGTAATGTGGGTGAAGGGCTCCGGCGGTGACCTCGGCACACTGAAGCGTAGCGGGCTGGCGGCATTGTACGTGGACAGGCTGCGTAGTTTGAAGAATGTTTATCGTGGTATAGAGCATGAAGATGAGATGGTGGAGTTATTTAACCATTGCATTTATGACCTCAGTTCTAAGGCGCCTTCTATCGATACGCCGCTCCATGGTTTCCTTCCCTTTAAACATATCGATCACCTGCACCCGGATGCAGCGATTGCCATTGCAGCTGCTAAAGACGGTAAAAAGATCACCCAGGAACTGTTTAGCGGCACCATCGGCTGGGTAGAGTGGCAGCGCCCTGGTTTCGACCTCGGCCTGAAACTGAAGCAATGTCTCGACGAAAACCCTGGTATCCGCGGCATCATGCTCGGCTCTCATGGTTTGTTCACCTGGGGCGACACGGCTTACGAAAGTTATATGAACACGCTGGAAGTAATCGAGCGCTGTGCAGAATATCTCGAAGAACATACTGGTAAAAAGGGCCCCGTATTTGGCGGCGCTAAACTGCAATCGTTGGCAAAAGAGCAAAGGCTGTCACAGGCGGCTGCACTGGCACCGGTGTTACGCGGTTACTGTTCTTCTCAAACTAAAATGGTAGGTCACTTTACAGATGATGAGCGCGTACTGGAGTTCATCAACTCTAAAGACCTCGACCGCCTGGCGCCCATGGGTACCAGCTGTCCCGACCACTTCCTGCGTACGAAAATCAGCCCGCTGGTATTGAACCTGGCTGCCGGGGAAGACCTGAGCAATGTAACGGCCATCAAGGAGAAAATAGCGCCTTTATTCGATGAATACCGCGCTATGTACACCGGCTACTACAATGCCTGTAAACACCCGAACAGTCCTGCCGTACGCGATGCGAACCCGGTAGTGATCCTGTTCCCCGGCGTAGGCATGTTCACCTTTGCAAAGGATAAACAAACAGCGCGGGTAGCGGCAGAATTTTATATCAACGCGATCAATGTAATGAAAGGTGCGGAGGCTATTTCTTCCTACACTTCATTGCCGCGGCAGGAGGCTTTTAATATCGAGTACTGGCTGCTCGAAGAAGCGAAACTGCAGCGTATGCCCAAACCCAAAGCCCTTTCTGGCCGCATTGCCCTGGTTACAGGCAGCGCCGGTGGTATCGGTAAAGCTATCGCTAAGAAATTCGCAGATGAAGGTGCCGTGGTGGTGATCAACGACAATGATGAACAACGCCTCGAATCTGCAAAGGCAGAATTTGAAAAACAATATGGTAAAGATGTTTACGCAGCCGCTTTGCTGGACGTAACATCATCGGCTACGATCAGAAAAGCGTACGATGTAGCGGCACTGGCCTTTGGCGGTATCGATATTGTGGTAAACTGTGCGGGTCTGTCCATTTCTAAACCTATCGAAGAACATACCGAGCAGGATTGGGATATCCTCTATGATGTACTGGTAAAAGGCCAGTTCCTGGTTACACAGGGCGGTGTGGAAGTAATGCGTAAGCAGGGCATAGGCGGTGATGTGCTGAACATCGTGAGCAAAAACGCATTGGTATCTGGTCCTAATAACGCGGGTTACGGTTCTGCAAAAGCGGCGCAGCTGCACCTGAGCAGGCTGAATGCAGCGGAACTGGGTAAAGATCACATCCGTGTAAATACGGTGAATCCGGATGCGGTAATTTCTGACAGTAAAATATGGGCCGGTGCATGGGCCGAAGGTCGTGCGAAAGCTTATGGTGTAAAGGTGGAAGAACTGCCTGCATTCTACGCCAAACGTACTTTACTGAACGAGATCATTTTGCCCGAAGACATTGCCAATGCTTGTTTCGCGTTCGTAGGCGGCCTTTTGAACAAGGCTACCGGTAACGTGCTGAACGTAGATGGTGGTGTGGCGATGGCATTTGTGAGATAATCCTTAAAAACGAACAGGTATGCAACGCATAGCGTCAAAAATGAAGCTGAAGCAGGGAATGGCGGAAGAATACAAGAAACGGCATGATGAACTATGGCCTGAACTGCAAGGTTTGCTGAAGGCGGCGGGCATCAGCGACTATGTGATTTTTCTGGATGAAGAAACGCATATTCTCTTTGCCAGCCTGAAAGTGGAAGATCAGTCGGAACTCGGTAAACTGCCTGCTGAAGCAGTGATGCAGCGGTGGTGGAAGTACATGAGCGACATCATGGATACCAACCCGGATAATTCTCCCGTGTCAATTCCGTTAAAAGAAGTATTTTATCTCCAATAAATTTCACGACCGTTATGGAAATAGAAAAATATAAGATAGACGAACATAACCAGGTACAACTGGCAGCGCATAAACGTGCATTTGATTTTATTGCTGGTGAAGTAAAAAATACAGCAGACATCCTTGATAAACTGGCGGCCTTCCAGGTGGCCATTCCAAGCTGGGCGCTTGGTACTGGTGGTACGCGCTTCGGCCGTTTCCCCGGTGGTGGCGAGCCCCGCAGCCTAGAAGAAAAGATTGAAGATATCGGACTGCTGCACAAACTTAACCAGAGCAGCGGTGCCATCTCTTTACATATTCCATGGGATATTCCGAAGAACGCTTCGCACATCAAAGCACTGGCCGCACAACATGGTATTCGTTTCGATGCGATGAACTCTAACACTTTCCAGGACCAGCCGGGCCAGGAGCATAGCTACAAATTCGGCTCTCTGCAAAATGTGAAGAAGGAAGTACGCCAGCAGGCTATCGATCACAATATCGAGGTTATCCATTATGGTAAAGAACTGGGTTCCGACTCATTGACCGTATGGTTAGCCGATGGTTCCTGCTTTCCCGGACAGCTCAACTTCCGCCAGGCTTTCCAGCATACGCTCAGTGGCCTGGAGCAGATATACAAAGCTTTGCCGGACGACTGGAAAATGTTCGTTGAGTATAAAGCCTTTGAACCGAACTTTTACTCAACAACGGTAGGAGATTGGGGACAGTCGCTGTTATACGCGAATAAACTGGGGCCTAAAGCGTATACCCTGGTTGACCTTGGTCACCATCACCCTAACGTAAACATCGAACAAATCGTTTCCCTGCTGCTCATGGAAGGCAAGTTGGGTGGTTTCCACTTCAACGACTCCAAGTACGGCGACGATGACCTCACCGTAGGTGCGATCAAACCTTACCAGTTGTTCCTTATTTTCAACGAACTCGTGGAAGGTATGGACGCAAGAGGCATGAATCACGCTACCGGTTTAGGCTGGATGATCGATGCTTCGCATAATGTAAAAGACCCGCTGGAAGACCTTTTGCAGTCCGTAGAAGCTATTATGCTTACTTATGCCCAGGCGTTGCTGGTTGACCGCAGGAAATTGCAGGAAGCCCAGCAGAACAGCGATGTGGCGGCCGCACAGGAAGTGCTGCAACACGCTTTCCGTACAGACGTGCGCGCACTGGTAGCCGAAGCCCGTTTACGTGCAGGTGGCGCTTTAAGCCCGCTTGGCATATACAGGGCCGAAAAAGTAAGAGAACACCTCATCAAAGAAAGGGGTTTGAAAACGGTGGCTACCGGACTGTAGCTGCGCAAAGCGAAATGGACGAATGACCAGGAAACCGGTAATAGCGATATTTGATGTTGGCAAAACCAACAAAAAACTGTTTCTTTTTGACGAGCAGTACAGGATCGTTTTTGAACGTACTGCAAGGTTTACAGAAACAACCGATGAAGATGGCGATCCCTGCGAAAACCTGGAAAGCCTGAGATTATCGGTGTTCGACTCGCTGCGGGAGGTGTTTAAACGGAAAGATATAGAGGTAAAGGCCATTAACTTTAGCACCTACGGCGCCAGCCTGGTGTACATAGATGAAGATGGAAGGCCGCTCACACCGCTGTATAATTACCTGAAAACCTACCCGGAGCCGTTAAAAGAACAGTTCTATAAAAACTACGGGGGAGAGGCCGCCTTTTCGGCTTTGACCGCTTCGCCCGTACTAGGCAGTCTTAACTCAGGGATGCAATTGTACCGCCTGAAACACGAAAGGCCGGCACTTTGCAATGAGGTTAAATACGCGCTGCATCTGCCACAGTATATGAGTTATCTGCTCGCGGGCGTGCCCTGTTCGGATATTACGAGCATTGGCTGCCATACCAACTTGTGGGACTTCCAGAAAAATGCCTACCATAGCTGGGTGAAAAAGGAAAAGCTGACGGACAAAATGGCGCCGCTGATGCCTTCGAATGAAGTACTGCCTGCGGTGTTTCCAGGTAATAATTACTCGATAGGCATCGGTCTGCACGACAGTTCGGCCGCGCTTATCCCTTACCTGGTGAGCTTCCACGAGCCGTTTATACTTATTTCTACCGGCACATGGTGCATCAGTATGAATCCTTTTAACAGCTCGCCGCTTACAGAGGCGGAGCTGGAGCAGGACTGCCTGTGTTACATGACCTTCCAGGGCAAACCAGTGAAATCATCAAGGTTGTTCGCAGGGTATGAGCATGAACTGCAGGTAAAACGCATTGCTGAACATTTTAACCAGCCTACCATCCGTTATCGTTCGGTGGATTACGATCCGGCGATGATGGCTGCACTGCGGGAAAAGCATACTGTGGAAGCCCATACAGGCATTACTGCCTTCGGTGCCCGTGATTTAAGTGAGTTTGGTACGGACGTAGAGGCTTATCACCAGTTGATGCTCGATATTGCCGACCGCCAGTTCAGTTCTACCCAATTGGTATTAAAAGGCACGAAAGTGAAAAGGATTTTTGTGGACGGCGGGTTTAGCAAAAACGTGATTTACATGAACCTGCTGGCCTCCATGTTCCCTGAAATGGAAATATTCGCCGCCTCTATGGCCCAGGCAACCGCTATGGGCGCCGCATTGGCTATCCATAGTTCCTGGAACCGTAAAGCCCTGCCTAACGACCTGATTGAGCTAAAGTATTACGCTTTAACACACAACGCGGCGATTTAGCGCCGCCTGAATATAAAACACCGGTAATGTGCCTGTTATCAGCACGTTGCCGGTGTTTTTGACATTATAATGGATTGATCTACTTTGAATTGCCAAAGAAAGAATGTAATATTACAAAGTATTATAAATTATAACTGTACCGATGAGAACCCTAAAGACCGCTATTGTGAGCAAAATGGCGCAGCTGTTGTTAATCAGTTGTATGCTTCTCCCCGTTACCTTATCTGCTCAGCAGCCGGCGGCTAAGTTTGCTGCTACCACCGTTTTACAACAGTCATTCGTAACACCGCCCGATAGCGTAAAACCAAGTGTGTATTGGTACTGGCTGAACGATAATATTTCGAAAGAAGGGGTAGAGAAGGACCTGGAGTCGATGGCGGAAGTAGGCATAGGAAGGGCCTTCATCGGTAACATTGGTCTTAGCGAAAAGGAACTGGCCTACGGTAAAGTAAAACTCTTTTCCAAAGAATGGTATGACATAACCCGGTCGGCTATACGCACTGCGGGCAAACTCGGGATCGATATTGGCCTGTTTAACAGTCCGGGCTGGAGCCAGAGCGGTGGCCCATGGATTAAACCGGAACAGTCGATGCGTTACCTGGCCAGCAGCGAAGCGCGTGTGAAAGGCCCGGGTAAAATTAAACAGCAGCTGTCATCACCCGGTGAATCGTTCCAGGATGTGGCTGTACTGGCTTTCCCCGTGCCCGCCGGCGACCAGGATGAAATAGCAGCGCATCAGGCCAAACTCAGTTCTAATGCTACCGTTAAAAACATAGAAGGGCTGATGGATGGGAATACGGAAGAAGACGTAGATATTGAGATCGTATATAAGAACTGTCCCATTATACTGGATATTGACGTAGCGAAAGCTTATACAGCGAGAAGCCTTGTTATCTACCCCTCTAAACGTCCCGCACGGGCGGATATCGTATTACAGGTGCAGAACGGCAAGAACTACGATAGCATTACCTCTTTTCATTTCGATCGTACCAATCCCGCGAAGAATGTAGGTTTTAAACCTTATGCACCGGTAAGTATTGCTTTCCCGGCAACCACAGCTAAACGTTTTCGTTTAGTATTAAAGAACGCTGGTAATACAGGCTTTGCGGAAATCAAACTGCTGGCGGCACCGCGGGTGGAATGGTTTGAAGATAAACAGCTGGCGAAGATGTTCCAGACGCCTTTACCTCTATGGAACGAATACCAGTGGCCGCAGCAGGCGGAACCGGAAGATAGTATACTGGTGGTCAATCCCAACCGGGTAAAAAATATCTCGGCGTTCCTCGGTAAAGACGGTACGCTGAACTGGGACGCACCCGCAGGTAACTGGCTGGTGGTGCGCTACGGCATGTTGCCTACTACGGTAACCAACGCTCCGGCCACCCCCGAGGGCATGGGGCTGGAGGTCGACAAAATCAACCGCGCGCCCATTCAACACCACTACCAGGAGTTCATTGGAAAAATAAGGAATAGCATACCCGCAGGCGAACGTAAAGCGCTTAAATGGGTAGTGGCCGATAGTTACGAAACCGGTTCTCAAAACTGGACGGACGATATGGCGAAAGCCTTTAAACAGCAATACGGCTACGATCCTTTGCCATGGCTGCCTGTCCTTACGGGCCGCATTACCGGCTCGGCCGATCAGAGCAATCGTTTCCTCTGGGACTTACGCCGCCTGGTGGCAGACAGGGTGGCTTACGAATATGTTGGTGGTTTACGTCAGCAAAGCCACAAAGACGGTCTTAAAGTTTGGCTGGAAAACTACGGCCACTGGGGTTTCCCGTCGGAGTTCCTGAAGTATGGCGGACAGGCGGATGAAATAGGCGGTGAATTCTGGAACGAAGGTGAACTGGGAAATATCGAATGCAAAGCGGCTTCGTCGTCCGCACACATCTATGGTAAAACCAAGGTAGCGGCCGAATCGTTTACTGCCGGCGGCGAAACATATGCCCGTTACCCTGCGCTGTTGAAGAAACGTGGCGACTGGTCGTTCACTGAAGGTATCAACAACACCCTTTTGCATGTTTTTATACAACAACCTTTTGAGGACAGGCTGCCGGGTGTAAACGCCTGGTTTGGTACGGAGTTTAACCGTAATAACACCTGGTTCACGCAGGGCAAGGCTTTTATTGATTATATACGCCGTTGTAATTACCTGCTGCAGCAAGGTAAACCGGTAAATGATATCGCTTATTTTATAGGGGAAGATGCGCCGAAAATGACAGGCGTTCGCATTCCGGAACTGCCTGTTGGTTACGGTTACGACTATATGAACGCGGAAGTGATTTTGAACAGGTTATCCGTAAAAGGCGGCCGCCTGGTACTGCCGGAAGGTGTTAGTTACCGCATGCTGGTTCTGCCACAACTGGAAACTATGCGCCCTGAACTGTTGCAAAAAATAAGCACCCTCGTACAGCAGGGCGCCGTAGTATACGGCCCGGCCCCCAAACGCTCGCCCAGCTTACAGAATTACCCGCAGGCCGACCAGCAGGTAGCTAAACTTGCTTATGCCATGTGGGGTGCCGACCGCTTGCAGAAAAAGCGTAAATACGGGAACGGACTGTTGTTAAACAATATGAGTCTTGAAGAAGCACTCGCTGAAATTCAACTCAAACCAGATGTGAGCCTGAAGAATAAAGA
>NZ_CABHOU010000082.1 GCF_902168175.1 uncultured Chitinophaga sp. | reverse complement strand
TCTGCTTTACGCCACAACTGGCCCATAAAGCGGATGCCGTGTTTGGCCGACCAGTACTCGAGTACATAAGGCGAATGGTATTGGTTGATCTCGTGCAGGAATGCGTAGTGTGTTTGTTTCATGAAATCTACCAGGTGATAGTTCTCAAACGTCATCCACTCCGGGTACACCTGCCACAGCATGTATTGAGAGGTCATTTCGAAAATCGCCTGTCCGCGGCTGCCTTTAGGGGCAGAGGTAAAGCCCCATGCGCCGTCGGCGTGTACGAGGTATTGGAACGAGTGGCCCAGTTCGTGCGCCAGGGCACCATAGGGCGCTTTGTTCATGCGTACGGCAGGTGTCCACAGAATACCGATCTTATCTTCTGCACCACCGCCAAAAGCTGTGGCTTCCTTACCACCGATCACGTAGAACAGGGCCTTGTATTTATCGGTTACCGATTTACCTTTTTCTACGAACTGGAGGCTATCCACATAATAATCATAAAAGCGGTCGCACTCTTTTAGCGCTTCTTTAATACGGAAACGTTTCAGCGTATCGGGATTGCTCATCGGATCTTCCCCAAACTCTTTCGCCCAGAACACCACGATGTTATCAGACTCCACCTTGCGCTGGTTGCTGTATTCACTGTTGTTGTCCGTATAATCGTTATTGTCGGGCACGCGCCATACTTTGGCGGGCATATATGCTTCCTTGTCGGTAATAGGCGTTAAGAGCGCTGCTGCGGCGAGCGCGAGCCGGTAGAATTGCGGTATCATACTTCAATATAAATAACATTTTTCAGCGCTTGTAGCAGCAGGGGCATATTGGGTAAGAATGGAAAAGGAAGGGTTAAAAAGCGGTATGAAAAGGCTTAAGATAGGCTTAAGACTTCGATCTTTGGGCACGATTTGGTATATTTGCCGTTTACCAAAAATTGAAGACTATTGATACACCATCACCTGCTATTAATCCTGATGTTATTCTTCGCGATGGCCATGCTCTACATGTTAAGCCAGCGTTTGAAAATCTCTTACCCGATATTTTTAGTGATCGGCGGACTCGGTATCAGCTTTATTCCCGGTATGCCGCAACTCAATGTGGACCCGGATATCGTGTTTATGATATTCCTGCCGCCATTACTGTTTGAAGCCGCCTGGTATTCCTCCTGGAATCAGTTGTGGAAGTGGAGACGGTCGGTATTGAGCCTGGGGTTCGGACTGGTGCTGGTTACTTCTTTGGCCATCGCTTATTTCTCTGTAAATATTATTCCCGGTTTTACGCTGGCCCTGGGCTTTTTGCTCGGCGGTATTATATCGCCGCCCGATGCAGTAGCCGCTACTTCTGTGTTGAAAGGCATGCCTGTCCCTAAACGCGGTATTACCATCCTGGAGGGAGAAAGCCTCGTAAATGACGCCGCCTCGCTGACCGTACTCCGTTTCGCTATTGCAGCGGTGCTTACGGGCCAGTTCGTATTTCAGAAAGCCGCAGTAGATTTCGCGGTGCTGGCTGTTATGGGTGTAGTGGTAGGACTCGTTATCGCACATGTGCTGTATTTAATACTGCGGTATTGGGTAAAAGCCTCCAGCATCACCACGCCTATCACCATTATTGCACCTTACCTGATGTATATTGTGGCGGAGCAGTTCCATTGGTCGGGCGTACTGGCCGTGGTAAGCGGTGGTTTGTTCCTGTCGTTCCGCTCCAGCGACTTCCTCAACTATCATACGCGACTGCAAACGCAGGAGGTATGGGCTACGATCGGGTTCCTGTTAAATGGTTTTGTTTTTATATTGATAGGATTAGAACTGCCTGTCATCATCAACGGACTGGAAGGATATTCATTAAAAGATGCGATCAAATACGCGCTGATCATCAGTTTGCTGGTGATCGTGATCCGTATCGTACTGGTGTATATTTCCGCTTTCGTACCACGCATCTTCTCCAAACGCATCCGTGAAGCAGAAGCTACGCCCGGACTGAAACTACCGTTCATTATCGGCTGGGCAGGTATGAGGGGTGTAGTATCCCTCGCATCGGCCCTCGCTATACCATTAACGCTCGACGATAAACTGACACCTTTTCCGCATCGTAACCTCATCCTGTTTATCACCTTCGTGGTAATACTGGTTACGCTGGTGCTACAGGGGCTCTCCTTACCGTTTTTCATTAAATGGTTAAAGGTAGAAGAGGTGGACGAACACATTCCGGAGGAGGAGCAGATAGAGGCCATCCGCCTGGAGTTAGGGAAAGAACTGGTGCAATACCTCGACGCCAACTACTCCGTAGAGATGGCGCAGTACGAAACCATTGCCCGTATTAAGGAACAGTTGCAGCGAAGCATTGCAGCCGGCGAAAGTGCCCTGCATCACGAAGATAAACGGCAGGCCGTAAGCACTGTTCGAGGCCTGTACCGTAAGATCATGCTCGAACTGATCGGTTTGCGAAGAGATGGACTGGCAAAAATGCACAAAGACGCCAGGTACGACGATGAGGTGATCCGGTTGATGGAGAGTAACCTCGACCTGGAAGAAGCGAGATTAAATAAAGCATAAAAGAAAGGCAGGACTACAAAATCAGTCCTGCCTTTTGTTTTATAAGTGTAGGAAGAGAAGCACTTATTCCGTTTTTAAGCTTTTTACGGGGTTCAACATTGCCGCTTTGATACTTTGATAACTTACCGTGAGTAACGTGATCGTTAAAATACCCAGGCCCGTTACTGCGTATATCCACCAACTGATGGTTGTACGATATTCGTAGTTCTGCAGCCAGTTGCGCATCATGAAGTAGGCGAGGGGGGCGGCGATAAGCAGTGATATCACCACAAGTGCAACAAACTCTTTCGACAATAATTGCCAGAGGCTGATCACCGAAGCGCCCAATACTTTGCGTACACCAATTTCTTTTGTACGCCTTTCGGCCATGAAGGATGCCATGCCAAACAATCCCAGGCAACTGATGAAGATCGCCAGTATCGCGAAGAAGCTGGCCAGTTTGCCGATACGCTGTTCCTGCCCGAACTTTTTAGCATACTCCGCATCCGCGAACTTATACTCGAACAATTGTTCCGGATCATATTTTGAGAACACCGGCTCAATGCGCGCCAATGCCTCCTGCATGCTAATGGCAGGATTTACCTTGATATTGACGATGCTGCCATGCTGCCTGTT
>NZ_CABHOU010000081.1 GCF_902168175.1 uncultured Chitinophaga sp. | reverse complement strand
GGTGGCACTAACGCCGGTGGTACGGATGGTTACGCCAGGTAAAGGGGTGCCATCTTCCCCTGTTACGGTGCCTCTTATCACATCCCTGTCGGGACTGGTATAGGTAGTACCGGTGCTAGTATACAAACCTGGCTTGTTTACCACCACAATAAACTTAGGATCACGGAGGTAATAACTGATCTGCTGGTTACGGAAAAGGATATTCAGCGCGTTTTGAAGTGACGCATTACGCATTGATACCGTTACTGGTTTGGTATTGTCCAGTTGATTCTTTCCATAAATTAAGGTGTAGCCGCTTTGTTTCTCTACAGACTTCAGCGCTTTTAACAGTGGTTCGTTTTTGACTTCAAGATTAATAGTTTGTGCGCCCGCGTATAATGCTGCGCTAATGAATAACATACATAACAGGCCGACCCTGAATAGCTGCCGCAAAGCCCTGGTTGATAGGCATACAGTGCCGCGCTTCGGCTGGCACCAAGCATTTGAAAGCATACATTTGATTTTGGGTGATAAAAAAATCGTCTCCTGGAATAGTTACTGTATGAGCAGGCTTGTTTAATACAATGCCTCTCTGCATCCTGTTCACGGTTGCAATCCGTAAAGGGATATTACTCACGACTTAGATTCTGCTATCTGTTACGCTGCCGATGCAGCTGTTCATCAGGGAGGCGTAACGGTTACTTTATTACCTTCGATTTTAAAATGTACCAGTTCGGTTAGTTCTAATAATTCCAGCACCTGCGATAAGGGGGCGTTGCGGGGAATAGTTCCGTTGAAATACTCCTTTACCGGTCCGTTTTCATACACCACCTCTATATTGTACCAGCGTGCCAGTTGTTTCATCACCGTTTCGATATCCGTATCGTTGAACAGGAACTGCCCGTTTTTCCAGGCGGTTACTGCTGCTACATCTGCTTTATTATTGACAGATAAGTCGCCCTGCACCGTCAATGCCTGCTGCCCTGGCTTCAGTACTTCCGCCACTGTACCTCTCCTTACCCGCACCGCACCTTCTACCAGCGTAGTGGCCTGTGTACTTTCATCGTTATAAGCACTTACGTTAAAGCTGGTGCCCAACACCTCCACCTGCGATGCATCTGCCAACGTTACCACGAAGGGCATAGCGGCATTTTTCGCTACTTCAAAATACGCCTCTCCGCTTAACTCCACCGTGCGGGTATTGCCCGCAAAGGCCGTTGGATAACGCAAACTACTGGCGGCATTGAGCCATACTACAGTGCCGTCGGGCAACATGAGCTTAAACTGTCCGCCCCGCGGTGTAGCCAGTGTATTATATTGTATTGCGCCTGCTGCTTCGCTGCCGTAGTAGCTGATATCTTCCCCGTTCTTAACAATGTGACTGCCACCCTGCTGTGCTACCTGGCCGTTAAGCGCCTTTTCCAGGTCTACCACACTACCATCGGCCAACGTAAGCGTAGCCCTGTTGGCGCCTGGCATTACATCATTCTGATATTGCCTGCGCGCCATTTGTTTTCCCGTTGTAGTACCGGCAAACTGGTACCATGCCAGCGCCACTGCTCCCGCCAAAACCGCGGCTACTGCCATACGTTTCCACATAGGGCGTACTTTCGCCGGTCCGTTGCTTACATCTTTTACACGTTGCAGCATGCGTTGCATGGCCTCTTCCTCACCAGCAACAGGTTGTACACCGGCAGCAATCGCTGCCAGGGTTTCCTGCGCCAGGCCATCGTACTGGTTATCCTGTAAAAATACAGCCAGTTCCGCTGCCTCCTGCCCGTCCAAACTGCCATCGTAATAGCGTTGCAGCAAAGACTGTACTTTCTCCTTATTTTCTGTTAACATGGTGGAATAGATGTTTGCAACAATTATATAACTAACGGCACGGCCATTAGGACCAGTCGATCTGAAAAAATATTTTCTCTTCTTATAAAAGGATGGTAAAACCCGCGGTACGAATGAAACTACGGATGGTCTGTAAAGCCCGTACGAGGTGGTTCTTAACCGTATTGGGCGATAACTGGAGGCGTTCGGCAATTTCCGGGGTAGATAGTCCTTCGTAACGGCTCATACGGTACACCTGCTGTTGCTGTGGCGGCAGGCGGTTGATCGCTTCATGGATCAGCAGGCCGCTTTCCTTGAACTGAAGCCGTTCTTCTGTTTCGGAGCGGTTGCTCTCCTGGCTGTTTTGCAGTACTTTCAACAACTTCCCTTCTACTGCCATCTTTTTAAGATAAGTGAGCGACAGGTTAGATGCGATGGTGAAAAGCCAGGAACCCAGGTGATAGATGCGTTCGTGCTCATGACGATGCTGCCAGAGGCGAAGAAACACCTCCTGGACGATCTCTTCGGCCACGGCCCTGTTTTTAGTGATGTTGGTCGTAAAAGGTAGCAAACGCGGGAAGTAATGATGAACGATCTTTTCGAACGCCCGTTCATCGGACTGGCCCACGCAAGCCAGTAATTCCTTTTCATTAACTAGTTTCTCGCTCATTCGCCCTCCGCTTTGGCAATCCGGTTTTGGTTGATTCCGGATAAAAATAATAAAAAAGCGGTAAGTTAGAACCAGTAAATGGGAGGTAGCAACACTCAACACCTCGCGCATCCAAAAAACAGCTTAAAGCTGCTAAAGTGCCTGTTTACACAAAACACCTGTTTAAACCCGGCATATTCGCCTAATTTGCACCTTATAGCAAATGTGGCACGGCAGTTAAGTCCGGCATAACGAATAGTCATGAGCAACGCAAACGGTAATGGCAGCATCCCTCTTTCACCCGGCCACAAAAGGCTGTGGAAGGGCATTTCATGGCAGGAAGCCAGCGTATTCCTGTCGCTGTTCGTGATCATGAGCTTTATGTATGGCATGCCCCAGTACATTACGGGCAAAGCCACCTTTCAAAGCATTGCCGAAACCGGGGTCGACTGCCTTTTCATGGCCCTTTCCTGCATTCCGGCCTGGTGGCTGCACTTCCGGAAGTTTGCGCACTGGCCGCTAAAGAAACGCTTTTTGCTGCACCTGTTTACGGCAGTACTGTATTACGGTTGCTGGACTTTACTCTACGCCTGGTACAATCCATTAACCGGCAAACCGGTAATGACGGCCATGCAGGTTTTGCTCAACGCCGGGCCCAATCTTCTCTTTTACATCCAGATATTCAGTTTCCTCCATATTTACCACTTTTTCAAAGAAAGAGAGGCGCAGCTGAAACGGGAGAAAGAATTATCATCACTGGCCTACAACAGCGAAATAAACGCCTTAAAAGCGCAAATTCAGCCACACTTCCTGTTTAATACACTCAACTCTATCAGCGCCAGCGTACCTCCGGAGCAGGAAACTACGCGTGAGCTGATAGCCAAGCTGGCCGATACTTTCCGGTATGCCTTGTACGTAACCCAGCACGAATGGGTAACATTACACGAAGAAGCGGCTTTCATCCATACCATACTCGAACTGGAGAACAGGCGTTTCGGTAAAAGGCTGCGGTTTGACATATCTCCCTTAAAAGAGAACGGTAATATCGCCGTACCGTCCATGCTGCTGCAACCTTTGGTTGAAAACGCCATCCGCCATGGCATTGCTCCCTGTGTGGAGGGTGGCAGTATCCAGGTTGATTTTGAGCAAACAGGCAACCGTATTAAGATTACCGTAAGCGATACCGGCAAAGGATATACAGGCAACCTCGACGAACTGCTGGCCTCTTCGGGCGTGGGCCTGCGAAACACCATGCAGCGGCTCGACCTGTTATTCAATGAAACGATACATATCGAACGCAACGCGCCTACCGGACTTCGATTTTACTTTTACATTCCCGTTCAATACCATGGCAAACAAAACGGTACTTATTATAGATGATGAAGAGGCCTCCCGTGGCCTTATCCGCCAGTACCTGGCCGGCCATACCGGCATGGACGTACTGGGCGAATGCGAGAACGGACTGGAGGCTGTTGCCGCTATCAATGCCCGGCACCCCGACCTCGTGTTCCTGGATGTACAAATGCCCGGCCTTAACGGCTTCCAGGTATTGCAGGAAATAGCGCACGTACCACTGGTCATTTTCACTACCGCATTCGACCGTTTTGCGATCAAGGCGTTCGAGTTAAATGCGGTGGACTACCTGCTCAAACCCTATACCCGACAGCGTTTCGACCAGTCGGTGGAGCGGATAAAGCAGCGTACCGACCAGCACGACCTTTACAACCTCGCAGCCAGTGCCCCTTTGCCACAGGGAGCATATCCCGGCCGCATCTTCGTTGAAACGCCCGGCCGCCTCAAAAGCCTGGACGTACAACAGATCCTGTACCTAAACGCCGAAAAGGAATATACCCGGATTTACACTGCCGGCGGCTCCTTCCTCAGTTCACAAGGCATCGGCACACTGGAAAAACGGCTCGACCCGCAACGGTTCATACGCGTACACCGTTCGTTCATCGTAAACATCTACCAGATCAAAGAGGTATACCGCGATATCTCCAAAACCTTCGTGGTGTTAAACGGCAATATCGAAATAGCGGTAGGCCGCAACTACCTCGACCCACTCAAAAAACTCATCTATTAATCATTTCGTAGGCTAAATATGCATTTCATCCCCCAATTCTGCACTTTGTAGGAAAGCTTACTACAAATACGGCGGCTGTAATACTTTTGAGCAGCATCCATGCTATTAACACCGCCAACATATGAAACTACTTTTTAAGGACCATGAAATGGCTGCCGCACAAAAACTGGCAGCACTTGTATCTGCTATCAATCCGAAAATAGAGATCATACAGGAAGGCCCCGTCAAAGGCCCCGCCCAGCGCTTCCTCGCCCGCTCGGGAAGCAAACTGTATTCCGTTCCCGTAGAGGAAATTGCCTACTTCTACATTAAGAACCGTCTTTGCTGCATCCGCACCACCAACAACACCGATCACTTCATCACCAAAAGCCTCGACGAAGTGGAGCAGGACACAGACGCTACCACGTTCTTCCGTATTAACCGCCAGTTTATCGTGAACTACCGGCATATCCTGCAGGTACAGTCGTGGTTCAGCGGTAAACTGAAAGTAAAGGTGAAACCCGAAATCCCCGAAGACATTATCGTAAGCCGCCTTAAAGCCAGCGAATTCAAGAAATGGCTGGGCGAATAATCTTCATGCGGAGGGTTGCAAATAGCGGCCTCCAGGGCCGTATCCTGCATAGGGCTGCTGTAATGGCGGCCCTATCCCTGCGTTGACCCGGCCGGCCTCTTCATCAGAAATTTCGCTATCTTTAACTGTAGCACTTGATGAAAAAGGCTTTGTGAGCAACATGATAGATACTTATAACCAACTCCTCGCCGACATTGACCGGGTAAAGAAGATAGAGATCATCCCCAACATGCTGGAAATAATATGCCGGGCTACCGGTATGGGCTTTGCCGCCGTGGCACGCGTTACCCAGGACAAATGGATAGCCTGCAGCGTACGCGATGAAATCCAGTTCGGCCTCGAGCCGGGTGGCGAATTACAGATCGAGACCACCATCTGCAACGAAATACGCCAGAGCGGTAACGGGGTAATTATCGACCACGTAGCCTCCGACTCCCATTTCTCCAAACACCATACCCCCAGGATGTACGGGTTCCAGAGTTACATCTCTATCCCGATCATACTGAAGAACGGGGAGTTTTTTGGTACGCTCTGCGCCATTGATCCTTCGCCCAATACATTGAACAATACCCAAACCGTTGGTATGTTCAAGATGTTCGCAGAGCTCATCGCTTTTCACCTCCAACAGGAAGAAATCGTGGAACGCAGCATACAGGCGCTGGACGATATGACCCGCGAACTGGCCGACTCGAAAGACGAGAACCGCCAGTACCGTCATATTTCGAGCCACAACCTGCAGGAGCCGTTACGAAAAATACGCGTGTTCAGCAGTATGCTTCTGACCGCTACCGCCGATAAAGATGCAGAGCGGACGAAGGAACTGGCAACACGTGTAAGCACCAGTGCACAGCGTGTTTCGATGATGATACAAGACCTCTCCGACCTCACAGCTTTACATAACGCCTCCACGTTTTTCGACACTACGAACCTTAAACAGGTACTCGACGATGTATGCCTGCAGCTGCGCCGCAACATCCAGGAGAAAAATGCACGGGTGCAAATCGGCGAACTGCCTGCGATATACGCTATCCCTGCACAACTGGAGCAACTGTTTTTCCACCTGATCGGCAACGCGCTTAAGTTTACACGCGGAGACGAAATACCGGTCATTCGCGTAAACGCAAGGTCGAACGACAAGGACGTAGAAATTGTGGTAGCAGACAACGGCATCGGTATTGACCGTCAGCAGCTCGAAAAGATATTCGACATTTTCGCACAACTTTCCAGCGATCCCTCGCCACATGGATTTGGGACCGGCCTTGCTTTTTGCAGGAAGATCGTTCGTAACCACAAAGGCACTATATCAGCGCAATCCGAAAAAGGAAAGGGTACTATATTTACGATTACGTTGCCGC
>NZ_CABHOU010000080.1 GCF_902168175.1 uncultured Chitinophaga sp. | reverse complement strand
CCCAACAAAATCACCCAGGCCAGCTACTCCTTATCGTCTGGCTCGGGATATTACCTGTACGACAACCCTACCGTGATAAACGGCGTAACCGTAAACCGTACCGCTAACCCTGCCCTTAAATGGGAACTGGTGGAGCAGTACAACATCGGTGTGGACTTCGACTTCTGGAAAAGCAAGATCTATGGTTCACTGGAGTTCTACAATAAAACAACTAAAGACCCGATCCTGAACATACCATCTGGTCCGCTGAGCCCCACCACCACTATCTGGAAAAATGTGGATGCGAGCATCGTTAACACTGGCTTTGAATTCATGCTGGGTTCACAACTGGTGCGCACGAAAGACCTCACCTGGAGCGTAGACGTAAACGGTTCTACCCTTTCTAACAAGATCGAAGATTTGCCGGTATCTGAGCTTTACTCTGGCAGCATTTCCGGCCCTGGGTTGTCGGGTGTAAACGCGAACATCTACAAAAACGGTTATGAAGCAGGTTCCTTCTTTATGTTGAAACACCTGGGGTATGATGCCGATGGTAAAGACATTTTTGAAGATAAAGTGAAAGACGGCGTTATCAATGCTGCCGACAGGCAGATATTCGAAGGCGCTATCCCTAACTTCAACTTCGGTCTTAACAGCCAGCTGCGTTACAAAGCCTTCGACCTCTCCGTGGCCGTTATCGGTCAGGCTGGTGGTTACCTGGTAAACAACACCGCGCTGGACCTGAACATCAACAGCCTCGCCTCTGACCGTAACGTATTGAAGAAATACTACGACGCAAAAGCCAATACCGCTAACGCCGTTCAGTTGTCGACCCTGTACCTGGAGAAATCCGACATGATCCGCCTGAACAACGTTCGCCTGGGTTATACCCTGCCGCTGCAACGCGTAAGCTGGCTGAGATCTGCCAACATCTACGTAAGCGCGCAAAACCTGCTTACGATCACCGGTTACAGTGGGTACGATCCATTGGTTAACACCACTAAAACTGTGGATGGCAACCAGTCGCTCGGTATCGATTACACCACTTATCCTGCAGCAAAAACATTCCTGGTAGGTGCCACTATTAAATTCTAAGACTCATGAAGAAAACATACTTATCATTCCATAAATTAACTTGTATATTCCTTACTGTAGCCATGGTGGGATGTACAGACCTGAAAGAAGATGTGATTGACGAGGTGCTGGGTTCGAACAACGCCAGTCCCGAAAACGCCTTATCAGCAGCCTATGGCCAGCTGGGTGATGCGACCTTTGTAGACCATGGTAACGTATTCGCTTTACAGGAATACTCAACCGACGAAGCGATGTTACCTACACGCGGCAGCGACTGGGGAGATGGTGGTGTTTGGCGCGCTATGCACGAATTTACCTGGGCGCCGGATAACTCTGTAGTCACCAATACCTGGAATAACCTGAACAGGGGTATCACCAAATCGCTTACCGCTATTGCCAGCGCCAACGCTGCCACGAACTTCGCCCAAAAAGCGTTGTTCCTGGCCGAAGCAAAAGGCATGCTCGCATTCTATACTTACCATACACTGGAACTTTATGGACAGGCGCCTTACCGCAATCCACTCGATCCGAACGCACCGGTGGAAGTAAGAAAGGCAGACGTGGCCATCGATGAACTGATCAAAGAGGTAGAAAGCATCATTCCTGACCTGGCGAACCTGAAAGAGCAGAATACGCACAATGCCCGCTTCACCAAACAAGCGGCCTATGGCCTGCTGGCGGATATGTATTTAAACCGCGCTGTACTGAAAGACCGTTACGCCGCTACCTTCAAGTTCACAGAACCGGCGGTAGATAACAACGGTACTGATATGGACAAGGTGATTTACTACACCACCCTGCTGATCGACAACCCGATGTTCCAGCTGGAAAGCAACTACTTCAAAAACTTCGATATTGACAACAAAGGCAGACCGGAACTGATCTTCGTGGTATCGCAGGCCATAAACACCCAGCGCAGCAGCGATAATGATTTCGCTTATATGTCGATGGAAAGGAACCAAAAACCTTCTCCGGTAAACAGGGGTACAAACGCCTCCTGCGTTACACCTGAGTTTTATGCTACCTGGGACAACAATCACGACGACCCCCGCTTCGCCCGCAAGTACCAGTATACCGACGGCACCTGGTTCATGAACGACGGCACCGACGTGAGCGTTCCCGCTACCAGCATTGTACCTAACAGCACCAACCAGCCCTGGTTCCATTTTAACCGCGGTATGGTAGTGGGTCAGCAATACGGCCCTATCCTGCTGGCTAACGGCACCTTTGATAAAACGGCCGATGGTCGCATTAAGGTATCGAAACTGGTTTGCGAAAAAAATACAACACTGCCCATGGACTTCACACCTGCGCTGAACTTCGACAATCCTGCCCAATCAGTATTCACACAGGCGCAGATCAACCGTGGCGTACGTGTGTTCAAATGGGAATTTGATCCGGAAAGAGATAACGGCACCAGCAACGTGGACGTTCCGCTGTACCGCCTCGGTGGCATGTATTGCATGCGCGCAGAAGCTAATTTCAGAAAAGGCCTTACCGGACCAGCCCTCATTGACATCAACATATTACGTACCTCCAGGACCCGCGAAGCCCTGTATAACAATGCTCCGGGTGTAGGCCTGCTCGCCCTTACTGAGCAGTCGCTGTACAACGAGATAGGTTTTGAAATGTACTGGGAAATGAACAGGAGAAAACAAATGATCCGTTTTGGTACCTTCGATAAAGCTGGTACTGCCAAACCTGCATCTGAACCATTCCGCAGGATATTCCCGATCCCACAGTCGGCTATTGATGCATCGAATACGTTCTCGCAGAATTTTAAGTACGACGAATAGTTGAATACTTTATAGGAATAGAAAGGGCTCGCTGTATGGCGGGCCCTTTGTTTTTCAATTAAAGTAATATAAACGACGAAGCCCCACCGTACGGTGGAGCTTCGTCTCTCTATGAAAAATATTATCGTTTACTCCTCACCTCATACCTCCCCACTTCACTCCCATCATCCCCCAACATCTGCAACTGTAGCTGCTTACGGTCGGTCTTCACCTTTATCAGTGTTCGCCGTCCCTCTTTCGGCCCGCCGCCAATGATCAGCGGGTAGTTGTGCGTAGCCTTATCAGGCGCATGCACACCATAACGGTGTGTATGCCCGCATATCATCAGGTCGATGCCGGCTTTGTTGAACAATGGATTGAACAGCTCCCGGCAATGCAGGCTGCCATGGCCTTCACCGGAGTGAAAAACCGGGATGTGCATCATCACTACCCGGAAGGGAGCTTTCAGAAAGGCCGGCTGTTGCAGTGCGGTTTCCAGCCAGCGCGCCTGCTGTTCGCGATAGGCGTCGAAGGCTACGAGCTGGCTGTATTCTGCATGATCGTCTGCTTTATCCTCACCGGTATCCAGTACGATGAAATGCACCGGGCCCTGTGTGAATGAAAAGTAGTACTGGTTGCCCGGATTATTAAAGTAATCGGGGAACTGACGGGCATATTTACCACGGGTTTCGTGGTTGCCGCGGGCGTACATAAAGGGTTTTTCAGATGCAAAGGCCGATGTAACCGGTGTGAGCAAATGATCGATGATCTGCTGCTCATCTGTCTGGAAGTCGAACATATCACCGTTCAGGAACACAAACTCGTAGGGATCACCCCCATTGAGTTTTAACAGTTGTTCGAAAGAGGCCGGACGGTCGTGGATATCATTTAACACCAGCCAGGAAACTTCCTTTGCGGCAGGATTTACAGTAGTAAAATGAAACACTTCACTGTTCATCACCTCGCCCCAGGTCATCAGGTAGGGCTGAAACTCCACGATCTGGCGGGAGCATACGCGGTACATGTATTTTGTACCGGGTTTAAGTCCGGTGATCGTTACTTCATGTACGCGGTCGTTGGCGGCCAGCAGGCCGAGGTTAGCGGCAGGCAACGCTTTGTTGCCTGTCGCTTCTTCCCCGTATTCGACCCAACTGCTGGCGGGTTCGTTCGTAATCCAACGGATCACGGCGCTGCTGCTGGTTATATGCTGTAAATAAGGTGGCGTAAGGAACTGCATGCCTGCACGCCGTGGTGGCCTGTTAGCAGCTTGTGTGGCAGCCGTCAGCCTGCCTGGCATCAGACCTGCTGCACCTGCTATCGCTATCTTACCCAGAAAACTTCTTCTGCCCGATTTGTTATGTTCCATGCTCATTATTTATAACCGAAGTTCTGGTCGAGTGTAGGGTTCAGGATAATTTCCGAAGCAGGTATCGGGAAGATGCGCCTGTACTCGTCGGTATTGGTTTTGCTGCCCCAGGCATCTTCGAACTTACCAAAGCGGATCAGGTCATTTCTTCTCCATGCTTCCCAGCTGAATTCGCGGGCACGCTCTGGCAGTATATCATCCAGGGTAATCGTCTGGAACGGTGTTGCTTTACGGATGACACGTATCTGGTTCACCAGGCCCAATGCTGTTTCTCCCCTTGTTTCAGCAGCACCCCTCAAAATAGCCTCTGCTTTCATCAACAGTATATCTGCATATCGGAATACCGGCACATCGTTACTCGCATCGCGGGCCACCGCCGTTACATCGGGCGAATATTTGATGCTACGGTAACCTTTGGCCTTGCCCAGTTCGTCGCCGCCTACCTCGAACAGTGTAGGATTGGTAAAGGTGATGTTCGGTGTAAACTCCAGGTGGTAATCGATAGGCGTTGCGCCGTCTGCACCCGCGTAGCTGGCATCCATACCTCTCTTCGTTGTTTTTATGATGATGGGCGCGCCGTTATTATCGTACTGTTTGCCGGTGAGCCAGGCCTGTGTACGCACATCGTCCGGCTCATTAAAGTTGGCGTAGTACTCGGGCATCGTGCTTACCGGGCCATCGATCAGGAAAGCCAGTCCGTACTTACGTTGCAACGCATAGTGCAGTCCAAACCAGGTGAACTGCTGCCCTTTCCCCTGCGACCAGTCGAATGGAATAGCGAGGATAAACTCGCGTGTAGCGGGACCGTTATCCGCGGCGAACATTGCCCTGAAATCGGCTGCCAGTTCAAACTTACGGCTGCTGATGATGGAGTCGCACATGGCCACGGCATCGTTGTAGCGGTTTTCACCGGCGTATACCTCCGCATTGATGTACATCTTAGCAAGTAAAGCCTGTGCGGCATACTTCGTCATACGGCCGTAGGTGTTTACGTTTACATCGGCGCTCAACATCGGCATTACTTCCTTCAGTTCTGTTTCGATATAAGTAAATACTTCTTTCCTGGTTTTTTGCTGCGGCACTTCTTTGGTACCGAAAGTACTGGCGATAGGAATATTGCCAAACAAGTCCATCATCTGGAAATAACTCAATGCCCTCAGCGCACGCACTTCTGCTGCGATATGCGGTTTGGCATCGCTGGCGGGCGCCTGCTCGAACAGCGCCAATAACTGGTTACAGGTGCTGATAATACCATACCCCCAGCGCCAGGCGGAGCCGATATGTGAATGCGTCTGGTTCCAGGTATGTAGGTGGTGTTGCTGAAAACGCGCGCCGTCGTACCAGTTACCAGCCCTTGCAGGCAGTATGGCCTCGTCGGTGGTCAGCGTTTGCATATACCACCAGTGTACGCAATAGGAAGGTCTTATTTTGCTGTAAGCCGACCCGGTGGCCAGTACCAGCTGATCTTCCGATTTCGGGAAGTTATCGGGTGTCAGTTCGTTTTCTACCGGCAGATCAAGATCGGTGCAGGATGCGAGTAATAACATGCCAGCGAAGGCGAGTATCGTTCTATTCAGTTTCATATATCAATGTCTTAAAAGGTAACGTTGAGGCCCAGCATCAGGGTGCGGGTCCTTGGATAATAGTTACGGTTATCAATACCTGGCGTTAAACCACCCAGGTTCACTTCAGGATCAATGCCCTTGTATTTGGTAATCACACCGAGGTTATTACCGGTTACGTACACCCTGAAGTTGGATAAACCACGTACTTGTTTAAAAGTATAACCCAGGCTGGCGTTGTCGAGGCGCAGGTAAGAGGCGTCCTCAATGTAACGATCGGAGTAACGGAAGGCATTACCATCTGCAGGGCTCTCATCTGACAAAGAAACCGGCATATTGTAGTTCTCTGCTTCGTTCGGATGGTTAAGGCTGGCCAGGGTGGAGTTAAATACCTTGTTGCCAAAAGAACCTCTTACAAACACGCTCAGGTCGAAATTACCGTAGGTAAAGCTGTTACCCCAGCCGAGTAATAATTTCGGCTGTGCGCTACCTGCATAATAGTAATCCTGGTGATCGACCGGATCGGTAGTAACGCCACCTTTACGGCTATGGAACTGCGATACGCCATTGGCATCTTTACCAGCGTACTTAAAGGTGAAGAACTGTCCTACAGGATAACCTGCCTTCAGCAGCTGCACTGGCAGGTTGCTCTGCCCCTGACCGTTCGGGAAGCCCTGCGGAATGGAGTCGGAAGCGAAACTGCTATTGGACAGTGACTCGAGTTTATTACTGTTATGCGCAATGTTGATATTAGTTTTCCAGGAAAAACGCTTAGCTGTTACCGGGGTTGCATCAATGGTTAACTCATAACCTTTGTTGGAAATGTCGCCTACGTTAGCAGTGTAGCTGTTCACAAAATACTGAACGGTAGATACGGTGTAAGCCCATATCAGGTCGGTCGTTTTCTTATCGTAGTATTCAGCGGTCACGTTCAATCTTCCTTTCAGCAAACTTGCATCCACAGCAAAGTTGACCATCGCGGTTTTCTCCCATCTTAAATCAGGATTGGC
>NZ_CABHOU010000079.1 GCF_902168175.1 uncultured Chitinophaga sp. | reverse complement strand
TCCCTTTATTGTCAGTGAGCAGGTAGCCATCGTCCTGCAAAGTATGTTTGGTGATATCCACGCCTTCCATCAACGTCACTTCAGAACGGCGCTTCACTTCGTCGACCAGGAAATTATCGAAGTCCATTCTTTTACACACAAAACCTCTCGGTTCACCAGGCAGTTTCTGATAATTGGCTTTATAAGGAATGTCGATACCAATGCGGTTAGCCGCTACGAAATTAACACCCCAGCTATCGAGCTTAAAGTTAGCAGCCAGCAGTCTTGCTGCGATACCCGGATCGATGCGGCCGAGTAGTGTCAGTACTTTGCCGCTAAGGCCATCGCCGCACACCTTATCACGGGGAAAAACGGCCTTGTCGACGAGCGTGCAGTTAACACCGCTATACGCCAATTGCAGCGCTGTGGTAGCGCCTGCGGGGCCGGCGCCAATGATGCATATGTTTGTTTCTATGGTTTGCATTTGTGGGGGAATGATTAGATATAAAAGCGGTTGTAAAATAGGAATTTATATCTAACCTACCACTTCACCTTCTCCTCAATAAATGCAATCAAACTCTTCGCCATTGCCTGCTGCTCCGACACCTGTGGGTGGCCGGGGGTGTTTTTGTAAGGGAAGAAATGGGTATAGATATGTGCATCGTTCAGCGAGGCCACTACCTTTTCTACATAACCTGGCCATGGCGACCCTTTCCTGGTGATATCCATGTTACCTAATGCACAAATGATAGTGGCGTCAGGATATTTACTGCGGATGGTTTTAACGAAACCGGCGTAGGCTGCTATGATTTGCGGTTCCTCTGGCTTTTTACCATGGAAACGTGCTTCGAACTGCGCGTGTGTTGGGTTATTCACCAGCCAGGAATCGTTCTGGAACAGGTTGATCACCACTACATCCGGTGTATAGGTGGAGAAATCCCATTTACTGTTTGGATCGGTGGCTACCGTGCGGTCGTAGATTTCGGGCATTATTACGGGCGCCCAGCTAATCATGATGCCGATACCGCTTTTGGCGGTAAGGTGTACATCGGCATTGAAGTGACGGGCAGCGATAGTGGCGTAACTCAGGTAAGCGTTTTCGTACGGTGCAGTGCCACGGTCTTTGCCGCTGCTGTCTTCTACGCCATAGGCGCAGGTAATGGAGTTGCCGAAAAATTCGATCTTACGCTGCGCAGCGGCCGGTGCCTCCAGCAATACAGTTTTCTTCGCCGGGCGAAACTCGTACAGCCAGGTTTTACCATGTTCGTACTCTGTTCTCTTAAACAGTTCTACCGTATGTTTGCCGGGACGTAAACCCGCGGCCAGTGTATATAATTTCTTCGTGGTATCGGGCTGCAGTTTGGCGGTTACTTTACCATCTACAATGACATTATAAGTACTAACGCCTTTTTCATCTTTCAACATTACTTTTATACCCGTTCCTTTAAAATTCACTTTGGCGGACGTGGCAGACCATGATAACAAAGTGGCGGAATCGGTAACTAAAACACGGCCGGTGTAGCGGATACGGGCATCATTGTTTTTAACCTGTGCAAAGCTGGCGGCGGAAATAAGCAGGGCCGGCAAAAATAGGCGGATATTCATCATACGTTTATCTGGTGGTAAAAGAATCCTTCAAATATAAAACATTTCCAGTCCGGAAGCGGACAATCTACTGTATCAAAAACGGACAGGCAATAGCTTCAAATTAGTTGAAAATCAACACAAAAATGAAATGGCACCAATTTCGTACGCATCGATAAACCTCACGCCATCATGTTTAAAAGTTACCTCAAATCGTCGTTACGGTTTTTGCTAAAGAACAAAACCTTCACCTTTATCAATATTTTCGGGCTGGCCACCGGCACCTTGTGCTGCCTTTACATACTTTGTTATGTTACGGGGCACATGCGCTACGACCGGCACCATAAGAACGCAGGTGATATTTACCGCATTACTTCAGACCTCAGCTTCTCTGGTGGCAAACGCCTGATGGCTACGGCCTCCCCGCCCATTGCACCCGCCATGAAACGGGACTTCGGGGAAATTATTCAATATACGAGGGTTATTCCCACGCTGGGCGTAAGCCAGCACCTGCTACGCTACAAAGGCAATACCTACTACGAGCCGCAAGCGCTGCTGGCCGACTCCACTTTCTTCGACATTTTTAATTATCACTTTGTATACGGCAATCCGCAGACGGCCTTTAAAGAACCATATACGATGGTGCTGCGTAAAGACGTGGCGGAAAAGTTATTTGGCCGTGAAAACCCGGTGGGCCAGCTCGTAGAACTGGACAACGCCTGGGAAAAGCTCCCGCTGAAGGTTACCGGCGTGTTCGACGAGAGCCTGGGTGCCACACACCTGGAGGCCGGCATGTTCATTTGCATCAGCGGTTACGGTGAAGGCCTTGCCGGCATTAATACCTGGTCGGGCAACAACTTCACGTATTCCTATATCAAACTAAATCCACACGCCAGCGCGGAAGCACTGGAACGGCAGCTACCTGCCTTTGTTGAAAAGTATGGCGGGCAAGAGCTTAAACAGGGTGGCATGGAGAAAAAACTGATCCTGCAACCGCTGTCGGCAGTGCATACCACAGCGGGGTTGGGCGCGGAAACCGGCCACCCGGTTAACCGTACCTTTCTTTATATATTGATAGTGATCGCGGTGCTGGTACAACTGATCGCCTGTATCAACTTCATGAACCTGTCTACCGCACGTGCCGCACAACGCGCCCGCGAAGTAGGCGTGCGCAAAGTGATTGGCGCGGGCAAATACAGCCTGGTCGGCCAGTTCCTGAGCGAATCGTTCCTATTATCGTTACTGGGTGTGCTAATTGCCATCCCCTTGTTGATAATGGCGCTTCCCTGGCTGAACCAACTGACCCAGGCCAACATTGACACCGGTTTTTTACGCGATTATAAAATTTGGGCTGCACTGGCCGGCATTGTTGTAATAACAGGTCTCGCGGCGGGCAGTTACCCTGCCTTTTACCTGTCGGCCTTCCAGGCGGTAAAAGTGTTGAAAGGTAATTTTTCGAACCATATTTCCGCTGCGGGCATTCGCCGTTCGCTGGTCGTATTCCAGTTTGTGGTGTCGATAGCGCTCATTACGGGCATCATCGTTATTTACAGCCAGTTGCAGTACATCCGCAGCAAAGACCTCGGGTTCGATAAAACGCAGCAGCTTGTATTCCGCTTCCCGACCAACGAGGCCAAAGTGCAATCGCCTGCCTTTGTAGAAGCCTTAAAACAATTGCCGGAGGTGAAAGCTATATGCCGTACCACTGCTTTGCCAGGACAGGGCGAATACAACAACTGGGGCGTATACCTCGCCGGTGGCGACAAGGCACATTCTGTGCATCAGCTCAACATTACCACCGACGAACATTTCACCACAGCGCTGGACATACCGATACTGAGCGGCCGTAGTTTTCATGCGGGCGATTCGGGCCGGGTACTCATTAACGAAACGATGGCCAGGCAACTTGGGCTCAATGTTATCGATGCGCCCGGCACACGCCTGTTTACCGACGACAGTGCGCCGGTGGAAATTGCGGGAGTGATGAAGGACTTCAACCTGCAGTCGTTATACGAAAATGTAAAACCATTTATGCTGATCTATCACCGGCAGCCGCAAACAGCGGGCAACCTGCTGGTGAGTGTGCGCAGCAGCGACTATACGGCTTTGCTGCAAAAGATGAATGAACTTTGGCAACAACATGTGAAGGGCTATCCATTCACCTATACGTTTATGGACGAGCAGCTGCAAAAACTTTATCAAACCGAGGTTACGCTATCGCGTATCATTAATGCGTTTACGCTGGTAGCCATTTTCATTTCCTGTTTAGGATTGTTTGGACTTGCGGCTTTTAATGCGGAACAGCGGGCCAAGGAAATTAGCATCCGCAAAATACTGGGGGCCAGCGTGAGTGGCATCATTCAACTGCTATCGAAAGATTTTTTAAAACTGGTGCTGATTTCGTTCTGCATTGCGGCTCCGGCCGCCTGGTGGGGTATGGACCGCTGGCTCGATCATTTTGCCTACCGCGTTACCATTAGCTGGTGGATGTTTGCGGTGGCGGGACTGGTGGCAGTACTCATAACGCTTAGCACCGTGAGTTTGCAGGCGATTAAGGCAGCGGTGAACAGCCCGTTAAAAAGCTTAAAAAGTGATTAAAAGAACATAAAAACCCCTGGGTAGTGATACTGCCCGGGGGTTACTCCGTATACCCGGAAATATTATTTCAAATATTCTATCAGTTCTATCCTGTTGCCAAAAGGGTCGCGGAAGAACAGTCGTTCGCGACCTTCAATCACAGAGGAGTAAGATACCTGAATGCCGTGCGACACCAGGAAGTCTTTCGCTTTATCGAGGTTATCGACCTCAAAAGCGGGGTGCCTGCCAGAAACAGGGCCGGTCATAGCTTCCTCCACAATATGCAGCTGTATGTCGGCCAGCTCGTACCAAACAGCTTCCCTGGGGTGTGTACCGGGAATTTCTACCAGTTCAAGTATGCCGCCGTAAAAGGCTTTTGCGTCTTCCTTTTTACCGGCCGGGATAGTAATGGCCACATGATCTATCTTCCTAAAGCTGAACATCCTTTCCATAATTCTGTGTTAGAACAACAAATATCGTATATCCGTGTCAAAAATGGAAAATGCCACCGCCCGAAAGCAGTGGCATCCCATATACGATTCAGGAAAGCAGTTACTTAACGTGGCTGCTCATTACCTTGGCCAGTTCAAACATGGAAATCTGTTGTTTGCCATTAAATACTTTCAACAGTTTTTCATCGGCATTGATCATCCTTTTGTTTGCAGGGTCCTGCAGACCTTTTTCCTTGATGTAATCCCAGATTTTTTTGGTCATTTCTGTTCTGGGCATCGGCGTATTACCGATTACTGCTGCCAGTTCAGGGCTTGGAGTTAAAGGGGCCGCTAATCCGGCGCCGGCTTTTTTCGTTTCTTTTGCCATAATTACGTGTGTTTAAACTATAAAAATGAGTGCCTTCTTATCCCGGGCAGGGTCAGATCAAGGAAAGCAGTTCGTCTATCAGGCCCAACTGGCCTGGGTTGATCTTAATTCTGGCTTCCTTTTCCCCGAACCATTCACCCCGGTCTATTTCCGGAACCTCCACAAACATACCGGATTTTGGCGGCCATTCCAGCGAAAAAGTATTAGAAACCAGGTTAGCGATGTTCGGATCCCCTTCCAGTCCCCAGGCGTTCACTATTTTCCCCGAGCGTTGCCGCACCGGCGTAAGCTTTATAAAATCGCCCGAAATACTAATACCCGTTTCCTCAGAAAACTCGCGAATGGCCGCGTGGAAAGGGTCTTCATCGTCTTCATACTCTCCTTTCGGAATACTCCACACCCCCTCGTCCTTGTTTTTCCAGAACGGCCCACCCGGGTGGACCAGGAAAAACTGGACGACTTTCTGCTTCCTTCTAAATAATAAAATACCAGCCGCTTTTTTTGCCATATGCTGAAATTTATCCAATTATAAGGCCAAAACAGGAATTATTTACCGCCCGGATGTGATATTAAATGGTCTTTCTGTTCGTAGTGTATTGCTAAATAAAGAGGAAATTTAAGTACCAAATTAACTAACAGCGGCACTTCTCCATTTCTACCCCATTTAAGACTGGGCAAAACAATAAGCTGTTTTGCCCGTTCTTTTTACCGTATTCCCTCCTCCACCAGCGTTTCCTTGTTTACGTCCATGGTAAGCGCTTCCTCCTCGTTTACCTCTTTGGTAAGTCGTTTCTTTTTCCAGTCGCCTTTTAAGAAAACACCCAATGAAACCAGGGCTATAATAATGTTGGAAGATGGAAAAGCCAGCCAAAGCCCCTGTACGCCCAGTGTGGTGTGCCGCGACAGTACATACGCGATCGGGAATTGTAATACCCAAATCGATACCAGTGCGATGATCATCGACACCACCATGTTGCCTGAACCTTTAAATACCCCCGTCATCGCCAGTTGGAAGCCCAGAAAGCCCCAGGCAAGCGACATGGTACGCAGGTAATTAGCGCCTCCCGCAATTACCGCCGGATCTTCTGGTACAAACACCGCCACCAGCCTGGTGGCAAATACAAAAGCTAATATGCCGGCCAGTGTGAGGGTAGAAAAGGCAATAACCCCTCCCAGCCTGCCCAGCCGCTCGGCCCTGTCTATTTGTCCGGCCCCCATGTTTTGCGCCACTACGGTAGAAATAGCCTGCGAAAAGCCCAGGGCGGGTATCATTACCACCTGCAGCACATTGGAGCCTACGCCAAATGATGCCAGGGTTACAGTACCAAAGGAGGTGATCAGGAAAGTCATCATCGTAAGCCCCAGCCCACGCATCGATTGCTCGATAGATGCGGGAAGACCGAGATTAAAAGCCTGCTTAATATATTGCCAGTCAGGTGTAAAGTCGCTGAACCGGATGTGTACCCCGCGTTTGCCCCGCAACAATATGCTCATTCCAATGCAAAGTGCAAGGATCTGGGTACTGAGGGTGGCCACCGCTGCGCCCATTACACCCATAGCCGGAATACTGCCGCGGCCAAATATAAAGATGGGATCGAGAATATAATTGAGGGTAACCGTGCCCATAATAATGTACAGCGGAATGGCAGGCCGCCCTACGCTGCGCATAAACGACATGAACATAATGAACATAAAATTGAAAGGCAGCCCCACGAACGATACCCGCATAAACTTCAAGGCTCCTTCGTACACAGCCTCACTCACGCCCATCAGCGTTAGGATTCCGGGGGCTATTAAGAAACCGGCTATGGCCAGCACCACCGATACGAGGAAAACCATCAACATCGTTTGTGCGGCCACATGATTGACCATCCGCTGGTTACGGGCACCCACAAACTGGGCAATCAGTACGGAACCTGCAATGGAAAAACCACTGCCAATGGCGATGGAAACGAAAGTAATGGGTGTGGTAACCGACACTGCGGCCACCGCATTGCCGCCCAGCCGGCCCACCCAAAACGCATCTATCAGCTGGTAGGTGGCCTGTAGCAGTTGGGCCAGCACCAGGGGGAAGGCCAACGTCATCAGCGATTTGAATAAAGGCCCTTCGAGCAGCAGATTAACGCCGGTCAATTCTTTTTTTGCCATGTTTCGCTTTGGCCCAAATATCAGACCATCTCCTTTTCGCACAAGATAGCGGGCGGTGTTGTACAAAAAGACTTTTATCTGTCAAAACAAGACAAATTTTTACGTTAACTAT
>NZ_CABHOU010000078.1 GCF_902168175.1 uncultured Chitinophaga sp. | reverse complement strand
TAAGTACGATGGCCGGTTCAGGCGCAGGCATGTCTAACCAGACTTCCTCGTCCAGCTCAAAATAGTGTTTGGTGAGCAGGTAGTAAGCGCCTTTTTCTGCTTGTTGCAAAACGAGGCCGGACTGCCAGCTGAAGACAGTTACATCGGCCATGCTAATCATATGGACGAAGTTATGCGGATGGGGCACTTGCACCACCGAAGGTAAATTCCCCGCTTCACGGGAGGGTTTGAAAAACATAAGCGTGATTTGGTTAAAAATATCATCGCTTTGACGGTAGAGGCTGGGATTATTGCGGCCGAAAATAAGGAATCCTTATTAATCTGCAAAAAAAAATGGAGCGTCAACATTTTGGCAAATAGAATCAACAAAACGACTAACTGGAATGGATATGGAAGTAGCAAATTTGCATAAATCAATATCCATATGAAAAATACAAATCTACAAACCATCATCCCGGTGCTTACCTGGAATGGCCTGCCCTGGCAAGGCCAGTGTACGGTACAGCACTCAGCACCACCTGCGGCAAATGCCGGGGGCTCCAGGCTCAATATTAAAAACGCAATAGTGTATGCTATGCGGGTTGGCCGTGATCGCACACTGTCTGCCTTCTACTTATCGTTTTGCCGGGGTAAAAATTCAGTACGCCGAACGGCGGCCATGGATTATAAACACGGCCCCGTCATACATGCGGTCGCATTTGAAGGTAAGAAAGGACTCCAAACGATATATGTAGACGCAAGCGATAACATAAGCGTAGATGCCGTAAAGATAATCGTTTACGGTGCCGGTCTGAAACAACAGGAAACCGGCCTGGCCGAATATAGTGCCGAAATAGGCGGCTGGGAATATCAATTAACCACGAATGGCGCCGCCCAGGTAAAGGTCATAGCGACCGATATCCCGGGCAACAAAGCAACCGCTATTATTCAATTTGATTAACATTTAAAAATTTAAAACATGCTTACAGTAAATGAAATATTAGAAACGCTTGAAAATTACCGCGAACATGGCTATAGTGATTTTATATCGTTGCGGGCCGGGAACAATTTCCTGGTAGATAGCCGCCTGAACCTGTTCAGGCACCCAAACGGCCGGTGGGCCATTGTATTCGAAAAACTGGTATTCGACGTAGCGGAGTGTGAGCTGCTGCTGGAACTGCAATATTTCGGCAACTGCATCACCGACTACGCCGCTCAATATGAGATCGTACTGATGAACGAGGATTCATTTTGCCAAACCGGCAATGGATGGTGGCTGAGGAAAGATGCCAGACACTGGAAAGTACGAGGCCGTAAACTCGCGGTTTCGAATAATCTGGCCGATTATACCATCGCAGGTATTAAGCCCGAAAATACCCGGTGTTTTTCGATGCTGGAAGCCATGCGCCAGCTGGTACACAAAACACCAAAGCCATTCCGGGCCACAACGGGAGACTTATACCGTTTTTTACCGGCCGATCTGGAACAGGTCCTTGTGCTGGACGAATGGTATCATGTGGCGTACCAGACCGACTATGTGCTGCAGTTAAATGCAGAAGGCATACTTACATTGGCGCGGGATTTAAGAAATGTACTGGACACCACAGGCCATAGCCTGGAAACAAAGAAGTCTTTACTCAACATGCTGATTAACGACATGGCCAAACAAAACTGCGCACCAGGTACATATGAAACCTGGCCCATGTTGGCGGCTGTACTGGTAACTGGCGATCCTGAGCGCTATGGACCCAGGGAGGCACCTACCACGCACTGGCGTTACTGGCCCAACCGCTACGAGGAGTTCAAAAGACCAGGTTATGCATAAGCAGTTCATCAACGACATCCGCCAATTGTTGCTGGAAGCCAGGGGTAAGGTGGCCCGGCAGGTAAATGCCGTCATAGTATATACTTATTGGGAGATAGGCCGGCGGATAGTGGAAGAGGAACAGTCCGGCAGCAAACGTGCAGAATATGGCGGGCAGTTGTTAAAGGAGTTGTCGGCCCGGCTGGTAAAAGAGTTCGGCCGTGGTTATGGGGAGCGCGACCTGCGGCGTATCCGGCAGTTTTACCTCGTCTTTCCAATTCGGTCCTCACTGCGGCCCGAATTAACCTGGACGCACTACCGCACTTTGTTGGGCGTGCGGAATGAGGAAGCCAGGACATATTACCTGCAGGAAGCAGTGCAGCAGTCGTGGAGCGTGCGGCAACTGGAGCGTAACATTGCCAGTCTTTTCTTCGAACGACTGAAACCGCCGCTCAAAGACCCGTATGTGCTGGAGTTTTTAGGCCTCGATGATGCGACGGTGTATTCCGAATCCGATATCGAATCGGCCATCATTCAGAACATCCAGTCGTTCCTGCTCGAACTTGGCACCGGCTTCGCCTTCGTAGCCCGCCAGTACCGTATCAAAACGGAAACAAAGGTGTTCTATATCGACCTGGTGTTTTATCACTACCTGCTGAAATGTTTCGTACTCATCGATCTGAAGGTTACCGACCTCAGTCACCAGGACATCGGTCAAATGGACATGTATGTTCGGATGTTCGAAGCACTAAGGCGGAGCGCAGATGATCAGCCTACATTAGGTATTATCCTCTGTAAAGATAAAGACCAGACCATCGTAAAATACAGCATGCTCGAAGAAAGTGAGCAGCTGTTCGCATCCAGTTACAGCCTGGTATTACCGTCGGAAGACGCTTTAAAGGCAGTGCTGGAGCAGGGTTTTCGGACAGTGGGATAGAAAAGCTATCCTCGCGATTGTCCTGTTAAGTTCTTTGACATATTGGAAATAAAAAAACAAGGTAAGGAGGCTTCTCTATATATAGGGTAAGGGGGGCTTATTGTCCCTCTTACCTTTTTTTAGTTCGTGCCGTAGTCGATATCCAGTTGATACTTATAAAGCAACCCTTCCAGCTGAAGTAAGGAGAATTTCGCCTTTTTAAGCTTATTGAATTCAGGTTCGATAGAAAAGTTAACCGAACCCCTGAAATCGGCTTTCTCTAAGTTCGTATTGGAGAATTTGGTCAGTGTTAAATCTGCATTGGTAAATATAGCTGATGTGAGATTGGCTTCCGTAAAATCCACCTCTTTCAGAGTACAGCCGGAGAAATTCGTGCTCTTCAGGTTCCTGCCAAAAAACACACAGTAGTTCATGTAGCACTTTTCGAATTTGAAAGAAAACATAAACTTGCTGGCTATCGCGAAATCGACGCCCATCAGTTTGCATTCCGAGAATATCACATCTCTGAATCCGGTATTGCTGATGACAGTCATGGTAAAGTCGCAGGCTTTAAACGTGCATTTGTCGAAGGCGCTGTTAGAGAGGTCGGCTTTGTTGAAAGTGCATCTTTCGAAGGTGCATTGAAAGTACTCGATGTTGCGCAGGGTTTGTTCGGAGAAGTCGATGTTCAGGAATTCTTTGCGTTCGTATATCAGTTCGTCGTTTTCGTCTTTTGCGGCCATAAGTCGTTTATTTAAGAGGATATAAAAATAAATCTTTTATTATTCTCCGGGTCTTTTTTGCGACGAAATGGTAGTTTAAATAGTAGTTTTTACTATTGATCTGCAGAATTTTAATATTGTGAGAGCGCAGCCTAAGGCAGTGTTAAAACGCATTAAGCACTAAGGGTTATATCATATTCACCGACCTGTTCTGCAACCTGTATTGATTGGGCGTCATACCTGTTACCTTTTTAAAAACTTTCGAGAAATGCGGAAGGCTGTCGAACCCCACCTCTTCGGCAATAGCTGCATACGGCGTACTGCTGGTGGCAATCAGGTACTGTGCCCGTTCGATCCTTTTTTCATGAATGTAGTTTAATGGCCGCATGCCGGTATAATGAAGGAAATGCCTCGAGAAATAATCCGGGTGCTGGTTTACTCGTCCGGCAAGATGATTGACCGTCAGCGCTATCTTCAGGTTCATTTGTATGTAGCTGATCGTGTCCAGTATCTTCGAGGGAATGATTTGCGTTTGCGCGATGGAGTTACCGGCATTGTTTACGAACCTTGAAAGTAGTTGCAGGATAATGCCCTGTGTTTCGAGATAGGCGGCATCACTTTGCAGGGTATTTAGTTCCTGGTACTCCCTGTAGTAAACGTCCTTTTCGTACACTTTGGGATTGTCGGAACGGTTAATGCCCCGTCCCGGATTGATGGCAAGCAGTCTTTCAAAGTTGGCGGCGTCAGTAGGTGTGGCCGCAATTTTCATCAACGTGCGGTTGTCGTAAAAAAGAGATATGCCATCGGGTGCTTCCTCAAAAAACTGTATGAAATACTGGCTTAAAAAGGAAGAACAGTGCAGGTTGCAAAGCGTGAAGCTGGGTATGAGATAAATATGGCCGGGTTCCAGTTTAATGTGCTGATGCGTGCTGGAAATCGTGCCCTCACCTTTGTCGATATAGTAAAGCCGGTAGTATGGGCTGATCACATGTTTGTAATCCCATTTCGCATTCAGGTGAACATGGTCTGCGTGGAGTAAAGAAAATGAATGTTTTAAAAGTCTTCTACTCATGGTTATAAAAGTAAGGAAATATACAGATACAGGTCGGTTTTATGTAATCCTCCTGTTATTTAGCATGTGCGGTCACGGTGCGGCTTATTGATCGTTTGGTAAGGGGAGTGGGATTGTTTGGTTACCAGTGTTTCATCGGAAATAGTCGGATTTATATAAAAAATAGTCTTATTTAGAGAAAGAAACAGGCGGCCACCATATTAACTTTGCTGTCACAGTTCCACAAAATGAAAATAGCCCGCACTAAACTGAATGCAGCCCTTTTCATCTAAACAGGTAAAATTTTATATGATGAATAGAAGAACGCTTCTGAAACAATTGGGTTTATCGGTTCCAGCTTACCTTATATCCAAACAGGCAGGCGCTTTTATGACCGTTGATGATATGCAGCTGGCCAAAGGCCCGTTTAAAGCTTCGTGGGATTCATTAAGCGGCTACACGGTACCCGAGTGGTACAAAAATGCAAAGTTCGGGATCTGGGCGCACTGGGGCCCGCAATGTGAGCCGGAGTACGGCGACTGGTATGCGAGGGGAATGTATGAGGAAGGCAGCAGCCAGTATAAATACCATCTGAAGAAGTACGGGCATCCTTCCAAATTCGGTTTTAAAGATGTGATCAATAAATGGAAGGCTGATCAATGGGACCCGGAGTACCTGGTTTCGCTGTATAAGAGAGTAGGTGCGAAGTATTTTTTCGCGTTGGCTAATCACCACGATAATCTCGATCTCTGGAACTCGAAACATCAACCGTGGAACTCCGTAAAGGTGGGGCCGAGAAAGGATATCATTGGTGGTTGGGCCAAAGCAGCAAAGAAGGCCGGGTTGCCCTTTGGTGTTAGTGTGCATGCCGCACATGCCTGGACATGGTTTGAAGTAGCGCAAAGGGCTGATAAGGCCGGCCCGATGGCCGGTGTGCCATACGATGGCAAACGCACCAAAAGTGATGGCAAAGGCACCTGGTGGGAAGGACTCGACCCACAGGCACTTTACGCTCAAAACCATCCGCTCAGCGAAAACAGTAGTGATAACGGAATGATCCATCGGCAGTGGCACTGGGGGAATGGTGTAGCGGTGCCAACCCGCGAATACTGTGAGAATTTTCTGAAAAGAACCGTCGATCTGATTGATAAATATGAACCGGAACTGCTCTATTTTGATGATACGGTATTGCCGTTCCATCCGCTGAATGACATTGGCCTGCAGATTGCCGCTCACCATTACAACCAGAGTATCAAAAGAAATAAAGGGGTACTGAAAGGCGTATTGAACGGGAAAATCCTGGATGAAATGCAGCGTAAGTGTATGGTGTGGGATATTGAACGTGGGCAGAGTAACGTGATAGAACCGTTTACCTGGCAAACAGACACCTGTTTAGGCAGCTGGCACTATGATAAACGGGTATACGACGCCAAACATTACAAGTCGGCTAAAACAGTGGTGCAAACACTAGCTGACGTAGTCAGCAAAAACGGGAACTTTTTACTGAGCGTTCCGGTAAAAGGGAACGGAACGATTGATGAACAGGAACTGGCTATCCTGGAAGAAGTAGCGGCATGGATGAAAGTAAACCAGGAGTGTATATTCGATACCCGCCCATGGAAAGTGTTTGGAGAAGGGCCTGCTATCAGCGATGCTGCACCCTTATCTGCCCAGGGCTTTAACGAGGGTAAAGGACGCCCGTTCGGTGCAGAGGACATGAGGTTTACCGAAAAAGGAGAGGTGTTGTATGCCATCGTTTATGGATGGCCGGATAACGGAACGGTGAAAATAAAAAGCCTGGCGGATAGCAGTGTACACAGACCTGGGGTTATCTCAAAAGTGGAGCTGCTTGGCGGCGGCGGGTTGAGTTTTGAACGTAATAGTGAATGTCTTGAGATAGAGCTGCCCGAAAGCACGGTTGCGCTGCCATATGCCACCGTATTAAAAATTGTATAAATTGTATGATGAACATCAATATGCCAAAGGTTATTTTTGGCACCAGTGCGCTGGGTAATCTTTATGCAGAGATCAGCCTGGAGGAAA
>NZ_CABHOU010000077.1 GCF_902168175.1 uncultured Chitinophaga sp. | reverse complement strand
GTGTTTGAGGTGGTGGTGCCGTGCAGCAGGGCTTTTACCTGCGGCTCCAGCAGGTTCAGTGAGTTATTATTGGGCGATAAATATTGGACATGATAGGAGGAGTGAATATTGGCGGCGGTCTGCACGACGGTAAGCGTGTTACCGCTCACAGTGAATTTTACATTATTAAGGTCTGGCGTGGCGTCGCCTATTTTAGCAGTCATAGGGATGAGTACACCCAGCGGTGCCTGCTGCCAACCGTATACATTGGTGCCTGATCCGTTGGTATTGGTGTTTTTAGCGTAGTTCACATAACCGGAAGATGTATAGGAAGCAAGGTCAATAATGGCGCTGATGGTAATGAAATCTTCATCGCCCTGCGCGTAATCGCTAATGTTATTGGTAATGCCGGTTTCTGATGATATGTAAATGGAGATGGATTTGGTTCCTGCAGGAATGATGAATACCGGCGCAGCACTGCCCGGCGCGCTGTATTTCACTTCCACACCCAGTACGTCGGCCCGTTTGCCACCGCTGGGTCCACAAGGACTGTAAGGCATTTGGGCCGGGGCTGCAAATGAGATCAGCGTTAAAATGACAATAAAGAAACGTTGCAGGAAATAAGGTTTCATATTTACATGGACATAGCCCTGGTGTCCCGCTTCAGCGATATTGCTGACGCAGGTAAAACTGGTGTTCGTATTGAAGTTTCGACTTAATAAACGTGTAGGAGGTTCGCCTCTAGGATAATTGTTCGTCTGGTTCGGATAGTTTATTAGTATTCGGTTTCTCGCTTCAATGACTCGCTTACATGGTTACTGTTTTTTCATTCGTGCTATGGTGCCGCAAAGTTACATCAACTGCCTGTTCTTTAGAAACTCTTAAGGCATAACTTTCGTGTTATTTAACAAATCCAATAAACAGGTTCAAATCCTTTGCTACGGCAGAGTTTCACATGTCGTGTACAGTTCGTTTTCGGCAGGCTAAAAATGTCAGATCGTAAAAAAAAGCTAACCCTTTTACATTGCAGAGCCTGTTCTTTAACGCAGGAAAATAATTGTTAAACTAGTGTTAACGAAAGTGGTTATGCGGCGGGTTCTACGTTAGCTGGACAGCTTTTTGCGGCATAATACGGAGCTATCTTCAAGGAACCACATATGGACCATAACCTTCAATCTATACTAGAGAAACACTTAAAAAACAGGATCCCGGATGATAGTTATAAAGCCCTGCTCGACGAACTGCAGCATGAATCAGCAATGAATAATACATCGTCGCAGCAAATCCTGTCATCATTAAAAAACAGTTTCTGTTTACTATATCAACTGCCCGGGAAAAAGCGTTGCCAGCCGCCTGCTATTCCGGATTTACCTGCTATGGCCGAAAAGCTGGAACAGGAAATTGCTGCGCATGTTGAGGAATGCAGTGATATGGCCTACCAGATACGGCACCTGAAAACTATTGGGTCGGTGGTAAAGGGCGGAAGCTGGGAAGCTGCGCTGCAGGGAGACCTGGCAGAAATAATGAATTATGTTTCGGACGAAATGAAAGCATTATTAGGGGTGGGCAAAGAGGTCACTTCGTTTACTTTCGACGAGTATCTCGAACTTGTTCACCCCGATGACCGGCTGCATTTTTCTCAGGCGGTCCATGCCGCAGTAGCGGGCAGAACGCGGTATGATGTGGAGTACAGGATTATTCGTCCCGACGGGATGATGAAATTCGTGCGGGATATAGCAGACACGTTAATTGACGAAATAACCGGGCGGCCGGAAAGGATGGTGGGTGTAACGCTGGACGTCACAGAAAGGAAAGGTACCGAGGCAGCATTAACTGAGGCTAACCGGCAGCTGCGGATACTGATAGAAACTATGGAAGAGGTGTTCTTTTCCGTCGATCGGGTCAATAACCGGATACTGCTGATGTCGCCAGGCAGCAAACGTTTATTTGGATATGAAACGGAAGATTTTCTAAATAATCCGGATCTTTGGTTTAACCTGGTACAGCAGGAAGACCGGAACATAATTATAGAAAGCGAAGGGGCATTACATCGTGGCGACCGGGTAACGAACGAATACCGGATAAAGCATGCAGATGGATCTGTTCATTGGGTGGAGGCACGCATTACGCCAACGCTGGACGCCAGCGGCCGGCTGATTCGTGTGGATGGCATTAACGCGGATATCACATCCCGTAAGGAAGCGGAGCTGGCGCTGCTGGTATCGAATGAACAACTCAAGAAAAGCAACGAGGAACTCGACCGCTTCGTATACAGCGTATCTCACGACCTCCGTGCACCCCTGGCTTCTATATCGGGCCTGGTTGGATATATGCTGGCAGAAAGCACTGATCCGGTACTGACGGGCGATCTGAATCTCATCAAAAGAAGTATCGATAAACTAGACGTATTTATAATTGATATACTGGATTACTCGCGTAATGCGCGTTTGGATTTGAGTGTGGAAGAGGTGGATTTTTCGGTGTTGCTCGATGATGCGCGCACAAACCTGAAGTTCATGAGCAGCAATCGCGATGGAGTGGAAATTCGGACGGAGATGAACCTGAGCCGGGCTTTTCATTCTGATAAAGGACGTATACAGGTAGTGATGAATAATCTGATATCGAACGCGATCAGGTATTACAACCCGGAAGCTGCCACGCCATATGTTCAGATAACGGTAAGCACAGTGGAAGGCGGCGTGGCGTTACTGGTAAAAGATAATGGCATTGGTATCGACCCGCAATATCACGAGAAAGTGTTCCAGATGTTTTACCGTGTATCCGACAAGTCGAACGGCTCAGGGTTAGGACTTTACCTGGTAAGAGAAACAGTACACCGGCTACAGGGAACCATCCGGCTGTACTCCGTTCCGGCTGAAGGAACTATATTTGAGATATTTCTGCCCGATTTGATTGTGGATTAAACCGTTTGCTATGGAGTTCAATTTTAATAAAGTGATGGTCGTGGATGATGCGGATATCGACCGTATACTGGCCGAGCGTATACTCAACCGCCATGCGTTTGCGGAGGAAATAGTAGCGGTAGATTCCGCCACCAGCGCCCTCACTTATTTAAATGCCAACCGCACGCAGGAACAAGCCCTGCCCGACCTCATTTTCCTGGACATCAACATGCCCCGCATGAATGGATTCGAGTTTCTCGATGAGTATGAAAAGCTGCCGGAAGATATCAAGCGTAAGTGCATTATCGTCATGTTATCCTCGTCGCTGCACCCGGGGGACAGGGAGCGGGCGTTAAGTAGTCCGTATGTATGCCAGTTTTTAAATAAGCCCCTCACTAAGGAGAAACTGGCGGAGATACCGGCGGCGGTGAAGTAGACTGCCGCATTCGGGAAGGATCAGGGGGACGACTGGGTACAGGCTAAGTTACTGCATAGGTAAAAAGGGTCATGCGTCGCGTAAAAAACATCAGCGCGCCGGTTTACACCTTATTGCTTCCTTCATAAAAAAAGCTGCGTTATACCCGGTCCTGCCGATTTATAACCCCCAATTCCCGGAAAAGCCTTAAGTTGGTGGCTGATTTTAAAACAGATATTATGTTTTTCAGGCTTGTATTACTATCTATGATCGCCAGCCTGCCCGCATTAGGTCAGGCAGCCAACAGCAACCTTCGCTACCAGAGCAGCCAGAACCAGCTGGTTTCGGTGTTCAAAGGCAAAATTATCGTTAACGGACAGCCCGCATTTGAATTCCCACAGGATAATATCGTTTACAAGAGTAAACGTAACGGACTGCAGGAAGATAAAGGAAAAGTGTACCTGTTTCTGGAAACGACCAACGGTACGCTGAAGAACAGGCTCAACGTGTTCAGTATCGTGTATTCAAAAGCCGACTCCCTGTTCAGCGTTGTAGCGTCTGATGTCAAGGATTATGACCGCGACGGTTACCTTGAATTTGGTGGTAGCGAGCTAGCTACACCGCATCCTTCGGCAGACTCCCTGTATTACCTGCCTTCTGCGTTTTTCGAGATCAAAAAGGGCGCTATCGCATTCGATGCCGAGTATACCCAGAAGATCGACACGAAAGTGAACGGTACTTACCTTGTAGATCCGCTGGATAGGTCGGGTAAATGTTGTGTGGCATTGCCTAAGAAAAAGAAATAAAGACTAAATTAAATAGGGAAGACTGCACGGTGAGTGCGGTCTTTTTTTTACGCCTGGCGGTATTTGGATGGACGTGCCGAAAAGCCTCGCCGGCAGGGCAATTACCCCCTCGGCTGAATTTTTCGTAAATTTGTGCCTGAAAATAAAAAACAGGGGCAATTTAACTTTTGAGCAGAATGGAGAAAGAGATTTATATTATCAGGCACGGGGAAACAGATTTTAACAGGTTAGGCGTCGTTCAGGGGCGCGGTGTTAACTCCGATCTCAACCCTTTAGGCCAGGCACAGGGCGAAGCGTTTTATAACCATTATAAGCATATACAATTCGATAAAGTATATACTTCGGCACTTAAACGTACCTATCAAACCGTACAACGGTTTATTGAAGATAATCTGCCATGGCAGCAGCTGCCCGGACTCGATGAACTCTCGTTCGGCATCTGGGAAGGCCACGCCAGTGTACCCGAATGGAAAGAGGCTTTCCGCTGCATGGACGAAGGCTGGAAAAACGGCAACTGCGATCTCGCATTTGAGAACGGCGAAAGTCCGAACCAGGTAGCCGCTCGTTTGCAGGAGGCGCTTGATGTTATCTTATCAAACAAAGACGAAAAAAGGGTACTGGTGTGCATGCACGGCCGCGCTTTGCTGGTGTTCTTATGCCTGCTTACCAAAACGCCGCTGAGCAGTATGATGAATTTTACACACAAGAATACGGGTTTGTACCGCGTTAGTTACAATGCCGGCGAGTTTGAAATACTGGATGTAAACGATGTAAAACATCTCGACGTATTGACCGTTAATCTTATCTAAAATTTTATGTTGATGAACATATTTCCACGTGTGTTGCTGGCCGCAGCCCTGTTGGGTGCGGGTTTAAATGTTGTAGGGCAAACCGTTAAGGAACCACAAAACGTGCCTGCTGATTGGGCTAAACCTTACAAGCCCTTCCGCATAGCAGGCAATTTGTATTACGTGGGCACTTACGATCTTTCCTGTTACCTGGTTACAACGCCGGAGGGAAATATCCTCATCAACACCGGCCTCGCCGCATCGGCTGCTACTATTAAAGCCAATATAGCGACCCTGGGTTTTAAGTACAGCGACACGCGCATTCTGCTCACCACGCAGGCCCATTACGATCATATGGGTGCCATGGCGGCGATCAAACAACAAACAGGAGCAGTAATGATGGCCAACGCGCAGGACGCGGCTGTAATGGCCGACGGCGGTAAGTCAGACTATGCCCTTGGTGGCGATGTTGCCAGTTATCAGCCGGTAAAAACGGATAAGATATTAAAGGATGGTGATACCATCAGTTTAGGCGGTACGAAACTGGTGATGCTGTTTCATCCCGGCCATACCAAAGGCTCATGCAGTTTTCTGCTGGATGTGAAAGACCAGCGCCGTACTTACCGCGTACTGATCGCTAACATGCCTACTATTGTTACGGATAAGCCGTTTAATGCCATACCTTCTTACCCTGCAATTGAAAAGGATTATGCCTACACCTTAAAGGCGATGAAGGCGTTGAAGTTCGATATCTGGGTGTCGTCGCATGCAAGCCAGTTTGGCCTGCACAAAAAGCATAAGCCCGGCGATAAATATAACCCCATGGTGTTTGCCGACAGAAAGGGATATGACGATTCGCTGGCGGAACTGGAAAAAGCTTTCCTGAAGAAAACCAGGTAGTCTAACGTTGGGCCTTTTCTACCGGGATTTTAACCTCACTGTTTCCCAACCACTGTATTTGTAAAGGTTCATGCGCATCCTGCAGCGTTTCGGTTTCTACCGCTGCGCCGGTGCCGTAATTTACCTGTGTGCCCCTGCTGTTCATTACATCAACTGCTATTACAAGCCTGCTGCCTTTTTCAATTCGTTTGCTGGTGAAAAAGCCTGTAACAGGAACGGTTTGCGGCACTCCCGGTTGCAACAACTGCCGTTTACTCCTGTCTTTTGCATAACTCGCCCGTTGCATAGTGCCCGCCAGCGGAAAGAACTTTCCATCGGGTTGTTGCTGGTAAAGTGATATGCCCAGGTCAACATCTTTTTTGTTGATGATGATGGATAACTTCGCTGTAAAAGCACCTGTAATATTAAAATCTTCCGTAGCGGGCGCCGATATATAATAAACGCCCGTTTTCATCGGAAAAGAGTCGACGATCATATTATAAGTGCCGCCGGCAGACTTCACATCTTCGCGAACGCTGAAAACCACTTCCTGCGATGCTGCATTTTCCTGTTTGGCAGTACTTAATTCCCGGAACCGTCCATTCTTTTTACCAGACAGGTAAAAGGTTAAGCTATCGTTGCTGGCGGCCTGTAAAGATGGTTTGTGTTGCCAGGTATTAGTGCCCATCAGCTGGTAGTTGATTTTATCTTTCAGTAACGCGGGTTTGCCTTTGTCTTTCAGTGTGTAATCAAACCAGTCGAATACCAGTTGGTTTATATCCACTATGGCAGCTTCGTCTATCTGATATCCATTAATCTTGGGGGATGGGCTACCCTGAGCGCCGGTGTGGTCGTAGGGGCCTATCACCACATAATGATTAGCTGCGGGGTTCCATTTAAAATGTTCTTTCACATAATAGAGGCTCCCCAGTTGCTCGCCATCAAAGTAGCCCGCAATAGTCAGTACAGGGATATTGATATTTGCGAATTCCTTTTGATAAGGGATCATTTGCTGCCAGTATGGGTCGTAGGAGGGGTGCTTTAGCCAGCGCTGGAATACTTTGCTGGGTTTACCGGCTACGCTGTCAAGTTTAGAATAAGCGAGGCCGCTGGTGTACCATCTGGCAAACACATCGTCCCAGTATTGTGTATTGGAAAACTCCGCCCAGTCGGTGAGCCGGTTATTGGTCACGTTACGGATCCAGCGGAGCATGTAGGTGCTGTAAATACCGTTGTGCATCGGGAAATCGATGCCTGGCGCGGCAGCCACCTGTGGTACAATGGTTTTAAGTATGGGGTGCATGTATTTCGTGGCAGCCCACTGCGTAAATCCAACATAACTGCCGCCGTACATGCCCACTTTACCGTTGCACCAGCTTTGCCTGCTCAACCAGTCGAGCGCATCGTAAATATCTTTGGCATCGTGTTCCCAGGGCGCTATATCGGCCGTGGAAACGTATTTGCCACGGGTGTTCAGCATCATGCCTGTGTAACCGTGGGTTACAATCTCCTTTAACTGTTGCACTTCATCGGCACTGGCGTATATGTTGGCTTTCAGGATCACCGGCTGCGGCGAAGTCTGCTGCTTGTCCCGCACAATGACAGCGGCCAGCTGCACGCCGTCGCGCATGGTAATCATCACACTGTCCTGTATAACCAGGTTGTTATTGTCGATGGTGCGCAGCAGTTCTTTGCCCGCTGTTAGAAACGGGGTATACACCGTTAACTTCGCGTAAGCCTGGCAAAAGCTGATAGCCGCCGCTATGGGCACGGAGTCGTTTTTAAGGGCGCAGATGCGGGTACGTTCGTTCTCCCATCCGGTTTGCAGTACGGCAGCACTTTCCTGGTAGGGAGCAGTGGCATATTGCATACCCTGTCCGCTAAACTGCTGCATCACCACGGGAAACGACCATTTAAATAATGCCAGGTCCGACCGGCTGTCGCCATCGGCCTGCATCAGTCTAATATTGTTATAAATATCGAAGATGTTGTAGTAGCCTTCTGCATCTGCTCTTTTGATACCGGTTTCTTTTACCATGGCTACACGCAACCTTTCGGTGCTTTCCAGGCTTTCGTTGTATTGCCCGGCAAGGGTTTGCAGGGAGGCGAGTGCCTGGTAAAACAGGCTGCCTTCCTCATTTTTGATCTTTGAAAGTACATCTTTAGCCAGTGATGGCATGTATTTTCTCAGCGTAGCGGTGTCGTTAATTGTTTTGCATGGCAGGTATACCACCTGTGCGTTCGCCGGGTTAAAGGTTAACAGTATTATAGGAATGAGAAGTATTCGTATCATGTGGTGCCCGTAGAATTGTTTGTCGGCTAATATCAGGTAAAAAGCTGAGTGAAGCAATAGGGGGCGGAACACATGATAAGTATTATCCTCCCACAATATCATTCAGTGCCACCAGTAAGTTAATCGGATGCTCGGCTATCCTGTTGCACACGTACAAATACCACTCCGCCCCATATACAAAATACACTTTAGCAGGATGACCTTCGTCCCTCAGCGTAGCCAGTTGCCCGCCCTGTATACCGTACAAGCTTTCAAACTCGTACAGGCTTTTATCCGCGTTGTGCTGCTGCACGAGTTTCTTCACTTCCTGTTGAATATAATCGTGATGGGTAGCAATGGCGCATAAATGCCGTTCACGGAGCAGGGTATCTACATACTGCAAATACACATTGTCCAGCGCTGTGCCTCTTGGCATCGATAATCCTGCCGCTGTTTCGAAAGCGCCCTTCACCATTCGTATACGCCCCGGACTTTTAATTATTTCCTTAAAATCATCGGCTGTGCGGTACAGGTAGGCCTGCAGGGTGATCGATATATTAGAGAAAGACCTGGCCGCCTGCTGGTACACCGCCAGCACATCATCTGTTCTTTCGGTGCCTTCAGCGCTAATGATCACTTCTATATTCCTGGCAGCAGCGTCGGTACAAATCGCGTGTAAATGCTCTTCGCAAAGTGAACGCGATATGGCCAGACCTATATGCGACAGGTCCAGCGAAACGGTGGAATGTAAGCCATGTTCTTGTATGCCTTTTGTTATGTTGATGAATTCTGCTGTGGCTGACTGTGCTTCGGCAACCGTGGCGGTGTTTTCACCCATAAATTCAATCGAACACTTAAAGCCCTGTTGGTTTTGAACGGTGGCTTTGGCAATGGTTTCTGCAAGGGTTTCGCCGCCAATATAACGGTCGGCTGCTTTTTTAAGGGTATTAAAAAGAGGGGTATTTTGGAGGATGTAGTGTTTCGCCTCCTCATTCAGCGCCGCTTTACGGAGAGATGCGGCGGTAGCGCTAAGTAACTGGTCCATTCCGCAAAGGTACGGATCGGTTGCGGGCGGGAATGTACGGTATCCGTATTTTTTTGAACAAAAAAAGGCAGGCCGAAGCCTGCCCCCTGTATTGATTATCGTTATTGCCTGAAGGAAAAGCCAACCCCAAGGCTGTAATACATATCCTTGAAATCGATCATTTTACCGCCGGCCCTTATATTGAAGCCGTTCAGGTCTACTATGAAACCAGCTTCCACCATGGGTGTGATCTTTTTCTCGTCCGAATTTTTTACCCACTCAGTTTCTTTCAGTCCGCCGTTATCGTAGTAGGTCGACATTTCTTCCCATTGCTGGTACCAGTTGATACCGCCGCCTGCATATATCCACAGCGGCCAGGCAATCTTTTTGGTTAAACCGATGCCACCGTCAAAATAACCTTTGCGGATGCTGTTGGTGGCACGGATGTCTTCGTATACGTTACCATCAACTTCTCCCTGATTATTTACCGTATAATAGGCCGATTTGCTCAGGAAATGCTGGTTAAGCCTGCCCGTCATATAAAAACCCAGTTTACGGTTGTTGATGCCGCCAATGGATAAACCAATAGGCGTGAGGGTATCATAAACATACTGTACGAAGAAACGGTCGGGACGGCCATATCTTTTTTCTTTTTTCTTTGCCAGTTTAATATCGCTTTCGAGCGAATAGGCACCCGGGCAGTTAGCCTGGATGCTACTGTAATAGCTCAGTGCTTTTGACTGCGACCATGCATATTTATCCTTTTTTAAAGTATTGGCGTTCTTCAGGTATGTTTCACACATCAGCGTTTTAGCGGTGCCGGTATCGGCGCCATAGGGGTAATCTTTCAGGTATTTTTTGAGATAATAGTCCATCTGCTCAACGTCATTCTTCGCTGCCGATTCTTTACCGAAACGGATCAGTGCTTTTTTGAGTATCTCCTGTGCTTCTGATTTGTGTTTTTTCAGGGTGTTACCGGCCAGGTACGCGTCGAACGATTCGAGTGTGTTGTGCTGGCGTGCAGTACTCCAGGCCAGTTCGTCCTGAGCCAGTCTTTTTTGACTGGCGGCTTCAGCATCATTAGGTCTGAAGCGAAGTGCTTCGTCGATGTTGCTGATGGCCGTACTAAAGTTGCGCCTCTCAAAATTGCTGGCAGCCAGTTTCATGGCATCGTTATACCCGTTTATCTTAAACATCTCCGGCGTTTTGTTGATTTTGGCGCGGAGGTCGCGGGCGCCCTGGTCTTGCGAAAGAGCCGGGTCGTCAAGTATAGCAATAGCCTGGGGATAGTTTTTCTGCTCTACATAAAGCTCCACCGCATTTAATGCATAACTGATTTGTGTTTTATCCATTTCCCACAGCTTCTGCCACTCGTCGGCCGCGCGTTTGTTACCACTTTGTTCCTGCTTTTCGGCGTTTTCAAGTACCGTATGCGCCGTGCGGAATTTTTTGATGTCGGCTTTGAGTTCGTCCAGCTGCTTTTGAAGTTTCTCGTCCGCCAGCGCTTCCGCTTGCTGCAGGTACTCCTCTGCCTTGTCAGGCTGGTTTAATTTCAGGAATGCCAGCGACGTATAATAGTAGCCCTCACCCCTGGAAGGGTCTTCTATCAGCAGGTCGGGTGCAGTTACAAGCACTTCGTCCCACTGGCCGTTTTTAATTTGGTCTTTTATTTTTTTCTCCAGGTTACTAAATTCTTTCGATTGCCCGTAGGTGATGCTCACGCAAAGCATTATTAGGATCGTTAAAATTGACTTCATGCAGTAGGTATTAATTGGTAATTTTTTTATAGATCATGTCGTAACGGGTTTTGGAAGAGGTACGTTGCAAAGCTTCCATATCGGAGTCGCTGAGGCCATTTGCCAGTGAGTTAAAATGCTGGCGGTAAATAGCGCCTTCTTCTACGCAGCCATATACAGGGTCGCCGCTGAAATGTGCATTCTCCATTTCACCAACGCAGCCAAGCGTGCGGTTCCAGTTGCCGTTCACATCGCCCAGGGCGTCGGTGCCGTAGCACGAACAACCTGCTTTCTGACAGGCGCGCATCATACGTATGCGTTCTTCGTCCAGTTTAGCGGCATATTCCAGGTGTTTTTTTCGGTAGCTCTCGCGTTTGCTGCTTAACAGCGGACCAATATTGGAAAGGGAAGCCCTGCGGGCAGATAATGCGTCTTCCAGTATTTTGCGTTTGGTGGCAAAGGCGCTACGTAAGCCTTCCAGGGCCGTTTCCTGGATTTTGGAAAGACCGGTGGTAAGTGTCCATATTTTATCACTCAGTGTTTTGTTCTCGGCAGTTAAGCGCTGATGTTCTTTATTGTAACTGTCTTCGTACTCAGTCAATTGCTGGCGCGCGCCGGTGATCTTTGTTTCCAGGTCTGTTTTTTCTGATTCCAGTGCCGATACACCATCTGCCGAAAACTTTCCCGGATTTAACAGGTCGGCGTTTACGGAGGTAATCCTGGTTTGCCACTGGTTTAACTGGCTTTGAGCGCTGGCAGCTCTTTCGCGGTATGCCTGTAAAATTACTGGCAACTGCTGGTTGTTATCATTGATCTTATCCTGGGCTTTTTGTTTATCCTCGTCGGTTTTTTTCCTCACCTTCTCTTTCAGCGCCTCTGTGGCTTTGCTTTCTTCCTGCTGCAGGTCGCTGATCTTTACATTCAGGATGTTCACCCTGTCTTCTATAAAATGCTTCTCGGCTACCGTGCGCATAAGATCGCCTGCCCAGAAAATGTGCATTTTTTTAGCCTCGTCCAGCACTTTTTGTTTGAAGCTTTTGCTCAGTTCAACGATCTCTTCGCGAATACGGTCGTTGTTGTTTTTTAGTTCGTTTAATTGCCTGTCCCAATCATCCCTGCGGCGCGAAAACTCGTTCTCTTCAAACTCGAACTTTTTCACGGTGGCTTCCAGGGCAGCAATGCGGCGGTCGTATTCGGCCATCTTCTGATCTATTACTTCCTGTTTGGCCGGTACTGCCCGGCCATTCACCGAACGCAGGTGCGCCTGGAAGTTCTCGCCGCGGGCCTCGAATTCGGATTTGGGCGTGTTACACTGACTGCAATAGAAGCCGTTCTGCAACTCATACAAGGCCCTTGCTTTTTCAGCGCGGAGGTCAGAGAGTTGGCGTTTTAATTCCAGTAAACGATCTGCTTCGGCCGCATAAGACCCCATTCTTTTCTGGTTCAGCTCGGCAATCTTTTGGTCATTCTGAGAAATGGAATTGGCTTTGGACTCAATAGTGGAAACGGTTACCGCACCTGCCGTCTGGGAATGTGCATCCAGCAATGATAGCGATAAAACACACGTAAGCAATGCCTTACGCAGGTATAGGAGTAGGTGTAAATTCATGTACAGGGACGTATTTTATGCGTAGGCAAAGTTAAGGCCCCGGACAGGCTTTGCAATACCCAATTATGGGTATTTTATCATATGCATAGATAAGGCTGTTTTACAGTTTTGTGCCGGGCACCTGATGAATTATCATATTTTGATACAGCGTCCCGAATATTATATCGGTGGGTTGGTTTTCGCTTTTCTTTTCTCTGTAAGATACTTTCTCAACGGTTCATCAAAGTACCGCAGCGACAGATACGCAATACCGATCAGGACAGGTAAAGACACGCAAATGATCAGTGCCAGTTCGCCCGTACCAGGTTTGTATCTGGCATAATACCCGGCAAATATCCACATCACCATATAGTGTGTCATGTACAACGGATAAGATATGCGGCCGGAGAAATTACAAATGCCTTTCAGGCCGGTGCTTAAAGTAGCGCCCGCGCCCAACGAAAGCAGTAAGGGGAAATAGAGTACTACAATCCCCAGCTCCACCGCCCAGTTATATTTAAAGTATGGCATGAGCAGCCCTGCGAGTAACAGCAAACCTATCCCCACAAAGCCAAGTTTGTTCCTGATGATAAGGTTAAACCGGTAAACGATCATGCCTGCCAGGAAAGAGTAGGCCACACGTGCGCCACCGTCCCAGAACGTACCCGAGCTCCAGCCACCCACCAGGTTGCCGGCCCTGTACGCAACAATGCCCAGCCCCGCTGCCGCGAAGGCCAGCAGTACGGTGAGTACACGCTTGTCCAGCCGCCACAATACCAATCCGTAGAACATATTGGCCACATATTCCCAAAACAGCGACCAGGACGGGGCATTCAGATTAAAGAGATTATTGTAACGTTCGTTCACAATGGCATAGGGGATAAGGAGTGCAGAGGTGATAAATAACACCGCTGTTTGCCCTGTACTGTAAGCGGCTGCAGTAGGCGTGAACGGGTCGAACAGGAAGGCCAGCAGACCCAGTACGGAACCTAATACGACCAGCGGATGCAGGCGTATCAACCTCGACTTGAAAAACTCACCGACGCCCAGTTTGGCCACGCGATCGCCGCCATAGGCGTACGCAATTACAAAACCCGAAAGGCAAAAGAAGAAATCGACCGCAAGAAAGCCGTGCCCGGCAAAGTTGGTAGCCGGGTCGGTGTACACTATCTCCATAAAATGGAAAATCACCACAACAATGGCGGCAACGCCCCTTAACCCATCCAGTATTTCAAAATGCTGCCTGGTTTTTAACAGGTCCGGTTTTAATGTACCCATAGTTCTTTCTGGAATAAAAGGGGCAATATAGCAGGCGCAACCGGAATGTGCAAACATTTATACACCTGCGGCAAGTGGTCGGCTTTTTGTAAGCATGGTATTATGGCTAAAAAACAAAAGGGTCGTTTCTTTTCGGGTACCAGCGGACTGGTATTGCCCGTGCCCAATAAACTGTCGTACCCGCCGGCGTTCCAGGATAAAAGCCGGCTCGAATACTACGCACATCTGTTCAACAGTATAGAGGTTAACAGTTCGTTTTACAAGGTGCCGCAGGCCAGAACGGTAAAAAAATGGGCAGATATGGTGCCTGCAAACTTTCGGTTTACCTATAAGCTGTGGCGAGATATTACGCACGCAAAGGGGCTTGCATTTAAGGATGAGGACGTAGCCCGTTTTATGTCGGCAATCGACCCTGCAGGTGAAAAAAAAGGCAGCCTGCTCATCCAGTTTCCTCCCTCTGTTACCCTGGAAAAGTTCGGTGTGGTAGAACACCTGCTTGGTTTACTCGGCGAAGGGCACGGCTGGGACGTGGCACTGGAGTTTCGCCATAACTCATGGTACGCTGCTGAAACATATGAGTTGGCAGATGAGTACGACTGTAGCATCGTATTACACGATATCCCTAAGTCGCGAAACAACACCATCAAAAAGAAGACACCGTTTATGTACCTGCGCTTTCATGGGCCTACAGGCAATTACAGGGATAGTTATACGGATGAGCATTTACAGGAAAAAGCGTTGCTCGTAAAGCAGTGGCTGAATACAGGCAAACCGGCCTATGTATACTTCAACAATACAATGGGTGATGCTGTAAAGAACCTCTGCACTTTAAACAGCTTCATTAACAAAACGCGTTAAATCGTTAACCCAATTACCCTTTTCGTTAACCCACCTTCTCCACTTTCAGCGCTGCGCTACATCTTTGCATCATTCCACGAGTAAACCATCGCAGACTGATTAAACAATTTTTATAACCCTCCCCAATTAAAATTCTATGGAGAAGATTAAAACACCCGAAAACACCACAAAGCCCGTTATTTTACAGGGCACCATTGCTACCCCAACTTTGGCCGCCCGCACGCAGCAGGCCAGGGTACTCGAAGACCGGTTGAAAACGCGCTTTGGCTTGAGCAGCGTAAAGGTAGAACCCAGTACAGCTTATACAAAAGAACTGCTGGAACCGGTAAAACAGATCCTGAAAAAACTGGGTATCAAAAAACTCAGCGATCTCCGTGATATCAAGCTCAATGAGCCGGTTAAGATCAACAGGGGCACTCATTTAATTGCGGCAAAAAAGCCTGTCCGAGTAGGCAGGAAAGGTATAACCCCGGAAACGAACGCGCAACAGAAACTGCCGGTAGGTACTTCTGTCATTATCGCGAATGTGCTGGATTTAACTAACACCACGCTGGAAATTCACCCCGAAGTAGACACGCTGCTCATTATTGCAGACAAAATGATTTGCGGTAAAAAAGCACTCATCACCTGGAAACGCCCCGGTGGCAGCACACCCGCCCGCCTCGACGACTCCGATCTCGATGGTCGTGGTTACACTGGTATTCAAACTAAACCGGGCAGCCGTCATGGACTGGATGGTGAAAATGGCAGAGCAGGCAGCGATGGGATCAATGGTTCTTCCGGTACTGCAGCTCCTTCTGTGGAACTGTGGGTGAAAGACCTGTCTAACATTCCCAACTTCGACCTCAACGGTGAAAATGGCATAAAGGGCGGTACAGGGCAGGAGGGCGGCTGTGGCGGCGACGCAGGTGATGGCGCCAATGGTCAGTATTGGACAGTAACTAAAAACTGCATGCGGAAACATCCGGCCGGCGACGGCGGCCATGGAGGTGATGGTGGTCGTGGTGGTAATGGTGGCCGTGGTGGTAACGGTGGCGCTGGCGGCAATGTAACCATCGGTGTACTGGAAAATACCCTGGCCGATTCGGTGAAGGAAGATACATTTAAGATTAAAACACAGGGTGGCAATCCCGGCCGTGGTGGCGACGGCGGCAGTGGCGGCAATGGTGGCGCAGCAGGCCGCAGTGGCAACGGTTCGTATTGTAAAAACGGCCGCGACGGACAAAAAGGAGCAAAAGGACAACCGGGGGCTGATGGCAGCGATGGTAAACTGGCGGGTGAAGATGGTGAGATTGGTTTCTTCGAATTTACGGAAGACGCCTGGGACGAAATGCTTACCCGACCTTATATTACTGAAATCAACCCCTCCACTATATTCCCCGGCGATAAGATCAATATTAGCGGTACCAAATTCGTGAAGAACGATAAGGTGATCATACAGGGAATGAGCGGTTATAAATCGGTGGTGAACGCCGACGAAAGCATCACGGTAACCATTCCTGCCAAAGTAGCGGGAGGCGAGTACAGCGTGCGTATACAAAGGGCGGCAGACAAAACGGAGAGTAATACTTTTTCCATCAGGATCAAACCTTTCATCGATAAAATTCCTGATCAGTTAATAGGAGGTAAAGAATTTACGATTACCGGTAAAGCTTTTTTAGCCGGAGCCACAGTGTTGGTGAATGGTAAAGCTACGCCCGCAATAAAAGTAACGGCCACCGGTATTACGTTCAAAATGCTGCATAGTACTGGCAAGGCCTTTGCCGGTAACGCGCGCAGCCTGCAGGTGCGCAATCCCGATGGACTGGTTAGTAATACCAAGATGGGTGAAGTTGCGAAGGAAGTGGGTATCCCTTTTAAGTACGGTGTACATAACTTCACGTTTTTTAACCCCAACGATGGTGTGCCCAGCTGGAAAACATACCAGGATACCTTTGGTAAAGCTGAAATAGGGATCGAAGCGGCTGTGCTGCACCCGGTACTTACTTTTGCTTTTTATGGTTTCTATAAAAAATACCTGAAGGGAACGGATAATGGCGGTTATGCTACTGGTTTCTGTACGGCTATGTCCAGCCTGATGGCCGATAAATTCTGGCAGGGCCATACAGATGGTTTTAAAATCACCAAGGAAATGATCCATAAGGAACTTACCAGTGTGCACGGCCGCCTGTTAAGCCGCGAAAGTCTTATCCATTTTCATGATCAGAGCCGCGAAGGATTGAAGCGTATAGAACGTACCGCCCGTGAAATAGAAACAATCTTCCTCAAAGGTTGCAACAGGCAACAGGCGCCACTGCTGTTCTTTATTCCTGCCGGTGCAGTGTGGGATGCCGGTTACGTGAAAAGCATTAAATCCACGCATTGTATCATGCCCTACAAATTTGTGTATCCCAAGGGCCATAAGGGCGGCAAGCTCAATGCGGACGGCACCAGCACGATATCAGACCTGAAAGATGTGAAGATGTATTGCTGGGACTGTAACAATCCCACTAACCCGGAATGCTGGATTCAGTTCAGGAAGGTGGGGTCAGTGCTGCATTTCGACTATCATGTAGAAGGTAAGGGCATCAGTTTTAGCAGCAGCAATAACATTACCCTTGGTCACATGAGTAACGGTGCGTACCTGCTCAGCGATCACGATCTGCCGTTCAGTGGTGCTTTTGGTCTTAGCAGTTTTGTGATCGATTTCCTGTTAAGCCCTGCCGATATGCAGATACAAGATGCGGGTAACAGACGTTTGGGCAACTTTAATGGTAAGATTTACGCAGAAATTCCTGACGCACGCCCTTGTTACCTGGCGCCCGGTGCATATATGCTGCCTCTTGGTCAAACCTATAAACGTAAGATCGTAGGCACAGGCACCGGTGTATACACCTTCAACAGCATTATGCCCGACGGCACCACGGTAAAACTGGAGAATGTACAAACCAAACCTGGTCAGCAGGATGTGCTGGAAGTAAACGAAGATGCTTCCGAAATCAGCTTTACTCCGCACGAAGAAAAGGCTTTCACGCTAACTTTTTCAAGGCTGGTAGGCGAGCAGGTGCGCTCGCTGTCCATCAGCGGTGTAGGCGGCGGACCGGGTAAGGAATGTAAAGTAGCCGTAGCGGAAAACTTAAGTGAGTTCCGGTTGGGAAATAAAAGTGCGTTGAAAAACGTAGCCGTAAATGCATATTCGCTGGCCAAAAATGCGAATGCGCCTGTAAATAAACAGTTGGCGGTTAAACTGCCCGTAAACCACAACCTGGTAGTGAAGGTGAATAACTGGGATGTTGTGGATATGCAGGCAGCCACAGAAGCTTTGTAGAATAGCGGTGTTGATTGCAGGCAGCCGTACCCGCACTCCTGTGGGTACGGCTGCCTTTTTTTAATCCCTGTACGGGTCCATAATGTCTGTAGCCCGATGCCCCTCTTTTGTTTTAGGATCAAACTGTTCTTTGTTGATATAGGTTACGATTTCGTTGGAGATGAGCTGTTGTTGCCCGCCTATCGATAATGTATATCGTAGTTTAGTTTTAAAGTTGCCTTTGAATACCGGTGTGGCAAATGACCAGTACTCGTTCTGCGCCAGCGTTATCTCGTGGTAACTGTTGCCACACCAGCTGCTGGGAAAATACATCACCGGTTTCCATTTTCCTTTATCATCAAGCGCCTCGGTCATGATACGGATGTAACTGTCGCTCGCATTCAGGGTGAGGTTTGAATCGGCGGTGTTAACCAGGTACAATACGTTGCCGCGGTAAGTCCTGTCCAGCGTTACCGTTTCTTTTTCATTGATATAGAGATAAATACCTTTACGTTCGAACGTACCATCTACAGGCCGGGCAATATTATCAGAATGCCCTTCGCCATTGGATGGTTTTGCGAACTGGCTGCTGCTGTAAGCGTGTATCATGCTGCGGTGCTGAAATTTAATGTCTGTACTGTCTAACCGGGCGATTTGTGCAGCGGTGAGTTTAGTACTGCGGGCAACACCTTCTACAGGGCCATTAGCCGGCGTGGCGGCAATTGTACAGCTAAACATTGTACCCAGCAAAAGGGTTGGTAAATAGTAATAGGTCATGGTGATGTATTTTCCTGATGATGCGGCGTTTCTTCTGATTCCATAAAAATAACCGGTGCGTTGGCATGATTTTCCTGACACATCAGTAAAACCGATAGCCATGACAGATAAAGAAAAAGAAGAACGCAAATCAGAAAAGGAAAATGCTGATTCTCCTATCCAGCCAGATCCTGAAACACTGGGTCCTAATCCGCAGGAGAAAATGGAAGGCCCTATCTCGTCTTTGATAAAAGGCCTCGCCGAAGAGGGCGACGAAGCTGATCCGGAAGAAGATATTAAGGAGCAGGAGCGGAAAAAGAAGGAGGAAGAATAGCCTTCGTGTTTGAAATGCCAGTTAATGAACACGATAAATAATTTTTGATGCATTAGTGGTGTACACCATGTGTGGAACCACTAATGCAATCTGCTATTACACAGATGTATACACCGCCTCCTGCGCTACAACCCAAAGTGAGGCTTTTCCACCCCATAATTCTCCCTTTTTAATCACCTGTTACACACAGGTTCACAGGACTATAAATTGTTGCCAGCTTTTACTATCTTATCTTCCCATAGGAAAACCATCACGTCATGATCAAACCATTTCTAACTCTTACGCTGCTCGTTGCGGCGGCAATGGGTAGTATTCATTTGCTTAACGGTAAACCTGCATCATCACCTCCCGTAAAACCTAATATCATTATCATCCTAAGCGATGATCTGGGGTATGGAGATATCAGCAGCTTTGGCGGTAAAGTGTTGCCAACGCCCAACATCGATCGCCTCGCTGAAAGCGGAATGAAAATCACCCGCTACTATAGCGCTGCACCTATCTGTTCTCCGTCCAGGGCTGGAATATTAACAGGCATGTATCCCGGCAGGTGGAACTTTGCTACTTATCTCGATAATAAAAAACACAACCGGGAGGCCGAACAAACTGATTTTCTCGATACCGCCGCGCCCACCATGGCCCGGATGTTTAAGAACGCCGGTTATGCAACAGGCCACTTCGGCAAATGGCATATGGGCGGCGGCCGCGATGTGAAGGATGCCCCCGGCTTCGAACAATATGGTTTTGATGCCCACGCCAGCACCTACGAAAGCCCCGATCCCGATCCATTACTTACCGCCACCGACTGGATATGGTCGGATAAAGACAGCATCAAACGCTGGAACAGAACTCAATACTTTGTAGACAAAACCCTCGCCTTTATGCAGCAGCATAAAGGCCAACCCTGCTTCATCAACCTCTGGCCCGATGATGTGCATACTCCCTGGGTGCCGCAGCCCGACGATGAAGCACCATCAGGCCCACAGTCGGAAGTGGCCTTTAAAAACGTATTGAAAGAATATGATGTACAGATAGGCCGCCTGGCAGAAGGTTTGAAAAGGATAGGGGAAGATAAGAATACGATCATCATTTTTACCAGTGATAATGGGCCTTTACCCAGCTTCAGGGGCAGCAGGGCTGCAGACTTAAGAGGTACGAAGTTATCGCTGTACGAAGGTGGTATACGCATGCCTTTTATCGTGAGCTGGCCGGGTCATATACCTGCCGGCCGCAGCGACGAAACCTCTGAAGTACACGCCACTGACCTGTTACCTTCGCTGCTCCATATTGCCGGTATTAAAGTACCTGCGGATTACAAAGGAGATGGTAAGGACAGGAGTGGGGTGTTCTTAGGCAAACCATCTGAAAGAGGAAAAGATATGTACTGGGAGTACGGAAGAAATGATATTGCCTACAAATACCCCGGTGCAAAAGACAAGAGCCCCAGCCTCGCCATGCGCTCCGGTAAATGGAAGTTGCTGATGAACGCGGATGGGAGCGATGTTCAGTTGTACAACATGGATAAAGACCGGAATGAAACAACGAATGTGGCTGCGAGTGAAGTAGCCGTAGCGGCGGGGTTGAAGAGTAAGCTTACGGTGTGGTGGAGGGGTTTGCCGAGGTTGAAGTAATGGTGGGGGCGAGGTTTTGCCCGTACAGGCTTTTATGTTAGTAGCGCTTTTTACTGGAGCGACGGGTTGCTTCGCTTCGCTCGCAATGACGGCGGGGGAGTATTGCCAATGCGGCGTTTCATCGTTTCGCGTAATGTTTTCCATTCACTTAAATGAAATGCTTGTGTCAGAATGAATGGATGCGAAGCGTTACACCTTGTCGTCATTGCGAGCGAAGCGAAGCAACCCGTCGCTCCAGTAAAAAACGTTGCATGCAACGCGCGTACGAAAGCAATATCCCCCTGACTTCTTTACTTCCCCAAATCCACCGGCAACACTCCCAACTGCTGCATAAACATTAGCCGATCAGTAAACACATTCGTAGCCACAACCTTCCCGTCTCTGAAGGTGTATACACCCATGCCGGTGTTGGATACCTTTTTACCGGTAGGGGCGATCTGTTGAAATGTACCGCCTGTATGTGTACCCTCGAATTTCCAGCGGATGTATACCTTTTCTCCTTCGGCAATTACTTCTTCCACTATCCATTGCGCATCGGGGAAGGCTTTAACAATAGCGTCGGTGGTGGAGGCGAAGCCGGTAGGGCCTTTCACACCATTGATGGCGGTGTAATCGGGCGAGATGTAATCGTTTAACAGATCGAAACGATGTTTGTTCAGGCAGTCCTGGTAAAGGCTTAAGATGCTCGGTTTGTTGGTCATAACTTGTTCTTTTTTAGTTGAATGATGCTGCGCAACGGAATACCCGGCTGGCAGTAGCAGTGCAATAAGCAGTAGTGTACGGCTATTCATAAATTGCTTTTTACAAAGCTATTAAGTGGGGCGAAGCTGGAATTGTAAAAAATCAGTGACTTACCAGGAACGGGTGGCAGTAAAGAACTGGCGGGGTGTTTCGCCGGTGAAGAGCTTGAAATCTTTGATGAAGTGGGATTGATCGAAATAACCTGCCTCATAGCTGGCGGCAGTAAGGCTGGCATGGGAAGGGTATTGCGCAATGAGGTGGCGTAAGCGTACGATAGAGGCAAATTGTTTGGGAGATGCGCCTATAAGTGTCCTGAACCGCTTTTCAAAAGCATCCTGGCTGATGTAAAGGGAAGATGCCAGTTCTTTGATCTTCACAATGCCATGCCGCGCTTTAATCACTTCCACGGCGTGAAGTACCAATGCATCGGGTGTGTGATCGGTCAGTTTATCCTGCAAAAATGATTCGATAATATTGATCCGTTGTGAGGGGTGCGTCACATGCGCCAGCTGATCTGCAACGTTATTAAGTTCATCTGCCGGGAACAGGTGACCGGCGGAAATGTGAAGGTCGAATAAGGTGTGTGCGGGCGTTGGTTTAAGCATAAAGGCATTCATGCCTCCCTCCCTGAAAATAACCAGCAGGTTGCCTGAACCTTTAACATACTTAAACAGCCGGAAGGATTTTCGTAATCCGGATAAGGAAAGCGGTGACAGGTTCTCGCCTGTATCCCCGGCCTGCAACTGCACCAGCCCTTTGTACCGGAAAGCCATCACCAGCGAGGTATCTGGCAGCGGCTTATTCCACACATCCTCATCACTCTCAATCAATAAAAACTCCTTGATGTAAGGAGCCAGTTTTGCTGTGGGTGGAAAATGTTTGACGGTCATATCGGCCTAAAAGTACGAAAAATGTAAAAAGGTCGCACCGGTAACGGCGCGACCTTCCTCATTCTATCTTTGAAATGATTATTTCTGCAACTGTATATATACCGGCCCTTCACCAATTGTTACGGCAATCTCGGTATCGCTTTTCTTCTCCCAGTTTGCCTCGGCCGGCGCCGCTGAAGTGGTGGCCATCGCTTTTACACTCACTGGTTTGCCAGGCAAACCGCTCAGGGTAATACGGGCTTCTCTTGGTTTGTAACCATTCTTTTCATGTGACTTTACACCTGTAGGCGACCATGCCACCCAAACGCGGTTGTTGGGGTCGGAGCCATGCCTGAATTCGTATACGAACACATCGCCTGTTTCTTTTTTAATAACCCGTGCAAAACGGTATTCACCCAGCGTGTTGTATAACTGCTTCACCGCGTAGAAACTCATCTTCGGTACAAACTTACGGGTAAGGCCCGATGCTGCATGAAACGCTGCTTCGTCCTCATCGTTAAAGTAATAGAGGTAAGCACGGTTAATGTCCATCGGCGCAAAGGCCAGGAACGAACGTACCAGGTACTGTGCCTGCTGTAAGTCGGTATGACCCTGCCAGTCGAGTTCCAGGAACCAGCCGGTACGGTTTTTCATCGCGGCTTCGGTGGGGGCGTCGTACCCGAATTCGGTAATCCATACCTGTTTGCCGGGGGCGGTGGTATTACGCCAGTCGATTACTTCCTGCGCTACTTTCAGGTAGTTGGCCGAAGCATCTTCGGGGTAAGTACGGTTCCAGGAATTGGGATTACCCGCGCCCTGGGGCAGGGTGGGATAAGTGTGTACGTTTAACACATCGTACAATGGCAGTATGTCTGCCTGCCCGTAAAACGTTCTCACATCCTGCGAGTAATCGTCCGCCGCCCTCGCCTGGATGGTAGGTGTAACGATCTTTGCCTTGGGGTCGCCGTCGCGGATGCCTTTGGCCATCTGTTTAAAGATGGTCTGGAAGGTAGCCGCATCCACCCGTTTGCCTGGCTCATTATCTATTTCAAAGGTGGTAGCCAGTTTCTCCGTACCGGAAGGGCCAAAATACTTAGCCATGGCCTTGGTATAATCGTAACTCCACTGCTCTTTACCTTTCCAGATGGTCTTAAAGTTTTGGTTTTCAGCACCAAAGCTGGCAAACTGGATACAGATATCGGTTTCAAAACCGGCATTCTTCCAGAACAGGTACAGGTCATTTTTCCAGTCAACCCCATTAATGGTGTTGGGAATGGTGATCGGATCGCCGGGTTTGGCTACGTCCCAGTCCACATTATGATAGTTACGTACCTGCTTTACTACCTGCTTGTAAAGGTCTGGTTTAAACTGGAAATGCCCGTTAAGGCCCATAAAATCCTTCATCAGTGGCTTGTTGGCCGCTGCTTCGTCGGGAATGTTGTTGGTGGTGTCCGGAAGGTTAGGTTTGGGCTCTTTGCTATCCGCCTTACGGCAGGATACACTCATCATAACCGCCGCAGCGGCAACTAGCGCTAGCATAAGTTGTTTCATGTTTGACATAGTTAAAATTCTCGCGCACTCGCTCAAAAAAGGTTCTTCAATGTGCTTTATAACGCCACGGTAGTGCCCGTATTGTGTAGCTTATTCCTTTATTTTCCGCGCCAGTGGCTCACTGCAGTAATTATGCAGGGTGAAAAAATAACTATTGTGAAGTTTCTTCATATAAGTATCAGTGCAGACAGAACGGTCCTGCCATACAGTTACATAACTGTCAACACGAACTTACCGGGAAGTAATATAAGGATTCTATCAGGATAACTAACCACCAGTGACGCATCAGCAGCCCATAAGTAGTGTATATACACAACCTTCGGAGTGCGTTTTACGTTGCAGAACAGTGGGTACAATGCACTGGTACTGGCTGATGTGGACGGGCAACCGGAGGAACTGCCGGAAACGAAGGAGGTGCTGCTTTCGGATAGCAATAATTGCTTAATTTGCACGGACGAAAAAATAACTGAACCCTTAGTAATTACTAATAATACACCGATGGCACAGAGCAACGTTTTTTATTCAGCAGCCGATAACCCGGAAATGATTGATGCTTTCGAGAAAGCGCAGGATACGTTTAAATACTTTTGGAGGGAGGTGTCGTGGGAAGCCCGCAGGATAGTACCGGGACTGGACCTGGCCTGTGTAAAGGTGGCCTTCATGCAATATGCACCCGGCCGGCAGGAACCTAAAGTGGAACATATGTGGATCAATGATGTGGAGTTTGATGGCGAGCAGGTGAGTGGTACGCTTATCAACGATCCGGGTGATATTACGAATGTGAAGAAGGGCGATTTTATACGTGTGCCTTTAAGCCAGATCAGCGACTGGTTATTTGCCAGTCAGGATAAGACTTATGGCGGGTTTACGATACATGCTTTACGCGCCGCCATGTCTGAAGAGGAACGCCGCGAACATGATGAAGCGTGGGGACTCGATTTCGGCGACTTTAACAACATTGAAGTGGCCGCCAGGCAGGATGAGAACCCGGATAATCTGATAGAACATCCGATGAGTATCAATATGAAGGAAAGTTTTGTAAAGTTCCTGCAGGAGTACCCCGCGGAAATTACGAACCAGGACGAGGCCGGGTATACGTTGCTGCATCGCGAAACCATTGCTGGTAACAAAAGCATCGTGGAAATATTATTACAGTTCAAGGCAGATAAAAACGTAAAGGCCGCCAATGGTAAGTCGGCGCTTGATTTTGCGAAACAGGTAGGGTGGGAACATATTGTGCCGCTGCTGGAGAACTAACATGCCGTATATTTGCCGTCAATAATAACGGAAATGGCCAAAAAGGAACAACAGCAAATACATCGGTCGGGGTTCGATTTCCTGGCGAAGCTCGGTAAAAATAATAACCGCGACTGGTTTAATAATCATAAAGACCAGTACCTGCAGGAATTAAAACTGGTGGAAGATTTTGCAGATGCATTATTGCACAAGCTGAGCGGGCACGATCTCATAGAAACGGCATCCGGCAAAAAAAGTATTTACCGCATTTACCGCGACACCCGTTTTTCTAACGATAAAACGCCGTATAAAACCCATTGGAGCGGCAGCTTTAAACGTGCTACCCAACAGCGGCGCGGTGGTTACTACTTCCACATTGAAGAAGGGAATAGCTTTGTGGCCGGTGGTTTCTTTGGTCCTGTGCCCGAAGATCTTAAGCTGGTGCGTGACGATATTGCCTTTGATGCCTCGCCCTTGCGGAAAATACTGGCGAACAAAACATTTGTGTCCTACTTTACATCGCTGCGTGGCGAACAGTTGAAAACCGCCCCCAAAGGCTTTCCCAACGATCATGAAGCCATCGATTTGTTGCGTTACAAGCAGTTTTTACTTGTCCGTAATTTTACCGATGAACAGGTGTTAAGCCCTACCTTCCTGGAGGAGGCCGACAAAACGTTTAGAGCCATGCGTCCGTTTTTTGATTATATGAGCGGGGTGCTTACCACGAACGCGAACGGGGAGTAACTTGAGTCTGTTAACGGCAGAGGTACTGTAACATCCTGCTTACGTCGGATGTAGAGGATGGTAACGCTCCACCATTGATAAATGCCTGGTGGCAGGTTAACAGCACCAGTAACAAGATCAGTAAAATTAATATTTTCATGCGCTGCAAGTTTATCGGGGTAAAAACTTATTAGCCGGGCCGGCGTGTTAATACTGAGGGTGCCTTTCCGACAGTTTGTTCGTCTATATCGTCTGTTTAGCCATCATTCTATCCAAATGTACAATAATTGGCATGGCTTACACAGTTAAATCGTAAGGGGGAATGCCTGTTTGTGATAGTTGCCTGTCAACTAATTGTATTATAGTATGTTATGTAAAAATCAAAGGCCCCGTCTTAACGAAGACGGGGCCTTTGATTTTTTTATTGGTCCGATTATTTAGAGATCGTAAATGTGATCGTATTTGCCTTCTCTAATCCGCTCATACCGCTGCCCTGGTAAGTGCCGGTGTATAGTCCGGGAGCAGCGAGGTTGTAGCCCCTGGTAATGTCGATGTCTACACTAACACTGTCTTTCGCAGGCACCTTAATATAAGACTCCGGTGGCGGCGGCATAATGCGTTTGGCCATTGCGCCGCGATAGTCTGCCGGCTGGCCATTGGCTGCTTTAATGTCCAGGAAAGTGCTCATGAAACCTTCAAACGGCGTATGCCATTTGCAGAAGCTTAATTCGCTTTTGGTAGGATTATACACCGTGAAGTGCAGTATTACGGGGTTACCTGTAGGGGTAGACCGTGGTACCGACATGTGGGTGAGTAACTGGCCAGGTTTTCCACTGGTTGTTTTTGTGCTTTTGCAGGCGGCTAACGATAAAAAAAATAGCCCGGTGGCTGCCATGATTCCGTACTTTCTCATGTAATCAAAAAATGGTTTGAGCCGGGAAGGTAGTTTTTTCCTGGCAGATGGGGCTATATCATCTGTTAATTTATTCCGTATTGCGTGCCCTTACAGTCCTACAGGGGAATCGGAGCGATAGCCCTGGTGCGGCATGTTGCCCCGGCTCTCCGGGTAAAAGCAGTATTGTGATCGAAAGGCCGGCAATGTGATGTCGTTTATTTTCATAAGTGGTATGCGTTTTTTTGTAAAAAGAAAGGTAAAGAATATCGTCTGAAATATGGATTGTGGAAAAATAAAAGTTGCCGAAGCGGTGTATATACAGCATGCGATTTCACGCAAAAAGTACAATCAAAAAAAATACTATTTTCGTTAAAACGATAGTAATACATGCCTTACAATCCAACAACTGTAGCCAATTATTTCATATCGAAATATGCCAGGGTGGGTAGTCTTACGCCGATGAAAGTTGTTCAGTTAACCTACATTGCTTATGGCTGGTATCTGGCACTCACCGAAAAAACGGAGAAATTAACTGACGAGCATCCTGCCGCCTGGGATTTTGGTCCGGTGTTTCCATCATTGTTTAACAGCTTGGCAGAATATGGAAAAAAATATATAACAGGGGTGCTGCCTAATGCTGTAGGAAATAACAAAATAGCAGACCTCGACAAGAAATTCCTGGATGTAATCTGGAACAAGTACGGTAGGTATGATGGTGCGTACTTAAATGCAATCACTGGTCAGGAAAACACTCCTTATGAGAAGGTGTATCGCGCGGGTTATAATCTCACAATTCCTGATGACGATCTGTATGCGTTCTATAGGGGGCACATGGAAAAAGTTCCTGCAAATTAAGTTAACCCTGATTATATGTCCATTGATAAGTTAACCAACCTGAACCGAATTTCGGAAGCGGGAGAAAATTCTTGATCCTTTAATTGGAAGTGTTTTAGTGGGTCGAGGTAGAAATGTTGTTATGGATGATCGTTTAACCCATTCCATGATAAAAAGGTTTGATATAGATACTTTACTCCGAAAGCACCTGGCCTATTATTTTGTGCTAATAATATTTCTCTGGTTCGCATCGGTGGTTTGTATTTTATTCTTTAATGATAATCTCTTAGACCTGAATTTGTCTGATGCTGTTTTGATAACATTGTTAACCACAACTTCCTTTAATGTGATCGGTATGATGATCATAATATTGAGGAATTTGTTTCCGCTAACGGGAGAATTTACATGCAGCAAATAGTACTCTTGCTTTGTAAAGTTTCGGCTGGAAACAGAAGCCTCGCAGGCCACCGGCCTGCAAGGCTTTACACATCTACCAGTCGATCTTTTCCTGCTTGTGGAAGAAGCCACCACTAGGGCCATCGTCGGGCAAAGTGGCCAGCCATGAAATGGTTTCCACGCCCTCAGATACTTCCATGGGTGCATACTCCGTACCCATATCTGTTTTAAGCCATCCCGGGTGGGCGGAATTTACCTTTAACGGCGTATCGGCATAGGCGTTGGCCAGGTGAACGGTATAGGCGTTTAAGGCCGTTTTACTGCTGTTGTAGGCGAAGGTCTTCATCAGCGGGGCACGGTTGGAGTGCATGGTAAGCGAGCCAACGTTCGACGATAAATTAACGATACGCGGGGCGACGCTTTTCATGAGCAGGGGCAGCAGGTAATTGGTGAGTTCTACCGTGCCGAAGAAATTGGTAAGGAACGATTGTTTTAAAATACCAGGTTTTACATTGTGGGTGGAATCGGCCATGATGTCTTCGTCCAGCATCACGCCGGCATTGTTGATCAGCACGTCCAGCCGGCCGTGTTGCCCTTCGATGTACGAGGCGGCGGCAGGAAAGGTGCCGGGGTCGGTCAAATCGATTTGCAGCGAGGTAACGGCATGGTCTTTTAAAGTACCGGCGGCCATCTTGCCCTTACGGGCATCCCTGCTACCGATGTAAATAATATGACCCTGCGCGGCAAGCTGCCTGGCGGTTTCCAGGCCTAATCCACGATTGGCACCTGTAATAAGAATAACTCTTTGATTCATAAAGGATATTTGCATTTAAATTAGCATGTACGGCGTGACGGGCAACATTTTACAGCCGGATTGTCAGATACTGCGGTTGAACTGTGGATTATGATGCCGGTGACGTAATTGCCCCTTATATTGCCGCTTTAACCCCCGTTGTATCAACCGGGCAGGCAATAAATTTGCATCATCATCAATATTCCCACTTATGTATCGCCTTTTAATAATTATCTTTTTGCTGATAACAAACCTCGATATGAACGCACAACCCTCTGCCGGCCACTATGCTAAAATAAACGGCCTGGATATCTACTACGAATTGCATGGCAGCGGTCAGCCGCTGGTATTATTACATGGCGGTGGTTCCACCATAGAAAGCAATTACGGCCGGATATTGCCCGTGCTGGCCAAACATTTTAAAGTGATAGCGGTGGAGTTACAGGCGCATGGCCATACGAAAGACAGGGGTACTCCTTTAAGTTTTGAGCAGGATGCGGACGATGTGGCGGCATTACTTAAGCACCTGAACATCGGTAAGGCATCGGTAATGGGCTTCAGCAACGGAGGTACTACCACCTTACAATTCGGTATACGCCATCCGCAGATGGCAGATAAACTGGTGGTAGCATCTGCCATCTACAACCGTGCAGGCGTCATAAAAGGCTTTTTCGATGGCTTTGAAGGCGCTAAACTGGAATGGATGCCTAAACCCCTGGCCGAGGCTTATTTGAAGGCCAACAACGATCCTAAGGGCCTGCAAACTATGTTCGACAGAGATGTGGAAAGGATGAAAGGTTTTAAAGATATTCCCGATGCACTGATTAAAGGAATACAGTCGCCTGTGCTGGTGATTAGTGGCGATAAAGACGTGGCAACTACCGAACACGCGGTAACCTTATCACGCCTGTTGCCTGGTGCAAGGCTCGCGATATTGCCTTCCGGGCACGGCGATTACATTGGTGAAATTTGTGCGGAGAAGCAGGATGAGAGCTTACGTGCATTGGTAACAGCGTTAATTGTGGACTACCTTCAGAAATAGCTGGTGTAACCTATTTCGTGCTTACAAATGCGTGGTGAAACATAGCCTCAAATTCGCGCACACTAATAACTTTCACCAGGCGATGCGTTTCGCTGGCGGTCAGGCCACCTTCTGTGGTGCTGAATACCTCACCTTTGCCTTTGGCAAGTACATGTTTTACGATAACTGTACCTTGTTTATTGCCGTCAGGCCCCGGTATACCCAGTTCAATTTTGGAGATATGAACGACCATAATGCAGTTGCCGGGACTATAAGGCCTGGTTATCGAATGGTCGGTTATGTATTCCACATGCCCCAATGTGGTAAACTTTGCAGGAGCGCCATAGAGTTGGGTGGATGCAGTGAAATTGTAAGTGGAGCTGTCGCTCGTTAATGGTTGTAACCAGGGCACGATCTCTTTGCCGTACGTGATATAAATGGTATCTGTAAGGTTATCTCCCGTGAGTGTGTACCCATTGATCTGTTGAAATCCACCCGTAACATAACGTACGCTTTCAAGGCTGGTTTGCCGGCCGGCACTGTCGTAACTTCTGATTTGCCGGATGGTATCGGCCAAGGTGAATAACTGGTATTTGGTATACTTGCTGATCTCACCGGAGTTGTCGGCATAGCAGAATACTTTGCCCGATACCAGGCTATCGTCAGGCATATAATAGTCGCGGATGTTCACCTGCATGATATCGTTTGCTGGTTCGCCCGCCTGTGGAGCGCATGCGGCAAGGAGTACCAGTGAAAGCGACAGGCCGCGCATGTATTTGTTGGAAAGATTCATGTTAATTTAGTTTGAACGCAAACGGTACGATGTAAAATACTTTGCCAGCACTAACAGCATGGCCGCGCAAACGAGTATGTTCCTGAGCGGCTGCCGGTGGTAATGATTTTTTTATGACGAAGTATTGAAAGGCGTTCCGGTGTAAAGCAGACCACTATATTGATCTTTTTCATATTAAACAGGTTGGGATCAGGTGTTGTTGGCCAGTAATAAAGCGATAGCTTAAACCGAAGTTGCCTGCTGCGAATGGGGAACCTGTGTTTATCCCGACCGGCCAATATGGTGGAATGCTGCTTTAAAGTAGCAAAAAATATCCATAATGCGGGGTAAATGTTTGATATAATGATTTTATATCGATAGCATTTTTTGCATATGTTGGACCGGTGCCATGTTACTTCACCTCTTTATACACCTTTATCCAATGCGTACGTATCGAATCGGGCGTTGGACTTTGCTTCCCGTTAGTCAAAAGCGTGATAGCGCTGGATGGGGTGGCCGGCATGTGGCAGTCGATGCAGTTTTGTTGTAACGTGGCAGCCGGCACTGTTTTTAAGGTGCAGAAGTTAGGGCTGCCTGCCATGTGGCAGCTCATGCAGCGCTGAGAAAATACCTGCATGTTCTCCCGTTCTGTTTTATGTGGACTGTGGCAACTGGAGCAGGTCATTTGTTTACTGCCGGTAAAACATTTGCTGGCAGCGAGCAATTGAAGCTGGTTGCCATGTACGTCGATGCGCGAAGTAGGGAAGGGGGCTGTTGGCATTACGAAGTCGGCAAGCGCATCGCCGGGTTTAAATTCGGAGGCGGGTTTTAACATGGGTTTGAGGCCCGAGTGACATACCGCGCACATGTCGATCTGCTGCTGGGTATTAAGGGCACCGATCTTCGCCATGAAATGCGCTGTTTTTTCCTGCGGATGTTCTGTTTGATAATTCACATGATCGGCAGCCGGGCCATGGCAACGCTGACAGTCGATACCTGCTACCAGTTTGTTCTGCTCAAATTCCTCCTGCATCTCTAACCCCTGCGCCGATACCGATTTGATACCGACCATAGAACTGTGGCAACCGAAACAGGTGCTGGGTATCGCCCGGTCGAACTTCGGATGATCGGCCGGGAAACCCGGGCTGTTCGCCCAGCTGTTGGCCGGTACAAACCAGGAAATGGGCAGCTGCATGTATTTCCCTGCCTGCCAGTATAGGAACGTTTGGGCCTTCCTGCCCGAACCTACTGCTATATCAAATGCCTGTTTTTGTTGTAATGCGCCGTTCGAATAGGCAGCCTGGTACAGGCGGCCGTCTTGTTGTTCCATCACCACCTCAGTGCCATTACCAAATACAAAGCGATTGGCGGGTGCGGTAAGTGTACCCTTTACTGTTTGCGCGTTGGCTAAGCCCGAAGTATGGGCATGCGCGGTAGACTGATAGGAATCGTAAATCGCCTTGTGGCAGCTTTCGCAGCTGTTCGCGGCGGCATATTGCGGTCCCCGCATATCGCCGCCTGCCGGTTGTTTGCTGATGCACCGGGAAAGAATAACCAGGGCGCAAATGATAGCGCTACAGATAATGAGTTGTCTTTTATTCAAAAAGTGGAATTATACTTTAATATACAAAATTCATTGCATAGATGCCGAAGAATTAACCCGCGGGAAGTTTAACGCCAACGCATATATATTCAACTGTATTAATGTATATCCGCTGCAACCGTACATCTCAGCACTATTGTTCACGTTTCTTTAACCTTCCCTTAACGCGGCCTTAACATAGCACTTCTACTTTAGCGCCCTGAAAAATAGGACCAACATAAGCGTAGAATACACGTCATTTCATTCTGACTTTTTTTATAGAGAATTATTACATAAACAATAATTGTTGATGAAACACTTTTTACTATTTATCACCGGGCTGCAAATATGCGCAACCAGCATGGCGACCGGACGAACAGCATTTACTCCCCCCGTTATCAATCACCCGGCCTCGGTTTTTGCCATTACGCAGGCAGAGGAAGTAGTGGTGCGTGGTAAAATAACGGACGATAAGGGCGAGGCGCTCTTTGGTGTAAGTGTACACCCTAAGAATAGTACAAAGGGTACTACCAGCGATAAGAACGGTAACTATCTTATTACGCTTCCTCCCGGTGGTGGTGTGCTGGTGTTTTCTTACCTCGGTTTTATAACCAGGGAAGTAACGATTAAAGAAACGCAACGGGTGAACATATCGTTGAAAGAAGATCAGAAAGCGCTGGGTGAAGTAGTGGTAACAGCGCTTGGTATCAAACGTGAAGAAAAAGCGCTGGGTTATGCCGCTACGGTTGTAAAAAACGAGCAGCTCACCAATGCGATCTCCAATAACTGGCTGGATGCCTTGTCTGGCAAGGTGGCCGGCCTTAACCTCGTTAGGTCTAATGGCGGCCCCACCGGCTCTATCAAAGTAATTCTCCGCGGCGAAAATAACCTTACCGGTGATAATGAAGCGCTGGTAGTGGTAGATGGAGTGGTAATTAACCAGGGCAGTGCGCGGCGTACGGCTATTGCGGGCGAAGCTGCTTACGGTACCAGCAGTGATAACATGCCTGCTGACTATGGTAGTGGTTTGAACGACATCAATCCGGAAGATATTGAATCTGTAACGGTACTGAAAGGCCCGGCTGCTTCCGCCTTGTACGGTCAGCGTGGTGCCAACGGTGCTTTGATCATCACTACAAAATCTGGTGTAACTAAAAATAAAAGAGGCATAGGGGTTACGTTTACCTCTAACGGCTCTATGGAAGATATTAACCGCTGGCCAGAACTTCAGTACGAGTACGGCCAGGGTACTGGTGGCGCCAACTATTATTCCTATGGTACTTCCGAAGACGGTTCCTCTACCAGCGGCACCAGCTCTGCCTACGGCCCTAAATTCGACGGACAGTCGTTTTACCAGTACGATCCTAAGACGCAAACAAGAAGCACGGAGCGTACGCCATGGGTGCCGTACAAAAACGGTATCCAGAATTATTTCGAAACAGGTAAAACACTTACCAACACAGTGTCTGTAGACGCGAGCGGCGATAAAACATCTGCACGTTTCTCTGCAACCAATGTGAAGAATGACTGGATCATGCCTAACACGGGTTATGACCGTAACTCTTTCGCTATATCTACTAACTCCAGGATCAATGAGAAACTGCAGGTTAATACTAAAGTTAACTACACGATCAAGAAGAGCGATAACCTTCCTGGCAGCGGTTACGGTAACCAGTCTATTATGTACTGGTTCATTTTCTGGCAGCCGAATGCAGACCTTAACTGGCTGAGAAACTATTGGGTAAATGGTTCAGAAGGTCAGCTGATCAAGTATCCATTCAGTTCGTTCCCTGAAAACCCATACGCTATTGCCCATAGCTTTATTAACCGTACTAACCGTCACAATGTAACCGGCAACATACAGGCTACTTATAAATTCAGCAATGAACTGAGCCTGATGATCAGGTCTTCCATGGACCTCAGTAATGAGCAGCGTGCGCAGGAGCGCCCGTTCGATGCGGGTTCTAAATTGCCTAAAGGTAGCTTTCGTACACAGAATATTTATTCGCGCGAGCTTAGCACCGACTTCATGTTAAGGTATAACAAGAAGTTCAGAAACGATATCGATATCAGTGCAATGATAGGTGGCAGCCAGTTGAAAAACCTCTATAATAAGGATGAACTTCGTGCAGACTCCCTTAAGATACCAGGTATCTATTCCATGGCGAATGCCAAAGGTCCGCTGGTAAGCCTGCCTTATAAATCACAATATGCGCTTAACAGCTTCTACGGCCTCTTTACATTTTCGTATAAAGATTACCTCTTCGTAGACCTTACCGGCCGTCAGGACTGGAACAGTGTACTTGCATTGCCTTCACGCCTGGGTAACTCCGGCTTCTTCTATAACTCAATGAGTACCTCGGTTATTCTTTCTGAGCTAACCAAACTGCCTGATGTGATCGATTTTGCGAAGGTGCGTTTGTCTGCAGCTTCTGTGGGTAGCGGTACTACCACTCCATACATGACCTCTTACGGTTACGATGCGCCTACAGGTTTTACCGGTGGCCTGTCTAACCCAACTGTATTGCCTAACGATGAGTTAAAACCACTGAGGACTACCACATTTGAAGCTGGTATGAATGTTCAGCTCTTCAAAAAGCGCATTGGTTTGGACCTGGCAGTTTATAGCGGTAATACAAAAGATCAGATCCTTACCCGTGTGCTTGACCGCGCTTCCGGTTACTCTTCTGCTTACTTCAACGCAGGTAAAGTTCGTAACAGTGGCGTTGAGATAGCGCTGAACGGCACACCGGTATCAACAAAAGACTTTAAATGGAATACCAACATCGTATTCTCCGCTAACCGTAACAAAATCGTAGAACTGCCCGATACCAATATCGTACTGAGAAACGGCCCTGTATCCGGTGCCCAGATCGTAGCGCGCGTTGGCGGTAGCATGGGCGATATGTATGGTAACGGTTATATGAGATCGCCTGACGGACAGATCGTATATGACGAGTCTACTGGTTTTGCTAAACTGGCTGATAACGTAGTATACCTTGGCAACACCATTCCTAAAGGTAAGCTGGGCTGGACCAACGATTTCAGTTACAAACAATTCCGTTTGAACCTGCTGTTCGACGCCCAGTGGGGTGGTGTAGCACATTCATTGTCGCACTACAAGCTGGCAGAACAGGGTAAAACGGTGAATACACTGCCTGGCCGTTACAATGGTATCATTGGTAAAGGTGTTATTCAACAGGCTGATGGCAAATACATTCCAAACAATGTAACTGCAACTGATATTGATGGTTACTACCGCTCGCACTTTGGCGCCGATAACGCAGAAGGCAGCACTTTCAGCACCGACTTTATCAAATTCAGGGAAGCAAGGATCGATTATACCTTCAAACCTGCCATGATGAAAAAGATCGGTCTGCAGCGTGCATCAGTAGGGGTGTATGGACGTAACCTGGCTATCTGGTCGCCATGGCCCATATTCGATCCCGAATTTGGTACGATCAGCGGTACAGATATCATCCAGGGCTTTGAAATTGCCCAGTTCCCATCTACCCGCTCATTTGGTTTTAACCTGATAATTGGACTTTAATCAGCACGATCATGAAGAAGTTTATCAATATTATTACAGGCGTAGCACTGCTTTCCGGCACCATGCTGTCTTCCTGCACAAAAGATTTTACTGCTATTAACACCAATCCTAATACTTCACCTATCGCACTGCCAGAACAGCTGTTGCCTACGGCGCTTGTAAGCACGCTTACCACCAACATGGTGCGTAACCGTAACTTCAATAATGAGCTGATGCAGGTAACGGTAGACCAGAACGATGCTGAAGGAAAGGTGTTTCGTTACGATTTTAACAGGACCTGGGCTGATTACAGCTACAACAACTGGTACCTGCAGCTGACGAACTTTAAGGACATGTACAGCGTGGCCAGCCAGCCGCTGACGTTCAGCAAAACTTACCAGGGTATTTCCCTGATCTGCCAGTCGTACGTATATTCCCTGCTCACCGATACTTATGGCGACATTCCTTTCACCGATTCCAATAAAGGAAAGGATACCCTGAATTTTGAGCCGGCATTCAATACACAGAAAGAAGTGTACTTTTCTATCTTCGCCAACCTCGAAAAAGCGAATAGCCTGTTGTCGGGCGCGCCGAACGTAGACAATACCGACCCGGTTTTCGGAGGTGTTGCCCTTAGCTGGCGTAAGTTCGGTAACTCCCTGTACCTGAGGCAGCTCATGCGCCTTTCTGGTAAAGCGGAAGTGGCCGATACGGTGATAAAGAAAATTAAAGAGATCGCAGAAACGAAAACCGGTACTTACCCGATCATCTCTACTATCGCTGAATCTGCGATATTAAGATGGACTGGCGCAGCGCCTTATGCAAATCCATATGTAACCGCAGTAAGGGAACAGGATTTCAGGTCGCCGGCCATTGGTAGTTTCTTCATCGATAACCTGATGGTATGGAGCGATCCCCGTATGAATATTTCGCTCGGTGCCGACGGTATTAACAGGTGGGCTATTGCACAGGGAAGCCAGGGTTTCAAAGGCGTTCCCAGCGGTTATTCTCCTGGTACCGGCACGCCTAAACAATCTTACTTCTACTCTAATACCTCCAAACGTTCTATGCAAACGGAAGAACTGGGTATGATACTGAACTGCGCGGAAGTGAAGTTTATGCTGGCAGAAGCGGTGGTGAAAGGTTTCATCAGCGGTAATGCACAAACACATTACAATGCGGGCGCACTGGCCAGCATACAGCAATGGATGCCAACATGGGTGAACGATATCCAGGCTTACCTGGTAGCGGCAGACATCAACTGGGATGAGAGCCTGAGCCTGGAAGAGAAAATGGAAAGGATTCACTTGCAGAAATATTATGCGCTGTTCATGTGCGACTTGCAGCAGTGGTTCGAATACCGTCGTACGGGTCACCCAACCTTACCTAAAGGTGTTGGCCTGGCTAACAATGGTGTAATGCCTGCAAGGCTGAACTACCCTGTGTATGTACAGTCGACCAACCCAACCAACTATAAACTGGCAGTGGCTAATCAGGGTCCGGATGAAATTTTCACAGAAGTGTGGTGGCAGAAAAAATAAGCGGTCCTAATCATTAAACATGAAATCTAACGTAATGAACAATTTTATAAAATATTCCTGCTTCTTAGTCCTGATGGCTGTAGGTGTATGGTCGTGCGAAGAAGACAAAACTTACCCGGGCGGCGTATTGTCCGACTATATCTCTATGCTCGATTTAAGAGATATATACAAAGGGAAGGATGTAGTGCTTACTGAAGCAAACATGGCCGGTGCCACCTATATTGCGGGCCTGGTAGTATCCGATCACTCTGGTGGTAACCTGCCTGCAGGACTGTTGGTAGTACAGGATAACCGCCGTCTTGGGCTTATCCGCGGTATTTCCCTGCAAATCGGTGCTGCTGCCGATACCTATTTCCCTGGCGACTCTGTTGTTATTTCAGTAGAAGGAAAAACACTCACAAGGATCGATGGTATTCTTCAGATCACTGGTGTTACACCGGCTGATATTAAGAAAGTAGCGTCCAATAAGCCTATTCCCATCTATAGGGTAAACAGCAACCTGATGTTGCAGTTCCCCGACCGTTACGAAAGCGTGCAGGCGGTTATCGTAAAAGGCGGTTTTAATCCACTGCCCGCTAAAACCGACCAGTTTAAAGGTGAATGGAAGCTAAACGATGGTTTCGGTAACATCACCCTGCACACCGAAGCCGGTGCGCAATTTGCCGACAGTGTGCTGCCCGTAATGGCGAACTACTACGGTATCATGTTCAATAAAATCGGTGCTGACGGAAAACAACGTCCTGAGTTCCGTTTCTGCAAAAGCAGCGATTACCGCATACTTAGCTCCGAAATCGAGATCCAGTCGATCCTGATCACTGGTATTGCGACCGACGTAAAAGGTGGTGATGGTAACTACGAGTATGTGCAGATGATGGCAACAAGGGATATCGACTTCTCCGTAACGCCATTCTCCATCGTAACAACCAACAACGCCGGCGCGTCTAACCCTACCGGTTTCCCTACTCAGGGCTGGGCCACGGGCAACATGCGTACGTATAAAATCAATATGACATCTGGTTTAGCCAAACAGGGTACTTACTTCTATGTGGGCGGTACCGGTAAACGTATTAACGGTGCTAACTCTAAGAGCATAGCCGAATCTAACTGGATAAGGGCATACGATTACGTGAACCTTGCTGGCGAAGGTTTTGGCGCCAAAACCGGCGGATGGTTCGCTAACAGCGGTAACGCCACTGGTGTAGCGGTGTTTGAAGGTACTACCGTTACTAAAGATACCAAACCCGTAGACGTGATCTTCATCAGCGGTGGCGGTAGCCTCTTCCAGGCAAGCCCCGAATATGGTTACCGTATCACCAATAACGACTGGTACGATGTGCTGAACCCGATCACCCTGGCAAGTCAGCCGTACTACAGGGCAGGTACCAACACCCTGTTCCTGTCATACAACACCGCCGACCTGGGGTACTTTTATGTACTCGGTGGTGAGTACACACTTAGCCTCGGCAGGTGGACAAAAGCAAGAACGCAGATGAACTACCTGATGGACACTGCTACTGTAGCAGCTAACATCCAGGACTCCACTGCTACCCAACTGAAGTTCTAAGATTTAAGCTGTGAATAAGTAAGGGCGTATCCAAAAGGGATGCGCCCTTTTTTTATGGGATAGATATTGTTAAAGTATACCGCTCAACGGCTCTTAAAAGTTTATGGGACTATAGCCGCCGTGCGTATTAACCAGGCGGTATCCAGGCTTTTATTCCTGGTAGACGCGTTTACGAACTTGCCGTCGAGGCGGGTAACCTTGTAGGAGGGAATTGTTCTAATGATGTTATAGGGGATACCTGCTGAGTCCAGGGCCGTTTTGCCCTTACGCGCCGTGTATAACAGCTGGCCCTGGCCTTCCCATTTCACCCTTCCTTTATAATAAAAGTCTAAGCTGTAAGACGTGATGCGGTAAGGATATACCGGCTCCTGTATGTGCTGCCGGTTAAGCCATCTGGCAGCCGTTGTGCCACCTTGGTATTGTAACAGGTGCGGATAAAAAAATACATTCAGAAAGATGGCTAATGCAATACTGCCCGTGGCGCTTACGAGCACAATGTTGCGGGTGCCGCGCCGCAGCGACCATACAATTACAGCTGCTCCGGCAACGGCCAGGTAGGCCCACCAGCCTGGTCCGCGGAACAATATATCAATACCTGCCGCCAGTACGATCATGATCATGGCTACTACGCGCTGTATGATCGTAGCAGTTCTCAATCCTTCTTTCTGTAATCCCTGCAACCAGGCGGCCAGCATAATGGCAAAATAAGGGAACAGGATATTGAGGTAATGAGGTAACTGGAAACGTGATAAAGAGAATACGATGAGTGTGAGTAAACCTGCGCCCAGGGTAATCCATTCAACCCCTTCCTTTATTTTGCGCAAACGCTGGAAAAGTGCGGCGTAAAACAACAGGCTCCAGGGTAAAAAGGCCCATAACAGGGTATGCAGGAAGAAGGTAGGGTCGCCCTTTCCCTTAATGGGGCCGGTGTTAAAGAAACGTCCGAACTGGCTGTCCCACAGAAAAAAACGAATGCCTGAAACGCCCTGTTGCCCGAATACTAACTGTTCGGGTTTCGCATCAAACTGTAAATAAAGGCAGATGATTTCAGGGGAGGTGAAAATAGCGGTGAGTAATAACCACAGGTACCAGCGCGGATTATAGAGTTGACGCCAGTTGCCGGTCATGGCCCAGTGTAAAAACATGCCTGCTCCAAGCGGAATAAGGACGAAGGGGCCTTTGGTCATTAATGCAAAGGCCGTGAACAGGGCCGCCGGTATTATATGGATGCCCTGTTGCATCGCTTTCACCAAATGGTAAGAAGCTGCTATCAGGAACAAGGTTAAATAAGGTTCGGCACGTACATCGTTACTGCTGATCACCGCATGTAAAGCGCAGAGATAAATAAGGGCCGATACTTTGCCTGCATGTTGCCCGTAGAAATGGCGTGCGAACTTAAATGTATAAATAGCGCCGATGAGCCAGCAAATAAATGCAGGCAGTTTCCAGGCAAATGCGTTGATGCCGAAAACAGAGAAGCTTGCCGCGCCCAGCCAGAAGGGGAGGTGAGGTTTATCCAGCCAGTTGGCACCATTTGCGTACAAATTGATCCAGTCGTTCCGTAACACGATCTGTTTGGATATACCTGCATACAAGGCCGCATCCGGCTCCATGAGCGGTGTAAAGAGACCTGGGATAAGGCTGGCAATGATAGCTGCAATAAACCAGGGATAAAATTTATCGAAAGAAGTGCTTTCCATAGGTACTAAGATACAGTATCGAACTGGTTCCGTTTGTGTAAACGGAGGCCCGATTTATCCCACCAGGTAAACAGGCGGAATACGATAAAGCCGGTCAATATGCCGAAAGCGGCACCGGCCAGTATGTCTAACGGATAATGTTTGCCAACGTACACCTGCGCATAACCGATCAGCACCGCCCATATCCATACCCAGTTCCAGTAAATGCTTTTGATACCCATGTAACGCATCACCCAAAACCAAAATGCGGCCATCGCAAAATGATTAGAAGCATGCGAAGAAGGGAAACCGTATTGTCCGCCGCAGCCAATAAGATTGCGTAAAAAGGGAACCAGGTCTTCGTTATGACAAGGGCGCAGGCGCTGGAACAAAGGTTTAAATACACTGGCGCTGCCATAGTCGGCAATAGCGAAACAGATGAGCGTGCCGATAAGAAATGCCACCGCTTTATTAGGCCTGTATTTGATCACAAAGTATAAAACAAATGCATAAAGCGGTACCCAGGTAAGTGCATTGCGCAGCAGTAACATTACCGGGTCTGCCAGTTCACTGGTGCCGTTATAGTGAATAGTAATAAAGAGCGACTCATCGATCTTCTGAAGCCAGTCCATCCATGTCATGTGCAAAAGTTATAGGTTGATTAAAGTTCCTGATGGCAGGTTGCCTAATCGTTACCGGAACATGAACAAATCGTTACAATGAGTCGTCGCGGTTCTCATGCAGCTTACGCGCTTCCGCAACAGGGTCTTCTGTAGTGTCTGGTGGTAATAATTCCTTCTTGTCGCGTTTGTTCCTGATTGCCAGGAATATCATCAAAGCGAGTGCCATCGCGATTACTGCGATAATAATAGGCCAGTTGAGGTGTTGCATCATTTACAGGTTAGCACAGCAATTGTACCAGTTTCGGTATGCTTTTGAGCGAGCCAGGGGGCGGGCGGAGAGATAATTAACCTTAATTTATTTTTAGGTGTGAACAGAGCAGGCAGTACTATAACTATTGTGGAATTGCCTTCGCGGTGGTGGGGTGTTAGTTACACGGTAACTTTTGTTCATGTAAACTTAATGGTTCCTTAATATTCCCGGTTAATTTTTGCAGTTATGTTTGTGTGCGGAAAAAGGTGGCCAAGCTATGGGAATAACGTTACCGGAATTACCAGATGATTTATTACTCGACGAATGCAGAAAGGGCAATACCAAAGCCTTTGATGTATTATTTAACCGTTATTCCGGCAAGCTTTACCACTACGCCCTTAAATACACATCAGACGAAGCGCGCGCCGAGGAGGCCATGATGGACCTGATGTTATGGGTATGGGAAAAAAGAGAACAGTTACCGGCCGACATCCAGTTTGCATCTTACCTGTTTCGCGCCATGAAAAATGCCGTTATAAAGATCGTTACCCGGCGGCAGGGGCGCACCATTCCTTTAGAACATATCGAAGAGCAGTTAACTACCGGCGCCTATGAAGCAGGTAGCCGCGTTGCCTGCAATGAACTTAACAATGCTTACCAGCAGCAGCTCGATCAGTTGAGCAGCCAGCGTCAGAAAGTATTTATTCTCAGTCGTCATAACAATCTTTCGCATGCCGAAATAGCGAAAGAAATGAACCTCTCGCCCTTTACAGTCAAGAACCATATCAAAGCTTCCCTTTCTCATTTTCGTGATCATCTTAAAGATTATGCAGACATCAGCACCCTTATTTTACTATGCTGTATGCTCGGGTAAAAATTATTTTCATTTGCATTAGCCCTTCCTTCTTTTTTATGGCCTTTATATAGTAGCAGGCATCAGTTTGCCTGCATACTGATAACACATGGCAAATCCTGTAAATAAAGCACTACTACTTAAATATCTCGATCATCAATGCACGCCGGAAGAGCAGCAGCAGGTAGCAGCCTGGTTACAGCTGCCCGGTAGCAGCGATGTGCTGGACGCACTACTCACCGCGCGCCTGGATGCAGATATGGAGGAAAGTAGCGACGTGGAGGCAGCGCAAAAGGCGTTGTGGTTGAACGAAATGCACGCACGTATGGGGGCGCCGGTAACAAAAGTAAAACGCATGCGCGTTTGGAAGCAGGCGGCCGTTTGGGCAGCGGTATTGATAGGGGCAGGCAGTTTTACCATTTACCAGCTGCAACAACGCCCTGTGAGCGCCACACTGGCAATGGTAGCAAAGCAGAACCCAGCCGGGCAAAGGGCCACCATTCAGCTTACAGACGGATCGGTAGTACACCTGGGCGCAGGCAGTTCGCTGCAATATCCCGAAGCTTTTAAATCGGCAACCAGGGATGTGTTCCTGGATGGGGAGGCCTTTTTCGAGATCGCGGAAAATAGCGAAAAGCCATTTGTAGTACACACAGGCGATATACAAACAACCGTATTAGGGACTTCTTTTAAAATAAGCGCCTTCGGAGGCGTGCCGCTTTCGGTAGCGGTGGCAACCGGCAAAGTGAGAGTGGACCATAAGCAGGGCAATACTTTAACACAACTGGCCGTACTAACACCCGGTCGCCAGGTTACCTGGGAGCCGGCAGGTAACCATACCGAACTTGCCAAAGTAGAAGTTGCAGATGTGGAGGGTTGGAAAAGGGGAAGACTCGTATTTAATAACAAAACCTTACAGGAAGTGGCGCTCGACCTGGAACGCTGGTACGATGTGAAGATCAGCTTTGGTACCACCCGTAAAGCCAGTGAGAAAATTACGGTAACCCTGTTCGGCAGTGCCGGACTGGAGAGGAATCTTCAGCTACTGGCCGCCGGCAGCAACTTTAAGTACACGGTGAACGATCGTAATATCATTATTCATTAACCAAAAAACAGAGAATGAACTAACGCTACCACAAAAAAAATGCTCCCGCCAGCATTGGACCGCAAGCAGGAGCAAATGTATTTTTTCTCTTACCCGTTATGTTTTCGACGACCAACAGGTGAGGGAACAGTACCAGGCATTGTTGTGCCTGGACGTTAACAGATTCCCGGTTGTGCCGGGTTAACCAGTAACATTTCAAAAGTATGAAAAAAGGATTAAAGTATGATCCTTTAGGATTTATCGTGCAACCTGTGCCCGTTCGCTTTGAGCATGTGTTAAAAGCTGAAAGGGAGGCAGGTTTGCAGCCTTCCCGTAAGCATTTATACAAAATTTATTTCCTGATGAGATGCTCATTTATCGTTTTGGTAGCACAGCTTACGTTTATAAGCCTATTGTTTGCAGACCATGTGAAGAGCCAGGACCTGAGCCTGAAAGTAGACCTGCAGTTGCAAAATGCAGGTGTTCGGGAAAGCCTGTTAAGTATTGAGGAGAAAAGTGGTGTACGGTTTTTATTACCGGAAGAACTGATGGCCTCCACTACTAAAAAGGTAACCCTGCATGAGAAAGGGATTGTTGTTAAAGATGCTATCAAGGGCATACTTAGCGGCACTTCGCTGGAATACAAATTACTGAACGGTTATGTGGTGATTGCCCGTAAGCCTGTGCCCATTAAATTAAGCGGCCGGGTGATAGAGGGCAAAACGAAAGACCCGCTGCCCGGTGTGTCTGTTCGCATAAAAGGTGGTACGGGCGGTGCGGCAACCGATGCCAATGGTTACTTCACGCTGGATATCCCGGAGGAGGGCGCCACACTCGTGTTAAGCCTGATGGGATATGAAGCGAAGGAAGTGAAGGTAACCCGCGCATCAGCCGGTATGATCATTTCTATGTCTGTTTCCAGCAGGCAGCTGGGTGGTGTTACCGTTGAAGCAAGGCGTAAAACCAATACGGAAATTACCGTACTGCAGGAAAGAAAGAATGCCGCTATCGTGCAGGATGCGATTTCGGCCCAGCAGATAGAAAGAACGGCTTCTATTACCACTACACAGGCGTTACAACGGGTGAGCGGTGTAACGGTAACAGATGATAAATATGTAGCCATTCGCGGGCTGGGCGACCGTAGCGTAATCGGCCAGCTGAACGGCGCAAGGCTTGCGTCCTCGGATCCCGACAGGAGCACCATTCCATTGGACCTGGTGCCTGCATCGCTGCTGGACAATATCACGATCTATAAAACGGTAACGCCCGACAAACCAGCAGATGCCGCCGCCGGTATCGTGGAGCTGAAAACGAAGTCTGTGCCCGAGAAGGCCACACTTGAAATTATTGCCCAAACTGGCTTTAATTCGAATATAGGCCTGGGTGGAAAGATGAATAGCTTCTATAACAGTGAACTCGGATTTTTCGGCAACAACGTAAAAGATAAAAACCTTACGTCAGCGTTCCTGAATCTTGCTAAACAATACCCGGGGGGCGCATCTCAGATACAACAAATGATCGCGCAGAGTAATGGCGATCCGGCAATGCAAAAGGAAGCTGCGCGTATCAATAAAGTGATGAACAGTTTTGACCCGGTGATGACTACGCGTTACCAGGCAGCGCCGCTTAACCAGTTGTATTCCGCTACCTACGGTAACAGTTTTAAAGTATTTAAGGATAAAACAATCGGTATAATTGCCGGTGCTAACTATTACCGTCGCAGTACCGATGTTTACGGCGGCGATCTGACGCAGTACAGTATTTACCAGGGAGTGATCACCGGTAACCCGGATGTGTATAGTCCGCGTAACATCCCGAATTATATCACGCCGAATAACCTCTATATGGGTAAATATCAAACCTATAAAGAGAATACCGGTACCGAAACGCTGAATTACGGTGCATTGGCAGGCCTTACGTTCCGGTTTAATCCACGCCACGAGATCAGTGCGCAATACCTCGGTAGCTGGGGCAGCGAAGCGCAGGCGATCAATATGTATGGTGAGTACCAGTACACCGGTTTGCCTGGTGAGGTGAGCAGCACGATTTACTCCCTGAAACAAACCCAACGCCACCTGAATACCTTCAATCTCCAGGGCGAACACAAGTTACTGGAAGGCGCTTATTCTCCGCGTTTAAGTTATAACCTGGCATCATCTGCATCGGGACAAAACGATCCGGATTTCAGGTTTGTGACGCTTACGGATTATAAGCCAAGGAATGGCGGTTACTACTGGAGGCCGTCTGTAAGCGCCGCCAATGGGCAGGGTGAATATGTATCTACCAATCACCTGTACGCGCTTAATTCCGGTTATGTAAATGGATATGGTACCTATGGTATCATACAGGCTGAGCCTAATGGACGCCGCTGGAGAAATCTCGACGAAACAAACTATAACTATAAAGCCGACCTGGTGTTCCCTTTCTCCTTCATTGGGCAGAAACAGGAACTGAAAGTGGGCTATAACTACCTGAACCGTGACCGTACCTTCCGGGAGAACATGTTCTTCTTACCGGGATCCAATTTCGCTCCTAATGGCGCTATTTCGCTCTACGATGTAGCAGGTAATCTCGACCGGCTGGTAGGACCCGAAGTGATTGGCGTTCATCCCGGATCGGGTAGTACGGGCGAAGGCGCCGATAAGGTGGGTGGTTTTCTTTATAACAGCCAGAAATCTCCCAACAACTATAACGGCTTCTTCGAAACCAATGCATGGTACACGATGCTGGACCTGCACCTGTTGAAGAACCTGCGTATAGCCGGAGGTGTACGGTTTGAGAAAACCAATATTCAGTCTTCAGTAGATACATCCAACGTTTACCTCGATCCCGCGCTAACGACCAAAGATGCCGACGGACAAACGATACCGGTGGTACTCATCAACCCCAACACTGTGTATAAGACAGGTTTTAAACCCTACTACGCTATAAATGCTACCTACACCTATAAGGACGATATGAACTTCCGTATGGCGTTTAATACCACCCTGGCGAGGCCGGAGCTACGGGAACTGACGAACGTATTTGAATTTGACGCCTTTCAGATGGGCCTCGTGGTAGGTAACCCTAACCTGGTTAACCAGCATACAGAAAACCTAGATTTCCGTTGGGAATGGTTCCCCGCGGCGGGAGAGGTGATTTCTGCATCGCTGTTTGGTAAAAGGATCAATAACCAGCTGGTGAAAGTATTCAGTCTCAAAACAGACGGACTGGCCGCGAAATACCCTGAGTATCCTACCATCCAGTTCCAGAACGATCCTAACACGGGTACGGTATGGGGTATGGAGCTGGAGCTGGTGAAAGACCTCGGGAAGATCTCGCCGGTAATGCAAAACTTCTTCATCGGTACTAACCTGCTGCTGGCACAGAGCAATATCAAAAAAACAACAGCACGTTACAACGCCAACAAATCACTCGACAGGCACACGCCGGATAACAGTCCGTTGTTCGAACAGGCGCCGTATTCGGTGAACGGATGGCTGAACTATAAAAACAGTCGCTCCGGTACAGACCTCACCGCCACATTTAACATGGTGGGCGAGCGCCTGGTGCAGATCAACCTCACCGGTGAGCCAGACCTCTACACCCGGCCGGTGCCTATGTTTGATATCGTATTCTCCCAGCAACTTGGTAAAAAACTGTTGTTTAAGGGATATGCCAAAAACATCCTGAACCCTGCTGTCGAAACCGTGTATGCCAATCCAGGCACCGGTGGATTATGGTATGGTAGAAAGTATGTGAACCGCAGTTACAAACGTGGTGCAGAAATCATGATGGGCTTTACTTACAGGCTGCTTTAAGTGATCACTGAAAAAAGATATTTTATGCGTTATACATATTTTGCCGCAGGACTGTTGCTCATCGCTGCCAGTTTTGTGTCCTGCAAAAAAGATAAATCAGATTTTTCCTACGATAACCGTCCGGTAACAGACGTGCAGGGCAATTCGCTGTTGCGTATTGTAAACCTGGCAGGGCATAGCCAGATGATCGCGAACGGCGATACGCTGACCAGCTTTGCGATCATACTGCCGAACCAGGAAGTTCGTTATCCGTCTACCTATTATTTCCCGGAAACAGGAAGGCTTGGCACTACCTGGAACATTCCCCGGTCCATACTGCGGTCGGGTAAAGCGACATTACAAACAGAAACCGCCGTGTACCAGCAGGTGCCCGACAAGTATAAGTTTGATGTGGAGGAAAAGAACAATGCGCCCATGGATTACTACCTGTTGCAGAGTGACATGTGGACCATCGGTACATTGCCTGCCGTATTGCCGGTGCCTCGTTCAGTGACAGCGCCTGCCAAAGCCGGTTATTTCAAGATCAGGTTACTGAACCTGGCAGATGAACTGAAGCCACAGTCGGACGATATGGAAAATGTATCCGGGCCATTAACGCTGACTTATGCAGATGGTACGCCGGTAAGCCCGGCCACTTCCAACATCACACTGGGCCTTGCCTCCGATTATATTGAAGTGCCTTATGGCGTTTACCAGTTTAAAGTGCTGACACCCGCCGGTATACAGGTGACAGGAGGCGGAGGCAGCGCGCAGGAGAACACACATATGATCGATCCTGCTACATCCACCCTGGTAAAGGGTGTGTCCGGACGGCCACATACAGTGAGTACGCATCTTACCTATGCGCCGGTAAGGACCTATCAGCCAGGCGGCGTGTATACGATCGTGGTGGGGGTAGACAGGTTTACGACGCCCTATTACAATGGTCAGCCTGGTGAAACGACCAGTGGTATGCAGAACGCGTTCCGCGTGATGACTGATGTGAGTGAACCGGAGAATGTGAACTATACGCGTTTGCAGGCCGTACATGCGCTGCCCGGCAGCGGCAAGGTACAAGTGAGGGTGAATGGCAGGCCGCTCGCAGAATTGGCTTATTCGGGCCATAGCGAGTACGGCATATATGTGAGTGGGCAGTCAAAAATAGAAGCGCTGGATGACAAAGGGAGCGTCATCGCATCGCATGATGCTTTGTTAAGCGCAGGACAGAATTATACCGCCTGGGTATACACTGCGCCCGATGGCAAACCTGCCATTTCCCTGGTGTCGAATAACCTGAGTGGCGGTTACTATTTTCCGGGTGCGCAAAATCCGGACGATGGTACTTACACCCGCATACAACTGAAATACCCTTTCCAGTTCCGGTTTATGAACTTTTGTGCCGACCTGCCTTATGTAAGTTTTACCACAGATAACGGGCAGCCTTTTACGGGCACCACATCTGCCAGGAACCTGCAACCGGGTAAACCGCTGCTCGACCTGCCTTATGTAAGTTATGGGCAGGAGCGTGAGCCTTACCAGATCATGGCTTTCCGCTCATCACCCGCTGTATATCCGGGTACCTGGTTGTCGGAAATAGCTACGCTGAACAGTACGGACATGATAGCGCGCAGGGAATTATATGTACGCGGCGAACTGCCCAATCATGAACCCGGTGTGTACACCATAGCGCTGGTGGGCCAGCTGAAGGGCGGGCAACCGGAAGCACAAAAGGCAAAAATGATCATTGTAAAACATACGAAGTAAAAGATATGAAGCTGAATAATCTGATGATGTTATGCGCCGTACTGTTTGGGCTTTCGGGCTGCAGTAAGGTCGACTACACGGAAATTGACAAACCTGCTTACCTGCGTGTGTTCAATAACCTGAACCTGAAAATAGGATTGGAAAATAAGGATGAAGAGCGCCCGTTCCTCACGATGCTCATCGATCCTGTACTGGATAAAGACGGCCTGCCAACAGGCGCTGCGATTAAGGGCGACTTCCTCGATCAGCGTGCGCCTTACGCGCCGCCTTATCCTTCACACATAGGCAGCAATAATTCTGTTAATAACCCGGAATATCCCGGTAAGGAAAATGTACTGGTAGGCCCGGTACTGAACGGCTTCGACCTGTCGAGCTGGGCACAGATACCTTCGGGTACGCACCGTATTATGTTCCTGTACCGCCCTACCAACAGTATTCCTTTTTTTAACCTGGAACCAGGACTGCGTAAAAAAGTATTGGTAGATACAGTACTCACGTTCGGTGAGCGGGATGTATATACCATGCACGTATTGCAGCGGGATTTTACTACGAAAGAAACGGGCCTGCTGCTACGTAAGGAAGTGTTTCACACACTGCCTTTGTCGGACTCACTGGTGTACATGAATTTTTATAATTACAGCTCGGATGGTTTCTGGCAGGCAGATAATAGCCTGAAGAAGTATCAGCATAGCTCCGGTCTGTTACAGAACGGTATCAGGGATGACATGAATATCTGGTTATCTCTTTGTAAAGGCACCAGCACAACTCCTTTGCCCGGTCAGCAATTTGGCTACCTGGGCCAGGTAGTAAGGGATGCCCGCTCGGGTAACGTAACGCCTTATTACAGCTTCCCGCTGTTCGCAGATCCTGCGTCGGACCATATCAGTACTGATATATGGGGCCGCTTTACACTACTGGCACCGGGCATCGATCCAGAACGTAATCCTTATGGCGATGTGTCTGCGGACACGGAAGGTGCGTACGCTTTTATTTCCTGCAGGGGCAATGGCAGCGCGATGAACGAACAGGGAGCGCTTACCTTACCGGGCCTGATCGTCAATATCCATTCCGGTAAATATAACCACCGCTCTTTCGCCACTGTCAACACCATCGAAATCGTGAATGGTAATGCTTATCTCACCACTGTGCAGCGGAAGTACCCGCCGCCGGTTTATTGATCTGCTATCCTCCTCACTTAAAAAGAAAAATTATGCTTAACGCAATACGTTCATATATCGCAGTAGCATCGCTGTTACTGCTGTTTACGGCCTGCAGTCACGACGACCTGGAAGTCGTGCCGGAAACTACCAACTACCGGCCTGCTGCCGATTTTATAAAGAATAACTATGACCTCAGCCTGTTTTACGCGGGCCTGCAACACGCAGGCATGCTTGACGAACTGAATGGTAAAGGCCCTTTTACAGTGCTTGCGCCCAACAATACAGCGTTCAACGATATCGGTATCCGTAATCCGGGAGATTTTGATAAACTAAACGCCGACAGCCTGCGTAACATGCTGCATCTCCACATCCTTAACCGCCGCCTGCTGGTGAGTGAGATCCCGGTAAACGGGGTAGACATCCGGTATGCTTCGATGTACAATGGAAAGGAACTGTATGTGACGCTTGCCAGTTATGCCGCCGGCAGCGGTGCTACCAGTGGTCCCAACTACCTGTTCTTTAACGGTGCTTTTGCAGTAAAAAAGGAAGTAACACTGGCCAATGGTACCATGCACGTGCTGGACAAAGTGATGAAATACAAAGAGGGTAAAGTACAGGAATGGCTCGAAAGCCGACCTGAATATGCCATTTTTGTGGCCGCATTGAAGAAGTTCGGTTTCTGGGAGCAACTCTCGGGCCCGGGGCCTTATACTGTTTTTGCCCCGGATAATGATGCCTTTATTGCTGCCGGTTTGGACCTGGCCACCGTGCAGGCAATGAGCGTAGATGCCTATGTGAAGGAGCGGTTGTTCGGCCTGTACGTGTTCGCCCACCAACGTTTTTTCATCTCTGACTTCCATGCTTTCACCACGATTTACGGTACCGGCGGCTTTACCCAGAAGATCACCAATGACAGCTACCACCGGAGTATTGCAGGCAATAAGAACTTTTTTACAGGGGAAATGAATTATGTTTTGTCTTACGGTAACGCCTCCAACACTTACATAAATACGGTGAACGCCACAGTTCCCGGCCGGTGTGATTATTTGTCGGATAACGGCATCGTACATCACCTGCCTGGACTGGTAGTGCTGCCGGCAGATGCCAAAAAATAACTGATAACGAATTAATTCATGGATATGATGAACAAGAAATTAACAGCCTTATTCCTGCCATGTTTGGCAGCGATATTGTTAGCGGTTGGTTGTAAAAAAGAAGAGTTTCAGCAGCTGCCGCATGGAGAGCCGGTGCCTTACATAGACACGGTGAAGCACGACCTGAACATATTGCTGGCAATGTCACCCTACAAGTTGTTTTACGCAGCCTGGCAAAAGAGCCATGTAAGTGAGGTGATGACGGCTAACGGAGGATCTTACAAATACACCGTCCTCGCCCCGGACGATGCAGCGATGCAGGCCGCCGGCTTTACGGCGGATGCGATTGGGACTAAAACGGCGGAGGAGCTGGACAGCCTGGTACTGTTTCATGTACTGGAGGAACAGCTGGATACGCTGGTGTTACGTAAACAAAAAGGGAACACGCGCAAGAAATCGCTGCTGTACAATAGAGATCTGAAAGAAGACCTGAACACCATTGGTTCGAACGTTACCTACCCGGTCGATTATAATTACAAACATTATGTAAGCACAGCGGCAAACGGCAGTTTGGTCGTGGATGGTAAAACCATCGGCGCAACAAAACCATTTTATGCCACTAATGGCGTGATATGGCCGGTGAATGCATTGCCACAGCGCCCCACACAGCACGTACTGGATTTGATGGCTACGGACCCGCGCTTTTCTGTATTCTCGGAGTTGTACCGGCAAACGTTCGACCTATGGCTGGAAGCAAGTATGGCCTCATTCCCCCGCACTACGTTTGCGAACCTGGAAACGGTGGATGGCCTGGTGCGCACGGAAGCCTTTTTCGCGCCAACAAACGAAGCGTTTCGGAATGCAGGATTTAACTCAGTAGCCGACCTGATGACCTTAAACGAACGCTCGATGCCTTATTTCGACTGGGATTATTTCGAAATGAGAAATGGCATGTTCGTAACGGACACACTGCTTAGCTACCACGTATGGGGCAGGTTTTACGCACCAACCGGCGGTTGGGGCCCGGGCGCCACTTCGTTCGCAGTGTTCTTCACCAATGAACTCACTAATGAACTGATCGGCGATTTCTCCGTAAACACAGTGACTTACGATGGCCTCCCCGCCTATAAAATGCCGCTACTGTTCGGCAAAACATCATCCGGACAGATCAGCGTAAAAGCCAAAGGCAGCACATCGCCCGATGCTATTATCACCGAAGGAGATATTATGACCTTCGAAGGCCCGGTGCATGCAGTGGACCATTTGCTCATTCCTAAAGACCTGCGCTTAAACTAACTATAACAATGAAGAAGATCACTATAAAAGCCATGGCCGTCTTCCTGGTATTGGGAACGGTTACCGGTTGCAGTAAGGATGATAGTGGAACGCCAGTGGATAACAACCGTATTCCACAGGTGCTGAAAGATAACTTTAGCCTGTCGGTGATGGAAACGGTATTAAGCCGTTCGAGCCTCCGGGAGCAATTGTATAATCCTGGTCCCTATACCGTGCTGGCGCCATCTGACGAGGCATTTCAGAAGGCTGGTTACGGCACGCCAGCTGCCATACTGGCTGCCGGCCAGTCTTTTATCGGTCGTATTGCCAACTATCATGTACTGGAAGGGAATTATGACCTGGGTAAAATGCCATTCCTATTTAACCAGGAGATACAATCATACAGTGGTAAACTGTATGTAACGCGCTGGATCAAAAACAATGATACGGTGCTAACGGTCAACGGAAGCCGCCTGTTATCTGTCGGTATACAGGCCTCCAATGGTTTTGTGCAGGTGATAGACCGTGTGCTGGCCCCTTACCAGCACGAGCTGCTGGCTGATGCACTGGCTGCCGAAAATGACCTTACGTTGTTTTACCAGGCCGTACAACGTGCGGGTATGCTGGACCTGCTGAAAGGTAAAGGTCCCTTTACGGTATACGCCGCTAATAATGCGGCGATGAAGGCGTATGGTTACACTACTGTGCAGGCGATCAATGAGGCCGATCCGGCTGTGCTGGCAGCGTTGCTTCAATACCATATTGCGGCCGACCGCAGGTTTGTGAACGACTATATCCTCACTACCGGGAATTCGGGTGTTAGTACACAGGGCATGCTGAACAACAATACGGTAATGGTAACGCTGGTGCCCAATTCATCGCAGCCGGGCAGTTACAGCGGTATTACATTGAAAGGCACCGGTAACACCAGCGCGGTAACGCTACTGCGCCAGGACCTTATCACCGGCAACGGTGTTTTGCACATCACCGACCAGGTATTGCGCATTAACCAATAAAAAACTTAAATGAACATGAGCTTTTTTACAATCCCACATATACGCTTTTTCCTGTTGTTGCTGATGCTGCCTTTTGCTGCACTGGCGCAGGAAACAGGCGGCGGCCTTACCGGTAAGGTACAGGACGGAAAAGGCGAGGCATTACCCGGTATAACGGTAATAGCCTTACACACGCCTTCGGGCACAAAGTACCCCGTGATTACCGACCCCGGCGGCCGGTATCGCCTGTCGGGCCTGCGCATTGGCGGTCCCTATAAAGTAACGGCCACCATGATGGGTATGAGCCCGCAGGTGCAGGAAAACATCACCGTAAAACTCGGTGAACCGCAGTTGCTGCATTTCACAATGACAGATGAAAGTAAAAAGCTGTCGGAAGTAGTGATCAAAGGGGCGAAGTCGGGGCCACGTGCTAACAACTACGGGGCAGGACAGAACATCAATCGCACGCAGTTGAATAATATGCCTACAGTAAGCCGCAGCATCCAGGATATTACCAGGCTGGTACCGCAGGGTAGTAAGGATAACAGCTTCGGCGGTTCCAACTTCCGCTATAACAACGTGACCATTGATGGCGCCATTAATAACGATGCTATCGGGTTTAGTCCTTCGAGTGGTGGGCAAAGCGGTACCTCGGGTCAGCCGGGCAGCAGCACACGTACCAACCCGGTTTCGCTGGATGCGATTGAGGATATGCAGGTATACCTGGCGCCTTATGATGTGAAAATCGGCAACTTCACCGGTGGTAGTATTAACGCCGTTACCCGCAGTGGTACCAATACTTTCAGCGGTTCGGTATATGGCTTTGGCCGAAATGCTGCTTTGGTTGGAAAGGATAAAGTGGGCACGCTCGGTAAAATGAACAGCGATTTTGAAGATTACCAGGCAGGTGTGCGTTTGGGCTTCCCCATCATCAAAAACAAACTGTTCTTTTTTACGAATGAAGAGGTCACCCGCCGTACAGAACCTGCGCAACTGCTTGCTGGTAAGGACGAAACGGCTAGTATCCTCAGCGCGAAAGATGCAGACGATATCCGTAACGAAACCATCAGCCGTTATGGCAATGTATTTGATCCGGGCACTGCCGGGGTGTACAATGCTTCTTCGGAATCGGAAAAGTTCTTTAACCGGGTAGACTGGAATATCAATGATAAACACCAGTTATCGGTACGCAACAATACCATCCGTTCCAGGGCTATTAATCTTGATCGTGATCAGCAGGACTTCCGCTTTAGCAGCATGGCCTTCAAACAAACGAATAACCAGAGCAGCACGGTGGCAGAGCTGAAAAGCCGCCTGTCCAACGCCGTTACCAACAGCTTCGTAGCCGGCTTTAGCACCGTACACGATTACCGCGACCCGCTCAGTGATCCTTCGCTGCCGCAGGTACAGATCATGGGCCGGGCACCGGGTACTACTATTTACCTGGGTACCGATCGTGAAGCGGCGATCTTTAACATGAAGCAACGCACTATCGAGGTAAGTAACAACCTTTCCTGGAGCCGTGGTAAACATAACTTCCTGTTTGGTACGCATAACGAGTTGTATCATATCGACTATGGTTTTGTGAACAGCTGGAACGGAAGGGTCGATTACCTGAGTATCGAAGATTACCTGTCTAATAATCCGTACAGGGTGAGAGGCAGTTATAACTATACGAATAACAGCCGCGACTATATCATGGCAAATCCCGGGGCGGTATTCAACATCAACCTGTTCAGCCTGTATGTGCAGGATGAAATACAGGTAAATGATAAGTTGAAGATCATGCCAGGCCTGCGTGCAGACTATACGCATCTGCCCAATAAACCAACATTGAGCGATAAAGTGGCCGATGCCATGGCCGATCCGAACTTCGGTACTACTTATCATTACACACCGCTAAGCCGTTTGTCGAATGATTACCTGGGTAAAGTTAAATTATCGCCACGCTTAGGTTTCCGGTACGATTGGTTAGGTAACCAGTCATTGGTGTTGCGGGGTGGAGCAGGTTTGTTTACCGGCCGTATTCCGTTTGCCTGGCTGGCTTATGCCTATTACAATAACGGCGTTAGCTACGGCTCATTCGATCAGCGTGCCGATCAGAAGCCTTTTGCCGACGGTTCTGACGCTATTAAGCCCGGTAACAATGGGATTGCAGATTTTATTGAGCAAAACGGGAACGTGATCAATAATCCCAATTCAGGTAAAACGCAGGTAGATTTAGTAGATAACAATTTCTCTATGCCGCAGGTGTTGAGAGCCAGTATCGGTCTTGACTACACCACCGCTGACCAATGGAAGTTCGGTATGGAAGGTATTATTACCAAAAGTTTGAAAGATGTGTTTTTCCAGCAGGTGAACATCAGTGATAACCCGCGTTATTACGGTTATGACGTGAACAAACAGCAGCCCATATATTCCGGTACGGTGAATCCTTCTTTCTCTAACGCTTACCTGTTAAGCAACACGAATAAAGGTTACCGTTACAGTATTACCGGTACCATCAGCAAAACCTTTAATGGTTTGTTGCTGTCGGGTGCTTACACTTTTGGAGAGAGTAAAGATGTATTTAACGGTATCAGGAACTCCATGGAATCTAACTGGCAGCTCAACCAGTCTTTGACACCCAACAATCCGGGAGTAGCTTACTCCAACTTCGACATCCGTCACCGTATCATTGTAAATACCAGTTACAAAAAGGCGTGGAACGATGTGCTGGTGAGCAGCTTCAGCCTGTTCTTCAGCGCACAGTCGGGCAGTCCGTTTACTTACGGTATTGTCAATAACAGCATTCAGGGCCTGCCGCAGCAGGTGAGCCTGGCCTACATTCCGCAGGCGGCCGACGCAGAGAACTTCTTCCAGGACAGGATGGTGAACGGGCAGGTAGTAACTGCTGCTGCACAAGCTTCCGCCTTTAACGCTTACATCGATGGTAACGAATACCTGAGTGGCAGGAGAGGGCAGTTTACAGAACGGAACGAGGGACGTACGCCCTGGAACATACAGGCCGATTTGCACTTTGCCCAGGAGTTCCATTTCCCGGCGTTAAAGACTCACTTCATCAGTATTACCGCCGATGTAATGAACCTCACCAATATGCTTAACAGCAGCTGGGGGCGCCAGTACTTTTCACCCAACACGTTTAACAGCACGGCCAGCGTAGGGCTTACCCCCGTACTGTTTCCGCCGGCGCAAAGTAAAGAGGGTTATCCTGTTTATACGTTCAACGAACCCGGTAAAGCTTATTCTATCGATTATCTCGGCTCCAGGTACCAGGTACAACTGGGTGTGAGATATACATTCTAAACAGAACTTATGAAAAGAACATACTTATATTTTCTCGTACTGTTACTGGCCGGTACTTTTGTATTGCAGGCCTGCCGTAAGGAAGACAATAAGCCCAACGTTGTGTTGGCAGTAAAAAACTATTATCCTAACAGCGGTAATGCCGGTACGCTGGTAACCATTGCTGGCAGTGGTTTCACCAATAGCGACGACGCTACGGTATCATTTGCCGGTACGGTGGCCGAGGTCATCAACCGGAACGATACCATGATGGTGGTGCGCGCGCCGCAGGCGGGGCAAAGTGGTAAGATCAACTTAAAAGCAGGAGAGAAAACGATAGCGGTAGGTGATTATACTTACCAGGAGTTAAGCGTGCAAAGTTTCTTCCCATTAAACGGCCCTGCAGGTATGCATATCCGTATTAGCGGTGCAGGCTTTAGCAGTCTTAATGGTCCGGCAGAAGTATTGATCAATGGAGTAAAGGCTACAGTGGTAAGTGCGTTGGATACGCTCATTGTAGCAGAGATACCGGTAGATGCGGGCACGGGCCCCATTACGGTGAAGGTAGATGGCAAAAGCTCAACCGGCGCTGCTTTCCGCTTTCAGTCCATTACCGGTATTAAGCCTCTCACGGGGGCTGCGGGTACGAAGGTAACCGTAAAGGGATCGGGTTTCGATGAATTAGCAGCGGGCAACCTCGTAGACTTCAACGGTAAACTGGCCGAAGTAGTAACAGCCACAGCCGGAGAGTTGGTGGTAATCGCTCCCGCAGACGTGTCTACCGGTCCGTTGTCGGTAACCATAGCAGGACAAAAAACAACAGGGCCGGCCTTTACCACGGTGCCGCCGCCGCAGATATTTACGGTTAGTCCGCTTAGCGGTCCCGCCGGGCAGGAAATGACCATCAATGGGCTTTATTTCAGTGCAGAGAAGGACGAGAATGTGGTGAAGATCAACGGACAGGCTGTAGCGGTTAAAACAGCCGCCGGTAGTAAACTGACACTTACCCTGCCCGGTGGTACTGGTAACGGCCGTATAGAAATCATCGTGAACGACCAGCCGGTACAAGGACCGGAGTTTAAAGATCAGAACCTGGGTATAAATACGATGCTGCCGCTTAATGGTATGGCCGGTACAAAAGTCACACTCACCGGCACTGGTTTTAGCGCCAACGCTGCCGAGAATGAAGTAACCTTTAACGGGGTAGCTGCAGTAGTGGAAAGTGCATCAGAAAACACACTCGTGGTAACAGCGCCTGCCGCTTTATCGTCTGGTGTGGTGAAAGTGCGCAGGGCCGCACTGGAAGCACAGAGCCCTTCTACGTTTCAGCGTGCAGGTATAATGACGTTGGCCGGAGGGCCTTCTGCTCCGCTGGGAGGAGATATGAGAGGACTTGTGGTAGATTCCAAAGGCAACATCTTTATTGCCGATCGTAGTAGAAACGTGGTGTATAAAGTAACGCCGGCAGGAGTGGTGTCGGTATTTGCAGGTAGTGGTCAGTACGGCACCCAAAACGGTACCGGTACCAATGCCAGCTTCTCCGCACTTAACAGCATCGTGATCGATGCACAGGATAACCTGTATGTGTCTGATGGGGGCGGTGGGAATGCAAATGCTATCCGTAAAATAACGCCGGCTGGTGTTGTTACCACTCACAAATCCGGCTTAGCACAAATACCTGGCGTATTGTTGCTGGATAAGGCGGGCAATCTGTATGTATCACAAAGCTATAGCGGCTTAATGCGCATCTATCCTGATGGGGCAACCGACGTTACTTACCGCGGGGCGATATCAGAGTTATGCCGCCCTGCAATAGATGCCGCAGGTAACATCTACTTTGCTGCAGATGATTACGAAGCGTTCCTCGGACAGTATACCGCTGGCGGAACAGGCATTTATCGCTGGATGGGGTCCTCTGTAGGTTACCAGGACGGCCCGGCGGCAACCGCATTGTTCTCCTACGGTATGGGAGGCCTGCTCATCGGCGCTGACGGTAACCTGTTGATTTTCGACAGGACGAACTTCGCCATTCGTCAATACAACTTAACAACGAAGGAAGTAAGCACGGTGTTGAGGCTCAGTAGCGGTTATGCAGACGGCAGCTTTGAACATGCTAAAATGTCATTCCTTACTAACGATATGGCCAGCGACAAAGATGGCAACATTTACATCCTGGACAATGGGAATAAAGCACTGAGGAAGATATTTTTAAGATAGCGATAGTTTATGTAAAAATTCTCTAATTATAACCCGCGCAGATCTCGCATCTGCGCGGTTTTTTTATGCCGATGACGGGGTATGGTACGTTATGTATCGCTTATTTCAACAGGTCGATAATATCTTCCCTTTTCCTCAACTCTGCGAGCGATAGCGCTGTATAACCCTGTGCAGCCATTGTTTTATCAGCACCTGCCTGCAGCAGTAAGACCACTGTATCCGTTAGTCCCAGTTCGGCTGCGCGATGCAGGGCGGTAAATCCGCGATTATCGGCGGCATTTACATCGGCACCGGCTTTGAGCAGGAATGCAAGTTTCTCCGCATCTTCACCCTGTACTGCATTCATGAGTGATGTGGCACCTTCGGGCGAGCGGGCATCGATGTTAGCGCCCAGCTCCAGCAGGAGTTGCATGATGGTAGTGTCTTGCGCCCAATGCAGTGGTGTATTGCCATCGGCAGCGGTGGTGTTGATATCTACGCCCTGGTTGATTTCGTGTTTAATGGCGTCTGCATCAGCGCGGGCTACCGCTATGTGGAGCAGGGAATTGCAGCGTAGCGGTTGTTTGGTGCTGGCGATGTAAGGTTCAAACACCCCGTAGCGGGCAAGGTTGCCGAAGCCGGAAAATGCCCATATGGCCGCCTGCTGTGGCGTGTCTGCGAGTTCTGCGGGGATGGGACAGGGGCTGTCATCTTCCGTTACATGGGTAATCAACAGAAAACGGAGTATAGCGCTGGCTGTTTCGGCATCCTCTTCGCCTGCAAAATCCCCTTTGATACTGGTGATGTGAATGCTGCCCGGCTCCCGGTGTACGCTGGCCGTAACATATACCTGCCGTTGCCAGCTGCGTACAAATATGATCTCATCCTGGTGGAAGAAGATGGCCCATTTATGTTCCATGGCAGCAGGGGTGAATAATACGCCGTAAGGCAGTAATCCATCGGTGACGAGACGTATATCGGTATCGAACTGTATTGAGTTTACGGGTTGCTGGCCGGCAAAGGCACGGCCATCGTCGCCATTGTAGGATACGGCATTAGCGGCGGCCTGCGGATCTTTGGAGGATGATAAATAGGTTTCTGTTACGGGGCGGAGGTCCAGCACCTTTACGCCCCAGCGGTTATTGGCTGCTGCTATCCAGATGAGTGGTGTTTCTTCGGGTTGGCGTGGTTCTTTTTTGCCGAATAGTTTTGAGAAGAATGACATTGGTGTATAAGTTAGAAAGCGAAAATTAAGCAATTATCATCTAGGAACAGAAAAACCTCCGTACGCAATAGTGCATACGGAGGCAGGGGTTCACAGGATGATAGAGATAAATGGGAGCAGACTAGTTTTCGAGGTATTCGGCGATGACCGACTTTACCCTGATGCTGCCTTCATCTACAGAGGAGCCGTAAGTATAGGTAAAATGGCCTGTCATCACTTCGTCTGTATCAGCATCGATATACGCTGCTCTTTCATGAAGGTTAGCGCTACTGTTGAGGGTCGTGGCAATTATTATCGAATTGCTTTCAGGATCACTTCCAGTGCCTACGGGGATATTCAATGTTGCGGTGAAGAGATTATTTGCCGACGTAATCAGCACATCATGTAAAACAGCCACCTGCAGGTTGAAGACGTTGGGTTTAGACAATACCAGATTAAGGCTCAGTGCCTGGTTTAATACAGTAGGATTGAAGTAACCTGTGATGGTTATACGTAAGTACCCCGCTTTTTTACAATAAGCAGCAGGCTTGAAGCCCATAAATGAAACGTTCTGGCCACTTACCCATCCGCCGGCAGATTGAAGAATACCTGAAGTGCCAGCCTCCGGATTGCCATAACTGCGCTTGTTCGTTGAAATAATCATAAATCGATCTTTATTTAAATGATGAAAAAACAGGAGAATTTGCCGGGGCTATCAGTGGTCGTACGATAGCCCCGGCTGCTGAAATGTGTCTTTTAATTGGCGATCAGCAGGTTAACAAATAAGGGGTCACAAACATTCCATTTTTTGAGGTTAACTGATTGTTTTATAAGTGGTTAACAATACAAAGATAGCCTCCCGATACGTGCCCTATCTGCGTAGCGAAAAACAGTTAAAAATTCTTTTTTCACTACCCGTTCACAGGAAGCAGGTATTGATTGCGATGTGCGTACGCTCAGGATCACCGCGGGTATTGTTATCGGTACAGGCGGTGCTACCAGCAGCCAAAGCTCTCCCGCGTTCAGTAATGTTGCTGATTGTTGTATATTGGCATCATCCACAAAAAAGAAACCATGAGGACACTGTTGTATTTCCTACTGTTATGCCCGTACGTACTTTACGCTCAGCAACCCGCTATCCGCATAAAAGGTGAAAAAGCAATGAAACTGAAGATCGCTCCGCCCATTGCGGGCGCCTATTTCGTGATGTATGCTGAAGATACGGTACTCAATACCTCCGGGGAGTTGTTGTTGCCTAACCGCGTGAAAGCGCCGGCGTTATATACTATCGATCAGGGCAAACCCTTTACGCTGTTGGTGCAGCCAGGAAAAAGCTACGATCTTACACTCACAAGGGAAGGCGTAACGGTGGAAGGTGGCGATGCAGCAGGGCAGCAGGCGTTGAACCAACTGCAACTGCCATTCTATCAAACAGCCGGTATGAGCTATTACAAGGCCGATACCGTTTTTGCGAACAATAAACAGCGTGTACTAAAAGATATCGATTCGTCACTGGCCCCGTTTAAAAAGCTGCTCAACGAAAAACAGATTACCAATGCGTTCTATACTTACACGGAGCAGCTGCTCAGGGCGCATTATGCGAACGTGCTGGCGGTAACGCTGCTGCCACCGTTAATGAAAGTAGTGCCTTACAAAGACAGTACCGGCTACGATGTTGCCCGGCTAAAGCAGTACGAAAGTCAGTTGCTGGAAGCCTTTTCCATAGCGGACCCCAAGGGCGCGAACATTCCATCACTTAGCACAGGTACCTGGTACAGTCTTTTTTACACCGAATGGTACCTTCGTTACCTGCAGCCCGCCATTAAAGGCACCTATCAGCCTTATAAAGCAGGTGAAGATGGCTGGATGAGGGATTATGAACTGGTGAAGAAGTTTTACAAAGAACCCGCCCGCGAATACATGATGGCGAACCTCATTTACATACTCACGCAGGAAATGAAATTCGAGGCCTATATACCCACCTGGTATGATGCCTTTAAAAAAGAATACCCCAAAAGCGGCTACACCACCTTCCTGCAAAAGCCGGTACAGGTAGTGCGCAACTATCACGCGAAAGCTACATCCGGTTTCGCCGCCGGGCAGCAGTTTGTTGATAACCCGGAAGCTATTAAATCTGTTGCCGAACTGGCGCAGCGTTTTAAGGGCAAAACGGTGTACCTCGACCTCTGGGCCACGTGGTGCGGCCCATGCAAAGCGCAGTTCGCGTATAACGATGGCTTGAAGGCATTTTTAAAAGAGAAGGGAGGAGAGGTTTTATATGTGTCTATCGACGCCGACAATGCCGATAAACGGTGGAAAGAAATGATTATCTACTATGACCTGCAGGGCAGTCATATCCGCGCTTCAAAAGCACTGCGCGAAGATATTACGAAGGTGTTCGGGAACAAAGGTTCCCTGTCTATTCCGCGTTACGCGGTAATACAGGATGGAAAGCTGGTACTGGACCGGGCGAAGCAGCCGGAGGAGGGGGAGAAGTTGTATGAGCAGTTGGGGGCTTATTTTTAAAAGGTGATATCTGTTATATACAAAAGTGAAGCCCCGGCATTATACCGGGGCTTCACTTTTTATATGTCTTTTTGTCCTTACAATTTATCCGTATCCGCCTTAGTCGTATTCAGAGAAACCGGTGCATGCCTGCTACGCAGCCTGATGTTCAGCAACTCTACGATCAGCGAGAAGCCGAGGCAGGAGTAAATGATACCCTTGCTTACTTCCTGGTGGAAGCCGCTGGCTACCAGTACCACACCAATTACAATGAGGAACGAAAGTGCGAGCATTTGCAGGGTAGGTTGTTTGTTGATGATGCGGGTTACCGGGCCTGCGAACAGCATCATGATAATGATGGATACAATAACCGCGATGATCATGATCAGTACATTGTCCACCAGCCCCACGGCGGTGAGGATGGAGTCGAAGGAAAACACGGCGTCGACCAGTACGATCTGTAAAATAACAGAGGTTAAGGTCTTGGGCTTCTTTACTGTTTTGCCTTCGCCGGCGTGGTCTTCCTGTAGTTTGTGATGTATTTCGAGGGTGCTTTTGACGATCAGAAAGATACCGCCGGCCAGTAGTATGAGGTCTTTCCAGCTGAGGGCAATGAGCATGTCATTGATCCATTTGAAACTGACCACGGGATCGGTAAGGCCGATGATCCAGTTGATGCAGAGCAGGAGTCCTACACGGAAGATCATGGCCAGGCTAAGACCAACGATGCGGGCTTTACGTTGCTGCGATTCGGGCAGTTTGCCGGCCACAATAGAAATAAAGATAACGTTGTCGATACCCAATACGATTTCCAGGAAGCAAAGGGTGACTAAGCTGATCCAGACCCCGGGGTCTGCAAAATTAGGGAGGATGATATCCATGAGTGTGGTAAGATTTGCAGCGTTACAGCAAAAATCGGCCCGAAAGATGAAGCGGGCGGTTAGAATCTGGTAAGAAGTGAAGAGCGGTAATGGCAGCGAACTGCCAGGCAGGCTCGCAGTGAACGGAACGGGAAACACCCGCCTGGCCCATCCACCAGTTTCCGTAAGGATAGCTTCGTACCTCGCTATGAACGGGTTGGGGAATGCCCGCCTCTATATTATAGACGAGTATTTAAATGCCGCTGCGGGGAGTGACTTTTAGATGAGAGCGCGGTGTGTACACCGCCGCAATGAAAGAACTGAACCTTGCCCAATATTGTTGCTGCGGCTGAAGGGAGTACCCTATTACAGCGAAAGCCCCTAAGCAAGCCTGATTATTCTATTGTGGCATCACCCAGACCGTCACCGGGCTGGTTACTCGCGGTGACAGGGAGAAGGTTGCCGCTGAAGGGAGTGACCTTTAGGTTTGTTGCGCGGTACAACAGGTTATTGCGTAGTGCGAGACGCTGCGGATGCCAGACTATATTGTGTGCCCGCGTTAGCGGGCATCACCCTGCCCGTCATGGCGAGGAACGAAGCCATCCTCCGCTCCAGTCTCCGCACGAGATACGCATGGTCTACATGACTATTAGGTAATAGCAACATG
>NZ_CABHOU010000076.1 GCF_902168175.1 uncultured Chitinophaga sp. | reverse complement strand
GAAAGTTCTTGAAAAGGGCGGCCCCGAAGAAAAAGAGTACCGACAACTGGATGAGATATTCCAGGTATTGTCTGAAGACCTCCGTAAGGGCCTGCTTAATCCTGAAGAAATAGAACTGTTCCATAAAAGTCTTTTTGGCGAAGGCATGGAAGATTCACTGCACGGTCACTGCCAGTTAAAACCTTACGGTTATGCGGGCGACTTCATGATCATCGACAAAATGTACCGCCAGCAGGTGACTGACAATCCACGCTTCCGTAAATGGGACATGTTCTGGAATAATCATGCGGCAGTAAAGGCCGTGCGCAACCGGAAGGATTATTTCATCCACACCCTTCGCGCACACCTGCAATCGAAGCGGCCGCTCCGCCTGTTAAACGTAGCCAGCGGCCCCGCACGCGACCTCAGCGAGTTGTATGCACAGATTAACCCCGCGAGCCTGCAAACGACCTGCATCGAGGCTGATAGCCATGCTATCGGGTATGCGCGTGAACTGACGAAGGAGTATGAGGAGCAGGTGAACTTTGTTCACAAAAACGTTTTCCGCTACCAGGATACGGCGCAGTACGATGTTGTTTGGAGCGCGGGACTGTTCGACTACTTTGAAGACAAGTTATTCATCAAACTGTTGAAGAAACTGGTGAGTTGGGCTGCACCCGGAGGTGAAGTGATTGTCGGTAACTTCAACACACACAATCCAAGCCGCCAGTACATGGAGCTGATCGGCGACTGGTACCTTCATCACCGTTCTGCCGAAGAACTGACCGAACTGGCGATACAGGCGGGTATTGACCGCGAGCGCATACACGTGGGCAGCGAGCCGGAAGCGATCAATTTGTTCCTGCATATTCGTGTGTAGGTCAAATGTTGATCCTCCTGTCGCGCGCTACTACTTTCCACTCCATGGCGGCTTCGCCGTGTTTTATCACCACTGCCCTTTCGTATAAAGCTACGGTGGGGCAAATATGAACGGGCGCGCCGTACAGTACGTCACCTACTGAAAATACAGACGCGTCCTCTACTCTAACGACCAAATGCTCTTCGCTTTGCCGTATGGGCTTTGCATCGGGTGCATTGAGAAAGTACACCCTCGGAAAAGGATTTTCTGCAGCTACTGATTTATGTCCGAGATCGGTGCAAATGGTGTGTTCGTCGATAATAGAAATTACGCGGGTGATGACTAAAGCTGCATAGTCGAACGGGAGGTCGGGCAGTTGCGTTTTGTAGCTGTAATCCCAGAACACGAAGGTGCCCGGACTGCACTGTACACCTTTCCTGCGCATATGTGTGGGAAAGGTGGGCGATCCGCCCATAACAATAAGCGGTGTTACGCCTGACTGTTCTTTGATTTTTCCTGCCATAACTTCAACTTTGGCAAAACCATTGTCGCTGCGTTGCTGGCGAACATCTATTGCGGTATCACTTACCTGGCCATCGTAACCATGTAAGCCTGTCATTTTAATACCGGGTAAGGAGGTAGCGTACGTCCATAACGCCAGAGCGGGTTCACCTGCGGCAATGCCTGTACGGTCCATACCCACGTTAATATCTATCAATACACGCACGTCCACCCCATTTGCCACCGCCAGTTTCGATAAGGTTTGGGCTACCGGTGCATTGTCAATGAGGCAGGAAAAAACAGTGGTGGGATATGTTTTGATTAACTGGATAAAACGTTCCGCTTTGGGGCCAACCGGCTGGTACGCCAGCAACACATCCGGGGCCTTTATGCCTGCGAGCATTTCTGCCTCGGCGATGGTGGCGCACTTAAACTGTGTAATACCCTCATCGAGCATCAGTTGGCATACCTCCGCTATTTTATTGGTCTTTACGTGCGGTCGCAGCAACATTACATCGCCCGACAGCAGCCTGAGCAGGCGGATGTTCTCCTTTACTTTTTCGTAGTAAACGACCAGTGCGGGAGAATCGATGGTGGATATGTTACGGATGCTGTACCAGGCAGCGGTATCGTTCGTTGTCATGGTATAATGATCGTGGTTTTAGCGGAGAAAAACAAACGGCTATTCCTTTATAGGACCGATGTATTTCCTGGCCACTACAATATGGTCGTATTTGATATGATTTTTCATACCTGCGGGCGTAAAGTCATCGAAATATTCGATCCAGATATAGTTGATGTTCAGCGAAGGTTTGGTACGCCACCTGAAGCCTTCGAAGCCCGGGTCAGTATCGTTGGCGATGAATTTGTCGCGTACCCAGCGACCGCCGGGAAAACCTGGCCCCCAGTGTCCCATCAGTTTACCGTTACACCATACGGCCAGCTCACCATTCGAGGCTTCTACGGGGTTATTTAGTTTCACCATTACTTCTATACACATCCACTCGTCCCAATCCACCTTCCTGCGCGCTTTAGGATCGAAAAATACATTGCCGTAACACCGGAAACCGTTTCCGCTATTCATGAACGGCCAGTAAATGTAAGTATCCATCTGTTGGCCACCCTGACTGGCTTCGTAGGATACAGATATCCTGCCCTCTACGTTGCAAACTGCAGCTTTGGGCGATGGGTAAGGCAACACAGGATCGTAACCGCCGAACCAGATGGCTTCGTGGTGAATATAGTTGCTGTCTGACTTTGGGTATTTCACATAATAGCGAATATACACTGTGCTATCGAACCCGGGCTTGAAATTGCGGTATAGATGCCCGCCCGTATTCACCCCTCCGATATTCGTCATTTTCATAGACTGCTTGCCCGCGCTGCCTTTCGGCACATCAGCATCCATAGACATTCCCGCTTTATTTAACACGTCAGAATAGCGGGCCAACACTTCATTCATGCCCGTTTCGAAATCTTCAACGAACAGAACGTTACTATCTTTTTCAATCCCTTTATCGCCCGGATAACGCCCGGCAATACCCTGCGGCAACTGTGCAACCGACAGCACAGGAATAGCCAGGAACAAGAGCAGTATTCGTTTCCGCATGACTGTGTGTTTTAATGTTATGACGCAGGTTTTCCTTTCCAGGGCGTGCTGAATTTATAGCTGCCCGAGCCTACCTTCAACACTACATAGGCTCCTTCCCTGCCTGCGGGCTGTATGTCCTTATTTAAAACCTTTCCGTTTTCCGTTACTTCTTCCACACTGCCGGCAGGTACATATACCGTAGCGGTAGTATTTGCAGGCACTTCTATATCCATCAACAATTTATCATTTTCTATCCTCCATGCAGATGATAATTTACCATAACGTGTGGTATACCCCGCTGCGGCATTGGTGAAGCCACCACCGATATGGGGTTTAATGCGTACCTTTTTGTAACCGACGCCGTCGCCATCAATATCCAGTCCGGCCATTACACGATACATCCAATCGCCGATGGCACCATAGGCATAGTGGTTAAAGGAGTTCATAGATGCTTCCTGGAAACTGCCGTCTGGTTTAATGCCATCCCAACGTTCCCAGATGGTGGTAGCGCCTTTTGTTACCGGGTACAACCATGATGGATAACTTTGCTGTAATAACAATTCGTAAGCTACGTCCGTGTGCCCGAAGCGGCTCAGTACCTCGCAGAGATAAGGCGTACCGAGGAACCCTGTAGTCAGGTGCGTTCTATACAACCTGATATCTGCTACCAGTCTGTCTGCCGCCTGCTGACGAAGGTTTTCGGGCAACATATCGAACTGCAGGGCCAGTACGTAAGATGTTTGGGTATTGGACATCGTGGCGCCGTTGGCAGTGAGGTATTCTTTTACGAAGGCATTCTTTACACGCTGCAGTAGTGCGGTGTAGTAGGTTACATCTTCGTTCCTGCCCAACACTTTTGCAGCGTTGATCATCAGTTGTGTAGAGTGGCCAAAGAAACACTGCGCAATGAAGAATTTATTCGTAATGGCCGATCTGCCATCGCGGTCATCGTTAACGCTATAAAACAGCCAGTCGCCATAATGGGTGCCGGTGTTGTACAAACCGTTGGGAGCCAGTTTCTCCATATAACCTACCCAGGCCTTCATGCTGGCGTACTGCGTTTCCAATATCTTTTTATCGCCGTACACCTGGTACATGCCCCATGGAATAATGGTAGCTACATCGGCCCAGCCTGCGGGGCCACCGCTGCCGTCGAAGGTATTGGGCACCACACGCGGTACGCTGCCGTTGGGCATTTGTTCTGCCGCTACGTCTTTCATCCACTTATCAAAAAAGTTATTTACATCGCGCAGGTAAGAGGCTGTCCGGAAAAACACCTGTGCGTCGCCTGTCCAGCCAAGCCGTTCATCCCTTTGCGGACAATCGGTGGGCACATCGAGAAAGTTACCTTTCAATCCCCATTCGATGTTTTGTTGCAGTTGGTTTACCAGCTTATTCGACGTGGTAAATGAGCCGGAAGGTTTCATGGCGGAATAGAGCGCCACAGCGGTAAAGTTTTCGGGTGTAAGTTCGCCGGGGTAGCCATCCACCTTAATGTAACGGAACCCATGCCAACTGAAATGCGGTTCAAATACTTCCTCCCCTGTTCCTGCTAAAATATAGATGTCCTGGGCCCTGGCGGAGCGAAGGTTTTCGGTGTAGAAGTTGCCTGCCTTATCCAGCACCTCCGCATGTGAGATGGTGATACTGTCGCCTGCTTTGCCTTTCACTTTAACAACTACCCAGCCGGCGAGGTTCTGCCCGAAATCTATAACCTGCTCGCCCTTCGGGGTTTTAAATATCCTGATTGGGGCGATCACTTCATGCTTTTTAACCGGCTCGTTGTAAGTAGCTACCAGTACGTCTTTTGAGTAACCGGCACGTTTAACTGCGGGCCAGTTGTCTTTATTAAGTTGCTGTTGCCGGGCATCAAACTTTTCGCCGGCGTATATCTCGGAGTAACGGATGCCGCTGGCAGCCGCTTTCCAGTTTTCATCTGACACGATCGATTCCTGTGTACCATCTGCATAAGTGATATCGAGTTGAAACAGCAGGGCTGCATCTTTCCCATAAATATTTTTAGTATTGCCGAAGGAGAAATTGCCGCGGTACCAGCCCGTTCCCAACAGTACACTGATTTCGTTTTGCCCTTGTTGCAAGGCCGCGGTTACATCGTAGGCCTGGTATTGCAGGCGTTTGTTGTAACTCGTCCAGCCGGGGGTAAAGTAGGCATCACCCACTCTTTTATTATTGATATGTGCTTCATACAGGCCGTGAGCAGTAATATAAGCGGTCGCAGTTTTTACTTTCTTTTGGGCTGTAAATTTCCGGAAAAACTGTGGTGAGGGGCGTAAGGGCTCTTCCACGAAACCTGGTTCTATCCAGGATGCTTTCCAGTCGGCGGCTTTGAGTAGTCCCATCTGCCAAAAGGCAGGGGTTGTCCATGCCGAAGCAGCGCCTGAATTATCCCATACCCTTACCTGCCAGTAGTAACGCTGACCGGCATTAAGCACCGGGCCTTCATACGGAACATGCAACGATTGATCTGACGCCACTTTTCCTGTGCTCCAGGTACTTTTACCTCTTGCCAGTTCTTTAGGATCGTTGCCTACCCTCAGTTCGTATGCCGATTGCATGACATTACGTTTGGGTGATATGAGTTGCCAGCTGAAACGCGGCGTGGTAATATCCAGCCCGATCGGGTTATCCAGGTTTTCGACTACTGGCTGCTGTACCTGTATTTGGGCCGTAGCAGCGGTAAAGCTGCATAATAAAGCGGCGAAAAGGAGTTTCTTCATGACGTGACTGATATTGTTAGTACCTCCCAACCGGCTGTATTTATGCCGTTACCGGGAAACGGGAAGGAAAGTACGTAATTCAGTTTAGGTTTGCAACCTGCACCGTGGGGTGGTAAATTACATCAACCTATTCAAATCAGCCTTCAGCGAAGGTATATCCAAACCGATTATTGTTACCGCAGCTGTTAAAGGACTATCGTCCTTTATGCCACAGCTACCTGGTTCCGCTTAAAGTCGCTGAACCTTCTCCCACATCCATTCTTAAAAAACTTAGAAAAATGCCCCGGATCTGAAAAGCCAAGCGCCCAAGCTATTTCCTTCATACTTACATCCGAAACCGCAGCCTGCCGCTGTGCTTCGAGTATTATCCTGCGGCGGATATGATGCCCGGCCGAAAACCCGGTATTCTTTTTAACCGCACCGCTCAGGTAGTTGGGCGTTACGAACAGGAGCGCCGCATATTCCGCTACGGTTTTATTAGTACGGTAATGCTCTTCTACCAAACCAAGGAATTTGTCCACCAGCGTTTTATTCATCCGGTAAATATCTTCCGGCTCGTTATTTAACTGGCGCGATAAATACACGAAAAAAATCTTCAGGTAACGATGCATCATTTCCGTACGGAACAATCTGCTGCCATGGTACTCTGTAGTAAGTTTATTAACGATATCGACCAGTTCATGAAGGGTATCATCATCCAGCCTGGTTGTAACAGCGTTGCGCAGCAGTTGGTAAAAGGTAGAATGATAGGCCATGCCTGGCTCGTCGTTACCCGTAAACAAAAAGCTGTCGTTAAACCGCATCACATATCCTTCTGCATCTCCGTTCAATTTCAATTCGTGCAGTTGGCGCGGACAAATACAGCATATACGGTCTGGGGCCAGTTCGTATGTCTGCAAATCGACTACAATTTTGCCGGTACCATGAGTAAGCCATATCACCTCCACAAATTCGTGCCGGTGCGGGGTCCATTCGTCGGCAGGCAGGTTATTTCCAATAGCACGTATCTCAAAGAACGGGCCTTGTACTGCTACTTCCTGTGCGTAGTTTTTCCATTGATAGAGGTGGGGCGTACGTGTGGGTGCTGTGAATGTCGACTTCATGATCAATGTTTAGGTGGTTTGAAAAGCGTTTGTTGTTTTTACAATGTGAAAATATTCTGTTCCGCATCGTTCATCAACCATTACTCGTTGAACAGGCAATACCGCTCGGTAAATAAAAAAGGGATGCTCCGGCATCCCTTTTTCCTAACATCTTTCGTGAAAATGCCGCGCTTCATCCAGTGCGCTCCGGCAAATAACCGACAGCTCCTGTAGCGCCTGCGCTGCTATATTTTTATCGTTCGTATACTCCAGCAAATCGAGCAGGCGTTGCAGGCGTTCGGTGAGGCCCATGATGGATACACTGGTTTTCATATTGTGAGCCGCCCGCGCCAGTGATGGCAGATCGTCCTGCACGATGGCCTGTGTCATCAGCAGCAACTCTTCGGGCACCATTTCTATAAACTGCGCAGAGGCCTTCTTTTCATAACTCCTGTTTCCTTTACTGATTGATTTAAGATATCCTAAATTGATAAACTGGTATTCCAGCCCGGCCTCCTCCGTTGGCGTGCCTGTAAACTTCAGTATCAATTCGTGCAGGATACTTTCATTTACGGGTTTGGATATATAATCATTCATCCCGTAACTCAGGCATTTCTCACGTTCGCCGGCCATAGCATGGGCGGTCATCGCGATGATCGGCGTATCGAGGTGTAACTGCTGGCGGATAGACTGAGCTGCGGTATAGCCATCCATACCCGGCATTTGGATATCCATTAGTACTAAGTCATACTTTTTCGTTCTTAGCAGTTCAAGTGCTGCTGCACCATCGCCGGCTACGTCGAACGACAACTCCCACTGGGCCAGCAGGTGACGCATCAGTTCCTGGTTCATGCGATTGTCATCTACCACCAATAAATGTACCGGCGTGCTGCCTTCGCGTTTGAACGCGGTAATGTCCTGCGGTTGCTGTAAGGTGTATTGCTGCGTAGAAATGCGGTAAGGAATGGTAAAATGGAATTCGGTGCCCTTTCCTGGAATACTCGTCACACCGATAGAGCCGTGCTGCAGCTCCACCAGTTTCTTTACGATAGAAAGTCCGAGCCCGGTACCGCCATAACGCCTCGTGATCGAATCTTCAGCCTGTTGGAAACGTTCGAAAATATCAGGCAGTTTTTTAGGATCGATCCCAATACCCGTATCATTGATTATAAATACCAGTGTAATTTGCCCGTCCGCACGTTCACTGTTCTTTATCCGTATGGTTACGCCGCCCTTATCAGTGAACTTGATGGCGTTCTCGATGAGGTTTACGAGTATTTGTGTAAGTCTTACCGGGTCGCCCACCAGTGTATCAGGGATCGTTTTATCGATATCTATAGAAAGGCTCAGGCTCTTCTCCTTTATCTTTTCACTAAATAATGTCTGGATAGAATGGAACAGTCCGCGGATGCTGAAAGCGCTTGTTTCTATACGCATCATACCCGCTTCTATTTTGGAGAGATCGAGTATATCGTTAACGATGCTCATTAAATTTTCGCCGGCGCTTTGTATGGCCGTTACGAACTGGTGCGACTGCGAATCAAGCTGCCTTACCTTCAGCAGGTTAGTAAAACCGAGCATGGCATTAAGCGGCGTACGTATTTCGTGGCTCATGTTGGCCAGGAAGTTTTCTTTAATTTGAGCTGTTTCGCGCACCTTTTTCTCCGAGGCGTCCAGGCGAACGATGAGCGCACTTTGTTTGCCATAACGGCTGATAATAAACAGCAATACAGCTCCGGCGGCCAGCACTACAATTACGATCAGGACGATATTCCATTGCTGCGCCTTTTTCCCATCCGCCTCTATATCGCCGCTCAACATGGTAAGATACGACTGGCGGCTGTCGTAAATTGCTTTAGTAACCTGGCTGATTTCGTTTGATATTTCCCTGGCTCTTGGATTGGCAATGAGGCTGGTATCGTCCATACGGCCGTGCTCGAAAAACTCGTGCATTAGCTTATTCTTTGCTTTGAGTTTTTCGCGCGCGAGGAAACCCAGCCGATCGATATATTTTACGGCGGCAGGGTCTACGTTCGCACTTTCGATGGTATCCAGCAGGTGTTCCACTTCCTCGATCTTACGGTTTACGCCTTCGATGTGCGAAGTGTCGTCGGTGGCAATGGCAGCGCGAATGCGGCTTTCTACCCAGATAATATCCCGTTCCACCTCGCCCAAACCTTTGCCCAGGTTTAGTTCCCGCAACAGTTTGGCATTACCGTTAATAAGGTTAGAGATGTTGCGGGAGGCATTGAAGTGAATATAAACGATTAACAGCGTACCTGTAAAAAAGGCCGCTGTAATAAGGTAGATGAACCGTTTTTGCGTCATGAATTGCTGGTTTGCGGCCTAAAGAAAAAAGCCGGGGCCTTAACTTTTGCCCCGGCCAGCGTCTTTACTGCCTATAAATTGATTCCCTTGCTGCTGTAAATGTCGGCAATTATGGGAGTGACGATATTGCTACTGGCCCCTTAGCCGGTTTTACTCGCCGGAACGGCATTTTTGCCGGTTAAAGTATCCGCATGCGCTGATTCAGTGCTTTGCGGTAAGCATCGGCTACTGGCAGGGAGTGTTCGCCAATTGTTATAACGCCGCCCTGCAATGTATCTATCTTCGCAATTGCTACTAAATACGAACGGTGAACGCGCTGGAACAGGCGGGCGGGCAGTTTCTCTTCTACCGCTTTTAACGATGTATACACCGCATAAAACTTCTGGGCGGTGAACAGTTTTACATAATCGCCCATTGCCTCCGCAAACAATATGTCGTCGAGCTTCAGGCGGCGAACTACATGTGAATCGCGGATGAAGATGAACTCATCTTCGTTTGTTTCCACAGCTTCGCGCTTGCTGTTAATCACCTCCCGCGCCTTTTCCATGGCTTGCATAAAACGGGCGGGCGTTACTGGTTTTACGATGTAATCTACCACGTTCAGCTCGAAGGCTTCAGCGGCATATTCCTTTTTTGAAGTAGTGAAGATGATGGCCGGACGTTCTGCACCGAGGTTCTGCGTTAGCTCCAATCCACTCATACCGGGCATTTCGATGTCGAGTAACAGGAGGTCTACCGGCTGACGTTTGATGAAGTTATAGGCCTCCATGGCCGTACTGCATTCACCGGCAATGGTAATACCCTCTATCTGTGAGGCCAGTTCCTGCAATACGGAGCGCGCAATCTTGTTATCGTCTATTATAAGGCTGGTCATGCTGTGTAGTTTCGCGGGGCCTTTTCCAAATAGCCTGCCACAGTTATAACTAACTGATATTAATTTGTTTAACGAACATTCAGGCTCCAAAGATTAACGAAATATCACTAACAAATGGATAATCTGGCGAAATATCGCTAAAAATAATGGAAGATGGAAACATCCTGTAACCGGGTGCCGGAATGACCAATCTGAGAACATTATACATTACGCAACCGATTGTATAAAAATATTCATAATAAAGCTTAAATTAGCTACATTCACCCTGTATGCAAGCGATTGTATGGCAAACGACAAAGAAGTTACCATTTACGACATTGCCAAGCGGCTTAATATTTCCCCTGCAACGGTAAGCCGTGGCTTGCAGGACCACTCCTCTGTCAGCAAAAAAACGAAAAAAAAGATATTCGACGAAGCAGCCCAGATGGGTTACCGTATGAACCACTTTGCACGTAACCTCCGCCAGCAGAAAACGAAAACGATCGGTTTAATTGTACATGAATTAAAAAGTAACTTTATTACTTCGGTACTGGCTGGGATCGAAAAGGTAACCACCGAAGGCGGATATGACCTGATCATTGCCCACTCCTCCGAAAGTTACATTAAAGAAGCGGCTAATGCCCAAAACCTTTTTCATAAAAGAGTGGACGGGCTTATCGCCTCACTTTCGTTCGATACCATAGACCTGGCACATTACAAACCGTTCATCGATAAAGACATTCCTGTTATCTTTTTTGATCGTGTGGAGCAGGATGGCAACAGCACGGTGGTGATCATCGACAATGCAAAGTGCGGGTACATAGCCACGCAACACCTGCTAAACCAGGGCTGTAAACGAATAGCACATATTACATCCAGTCTGCAGCGAAACGTGTATTCGCAACGTTACAAAGGCTACCTCGATGCGTTGGCAGACCATGGCATCGTCGCCGATGAAAGTTTGCTGCTGGTATCAGACCTCAGCGAAGAGGCCAGCATAACGGCCGCCATGCAGGTGCTTCAAATGAAACCCTTGCCTGACGGAATTTTTGTGACGAACGATTTTGTAGCGGCCGTTTGTATGCGTACATTGAAGGAACACGGCGTCCGCATCCCGGAGGATATTGCGATTGTTGGATTTAACAACGATGCTATTGGCAAACTGATAGAACCGGCCCTTAGCACGATCAACTACCCGGGCAACGATATGGGAGAAATTGCGGCGCGTTACCTGATCAATCACCTGAACGGCGTAAGCCGCATCACCCAAACCAATACCATCGTAGTACGGTCGGAGCTGATCGTACGGGAATCATCTTTAAAGAACGTACAAGCACCACATTATGGCAAATGAAAAAGAAGTGACTATCTACGATATTGCCAAAAAACTGAAGATATCGGCCACCACGGTGAGTCGTGGCCTGCAGGACCATCCCCTCATCAGTAAAAAAACCAAAAAACGTATTGCCGACCTGGCACTGGAACTGGGGTATCAGACTAATCACTTCGCCAAAAACCTCCGCAGCCAGAGAACCAATACCATCGGGGTGATCATTCCCAGGCTGAACAGTAATTTCATGTCGTCGGTAATAGCCGGTATGGAAAATGTGGCCAGCGAACATGGATACTCGCTGATTATCAGCCAGTCGTCTGAATCGGCTGATAAAGAAGCGAACAATGCCCGGACGATGTTTAACAGTCGTGTAGACGGGCTGCTGGTATCGCTGGCTTACGACATCGCCGATCTGAAACATTTCGATCCTTTCTTCAAAAAGAATACACCCGTCATTTTCTTTGATCGTGTAATGGAACATGAAAACTCCACGAGCATACTGATCGATAACCGCCAGGCCGGCTACAATGCCACCAAACACCTGATAGAACAGGGATGTAAGCGGCTTGTGCATATTACCGCGCCTCCAAGACAAAACGTGTACAAAGACCGCCTGAGAGGCTTTAAAGACGCTCTCTCTGATTTCAAACTGAAATATAAGGACGAGCAGACGATCATTACCGACCTTACGCAAGGTGCGGGCACGGAGGCTGCCAAACAGATACTGAACATGAAACCGATGCCCGACGGTGTGTTTGTGGCGAACGATAGCTGCGCCGTGGGCTGTATGCTGGCCCTGAAACAGGAAGGCATCCGTATACCGGAAGACATTGCATTTGTGGGCTTCAACAACGATCCCGTCGCCACCGTGATTGAGCCTAACCTGACGACTATTAATTACGGTGGTTATGAAATGGGGCAGGTGTCGGCGCGGTTACTGATCAATCACCTGAACGGTACCTCGCCTATTACCAATACGAACACAATTATACTGCGCTCGGAGTTGCTCGTACGCCGGTCATCACTGAAAAAAACATGATACCCGCCCAGTTAAACCATTTATGATTTCCGTTATGAAAACAACTTGTTGCTCCATTTTATTCCTGGTGCTTTTCCACTTCTGCCGTGCCGGTCATCACGACGGGCTTTGGATACGTTATACCAAAACAGATAACCCGGCGCTACTGCAGCAATACAGGCGGGCCTTTCCTGTTATACATATACAGGGCGGCTCCCCTACCCTCGACCTTGCCCGCACTGAACTGCAACAGGGCTTGCGCACCATATTAGGCCAGCCGGTAGATACTGCCGGGAGTTTTATGAGCATCGGCATTATCGCAGGCGCCGGCAAACAGGTGCAAGAACTACTTCCCTCTGAAGATTTTACACAACTGGGGAAAGAGGGATTCGTGATCAGGCAGGCAGGCAATCGCCTGGTTATATCCGCTAATACGGACGCAGGTATTTTGTACGGCGTGTATCACTTCCTGCGACTGCTGCAAACACAACAACCCGTTCCCCTGGCCACCGTCAAAAGCAGTCCTAAGATCCAACACCGCATTTTAAATCACTGGGATAACCTGAACCGTTATGTAGAAAGAGGATATTCGGGCATCTCTATCTGGAACTGGCACACGCTGCCCGACTATATTGACCAGCGCTACATCGACTACGCCCGGGCTAATGCGGCTATTGGCATTAATGGTACGGTACTGACCAATGTAAATGCGAATGCACTGGTGCTAACGCGCCCTTATCTCGAAAAAGTAGCCGCACTGGCAAAGGTGTTTCGCCCATACGGCATAAGGGTTTACCTGACGGCCAGGTTCAGCGCCCCCATAGAAATAGGCGGTTTAAAAACTGCCGATCCCCTGGATGCAGACGTGCAGGCCTGGTGGAAAACAAAAGCAAAGGAGATATACGACATCATACCCGACTTTGGTGGTTTTCTCGTAAAAGCCAATTCAGAAGGGCAACCTGGCCCGCAGAACTATAAAAGGACCCATGCCGACGGGGCTAACATGCTGGCCGATGCGGTGGCGCCTTTCGGCGGTATCGTAATGTGGCGGGCGTTTGTGTATACGAACGAAACACCTGAAGACCGTTTCAAACAGGCTTACAACGAATTCAAACCGCTCGACGGCCAGTTCCGCAATAACGTACTGGTACAGGTTAAAAACGGCCCTATCGACTTCCAGCCGCGGGAGCCGTTCTCCCCTCTCTTTGGTGCTATGCCCAAAACACCGTTGATGATGGAGTTCCAGGTGACGCAGGAGTACCTGGGACAAGGCACTCACCTGTTGTATGAAGCGCAGATGTTCAAAGAAGCGCTGGAAGCAGACACCTGGCAAAAGGGCAAAGGGTCTACAGTGGCCCGCGTAATCGACGGCAGTTTGCATCAATACAAAATGACTGGCATTGCCGGTGTAGCCAATATCGGCAATGATGCTAACTGGACAGGCCATCCGTTCGGCCAGGCTAACTGGTATACCTTCGGGCGACTGGCCTGGGACCATGAACTGTCTGCCACAGCAATAGCGGACGAATGGATAAAACAATCATTCGGCAACCATAAAACCACTGTTAATGCGGTCCGTAATATCATGCTGGCCTCTTACCCGGCGCTGGTGAATTATATGACACCACTGGGCCTGCATCATATTATGGGTACCGGTCACCATTACGGGCCGGCGCCATGGGTGAGCAATGCGGGCAGGGCCGACTGGAACCCGGTGTATTATCACCAGGCAGATACGGTGGGCATTGGGTTTAACAGGACAGCCACGGGCAGTAATGCGCTGGCTCAGTATGCACCACAGGTAAGGCAGCTGTACGAGAACATCAACACTTGTCCGGAAGCATATTTACTCTGGTTCCATCATGTACCCTGGCAACATAAAATGAGATCAGGCCGAACGCTTTGGGAAGAACTGTGCCATGACTATTACGCGGGTGTGGACGCCGTAAAAACCATCCGTCAGCAATGGCAGGGGTTAAAGGGGCTGGTGGATGAGGAACGTTTCAGCCAGGTAAGTATGCTGCTGGACATCCAGGTGAAAGAAGCCACCTGGTGGCGCGACGCCTGCCTGTTGTACTTCGGACAATTCTCCAGAAGGCCTTTACCTACGGGATACGAACAACCCGACAAAACACTGGAATACTATCAGCAATTACGTTTCCCATATGCCCCGGGCAATGGGCAATAAGCAATTATCAAAACCTTAAAGCTTACGTATGAAACATCGTTCTTTTTATTTTGCAGGCCTGCTCGCCATGAGTGCTGCCTGTAACAATAGCGGACAAACGAAAGAAGCGGCCGCAGACTCCACCCCTGTAAAACCGGAGAAAACATATCTCTCCCAACCACTCGTTTCGCATATATACACCGCCGACCCTTCCGCGCATGTATTTTCCAACAGGCTTTACATCTATAATTCGCACGATACCGCTACGGGAACAAAGGAGGATGACCTGGGCAGTCATTTCGATATGCGCGATTACCATATCCTGTCCATGGATACTGTGGGTGGGCAGGTGACGGACCATGGCGTTGCGCTGGATATTAAGAACGTTCCATGGGCAGGCCGCCAGTTATGGGCCCCGGATGCTGCTTTTGCGAACAACACCTATTACCTCTACTTCCCGGCTAAGGACAAACAAGGTATTTTCCGGATTGGTGTAGCCACCAGCAGTAAGCCAGAAGGGCCATTCACCCCTGAGAAAGAACCCATTAAAGGCAGCTACAGCATTGACCCCTGTATATTCGGGGATGACGATGGCAGTTTTTACCTGTACTTTGGTGGTATATGGGGCGGGCAACTGCAACGCTGGAACAACAATACTTACGACTCCACAGCTGGCAACCGTCAACCGGAGGAACCTGCCATATTGCCACGCGTAGCGAAAATGAACGCTGGCATGAAGAGCTTTGACGGCCCGGTAAAAGAACTGCAACTGGTGGACGAAAAAGGCAATCCCTATAAAGAGAAAAACAACGACCACCGCTTCTTCGAAGGCCCCTGGATGCACAAATACAAAGGCAAGTACTACTTCTCCTACTCTACCGGCGACACCCACAATATTTGTTATGCCATTGGCGACAGTCCGTACGGCCCATTTACCTATAAAGGCGTAATACTTGAACCCGTGGAGGGATGGACCAGCCATCATTCTATTTTGGAAACCGGCGGAAAGTGGTATCTTTTCTACCACGATGTGCAACTATCGGGTAAAACACATTTACGGAATGTAAAAGTAACGGAGCTGCACTATAACGATGATGGGAGTATACAAACAATAAAATCCACGAAGTAAAAACTATGAACAAATTACTGATGCCAACAGCCCTGTTGCTGCTTTCGTTAACCGCAGCCGCACAGGTAAAGCTGCCCCGTTTAGTGCGCGACAGCATGGTACTACAGCGCGATACAAAAATAAGGTTATGGGGATGGGCCGGTGCAGGAGAAAAAGTATCCATCAAATTCAACAACAAAACCTACAAAACTACCACCGGCGCTAACGGCAAATGGATGGTTTTTCTCCCTCCCACCAAAGCCGGAGGTCCTTACACGATCAATATCGACGCCAGCAATCACATCACACTAAAAGATGTACTGATCGGTGATGTATGGATTTGCTCAGGACAATCGAACATGGTTCACCAGGTGGCGCTGCACCGGGAGCGGTACGAGAAAGAAATCGCAGCTTCCGCCAATCCCAACATCCGGCACTTCGCCATACCGATGTTGACCGACCTGCAGGCGCCGCACGACGACCTGCCCGCCGGCTCCTGGAAAGCCGCCGATCCTGAGAATGTATTACAATTCTCTGCCGTGGCCTATTTCTTCGCCAAACAGATATACGATCGTTATAAAGTGCCCATTGGTCTGATCAACGCCAGCATAGGCGGTACACCAATCGAAGCCTGGACAAGCGAAGAAGGGCTCTCCGCATTCCCCGGCATCACAAAAACGATCAGGCAAAATAAAGACACTGCCTACATCAACGACTTAAAACGCAAAATAGCAGCCGCTAATGCCAGTCGCCCGAAACCGCAGGACCTTGGCCTTACAGGCAGCACGCCCTGGTACAATGAAAACTACGTACCTAAAGGCTGGCGCCCCATCAACGTACCCGGTTACTGGGAAGATCAGGGCATCAAAGATCTCGATGGCATTGTATGGTACCGCCGCGAAATAGACGTACCTGCATCAATGGTGAATGTGCCGGCAAAACTGGCTTTAGGAAGGATTGTAGATGCCGATTTGGTGTATATCAATGGCAAACAGGTGGGCACTACCAGCTATAGATATCCGCAAAGGAGATATCCATTGGAGTCCGGAGTGTTAAAGGCCGGCAAAAACATCATCACAGTCAAAGTCACTAATGACAACGGCAAAGGAGGTTTTATGCCAGATAAACCTTACTATATCAGCGCCGGAAAAGATACACTCGACATTAAAGGCACCTGGTTGTACAAAGTAGGTGATGCATTTACACCACAACCAGCCGCCCCTGTATTTATTGCACATTACAGTCCTGCCGCCCTCTATAACGCCATGCTGGCCCCCACAGTTCCGTACACCGTAAAAGGTTTCCTCTGGTACCAGGGCGAAGCGAATGGCGGCGCGCCGGAAGCGTATACCGATTTAATGCCCGCTCTCATCCGCGACTGGCGTGGCAAGTGGGGCTTAGGCGACTTACCCTTCTTTTGGGTTCAGCTACCGAACTACATGGAGATGAAATACCTGCCAGGTGAAAGCTCCTGGGCAGCTACAAGGGAAGCGCAGTTCAAAGCACTTTCGCAACCCAATACCGGTATGGCTGTTACGATAGATCTTGGAGAATGGAACGATGTGCATCCTGATAAGAAAAAAGATGTAGGCGACAGACTGGCCTTACTCGCGCAAAGAACTGCATATGGCGACAAACAAATCGTAGCCTCCGGGCCACTGTTTCAGTCGGCCGACATAACGAACGACAGCATTATCATCCACTTTACCGATACCGGCAGTGGTTTAATTACCATTGATGGCGAGGCGCCCGGCGATGTGGCCATAGCGGGTGCCGACAAGAAATTTGTGTGGGCGAAAGCGCGTATCAGTAACAATAAACTCATTGTATGGCACGAAGACATTAAAGCGCCAAAATTTGTAAGATATGCCTGGGCCGACAACCCCGTGCAGCCTAATTTGTATAACAAAGAGGGATTACCGGCGTCTCCGTTCAGGACCGATAAATAATAAAAAGGGCTGGAGTATTCCGGCCCTTTGTTTAACATTTATCTAATAAAAACTGAGTGTAATGTTCGCTGTTTTTAATCCCGCTGATCGGGCAGTTACGATAACTGGCCCTTTACTTCCCCGTTTTGCCCGTACAATTACCAGTGCCAGGCCATTAAATGCTTTTCTTTGGGTAGATGAAAATGCGATAAGATCGGCCGCATTACCGTTATCCGTCGCTACTATTTCTCCGGGGCCCGATATTTCGAACTGTATAAGATGGTCCGCATCCGGCACTGGCAGGCCGTTTGCATCTTCGAGGTGAAGCGTGATGAACAAAAGGTCTGACCCATCGCCCTTCATTTTCAACCCGTCAGGAGCAGGCAGCCGGTATAAAATCCATTCATGTTCATCATTTTTAAAACAGGGAGAGATGTGATCATCCCTCCCCATTTTATTCCTCTACGTATTTGATAATTGCTATTGATAGTCCGGATTCTGTTCGAGTTTAGCGCCCCTGTTCCTTTCAATTTCCTGCTGCGGAATGGCCCACAAATTAAAACGGGGCTGCATGTTCACACCATAAAATGGATTATGTGTTACCACCCTGTCGTACAGTTTGCCCAGGCGCATCAGCGTAAGCATTCTTTTTTCCTCTACTCCAAACTCCCTTAAACGTTCATCAAGAATATAATCGACAGTTACATTAGCAGCCAGTACATCAGACGCGTTCGATCTGGACCTTACGACATTGATATCCGCAGCGGCCAGTCCGGCGTTATTTGCGCCCAGATAAGCCTCGGCACGCAGCAGGTATGTTTCTGCGAGGCGGAACATGTATTGGTCGGTATAAGTACCGCCTGCAGAAGATTTCACTTCGTACTTACGCACCGGGTCGGACGAACCCGGGTTTACGTACAAACCTGCAGGATGATTAAAGGGAGTGGTAGCTTTTGACTGATAAGGATAAAACACACGCGAAGGGAACGTAATACCCGCACCGGCCGGCGGATTTTTAGTAGAGATCGTCTGCCCATAAAACGGACTGGCCGGATTAGTAGCTACGAAATCCCTCACGAAGTTGTGGTTCGCATTCCTGATATCGTTCGCGAAATCGCTTTGCCATACAGTATCCGCGAAGTACTTGGAGGGTTGCAGAAAACCTACGCCCCTACCGCCCGTATAATCCCCCACCGGCCACAGGAAAAGTGCCACACCATTTACACGCATATCGCGGAACAATGGCACATGCACCCTTTCCAGCTGATAAGATCCCGCCATAGCAGTGGCGGTAGCACCACCACCCTGCACATCGGTTTCAAATTGTATTACCCATAAGCCTTCGGTATTGCCGGCCGACTTCCTGTTCTGGTTTCTGGCCTGGAATAAGTCCCAATATACATCGCCGGGCGTAACCGACTGACGTGCGCCGAAACGGGCTTTCATCAGCTCTGTAGCCGGATCATCGATGACTACCGTAGCGGCGGTGATCGCGTTCTGGAACTGCCCGTCGGCAATATATACTTCGGCCAGTAAGTGCTGAGCCACGAGGTTGGATATCTCCCCGTCCCTTACATCTGTAATGGCAGGCAGGTTCGCCGCTGCAAACTTCAGGTCTTCTATCACCTGGGTAAGTACTTCTTTTTTTGTAGCCCTGGTAAAGTCAGTCTTCTCTCCCTGAATTTCTTCGGTTACCAGTGGAACACCACCGAACAGGTAGGCCAGTGTGCGGTAAGCAAATGCCCTGAAGAACCTGCCCTTAGCCTCGAAGGCAACTTTATCGGCCGCCGATAAGGAGGAAGAAGGGATACGGCTGATCACCGTATTGGCCTCGGACACAATTTTATAAATCTGCGTCCAGTGATTGTTAGACAGTGTACCACTGGGGCCGAACTCCGCTGCCAGGTTGGGATTGCTGCCTACCGGCACCTCTACGCCCACATCCGTACGGTACAGGTAGTGCATAGGCTGCCAGTCGCTGGAGGAATAGAATTCGGTGCGCACCAGGCCGTACAAATTATTCACCGAAGCATTAAAATCATCGGCTGTTTTAAACGCATTGGAGGTACTGAGAAACGACAGTGCTTTTTCATCGAGGAAGTTCCTTTTACAGGACCCGCCTGCCAGCAGCAGTATCAGCAGTGATATTTTATAAACTCTTTTCATACAATTATTTTTAACCGGTAGCGGTTGATCAATAAACTATGTTTACACCCAGCGTAAAGGCTCTTAACACGGGTCGGCCGTTAACGGTAAGACCAGTGGCATTACCATCCACATCGTTCGCTTCGGGGTCCCAGCCTTCCCACTTCGTCCAGGTATGCAGGTTTTTACCGCTTACATACAGGTTGATGGATTGGGCCTTTAGCTTTTTAACAATGCCGGTGGTAAAGTTGTAAGAGAGCGATACGTCCTGCAGCCTTACAAAACTCCTGTCGGCATACATATTCGGCTCTATCTTGGCGCGACTGCCCGATATATTGCGTGGGTATTTGCCATTAGGGTTGTTGGGCGACCAGAAGTCCATGCCATGCAGGTAGTTTATCCTAATGCTGTTGTCCTCGCGGTAGTAGGCCGGGTTATTGTTGCCGAGGAAACCTTCGTTGCCGCCCTGTACGGAGTTCAGAAATACCGTCAACTGCAACCCTTTGTATTCAAAAGTATTCAGCAAACTCATACGGTAAGCTGGTTCGGCACGACCAAGAAACACGCGATCCCGTTCAGCAGTAATATCATTATCCTTATCCTGGTCGATAATTCTCACCGACCCTGCGGGAAAACCTGGCAGTCTTGTATCCGCAAGCTGATAAATGCCATCCGTCTGGTAATTGTAAATAGCCCCGATAGATTTACCGACAAACAGGTTACTCGAAATGAGATCATCTTCTTTACCATCCCCGTTTGCATCAACACCCGTAAGTGTTACGATCCGGTTTTTATTGGAAGCGAAATTGAAGTTGGCGCTCCATTTAAAGTCCCGGTTCTCGATGAATTTATAAGTAATCGCAGCTTCATAACCACTGTTGTTTACCTGGCCGAGATTTGTATTTACATTAGAGAAGCCCGAGGAAGATGGGATGGCCACACTGAATAACAGATCGGTGGTTTCATTATGATAGTATTCCAGCGAACCACCGAGGCGATTATTGAACAGTGCGAAATCCGTTCCGATGTTCAAGCCACGCGTACGTTCCCATTTCAGGTTATCGTTACCCAACGAGCTTACCTGCTGGCCGAAAGCGGTAGTACCACCATCACCATACACATAGGCAGCGCTCGTAGTCACCCTGGCGATTGATGTATACCTGGCCGTTTGGTTACCATTTTCTCCATAGCCCACCCTCAGCTTCAGGAAGTTCACCGGTGCTACGTTCTTCATAAAAGGCTCTTCCGATATTACCCAGCCTGCAGCCAGCACAGGGAATATGGCCGATTTATAGTTCCTGGCAAAACCGGAGAAACCATCGCGGCGAACAGTGGCCGTTAACAGGTACCGGTTCCTAAACTTGTAGTTGACCCTGGCCATTTGGTACTCGAGCGACTCCTGCCAGGCGTCGGAGCTGGCGAACTGGTTGGTGCCCAGTCCGAGATTGTTGTAACTCAGGTTCAGGCGTGTGAAACCGCGTGCTTCCGAAAAAGTGCTGTTGAACATTCTTTCCACAGCGCCATATAGTAAAGTGGCCGTTACATCGTGCTGACCAAAACTGTTGGCATAGGTTAAGATGTTATCGAAAGTATAATCATAATAACTCTGGATGTCTTTGTAAGCACGGCCTGTTTGTCCGGCATCATAAATGCTGGCGAAGTAGTGCTGCTGCAACCGGTAGTTATTACCGAAGTTCATGCGGTATTTCAGTCCCTTCAAAAAAGGAAAATCAATCTCCGTAAATATATTAGCGAAGTAATAATCCTTACGATCATAATCATCCACATAATAAGTAGTAAAAGGGCTTGGCTCCAAAGTGTTGGTAGGGAAAGGGATCAGTTTACCGGCAGAATCGTACGGCACCAGTAAGGGCGACATACGTAATATGCTGCCGAAGTTAGGCTCGGCCCCGTCCTGGTTTACAAAAGAGGCAGACGATAACAATCCCACCTTCCACCACTTGGCCGGCTGGGCCTCAATATTAGCCCTTATCGATTTTCTTTTAAAGATATCATTAATGATGTACCCCTTCTGATCAACCAAGGCGCCCGATAGCAGGTAATTGAACTTTTCGCCGCCGCCAGAAACGCTCAGGTTCGTTTCGAATACAGAGCCCGTATTAGTGCCTGCCTCAAACCAGTTGTAGTTATTTGGAAGCAGGTTACCGCTACCGTCGCGCATTACCGCATCTGCCCACTGTGAAAGATTAAAGGCAGGGTTAGGTGTTGTAAAATCAGGCCCCATATACGCTTTATCGTAAAACGATTCTGTTAACTGTTTAAGGAACCCTTCGCGATCGTACGGTTTCATGTTACCGATCGTTGGCTTTTGAACAGAGTAGGCAGACGATAGAGCAATGCGCGGTTTCTGGTTAGGGTTACCGCGCCTGGTGGTGATCAATATCACGCCATTAGCCGCCTGTGCCCCGTATACTGCTGTAGAACTGGCATCCTTCAGTACATCAATGCTGGCAATATCATCCGGATTAATGGAAGATAATGAACCTGTGTACTGGATACCATCGAGTATCATCAGTACACTCTGGTTACCGCTCAGGGTGACCCTGCCCCTGATGGCGATAGGTGGTGTGCCACCCGCACTGGTGGCTATACCCACGTTGAGCCCGGGTACGGTACCCTGCAGGTATTGCGCAATGTTAGTGTTAGGTGCATTGCGTAATACTTCAAGGTTAACACTGGCCACGGCACCGGTTACATCTTTTTTACGCTGTGTACCATATCCCACTACCACCACTTCACTTATCTCTTTAGAACTTAGTTCAAGCTGAATGTTTACTTCGGCATCATCGCCCACGGTTACTTCTTTTTCGGTGTAGCCCATAGTAGAAATTATGAACACAGCCCCTTTGGTAGCAGCAAGACTATACACCCCGTCGGCATTACTGGTAGTGCCGGTAGATGTACCCTTAATGCGCACGGAAGCTCCCGGCACCATTTCGCCTGCGGTGGTGGTAATTTTACCCCGAATGGTCCGCTGCTGGCCAAATACAGGTATAGCGCAGGTACAGGCTATCACTATCGCAAGGAAAGCGATCAACGTACGGCCAGCCAGTTGCCGGACCACGCAGGTTAACCCGTTTCGTTGCAGAATCAGTTTTTCCATAATCATTGTGTGGAAGTTTAATCGATTATTAATTGTTGTCTGATGGAGGGAATGCGGGGCCCAATCAGCTGCCCGATCTTAGTTGATAGTATTGTTCTATATGCTTTTGTTAAACCAATCCGGGAATTCTGGTCTTTTTTCTCAATTTAAAAGAGTCGGAAGTATAATACCTAACGTGAAAACTATTGTCCTTGCTGTTGCTATTGTTTATTACCGTACGTGGAAATCTTAATATCTGTAATGCTAATTATCGGGGATGCCGGGGACAAGTTTGCTACACTATAACCTGTATACGATTCGGCGGAATTTACCTGAAACAAAACACGCGGACCCTGAAAGCTCCTGCCATTCTTCAGCGTTCGTATCGTCTGTACAACTTGGTTAAACGAATATAGGCAAATATTTCAAAAAACACAATCGGTTGCAGTATTTTTTATTTAAATCTCTCTGTGGCCACGTCACTGGCATTAATAGCCTCACCCAAGGGCCATAGGGCTGCCATGTACGATAACGAACCCGCAGATGTTGCAATACCCAGTGGCAACAGGAAAAAAAGACCACTACGCATTATTAATCAATGTATTAAATAACTACTTAGGCGCTGCTGGCGGCATAAGAAGCAGCAAGTGTTACGCAACCGGTTGCGTAACACTTGCTAAGTGTGCTTTAACTAAGAACTCGGGGGCGGGCTACAGGCAAACACATGCTATTAACTACCTTTAAATCGCAGGATTATACAAGCGGGCCTTATACAGGGTACACCATCCTTTATCTATCCTTTATCCAAATCCTCTGAAACCCTTGCTGGTGCACAAGCAGGATAAAGAATCGATATAGGATGAGTATAGGGTCGCCGGAAGAAAACGGGGTTATCAGGGGGCAGGGGGGATCATATTATTCACTTTGTGGACCGGTACGCACCCACACATTCGAACGTTAGCAGCGGCCTTCTGCAACACTATTTTAGCAAAAGCGGCGATGTGTTACAGCGTAAAAACAAGGTATTAGGATGAACGGGCGCATCCCGATCACAGGCTGGTTTCCCTTACTCCACCCTCAGCACATCCGCCCCTAACGCTTCATCCCGCCTCCGCTCCAACCGCTTATCATGCACGATAATCATTATCTCCAGCGATCCTGTAGACACCGTACCCTCCAGAATATGCCCGCCGTAAGCTTTGAACTCCCTGTCTGTAGCCACGCCGTGCAGGTGAAGACTGGGTTTGCCCTCTTTCCAGGCAATGCTGCCCTGCATGGCCGCCATTTCCACCTCCTTAAAGGTTTTAGGCGTATACTGTTTCGTTTTAAAGTCGAAGAACCCGAAGGTCACGTTCACGAATCCCATCGCGGTGAGATTAGCAGACGGGATGTTCTCTTTCACCGCAAACCGTTCCAGTTCCGGGATAATACTGTCGCCCTGCTGCAATACCATCAGGTAGCCTGTGGGTACTTTGGTGTATTTCTGGGCGCTGGCAGCAATGGTAAAAAGGAGCAGGAAGCTCAGTACGGCGTATCGCATAACAAACTGTTTATCGTTTTTACGCAAATCGTTTGCCATTACTTTACTTCCGCCACCCACCGTTCGGTTGCCTGCTCTTTCACCGGTGTGGCGGAAGCGGTGATCAGCAGCGTACCGCCATTGGTGATCTCCTGCTGTGTCAGGTAATTCCTGTTCAACACTTTCCCATTTAATACCACTTTAGCGATGTACACGTTTTTATCCGCGTAGTTCTGTACACGTATCTGTAACGGCTGCCTGCCCGGCCATTGTAGCTTTACTTCGGGAAATAAAGGCACGTTCAGGTAATATACCGGCCAGCCCACACAGGCGGGATGAATACCGCTGGCGGTAAATACAAACCAGGCCGACATAGCACCGGCATCGTCGTCCATCGTACGGATGTAACTTTGCGGGATGTTTTTATAGATACGGTCAACGAACGGATCGATTCCGCGGCTGTTGTCGTTGAAGTAATATTGCACTACAGTATCTGCGGCGTAAGCGTGCATCAGTTGCTGCGACTTCCACGGTTTGGCAGTGGCGTTGTACATCAGCGGGGCCTGTAAATCAGGCTCATTGGCGTGGTTGTACAGGTCGTTATCGAAGAAATAATCAAGTTGTTGCGTAAATGCCTCTTCTCTTCCTGTAAGACCGATCAGGCCTTTTACATCGAACGGCACAAACCAGCGGTATTGCCAGATAGTACCCTGGTAAAGACCACGGGCCTGCATCCTGTCTACATCGTTTTTACTGATATCGCGGAAGTCTTTGTTCCAGTAGGTTTTGTATCCCAATGCTTTAGCGAGGTACTTCGCCGCAAGTCCCGTATCACCGTTAGCGGCCAGTATTTGCGAAAGTGCCCAGGTATCATAACTGGCTTCCAGGGCCTTGTCTGGCGTACCGAAGTCGAGGCCGTCGGCTTCTTTGATCAGTTGGTCGCGGATGGCGGCAATGTCTATCTTATATCCCTTACGAATGGCATCAAGCAGTACAACCATCGCATGCTCCGTCCTTACGGTGTTAGACGGCTCGGTTTGCGTGGCATAGTCTTTTTTACCACGCAGGTACATTTCGGCAATGGAAGTAGCCATATCGGCGTATTGCCCTGGGTACATCAGCGACAGTAACGGTAATTGTGTACGATAGTTATCCCAGATGGCCCAGCCATTGTACCGTTTGGTGGACGATTGATGTAAACTGCCATCAGTAGCCCTGTAGGTGCCATCAGGTTCCGAAATATCGTAGGGCGATTGTAAAGCGCGGTACATCAAAGAGTAGAACAACGACTCCCGCTCTTTATTCCCTGATACGGAAATACGGCCCAACTGTTGCTGCCAGGCACTGTCTGCCGCCTTTTTCATATTTGTAAAAGATAAATTGGGAACGGCCTGCTGTGCATAGTCGGTACTTACGGACGAGAGGGCGATACGCATCTCAATATCCCTGGTACCGGCGGCCGGCACCACCCGCAGGCTATGCTCTCCGGTAGTGCTAATGGTTACTGCCTCGCTGAACTTAAGGAAATAATACAGCCGGTATTTACCGGCATTACAGGTCGTTTTAGCTTCTATCCAACCTTTTACCGTATCACCGCTCACACTGTGTCCCTCCGCTACAAAATCGTTCGCCAGCGTATGTTTCAGGTCAATAGTAAAACCTTTAGGGCCTGCCGGGAACTGGTAATGATGAATGCCTGATTTTTCAAACACCGTGAACTCCGCCTTTACCTGGTTGGTAAAAGCTACACTGTAAAAGCCCGGAGAGGCTGCTTGCGCCGCCTTCTCCAATTTACCACTATCGCTATGGCCGAGGAAAGGCCTCACAAGGATGTTGCCTCCACTCCCTCTGCAACCCACACCCTCAAACACCGTATGCGCAAAACCAAGGTATTGTTTAGCCGCATACTCGTACCCGGTATGAATAGCCGGGTAAGTTTGCGGCACAATGCTCATCATACTGAATGGGTAGGAGGCCGCGGGGGAAAGCTGCCCATGATCGCCGGAGGTGCCGAGGAAAACATTTACCTGTTGCGTACGCTGCTGCGCGGTTGCCGGCAGTGCCAGTATGGTCAGCCCCAGCATTATTCCCGTAAGTCGTATTATCATCTTCGTTTCAAATGTGGCGGCCAAAATACGAAGGAATTAAATGGGGTGTGATGATGATTTCTTTAATTTTGATGAGCGGGCGCTGTAAAACAGGACAGGATATGTTTTTGGAACATACCCTGTCTTAATTTCTTTATAACCCTATCTATTCTATGTTAGATACCTTTCAGTTCCGCATTCAACTCGTTCAGCTCCCGAAGATCATTCTCAAACCCTTCTTTCTTCCGGTTACGGAACGCACCGGCTTTAAAAGCAACGAAATAAATGAGCAACGTAATACCAACACCGATCGCTGTTTCGCCCAAGGCCGGCCACAATCCCTTATGTTGTAATTTATGGGGCAGAAAGGAAAACACCGTAGCCACTCCGCCCGTAAACATCAGCAAACCAAACCAGGTTTCCATCCGGGCGCTTTTCTCGTAACCTTTGATCACCTTACTCAGAAACGGGGCCAGACCAATAGTATTGATGTTTGTATTGAGCTCCCGCTGGTTTTTAACCAGGCGCGCAACAGCCGCCATCACGCCAGCGCAGAGCAAGCCGTACGGAATATACTGCCAGCCATAGGTAAAGTCGAACGGGTTACCGATAAAAATAGCGGCCAGTACGCCTAACAATAACACAAGGTATACCAGCAGCAGGCTATTCTCCCTTCGTATTCCTGCCACTCTCGAACGCGACCGCTCCTGCAGCATACTTGTGATCAGCCTTTCACTCAGCCGCTGCGTAGAGGTGATCTGCTGCTCATAGCGGTTCCAGGTGGATTTTAATTCCTCAAGCTCCATGTTGTTTGCTTTTTATAAGGTGAGTAAGTTTCTGTTTAATACGGTTCAGCCGAACGCCTACATTACTGAGCGTAATGCCCATAATAGCGCTGATCTCCTCGTACGATTTTTCGTCCAGGTACAGCAGGATAATTGCTTTTTCGATTTCGGAGAGCTGTTGTATCGCCTCGTAAAGCGCATCTACCTGTTCCTGTTGCATGGCAGACGGATGCATGTCGGGTATATCAAAACCCATTTCATCCAGCGATGAACTGCCGGGCGACTTTTGCTGTTTCCGGAAATTGGAGATGGCCGTATTGAGCGCCACCCTGTATATCCAGGTGCTGCCAGCCGACTGCTTCCTGAACGACGGATAAGATTTCCAAAGCTGTAATACAATTTCCTGGAACAGGTCGTTACGGCTGCCTGCATCCTGGCAATAGAGGTTGCACACCTTAAATATCAGGGCACGGTGATCGTTTACCAGGTCCATAAATTCTTTCTCCATGCGCAGGCTGTTTACTCATTAGTCGCAGGCGGAGATGTTTTCTTACAGGCGGGGACGTCTTTTTTTCCACATAAAGGGATAACGGACCCCTTAACAGCTTCGTGTTTCCCCGCTTTGGGAACATCAGCCATCACTAAAAGTGCCAATATAGGATGTATAGGCTTACTGCACAAATAGCCGTAAAATGCAGACCTGCTACTTCTCGTGGTCGTCCCAGAGCAGGGGCAGGCAAAAAACGATATGTGCCGGCAGCAGTTGTTTGTAAAAACCGCTTCGATCGGCTGATGGTGGATTGGGGTGTTTTTTAAACATGGCTTTCCAGGCGGCTATGCCTAACAAACCGCCAGCCACCCCGTAAATCAGCGGCCGCGCCAGACCGCCTTTCTTTGAAATGCCACGAAAAGCGGCCATCATGCCTATACCAATGGCGTAATGCATACCCCAACCTGCCGTGAGGGCGGCCTTTTTACTGAGCCCCGGTGCCCGCTTACGCACCATAGCTGCCAGCAGCTCCGGCTCGCTGTAATTCCTGTTTTTCTTGTCAGAAATATAATAACTTAAAAGAGTCATTGCTGTGGTGCCTGCTATGCTATCGATCATAGTGCGTGTGAGTTTCATCTTTTCCGGTATTTGAGTTACAAAACAAAAGGGCCAGATCGCCCGCCTGCATTAAGTTGTGTTTCATCTTTTAAACAATAATAATTATGCCGGCCGGTACTGCCGGGACCGCCACTACATTCAGTTTCAATCAAAATCATCATACGCTTCCCCGCTTGGGGACGAAACACCACGAATGTACCGGGAATTTGGAGAGCTTGATTGTGGGCACGTGATTTGAACCCAGATACGTAAATATAAATCTAACTATTATGGCAAACACAAGCACCAAAACAACGCCTTCAAAAAGCAAGTCATCCGCCTCTAAACCCGCAGGAAAAACGGGCAAAATGGAAAACTCAGAGTTCCATGAATTTTTCGTTGACGAACTGAAGGACATCTACTGGGCGGAGAAACACCTGGTAAAGGCGCTCCCCAAAATGCAAAAAGCGGCTACCAGCGACGAACTGAAAGCTGCGTTTGAAAAACACACGCAGGAAACACAACAACATGTGGTGACACTGGAAAAAGTGTTCGAATCGCTTGGGGAAAAAGCCGTAGCTAAAAAATGCGATGCAATGGAAGGCCTGCTGGCCGAAGCCACTTCAATTATTGAAGACACAGAGAAAGGTACAATGATACGTGATGCCGCACTCATTCTCGCAGCACAGAAAGTGGAGCATTACGAAATCGGCACGTACGGCACACTTAGAACTTTTGCAGAAAATATGGGCCACACCGAAGTGGTGCAATTACTGCAACAAACGCTCGATAACGAAAAGCAAACCGACGTGGCGCTTACTGAAATTGCAGTAGGCAGCATTAATGAAGAAGCGGCGGCAGAATAAACAAGTTTAAACATCGCAGTAATAATTTCCAGGAAAGGCCAGTGTAAACGCTGGCCTTTTTCTTGTATATAATAATGCCTTTACCTCTGTCAACTTAACAATTCAAGTATCCCCTCATTCTGAACGATCAGCATGCCCTGCCGGTCTTCGGTAATACCCTCGGCCAGCTGGTACGTGTACCGCGGCACGGCACCGTCCATCACGGTAGGCAGGTAGCGGAATAATACCCGGCTGCCGGTTTCACGCAGCGCCTCTCCTACTTCAATAATGTGGGTGCTAATAATGAAAAGGCAGGTCCCGTACGCGCCGAACGCAGCCGACACAGCCAGTGTAGCGTCGTAAGCGTCCTTCACATTAGTGCCTTTAAAGAGTTCGTCGAATATCACGATCAGGCGTTCTCCGCGGCTCACGGCTTCAGCTACGGTTTTAACCCTTTGCACCTCTGCGTAAAAATGACTGTACCCCATTTGCAGGTTATCGGGCACGTTAATAGAAGTATAAAGCCCGTCGCGTACAGAGAACTCCATTTGCGCGGCAGCCACCGGAAAGCCCATATGCGCCAGGTAAACAGCCATGCCGAACGATTTCATAAAAGTGGATTTGCCAGCCATGTTCGCCCCGGTGAGAAAAAGCAGGTTCCCTTCCCTGTTCAGCGACAAAGAATTGGGAATGGCTTTAGCCAAAGCAGGATGACGCAGGTCCCTGATCTCCGCCTTTTGCTGATCGGCCTCAAGGGCTTGCGGATAACAATAATAGCCGGCGCGGGCTACATCACTTACTGCTATGTATACATCCATCTTATGCACCGTCTGTAACATGCGCTCCATTTGCGGGCGCATTTTTGTACGCAACAAATAATCGTAACTAATCACCTCCGCTAACCGCGGGCCTTTTGCCTGTATAACGGCTTTTAAGCGATTATCCGACAGCAAAGCTTTAAGTGCCTCCGCTTCGGCATTGCCGGGTTTTAATAACGCGGAAAATGCGGTAAGCTTTTGTAGCAGACCGATAGTGGCCTGTAGGCCGGCATACAATTCACCGAAACGAACATCGCGCACAAGGCTGCTCATCACCTTTTTCTGCAAAATGCCCGCCACTGCACCTATGTAATTTCCTGCGCCACCACCGTCGAGGTAGTTTTCTGCCAGTTGAAATTCCTCTTTAGAAAAAGGAAATACAAGCGCCTGCGCCTGGTAATAACGGAAGATGGCGGTCCTGTCGTTTATGTCTGCCGGATTACTTAGCGGATGCAGGAACATTTGCTCCAGCAGTCTTTCGCCACCTGCAGTTTTAACGTGATTAAAAAGGCTGAACACGGATTGTGATTTGAACTTGCCGAGCAGGTTCAGATCTTCCAGTGTTTGTTTGTCGGTTATAAAACTCATGACCCTTTGTTTTGCATTTTTTCTAAGCCTGATCTTAATATATCCAGGATGCCTTCATTATTGATGATGATCATACCGTGCCGATCGTTGGTAATGCCGTTTTCCAGCTTGTAAGGATAAACGGGACGGTTTCCGTCCATATAGGTAGGCAGGTATACGAAGTGTACATTGCTGCACCGCTCCTTTAACACAGGCCCTGCCTCTACGATATGGGTGGAAATTACGAACAGGCTGCCATGTTTGCGGGCAAATCCTTCGGCGATAGCAATGGTAGCCTCGTACGCATCTTTTACATTGGTACCGCGGAACAGTTCATCAAACAGCACGAATAGTCTTTTACCTGCCGCCAGTTCCTGCGCCATCTTTTTCACGCGCATTACTTCTGCATAAAAATGGCTGGCACCCATACCCAGGTTATCGGGCAGGTTGATGGTGGTGTACATACCGTCGAGTACTGCGAACTCCATTTGCGAGGCCGCCACCGGCATACCGGCATGTGCCAGTAATAAGGCGATGCTCAGCGATTTCATAAAGGTAGATTTGCCCGCCATGTTTGCGCCGGTGAGGAACACTACATTTCCTTCGGGGGAAATACGTACATCGTTTGCCACTGCATTCTTCACAGCCGGATGATACAATCCTCTGATCACAAGGCCTGGCCGTTCGGGGGGCAGACCTGCAGGAAATGCATACCCGCGTTCGCGGGCGACCGTGGCAACAGATATGTACACATCGAGCCGGTAAATACAACCTAACAGCAACTGCAATTCGCGGCTGTGCCGGAAACGGAATAGTACATCCCACCCCGCTGCCTGTTCATGTGATATGTTAGTGCCTGTATGTGCCAGTACGGGCTGCCATTCAGGTGCGGCCAGTATTTCTGCTATTACTGCGGCATCGCTTTCGTATGCATGGCCTGCAGGCAGGTTTAACTCTTGCCGGAAACGATGTGCATTTTTTAGTATGGATACAAATGCCTTTACGCCCCTGTACACCTGGTCGGTATCGCCATCCCTGGCCAAGAGGTGGCCCAGCTTCCTCGCCACCGAAGTATCCTCCGGGTCCAACTGCGTTCGTACATCACGGTTGCCCAGGTAATTGGTGGTCACTTCGAGGTCGGCTGCATCAAAAGGAAACTGAAGGCCGGTTCCGGCAAAATATTGAATGATGCTGCTGCGACGGTTAATATCCGCAGCTACGGCCAGCGGATGCCGGAACATTTGTTCCAGCTCCGCTGCACCGCCACGGGTAAGTGTTCGGTTATAAATTTCATACACCGATGTTCCGCCATGTTTCCCGAATATGTTCAGGTCGTCCAGTGTTTGTTTATCTGTGGAGAATAACATGGTGTTTATTTTCTTTTACGCCTGATCAATATAATCGCCGCCAGTATGGTCATAAGACCGGGCACCACCCATGCTATCATGATGCGCAATGGCTTCACGCCGTCGGAACTGATGTTTAGTCTACGGTCTTTGCTTTCCGGACGATTGGGCTCAATCGGGTACTGGCCGTCGCTCAGCCAACTGAAAATACCGGTACTGTACCCAAAGTTCATTACAGGCGGCATGTTTTGCGAGCCTACCCTGCCGCTTAAGAAGTCGGCGTCGCCTGCTACGAAAATGCGCTGCTCCCTGTTATTGATTTTCCTTGTCAACATCAATGCAACCGGGAACACTTTTCGTTCATCGCCTGCTGCCGCGTCGAATTCAACCGCTGCCGAGTCGGTAACCATCTGTCCCTTTTTCAACCAACTGAACTCCGGGTTGGTGACCAGCGCCGGTGCGATAGTGAAACCACTATCTGACGAGAAAGTTAAACCCGCCGCGCCCATCATCAGCACAATACCTTTATTCCTGTATCCGCGCGCCGTTGTGCCGGACAGTGCCTGTGAGGCGGCAGCCAGTTCGCTGCGTACGATATCGGGGGTGGATTGCGGATCCGGCTGGGCAATGATGCCCTCCATCATTTGCACACCCAGCATGTTCAACAACGGGTTCACGATATCCGCTTTGCCTGGCTCACCTGCTATTACGAGGTTGCCGCCACGGTTCACATAATCCCTGATCTTACTGATCGTTACGGCGCTTAATGCCACCCTGGGATCTGCCACTACCAGGGCGGTAGCGTCATCAGGTATATTGGCATGTTCCAGCGATACGGTATCTACATCAAAGCCCTGGTTGACGAATGATTCGCGGAATACTTTATAATTAGCGAGGTACTGGTATTCCCTGTCGCCGGACTTGTACGGACTGCGTTCGAGGTTGCCGGTGAGGAATACGATTTTAGGGAACTTAGCGTCCAGCAATCGTTTAAAAGCGGCGGCTATTTCGGGTTCCTTCGGGAAAACATCCATATCATCGAACACCCGCAGGAATGTTGTGCGGTTTTTGTACTTAAGCTGCATCACAAAACGCGTATGCTCAGGCCTTAAATCGATGATCTTCCGCATTTCTTCCGGCGTTTTATAGTCGGACAGTTCGTAATCGAAATTCTTTGCCATACTAATTGCCTGCTCCCTCAGCGTCTGTGGCTTTTGACCCGGTGGCTGGATCATCATGAACGGACCAGTGGCATAAGAACTATCCCAGTAACTTACGTACTTAAAGGAAATATCCGGCTTATAACGCACATAGGGTTCCCAGAGGGAAAGGTACTTGTTCCTTAATTGTGGCAAACCAAGGTGATACTGGCCGCCAAGCAGGTTAGCATAAGCGGTAACTTCCAGCTTATCGTCGCCCAGCTCCTCCACGATCTCTCTTACGCGTGGCGATAGCGACTGGCTCTTCACACGGGTGGCATCAAAATAAACTGTTATTGCGGGCCGCGACGTAACGTAACCTATCAGCAACGCTGAAACGATTACAGCCGCATACCAGCCACTCCGCACAGCCAGCGGCTTCGGCGCTCTGCCTCCTTTCATCTTCAGTATGGTAAGCGACAGGAAGATGTAAATGATCAGCAGAAAATACAGCACGTCCTTGGAACTGATAAGCCCTGCCAGCAGGTTCTCTGTTCGTCCCGTAAGCGATAAGAAATACGTGAGGTCGCGGATGAAATCGTACCGCTGCCACATGTCGCCTACATAACTCAGGAAACCGATCATTACGAACGTACTGATGGCCGCCAGTACCTGGTAGGTAGTAAGACTGGACATGAACAGGCCGATAGCAGCATACGTACATAACAGCAGGTAAAAACCGAACAACGAAGTAATCATCAGGCCTACATCCACCGACTGTATATTAAAACTGCCCACGATCATCAGGAATACAATAACCGCCAGCATGCACAGGCTGTATATGAGCATAGACACATACTTTCCTAACACGATCTGCGTCACTGTTACGGGTGACGAGTACAGCAGCTTAATGGTACCACTGCTGGTTTCGCGGCTGATGAGCCCCATGGTAAGCAGGGGGATATAGAGGTACAGGTTTTGCATGATACCGCGAAATATGCCGTAACGCACGCTGAATATCCATGAAGTAAGTTCCTTCATCGACGTCATGGCTGCCCCGCCCAACTCCTGCCGCCTGGCATAATCGTCTATTACCTGGGCGTAGGCCAGTGAGCATTGTACCATAAATACGATCAGTAAAAACCAGGCAATAGGTGAATAAAACAGTTGCCTGATCTCCGTTTTCGCTATCTTAAATATCGTCTTCATTGCTCCCGCGTATTATTGAGATGAGTGTTTGGAAAGTTGTTTAAATATTTCGTCCAGTGCGTTCCTTTCAAGCTGGATGCCACGCAGCCTCCAGCCCTGTTGTACGCTGGCCGCTACCAGGCGCTCTACTATTTCCTGGTCGCCGCTGAAATACACCCGCGCCTGCCTCGGTGTAAGAAAGTTTACGCCGGTTATACCTGGTATGCTCAGCAACGCTGCTTCGGCCGGCGGGTTTTCCACATCCATCAAAATACTGTGCGGTGCGATGTAGTTATTGAACGCGTCCATCGTATCGGCAAACACCACGCGACCGCCTTCGATCATGGTAATTTCCTGGCACAACACCTGCACTTCCGACAAAATATGGGAAGAGAATACCACTGCACGTTCCCGTGCAATTTCCCGTATCAGTCCACGCACTTCTGTAATCTGGTTGGGATCAAGACCATTGGTTGGTTCGTCCAGCACTACCAGTTTAGGTTTGTGGATGATGGCCTGGGCAATGCCCACACGCTGGCGGTACCCGCCGGAAAGGTTGCGGATCAGGCGTTCGGCAAAATGCGCGATACCGCAACGCTCCATGGCTTCTTTCAACGCTGCTTTCATCTGTTCTTTGGGAATCATCCTTAAGTCTGCGCAGTATTGCAGGTATTCACTTACGGTAAGGTCCATGTACAAAGGTGCCTGCTGCGGCAGGAAGCCGATCTGCGTTTTGGCCAGTTCAGGCTCCTTCCGCATATCAATGCCATTGATGTACACATTGCCTTCTGTTTGATTAAGCGTACCACACAAAATGTTCATGGTGGTAGATTTACCGGCCCCATTGGAGCCGAGTAAACCTACTATACCCGTTTGCTTTATTTCGATGTTAATGTCACGGATTGCCCAGGCACTTGCATATTTATGCGACAAGTGCTCGAGCTTTACAATGCTCGTCATAACTATTGCTTTATGTCTGTTGAATTATGGGTTGTTCTGCATACCGGGGTTGCTGAGTATAAATAGTTCCGGGATCTGCATCACCAGGCGGTCGGGTTGTTGCAGTGTATAGTTGCTTACCGTACCATCTGCGTTATACACGGTGTGGGTAAAGGTAATGCCTGCAAACAGCGGGTCCACCGACAAGCGCCTCATATCAAACCAACGGTAACCTTCGAGCGCAAACTCGCGGATACGTTCGTCGATCACGAAGTGCACCAGCGCATTTTTATCACCCGCAGCAACTGCTGGTACCGCATAGGCATCAGCGGGCATACGGTTCCGGCGAAGCATTTCCAGGTCGGCTACAGCACCTGTTAAATCATCGAGGCGGGCTTTACACTCGGCGCGCAGCAGGTACAGTTCTGACAACTGTAAGCCAAAGCGGGAGTAACGTACACCGTATTTACGTAACAGGCCATTGGGGTCTGGTGTACCATCTACGGTGTTAGATGAATATAGTTTCAGGCGCAGGTCGCGGCTATCGAACAATGCGGCTGCCTGTGCGGTTAAACCCAGGCCGCGGGTGGTAACGTACCACGGCGACTGCGGATCGTTGGTAAATATTTTAGACAGGATATCTTCTGTAAAGTCGTTAAAATCGTTACCGGGGCCAGCGGGACCATAATTGGGATCGGCGGGCAAAAAGGTGCCGTTCGGACCCAGCGTAACATTGTAATCGTAGAGTTTTACTTCGCTTTGCGCCAGGTCGGCGAAGGCTGCATTTAATAAAGGCAGCGCATCACTGGTACGCCCCATAAACAGGTACACCTTACCCAGCAAACCTTCTGCCGCTGCTTTGGAAAAACGGGTGCGGATACGCGGGGTTACAGGTAATACCTTGATCGCTTCAGTTAAATCACTGATGATAAAATCATACATCTGCTGTACAGTACCGCGGTTGTACGAGGGTATCGTTGCATCTGCCTTATCAATAATAGGAAAACCCGGATCGGTGGCTGCTGTTGCGGCCGCATAAGGTTTCGCGTAATAGTTGATCATCTGGAAATTAGTCCAGGCACGGCTGGCACGCGCTTCGGCACGTAATATTTCCTTTTGCTGAGTTGTACCATTGGTGGCATCCATTACTTCTGCTATCACCTTATTGAAGGTGTAGATGTTCGTCACCGATGAGCGCAGGAATGTTGGTATCTGGTCGTTTTGCTGGTAAACAGTTCCCTGCCACTGAAAAAGGCGAACAGCGTGTACAGGGCTTTGCATCAGGTAAGCACCGGAAGCGGCTGCCTCATCCCCCATCAGTTGCGGCTCCAGCCAGCCATTAATGCTGTAGGACTGATCGCGGTAAAAATCCATATTGTTCATTAACAGGTCGTAATCGGCCGTGGTAGATGCCACACGTTGGCCCATCGGTACTACTTCCAGGAAACTGTCGCTGCACGACGTCAGCATTGAGCAGGCGATATATATAAGCGGATATATTAACTTCTTCATGATCGTTCGTTTAGTTGAATTAAAGCGTTACGTTAACGCCAACATTGTAAGCGTGCCTGGAAGCCGGCACTACCCTTCCCCCTCCGCGCATCTCGATAAACTCGGGATCGATATTATCACGATTTGCTTTCCAAACCATAAAGTTGGTGGTCTGCACAAAAATATTCGCACGCTGTACTTTCAGTAAACGCAGTGCAGAAGGCTGCAGGTCGTAACCCAGCGTGATATCGCGCAGTTTAATGTAAGAGGCATTTACTACGTTGATATTGCCGTAGGTGTAATACATCGTAGAGCGGCGTGAGTAATGGGTAAAATCATCCGCGACGTACGAAGGAATATTTGTCCTTGTTTCATCACCCGGTTGCTTCCAGCGATCGAGGAAATAGGAGTTCAGGTTCTGGCCGGCAAGTCCGCCGCCGCCTGACACTAATCCGTTGTAGAAAGTGTTAACGTCTTTACGCATTTTATGACCAAAACTGTATACCATGTTCAATGACAGGCTCAGTCCTTTATAACTGAAGGTATTGCCCAGGCCACCGTTTAATACCGGTTGCGTAGTACCCATATATTCCAGGTCTTTCGCTGTTGCCACATTGGGTGTTTTGGTAATAGATTTATCAGCGAGATAGATCTGCGGATCACCCATATCATCAAGCCCTGCAAACTTTAATGCGAACAGTGTTTGTGAAGAATAACCCTGTATATAGTTAGAATACAATCTTCCGTTTAAAGTATTAGAGTACGAGGTGGCAGTGGTTACGCCCAGCGATTTAAGCTTATTGCTGTTATGCGCTATAGCCAGGCTGCTCGTCCAGCTAAAGTCGCCCAACTGCAGATTGGTGCTGCGCAGACCAAGTTCTATACCTTTATTTTCCATCTCTCCCAGGTTGCCATAGGTAATATCGAAACCGGAGAAACGGTTCAGTCGGAGATTACCCAGCAGGTCGCTGGTGTTCTTATGGTAGAAGTTCAGTCCCCCGCTGATCCTTCTGTTCAGGAAACCAAAATCGATACCCAGGTTGATCGTACGGGTTGCCTCCCATGAAAGTTTAGGGTTAGCAATTCGATCTACCCTCAACGCGTCGCCGGCTACGCCACCACTTTGAGCCTGTGGGAGTGCCACCAGGATATCGCTGGAGGTACCACCGCCAAAAGGCGTATTACCGGTAATACCGTAACTGCCGCGCACCGCTAGTTCGTCGATCCAGGTAACAGGCATCATAAAAGCTTCGTTGCTGATCTGCCATTTTGCACCGATGCTGTAGGACGGTTTGTTTTGGGCAGATATGTCGCTGCCGAACAGGTTACTGTGATCGCGGCGCCAACTTCCGTCCAGCGTATACTTTCCGTCATAGGTGTAACTGGCCAGTGCGAAGTAAGAGCTAAAGCGGTCGAGGTTTTGCGACACATTGTAAGGCCGTGAATTGAGCATCGCGAAACCGGGCACAGTGCCAAATATGGGCTTGCTCAATGTAACGTAGTCAATGAGGGCGTATGTGCCCAGGTCGCGTTCATAGCCCAGCAGGGTAGTTGTTTTATTGGAACTGAAGTTGTGTTGTGCTTCCTGCCCTACCTGTACCGACACCCTGTCTTTCCCCATCCTTGGCGATGCATTATACACCAGCTGGTTACGTACCGTCCAGTTACGCTGCTCGGTATGCATGGTGGTGTATTCACCCCCTGTGGATGGAATTAAGTACTGGGGAACGGAATTCACCGTTGGCGCTATGGTAAAGTTCACTAACTGGTTACGTTGCGAATACGACTGGTGATCGTTGTAATATTCGTTGGTCCCGGGGTTTTTAACATAACCGAAAACGCCCGAATAACTCAATCCCTTCCATAACTTCACATTTACGTCGGCCGTAACGTTCATAAACAGGTTGTTCGTTTTCATGGAAGAGTACTGGCGGTCCTGCAAAGGGAAATAATCGAGATTCACGCGGCTTCTTGCCTGGTAATCCGCCCTGATAGAGTCGTTCTGGCCCATCAGTGAGGTCATATTGATCTCGTTACCTGCCGCGTCTTTAAATAACTGGTAAGGCAGGAACGTAATACCAGCCTGCTGGCCTCCATTAGCGCTTGTAAGATTATTGATCAGCGAAGTATTAAGGCTGATGGCAACCCTCTTGCCAATATTCATGTTCTGCGTAAGATTGAACCGGTAGGTATTATCCCTTTGTCCGGGCGTAACACTTTGGTTGCCTGTATACCCCAGTGAGGCGTAAAACGAATAATTATCCGTTCCACCCGCAGCTGATATCGTATGATTGGTTTGCATGGCATTACGGTAAAACAGGTCAGTGATCTGCGACCGGTTATTAATACCAGAAAGGCTGTCGAGCTGACTGTTAGCAGTAGCGCCGGATATAACGCCGCGGTATTCATTATACAATATTTTGTCGTGCGGCGACATAAACCTGTAAGCGAACGTTTCGTAAGGATACACCTCCGGCGCAAAAGTTTCACGGGCAGCCTGGATATACTGCTTAGAATTCATCAACGGCAGGTAGTCGAAATCCGGTTTCCCCTGGTAAGCATAGTTGCCACTGTAATTAATGGTAAGCGACTGTTTCTTCTTTCCTTCTTTAGTATGCACTACGATAACGCCATTGGCGGCACGTGCGCCGTAAATCGCGGCGGCCGATGCATCTTTAAGCACAGTAATATCTTCAATATCCTGTGGGTTTACGTTCGAGAAATCGCTTACGATGACGCCATTCACTACATAAACGGGCTCCGAAACTCCATTTACGGTTGTTATCCCACGCACTACTACCTTATTAGTGGTAACACCGTTACGGCTTTTGGCCTGTTCAAATTTACCAGGCATTACGGTAAGGCCCGGCACCTGTCCATCCAGGCGCGTCATGATATCGTTTGTCACCACGCGGTTCTGGAACACTTTCATATCCACCAGTTCAAAAGCGCCTGTCGCTCTTTCCTTAGACACCTGCTGGTAGCCGGAGTTGTACACCGTAACGGTAGATAAGGCGGTAATCCGCGGGCGAAGCACCACCGCCAAATGCGAGGTAAAGGAAACCGGCAGCGTTAATGCTTCGTAGTTGATGCTGCTAAACAATAATGTATCGTTACCCGCTACACCCGGCAGTACAAATTCGCCGGCATCGTTACTCACCGTTATTAACCGGCTTACTTTTGCCAGTATGGTAATGCCGGGCAATCGCATACCTTTGCCATCTGTGATAGCACCCCGTACTTCTCCTGTTCCCCCCTGCACGGCCACGGCCACTCCTTCCACTTGTGGTATCCGGTTCACAAATACCGTTTTACCTTCTATCGAATAATCGAGCGGCTGCCCGGCAAGTACTTGCTGCATGGCCTTTTCGAGCGTAGCATTTTTCAGCTGTACGGTTACCGCAGGCAACCCTGCCAAATCTTCATTCCTATAAAAAAACTTATACCCTGTTTGTGTTTTAATACTGGCGAACACGGTTTGCAATGCTACCGATTTGCCTGTGTAAGTAATTGTTTGCGCCATTGACTGAGCCCTCACCTGCATCGCTAAAGCACATAATATGACAGCAATTAATCTCATGGTTGATTTTCTTTTGGTTGATTTGCCTGTACCCCGCGCACACGCACGAAGCACGGGGATCACATGATCCTTCAATAACATACTGATCTGTTTAAGTGTTAATAATTGCGGCTTAAGACACCTTTTAACGCTGGCAAAATTTGCAGTGGGGACAGGACGCCAATCTTTGCTCCCCTACTGTTTTGTTGCTGCTGTTTGTTTCGACCTGGTTGATTTTCATTCTTAGCGGGCGGGCCATACACCAGCGCGCTGTACTTGGTTCCCTTACGGGTGAGGATAAGCAGGGATGAAATGAATCTAAATTTTCATACTTTTACATTGTTTAAGTTAGTAATAGGCTGTTTTAAGACACCTGTTTAAGAACGAAACGGAACCGGGGTAGGACGCCAATCTTTGCTCCCGGTTTTTTTTATTGTTGACCACTATGGTTGAATCACCACTTTATTTCCTTTTTCAATTTTATAATGGATACGTGTTTTTGCGAGGCCTTTCAGTACCTGGTCCAGTGTAAGTGATCTGTCAATTTCCCCACTAAACGTACCTTCCGGTATACCGTCGTAAGTTACATCAATGTTGTACCAGCGGGCCAACTGGCGCATGACTACCTGTATATCGGCCCCGTTAAACGCAAAACTGCCGTTCTTCCAGGCCACTACCTCGTCTATATTCGCCGCTGTTACCACTACATCGCGGCTGCCTACCACGATATTAGCCTGCTGGCCTGCCTTCAGCACTTTACCATTGGCTCCGTTCTGTACTTTCACCGCCCCATTTACCAGTGTGGTACTCACCTGCGACTCGTCATAATAAGCATTGATATTAAAGCTGGTGCCCAGTACGAGTACTTCCGTTTCCTCATTCACTTTTACTTTAAATGGCCGCTTTACATCGGCTGCCACTTCAAAGTAGGCCTCCCCGGTGATGCTCACTATGCGCTCGTTCCCTTTAAAGGCAACCGGGTAAGTAAGGCTGCTGGCCGCATTTAGCCAAACCCTCGTACCGTCGGACAGTACTACCTCAAACAACCTTCCTTTCGGCGTGGTGACGGTATTAGATACGGCGTCTTTACCATTTACATCGTAAGCCAGGGCTCCGTTCTGTATACTTACATTAGCGCCCGCCTGCGTAGCTACTACGCCATTACCGAGGCTATCGAGCAGTAACTGTGTTCCATTAGAAAGCGTGAGTATAGCGCCTGTTTTACCGGGTAATACATCCAATGGTGCCTGTTGTACAATTTGTGGAGTGTTTTGCTGGTTGTGGTAGGCGATGTAACCGCCCAGACCAATAAACAACGACACCGAAGCCGCGGCCAGCCAGTAACGGCGCAGGAAGTGCACCCGGTGAATGACCGGGCGCGTTGTTTCCTGGTTAATTGCATTAAATAGTTGGTTTTTGATTTCCTTACCTATATCATCCTTCCTTAATGCAAAATCCTGCGGTACCGGGGCGCGATGCTCCAGCAACTCCATATATCGTTCAACAAATACTACCTCTTCGGGGCTGGCTGTACCGGTATTATACCGCTCCAGCACCTCGAAATAGTGTTCAATATCTTCCTGATCTGGTGTAATCACAACCTGGTGTTTAGTTATATAGACAAGGAAAAAGAACATTCTTCCCGTCCATCACCCGGTTTTTTTTATTTTTTTGAGATAAAGGCCTGCATCAGCAGTAAAGCCGGCAGTAAATGCCCGTAATTGGCGCGGAGGTATTGGGTAGCGATACTCAGTTGGTTCTGTACCGTTTTTTGCGAAATGCCCATACTATCGGCTATTTCCTGGGTGGTAAGATGATCAAAGTAATGGCGGACAAAGATTTCCCTTCTCCTTTCGGGTAACACCGCTATCCAGGCGCTGATTAACCCCAGCAGGTCTTTTTCCAATAAAGACTGATCGGCTTCGTAAAGCGATTGGCCGTGGGTTTCAAGTATATCAAAGAAGTAAGTGTCCTTTTTGCCAACGAGTTTGTTAATGACCCGGTTGTAAAGTGCTTTACCGAGATAGGCGGGCACGTTGGTGATGTCACGCTGTCCGCGTAAACGCCAGAGGTCCATAAATACATCGTGTACTACTTCGCGGGCCAGTTCAGGGTCGCCGAGTTTGCGGCTGGCGGAAAGATATAAACGCTCCCAGTGCCTCTGGAACAGGATTCCAAAGGCTTCTTCTGACCCTGCGGCTATTTGGTTGATCAGGTCCTGGTCGGTATTTGTAGATTCACATGACAATATTCACCCTTGCATTCACCAGGGTAAAAGTAGGGAAAATAGAGATCGGGTGTATGCACAGCGGCGCAAGTTTGTATAAGCGACATCAGAAAAATGGTAGTAACGATAGTAATAAGAGAGCCGGCGTAGCAGCCGGCTCTCCCGTTTATCCCTGTTTTCTTTTCACATAATACTCCGTCGCATCTTTAATAAACACCGCCAGTTCCATACTTGGCATGCCATTAACGGGCGTGTAACGGTTATCGGCCACATACAATTCACCCAGTTTCCTGAAGTACTCCAGTTTGCCGAGTGCTATTTTCCCTCCCGTTAAACGGAGGATGATCCCGTAACGTTGTTCGATACATTGCTGCACGTCTTCATGTTCCGGCCCTTTTGGTATGAGTGTGACCAGCCGTGCTGTAAGATCGTTCAACTGTTGCTTCAGCGAATCCATTTCCTGTTTGCTGAAACTGCGAAGCGTATCTTCTACTTCGAGGATGGTGTCCTTTCCCCATTTCGACATGGCTTCTTCCCTGTAGGCATCCATCTTTTCGCGCGGGATGCCTTCGTATAAATCTTCTACCTGTAACATAGCATTGTTTTTAAGTGTTACCAATGTTTTGTCAATGGTGCCAATCAATGTGTTGATACGCTCCTTTTTTGCCGCCAAAGCGGTCTTATGCCCCTCCAACGCCTGCACGATATCAAATGCAGGATCGTCGAGGACCGTACAGATGTCTTTGAGCGGAAAATCGAGTTCCCTGTAAAAAAGGATTTGCTGTAAACGGAGCAGTTCCTTTTCACCATACAGTCTGTACCTGGCCTCGGTGCGGACGGAAGGTTTAAGTAAGCCCATTTTATCGTACAGGTGTAAGGTGCGCACGCTTACACCCGCCAGCTTGGCCAGCTTTTTTACAGAATAGTTGTCCATCGTTTGGATTTATACCTTTAACAACAGCAAATATAGGGTATGACGTAAGGTTAGAGTCAAGGGCTAATTTCACTTTTTTAAAAGAAAATCAGGGTAAGCACGCCTATACGTATAAATACGTATTTAAAAAAAATGGCGCTTTTATTCAATACAAACTATAGATCTTCTTCTAACTTTGTATTATCATTACGGTTCGAGAATAGCCATAAGGCTACATCTGTTTAAGGAATTTAGTGTTTTAGCAGGCCCTATACCGGCCAACTTCTCCCCTCCCGGGGTGGATGAGATATGTTGTGCATTCCCCACAGACGACCAAAATTTACGGAGCATCAACTATTTATACGCGTTAGTAAATCACAACTCACTACACTACATCATGAAAAAAGCGTTAAAGGTCATTGGGATCATTTTACTCGTTATTATTATTGGAATTGCTGCCACAGGCACTTATGTTAAAACAGCCCTGCCGAATGTTGGCGAAGCGCCCACTATTAAAATCGACCGTACACCCGAACGGGTAGAACGTGGCCGTTACCTGGCCCACCATGTGGCCGTATGTATGGATTGCCACAGTTCCCGCGACTGGTCTAAATTCGGTGGCCCAATGACTGCCGACAACCTCGGTGGTGGCGGCGAACCTTTCAACAAGGACATGGGATTCCCGGGCACCTTCTATGCCCCTAACATCACCCCCTATAAACTTGGTAGCTGGACAGACGGGGAGATATTCCGCGCTGTAACCACGGGCGTAAATAAAGACGGCAAAGCCTTATTCCCGATCATGGGTTACCACCGCTTTGGTCGTATGGACGAAGAAGACATCTACGCCATCATCGCATACATCCGCAGCCTGGCCCCTATCGCCAAAGATATTCCCGCATCGGTAGCCGATTTCCCGGTTAACTTCCTGATCAACACTATGCCTGCCAAAGCAGAACTGTCTAAAAGGCCCGATCCTGCCGACCAGGTAGCCTACGGCAAGTACATGATAAACGCTACCGGCTGTATCGACTGTCACAGTAAAACCGATAAAGGCGCTGTAATTGCCGGCACCGAATTAGGCGGCGGCATGGAATTCCGCCAGCCAGGCGGCGCAGTAACCTCGCCCAATATCACTTTCGACAAAGAAACCGGTATCGGCGACTGGACGAAAGAAGTATTTGTCCAAAAGTTCAAAACCTACACCGACAGTGGTTTTATTCCACGCAAACTCAACCCGGGCGAGCTTAACAGCCCAATGCCCTGGAGCATGTACGCAGGTATGACCACCACCGATCTGGAAGCGATTTACGCTTATCTGAAAAGCGTAACACCGATTAAACACCAGGTAGAGCGTTATAAGTACGACAAGAAGTAAACAACGATCGTGATAAGAAAGAGCCGGGCATTAACCCGGCTCTTTGTATATATAGACAATACGCCGTGTTACCTTTTCTTACGCATGCAGCAGCCTCCCGCATGCGTATTACCAATATGTCAAAGAACTACCGGGAACTATTTCCCCGGGTGTGAGAACTACCTTGCGGCAGGTCTTTATTTCTATTATTGTTGACGCGTACTCCTGCTATTGCCTCGTCCCCATCAACTCTGCAAATTTCCGCCTTTCCCCACTATTCCAATTAGCATCAAGTGTGAAATGATATGCGTGATTTACGACAAATCTTTTTTGCCAAACCACTCCTATTCCATAAATTCGATGTACTCCATCTTAACCATTCTCAGCATATTCGTCACCCAAAACCATTTCCATGAAATTCAGGCCGACCAAGGACCTTGAGGGAGTCAGTATTGAACATATACCATATCCGCATCCGTACCACCGGCTTATTACAATGGCTGATGTAGAAGCGATGACAGGGCCTTTTGGAAGCATATTACAACAGGTGGAAAAAGGCAGGCAGTACCTGCTGACGAAACATTGCTTCCAGATGGTTAGCAGCACTACCCTTGTGATCGAAAACGATGGACCAGTGATCGTACTCTCTTATACGCTGGAAGGCAATATGGTGATGCAGCATAGTCAATTAGGAAAGCTTGAGCATTTTGCTAAAACGGCCTATATCTATTACCTGTCGCCGGGAAAACACGAAATAACTGTACCGGAAGGCAACTGCACTACACTAAAACTGCATATTACAGAAGAGCTGCTGGTACTGGCATGTCATGGGCGGCAGGATATGGAAGAACTATTGCGGCGGGTGCAGCAGCGACAAGAGGAAGGATGGGTAATGCCATTGGTAAAAACGTGGTTAAACACCAGCATGTTACTTAACCGGATTACCCATTGCATTGAAAAGGACGGGCATCGGAAACTGTTGATGGATTGGACTATCCAGGACCTGCTGCTCATATACGTGAAGCAGTCTAAAAGTAAAAAGGTGCTGAAGCACAGGCCTTACCGGTTAACGGACGTACAACTCGAAAAATTAAAGCATGCAGAAGTTAAATTGGGAAAAGAAGGCATGCTGTACCACGACATTAAGCTGGCGGCAAAAATACTGGACATACCCGTTCGGCACTTTGCCGAAGGCGTCAAAATAGTGTATAGCTGCGGATGGCCCAGCCTGCAAAAGAAATTGAAGGCGCGGGAAGCTTGTGTGCTGTTGCTTACTACAGACTATACCGTTCAGCAAATAAGCTATAAACTAGGGTACAAAAACGCCGCCGCTTTTGGCAGAAGCTTCAGGGAGGAAATAGGCTGCCCCCCGGAGGAATACAGGCGGGCTAAAAGTGAATACTAACCAGTATTGGCAAGCGAATCGTTCATTAACACAGGCTGCCGGCATGTACGCGCTACCCTGCAAACGGTGATACGCGGCGATGGCGCCCCCGCTAACAACTCCTTTTCGAACTGCGTTTCATTGCCTGGTAAATCACGGGCTGTCACCAGCAATGTACAGCCCTGTAACCCGCGGGTCGCAGGCAGGTATTCCCAGTTATCATCTCCGATATTGACTGCAAGGCCAGTTTCAAGGACTGTACCCGCAGCATCGGATATAGCAACAGTAACGGTATGTACACGGAAGTTATCAGAAGCGCTGATGGCGATGCGGCCGCCGGTTATCTGCACATCGTGTATTACCGGCGCTACCAGGTAATCGGCAATAGAAAGGTTATGTACGTTTTTACCACCCGCTACTCCGGGCAGGTACCAGCTACGCAGCTCATTGTTAGCACGTACCCGGGCCGACCAGCCCGTAGCCAGCCTGAAGTCGGCCTTGGTACGCTCCTGCCCCGCTGTACCTTTTCCCGGGCGCTTACGGGGCGCTTTGGCAATGATTTGACGGCCGTTCCGCACGTACATCACCACCTGCTTCCCGAACATGCCGGTAGCCCCTGTAGATATTGCATTGAATGACGTTTGTATCATGTTGTTTTTCTACAAAGATCGGCTGTATTTTGCCGTTTGAATGTGCATGATGTGTGTTTTTATATGCGTGATTTACGACAAATTGGAGAATCGACGGTTCCGTGACGGTTGGGTAACGGTCGCGTACTGAGGAACTAATATTGATTGACCCGCCCCCGGATCAGGCCTTCCCCTTCCTCAAATAATGCAGATCAAATTTTGAGGCCATAAGGGCATGGGCGCACCAGGATACCCGGCACACATAATATTACTATTCACCACAACCCGGCCCGCTCTTACGGCCGCAAATTGCCAGAAGCCATCCCTAACTCTTCGCCCTGACAACTGCCGGCATACGGGCATACAATTTCTTTACCAGGACCGGAGATGACACCCCGGTGTGGAAATAGACGATCTTACCATATGAATGATCTCCATCGAAGTAGATGTATCCTATAATGCCGGCAATACCAATAGAACACAACAGGTTGAAGTAAAACTGTAGCGACGTATAATCCTGCCTTTTTTTCCTGGGTAATTTAGACGTTTCAATAACCTGGAGGAGCTGAACAGCTACTGCACCTAAAATGCAGCAAATAATGGGTGGTTGGAATATTAACATAAAATGGACAAAAAAGATATCGGGAAACGATGATAATCTAACGCCTGGCGCTAATCGATCCTATTATTAATGGCACCCCTCAGCTTCTCAAAAAAAGATGCTTTTTTCCTGAATGCTGTTAAGGTAGAGAAACGATGCTGACCATCCGGAGCGCAATAGGAGGATTCTATAAACTCATCGGAAGAATAGATTATTTTAAACACATGCTCCAATGAAATGGATGTTTCTTCAGCAATTTCGGTGATTGTTTTCCAATAGTTATCGGTAGCATCATCAAAGGCCTTTATGATGATATTTTTCTCATCGGCCATCAATTCGGTTTGTGTGATAGTTGCGATCATTATTACACCATTTTTTACAGCACTAATTTACGAAATATCTGATACCACAAAAATATTTTACGGCAACACCGACAACAAGGCACCGACAAAATATTGTCAGTGCCCCTAACTAAAAATCACTACTTATTTAATCTCTTTTATACAACGGATTATCCCCCGCCAATCCACCACCCTGGTAAAGCGGGTTGCCGTCTTTAGCCATGTAAGCACGCTGCCCGAAAGATGTATTGGGGGTTTGCCTCGGACGAGTTTTAGTGGTATCGGATGGTGCGATAGCCCTGCCGGTTGCTGCGTAAGATGCGGCCGCTGCTCCCCCGCCACCTTTGGTCACCACCGATACGGATGTTTTTACCTGTGAAAAGGCGGTAGCACTAAAAAGGGATAATGTAAAAACGATAGCAAAAGCTTTCATAATGTGATGTTTAAGGTTCGGAATATCGATCGCTCACAGGTATATCAACGGCAGAACAACTTTGTTACCCTACAGCTATTAAGAAATGCCAAGGCATGTCCTGCATCTTCCCAAAAAACACAACTATGTTTACAATAGAGCAAAGTTAAATCAGGCGCCGATCTCCCTGCCTATACCAGGTAGATTAAGCACTTAGGGGGCACTTATTATGAAACCTTTGTAACGGATGGCCATACCGGCTATTACGGTGCAAATGATTACAACGCTACTGCCCCGGCCAGGCATGCTGCGATAAAGCAGGGCACGAAATGCTGGTGGAACAGATACCCGTATAAAACTAATACACCTCGTACTTCCACCATTGTGTAAACCGGTGGGTGGTATCCCCTATTTTAAAGGGTTCGCCGATCATAGGCGTAGCGAGGCGGTAAGGCTTACCCGCAGAAAGCGCCAACATCTTCTCCAGTGGTTCATCCCAGGGATGTTTGGCTAACTGGAACTTGGAGTTATGTACCGGCAATACCTGCTTTGCCTTTACGTCTACCGATGCCTTCACCACTTCTTCGGGCAACAGGTGTACGTAATGCCAGGCTTTATCGTATTGCCCGCATTCCATCAGTGCAAGATCAAAAGGGCCGTATTTAGCCCCGATGGTGGCGAAATGCTTACCGTAACCACCATCACCGCTATAAAAAATACGGGTGGAGGGCGTTTGGATGACGAAAGATACCCAAAGAGCGCGGTCTTGTATAAACGTACGGCCTGAAAAGTGCGCGGCTTCTTCCGTGTAGATAAGTACTCCGTTGCCGGATACCGCCTGCTGATGCCAGTCACGTTCAATAATCTGTTCGGGGCTGTAGTGCCAGCGTTCGAGGTGAGCGCCGATACCGAGGCCGCAGACTACATGTTTTACCCGGCCTCTCAGGTTACGCATGGTTTCATAATCGAAATGATCATAGTGATCGTGTGATACGAGTACGTAATCGATATCAGGGATATCGTCGGGCGAGTAAATGTTCGCACCCCTGAAAGCGGGTACTGTACCGGGTATGGGAGAAGCATTGCCACTAAGGGAGGGATCAGTTAAAAAACGTATCCCATCGGCCTGGATAAAACAAGTGGAATGCCCCAGCCATATAACAACGTTCGAATCGCGGGGTATCGAGCTCAGGTCTGTTTTAATGGACGGGACCTGTGCCCTGGGGCTGCGTCGCGGATGTTTGCCGAAGAAGTAATCGTTTAATTCACCCCAAAAAGTGTGACCCTCCGCTAAAGAGGGCCGTTCGACCGTATTGTGAAATTTACCGGACCTATATTCAGGGGACGTAGCGATCTGCGTGAGTCGCTTACCGGACGGAGCAGCACCGAACTTAGCCTGTTGCATGTAACCCGATATCACCAGGGCACCTGATACCAGCAGGCAAAGGGTGATAATCGCTGTCCATTTCAATAACCTTTTAAATCTTTTCATCGTCACTCGGCTTGTTTGCGGGGCAAAAGGTACGACTTTCCCCAGCGGTTATACGGCTTTCAGGGTAATGGCAGTGCGGCTGGCCACTATTTTAGCGTTCCTTCCATCATTAAGCGCCCGTGAAGGTAAATTAAAAGTCCATGGCAGCTTACTCCTTACATAAGTAAAGCTTCTCCATCTATAACATAATGCCTGCTCATAGTTTCCATCTATTTTGTTATAGGATTAATCGATTTAACTTATATTCCCATTATCATACTTTTGACCAACCTGCACTGCGACCAGTGCAATTAAGATATTCATTCCACATCCTAAACTCAGAAAAATGGGAAAAGACTCAAACGACCTCAGTAAATGTCCATTCCATAATGGAAGCATGAAACAGAATGTTGGCGGTGGTGGCACCCGGAATCGCGACTGGTGGCCTAACCAGTTAAAACTTAGCATCCTTCGCCAGCATTCGTCCTTATCCGACCCGATGGATGAAAATTTTAATTATGCCGAGGCTTTTAAGAGCCTCGACCTGGCAGCAGTAAAGCAGGACCTTCATGCACTCATGACAGACTCGCAGGACTGGTGGCCGGCAGACTTCGGGCATTATGGCCCCTTGTTTATCCGTATGGCCTGGCATAGTGCAGGCACCTACCGTGTAGGCGATGGCCGTGGTGGCGCTGGTGCAGGCCAGCAACGCTTCGCGCCGCTTAACAGTTGGCCCGATAACGTAAGCCTGGATAAGGCCCGCAGACTGTTGTGGCCTATTAAACAAAAATATGGTAAAAAGATTTCCTGGGCAGATTTGCTGATCCTTACGGGCAACGTGGCACTGGAATCGATGGGCTTTAAAACCTTCGGTTTTGCCGGCGGCCGTGCCGACGTATGGGAAGCGGATGAAGCGGTGTACTGGGGTTCCGAAACCACCTGGCTGGGCGGCGACATCCGTTACGAGGATGGCTCAGAGGGCGTGCCTAAAGATCATGGCGTGGTATCAGCAGACGATAACGCGGACGGACATCCGCATAAATCCCGCAACCTCGAAAAACCACTGGCTGCCGTACAAATGGGGCTTATCTATGTAAACCCCGAAGGGCCTGATGGCAATCCGGACCCTATTGCAGCGGCTAAAGATATACGTGATACATTCGGCCGCATGGCGATGGACGATGAAGAAACCGTAGCCCTGATCGCCGGTGGGCACAGCTTTGGCAAAACGCACGGGGCTGCACCGTCATCGAATGTGGGTAAAGAACCGGAAGCGGCTGGTATAGAATCGCAGGGACTGGGCTGGCATAACAGCTACAATTCGGGTAAAGGCCCCGATACGATTACGAGCGGACTGGAAGTAACGTGGACGAAAACACCTACGCAGTGGAGCAATAACTTCTTCGAAAACCTGTTCGCTTTTGAATGGGAACTGGGTAAGAGTCCGGCCGGCGCACACCAGTGGGTGGCCAAAACCAACGACCTCATTATTCCCGATGCGTACGATGCTTCCAAAAAACATCTGCCCACCATGCTTACCACCGACCTTTCCTTAAGGTTTGACCCGGCTTACGAAAAGATATCGCGCCGTTTCCTGGAAAACCCGGATGCGTTTGCCGATGCGTTTGCCCGTGCATGGTTTAAATTAACACACCGCGATATGGGGCCACGCGCCCGTTACCTGGGCCCGGAAGTACCGCAGGAAGTATTGATCTGGCAGGACCCTATTCCGGCTGTTGATCATGCATTAATAGATGAAAGTGATATTAAGGCACTGAAGGCGAAAGTACTCGCGTCCGGCCTCAGCGTTTCCGAAGTGGCGGCTACCGCATGGGCTTCTGCATCTACCTTCCGTGGTACGGATAAACGTGGCGGCGCTAACGGCGCACGTATTCGCCTGGCACCGCAGCGCTACTGGCAGGTGAACAATCCCCCGCAACTGCAAAAAGTACTGAACGTACTCGAAGGCATTCAGAAGGAATTTAACACCGGAGGAAAAAAGGTGTCGCTGGCTGACTTAATCGTACTCGCCGGTGCTGCCGCTGTTGAAAAAGCAGCGAAAGACGGCGGACAGGATATTACAGTACCTTTCACCCCTGGCCGTGCAGATGCCTCCCAGGAGCAAACCGACGTTGAATCGTTTGGTTACCTTGAGCCCGCAGCCGATGGTTTCCGTAACTACCGTAAATCGAAGTCGCCGGTATCTACTGAATCATTACTGGTAGATAAAGCCAACCTGCTCACCCTCACCATTCCTGAATTAACAGTACTGGTAGGCGGTTTACGCGCTTTAAACACCAACTTCGACGGCTCCGCCCACGGTGTATTTACCGACAAACCGGGCGTACTGACCAACGACTTCTTCATCAACCTGCTGGATATGAACTACGAATGGAAAGCAGCTTCGGAAGATAAAGAACTGTACCAGGCCACCAGCCGCACTAACGGCGGCAGTAAATGGACAGCTACCCGCGCCGACCTCGTATTTGGCGCCAATGCCGAACTAAGGGCAGTGGCCGAGGTATACGGAAGTTCAGACGCACAAGGCAAGTTTGTAAAAGACTTTGTAGCTGCCTGGACAAAGGTGATGAACCTGGACAGGTTTGATCTTGCATAATTTATAATGTTCTGATAGAAAGAGCCTCCGGTAACGGGGGCTTTTTCATTTTTGTCGGTTTCGTTCTATTATCCCCCTTCGCCAGCCCGTTACTTTGTATAAAATTTAACCCTTATGACAAAGTGGATTTTCCTGATGTTGGCCGGCAACTTTCTGAACCCGGCCACCCAAAACGAAGCGCCCGCGAAAGTGTTGTACAGCAAACATTGCTCCGGCTGCCATGGTGATAACGGTGACCGTGGTAAGTTTGGCGCCCGTAATCTCAAAGCCAGCCTCCTCACCGATTCGTCGATCGTGAAACAGATCAGTAAGGGCAAGGGTATTATGCCTTCGTTCGGCAAAAGGCTTAAACCGGAAGAAGTACAACTCCTGGTAAAATACATTAAATCATTACGCACACTTTAATCTAAAACATATGTCAAACCTTTCCTACCTCACGCTTATTATTGCTACCGTACTAGCCGCCCTCGTTGCCGGCCTTTTCTACTCCTGGTCTGTATCCGTAATGCCCGGCATTGGCAGGCTGAACGACCGTGGTTTTATGGAAGCCATGCAGGCCATGAACAGGGCTATTCTGAACCCGTTGTTCTTTATCTCCTTTATGGGTTGCCTGTTACTGTTACCCGCCTCCGCCTTTTTGTTGTACGAACGCCCTTTGCCCGCCCGTTTCTGGCTGGTTGCAGCGGCTTCGCTGGTATACATTGCAGGCGTATTTGGCGTTACCGCCGCCGGCAATGTGCCACTTAACGAAGCCCTCGATAAGTTTTCTGTAGAAGGTACCACAGCGGAAGCTATTGCCGCAGCCCGCCGTAACTTCGAGGCGAGGTGGAACATGCTGAATAATGTCCGTACTTTCTTTTCGCTCGTAACTGTGGTGTTAATGATCATCGCCTGCAGTTGGGGAAACAAGTAAACTCATCTTGTCCGGATTGCCCCTTTAGAAAGTCTGGTTACCGCCCCATTCGTCATTCGCACGCGCTGTAATTTTATAAAAAAGAACATCATGATAAAAGAACAAACAGCATTGCTTAGCACCCAACAGGTAGCTGCCCGCTTCCATGAACTGGCGCAGCAGGAGAAATGGTTTGATATACAAGAGGAATTCTTTTCGGAAGATGTGAAGAGCATTGACCCGCCCAACTCGCCGTACATGGGTTATGCAGCCGGAAAAGAGGCCGTACGTCAGAAGGGGCAGGCATTTGTGAAAGGGATTGAAGAAGTACATCATCTGTATACGGGAGCGCCGATCGTTACGGCACATCACTTCGCGGTGGTGCGCGAAAAGGACCTTACGGTAAAGGAACATGGGCGGATACAGATTAAGCAGATTATGTTGTACGAAGTGAGAGATGGGAAGATTGTATCGGAGCAATTCTTTTATTGAGTTAACGCCATGTAAAACTGATATGAGGGCCGGACAGGGATTATTCCTGTCCGGCCTTCGTTTTTATGATGACATTTTAAACAAAGTAAGATTGACATGCTGAACAAAGTCCCCAATCCAGATGGCAGCTACCTTTGTTTCGAAATAAAACATCAACAAAAATGACACGCAATAATTACAACGGCATCGCCCAGCAACCTTTACCATCCGGCTTCAACGCCACCTCTACTGCAGCAGAAGTGATAAACGGCATTGACCTCACCGGCAAAACAGCGATCATTACAGGCGGTTATGCCGGCATAGGGCTGGAAACTGCTAAAACACTGGTAGCCGCAGGAGCATCTGTTATTGTACCAGCCAGGGATACAGAGAAAGCAAAGAAAAACCTCGGCGGCCTTGCAAATATAAAAGTGGAACAAATGGACCTGATGGACGCTGACTCCATTGATGCCTTTGCCCAACGTTTCCTGGAATCGGGACAACCGCTGCACCTGCTGATCAATAATGCGGGTATTATGTGGGTGCCATTACGGAGAGATAACCGTGGTTATGAATCGCAGCTTTCCACCAATCACCTCGGGCATTTCCGGCTTACGGCTAAATTATGGCCTGCGCTGAAAAAAGCTGGGAATGCGAGGGTGGTTAATGTATCTTCATTCGGCCACCACATTGCTCCGTTTAACTTTGAAGATCCGAACTTTGAACACCGGCCGTACGAAACGCTACAGGGTTACGGGCAATCGAAATCTGCCAACAATCTTTTTGCGGTGGAACTGGATGCACGGGCGGCTGCTTTCGGCGTACGGGCTTATGCGTTACATCCGGGCTCCGTTAACCACACCGACCTTGGCCGCGAAGCACCGATCGAACTATTTAAACAAATGGGCACGCACGATGCCAATGGCAACATTTATCCGGAAGTAGAAAAGCAATTGAAAACATTGGCCCAGGGCGCGGCTACTACGGTTTGGTGCGCCACCAGTCCCGCACTTAACAATATAGGCGGCGTGTATTGTGAAAATGTGGATATTGCGGAGCTGGATAACGGCCATATCGAACACCTGATGTCGGCCCCCGAAACGTTACGTGGCGTGAAACCCTACGCAGTAGGCGAAAACGAAGCCAAACAGTTGTGGGCGTTAACGGAGCAAATGACCGGTATCAAATTTAATGTAGATTGATGCACTCCCCTATTATTCGTACTTTAGTAACTCATTACCACACTGGCATGGACTTTCAGGCAAAATATATCACACCGGACATTAAGCTGTCGTACTACGAAGACAAGCTTTTTAAATCGGAAGTAGTGTTTGAACACCACATGCTGGTGTGGTTTATGTCTGGTCACACGAAGATCATAGAGGCCGGCAGGGAACATTTCTTTAATGCGGGAGATATTTTCCTGATCCCTAAAAACCAGCTGGCTACTATCATCAATTATCCCAGGGATGGGCAGCCGCATAAAACGGTGGTCATGCACTTAACCGAAAGCCGGTTGAAAACATTTTATGCTGATATAGACGTGCCACCGTCCACCTCCGTATCCCGCGAAATAAAAACCTTTCATCATCACCCACTGCTGGAAAGCTGCCTGGCTTCGCTGATCCCTTATTTCGATATGAAAGAAACCTTTCCTGAAAACATTGCCTCTATCAAAATAAATGAGGCCATCAGCATTCTTCGTTTTATTGATAAGGGCATTGATCATATACTTTCTGATTTCGAGGAACCTGGGAAGATAGACCTGGTAGCCTTTATGGAAAAGAACTTTATGTTCAACATGCCGCTTGAACGCTTTGGTTACCTCACCGGCCGCAGCCTGTCTACCTTCAACCGCGACTTTAAAAAGGCATTCGAGATCACACCGCAACGCTGGCTGACGAAGAAGCGGCTGGAGCTGGCACACTACCATATCAAACAAGGAAAAAAGAAACCGGTAGAGGTGTATATAGAATCGGGGTTTGAAGACCTTTCACACTTCTCCTTCGCGTTTAAAAAAGAATTCGGTTACGTGCCTACAGAATTATTAAAATAAAAAAAAACTCACTACTATCAGGTAGCAAGGCTTTTCATTTATATAGATAAGACTCAATCCGGCGACATCTCCCCTGTTTTTATTTCCCCATCAGGCACATAAGCAGCCATGATCACACCGGTACCTGATACCTCGACCTCTGTTAATTTCCATTGCGCCGGTTGCGTACCTTCTCCGAATAGCTTTTTACCTTCTCCTATCGTTACCGGGAATATCCAGTTATGCATTACATCCACTAAACCGTTTTCCAGTAAAGTTTGTACAAAGTTACTGCTACCATATACCAGCAGATCACTCCCTTCGGATGCCTTCAATTCCCTGATCGCCTCCACCACATCGCCCGTCATCAATACGGAATGTTGCCAGGAAATATCGGGGTCCGAATCGGACACTACGTACTTGGTGATGCGATTAAACGTTTCCGTGGTAGGATTATCCTTTTGATGAGGCCAGTAACCGGCGAATATTTCGTAGGTGCGCCTCCCCAGCAGTAAGTCGTAAGGCGAGGCGGTAATTTTCCCCATTTTGGCCGCCATCTGATCGTCCCAATGCGGACCCGACCATCCGCCCCATTGAAAGTTCTCAGGGTCTTCATGTGCCGAGCCAGGGGATTGTATCACGCCGTCCATGGTCACGAAGTTGTGCACGATGATCTTTCTCATAACAAAGTGTATTACATGTTGAACAGGTAAATCAAAAAGAGTGCCCGCCGGTTTAAACACAAGGTAGAATAGTGCATATAAGTAGATAAAATAGTATTTACACGTCGGCTCACCATTGTACTATCTTGCATTCGGATAGTGAAACATGACCCAGTGTTGGCCCTTTTTCGTGCCCAATTCGTTAATCCTTACTCCCAACCGGAGAAAGCCCTTATATAGACACTTTTATCAACACTTTCAAACAAATCCAAATTATGAAAAAATTCATCTTTCTGCCTTTACTGGTATTGCTCTGCAGCTTTAGCATGATGGCTAATGCAGCCACTATTACCCCAGCGCCTACCTCCACTGTAAATGGAACAGCAGATATCGATGCGAACAACGATATCACATTAAGCTTAAACGGGGCTTATATCACACAGATCATTTATTTCTCGGACGTGCCTTATCCCCGCTATTGGTATGAGAGCGTTCCCAATTACGGATACTATGTATTCAATTCTCAACACGCTCATACATTGGTGGTAAACTACTACGACTATACGATATCTCAGTATGGCGTAGCGACTTACCTGATTACTTACTAATAACAGGAATAGGGATTAATAACAGGTCCTTCTCCGGTTGATTTCTTCATGGCTGTTAGCCTAAAAAACGAAGCCGTACGGACCATCGTCTGTACGGCTATAGTTCGTTTATTGCAAATCTTACTTTTCTTTATTCACTTTGAGATAATACATAAACTCAATATCCTTCGGCTCCAGCAAGGCGGCTTGTTGCGGTGTTACCGGTATGTTCTTCCATGCAGCGCCTGGTATGAACTTCACCTTTACCTTGTCTTTCTGCATTACGATGGGCAGGTTAAAACCAGGAATACTATTGCTGTAGCGGAAGTACAGTTTCCCTTTCTCGATATAGTAATCGAGCTGCGGAATTTGCGTGGTGGTTACATATTGCTTAAACACCGGGCCGTAATTATACCCGGTTTTCTTAGAAATGTAAGCTTCTACCTGCGAAGCATCTACCGTTTTATGATAAAACTCTTTATTGAGGCCGCGTAAAACCTGGCGGAACAGTTCATCATTATCCAGGCTGTGCCGGATGCTGTGGATCATATTACCAGCCTTGGGGTACATATCGCCGCTGCCCTGTGCATTTACGTTGTAGGCAGGTGTAATAGGACTATCATTACGAATGCCTTTACGGATACCATAGTTGTATTCGTTACCGGCCTGTTTTCCATAATGGTAGTCGGCGAACAGGGTTTCGCTGTAATTGGTAAATCCTTCATGTATCCACATATCCGCCAGGTCGTTGGTGGTAATGTTGTTACCGAACCATTCGTGGCCGCTTTCGTGGATAATGATAAAGTCGTATTTCAGTCCCCAGCCATACCCCGAAGCATCGCGACCCCGGTAACCGAAACGGTAGCCATTGCCGTACGACACGGCCGACTGGTGTTCCATACCCGTGTGGGCAGCGTCTATCAGCTGGTACCCATCTTCATAAAAAGGATAAGGACCAAACCAGTTTTCCATGCTCTTAAACATCAGGTGTACCTGCTCCGGCATGTAAGCACGGGCACGCACCCCGTTATAGTCCAGCACATGGTAGGCCACGTCCAGCGGGCCTTTTTCGCCTTTATACACTTCTTTAAAACTCACATATTTCCCAATATAGGGGATGATGCAATAGTTACTGATCGGGCTTACCACGTTATAACGCGTGGTGGTGGTGCCATCGTTATTGTTTTTGGAAGATACGAGGCGGCCGTTACCGATCGCCACTAAGGTATCGGGCACCGTCATCGTTAAAGAAGCCCCTTTGTCCGGCTCATCACTCTGATGATCTTTATTGGGATACCAGATAGAAGCGCCCAGACCCTGGCAGGCCACGGTCATGTACGGGCGGCCGAGTGAATCTTTCGCGAAGATGAACCCGCCGTCCCATGGCGGACGGATAGCCTCGTGTACCTTGCCGTGGTAGTAGATCTGCACACTGTTATTTTCGCCCAGCTTCTGTGGTGGCACGGTGATATGCCATACACTTTCGTAAGGGGCGAATTGCAGCGACTGCCGCTGATTGTAGATTACACTGTCGATCACGAGCGGTTTAGCCATATCGATCTGCATAGCTACACTACCGTTATTGGCCCGTACCACTTTGTATTTGATCTCGTTGGAGCCGCTGAGCGACTTGGCCGTATAATCAGGTTTAATGGCCAGTTCGTAGCGCTGCACGTCCCACCAGGTACGTTCCGGTGTAAGCGAGCCGCGTAACGTATCGGCGTTGGTAAATTCTTTCTGCGCCAGTGCCGCGGTGGGCAACAACCACATCAACAAAAAAGATAAAGGCTTATGCATATTTTACCCTGTTTTTAGGATAATGCTAATATGACGTTTGTTACGGTGTAAACTTGGCTGTTTTTTAGCTGAAAGTTAGCGGTATTTAACTGTATTGGTTAATTCTGCAGGTTAACCTGCACCCGGAGCGTCATTTGCCGGCCAGGCAGCCCTATGTGCCGTTGTGAAGAAATACAGGTAGTTGATCGCACACGCGCGCCATACAGCGCTGCAGGAACAAAAAAAGGGCGGCCGTTTTCCGGCCGCCCTTCGGGTATTATTTATCAAGTAATTCGGAGATCATCAACTCCAGCGTGCGATGATTATGTTCATCTGTGCGGAAGTTAGAGAATACGATATTACCTTCTTTATCGATCAGGTAATTGGTGGGCGCACCGATCGCTTTAAGGTTACCGCGTTTTTCCGGTTCATCCCGAACAGGATTGAACGAGTAACCGCTTTGCGTCATGAATGGCACAACGTATGGGTCCTGCTCATGTGCTATGTTTATACCCACATATGCCAACTGGTCTTTGCTGAACTTGCGTACTACCGCCTCGAAGTGCGGGAACTCGCCGCGGCAGGGGCCACATCCGGGGAACCAGTAAGTGACCAGCACCACCTTACCTTTCAGATCGGGCAGCGAAGTTCTACCACTGTCGGTATAGTTAGCCAGGGAGAACGGTGTTGCAGGCTGCGAAGTAGATTTACGTTGCTGCCAAACATCGGCCTGGATCGCCTTATTATCTTTTTTCAGTTTGCTGCCATAAGTTTTCATCAGTGCATATATCTCATCTGTCGGATCTGTGGCATAATTCAGCACCAGGCTATCGTAAGCCGCTTTAGGATTACCTGAGGCATTGGCAATACGGGCCCTGTCTTTCAGCAACACCGTTTTAGCATTGCCATATCGCTGACGCGGTGCGGTGTTGAATTTCTGTAATGCCTTTTCATACTTACCTGCTTTTTCCAGTGCGCGGCCGGCGAGAATGATATCAGCAATCTGTTTGTTTTGCTTCCAGGAGTTGTTGTTTTTCAGCGAGTCATTGGCCAGCATATCAGCGGCCAGCTTCCGCGCCTTCGCCACGTTTGTAGTAAGCAGGTAGTTGTAATACGTGGTCATGGCACCGGAGGTCCAGCTGGATTTTCCCGGGTCGTATTTCTTACGGGCCAGTTCCCAAACCTTCAGTTTGATGGTTGGGTTTAGCGAGCGCTGCGCCAGCCAGTACAAAGCCTGCGCACCTCTTTCCGTACCAGGATAACGGTTGGGCATCGACAGCATCAGGTCGTGGTGTTTGGCAGAATCTACGTCTTCGAAAGAACTGGCGTAGTAAAACGCATGATCGGCACTCTTGGGATCGGCTTCTGTAGCTTTCTTCAGGTAAGCGCGGCCACCGGCAAAGTCGCCCCATCTTTCCGCATCTATCCACAACATCTGGTAAGCCTTGCCGTTTTTCGGGTCGAGTTTTACCACCCTTTCCAGGTAAGACTTAGCGGTAGGTAATTCTTTGTTATATAATCCTTCTGCATAAGCGAATGGAATTTCTATCGATTTAGGGTTCGCTTCGATCCAGGCGTCGTATTGGTCCTGCAGTTCTTTGCTTTCTACACCCGCAGCAAAAATGTAATCTTTATGCGCCTGCGTATTCTTAAAGTCCTTTTCCACCTCTTTTTTCAGTTCCGCTATTTCAGCCGGGGTAGCCTTGGGTTTCTCTATCCTGGGGCCCTGTGCGCGGACGCTGCTAATGAATATGCAGGCCGCAGCCAGCATGATGGTGAGTTTTTTCATGGAATATTATTTTATGAATTGTGCTAATGTGGTTTTTAATACTTCTCCTCTCAGTTGCGCCGCCACGATACGTCCATCGGGGGCTACGAGGAAATTATCAGGAATGGCCTGTATACCATACAACTTCGCTACCGGCTCCTGTGAAGCCTTCAGTTCAGAGATGTGTGTCCAGTTCAACTGGTCTTTCGCGATGGCCTCTATCCATTTCGCTTTGTCGTGGTCTAACGACACGCTCACTACAGTGAAACCCTTGTCCTTAAACTGCTCATACGCCGCTACCACATGTGGGTTTTCGGCACGGCAGGGTACACACCAACTGGCCCAGAAGTCGAGCAGTACGTACTTGCCGCGCAGGGAGGCCAGGCTGAGTTTATTGCCGTTTACGTCCACCGCTTCAAATGCTGGCGCTTCTTTACCGATCCTTACACGTTCGCGGGCTACGAGTTGTTCGTTGATGTGCTGTCCATAATCCGTTTGCTTTAAGTTTGGCGGCAGCAGGGCGAACAAGGCCTTAGTGGTGTCCAGCGGCACTCTCGATTGCAACACCCACAGGTTGATCAGGCTTACATATGATTTAGGGTGCTTGCGGATAAAGTCGCGTTTATCGGCCCATATCTCATCGTACAAACGTGATGCTTCATCTGCCTTTTTCTCATCACGGAATTGCTGCATCAGTGCATATTGTTTCTCCTCTTTCTGCCGGCTTTGTGTTTGCAGGTCGTTATTATAGGTACCATTTGCACGGATGTAATCCATTTTCTCCAGGTCCCCTTCCAGCTTTATCTTTCCTGGTTCCAGGTAAAAATTAAAGAACTTCCTTGAGCGCAGGGAGGTTGGCATCAGGGTGGTCATCTTCACCTCCTTCGTTTGCCCTTTAAAAGAGAACGCCCCGTTCTTTGCAATTGTAAAAGCCGTATCGCGCGGACCGTTACGTTTCTCTGCGGTTACCAGAAAAACGGTATCGTTCTTTAACCCTTCCAGTTTACCGGAAATAGTGTACGACTGGGCGGAGGCTGTTTGTACGCACAGCCCTGCCAGCAGGCAGCAAACAAATAGTTTCATTGTAATGGAATTAAACTGCGGCGGCATGGGAAACCGCCGCAGCCGGTTAATAAGTATTTTGTTCTATCACGTCATTGCTCGCAATCATCTCCGTTCTGGGGATGGGCGCAGCAAACCTGCGGGAACCTTTCGGTAAGGTGTAAGTTTTAATGGCCTCCGTCGTTTGCACGGCAGCAATGGTGTATGGATAGAAGTCGCGGGTGAGCGTTACATCGTCAGCGGCGTAGTCGTTATTGTTGTAACGGCGGATGTCCTGCCAGCGCTGGGTAAATGGCATCTCCCTTCTTCTCTCTTCCAGCACCAGTTTGATGGCCTCATCTGCCGTAGTGGCGGTAAGGTTTACCCAGGCTCCCGGGGTAAGACGTTTAGCGCGTAATTGATTCAATGTCGTGGCAGCGTCGCCCGGTTTATTCGTACGCGCCAATACTTCTGCCTTGATCAGCAGCATTTCTGCCACCGTAGGACCAGAAGGCAAACGGTCTTTGAAGAAGAATATGTAACCGGGATAATCAAAGCTTGGGTTGATCATGCCTCTGTCGTAAGAATAGTTCTCAACGACATGGTAGCGGTAACGCAGGTCATGGTCCTGGTCATACAGGCCCAACAGCGACTGGCTTGGAATGTACCACCAGCTTTCATGGTTCAGCATACGGAAATACAGGAACTCCTTCCATCCGATCATATCCGTTAAATCGCTCTGGTTGTCGTGCGTGTAAGGGTATTGCAGGGTAACGGTTTTAGACTCTGGTTTACCCGGGTCGATCACCACGTTTTGTGTACGGCCATAACGCATTTCAGTGTTATAGTCTACCAGCACGCTGTATTCGCTTAACGCAGCCTCTGCATATTTTAATGCTTCCGGCAAATTATTCATAGTGAGATAATAACGGGCGGCAAAGCCGTTTACGCCAGCCTTACTCGCTCTCCAGTGGCGGGCACGGTTCTCTTGCATCAATGGAAGCTGGATCTTCAGCGCTTCCAGCAAATCAGATTCGATTTGCTTGTATACGGCGGCGAGTGGTGCTCTTTTTAAATCTTCTTCGAAACTGGTGCTTAGTTTAATGGGCAAACCGGGTTCGTTTTTCGTAGCATCGCTTAAGGGCAGGCAGTAAGTGCTGGCCAGCTGGAAATAACTGTACGCACGCACAAAATGAGCGTCGGCAGTGAGGTTAGCCTTCTGGGCTTCAGTGCCTTCTACGGTGCCAACAAGGCTCAATACCATGTTAGCGGTGAATATTTTACGGTACTCTGTGCTCCAGAAGCCTTCCCGCGTATCGTCCGGCAGGTACGTATAATCCCAGGTCGCAAACTGTACGGTGGCCATCGAAAATGGGCTGGCAGATGATTTATACATTGCAGCTGAAAAGCCGTAGTCGTCGGTGCTATGTATGGCTGTGCGATTGCCCTCGGTGTAAAAACTAGTCGTATTATTCAGCAGTGCTTCCAGCTGATTGGCGGTTTTTACTTCCAGTGAGGAGTTCTTGCTGGGCCGCTCCGCCAGGAAGCTGTCGCAGGAAGTTAAGCTCAGTGCTATCAATACAACCGTGGCTTTGAATATATGAAGGTATTTGTTAGTCATGTGTGCTGTTTTAATTATCCCAAAATTCATCTTACAGGCTCGCTTTCAGACCAAGTGTGATAGTTGGCTGCGGACGCATAGTTCCCACCGGGTATTCCGGATCTTCTTTCGCATTATTGGAGTAAATAGTGAACAGGTTATTAGCCTGTGCAAACACCTGTACCTGCTGGAAACGGATCTTGTTCAGCTTAGCCCTGTCCAGGTTGTAAGTGAGGTTCACTTCCTGCATACGTACGTGCGAAGCATTTTCTACCAGGTAACTCATGTACTGGTGGAAACGGTCCCAGAAATAGTAACGGTCTTCGACATCGTTGAGCGGTAAAGGCACGATCTTCTGCGGATCTCCGTTGAGCACTTCAGAAAGTTTTTTGTTCGGCAATACGCGGCTGCCCCAGGTGGGCGGATAGTTAAATCCTGTGCGCTGGAACACATGCCCGAACTTGCCGGTAAGAATGAAAGAGAGATCGAAGTCATACACCCGGAACGTGTTCATGAAACCCAGTGTGTATGGAGCTACCGTAGTACCCATGTTCAACAGGTAGTTGCGGCCATCGCCAGGCGTAAAGGCACCGAAGTTGTACAATGTTCCCTTATCTCCCAATACCACCGGCTGGTTATCCTCGATACCGGCATACTGGAAACGCCAGATATCATTGGCGTTCGCACCTTCTACATAAGCACCGGTACCACCGCTGTACAGGGTAGATGCCGCATAAGTAGCTACGAACAGTTTTTCGATACGGTTCTTGTTGTACGAGAAGTTCAGGTTACCATGCCAGCTGATGCGGTCCGTAATTTTTTGATGTGTGCCTATTTCCAGTTCGATACCACGGTTGCTGATCTCTGCATTGTTCAGTTTCTGTGTAGTGGTACCGTTTGCGGCCGGTATGGTCAGCTGTGCGATCTGGTCTTTTCCGTATTTGTTATACAGGTCGATCTTACCAAATACCTTATTGCCCAGCATACTGTAATCGATCCCGAAGTTCCAGGTAGCTGTTTTTTCCCAACGTAAAGTAGGGTTGCCGAAACTGGAAATAGTAGCGGTATAATCATTCGTATAAACGTTAGGTGTGGCGCCCACCGAGATCAAAGGTTTGAACGAAGTAGAACGGTCTTCGTTACCATTGTAACCATAAGTGGTGCGCAGGTTCAGGCGGTTCAGCCATGGTACGCTGGCCATAAAGTCTTCCCTGTGCAACTGCCAGGCCAGACCACCCGACCAGAACGGAGAGTAACGGTACTTCGGATCATCGGAGATGATGTTGGAAGCATCGGTACGGAAGCTGCCGGAAGCAGTGTACTTATCGCGGAAGGTGTAAGCAAGGTTGGCGAAGGAGGAGAAATACCTGTTCGTGGTATAGCTAAACGTGTTTGAATAAGCGAATGTCTGGTTGCTTCCCTGCCAGTTCTGAATCGTCTTAAAAGTCCCACCCGGGCCGTTCGGGAAAATGCCCGACGTGAGCGTATTGTCGTTGTAACCATACGTAAGCGGGTTACCGAAAGTTTCCGTTACCTGGTTCGCGATTTCCACACCGGCAATGAAATTCACCTCATGCTCGCGGGCAAAACGGTTGTTGTAGCTAACAGAGTTACGGAAGTTATAGGCCTGTGCACGACTCCTGCTTTGCGACAGGATACCGCCTTTAGGCAGGTTGGGCGTCAGTAAACCAGTTGTCTGGTTCCAGGTAGTGGCTGTATTCACGGTATTCCTTACATAAAAGGTGTTCTCATTATAGTAACCGCGGTTATTAGTATTGAAGATCTCGTACTGCACTTTACTGTCGAGCGTAAGGCCTTTCAGCAGCTTCAGCGTAAGCCCGCCTAAAACACGCGCGTTCAGTTGTGTGGCCGTAATATCTCGGTTGGCGATTTCCTGCAACGGATTGTAAGTCCAGTCGGCATACGGGAACCGTGCAGTGGGCACCAGGCGATTGAGGATCGGCATGTAGTATTGATGAATGTTGGTGAGCGAGCCATCGGGATTTTTCAACATCTCATATGGAGAAAGGCCTTGTATATCACCGAGCGTTACGCCATTATTTTCAGCCTTGTTATAATGCAACATACCACCCAGGCTGAAGTCCAGCCATTTGGTGATGTTAGACACAGAGCGGAAGTTAAGCAAGTATTTCTGATAGCCGGTTTCTTTGAAATTCGACTGGTTATCTTCAAACATGAACGATAACATGTTAGACATGCGGCCGGTAGAACCAGAGAGGCTCAGGTTATACTGTTGCGTATTAGGCGCTGCGAGCAGGTTATCCCTGATCTGTTTGCGGTTATCCTGCGTGCTCAGTTGCGCAAGTATAGCGTCTTTTTCGGCAGCAGTGATATAACCCAGGTAGGCCTCGTTAAGCGCCACCGTAGCCGACGACCAGGCCATGCCCGCATTACTGATAGTACCCGGGTTCGTGCGTGCGCTCCACTTGTTGAAGGTACGCGTTTCATAATCCACCGTTTCGGCAGCAGAAGCAAGCGGGTTTACATAATCCAGATCAAACTTGCCTCCCATTTTGGTGAAAGCCGAGAAATCGACGCGCAGCGGCGTGTTGCGGGAACCTCTTTTAGTTACCACCACGATCACACCATTTGCTGACCGGGCACCCCAGATAGAAGCAGCAGCTGCATCTTTCAATATAGTAATACTCTCAACATCATTCGGGTTAATGGTATTAAAATCACCGTTGATCGGAAACCCATCCACCACTACGAGCGGAGATGCAGCCGCGTAAAGGCTCGATTTACCACGGATCTCAAAAGTAGGGTTGCCGTTCACGTCCAGCTTAGCCTGCACGCCCGCGGTAGTACCAATAATACGGCTGGCGATATTGGTTGTAGGGCGGGCCAGTTGTTCTTTATCAATATAACCGAATGAACCGGTTGCCCTTTCTTTATTGAACTGTTGGAAACCCGTGTTCACCACCGTTACCGCTTCCAGTTGGCGGGCACCTTTCATCACCACGTCCAGCGTTTTGCGGCCATTGAGCGCTACTATCTGGGTTTCGAGGCCTACATAGCTGAATACCAGTTCCGTATTGCTGTTGGGCACATTTAAGCCGAATACACCTTTAGCACCGCTAAAAGTGCCGCCACTCGAGCCTTTGATGGTAATGCTTACCCCTTCCAGTCCTTCACCCTGTGCATCCGTTACCCGGCCTTCTACACGCGCCACCTGGCGGATAGACAAGCGGTCGGCCACCACGATCATATCGTTCTCCAGCATCTTAAAGTCAAGATTAGAGCGATCGAGCGCATGACTCAGCACTTCCGACACTGCCGTATTCTGCACATCGATACTCACCCTGAAGTTGCGGGGAAGAATATCATTACTGAATACAAAGCGGTAAGACGTTTTTTTCTCGATCGCACTGAACAGTTGTTGAACAGACCCGCTGTTCAGCTTCAATGAGATCTTCGCGTCCTGTGAGTAGCTTTTGGCACTTACGTGCAGGAAAGCAAACACCGTAAGAATAGCGGTCAGTTTCATAAACATAAGTACTTTAACAGGAATCCAGGGCGCACCCTTTCTCCATCCCTGAAGTTGGAATTTTTGCATACTTTCGTACAGGTTTAAGGTGAATAATAGGAACAGGTTACCGCGTCAACAGGACCCTGTTTCCATAACTTTAACTAAAGGGGGGATGTGTCACCATTCCCTCTTTTCATTTATGTTCTTTAACGACGCGAACTTGAAGTGTGTCACCACCCCTTTCCGCCATCGTTACGGATTTAACACCACGGTTTTTTCATCTTCAAATTTGAAGTTGAACCCCCTGGAAAGCTGCATAACTTCCAACACCCTTTGCAGGGTTTCTTTGTTGAAATTGCCGGTGAAGCGGTATTCGCGCAGTTCATCTGCGTTAAACCTGATCTTCACGTCGTACCAGCGTTCCAGTTTTCTGGCGATGTCTTCGAATGTTTCGTCTGCAAATATCAATCGGTTATCCACCCATGATAGTTCTACAGTTGCGCTGTCTTGTGGAAAGTGTGTGAGAGGAGCAATCGAGTAATTGCTTTCGGCCTTTTGCGTAGCGGCCCTTTTGGTTGATATTGTTTGTAATTCTTCTGGTTGTTTCCTGACGTTGATAACAAGCTTTTCGTTCGGTTTTAAGTATACCTGCCGTCCGCGGCGCAGATCAACACGCACGCGTCCATTTATAAGTGATGTTTCGTTGGTTTCGTCTTCTTTATAAGCCCTTACATTAAAGGCGGTACCGAGTACCGTAATGTCCATTTCTTCAGTATGTATCACAAAGGGGGCCGAGGGATTTTGTGCGACATCGAAAAAGGCTTCGCCTTCGAGGGTAAGTTTACGTGTACCGCTGTTAAAGCCCTCTTCCAGCCACAGGGTGCTGGCAGCATTCAGTACTACTTTCGAGCCATCGGGCAGCTGAAACGACTTCCGTTCCCCGGCTTTACTGGCGTATACAGGCCTTTTATCCACTACGGCGGCTGTATCTATTGCCCCACGCTCCATCCATATCATCGATCCGATCAGGAGGGTAAGCGCGGCTGCAACACTACCTGCATACCACTTCCAGCCGTTTGGCCTGATTACTTTTGCGGCCGGTGCCTGCCTTCCGGGTTCAATCCCCTTAGCCTGTATGGCCTCCGTAAATTGCCGGTGGTGATTGGCAAATACTTGCGCATCCAGCCCGCCATTCAGCTGCAGGTATAATAACCTGGCCACACGTACTACTTCTTTTTTCTCCGGGTACTCTTGCTGCCATTGCTCCCAAAACCTTACTGCAAGAGGATTGGTGCCACTACAGTACTGCTGGAACGATTCGTCCATCACCAGATCCTCCGCCTTGTGCCGCAAGTAGTTCATTCGCCCTTTTACACTATAGAGGAAGAAGTGACCACGATTTACTATGAAATTTTTAACTTTTTTTAGCTACTGGAAAATCAGCAGTAAAGACACTGCCAGTAACATTTCGCTTACGGGCAAACCAATAGCCTGTTCGTGGCCCTTCAGCTCCTGTTTCAGCTGTTTGAGCGCATCATATATAATATTATAGGCTGTGCGTTTGGTAATGCCGCACTCCAGGGCAATATGTTCGTAGTCGAGGTTATCGAAGAACTTCATGCGCAACAGCTGCTGCTGGCGCTGGGTAAGTTGCTGAAAGGCTTTGGTAAGGCAGCGCGACAATTCGTCGTTGCCTTCAATGGCAAGTATGTAGTCCTCATGCGACCATTCGGCTTCCTGGTCGAGGTTGAGTTGTAAATGGGTATTATTGCGCCTTTTGCCCGATTCTATTTCATGGAGCATTTTGCGGTGCAGGCAGGTAATGAGGTAAGAGCGGATGTTCGTTACATCGGGAAGTGTGTTCCGTTTTTCCCAGAGTTCCAGCAACACGGCCGTGAAGCTGTCGTTGGCAAGATCGCGGTCGCCGGTAAGTTTTACGCCATAGTTGATAAGACCCACATAATGTAGCTGGTATAATGCGGACAGTGCATCGGTATTTCCCTCCCTTAGCTGGCGCCAGTAGGCCTGCGTGCTCAAATTCCCGTTCATGCTTAGCAATTGGTTGATAAAAATAGTGGGTACGATGCGGATGGATGAAGGTCTTCGTTAATGGTTCAGGTAAGGTACAAAGTTTCGCGGGAATTTTATAATACTGTACCTGAAAAAGCAAAAAAGATATACTGATTTGCTTCATTTAGCCCTCAAAAATAAACCCATGCGAGGCATACTAATTGCTTAGGTGTGCGCCACATGAGTTTCAATATAAATTACTTAAGCCTTTGTGTACTCTTCAGCGCCCAGTACACCAGGGCGGGCTGAAAAAGCAGGCGGACAAAACGTTTCCTTTCCGTATCCAGTCCAAAAGCGTCCCGTTTATTGACATACTGGGAGATATTACCTGGAAAAACGGCGCAAAAAAAGGCCGCCGCTACCTTACCTACCGCCGGTCGCTGTTTTCTGCCCGCCAAAAGAAGCGAGCTTCCCAGCGCTATTTCGGCCACTCCCGAATAGACCACAGTGTCATCTTTCTTTAACGGCACCCAACCTGGTACCTGGGCCTGAAACTCTTTACGGGCAAAGGTAAGGTGACTGATGCCCGCGTAAACCAGGCCTGCACCGAGTAGCAGCCGGGCCACGTTTGCTGGTGTTGTATCTATCATGATAAGTTATTTAAGTGTTTTCCAGCGTTTACCGCCAAATCCATAAGACACTGATACTACCGGCCCGTGAAACGCCCAATCCACATCGCCGAGCATACCATCTCTCTCGCCATCGAAATTCACGTTGAGCCCCATATAACCTGCGCTGGCGCTAAAGCCTGCCCCTATCCTGTAACTTACGTTCACACCACCTGTGACAATACTTCCATTGATATCATCGATACTTAGTGACATATAAGACAGGTCGCCGTTTACGGCCCAGCGGGGCGAAAAGGCGTATCCGCCCCAAATGCCCACATTGGGTAGCGGCGCTGTAACATCATAAGTATCTTTCACGTCCAGATTGGCCCCTGCACTGGTGAGTTCAAGCCCCATGTCCATTTTTAACACGTGTACGCCGGCCATCAGTCCCGCTTCATATTTAGCACCCTGGAATATAGCGTAACCGTAAGACAGGCGGAAGATATCACTATTGAAATACCCATCTGTAGTACCATTTACGTTGTAAGTATTTTCCCCGAACTGTATCGTTTTCTCCAACTGATGTATAGCGCTGCGGTGCAGGCGGTAATAACTGAAGTCGAACCGGGAGCGGCTGGACGCCCGCCACTGCACGTCTGCCTTAAACGTATTGATGTGATCGCGGAAACCGAGATCGTCTTCGAGATTGACTTCAGAACCGAGAAATTCGGTGTTGCTCAACTTAACATCGGTATTGTTGGAGGGGGCGAAGAAGCTTGCGCTCACCTTAAACCGTTCCACAAACCAGGGGGCATATCGTTCGGATTGCTGAGCATATATGGCCGTGACTGAACTCAGAAGGCAGGCCAGTAGAAGAAGGTGTTTCATAAGACAATGGTTTTCAGGATGAGTACGTTGGTATGATTTACCTAAAGAGATAAAACAAATAAGCTGCCAGTTTTGCAGCACCTTCCCTGAACGGCGTCCGTACACAAGGACAAAGGTTTCTGGTATAGGGTTATTAAAGCGCTGCCGTTCACGTATCATCTTTCTTTTCTTCGGAAATGGTTTGTAGTTTACCCGCTTCACTTTACAATTTATGATGCGCAAGACTACACGTTATCGTTTTAAAGACCTGCTGATAATGGCAGCCTGTACACTGGGGCCCCTGGCTTTAACCGCCCAAACCTCGCCCGGCGCGTTAATCCCGGGCGACTTTGCCGATCCATCGGTCATTAAAAGCGGCAAAACTTACTTCGCCACCGCCACTTCGTCGGAATGGGCGCCACACTACCCTATCTATTCTTCCACCAACCTGCGCAATTGGAAACAGGTGGGTTATGTGTTTGATAAAGCGCCGGGATGGACGTCAGGCTCCTTCTGGGCGCCAGAATACTACTTTCATAACAACACTTACTATCTGTATTATACCGCCCGCCGCAAGTCGGATAACATCTCCTGCATAGGGGTGGCCACGTCCAAATACCCTGACCGGGGCTTCAAAGACCATGGCGTGATCGTCAGTTTCGGAAAAGAAGCCATTGATGCTTTTGTGTATAATGATAACGGGCAACTATACATGACCTTTAAAGCCTACGGCCTCGATAAGCGCCCGATCGAAATACTGGGCAGCAAACTGTCGGCCGACGGACTGAAACTCGAAGGAGAGGTATTCTCTATGCTAAAGGACGATGACAAAATAGGTATGGAGGGACAGGCCATCCTGAAGAAAGACGGCTTTTACTACCTGTTCTACTCTGCCGGCAATTGTTGCGGCGGCGGATGTAGTTATCATGTAAGCGTAGCCCGTTCGGCCAACTTCAAAGGGCCTTATGAATATTATAGCAAGAACCCCATCCTACAAACACTGGAAGCCTGGAAATGCCCCGGGCACGGAACGTTTGTAACGCAGCCTGATGGAAAGTATGTATACCTCTACCACGCCTACAACCAGGAGAACAATGTATTTACCGGCCGGGAAGGCATGATGGCCGAACTGGCATGGAACAACGGCTGGCCTGCGCTGGTACCCCGCCGTGCGCCAGACAATACGCCTAAAAACATCACCGCATCTTTCAAAGAAAAAAACATTGCCGCTTACTGGCAGTGGGACTTCCGCAACTCCACACCTGTTGCAGGCCAGAAGGCAGGCAGACTGTCGCTTTCCGGCGCTACACGCGAAGGTAATAACACCGGCATCGTATTAACCGTTCGCCCGGTAAGCCGTCATTTCGACCTGATTACTACTGTTGTCAACAGCAATGCCGCGCTTAAGGGCCTGGCGTTTTATGGTGATGTGAATGCTGCCATAGGCGTTGGTGTTACCGGGGATAAGGTAGAATACTGGATGGTAAAGGATAACAAACGTTCGGTGATAGCGGCAGCTACTATTAAAACAGGAAGTCCTGTGCAACTGAAGTTCAGCATGTTACCTGACCTTACCTGCGAAGTGTTTTATAAACAGGCAGGTGCAGATTGGAAAGCAGTAGGCTCCAAACAGCCTGTGGGTTTCCTGCCACAATGGGACAGAAGTCCGCGCGGTGGCCTGCATTTCAAAGGAGCAGCGAACGAACAGGCCGCGTTCTCTACATTTGAGCTGATCAACCGATAATAAAAAAAGGGCCGTTCTGATGAGAGAACGGCCCTTTTTTTATTGCTTTTTAAACGTCAATCCGTTTACGCGTACATGAATTAGTGTGAAGCCGGTAACCTTCGCCTGATCATTCCGGGTAAATTTGACCTCCAGGCCGTTAGCCGGCACGATGAAACTATCCTTCGCCCCTGTATTGACCATACCATATTTTCCTTCACCGATCAGTACTTTTAGCGCCCCTTCTTCCAACAACAATTCGTAATAAGCTTCAATCTCCGGGCTGTAATAGCGTCCGATATATTCCTCTGTTGTTTTGTGGTCGGTAGTCACTGCACGGTCGGTCCTTTTAAAGACGGTACGGTTACCGTCCTGCAAAAGCGTCATCTCCCCTGCTTTGTTATTGACCAACTGGCCAAACACGAACTGTATCGCCTTATCGGCCTCTACGGCCAGCGTGGAATCGCTGATCGCCACCACGGCATATTCTTCATTGTTCCAATATTGCTTCAACATGATCTTACCATCGCTGATACTGAACCCTACACTTAGTATACTATCCTTCACTGCGGTGTAAATGCCTGTAAAAGCAGCGGTATCTACGATTACAGGCTGCACAGTTACTGCGCCGGCCAAGGGTTTGGGCGTTGGGAACCACAGTTCATAAATGGCTCTGAACACGGCGCTTCCATAAATCTGATCGTGATTGCCCATCACGATAATATCGACCCCGCGTTTCGGAAGGTGGAACATGCCGCTGTGATACCCGCTAAGATCGCCTCCATGAGATACCATATCGTCGCCTCTGTAATTACTGATCGATAAACCGCCGGCATACCGGGTTACTTCGCCACTTGTTGTCGCAGCGGGGGTAAGCATCTTTTTCCAGACTGCTTCGCCCAATAATTTATGATTCGCCATTTCGCGGAACCAGGGCCCAAAATCATAGATCATACTGTAAATATTGCTGGACCCAATGATCGCGTTCCGCAGATTGCTTACCACGAAAGTATCGCCGCTCACCACATACCCGTTCGCCTTGTTCTTCACCTGGTGCGTACGTGAAAAGGCAGTTTGATCCATCTTCAGCGGCTTAAAAATATTACGGTACGTAAACTCCGCCAGGTCCTGCCCGCTCACCTTTTTAACGATCAGCGAAAGCAGGAAGTAACCCGAGTTGGAATAGCTGAATTGCGTGCCCGGCGAGAAGTTCAGCGAGTGCTGCTTTACCAGTACATTATACACGATGGAATCAGTATAGGCTGAATTCTCATCCATATCCCTCAGCCAGATCAGCGCATTCAGGTCGCGCAGCCCGCTCTGATGGTGGATCAGGTGCGCTATCGTAATACTGTCTGCATAAGCCGGAAAATCCGGGAAATATTTAGAGAGTTTATCATCTGTACTCAGTTTACCCCTGTCTGCAAGAATATAAATAGCCGCAGCGGTGAACTGTTTACTGGTAGAGGCAATGTTAAACGGCGTGAACGGCGTGTTCTTCCTCAGCGCTGCAATGTCCGCCAATCCTGCACTTCGATCATATTTCAATTTACCATGTTGCCATATCGCCACAGACAAACCCGGGCCAGTAGGTTTAGCCAGCGTTACCAGGAGACTGTCGAGTTGTTTACGATGGATGGTTTGCGCATTCGTTACTGCAGGAAAAGATAATCCGATCAGTAGTAGACAGTAAATAAGCTGGCGGTTCATTAAGTTCGTTTGCATGAAGACGATTGGTTCCGGCAATTGTTACAAAAGAATGTAAATATAAGGGAGAATGAAGGAATCCACCGAGCGCATAATCGCATTTTAGCCATTAATGATGGTATTTTAATTGAGTCATGCTTCACCGGCCATCCGCAAGTCAGGATTGGAAAAATGCGCTAACTTAGCCAGCTGGCAGTATCGCCCTGCCAATTTACTGTTTTAAACTTTATGCATATCATGCTACGTATTTTATCGGCTACTTTGTTTATCACTACTCTTTGTTTAACTGCGAACGCGCAACAACTCCCTTACAAAAACAAGAACCTGCCTGTGGAACAGCGCGTGCAGGACTTATTAGGCCGCATGACGCCGGAAGAAAAGTTCTGGCAGATGTTTATGATCCCCGGCGACCTGGACAAAGCCACTCCGGGCCAGTATAAAAACGGCCTGTTCGGTTTCCAGGTAAGCGCAGCTACATCGGGCGCAGGCGAAGCGGCGCAGCAGCTATTGAGTTATAACAGCAGCCGCGAAAATGCACTGCAACTCGCGAAAAAGATTAACAGCATTCAAAAGTACTTCGTCGAAAAAACACGACTGGGTATTCCCCTGCTGTTTTTTGATGAAGCCTTACATGGCTTACTGCGCGACAACGCTACTTCGTTCCCGCAATCTATAGGTTTGGCCGCGACTTTCGATACTGCCATGATGAGCAAAGTAGCGAACGCGATCGCCGATGAAACAAAACAGCGTGGCATCCGCCAGATATTAACGCCCGTGGTGAACCTTGCCAGTGATGTACGCTGGGGCAGAACGGAAGAAACATATGGAGAAGATCCTTTCCTGGCATCGGAAATGGGCGTGGCGTTTGTAAGTGCGTTCGAGAAAAAGAACATCGTTACCACCCCCAAACACTTTGTGGCCAATGTGGGCGATGGCGGCCGTGACAGCTACCCTATCCAGTTTAACGAGCGTTACCTGGAAGAAACACATTTCCTGCCATTCAAAGCCTGTTTCGAAAGAGGCGGCAGTCGCTCGGTGATGACGGCCTACAACTCTGTAGATGGAAAAGCCGCTACCGCTAACTCCTGGCTGCTGATGGACAAACTGAAAAAAGAATGGGGCTTTAATGGCTTTGTTATTTCAGATGCAGGTGCAACCGGTGGTACACTGGTGCTGCACCACACGGTAAAAGATTATCCCGGATCGGCACAGGACGCAGTAGACAACGGCCTCGATGTAATATTTCAAACTGATTATTCCCATCATAAATTATTCGACCCACACTTCTATGATGGAAAAATTAATCAGCAAAGGATAGATGATGCAGTAGCGAGAGTGTTGCGCGCCAAATTCGAACTGAGCCTGTTCGACCAGCCTTATGTGAATGAAAAAGAAGCAGCGAAAGTCTATCCACATAAACCTATCGCCAAACAGGCCGCCATGGAAGCCATGGTGTTGCTGAAAAACGAAGGCGCCCTCCCATTATCTGCCCATATAAAAAGAATTGCCTTACTGGGCACCGATGCGGAAGAAGCAAGACTGGGTGGCTACAGCGGCCCTGGTACACAGAAAGTATCGATCTTAAAAGGACTGAAGGAGAAACTGGGTAACACCGTGATCACTTATGCGCCTGGTCCCGGCCGCGAGTACCATACATGGGAAGTATTGCCGGCGAGGCAGTTGTCGCACTACGAAGGCAGTGAACTGAAGAAAGGGTTGCAGTATTCGATATACGATAACATCCAGTTGCAAGGCACGCCTGTACAGGCAGGCGTCGACGATAAAATAGACAAATACTGGACGTTCATGCGTCCTACCGAAAAACTGGCGCAGGACTTCTACTCCGTTAAATGGGAAGGTGTATTTACTGCCGACAGTACAGGTAATTACAAGATCGGTTTAACCGGCAACGATGGTTACCGCCTCTACCTCAACGATCAGTTACTGATTGATAATTGGGCGAAACGATCGTTTAACGAAAAGCTGGTTACGCATTCATTTGAAAAAGGTAAAACTTATAAGATAAAAGTGGAGTTCTTCGAAGCCGTAGGCAATGGTAAAATACAGCTCGTACTTGAAAAGAACGACCACAGGAAGGTCTTATTAAGCGAGGCTGTTGCCGCAGCGCGTAATGCTGATGAAGTGCTCATCGTAGCCGGTATTGAAGAAGGCGAGTTCCGCGACAGGGCTATGTTATCATTGCCCGGCCTGCAGGAGCAAATGATCAAAGAAGTAGCCGCCTTGGGCAAACCCGTAACGGTAGTATTGATCGGTGGCAGTGCTATTACCATGAACAACTGGAAAGATGATGTAAACAGCATCCTGCTGGCCTGGTACCCGGGCGAAGAAGGCGGCCGCGCCGTAGCAGATGTACTCACGGGCGCTTACAACCCCGGTGGCAAATTGCCGATAACTTTCCCCTTACACGAAGCACAGGTACCGCTTGTGTACAACCACAAACCCACCGGTCGCGGCGACGACTACAACAACCTGAGCGGCAGACCATTGTTCCCTTTCGGGTACGGACTTAGTTATACCAGCTTTGCTTACAGCAACCTTCAGTTCGATAAGCAGCAAATTGCACAGGACGAATCAGTGACTGTACGTTTTGAAATAAAGAATACAGGCAAAGTGGCCGGCGATGAAGTACCACAGTTGTACATCAAAGATAATCTCGCTTCGCTGGCGCAGCCTGTGATGGCGCTCAAAGGCTTCCAGCGTGTGCGGTTAGCACCTGGTGAAGCAAAGACGATAAGTTTTAATATCACGCCTGAATTACTGCAAATGCTGAATAAGGATATGAAGTGGGTGGTAGAACCGGGGACGTTTACCGTGATGATCGGGGCTTCGTCGGCGGATGTGAGGTTGAGTGGGGTGTTGGAGGTGAAGTAACTTAGCGACAACAGTACAAAAGTACATCAGATTGTTAGCATAAAAAGTCAACGATAGGTGGCGGCGGTTAATCTGGTGGGTGGAAACGGTATTTTCGGTGGGTGAACAGCTATCGGCTTCCAGCGTTCTCCCGGGATCATTCGAGGATCGTTCGTGAATCGTTGCTGATTGTTGCTGTATTTCGTGATTTCACGAGGGTTTCAGCTATGTTTCAGCAAGGTTTCAGCAACAAAGTAGTACATTTTAGCAAGGTTTCAGCAAGGCGACAGCAAGCGAACAGCAACAAAGGGCTTGTTTTTAGCAAGGATCCTGCAAGGATCCTCGAAGGATGGTCGAAGAATGGATAAGGCGCCCCTACCCCTCTTTAAACTCCCCCGCCGTCATCCCCGTCTTCCCCTTAAAAAACTTCGAAAAGTTAGCCTGATCGTAAAATCCAAGATCAAATACAATCTCCTTCACGCTCATCTTAGACGCTTTCAGCAATCGCTTGGCCTCCAGCAACACCCTGTCGTTGATCAGGGACGATGCAGAAACGTTCAGTTCGCGTTTGCACAGGATGTTCAGGTAATTAGGAGAAATGCCGATTTCACCGGCATAGAAGGCCACGGAACGTTGCTCTCGGAAGTGTGTATCAATCAGGCCCATAAAGCGGGATAACGCAGCGCTGGGCTGGTAAATACCGGCAGAAGCAGCTATCCTGCTAATAAGCAGGCCTAATGTGGTGCAGCGGCTCTGGACCAACTGCCAGAACACGGGTTTGATGTCGAGCTCCTGCTGCACGGCGCGGAACTCCTGCAATACGATACTGTAATCGGAAGGGGAAAGATCAATGACCGGATGGCCATGGTAAAAGGCGGAGGAGAAACGTAAGGACGGCAGGAAACTTTCGAAGGGGGCGCTATCGATCATGAGCTGGTAGCCGATTGTTTCCTGTTCGAACTTCCATTCGTGCACCTGGCCGGGGAACAACAGGTGAAGCTGGTATTCCCCGATCGGGTACGAAACGAAATCGATGGTATGGGTGCCTGCTCCTTTTTCGAAGAGCAGGGCGATAAAGAAATCATGTTTGTGGGCCTCGTCGATGGTGCGTTCGCCGAGCAGTTCATGGAACAGGATATTACAGTCCTGGGATTTACCCTGACTGAACTCCTGGATGCCTAATACCGGGAAATGGTCCATCTCCGAAATTAAGGAATAAAATTACTTCGCAGCGAACCGGAATATTTCGCAGCCGGCCATGATGAACGCGCCTGCGGCGTAGATCTGGGTATCGTCGGGACCAGCGCCGCCGGGTGCATCGCTTACCTTTTGTACGTAACCGAGTTTGCCTTCGGCGTTAACGTTTTGCACTAAACGGAGCCAGGCCGTTTCTACCGGGCGGCCAAAAGTGGCTTTGTCCAGCAGGCCGTTATTAACACCCCAGGTGAGTGCGTATGTGATAAGGGCGGTGGCGCTGGATTCGCCGGGAGCAGTACCGGGATCGAGCAGGTTGCTCGCCCATAAACCGTCCTTCCGCTGCAATGATTTCATTTTATAGGCCATTTCGCGGAACTGCTGCTCAAATTTGGCGCGGTTGCTATATTCTTTCGGCAAATCGTTCAGCACCATGGCTAAACCGGCAATTACCCAACCGTTGCCTCTTCCCCAGAACACCTTATTGCCGTTAGGTGATTGTTTGTCGAAGAAGTTGTCGTCGCGATAGTAAAGAGAATCAGTTTTGCTGTATAAGTAGTCGGATGTTTTGAACCAGTGTTTCTCCATGTAATCGAGATACTTTGGATTGCCTGTGATCTGGGCTGCTTTCACGAAAGTTGAGGGACCCATGTACAGCGCGTCGCACCACGTCCACCACTCATAGCGGTAAGGGTTTCCTTTGTGTTTTACGTCCGCTTTGGCAGAACGCGACATGTGCATGTCCAGCACCCATGTGATCTTGTCGGCATATTCCTTTTTTCCGGAGAATGCGGCAGCGTCAAAGTACATGCGACCAATCGGAAGCCTGTCAGCGTTAAACACATCGTTCATGGTTTTCCAACTGTACTCCTCTCCTGTTTGCACCATGGATTGCAGGTAAGTATCGTTCCTCGTGATCTTGTACAACGAAGTAATACCGTCCCAGAAAGGCGCATAAATCCAGTCGATTTTATTGGGATATACTTTGCCGTACAGGTTATTGTATTGCCAGTCAGCAAAGCTGGTCAGGCGTTTTAAGATAGCGTCTTTACGGAGTTTGGAGGTCTGTGCAGATGACGTGAATAAGATGCCTGCCAGCAGGGCGATAGTAAGTCCGGAACGTTTCATACGGGTGTTAGTATTGTGGTTTCCCTGGAAATATGGCGAAAAAAATCCGTTTTTTCATCTCCCGGGCCTGCACAACAGCTGCTTATCTTTCTTCCAGTATTTTTACGATCGCTGTATAACCTGATTTTTTTGCATGTTGTAAAGGGGTTACGCCGTTTTTGCCGGGTATGTCCAGCCTGCTGCCTGCTGTTTTCAGGATGAACAGGATCGTCTTCATTAAAACACAGTATTACCCTGGTAAATAAGCGACTTCACCGGGGAGATGCGGGAAACTGCTTCGGCGGAGCAACTGGCATCGAGTAATGCAACGGTGGCGTCGTTACCGACCTTCGGCCATTGCTGAATGCCTTTATCGTCCAGCGGCAGTATATTACCGGTGGCCAGTTTCAGGCTTCTTGATAAAAGAAACTCAGTGCCGTAGCCATACAACTGCGCCATTACGTTCGCCTTCTGTAACACGCTACCAGAGCCCCATGTATTCCAGTGATCGATAATACAGTCGTTGCCCGCCCCTACATACACGCCATATTTATACAGCGTAGGAATAGGCATGATCGTGTTACCGAACGGGATGGTAGACATAATGCCGATCTGCGCCTGGCCCAGTTTATCAGCTATTTCCTCCTGTTTGGCCTTGTCCAGTTTTGCAAGCACGAAACAATGGCTCAGGAAGGTTTTACCTTTCAATACGGGATTTTCATTTACCCGGTCGATGAGGTACTCCACCGTTTTCAATCCCGATTCGCCCGATTCGTGCAGGTGAATATCAATACCTTTATTGTTGTCCAGCGCCAGTTTTACGATGAAGTCCATCGGTTTGGCGATATCGCCGTCCACAGAGAACGGATCTACCCCGCCTATAAAATCGATATCCATTTTCGCCGCTTCCTGCATCCAGGGAACAGATTCGGTGTAATACAATCCATGTTGGGGAAAGGCCACCAGCTCGGCACCGAAGCCTGCCTTTTTGTTCTCCAGCGCTACCTGCAGATGTTTGAGGGAATCGAGTTTCGAAGTAGGTTCTATATTCACATGACTTCTTGCAAAGGCAGAGCCGCGTGACTGTAATAGTTCTATCAGCTTTTCCGCCCTTTCTGTAGAGGTTTTAAGCAGATCGGGTATAATCTGCTTCTCCAACTCGATCATGCCTTTAACACCGCCCTGCCGCCGGCGTACAGCCTTCCAGGGGCCACCGTAGTAGGTTTTATCCAGATGAATGTGCATGTCCTTAAAGGCAGGCAACATCAGCCAGCCTTTGGCGTCGGTGGCTTTAGCCTTCGGATCGTTAGGAAGAATGGACGTGAACTTACCATCTGTGATTTCCACGCAGAACAGCGCCGTTTTGGTAGCGATCACCTCATCCCCATCATATTCAAACCCTGTTTCCAGGCGAACGTTCTTCAGTTTGACGATTTTACTATTTGCTGTTATTGCCGCCGCTGACGACAATGCAGGCGTAATGCCCAGGCCCAGTGTGGCGATGGCCGAATTACGGAGAAAATCTTTGCGGGAAATATGGTTAGCGCTCATGCGGTGTATCGTTTTGCACGAAGATAGTGGGTCCTGTTTTGGGAGAAGGGTAGGTTTTATAACAATGATTGTAAGATTTATAAGTTTAAATGCATGGAGAGAAACACACCCCTCATGTACAGCAACATCACTGTTATCGTGCGGAGACTTTTCACACACTCTCTACTCGCCGCTGCGAGCCACTCCCAGACCGTCATTGCGAGGCACGAAGCAATCTTCGTGTGTAGTCTTCGCATCAGTAAAAAAACTTTTCGCCATAGTGATCTTATTGAAGGCGAGTACACCCTGATTGTGCTAATGTTGCCTGACGCCCACGTTTGACTAACGCGGAGACTACGCACGAAGATTGCTTCGTGCCTCGCAATGACGATGGGGTAAAGCTTTGCTCCACCTAAGTTTCTAATGTAAAAAACTACACCACCACTGCCGCTCCGTTGCCATTCAGTGCCGCTTTAGCCGGCTGCTTACTTAACTTCACCACGCTCTTCAACAACTCAATAGATGCTGCTATTTCATCCTTTTTAATAGAGATACTTTCGATGTTAAAGCCTACCTCCATGTTCTTCTTATCGGCGTATTCCAGGATTTCTGACGCTACGTTGAGGCAGGTGTGAATGGAAGACTCAAGGATGTCTTTAGAATGTTTAAGGTCGTTGAGCAGCCATTTCGGCACTTTAATGCCTAACCACTCCATGAACTGGAGGGTTTTGAGAGAGCCGCAGGGGGCCAGGGTAAATATGAGTGGTTTGCAGGAAACGTTGTTCTCGCAGGAGTGATAGTAGTAATCGGCCAGCAGGTCTTTGGTATCGTTCACATTGTATACGCACTGTGATACGAAGAAGCTGCAGCCTTCGGCTATTTTGCTGGCGATACGTAAGTGTTCATCGCCTTTCTTTGCATGCCTTTCGGGAATGGTGACGCCGCCAAGTAACAAACCCGGGTTCACCTGCTGACGAAGTGCATACGCATCTTTCAGGGAGAAGTTTGTTTTTTCGACCTGGCTTTGCGACGATGCACCTACGAATACGGAGTATTGCACATCACTGTTCGCTGTCAGCCATTGTTGAAACCCGGCAGCATCCAGGTTGGCAATACTTTTATAGATGATCTTCGGGATATCAAGACCCTGGAAGTAATCCCTGCTATATTGCTCGGGCGGCACGGTGGAAATGAACCCAAACGTTCTTTCTTTATCTGTACGCGATGACTCATCCTGTATATCGTACAAGATCAGTGCATCGATGTCGAGCCCGGTCAAACGGTCGGCCTGGCCTTTCGCTATTTCGGCAATTCTATCCCAGCCAGTAGTAATTTTTGGGGGTGTAAGACTGTAAAAAACAGGCCTCGAACCTCCACTTATAATTTTATCAGCTAAACCATAGCCCATATTAAGCCTCTTTAGGTGGCACGCAAGTTTGGTTAAAAACCGGTAAAAAACAACTTTAGGAGGATAAAATACGCTTTAATCCCCCATCAGCCTATAAAAACAAGGCCTTCCCTCCCGCAGGAAGAAGGCCTTGTCAGAAGCATTTTATACGTAGTTATCAGCCACCACTGCCAAAATAAATGATGGCGACAATCACCAGCAGTGCAAGTAACACTGCCAACACTACTTTACCCGTGGACACAGGCTTTTTACCATGTATCTTACCAGTTTGCCCGTTAATAAGAAAATGGTATTTCTTGTTTTTATACATGTAAGAGCAAATCCAGATGGGCAGCAGTACGTGTTTGTACGTCTGGTTTGAGTACTGCGTATTCACGTTAAGGTCGCGGTAGGTATCAATACGGCACTGGGCGGCGCAGGCGGCATGAATCTCATTTTGCATGATATCTTCCGCACGTTCATAACCATCCCCCACCGTTACATCGTACACATCGGCCTGCCAGCCGGACAAATACCGCGGATCGAAGTTCACCATGGCTTCCAGGTTAAAGGGGAAGATGGATTCGTATTCTTCCTGCGACAGTTCGGTAGCGCCCCCGATCAGGATATCGTCGAAGAAATGCTGGTAGGTACCGCTACGGTAAATCCATTCGGTACGCTGCACCTGGCGGGTTTGCCGTTTACCCTGGCTATCGGTGTACCATTCGGTTTCGTAGTAATAACGTCCACCATAACCGGTCCAGCTCGAAAAGGTTTGTGCATCGTAGGTCCAGAATGGAAGGTACATGCCATGTAAACCGTCCTGCCGGGCAAACTCAGTAAGATCTTTGGGTGCCCAGAAGCCCTGGCCCAGCCATGTTTTAAAGATGATTACCGAGCGTTGCTGATCGACCCCAAACGGCACGATGCCCGAGGGCTGAATGATGCGCGTTTTATAGGCGACAGGATTGACCACTTCAAAATTGCAATAAGCGCAGATGAAAGTAGGCGTTTCGCTGTTAAAGGCCGTTTGCGACCCGCAGCGATTACACTTGTAAGTTAATTGTTCGATAGTAACCGAAGGGTCGGCATTAGCCGACATTTGCTTATGCAGGTCATTTTCCCTGATCTGGTCCGCACCATTTTCAATAGCCACCCGGGTGCCACAGTGGCTGCACTCCAGTTGCTGTAATTTCGGGTTAAAGTATAACTGGGAATTACAACCGGGACAGGGAAATAATAACAGCGCGTCTTTTTGTACAGGTAGCGGTTCCATCTATAACTTGCCTAAAATATCGGTCTTTTTTTGGTTGAATTCTTCCTCTGTAATGATACCAGAAGCTTTTAGTTCGCCCAGTTGTTTAAGCAGGTCGAGCAATTGCTGTTTATCTTCCGTAGCGGGTTGCGGAGCCGGGGCCTGTGCCTGTTGCGGCTGCAGCATATTGGTCAGGATAACGCCTGCGCCTAATCCGGCCGTACCGGCAGCGCCCGGGTTATCACCCAGTTTTTCGAGTGCAATACCCGCCTGCATCTGGTTAAACTGCTGTAGTTTGCCATCCAGCATATTGAGCTGAGTGGTTTTGTCCAGCATTTTTTCTACCTCTTCAGGCAGCGTTACGTTCTCTATGTAAAACTGTCCCAGTTCAATACCCCAGATCTCAAATTCTTTCTGGAATACGGGTTTCAGCTTCTCCCCTATTTCTGTAAAGTTAGCAGCAAGGTCCAGTACGGCAATGCCTGCCTCTGCCAGTCCTTCGGCCATCTTACTTACAATCGCATTACGCAGTTGCTCGCTAACCGCGTCAATACGTACCCACGGATTAGTGCCTGCAAACTCGCGGATAAACTTTTTAGGGTCCACCACGCGGATGGTGTAAGTACCGAACGAACGCAGGCGCACCTGTTGAAATACAGGGTCGCGAACGATGATCGGGTTAGAGGTACCCCATTTAAGGTTAGTAAAGTACTTCGTGCTTACAAAAAACACATCCACCTTAAAAGGCGTATCGAACAGGTATTTCCAGCTTTTCAACGTTGTGGTAATGGGCATGTTCTTCGTACTCAGCTCGTGGCGGCCGGGAATATAAGTATCCCCGAACTCCCCCTCGTTCATCAACACGGCCACCTGGCTCTCCCGCACGGTAAGCTGGGCGCCGTTCATAATCTTATTGCCCTTGTCAGGAAACTTGTAGATCACTGTTTCCTGTGTGTCATCAACCCAGTCGATGACCTCGATAAATTCATTCTTGATAAAATCAAAAAGTCCCATGTGTCTGGTGGTTTTAAAATTTCGGTGGGGAGAAGATACGATATTAGATGATTTTGACGGACGGAATTTTATGGAAGGCGGCAGGGTTAACATGCCACTGCCTGTTTTACACACAACAGCCGGTCAGATCAAAAAAGATGTAACCGGCCGTTGTTATTTTACAGAGGATATTATTTCATTTCCACCGGGTACTTACCGGCATCCGCCAGGAACCCATCTTTGCAGGAACTGGAACAAAATCCGAGTACCGCATTATTATAATGCGCCGTATCATTCACACCCGAGGCAAGTGACATACCGCAGAACGGGTCCGTTTTATTGGCGACCATCAGGGTATCATACTTCACAGTGGCCGTTGTGATCACCGTATCTTTCATTGCCGCCTCAGGTTTGGTGTTATTGGCGCAGGAAATAGCCAGTAAGGCCAGGCCTGCTAAAAAGAGCATGTTTTTCATGGGTGTAAGTTAGTACAAATTGCTAAAATGAGCCGCTAATCGATTTCCATTAAACAAGACTGAACTTTTATTATTTTAGGCGGAAAGATCCGTGACATGACAGAGCTAAGAATTGCTCAACTTTCAGATGCCGCCGCCATTGCCCATCTTCATGCAAAAAGCTGGCAACAAACCTACCGTGGCATATTCAGTGACCACTTCCTTGATAATGAAGTAGAGGATGAACGTGCGCAGGCATGGCATCAGCGCCTGGCTTTCCCGGATGCCCGGCAACGGGTAACAGTAGCGGAAGCTGACGGCAGACTGATAGGTTTTGCCTGTATTTTACTTGATGAAGACACTACCTTCGGCACCCTGCTCGACAACCTCCATGTAGCAGAAGCTTACCGGAATACAGGCGTGGGCAAACAGCTGATGCAACGCGCTGCCGGGTACATACTTCAGGAAGCACGTAATTCAAAAATGTACCTGTGGGTATACGTTAAAAACACCAACGCCATTAAGGTGTACGACCGTGTTGGCGGTAAAAATGCAGAAACAGTTGAGAAGGTTAATGAGGATGGCAACACGGCGCCGGCGCACAGGTATGTGTGGCAGGATGTAGAAAATCTTATTTCCTGAAAATAATATGGTCCACCACTCATCTTACACCGTCACCAAAAGGCGATAATTGCGACCGAAGTATACGCTTGCCCGCATTATTTCGAGCAAGCCCTAAAAACCTATTCAATGGCCGCTTCTCCACTCAACTCCCGCGTTGCCCATATAGCCATGGCATCCAGCACAGGGAAAAGCCCTTCCCCTGATTTACTGAGTTTGTAATTCACGAAAGGCGGTACCACAGGCTTCGCTTCGCGCACGATCAACCCGTCTGTTTCCAACTGCTTCAATTGCTGTATAAGCACCTTCTCGGTGATGGTAGGTATAGATCGCCTCAGCTCCCCATACCGTTTTTCGCCCAATGATAACTGGAACAGGATAATCGGTTTCCAGTAGCTGCCGATCTTTTCCATTACGTAGGTAACCGGGCACCGATCAATCGCGTACTGCTTATTTTCCTGGATCGTAGATGTTTTCTTGATGGCTGTCATAGCTACATACTTTAGGGTAAGTACTTGTCAAAAAGTATGTACAAAGATACCTTTGCTATCAACAATTAAAAAATTAATTACATGAAGATTATAGTAACAGGTTCTTTAGGGAACATTGGAAAGAAACTGGCCACCATGTTAGTAGCTGGCGGACAGGACGTTACCGTGGTAACCAGCCAGGAAAAACGTAGAGCAGCCATTGAGAACTTAGGTGCTACCGCTGCCATTGGCTCGGTGAGTGATGCGACATTTCTGGCACAAACATTTGCGGGTGCCGATAGCGTGTTTGTGCTTACACCACCCGCTTTGGGCGGTTCAGATGTGATCGCCAATACTGCCAATGCAGGCAAAGCTTTCGCAGAGGCATTTAAAACGGCGAATGTGAAACGTGTGGTAATGTTAAGCAGCATCGGCGCCGATCTGCCTGGTGGCACCGGCCCCATCGAAGGCCTATACCACATCGAGCAGGCTTTTAGGCAGCTAAAAGGTATCAACATTACCTTTTTACGTGCGGGATACTTTTACACTAATTACTACAATGATGTAACGCTGATAAAAACCGCAGGCATACTGGGCTCCAATCTCCCCGGCGAAACATTAATACCACTTGTGCATCCGCAGGATATAGCAACTGCCGCAGCGGAGGAATTACAGCAAAGCGGCAATGGCACTCATGTGCGCTACATTGTGAGCGATTACCGTACTGCAGCGGAGGTAGCGCAGGCATTGGGCAAGGCAATCGGTAAACCTGAACTGCCCTGGGTACCTTTCAGCGACGAACAGTTTGTTGAAGGCGCCACACAGGCGGGCGTACCGGCGGAGATGGCTCATTTATATGCAGATATGGGCGCTGGTCTTCGTAAAGGCGCTATACAGTCTGACTTCGCTAAAACCGGGGCAACTGTAACGGGCACTACTAAACTTGAAGACTTCGCAAAGGAATTTGCAGGAGCGTTTTAAGCCCGTTAGCTATTAAAATGGCTGTATCGTTTTAACGGTACGGCCATTTCATTTTTGGCATCAGCCATTCATTTAATCCTGTATCACTTCCCCATACACCCAAATTTCCCCGAATAGCAAAAATGTGGCTTCCAGCAATTATATTTGGCGTTACAGTATACACATCCACGCATGATAAATATTGAATGATGAAGATTAAATCTGGATTTCTCCACGTCGCTTTGACGTTATGTACCACCACACTATTTGCACAACCGGCCCGCACTTACACCAACCCGTTGCCCGTTGAATTTGGCGATCCTTATGTTTTACAGACTAAAGGTGGCCGGTATTACATGTACGGCACCGGTGCCGGCGCTAAAAATGGATTTGCAGCCTATTCTTCCTCCGACCTGGTGAACTGGAAAGACGAAGGCCAGGTGTATTATGCCAGCAACAAGAATGGCTGGAGCGATTCTACCGCTGCATGGAACGGTGCTTACTGGGCGCCTGAAGTGTATGAGCATAACGGCAGGTTCTATATGTTCTACAGCGCACAATGGAAAGTAAATCCGGGTAAAGACCTGGAGAATTTCAAAATCGGCGTAGCTATATCCGACCGCCCTACCGGCCCGTTTATCGACTTACACAACAAACCTGTTTTCGATCCGGGATATCCGGTCATCGATGCCAATGTATTGTTTGATAAAAGCGGCAAAATGTATCTCTATTACTCCCGCTGTTGCTACAAACATGCGGTGGAAAGCGAGGTCGCCACATGGGCGAAGCAAAAGGGCTGGTTCGACTTCATTGAGGAGAGCTGGGTGTATGGCGTTGAGCTGAAACCGGACTTCAGCGGCGTGATCGGTGAACCAGTATTGTTATTGCGCCCACCTGTAAAAATGAGTGATAAACAAGCCGATTGGGAAAGCCGTTCGGTAACGTCCAAAGAGGTGAATCGTCGCTGGACAGAAGGTTCCGTTGCTTTCAAAAAAGGCAATACCTACTACATGATGTATTCCGCCAACTACTTTGGCGGTAAGAATTACGCAGTAGGATACGCTACGGCTAAAAGTCCGCTGGGCCCTTTCACTAAGGCGGCTAACAACCCTGTGTTACAGAAAAACGTAGAACAGGGTGGTGTAGTAACCGGCACAGGACATAACAGCATTACCTATTCACCCAACGGAAAAGAAATGCTCTGCGTATATCACGCCCGCACGTCGGCCACCGGCGACCAACGTGTTGTGTTTATTGACAGGATGAGAATTTTGAAAGACGGTAAACTAGTGGTAGACGGGCCTAAAACCACTCCGCAGGCCCTGCCCGGAGGCGTAAAGTAAAGCATACAACTTCTTCCCTGATATCCGCCTGGCTGATGCCGGGCGGTTTTGTTTTTACAGGTTGAGTTTCGCGGGAAGAACATTAAGGGGCGACGATCGTAAACAGGTACACCATAAATATCACGAGCAGTACCACACCGTGTAATATGTTCGTACGGCCGGTAGCCAGCGAAATCACGATCGTGAACTGTGCCAGCAGCAATAGTACGGTAGCCTTCATATCAATACCCAACGTAATCGTCATACCTGTAACCATCGACACGATGGCTACTGCAGGAATGGTGAGGCCGATACTCGCCAGTGCAGAACCCAATGCGAGGTTCAGGCTGGTTTGAATACGGTTTTTGCGGGCAGCGCGATAAGCCGCCAATCCCTCCGGTAACAATACCACGGCTGCTATAATTACGCCCACCAGCGATTTCGGGGCGTCCATACTAATCACCGCATTCTCAATATCGGGCGCCAGCGACTTCGCGAGCAATACCACTATACCCAGGCACAATAACAACAACACCGTACTCAAAAGGGCCGTTCTGGTGGTCGGTGGCTCGGCATGCGCCTCTTCATTTCCGTCGTTACCGGGGGGCAAAAAGAAATCGCGGTGCCTCACCGTTTGTACCATTACAAAAGCGCCATACAACACTAAGCATACAACCGCTACAAATATCAATTGTACAGGACTGTAAAACGGTCCGGCCTCACTGGTGGTGTAATTGGGAAGAATAAGTGTGAGTACGAGGATAGATGTAAGCGCCACCAGAGCAGCACTAACGCCCTGCAGCCTGAATTCCTGCTCCTTAAACTTTATACCGCCTACCAGCAGGCATATGCCGATCATGGCAGTTAAAATGATCATCACCGCCGCTAACACTGTGTCGCGGGCAAGCGCTGTTGTTTCGGGGCCACCGGTGAGCATCAGCGACACGATCAGCGCTACCTCGATAACGGTAATCGCCAACGCCAGTAATAAGGTGCCAAAAGGTTCACCTACACGGTGAGCCACCACTTCTGCATGATGCACAGCTGCCAGCACCGAAGCGATAAGAACAACCACGAGAAACAAAGTGTAGAACAGTCCCAAACTGAGCGAATTACCAAAATAAGCAGCCCATGCTACCACAGGGGCGGCGATGGTCCATAACGGGAGTTGTAGTTTTTTTGTCATCCAAATGATTTAAGTGAAATTGCCTGTTGCAGCAATTATTGTGCTGGAAAAGCCCGGCAGCGGATTATTCCGTAAAAAAGATCAAACATTACATTAAGATAATGTATTTCCACTACTTCTGTTGCCGGTAAGCAACTTCCATTCAGCATTACAACAGGTCATAACAACTACAAACGTATGGCATCCCAACCTGGCCAATGTCAACAGATAATTTGCCGGCCCAATCACTAAGATTATGAATTTGTTAATTGCACTTACTGCACCTAAACTTCCGATTGAAATTTTCCAATTTTGCCACGCTGGTATGAAGGCAACATATTGCGAACTATAAATTGAGCGTGTGCGGTAACCCGCACTGCTATTGGCCTTCGCTACGCCCCTTTCATTGTGTATTCGTCAAACATCGCTGCTATAATCTAAATCTATTTTATGCATTTCGAGAAAAAAAGACCTAAGCTAACGTGGAGTTATCCTCAAAAAACATTAGCCTGCATTGCGTTGCTGCTGTTGGGAAATATAGCCAGCCATGCAGGTGCCTCTCCGGCACCGCGTTCTTACGCATCGGTTTCGCAGGCCGAACATCGCCTTAAGGGCAAGGTGACCAGTGCTACCGGCGAAGCTTTACCGGGTGTAAGCATCATTGTAAAAGGTACGCAAAATGGCACCTCTACTGATGTTGATGGTAATTATGCGTTGAACGTGCCTGATGAAAATACAGTACTGGTATTTTCCTATATCGGCTTCATTAGCCAGGAACTTAAACCTGGAAATGCCGGCACACTTAATGTGCAGCTTACAGCCGATTCAAAATCACTGAACGCTGTAGTGGTGGTAGGTTATGGTACACAAAAAAAAGTAAACCTTACAGGTGCGGTTGACCAGGTAGGCCCGGAAACATTTCAGAACCGTCCTATACCGAACCTGGCACAAGGCCTTGTAGGTGTAGTGCCCAACCTCAACCTGAATATGCTGGATGGTAAACCTACACAGTCGCCCACGTTTAACGTACGTGGTACCACTTCGATCGGCCAGGGCGGTAATGCACTGGTACTGATCGATGGTGTGGAAGGTGACCCACGCATGTTAAACCCGAATGATATCGAAAGTATTTCCGTATTAAAAGATGCGGCTTCTGCGTCTATCTACGGCGCCCGCGCAGCTTTCGGCGTGGTGCTTATTACCACGAAAGTGGCGAAGTCAGGAAAAACAAATCTTACTTACTCCGCTAACTATGCTATAAAATCGCCTACCGAGGTGCCTGATAATATCACCGAATCTTATCCCTGGGCACAAGCGTTTAGTGATGCCTGGGCCAGGTGGAACGATAACGGCAGCCTTCCAACGGCGATCAACAAAACCATCAGCTTCTCTCCTGCTTACCTGGCAGAGATCAAAAGAAGGTGGGAAGACCCTTCGTTGCCAAGGTATGAAGTGAATCCGAGTACTGGTGAGTACCAGTACTTTTACAGCACCGATTGGTATGATCAGCTGTATAAAAAGAACTTCGGTGCGCAAGACCATAATCTGTCTGTTTCCGGCGGTAGCGACAAAGCTACTTTTTACCTGAGCGGCCGCTTTAACGGGCAGGATGGACTGTTCCGCTATAACAGCGACAAATACAACATGTATAACCTCCGCGCAAAAGGCAGCATGCAGGTTACCCCTTGGTTGCAGATCGATAACAACACCGAGTATTCTGTTCAGAAATACCACCAGCCACTCAACGTTGGCGAAGGTAGCGGTATATACAGGAACATTGCGGACGAAGGCCATCCGCTGGCGCCGTTATTAAACCCCGACAGCACCCTGTCTTTTTCTGCCGCCTATACGGTGGGTGATTATTACATCGGCCGCAATGCCATCGATAACACACAACGCTTTCTGAAAAACAAGGTCGGTGCGAAAGCACATTTCCTGGATAATAAACTGAACGTTCGCGCAGATTTCACTTTCCAGACTACCGATATCGCTTCTCAGCAAAACCGCGTACAGGTTCCTTATAGCCGCGCCAAAGGTGTAATTGGTTATACAGGTACCAACACCAACGATTTGCAGGAACGCAAAAGAACAACCAACTACCTGGCTACTAACTTTTATGCAGATTACACGCATCAGTTCACCGGTGGTCACAACCTGAATTTCCTGGCAGGGTTCAACTACGAGCAATCGATCTACAGTAATCTGACGGCACAACGTAACGGTATTGTTTACGGTGATGCAGACGATATTAGCCTGGCGCTCGGCCAGGCCATTACGACCACCGGCGGTTACCAGAAGTGGGCCATTGCAGGTGGCTTCTATCGTGTTAACTACAACTTCCGTGATCGTTACTTACTGGAAGTAAATGGTCGTTACGACGGTTCTTCAAAATTCCCTACCGATCAGCAATGGGCCTTCTTCCCGTCTGTATCTGCAGGCTGGAGGTTATCAGAAGAACCTTTCTGGAACATAAGCCCGAAAGCCCTGTCGAACGTGAAAATCCGTGCCTCTTACGGTTCGCTGGGTAACGGTAACATCGCGCCTTACTCTTTCAACGAGAAGTTCGGCATTTCCCAGTCAGGCCGCATCATCAATGGTATCCGTCCGCAGGCTACCCGCCAGCCGGCTGTATTACCTGATGGATTAACATGGGAAACTTCTACTACAGGCAACCTCGGTCTTGACCTCTCCGCCCTTAACAACCGCCTTACTTTCGTAGGTGATTTTTACAGGCGCTGGACGAAAGACATGTTCACCGTAGGCCCCACTGTACCGGAAGTGTTTGGCACCACCGTACCCAGGGGCAACTATGCCGACCTGGAAACTACCGGATGGGAACTGTCTGTGAACTGGTCCGACCAGTTTAACGTAGCATCGAAATCATTCAGGTATGGCGTTCGGTTTACCTTAGCCGATTCATGGGCCACAATTACCAAATACAACAATCCTGATAAAAACCTGACCGACTATTACGTAGGACAACGTGTAGGTGAAATCTGGGGTTATCGTGTAGAAGGACTGTTTAAATCTGCCGCCGAGATCACTGAATCTCCTTCGCAGGCAAACATCCCTAACACCAACACCCGTAAGAACTACCCGGGCGATATCAAGTTCAAAAACCTCGATGGTGATAAAGTGATTTACCAGGGGCTGAACCGCGTAGGTAACTCAGGCGACAAAACCATCATCGGTAATTCTGAAGCCCGTTATACTTACGGCCTGAACCTCTCAGGCGACTGGAATGGCATCTTCGTTTCCGCGTTCTTCCAGGGCGTAGGTAAACAGGACTGGTACCCTTCTGCAGAAGCGCGCTTCTGGGGTATGTACAACCGTCCTTATAATGCTTTGCCTGCCTGGCAGCAAGACAATATGTTCCGTGAAGAACTGGGCAACTACGACGCTTATCTTCCGCGGCTCGTAGGTTATATCGCGCAGGGTACCGGCCGTGCATTACAGGTGGCTAATGACCGTTACCTGCAAAATGCGGCGTATATCAGGCTTAGAAACGTACAGTTGGGATACACCCTCCCGCAACGCCTCGTATCCAAAATACGCGCCCGCGACCTGCGTATATACGTATCTGCAGAAAACCTCTGGACATGGTCACCCATGTATAAATGGACACGCGATACGGACGTAACCAGTATTTACGGCTCTGACCGCGACCTGAGCGGTGGCACCAGCGGCGATGGTTATAACTACCCTATGCTGAAAGCCTTATCTGCCGGTTTAACCCTTAATTTCTAAATCATGACCATGAGAAAAATATTCAACTATACAATTGCCCTGGCGATGTTATTATCGGCCAGCTCCTGCGACCTGAACGAGTTGCCTGTAGATACTGCCACCAATGAAGCTGTATTCGGTTCGGAAAGTGGCCTGGAACTTTATGCCAACTCCTTCTACGACCTGCTGCCCGGTACGGATGTAGGCGTATTCCAGGACGACGACAACTCTGACCTCGTTGCCCGTAACGGCGTGGATAATTATCTGGCACCAAACGCACTCTCTCCTATTACCAGCTCTGGCTGGAACTGGACAGACCTGCGTAACATCAACTATTATATCGAGAATACCGAAAAAAGTACCGTACCCACAAAAACACATTATTTAGGCGTTGCCCGCTTCTTCCGCGCCCTGTTCTATTTCGAAAAAGTAAAACGCTTCGGCGACGTGCCCTGGATCGATAAAACAATCCCGGTTACTGATACCGCCATGCTGTTTGCTGCACGCGATAACAGGTTTGATGTAATGGACAAAGTATTGGCAGATCTGAACTATGCGATCGAGAACATCACCCTTACTGCCGATCCAAGCTGCACACGCATCACCAAAAATGTAGCACGTGCTTATAAAACAAGGATCTGCCTGTTCGAAGCATCATTCCGTAAATATCATACGGATTATAATAAACAGGCCACTGCTGATGCCTGGTACGAAGAAGTGGTGAAAGAGGCAAACGAGATCAGGGGCTTTACATTGCACCAGGGCGCTACGGCAGACAGAGGTTACCGTGAACTGTTCATCGCTAAATCAGCTTTCACCGACGAAACTATTTTATCCGTGGCATTGAGCGCTAACCTCCAGGTGTTCAGCTCTGCAAACCGTCGCTTTATCAGTCCTACGTACGGCAACCGTCCAAGCCTCACCCGCCGCTTTATCAATACTTATCTTAACCTGGATGGAACGCCGTTCACCAGCAACGCAGCATATGCCACCACTCCTTTTGTGGACGAAGTGCAAAACCGCGACTTAAGGTTGAAACAAACGATCCGTACCGGTGATTATCGCAGGACAGAAAACAGTGTTCCGGTAATTGCACCTCCGAACTTTAACCAAACCTATACCGGCTACCAGCCTATCAAATGGTGCTACGACGAGCGTTTCCCCTTCGATGACGAAAGCCGTAACGACAATGCGCATATCATCATGCGTTGGGCAGAAGTATTGCTGAATAAAGCAGAGGCCCTTGCAGAACTGAACCGCATGACGGATGCAGACTGGACGGCGACCATTGGCGCACTGCGTAAAAGAGCGGGTATTACCGGCGTTACACTGACCACTGCACCTACCGTGGCCGATCCTTACATGATCACGTTCTTTGCGAATAAATTCACCAATCCCGTATTACTGGAAGTATTGCGCGAACGTGGTGTTGAACTGGTGTTTGAAGGCCTCCGCCCGGACGACCTGCGCCGCTGGAAGCTGGGGGAACTGTTCCAGAATGCTGCTATGAACGGCATGTACGTTCCGGCATTGGGCGAATACGACCTCAATGGCGACGGCATTAAAGACGTGTACTTCTACCAGGGCACTAAGCCAACATCCACCACACCCGGTATTGCGTTTGTAGATGTAAGCACGTCCACCGCAGTAGGCCGTATACAATTATCAAACGGTACTTCCGGAGAGGTAATCTGGAATCCTGGCCCCCGCCAGTGGATCGATGCCAAATACCTCTACCCCATCCCGCAAACAGTGCGCGACAGGAACATTAAGCTGGGACAGAACCCAGGTTGGCAGTAAACTGATGAATACAACTGTTATAAAGTAAAGAAGGCTGGCCGTTTCATTGGCCAGCCTTCTCTTTTTACAGCACTGCTCGTTTTTAAACGTTATTTAGACCAGTACTGTAAGTTTTCGGCCTGTTTTGCGACTAATAGAGTAAAAAGCGCATGAATCCAATTGCCCGTATACTCATTGCTGCCTTGCTAAGCCTGGTCAGCCTATCAGCCAATGCCCAATTCAAACAAGAGATAAAAGATAAAATACACCAGTACCTGCTGGTACAGCAAAAGCTGAACGGGTTTAACGGCTTAGTGCAGATCAGCAATGCAGGGGACACTTTTACAGATACCATTGGTTTTGCGGTAATGGAATACAAAGTGCCTGTTCAAACGGCCTCCGTATTCAGGATCGCATCGATTACGAAGCAGTTTACCGCCGCGCTTACAGCGAAAGCTATTGTTGATGGAAAGTTACGGATCAACGATTCGCTCGGTCAGTTCTTCCCTTCAGCGCCTCCCGGATGGAAGGCGATCAACATTCATCAGCTGCTCACACATACCTCCGGCATTCCACATAATGAAGGTATTAAAGGGTACTGGCAAACCAAGTCACTGCTGCCATTTACACCATCGCAGGCCATGGAAGAAATATTCAGCATGACCTTACTTTTTAAACCCGGCACAGGCACACAGTATTCCAGTCAGGCTTACATGCTACTGGCCAATATACTGGAACAGGTTTATAAAGACAGCTTCCAGCAGATCCTTTCCCGGGAAGTGTTTATTCCTTTGAAGATGCATACCTCCGGCGTCTACAGTCCCCTGCGTATTGTACCCCGGATGACCAGTGGCTATCATCTGGCGGGTGACAGCCTGATGGCAGCACCTTACCGCGATTACAGTTTAATGAAAGGCTCCGGCGATTTGTATACATCAGCCGCCGATCTCCAACGCTGGAACAACAGTTTCCTGGCAGAAGGCTTCTGGCATCCGAAAGTAAAAGACATCTTGTTCACCATTCAGAACACCGCTCCCATCAATGGCCACTCCGATACTTACGGATACGGGTGATTCCTGCGTGAGGCAACGCCTGCACTTCCGGCAGCCCGGTATACAGGTGGTGGTACATTTGGCTGCTCCGCGTTATCCGTGCAATATCCGGGTAAAAAAACCAGCCTTATTATCCTGAGTAATGTATCCGGCTTACCTGTTAACCAGCTTTGGAGTGATATCGAAAAGATCATGCTGGAGCAGCCATTCCAGATGCCTCATATCCGGGAGAGCAAGCCCATTTCCGCGTACGAATTAACAGCGCTTCCAGGCAACTATGCAGCCTCAAACGGCCCCGAACTCCAGATTATCAAAAATGAAAACAGGCTATTTGCCAAGTTAGGTCGCAACCCGGCGTTTGAGATCTACAAATCCGACGAGCTTCACTACTATGGCCGTAAGCTGCCGGTCGAATTTCTCTTTATTACGGGGAGTGATGGACAAATAACGGCTGTGCAGGCCGATTCGCGCGGTCAAAACATTACGTTTACACGCAGGTAGATCGTAATAAAAGGCCGCAGGGTGATCCGCCGTTAGTTTTAATTCCAATGTATCAAAGAACTAAGCGATTACATGCCTATGTTTGGGGTAGCTTTGAATGCATCTTTTTGTCATTAAACCCTGACGGTTGGGTGCCGGTATTACCAGGCTCAAAACGGCCTGCCAGTTTTACCCTGGCAGGCCGTTATTATCAACCCGAACTTTTTCTAACTATTCTCTGGCACTTCATTTGCCTCCCCGTTGTCCTTTCTTCTTTCTATCTCCGTCATTAATAACCTTATCATTGCTTTTTTGGCAAAGTATTCTTTACTCATGCTCCCATCCTTTAACAAGGTCATTACATCCGACGTGTGCTGTGCCAGCATATCCAATAACTTTGCGTAATCCGCCTTCTTTAAATCTTCCAACGCCATCAGTTTAAGTAGTCAAAAGAAAGTACTGGCATTTAGGTCAGCACCTTCTGTAAATCGGTCCGTTTCACGCAGCAAACTCCTGCCACATGCGGATCTGTCTGAAACTAAACGTGATCATGTACCCGGAATATAACATTACAGGTAATCACGGATGATCACCTTTAAGCATGTAATTCAAAGTAACGATCAGCAAAAAGAAGGCGGGCCGCGGAAGGAAGAACTGCTTAGTAGTGTAGGTAACAGGAACGAGGGCGTAGCAACTACTTCCTTTTTCAGTAGTACTGCCATCGTTGACAGGTGGAACTGTATTTCCAGCGAAAAAGGCTCAAACACGTGAGCCGGTATATATCGCTTGGTATGTTTTACCTCAGCACCGGATTTATCCTGGGTGTCGCGGTTATATTTACTGAATTTATAGTGTGTGCCGGCAAACCGAACGGTTTTTATCTCCGCCTTAGCATCCTGCGTGAATACAAAAACATAGCGGAGGTGTAACTGCACGAAGAAAAACAGGAAATACACGCCAAAGGCGAGGCACTTGCCAGGCAACGTTTTTTGGAATGTAAATCTGCGCATTTGTTACTGACCGAACTAATTTTTAACGAATGTAGGGCGGCAAAATAGTAAAAAAAATCGATGTATGATGATAATCTCACCGCAGGCGGGCCTACAGCCGGGGGAAAGGAACCAGAGAAAGATATCACCTGATAAACGGAAAATGTTTAATATCACCCCGTTGCTGCGTCTTCGCCAGCTAACGGTAAATGGCCGTTTGAAGCGGTTGCTGGCTTTTGAAGACTTATTTATCTGAAAAAAGTAATTTTTATCCAAACCAGTAATCACCGTTCTATTGGGTACAATCAAAACACATTATCATTGCAGCTGCGGGCAGTCAGCCGGATGGCTCCGGCTGGCTATGAATCCGTATATTTAAACCGGTCTTCTGACTTAATTTATGAAATGGATCACCCGTGAACATCCGAAAATAGACCGCCTTGCCTGCCCCTGGCTCATTCGTCGCTTCATTGATCCGGATGCAGTATTTCTCTATGTCCCCTTTGACCAGGTACTGGCACTGGCCACAGAACAGGATGCCATACCATATGACATACCCGGTGTGGAACTGACGCACTATGGAGAGGAGTGTACTTTTGATTGCCTCATCAGGAAATACGAGTTGAAAGATGTGGCTGTACACATAATGGCCCCGATAGTTCGCGGAGCCGATACCGACCGGCACGATATTTCTCCTCAGGCCGCGGGATTATGGGCTATATCGGCGGGATTAGCCTATAATTTCGGAGATGATTACGAACTGCTGGAAAAGGGTATGCTGATTTATGATGCGTTATACAGCTGGGCGCAACACCTGCAGCACGAAAAACATACACAACAGCCGTTTGAAAACCTGTTGCTTGAGGTATTTAATCGTTTCCTGAAAGAGCAAAAAGGGAAAAACGCCCGTATTCCCAATTGGGCGAAGGAACTTAAGGAAATGATACAGGACCATATCGATACTAACCTCACGTTAAAGGAGCTGTCCCAAAACCTGGACATTAACCCCTCCTATCTTTCCCGGGAGTTCTCTAAACATTTTGATAACCTCTCCTTTGGCGAATATCTGCGTAAACAGCGCATCGATAAAGCGATAAAACTGATGGCGGAGCACTACTCTCTAACCGAGATCAGTTATCTTACCGGCTTCTCAGACCAGAGCCACTTTTCCCGGATCTTTAAAAAACACACGGGCGAAAGCCCCTCTGATTTCAGGAGAAAGCTGAAAAAATAACTGTGCTTTTTATAAAAAAGTAAGAACCATACAACCGGGGTAACGCCTGTTCTATTTATGCTCCGCGGATGATGCTAAAATTGTAGCTGACCAGTACAATTTGAAATGATACCGATCGTAAACATACCACCGCGCATCTATTCGGGTGCCAAAACATTATTGTTCTTTTTGCTGATTACACTGTTACACGCCCACACTTACGCCCAGGAACGAACACCCTCATTATTCCCCAGGGTGGGCGCGTACGTTGGCATACTGCACCCCATCGTTACTATCGGCAGCGATGAGCCGCATTATAACTTCGACGGTAGTTATGTTGCGGGCATGCCAACAGGCATCAATATCTGGAAAAGTCCGAAGATCGGTTTCTCCCTGGAGTTTGTACCCACTATTCGTGCTACAGGCAGTACCAGCAGGATGAGCAACTTCTTGTTCCATCCCGGCGTGTTGTTCGGGCTGGGCAGTGGATGGACACTTGCCGGGCGCGCGGCCTTTGAAACGTCCGGCCGTTATGGCGTTACGCCGGTGCTGAATAAGATCGTGATCAAAGGCAGGAGTTGTAGTATGTTTGCCGCCATACCGCTGCCAGTGCGCTTCGGAAACGACCAACCTGCCACATTCACCGCCGGGTTTCAATTTGGAATAGTGTTTTAACTGCAAATACATCGATAATGAGTACGCAAACGTCCGTGCCATACAGCCTGCGTGAACTAACGCTTTACTTCCTGAAACTGGGTACTATCGGATTCGGCGGCCCGGTTGCACTCGTGGGTTATATGCACCGCGACCTGGTAGAAAAGCACAAATGGATCACCGAAGACGATTACCGCGAAGGACTGGCATTGTCGCAGCTGGCCCCCGGCCCCCTGGCTGCGCAGCTGGGCATTTATATAGGTTATGTACATTACCGGCTGTTGGGGGCAACGTTAACGGGCCTCGCGTTTGTGTTGCCATCATTCATCATGGTGCTGGCTTTGGGAATGATATATGTGCACTTTCAGGGTATCAGCTGGATGCAGACGGTATTTTACAGCATAGGCGCTGCCGTAATCGGGATTATCGCGATCAGCGCTTATAAACTGACAAAAAAAACCATTGGCAGGGATTATTCTTTATGGTTCATATACATCACTTCAGCGGCAACCACCGTACTAACAGAGCAGGAGAACTTATTGCTATTTATTGGAGGCGGCATTTTTTATTGGTTGGTAAAATTCTCCTATCGCCATATGAAGCAAGCCGCAAGTGCGACGCCATTCTTACTGTCGTTAGTGCTGCAAGCTAATGCCGGGCCGGCATCTCCGTCCGGAAGACTGTTAGACATCCTGCTATTCTTCACGAAAGCGGGTGCTTTTGTTTTTGGTAGCGGACTGGCTATCGTTCCCTTCATGTATGGCGGGGTGGTTAAAGATTTCGCCTGGCTTAATGAACAACAATTTATGGATGCTGTGGCAGTGGCCATGATCACCCCCGGGCCAGTGGTAATTACTGTTGGGTTCATTGGCTTCCTGGCAGCGGGTTATTCCGGAGCATTCGTGGCGGCATTTGCCACATTCTTTCCCTGTTACTTGTTTACTGTATTACCAGCCCCTTACTTTAAAAAATACGGTAAAAGACCGGGTATTAAAGCATTTGTTGATGGCATTACGGCAGCCGCCATTGGTGCCATAGCCGGGGCAGTGATCGTGTTAGGCCAACGTAGCATCTACGATGTACCAACAGTTATAATATGCCTCGCAGTGATAGCGATACTACTGTTTGCAAAGAAGGTGCAGGAACCGCTGATTATAGTACTTGCAGCGGGCACTGGGCTGCTCATCAAAGCATATGCCTGAAACAAGAGCTGCCGGCACATCGCTTTTAGGATAAGGTGAGAGCATTGAACGCGACAGTATCTATAATGAGTTACTACTCTTCCTGCAATTTATTAGGAGCGTTGATGCGGTTGACTGAGTTAAAATAGAAAGGCCAGGCAGATCCCTGGATTTACCTGGCCTTTAATAAAAAAGTATTAGAACTTCGCTTCCTCAATCCGGTAAGCACTCTTCTCCACAAACACCTTACCCCACGGATCTGTTGCCTGCACTTCGATCTGGTGTACGCCAATGCCGATTTTCTCCGATAAAGGCGCACGCCACAGGTGATTACAGTTTGCCGGTTCAGTAGGACGGCGGCCGCGGAACATTTCATCTGCCTCATCCCATTTAAACAATTCGCTCACGAAAGCGGGATCCGGTTCAATGATGTGCTTCATCGGTTTCCACTTACCACCATCTACGCGGTATTCTACCTTGCTGTCTTTATAACCCATGTAGAAATTAGCGTACAGGAAGCCGCGGCCATCCCACCAGATGGTAGACATCACTTTACGATGCCACAGGCCGATCTGGAATTCGGCAGGTTTGTTCGCTACCTTGTAATCGCAGGTAAAGGTGTTGCCGGTCACATTAAGGTAAGCATACCCGCGGGGTGTACCATCGCTCATTACCGATTCCAGTACCCCCTGTTCGTTCATGCGGCCAGAGTACCAGTTGCCGCAGGTGGCGCCTACATTAAACTCATGGAAAGGTTTGGCGCCCAGCCAGCCCCACTCCTTGTCGTAAAAGCGCTGCCATTGGTTGTGGGTGTGGGCCGACAACGCGAATACATGCGGATACTTCGCCAAAAGGGAGAACAAACGGGTCCTGTCTTCCGTACGGAATGCTCCTTCCGCCTGGTACAAAGGAATATGAAAGGCCAGCACGATCAGTTTACTGGTATCCACCTGTTTCAGATCGTTTTCGAGAAATGTGAATTGTTCGGCCGTAAAACCGCCCCAGAGGCCCTTGCCATCACGCGGGTCGGGAAACAGGTTATCGTTCAGCACAATGTAATGCGCCTGACCGTAGTTGTAGGAGTAAGTAGACGGCCCGAAGTTCGACTCATAAGTTTCATCATTCTTGTCGATCGACTTAGCATCATTATTCGTGTCGTGGTTACCGATTACATTGTACCAGGGAATATTGGCTACGCTTACGGCGTTAATGTAGTCCTTGTGCATATTGAGGTCTTCTCCTACGAGGTCACCCAGCGTAATCCCGAAAGCCACATCTTTTACATTTACCAGTTCCGACATAATGCCTTTTTCGAAAAAGCCTACATCCTGGTGCTCCAGTACCTGCGGGTCGCCGAGTACCAGCGCGCGGTAGTTATCTGGTTCATTGTACTTCACCAGCGGGAAGTCTACCGAGGCAGGCAGCGGACCGGTGGGCGCCACTCCTTTGTACTTGTACCCGGCAGGCGATCCGCCTGGTTTATGAATGTAGTAATACTGAGGCTGATTCTTCGCATTCCGCGGCACCTGGTAACCTTTGGGTTTGATCACGAAAATAATGTTATCATTTTCCACAGGCAGACTGTATTTACCTTTTATATCGGTTACTACTACTTCACGGCCATTACTTACGGCGATGTTGGCTACACCTTTTTCCTTTGCGTCTTTTCTGCCATTACTGTTGTCGTCGTTATAAACGTAACCGGTAGCGGTCTTTTGCGCCAGCACTGCTGCAGGACTAACGGCCAGCAGGCACACTGCATAAACAAATGATTTCATATGCATATTTGATTTACAATATTTGCTGTAATTGTTTACCGAGGATGGAATAACCTTCCTCATCAGGATGAAGTCCGTCGCCAATGAACAAATCTTCATTTGCCTTATTCCCTTTCAGAAAATAGGGTGAGTAATCGACAAAGCGATAATCACCAGCTTCGGCCATCAACCTGATTTTTTCATTTAACACCCTCACCCTTTCTTCACGTTTCCTCCGGGGCAGGATGCCTATCATTGTAAGTTCCGCCTCAGGCTTACGTTTACGGATCTGCTGCAATAACAGTTGCAAGCCGGCTACGATTTCTTCATCACTATTCACGGCCAGGTTATTGGTACCGATCATTACAATGATCTTTTTACCATTGAAATGATCCAGCTCGCCGTGGTATATTCGCCAAAGCACGTTCTCGATGCGGTCGCTGCCAAAACCTGCGTTCTGCACCTTTTTCGGCTGTATGTATCTTTCCCATGCTTTAGGACCATTACGCCTGAAAGTATCTGTCACAGGCGCGCCGCCCCATAAATGGATGATAGAATTAGCGAAGATGACAGCAGACGGATTTGTTTTGCGCACCTGTTCTTTTATCTCATCATGACGTAACATCCAGTCATAACGATTATCATTTTGCGCCACCGGCTGCTGTGTGGTGAACTGGCCGACAGGCTCGCGTAGTATTTCGCGTATCTTGTTTTCATACGCATCTGCATACTTCATCATTCCAATATCGTTCGGGTGCGTGTGTTCGGTGGTACTGTTAATATCAAAACCGATCTCCTTTTCAGTAAGCAGCCAGATATTCGTTACACCTTCGGTTTTCAGCTTTTTGTACACAGCTGCGATCACCTGGCTGGAATTGTGCCGGTCATTGATCAGCGAACTGTCCATATAGTAGGGTATATCGCCGCAAGGGTATTCGGTAAAAATGATGGGAACACCGGGATGGGCGGTCCTCAATTTGTTAACACCATACCGGATGCGGGCTTCCACCGTATCGGGATTTGCCCGGGTAAGATTAGGCATACAGTCGAAGAGATATACCGCTGCATCCACCGTGGCCATCAGGTCGAATATCGGCGCTTCAAAACGCCCGTTGCCGGAAAACCCGAGGTTGATCACTTCCCTGTCTAGCTTGCGGGATAAAATGTTCGTCCACGATAAACCTGGCCGGGACGCCACGGCACCGTGCATGATAGACGTACCGTATCCCACGATGGGTTTCTCTTTTCTCTCCCGGAGAAACTCCACCTTTACGCCTTCGTCGGTAACAATGGATATCCAGGAAACCGTATTGTATAGTGGGAGGTACAGATAATAATCTACCTCGGCCCCTGCATCTATCTTCAGGTGTTTGTAAGAATATACCACCGTGTCGCCAAAGCTGTAGTAGGGTGAGGCCCAGTTCCACCGCCCCAGCCGGTCTTTCGCAAAAAGATCGACCCCACTTACGCCGGTAGCAGGCATATGGGGCATTTCGCGATGTTTACCCGAAAGCTGGTAACGCACTTCGAAATGGCGTGCGCCCGTCCTGAAATGCAGGAACTCCCCGGTAGTGAACAGGGAAAGGTCCCACACATTTTTACTGACACGGGATTTCATTTCTGCTGGCAGGCGGTAGAACATATGTGCAGTGTCCCTTTTTGCCACCCCATTCACCCATTTCGGCGTATGCCATACGAGGCCCTGCTGTGCTTTTAACACAACAGGGCTGATCATCAGCAGCACAACTGTCAAAAATCGCTGCATATTACAGTGGTTTGTATCCGGTATAAAAAGTGTCTACAGCATTCTTTTCAGGCAGGTAAACAGAGCGGTAACTTACCGGCTTGCTCACATCGCAGCCAGATAACATTGTAGTATCGCCAAGCGGCGAGAAATGTGTCTTTGGCAGGTTATCCTTACCGGTGAACTGCCATTCTGTACCAATGCATTTTTCTTCCCTGCCCACCCAGGTGATACTGATAGTGCCGGCAGCAGCCTGTTTATCTGCCGAGCGCAGCGTTCTTGGCAATATCGACGACTGGAAAGCAGCCCCATAACTGTTCGCGATCACCTCAGCACCCACAGAGCCATTGCCTTTACTGTCAAATGTATATACCGTAAAGTTATAGGCGCCTTCTGCCAGTTCTATCGGCAGCTTAATGGTATCCGGGTGCAGGGAACGTTTAACCGGTATGATCAGTGAGTCGGCCCCGAAGTTCCACAGTACGCGGCAACCGGTGATGTTCTGGTCAGAGAACAGTATCCACGAAAGTATGACCCTGCCTTTACCGCCAGCGGCTGTAAGCGAGTCGGCTTTGCCGGTGTATATCTTAGCGCCGTCTTTAATAAAATCCCCGTAGTGCGCATCCATTTTGCTGCAGGAAGCCATCGATATAAAACCTATCGCTGCTCCCAGAAATATTAGTCGTTTCATGTAATCGGTTTGAATTAGTAAGCTCCCCAGAAACTCAGTTCAGAAAAAGTGACATTAGCCGAGTTACCATAGGTTTTGGTCAATTTGATGCGCAGGTAACGATAGCTTTCCGTACTCAGGGGGAAATTAAAGTCTTCGCCGGCCCTTGCCAGTTCCAGGTCGTCGTTACTGGTTTGGCCAAGCGGCAGGCCCGACGGTTTAACAGACTTACATTTCCTCAGCAGTGTCCAGCTGTTCCAATCGCCGTCTGGCGCGGGACTGTTTGACCCATACACTTCAAACTCTTCCGGTGTGGCGGAACTGTAATAAAATGCAGTACTCTGGCGCTGGTAGTATTTCATGCGGCTCAGGTTAGCCTTTACACCCAGATCTATCGAAATACTGCAGGGCAGGCCAATGGTTTGTCCTGTTACGAAGATCGTTGTGGTTTTGCCATCGAACAACAGGCGCATCGGGTAAGCTGCCGAATAAAGGTTACCGTTCACATCGCCCGGATAGGGATTGAGTTCTTTGAACTTCAGTTTATCCAGCTCCGCTTCGAACAACGGCGTCAGTTCCGCCATCAGGGTATCAGAGATATTTCCCCACCTGTCTTTTACATAAAAGCCAAAGTTGTAAGGTTCCGCTTTAAGACCGCGGATGTTGTATTCGCCACGCACCAGTCCCGTATAAAAGGCATCGAGTTGTTTCATTTCACCGTTGGCATCCTTCGCCAGTATGACGATCACGATATCGCCGCCGGTTACGTTCTCGAAAGTAACATTCACGCCACCGAAATCAGGCTTCACTTTTAATCCGTCGCGCACCAGCTTTACGGGCGGCGTTAACGGTTTTATAGAGATGTGCTGCGCGGCAGAGCGAATTTCCCGCTTATTCACAGAATACAGCGTTACATCAGTGCTAAGTGTATCACCGAAGCCTTCCAGCAGCAGCGTATCGCCGTAGTATGAGGCTTTTGCGTTCCGTTTGATCTTATTGTGTTCCCACTCCGCCTCTACATACATGAGATTGGGATCAGGCGGCACCGCATAAGTTACTTTTGCGCCGCCGTTTATATTTATCACTTTCACATTATTCACCAGTTGCGGAATAGATTCGCTGTCGGGCAGTGGTGCTACATGTTCTTCTTTACATCCTGCGGCAAAGCAGCCTGCAGCTATTGCGCACATGCTCAGCAATTTTTTATAGTGTACCATGGGTATAAGATTTATAATTGTTACCAACCTGGATTTTGTACAAGATTTTTATTTCGTATCAGGTCTTCTTCCTTGATCGGCCAGAAGTAGTCGCGCAGGCGGAAAGTGCGGTTAAACAGTGTGGTAAAGGAGTAGTAGCCTACCAGGTCCTTCTGCCCGTAATTCCATCCCTGGATGGGCACCTGCCATACCCTTTCTGCTTCTTTCCACCTCCTGAGGTCCCAGAAACGCTGGCCTTCAAAAGCAAATTCGATCAGGCGTTCGCGGTGAATGATATCGCGCATACCTTCCTTGCTGTTGATCTTTCCTGGATTAGAAGAATAATTCGTCCATGCTTCCTGTACGGCGGGCACACCGGCCCTGAGGCGAACAGAGTCTATCCAGCGGAAGGTTTCGCCACCCGGGCCATTCACCTCATTTAATGCCTCTGCATACATAAGGTACAGGTCGGCCAGTCGTATAACGGGCCATGCATACTGCACTACACTGTAGGAAGTAACAGTCGGCAAAACGTTCATATGGTTCACGAGTTTCAGCGGCCAGTACCCGGTTACATTGTAACGTGTGGGCGCACCATCCCATCCTGTATACTGCGCTTGTTTGGCTTCGAGGTGGAACATTTCTGCGCCTGCCGGCTGACCGTTACCGAATACCTTGGAGCCATCGAAGCCCAGGCTGGCGTAGAAGCGTGGTTCACGGTCAAAGTTGATCGCTGCGGTCGTGTATCCTTTTTCGATGTAGTTCTTTTCTGCATCGCTGCCTACCCGGGTTTGCGCACCGCGGGTACTGAAATCCAGCGTTCTGTCTTCTGTAATAGGCACACCATTCTTTGAGTAGAACTGGTTCACTACATGCAGGGGAACGGATGAAAGGCTCCAGCAAGCCGTATTTAGTGCATTGGCCGCGTTAATCCTGGGTTGCGCCAGGTTCTGGATCATATTGGCGTTACTGTTCGTATTGCCCCAAACTACTTCGGAATTAAAATTATCTGTAATCGCAGTGCGGAAGTCCATTACTGTCTTAACTTCAGCATGAACGTTTGAAGTACTTACAAAGCGGTTGAGGCGGTGGTTGTGTGAGTGTACCAGATCAATGGCTTCCTGCACAGCGTTCATTGCCCTCACCCATTTCTGCGGATCATTATCCTGGTTGAACAACAGTTTACCTTCTTTATCACGGAAACCCGCGTAAATGCTATTACCGTTGTAAAGCGGGCTGGCAGCCGTGATCAGCACTTCGGCCTTTACCGACCTGGCAACCGCCTGGTTAATCCTGCCGGCTTCGGTGGCTATGTTAAGGGCTTTCTCGGGCAATAAGGTGATAGCACTGTCGATAACAGCTACGATATAATTTACGCAGGAATCGACCGGCTGGCGCCTTACCAGCACCTCTTCCTGAGAAGAGTTGATGGACGTGTTTTTGTCGATCACCGGTATAGGCCCGTACATGCGGAACAGCCAGTAGTGGAAATAAGCTTTCAGGAACATCGCCTCGCCAGTCCACTGATCTTTTTCATACTGCTCCATATGCGGCACTTTGCCAATATTTTCAAGCATGATGTTGCAATAGCGTATCCCTTCGAACAGGTTGCTGCTGGCGCCTTCCTCTCCCCTCCAGTAGTTCGCCAGCGGCTTGTTTACGTTCTGTGACCCGCGTGCAATTTCCCAGGAACGCATATCGAGCGTAAAGCCGGAAAGCTGGTACGGATAGTGAAACCAAAGCTCATCCCCCGCCATAAATGCCGGGTTGGCAAACAGGTCGCCATGTTTAGGCATGAACGAGTAACAGGTAAACAAATACTGTTCCGCAGTGGACCGCTGCCTGAATACATAGTCGATCGTAGGCACCCCGTCCGGCACAACATCCAGGTACTTTTTGCAGGAGCTGAAAAACAGGAAAACCGTTAGCACAATGACTAATAATCTGTTTAAGCGCATATAATTCGTTTAATAAATCTGATGTTAAAAAGATGTCTGTAAGCCGAGATTGATTACACGTTGCACCGGGTACCCAAGCCCGTTGCCCGCCATTTCAATATCCCAAAGCTTAAAGGATGACAACGTAAAGAGATTGCTGCCATTGGCGTACAGGCGAAAGGATTTCATCTTGTAGCGCCTGAGCGTTGCTTCGGGCAGTGAGTAACCAAGCTCCAGTTGTTTCAGGCGAAGAAACCGTCCGTTACGTGTCCACCATGTGCTTGATTGCGTATTGTTGGCACTGATGCCCGTGCTGAAGCGCGGCCACAGGGCGTAGATATCGCGGTTCTCCAACGACCAGTGATCGTCTGCATAGGCTTTGAGCAGAGCATTATCGTTCACAAATGGCGTGGTATTCCTGGTATCGATCGAGAAAGAAGATCGGCCCTGGCCCTGGAAGAAGGCGGAGATATCAAAGGATTTATAACCGGCAGACAATCCAAAGCCATACACCAGTTCCGGATCTGTAGGATGGCCGATAGGCACCATATCGAGCCCGGTGATCTTACCATCGCCGTTAACGTCCCTGTACTTGATATCTCCGGGGCGAACCTGCTCGCCTATGCCACCAAAAATTTGTTCAGGTGCATTGGCTACATCATGTTCATCGATAAACAATCTTTCAGCGATATATCCCCATTGCTGGCTGAGTGAATATCCGATCCGGGACCTCCAGGGCGCATCTTTATAATCGGGTTCCTCATACTTATCGTATTTACTCATCGCCAGCGTTACGTTTGCGCGGCCTTGCAGCCACCAGTCTTTGTTGATCTTGTGGTTATAATCTACAGATGCGTCGATACCTTTTGAGGTAGCGGCACCGATGTTAGCGCTTGGTATATTGGAGGCGTCGAAACCAGAAGTAGCAGGAATATCAGAACGATACATCAGTATCCTCGAACGATAGGTGTTATAGAAATCAGCCGTAAGATTCAGTTTATTCCAGAAGCTCATATCCAACCCCAGGTTGGTTTGGCGTGCCACCTCCCAGGTAATGTCGGGATTAGCGAAACGGGTAAATGCCAAACCGGGCCTTGTGTAATAACTACCAGGTAAGCCAAAGGTGGCACCTCTTGAAGGCAGCGGAATCGTTACTTCCGACATATAAAAGAACCTGTCTTCCGGGCTGCCAATGGCATCGTTGCCCACCAGGCCGTAAGTGGCCCTCAGCTTCAGGTTACTGATCGTGCTGATCAGTTCTTTTCTCCAGAATTTCTCGTTAGAAATATTCCAGGCAACGCCTGCAGACGGGAAGAAACCGAAGCGATGGTTAAGATCAAACCTTTCGGAGCCGTTATAACCGAAGTTAAACTCTGCGAAATAACGCTGATCGTAGTTATAGGTGGCCCTGCCGGATATACCGAGGTTCCTCGCGGGCAGTGATGTTTGCAATGAAGTAAAATCGCCCGAGATGCTGTTCTGCGCCTGGTACACCAGGCTACCGCTTACACCATGCGCACCAAATACGCGGCCGTAGTTCAGGATGCCCTGGAAGTAAATGGAAGTGGTTACCTGCCTGTTCCCTTTTTCGTTAGCTGCCGGAAACGAGAGATACTCCGTGCCCTCATCAGGATTCAGCGGGTTTAGGATATAACTGCCGGTAGCGCCGTTATAATTCAGGATGTTATAATAAAACGGTTTGTAACTGCGAACGAGATCATAATAAGCATAACGCCTGGTGTTACCCATCACGCTCAGCGATAACCCTTCGGTGATAAAGTCGAGCTGCTGGCGTATTTCCGCCTGTGCATTGATTGTGGACGAAGTATACTCTTTATAACCCTTCACCATTTCTGCGTACGGGTTTACTACCCGCGGATCGGTATTACCGAACAGGATGTGTTTTGTAAAGGCATGTTCTTCATCCGGCTCATAATAGGCGGGAAACTTTACCGGGTTGGCGTGCATCACCCTGTTGTATACAGCGGCACCGCCCTCAATAGGCCCCGTATAATCCTGGAATGTTCCGGAAACACGGGTGGTGAGTAAAGTTGTTTTAGTAAGATTCACATCTACGTTAGAGCGGATGGAATACGTTTTCAAATTGATATTATTGTTGAAATTGTTCAGCTTCGGCACTTTCAGCACCCCGTTATCCTGCGTAAATCCCGCCGACACGTAATATCTTGCTACAGAGGCGCCGCCGCTGATATTAACATCTGCGCGCTGGTTCATCGTATAATCCTTGAACAGCATTTTCCGCCAGTCTACTGCGGGATAGAGATAAGGACTACCGATACCGGTACTATCAATCTTCTCCTGGCTGTACAGCAGGTCTGTGCGGATTTCTTTACCACCTGTATTTGCTGCTTCATTGGCCATCTTCATATAAGTAACAGGGTCGGCCAGTTCGACGTTGCGCGTAGGCGACGACCATGAATTTTCTACTCTTGCTGAATACACCGGACGGCCTTCTTTACCTTGTTTGGTAGCGATCAGGATCACACCATTTGCACCCCTGGCGCCATATAATGCAGTGGCAGTAGCATCTTTAAGGATAGAAAAGTTATTGATATCGTCCATACGCAGCCGGGCCAGGTCGGTAGAAGTAACTTCTACCCCATCGATGAGGATGAGCGGATCTTTTTTGTAACCGAACGTAGTAACGCCACGGATAAAAAAGCTGGCATTGTCTGCCCCCGGTTCGCCCGAACGCTGGTAAGCGATCAAACCGGCCACGCGGCCTGCCAATGCGGTGGTAAGGTTGCTGGAAGGAACTTTAAGGTCCTGGGGATTAATAGAAGTAATCGACCCTACAACGTCTGTTTTCTTTTGTTTGCCGAATGCCACTACCACCGCTTCACCTAATGCGCGCGGTGCAACAGACAGTTTTACATTAAGCGTCGCCTGATCAGTGAGTACGATCTCACGGTTGTTAAACCCCATCATAGTGAATACCAGCACAGCATTATCATCTGCCGGCAATTCGAGAAAGAAACCGCCGTTGAGGTCAGTCGTAGTACCGATGCCCGGTTTGCTTTTCAGCGCCACCGTAACACCTGGAAGTGCAATGCCGCTACTGTCTCTTACAAGACCGCTGATTTTACGTTTACCATCTTCCTTTCGTTTTCCGGCGGCTTGTTTTAATACTACAATTCCATTCTCCTTTAATTCGAAAACCAGTTCGCTGTCGCGCAATACAATGTCCATCAGCTGTTTCAGGCTACCATTTTTAAGGTGTACCGTAATCAGCCGTTTATCGTCCAGTATACCATTGCTGTACACAAAACGATAATGACCTTGCTGTTGCACCCTGTGCAGTACAGAGGATACAGATTCATTATCTGCATCCAGCGTAATAGTGGCCTGTTTCTGCTGTGCGTAGCCAGAAAAGCTAAGCAACAGCCAGGCAAATAGTGACAAAAAGATGCTGGTACCCGCGCGCATGTTACGCCCGGGAAGTGGCAAATACCGCTTCATAAAAAGTATGCTTTAAGTGTTAGGCTCCTGTTTGAATTAGCTCCGTGAGATGATGATAGCATCATTCTCTATCCTGTAACTGAATGGATAGGATTGCTGCAGATATTGCAGCACTTTAAAAATCGTTTCGTCGTTGAAAGCGGCAGTGTACCTGTACTGCTTCACTTCCTCATCTTTAAAGATGACTTCAATGCCGTACCAGGTCTGTAGTTTGGCGGCGATCACATCGAGCCTTTCGTCATTGATCTCCATTTTCTGACGCGCCCAGGCTGTTTCGCTCGCATGTTGGCTTAGTGTGTCTAATTTTAGTTTCGTTACCACGCCTTTCGCGGGCACTGCGTCGAGTGTATGATTAATGGCTGGTTTGCGCTGCAGCACAAACTTTTCATTAGGCTGCAGTATGACGCTGTTTTTTGGATGCGCTCCATCGTTGGTTACAATTTCTACCTTACCTGAAACAAGGTCGGTTTCGGTAGCCTCACCCGGGTGGGACTTCACATTAAAAGTGGTACCCAGTACACGGATACGATATTCGCTGGTATGTACAATGAATGGATGTTGTTCGTCGTGTTTGATATCAAAAAAAGCCTCGCCGGTAATGGTTACCTCACGATGTTCGCTGTCGAAGTTGCGGTTAACAGACAGGTGGCTGTTAGCATTCAGCATGATCACACTACTATCCGGGAGCATTATCGTTTTATGGGCGCCTTCGGCCGTGGCGTATTCATAAGACAATAATACCGGCGCTTCCACAGGTTGTTTTTCAGAGAAGAACTGGTAACCAAGTGTGGTAGCAGATAATATGAATGCCGCTGCAGCCGCATACCGCATCCATGGTTTCCCGTTCATCTTCACCACCTTCGCCCCACTGCTGCCGCCATTTATGAGCTGTTCGAAACGCTCCCTGCGCACCAGCGCATCCTTCATAGCAGCAAGCTGCACTTCGCGGTTTCCCTGCCCGGCATTCAGCACATCGTATAACCGCAGGGCTTTTTCAACCGCCGCAGCATATTCGTGATGCTCGCGTACCCATTTCTCCCAGAATAACTTAGCTGACTTCTCCCCTTCGCAGAAACGGAGGAAAGATTCATCGCAGAGAAAGTCTTCAGGCTCGGGACGTTGCATATCCATGTGTTGGTATCGGCTTGTTTCCATATTGACGGGGAATGCTTTTCTTTTTCCTAAAGAAAAGAGAAATTTATTTTAATACGCTACATTTTAAGCTTCAGGCGAAGTACTTTGATGGCGTCATAGATAGTATTGTAGGAGGTTTTAAGGCTTTGAGAGCTGATATCGGCAATTTCCTGGTAAGAGCGGTTTTCATAAAATTTCAGCCGGATCAGCTCTATTTGTTTTGGAGTGAGCGCGTTTAATGCATCGGTCAGGTTGCGCTTCAGTTCTTCGTCCCGTTCGCGGGCTATAATAATTTCTTCGTAAGATGCCTCTTCCCCTTCCTCCGCATACAAACCCTGTACAGTAGAACCGGCACGGCTTTCAGCCCGGAGGTAATCTACGATTGATCTTCTTAAGGCAGAAAATAAGTAAGATTGAACATTTTCGACTTCGTTCAGCGTTGCGTGCCGGTCCCAGAGTTTCAAAAACAGCTGGCCAATGCAATCCTTTACCAAGTCGCTATCCGCGTATACCGACAACCCATAACGCACCAGATGAAAATACATATCATCGTATAAAACAAACAGTGCTTCCTTATCTCCCTCCCGTATTTTGCGCCACAAAGAAACAGGCTTATTTGTCTGATGCATGGTTGTAGAACGTTTTTTAAGCAGGTGATGCTGCAATCGATATTACCTTCCTGACTGACACAGTTGGCACCTTTGATTTCCACCGGCAAAGAAAGACAGTCTATATTACCTTAAGATTAACTATTTGTTACGTTTATCAGATATTTATACCCTACCTGCGGGCGGAGATGCCAGTACGCCCTGTCATCCTTATCTTTTATATTAAATCCGCGCTAACCCTAAGGCTGCGCGGATTTAAGTATAATGCGTCAGAACAGATACGTTACATGCACCATCGCCCTGTTCCCCGCCTTCACCCGCATGCCCGCTAACTCCTGCGAAAGCACCGGCTGAAAATTAGCCCCTGCCGAAAACGTAGCGAACGTTGCCTCCAGTCCCATCGTCCCCGTAACTGTGTAACCACCGGAAACATCCACATTAAAACCTTCGTCTTCATGATCTTTCTGTGCGGTTTCATATAACACACCTGCATTGGGAGCCAGGCTCACCTGTGGCGCTACGCGGAACTTGTAGTAACCCAGCAGGTTGGCGGTGAACTTATTGCCATAGCGATAGTTATAACGATTATCTGTATTGATCTTATAACTGATGTTCGTATTAATGCCCGCATCCATCAGCCGCACATCGTACATAGCGTTCAATGTAAAGTCGAGGCTGGCAGTTCCCAGCTGGAAGTTGTTGGGGGTATCCTCGTTCTCTTTGCGTTCGGAGGGCTCATATTTACCAACGGGCAGTTTGATACCACCGCCAATCCAGAGCGACTGTACCAGCAGCTTACTGTTGTTGGTTGTAAGTGAATGATCGAGCAGGCGGTAATAACCTACTACTGCAATATCGCCGATGCCCGCCTTACGTTTGGTTTCGCCCTGGTTTTCGCGACTGTTAAAGTTGAACGGCACGAAGCCTAATACCCGGAACCGCCTGCCAATGTTCCAGCCTCCCCACAGTTCAGCAGTCTGGTACGTTTCATCGGTAGTCAGGTACGAGGTAGTACCACCGGGGCCGAGGTGCGACTGCATCGTTTTATACTGGTAGCGGATACCGCCGAAGCGCTTTTTAAAGTCGGGCAGCAAACCGATATAGTAACTGCCTACGCCGCAGCCACATATATCGCAGGCATGCACTTCATAAAAACCTGTTAGCAGGCATATTAATAGGATCGCGATTTTCTTCATCACTTAACTTTTACTGCGCCTGTTCAGAGAAGCGCTTATCGGTAATAAAATGTTTGTCGTTCAGCGTGTTCAGGAAGCTAAGCAGCAGCCCGCGCTCCGTGGTAGTGACGGCAATGCCCAACGTGCTGTTTTGCTTCAGCAGCGGGTCCAGCGTGGGCATATCCTGCATTTCATGGGTATAATGGTCCAGCACGGCATCAAGGGTGAGCAGGCGACCGTCGTGCATGTACGGGGCCGTATAAGCCAGGTTGCGCAGGCTGGGCACCTTAAAGCAGTATTTGTCCGCCGGATTAAGCGTGGTGGTGTAGCGCCCCTGATCATCGTTGTAACCGACCCCTATGCCGTTATTGCGGAAGGAGTTGTCGGTAAACAACGGCTCCTGGTGGCAGTTGCTGCATTTGCTTTTGAAGATGACATACCCTGCCTGCTCATCGGGTGTAAACGCCGGGCCTTGCTGCCGCACCACCGAGTCGTACCTGGAGTTGGCACTTACCAGCATTACCATAAACTGCGACATCGCTTTCATCATACGGGGCCCGGTAATTTCGCTGGTGCCAAATGCCTTTTTAAACAATGCCGGGTACTGTGGATGCGCCCGCAGCTTTTCAAGCACGTTCGCCATTGTTTCATCCATTTCTACCGGGTTGGTAATGGGAACAATGGGCTGCAGGTCCAGATCAAATACGCCGCCATCCCACATGAACGTTTGGCTCCAGGCCATGTTCATGATCGGTGGCGAGTTACGGCTGCCGAGCCGGTCGTCGATGCCGTGACTCACATCATGCCCGTGATGCGTGAAAGCGGATGTTTGTATATGGCAGTCGCCACAGGAAATCGTATTGTTCCTCGACAAACGCGGCTCATAAAACAGTTTGCGGCCCAGCTCAAAACCCGCCTGCGTAATGTCATTGTTCTCCAGCTTATACACCGGCGCGCCAAAGTTAGCCGGCTTCCGGAAACCCATAAAACTCATGACGTCATCCGCCTTACTACACCCGTAAATAACAACAACGAGTAAAGCGCCGACTAATATTGGACGATGTTTCATATGCGTTAATTCTCGGTGTGATCGTGCGTAAACATAGAGGTGTAGTTGTTGGCGATTAATACACTGTAATCGCTGAACATCACGGTTGGATGAGCGGCAATACTCACCATGGTGCCACCGTTAAAGAGTTTCATCACATCCGTCATGATATGGATATTAGCCTCCCTGCCCTTACGCACCCTCGCTATACCGCCGGCTGTAAGATCGATGACAATGGTTTTAATGTTATTCAGTGTGGGCGCACTGTAACCACCAAAGCCGCCAATGTGGTAGCGGAACTTGTTTTGTCCACTGGGATCAACCGGGGCGGCGGCAGACAGGCCTTCCATTTTAAAGAAGATGTAACCGCTGTTCCAGCCCCAATACATACCGGCATCCATACCAGAAGAAGGATCAAGCGCACCGGTACGTTTACTGATGTCCATCGTACTACGCAAACTATCCACCCCCAATACAAACGTGAGGGTCGCGTAATCTCCTTCGGGCACGCGCACTTTTAGAAACTGGGAGGCCGGTTCCGCTTCATTTACCAGGAAATAACTGCTATCCTGCGGCACCACAAATTCCACACCTGCAGTTGTTTTAACGCGAATATTGGAGATGTAATACTGCAATTTGGAAATGCTGAATTGCTCTCCCGCTGCGTTTGTATAATTACCTGTATTCAGTTGCAGATTTTTACTGCCAATAATATTATCAAACTGGATAGATAACGTGGCCTTTTCACCGGTTGGTGCGGGCGCGGGATTACTCTCTTTTGAACAGGCCATGATGAATGTGGCGATACCTATCAATGTTAAAATACGTTTCATATCAGATGTGTTTAAGTACAGGCAATAGCATGCCCTTCGCGTGTAGTACACGCGTTTAAGTGATAAAGAAAATACTGGTAAACGACTCCCCTGCGGGGCCATACAGGACCGTTCAGTGCAAAACACTGCCTGTTCGCCCGCAGGCGAAATCAATAGAGGAAAGTCATGAGCCGGACGTTGGGCCAGGCATAACCATCATAAAAAAGCAATAACAATAAAGGAACGATTATGCAGTGGGTGGGTGAAACACCGCATGGGCGCGATCTACAGGCGCACCAATAGAAATGGGGAGGATATAATTGCTGTCTACCACTTTAAAAGCGGCAAGCACATTGTTATTTGTTTCGTGGCTGGGATAAAAGATCTCGCTCTTACTATCCGCCTTATGTTCAGGATTTTCCTGCTCTTTTTTCTGCTCGTCCTTCAGCTTTTTCGTCAACTGACAGTGGCCATTACAGTTCATTTGCGGCTTATCCCTGTTTTCACAAAGGTTTTGCGCAATGTAAGTCTGATTGATGTAAAACATGGTCATCACCATATAACGGCTGAACATCTGGGAGCACCAGATGAGCATGAAGATTACCGTTATACATTGTTTGATCATGTGTGATAGCGTTTCGGCAGCGAAATTAGCTCAAATACCGGATAATACCAGCGTTAAGACAGGCACAAGAAACAAATATTCACGAATAACAAAAATGATATTAATCAGGTTCAAACACTATCTATGAAATAGCCCATCTTCAGAAATTGATATTGTAAGTATTCTTATTCTCACACATCACGAAAGTACTGTGCGTGCTGCCAATACTCGTTACCGATCCCAGTTTATTAAACACAAAATCCTGGTAGTGCTTCATGTCCCTTGCATACACCTTCAGCAGAAAATCATAGTCCCCGGAAATGTTATAACACTCCACCACTTCTTCCAGGCGCATGATATCGCTCACGAAGTCGTTCCCTATTGTTTTATCGTGGTGCTTTAACCTGATGTTGCAAAAAATGATCAACCCATAATTGAGTTTTTCAGCATTGATCAGGGCGATATATCCTTTAATATAGCCGCCTGCCTCTAAGCGTTTGATCCTTTCAAAAACCGGCGAGGGCGACAGGTTCACTTTGGCTGCCAGGTCCTTCGTGGTAATCTTGGCATCGGCGGCTAATAGCCTGAGTAATTGAAGATCTGTTTGATCAAGCGTTTCTTCCATAGAATAATTTCCTTTTGTAAGACTTAAAAACAGAGAGTAAAAGACGATTCATCTTTAAAACAAGGCAAAAATATTCTTTTCAACTGAAATTTTACGACAAAACCAATTAATAAATCAATTCAATAGATTTGCACAGCATTTAGTGCTGTCAAAAGCACTCATTTGCCAAAAATAGTTCTTTAGTAAGTTTATCAAACCGAAAAGGGTTTTTCTGCCATAAACCTGGCGGGGAATTAAAAGGGAACCGTGTGAGAATCACGGGCTGTCGCGCAACTGTAAGTAACATTCCACAATTTCAACCGGCAAATGCCCACTGTTCAATTAAACGGACGGGAAGGGCGGTTGAAATGTTACGAGTCAGGAAACCTGCCTTTTCCGGATAGACGGTGCTTTCGCGTAATAAAGCAAATGATCTGACCTGATGGTATTATAGGAAACCCCATTTCCTGCTCCTTTGCTGTTAGACGTCGAACGCCTGTCTGGAATCTTTTACAAACGCATTAAATCATTGAAAAAGATGCTAACGCAAAACCTCGGTTACCCGCGTATCGGTACCCAAAGACAATTAAAAAAAGCCTGTGAATCGTACTGGTCTGGCAAGATTGGCCTCGATGAACTGCACCAGGTAGCCCGCACGATCAGGGAAGAAAACTGGCAAACGCAACTCAAAGCCGGTATTGACCTTATCCCCTGTAATGATTTCAGTTATTACGACCAGGTGCTCGATATGAGCATGCTGTTAGGGGTTATACCTCCACGTTATGCACCCGTTTCCGGTGTAAAAGGCAATAATGAGATCGACCTGTATTTCGCTATGGCCAGGGGATACCAGCGGGATGGCCTGGACATTACCGCCATGGAAATGACCAAGTGGATGGATACTAACTACCACTACATCGTTCCGGAATTTACCGCCAAACAGTCGTTTAAGATACACTCGGAAAAAGTATTTAATGAATATACTGCCGCCGTTAAAACCCTTGGCGACAAGGCTAAACCCGTATTGGTGGGGCCTGTTAGTTACTTACTTGCAGGCAAAGAGAAAGAGCAGGGCTTTGAGCGCATCGACCTGATTAAAGACCTGGTGCCTGTGTACGTGGAGATCATCAATCGCCTGCAACAACAGGGCGCCCGGTGGATCCAGCTGGATGAGCCCAGCCTCGCACTCGACCTCTCCAAGCGGGATAAAGAAGCATTTGAATATGCGTACCGCACTATCGCCAGCCAGGTAAGCGGCGTGAAACTGCTGGTAGCTACTTACTTCGAAGCATTGCTCGACAATACCCAGGTAGCAGTTAACCTTCCGGTTGCGGCACTGCACATCGACCTGGTACGTGCGCCCGAACAGCTGGACGAAGTATTGGCACTCATCCCTGCCAACCTGCAGCTTTCATTAGGTGTGATAGACGGCCGGAACGTCTGGAAAAATGATTATGAGAAGTCATTGGCGCAAATCAATAAAGCCCTTGCAAAACTCGGCAGCGACCGCGTGATGATCGCTCCCTCCTGCTCGCTGCTGCACAGTCCTATTGATCTTGACCAGGAAACTGCGATAGATGCCGGGATCAAAAACTGGATGGCCTTCGCCAAACAAAAACTGAACGAAGTAGCTGAACTGAAGCAGATCACTGAAGGTAACCAGGCATTACTGGACGCTAACAAAAAAGCCATCGAAAGCAGAAGAACGTCTAAAAAAGTACACAAACAGGAAGTGAAAGATCGCGTAGCCGCTATCACCGATGCAGATGCTACCCGTAAAAGCGCCTTCCCCGTACGCCAGCAACTGCACCGTGAGCGTTTTAACCTGCCCGCATTCCCTACCACTACTATCGGTTCGTTCCCGCAGACAGACGACATTCGCCAGCTGCGTGCGAAGTTTAAAAAAGGAGACCTCACGCCTGAACAATATGAAAAAGCCATTGAAGATGCGACCGTAGAAGTCATCCGTTGGCAGGAAGAACTGGGAATCGATGTACTCGTACACGGCGAATTTGAGCGTAACGACATGGTGGAATACTTCGGCGAGCAACTCGACGGCTTCCTGTTCTCCAAAAACGGATGGGTACAAAGTTACGGCAGCCGTTGCGTGAAACCACCGGTGATCTATGGCGATGTTAGCCGTCCGCAGGACATGACCATCCGCTGGATCACCTTCGCGGCCAAACAAACCAGCAAACTAATGAAAGGTATGTTGACCGGCCCGGTAACCATCCTGCAATGGTCGTTCGTACGCGACGATCAACCGCGCGATATCACCACCAACCAGATTGCACTGGCTATCCGTGATGAAGTAGTGGCCCTGGAAAAAGCAGGTATAGGCATTGTGCAGATCGATGAAGCCGCGATCCGTGAAGGTTTACCCTTACGTAAAGCCAAACGGCCGCATTACCTCGACTGGGCCGTAAAAGCGTTCAGGGTTACCGCCAGTGGTGTTGAAGACAAGACGCAAATCCACACCCATATGTGTTACAGCGAGTTCAATGATATCATCGAACATATCGCCGCTATGGATGCCGATGTGATCACTATCGAAACATCCCGTTCGCAGATGGAACTGTTACATGCCTTTGCGCATTTCGAGTACCCGAACGAGATCGGGCCCGGCGTATACGATATCCACTCACCACGCGTACCCAGCAAGGAAGAAATGGTATCGCTGTTAATAAAAGCAGCCGACCTGTTACCTGCGCAAAACCTTTGGGTAAATCCGGACTGCGGCCTTAAAACCCGCAAATGGCCTGAAACCAAAGCCGCACTGGAAAACATGGTACAGGCAGCCAAAGAGGCGCGTGAGTTGATCAGCGTGGCATCAGCAATATAACATTAAAGGCTGCGGATGAACAACATTCGCAGCCATTCTCTACCTACTACTAACGACTCTAACTTATGTTCCTGGAGAAGATCAGGTCCGGACAGTCCGGGATTTTAACATACGGCATTACGCCTCCCAAGGCAGAAACAACACCAGAACGCGTAGCAGAAATTGCGGAAAGAACGATGCAACGACTCGTGCCGCTGGATATCGATGCACTGATCGTATATGATGTGCAGGACGAATCGGCACGTACTTCCGTAGAAAGGCCTTTCCCCTTTTTAAACGCCTTAGATCCTTTCGGGTTTGCCAGCAGCTACCTGAAGACACTGAACATCCCGAAGATCATCTATCGCCCTGCGGGTAAATACACAGCAGCTGCATTATCCGCCTGGCTGCAAAACCTGGAGGCAGAAAACTTCCATCCTGTTTTCGTAGGCCTGCCCGCACCCGATTATCCGGTTAAAACCACACTGCCCGAGGCTTACCAGCTTTGGAAAAAGCATGCATATACATCCGTACTGGGAGCAGTCACCATCCCTGAAAGGCATGCAAAATTGGAAGACGAAGACAAGCGTATTCTCGATAAAGCTGCCTGCGGCGTTTCCTATTTCGTTTCTCAATGCGTGTTCAATGTTGACTATGCGAAGAAGGTGATCGCAGATCTTTGCCGCACCTGCAATGAACAGCAGGTCGTTCCACCTACCGTTATTTTTACGCTCACCGCCTGTGGTTCAGAGAAAACACTGCACTTCATGGAGTGGCTGGGCATACACGTTCCGGAGGCGCTAAAGGAAGAATTGCGAAATGCAGGCAACATGCTCGACAAGTCAGTACAGGTTTGCCTGGACATTGCAGCAGCACTGACCGAATTCTGTTCTGCTCAATGTGTACCCTTCGGTTTTAACATCGAAAGTGTGGCCATCAGGAAGGACGAGATCGAAGCATCTATCTATATGGTCAATACCATTGGCGCGATGCTGGAAGCAAAAGGTATCAGGCAGCCTACGGCTTTACCAGTTGCACAATAACAAGAAACCTGCGAATATTATTAAGTAATGCTGACTTTTCTAACCCGCCGCGAGCGCTTTAACGCCGCACACCGTATGTACCGGCAGGATTTAACTGAAGAAGAAAACCTGAAAATGTTTGGCAAATGTGCCAACCCGAATTACCATGGCCACAACTACGACCTCTTTGTAACGGTAAAAGGCGAAGTAAATCCCGAACGGCCTTACATCATCGACCTTAAAGAATTGAAGGTGATCATCAATGACCTGGTGATCGAAAAGCTCGACCACAAGAATCTTAACCTGGACGTGGATTTTATGGCAGACAAGATGGCTTCCACGGAATTACTTTGTGTCGAGATATTTAAGCTGCTGCAGGGGCCTTTAGAGGCTTATGAGGGTGTTTTCCTGCATTCGGTGAGGCTTGCCGAGACGGAGAACAATAGTGCGGAGTGCTTTGGCTGACGGCACCATCAATAATACTATATTAACTAAAGGACCTGAAGTTACCTTAAAGTGTGAAGAGAGTTACCTGGGAGTATAGAGAGAGAGCTGGTAAAATCCCATCATTTCATTCAAAACATGCTTACGCGGGCTCGTTTACCAACGGCCCGCTTTCCGGCTTTACAGCCATTCAACGACGCCAAAAGGTTTGAAATTCTTAATAATTTGTTTGATAATCGTTACCCAATCCGCCCGACCCTCGCTACCTTTGCCTCGGATCCGGTTACAGCAGCCTGTACCACATAAAACCCGGCTACCGGCTGCATTGATTTTCTTAACTTTAGGATATGAGTAGTTCCAATGCACCCCGATCACTGTCTGAATACAACAATCACTTAAAGCTAAAGGGCTTTAATGCGTTTCAAATTGAAAGTGACGGGAGTGCTACTAAAATATACAGCCGCAAGGACTTTTATAAAATATGCCTGACAACAGGCAAAAGTATCATCCACTACGCAGACAGGAGTTATGAAATGGACGGCACCATCCTGTTCTTCGGCAATCCGCACATCCCCTACTCCTGGGAAACGATTTCTACGAGTTACGTGGGATACACCTGCCTGTTTTCAGAAGCATTCCTGAAACAGTCGGAGCGCTCTGAAAGTCTGCAACAATCCCCGTTCTTCAAGATAGGTGGCACCCCAGTCCTGAACATCACAGAAGTGCAAAGGGAATTCCTGAACACACTGTTCATTAAGATGATCGAGGAGCAGCAAACGGATTATACCTATAAGGACGAGCTGATCCGCAACTATATCCACCTCATTATCCATGAGTCGCTGAAACTGCAGCCGTCTGACAACTTCGACAGGCACACGAACGCCTCTTCCCGCATTACCGGTGTATTCCTGGAGTTGCTGGAGCGGCAGTTCCCGATCGAAACCACCGACCGGCCGTTAACGTTGCGAACCGCCTACGATTACGCACAGGAGTTGTCTGTTCACGTTAATTACCTGAACCGCGCCGTGAAGGACACTACCGGAAAATCGACCACCACTCACATTTCAGAGCGCATCATTACAGAAGCTAAAGCATTGTTGCAACATACGGAGTGGAACATTGCAGACATTGCATATGCGCTGGGCTTTGAGTATCCGACCTACTTTAACAACTTCTTTAAAAAGATAACCGGCACCAATCCGAAATCACTCCGGGTGCAGCAGGCTTAACATCAATATTGGATTAATTACAGGCAGGACAGCCAACCTTTTGGCTGGATATCTGTAATGCTAATTAAAAAAATAATAACAACATATGGAAACGAAGAACACAAAAGCGTACGGCACCAGCGCAGCGGAAGCTCCATTACAATCAATGGACATTAAACGCCGCGTAGCTACCCCTCATGATGTAGAGATCGAGATCCTTTTTTGTGGTGTTTGCCACTCCGACCTGCATACTGCCCGCAACGAATGGCACGGCACCGTGTACCCATGCGTACCCGGTCATGAGATCGTTGGTAAAATAGTGAGCGTTGGCGGCCATGTCAATAAATTCAAAGTAGGCGACGTAGTAGGCGTTGGCTGTATCGTGGACTCCTGTCGTGATTGCCAGTACTGTAAAGAAGGCCTGGAGCAATTCTGCGAACCCGGTATGACTGGCACCTACAACTCACCCGATAAACACCTCGCAAACACCCCTACCTTCGGCGGTTATTCCGAACGTATTGTAGTTGACGAAAACTATGTATTACGTATACCAGGAAATCTCGACCTCGCCGCTACAGCGCCGCTTCTGTGCGCAGGCATTACCACCTACTCCCCGTTGAAACACTGGAACGTTGGTCCCGGTAAGAAAGTAGGCGTTGTAGGCATTGGTGGCCTGGGCCATATGGGCATCAAAATCGCCAAAGCAATGGGTGCACATGTAGTAGCCTTCACTACCTCTCAAAGTAAATTTGACGAAGCCCAGCGCCTCGGTGCCGATGAAGTCGTATTATCGAAAGATCCTGAGCAGATGAAGAAATTCAGAGGCCAGCTGCATTTCATCCTTGATGCCGTATCCGCCGAACATGATATCAACGCCTATCTTAACCTGCTGCGCGTAGACGGATCGCTGGCATTAGTGGGCGCACCAGAACTTCCATTACCGGTAGCTGCCTTCAGCGTGATTATGGGTCGTAAAAGCTTTGCCGGTTCTATGATCGGCGGCATTGCCGAAACACAGGAGATGCTTGATTTCTGTGGTGAGCATAACATTACAGCCGATATCGAAATGATCAATATCGACCAGATTAATGATGCGTATGAGCGCCTGTTAAAAGGTGATGTGAAGTATCGCTTTGTGATTGAGATGGCTTCGCTAAAAGGTTAAGTTTAAGATATACATTAACGCATTATGGCACGGATATTTATCACGGGATCGGCAGCAGGGCTGGGACAATTTACCGGACAGTCATTAATCAGCAAAGGGCACGAGGTGGTGCTGCATGCGAGGAATGAAGCCCGAGGCAAAGAGGCGCTGAACGCAACACCGGGCGCAAAAGCGGTATTACTCGCCGACCTGTGCGAGCCGGAAGCTACGAAAAGGCTGGCCGCCGAAGTGAACGGGATGGGGCCGTTTGATGTCGTGATCCATAATGCCGGGGTTTACCAGGCGCCAGCGGCGCAACTGCTCGCAGTAAATACGCTGGCGCCCTACATCCTGACCTCACTGATAAAGATGCCCCGCCGCCTCATCTACCTCAGTTCGGGAATGCACCTGGGAGGGCACGCAAACTCTTCCGATATCAAAAACAACATTAACCGCATTAGTTATTCTGATACCAAACTGCACGTTCTAATGTTGTGCAAAGCCGTGGCCCGCAAATGGCCTGCCGTTTACGCGAACGCCGTTGATCCCGGATGGGTACCTACAAAGATGGGCGGAGCAGGCGCACCGGACGACCTTCAAAAAGGCTTTGAAACACAGGTTTGGCTGGCAGATGGCAAAGGCAAGGAAGCAAATGTGTCGGGCAAATATTTCTTTCATCGTGAAGAACAGTCCTATCATACCGGAGCAGACGATCTGCAATTGCAGGAGCACTTCCTGGAAGTGTGTAGGGAAGTTACGGGAATAAGCTTCCCGGACAGATAAAAAGCCATCTGCCTTCCATATTGTAAAAAACCATCGCAAAGATTCTTTATCGTCCAAACTGAAACAGCAATAAAAACTTACCTCCCTTTTAAGACAGGCATCTATTCTAAGCCCCTACTGGAAAACGATCTCTTCAACCATAACCTCTATAAACCTCACCGTACAAACTGCCTGTAGGTTTGAAATTCTTAATGAATGGTGTGATAATCGTTAACCTTCCCCTTAATTAATGCTGGAACTTTGTATTAATGATTACTATATGAGTAAAACTATTTTTGAGCGAGATAAAACAGGCGAAACAATCCCCCTGAACGATCCGGACTATCCACAGCTTTTCGATATTATCAGGAAGGCCATGCGGACTACAGCCGAACTGAACAACCTGGTAACCGATGATCTGGAATTAATCAGGGCGATATTCAATAAATTGACCGGTCGCCCTGTAGACGATACTTTCTTCCTGATCCCGCCATTTTACAGCGATTTCGGAGAGAATATCTTTATTGGGAAGAACGTATTTGTGAACCACGCCTGCACCTTTATGGACCGTGGCGGCATCACACTTGAAGACAATGTGCTGATCGGCCCGAAAGTGAATTTGATCACCACCAACCATCCTACAGACCCTGCCGCGCGGCGAGCCACAATATCTCACCCGATAGTGATTAAAAGAAATGCCTGGATAGGCGCAGGTGCAACAATCTTACCCGGTGTAACAATTGGTGAAAATTCAATTGTGGCAGCCGGAGCCGTTGTTAACAAGGATGTGCCCGACAATACTATTGCGGGTGGCGTGCCTGCCAGGATTATTAAATCTATCTAAAATATATGTTTATGAATGGTATGATAAAAACACTTCTCCTCTCATTCATGGTGATTACCGCCTGCAAAGAACCTGCCGCCCCTACCGTCGCAAATGGCATTTTCCCCAAAGGAGAAGCGGGACCTGCTGCCAACTTTACCGGTAAGGCCTGGAATACGGGCCTCGTTGCCGCAGACAGCACTTATAGCACACTGGTGGGCAATGTATACTTCGAACCAGGCGCAAGAAGCAACTGGCACATCCATCCTGCCGGACAGATACTCATAATCACAGATGGTGTGGGTTATCACCAGTTAGAGGGACAGCCAAGGCAAACAATAAGAAAAGGTGATGTGGTAAAATGCCCTCCCAACATATTGCATTGGCATGGCGCGAGCGCGGACACCGGCATGCAGCAAATGTACATTGTGCCTAACGTTGAAAAAGGCATCGTGGATTGGAAAGAGCCGGTAACCGACTCCGTATACAACAACAAAAACTGATAATGACCATGAAACAATCCAATACATCCAGAAGAAAATTCATTCAGCAGGCTTCTCTCGCCGGCACCGGCCTGATGCTCGCCAGCCCCTTATCCATTTTCTCACAAAGAAATAGCTTGACAACAATGAGCAACAACATAAAATCGAAAGGTTACGCGGCAAAAGATGCTTCCGGTAAACTCAGTCTGTGGGAATTTGATCGCCGCCCGATCGGGGATAACGATATTCTTATCGATATTAAATACGCTTCTATATGCCATTCCGACATTCATCAAATGAAAGGGGACTGGGGCAAACAGCAGTATCCACAGGTGCCGGGACATGAGATCGCAGGAATTGTGGCGGCAGTAGGCAGGAATGTAACAAAATTTAAAGTGGGCGACAGGGCCGGTGTTGGTTGTATGGTAGACAGTTGCATGGAATGTGACAGTTGCAAACACGGCGAAGAACACTATTGCGACAACGGCAAAACGCTCTTCACCTACGGTGCGCCCGATGCCACCTCGCCTTCGGGCATCAGCCAGGGTGGATACGCTACCAATATCGTTGTAAGAGACCATTTTGCCGTACATATCCCCGCGCACATCAGTCTGCAGGAAGCCGCCCCACTGCTTTGCGCCGGCATTACCACTTACTCCCCGTTGATGAAAGCAGATTTTAAGATTGGCGATAAGGTTGGGGTTGCAGGCATCGGCGGACTGGGTCACCTGGCGGTGAAACTTGCCGTATCAAAGGGTGCAGAAGTGTACGCGTTTACCACATCTCCCGATAAGGTAAAGGATATCCTCGCATTTGGTGCAAAAGAAGTGATCATAGTCGATAACCCCGCCAAACTTCAGCTCTACAAAAAAATGCTGAACTATATGATTTCCACCATACCTGTACAATATGACGTTGCGGCCTATTCTTCAGTAGTAAAACCCGGCGGCTTTTATACCCAGGTAGGCATGCCTGTTGGCTTCGAGTTAATGCTGAGCAATATCGGACTGGCTAATACACGGGTTAATTTCAACGCGTCACTGATAGGCGGTATACCCGAAACACAGGAGGTAGTGCACTACTGTGCCGACAATAAAGTGCTTCCGCAAATCCAGGTAATTAAAGCAGCGGCCGTAAATGAAGCCTGGACTAAAGTTTTAAACAAAGAAGCAAGATATCGGTATGTGATTGACGCATCCACCATTTAACACATAATAACAGTACATTTAATCTTATAACAAACAACATTCATCATGCAAATTACAAGAGTCGGCACCAAACCTTCCGGCAAAGGCCCGGAGGATTGGTTTACCGGGGCGGTCAGGATCGATCCGCTCTTTGACCCCAACGACGCCAGGCGCGCCGCATCCGCCAGTGTAACCTTTGAGCCTGGCGCCAGAACGGCCTGGCACACACATCCGCTCGGTCAAACATTGATCGTTACCGCCGGCTGTGGCTGGGTACAGCGTGAAGGTGGCCCCATTGAAAACATTTATCCCGGCGATGTCATCTGGTTTGAGCCAGATGAAAAACACTGGCACGGCGCCACTCCCACTAACGGGATGACGCACATTGCCATTCAGGAGAATTTGAATGGCAAAGTAGTGGATTGGATGGAGCAGGTAACGGATGAGCAGTATAAAAAGTAGATGACGATAAATGACAGCTGTACAAGTATTTTGTGCGGCTGTTTTTCTTTAAACGCCCTGGAAAACATCTATCCCCACCCAATAAAAACCAATATCATCCTGCTTAATCGATAATGCGTTGCTATTTCAGGATAGTACAGGACAGAGATTCCCCACCGTCGTTCTAAATTAAACTATAAATCTAAAATTCGTCATACACGTATTTCTGCCTCATACAACCTTGAGGCAGGAGCAGGAATAGTATTGCCCAAAAATGGCCAGCAAGCCTGAATCCACGATTGAAAATTCATCACGTTATTATTGTAATTCCATGAAAAAACGCTACACTTTCAGACGGGCATACCTGTCTTTATTCATCCTGATATTTTCTACCTTGTCCGACATCCCCATTCATGCGCAAACACTGGCTTTCCCCGGTGCGGAAGGTTTTGGCAGATACGCCACCGGCGGGCGTAACGGTACTGTTTATCATGTAACAAACCTGAACAATGCGGGCGCAGGCTCTCTGCGTGATGCAGTAAGCGCGCCTGACAGGATCGTTGTGTTTGATGTGGCGGGCGTGATCAGGATCACTTCGCGCATCGTGGTATCACGCAACATCTATATTGCCGGGCAAACTGCGCCGGGCGAAGGGATTACGGTATATGGAAACGGCTGGAGCTTTTCCGGGGCCGACAATACCATTTGCCGGTACATGCGCATACGTATGGGCATTGTAGGCGACGCCGGTAAAGACGCCAATGGTTTGGCAGATGGGCAGAATATCATTTTCGATCATTGCTCTGTATCATGGGGCAGGGATGAAAACTTTTCCATCAACGCGGCTACCGCCAAAAACATTACGATCCAGAACAGTATTATCTCGCAGGGACTGCTCACCCACTCTGCCGGCGGGTTAATGCAGGTAGATAGTGTTACGCTGTACCGGAATTTATATGTAGACAACAGCACGCGTAACAACAAAATAAAAGGCATTAACCAATACGTGAACAACATTATTTATAATTGGAAAGACGGGGCTTATATTATGGGCGGAGAGTCGGAAGGGCACTCCTACGCCAATGCCATCAACAACTGTTTTATACAGGGGCCATCAAAGGGCGTAGCTCCTTTCAACCTGGGTAACCTGAATTATCATATTTATGCTTCGGGCAATATTTCTGACAACAACCGCGACGGTGTATTCAATCCTTATGTAATTCCACCGGGCGAATATGTAGGCCCTCCCGATTTCCAGGCCAGCCCTTATCCTTATCCCAGTCTGCCAACGACACCTGCCAATGAGTTGATCAATACCGTATTGCCGGCCGTGGGCGCAAGTTTGCCTTACCGTGACTATGCAGATTATTACGTGATTAATGAAGTAACATCTTTCGGTAAAAAAGGAGAACTGATCGCGAATGAAAACACTCTTCCGTTTGGCGCGCCTACAACCTGGAATTTGTGGAGCGGCAACACCCGCATTGATACCGATAACGACGGCATGCCAGATGAATGGGAAAACTTGAATGACACCAATCCATCTGCGGATGATGCCATGGTTATCAACAGCTCGGGCTACACGAATATTGAACGTTATATTAACAGCATTACCGGCGACAACTCGCAACCTTACCTGCGGGCGCCTATGAAATTGAAACAGGATTCCGCCACCCAAAACACCGTTTATATTTCCTGGCTCGACTATACGGAAAAAGAACAGGGATATGTGGTGGAAAGAATGGTGGATGGAACCTGGCAGCAAACCGGCGCTACCGGCATCGATGAAAACTACTTTGCTATAACCGGCCTGCAACCGGAGGAATCGGACACATTCAGGGTGAAGGCATTTAATGCAGGTGGAACATCCGGATACTCCAATGAATTTATAGCAAAGGCAAAACCGGTTGAAGTACCGGTATTAAATCCCAACACATTTGCAGCTGCCTTAACCTGGACAGGCGCCATCAGTCAGGACTGGGACCTTACTACCCAAAACTGGCGTGACAGCGCAAATACGCCGCTCCCGTTTACAGACAGCAGCAGCGTTGCCTTTAATGGCGCGGGCAACACCATCAACATCACCGCACCGATGGCCGCCGGGGATATGTTGATCAACAGTGCCGCCAACTACAGCTTCTCCGGAGCGGGTTACATAACCGGCACGAAGTCGGTTAACAAGTCGGGCAGCGGTGCACTTTCTTTACTTACCAGGAACACCTACACAGGTGCCACCGTATTACATAGCGGCACTATCGAACTTAACACGCTCGCGAACGGCGGCGCTCCCAGTTCAATAGGCGCATCTGCCAACTATGGATTTAACTGGGTATGGAAAGGTGGAAGCTGGTTATATACTGGCGCCACAACAAGCACCGACAGAAATGCCGTACTCGATAACAGCAGCGAGTTCAATATCAGCAACAGTGCTGCTACCGTTACATTTAATGGCGTACTCTCCGGCGATGGAGGCCTGATAAAAGCCGGTGCTGGTAAGCTGATTCTTAAAAATGCCAACCCATATGCCGGGGAAACGATTATCACCGGTGGCATACTAGAAGTAAACCCTGTGAGCAGCGCTACCCAGGAAGGAAACATTATCGACAACAACAGGGGGATAGGCACCGCGAACATACTCCGCCTTCACAACGGCACCTACCGCACCGCGAATGGCAGTACCACGATCTACGAAAACTACCCGCTTCAATTATATGTAGATGATAGCACCGTCAATGGCTTTGAGCCTTATCGCCTCGCTAATTTATCCATGACGGTACACGGCGGTGGTACCCTTCACTATACCATTCCATACTTGCGTGAAATCATCCAGGGCGACTGGAGCGATTTTTCCGGCACGCTTGTAGCCCATGGCATTAACACAGAAGATACTTATAGCTTGCTGGCTATCGACAACAGTGCCGGGTTCCCGAACAACCGTATTGTGACTACCGGTAATACAAAAATTGCTGCCTACAGCAATGAGAACGTATTTTCTATAGGAGGATTGTCGGGCAATTCGGGTACATTCCTCTCCTGTGGCGGCACCAAATCTCCGAGCTTCGGTAATGGCGTTACGACTTATATTGTAGGAGGTGCCGGCACCGACGAAACCTTTAACGGCATTATCAACAATCATCTTTATGGATATGCCTCTGAAGGCAGCGGCACCACTACGATCGTTAAAACAGGCGCCGGGTTATGGCGACTGAACGGTAACAACTCTTACGCCGGCACTACAACCGTGGAAGAAGGAAAACTGATCGTAAACGGCACCAATTCCGGTATTGCGAACGTAACGGTGCAGGCAGAAGGGATATTAGCAGGCAAGGGCGCTATTGCAGCAGCAGTAGCGGTTGCAGGCACACTTGAACCCGGCGATAGCTCTATCAGCACCTTTACGCTGAAAGACAACCTTACGCTTGAAACTACCGCTATCACGAGCATCGACATCAACAAAACAAACAACACCTGGGATGTGATAAGCGTCGCGAAAGACGCGGTGTATGGCGGCACGGTTAAAATCAACTTTACCGGCACACCTGCTTCCGGCGATAAATTTAAAATATTCAATACCGCCGGAGCGGTGCAGGGTAACATTACGCAATTTATTCCCGCTACACCGGGGCCTGATTTACTTTGGGTATTTAAACCTGGTACGGGCGAAGTGGCCGTGCAAAGTCCGAACTTCGTAGAGGCGCCATCCGCCCTTAGTTTAAATGCACCCGTAGCGCCTGCAGGCGTTGCAAGTACTATCAACTGCAACTGGACAGACAACTCCGACAACGAAGATTATTTCATCCTGGAAAGGAGTATTGACAACGAGACTTTCGTGGACATCGCCCATCCTGCCGCTAATGTTACCGCGTTTAACGACGGTGGCCTGCAGGCGGGTACCACCTACTACTACAGGATTAAAGCACATAGCGCCCTAAGCGAGTCGGTCTATAACACCGTCGCTTCGGTTACTACGCCAGCAGCGGGCACACTCCCCTCCGCAACTACCACACCTTCCCCACTGAATGGCACCAGCAATATCATGCTGAACAACCAGGCATTTTCTATGAGCTGGAATGGCAATTATGCGGATACTTATGAAGTATACCTTGGTACAGACACAGGCAACCTGGTAAAACTGGGCGATGTACCAGCATCCTCCGCCACCTTTATACCTGCCGGCCTGGAGCCCAATACACAATACTTCTGGCGCATCGATGCGAAGAACATTAACGGCACCACCACCGGGACCGTATGGAATTTCCAGACGGCCAACATCCCTAAAACAGTAGCGGGCGACTATCGTTCATCCGCCAGCGGCAACTGGGGAACTTCATCCGTTGCTACATCGCTCTGGGAAGTATTTGACGGCAACAACTGGAACAGCACCACCGTGCCCCCATCAGGCTCCGTATCCACCGTAACTATCAAAACAGGACATACCGTGGCCTTGAACGCTACCACAGCCGTAAACAACCTTGTGGTAGAAAATGGCGGCGCGCTTATTTCCGGCACCAGCGATGGAGGAAGTGGCACGGCTGCTGCCAGAAATCTTCGGGTGATCAGCAGCGTGAACAACTTTGGCACCGTGGGATCAAGCGCCACGTCGGCCAACAGGGTGAACTTTGAAGGTTACCGAGCGAATGGCAAGATCTTTATCACCGGCACCAATACATTCTACCTGAACACCTTCACTGTAAACGGCCAGGCCAAAACAGTAGAAGTGGTGATAGATGCTAACCTTAACCTGGCCAGCTACATGCGCGCTCACTACTCTACTTCTACTACCCTGCCATGGACCACCGACTCCCAGAACGATGATAACATCACGATCACGATCAATGAAGAAAAAACAGTAACGATGGGCAGTTCCGGTTACCTGCAGGCGGGCAGCAGTCCTACCACCAACACCATTGGCGAATTTGGCAACTATACATTCAATATCAACGGCACGCTCGATATGCGGTCAACAGGCACTTCCTGTATAGTGGGTCATGCCACATTAGGCAGCACCACTACTATTAATATCAACGGCCGATGGCTGATGGGCAACGCCATTCGTTTTATCACCTCTGCCACCACACCATCTGCAGGTACGGTAGCACTCAATATCGGGAAAGATGGTATTGCAGATGCTGGAGCAAGGACGATCGGCTCTAGCAATACCGCCACCAACCTGGTGGTGACCAACAACAACTTTACACCCGGCGTATACTTCAACATCGAAGGCGATGGCCAGTTGAAAACGAGGGTCGCCACCAGTGCGGTTACTTATCACATTGGGGCTGGTAACGTTTACAGTCCGGTGAGATTAACGAATGCAGGTACTGCAGATGTAATTGGTGTAGGCGTTAAGCCCAGTGCAGACCTGCCCGTTACAGATACTACAAGGATCGTGAAAAGACAATACAACATCTTACCAACAACCGCAGGCGTAACAAATCTTACCGCCGGTTTTGGCTGGCTGCCTGTAAGTCAGGCTGCTAATCTTACAACATCCGGCGCGCTTGTACAAGGCCGCTACAGCAACCACAGCTGGATAGAAACACCCGCCACTATTTCAGGCGCGGGCACTTACGCAAGTCCGTACTACGCCACTGCCGCAGGTCATACGACATTTGGCAGCTTCGTGGTGGGCCAGTCCGGCGCCATCAAAGACCTGGAAGCACCCATAGCGCGGGCCAAAGATGTGGAAGTAACACTGAGACTTGATGGCACCGCATCCATCAGTGCAGCACAGGTAAATGACAGTTCATCAGATAACAGCGGGCAAGTTACCCTGGAAGTTTCCCCTGCTCATTTCACCACGGCGGACGTTGGAACAGATACAGTTACACTTACCGTAACAGACGCTACGGGTAATGCGGCAATTGCCAAAGCACTGGTAACGGTGAAGAAACGTGCCGTTACCATCACCTACAGCGGCGACAGTACCGAACAATACTCCGATCAGCAGGCGTTAGCGGCAATACTCACCGACCAGGAAACAGGCACAGTACTCGCAGGCAAAACAATCCATTTCGATTTGGGCAACCAAACCGTGAATGCTACGACCGATGCCAGTGGAAAAGCAACTGCTACCCTGATTGTTTCCCAGTCGCCCGCCACCTACACCCTATCGCCCGTGTTCGACGGCGACCCATTGTTCCTGGCGGCTGCGGACAGCACATCGTTCACCATTCTTCCGGAAGATGCCAGGATGTATTATTCCGGCAGCACGTTTGCAGGCACCGGTACTGGTTCCGCCTCCACCGTAACATTAACCGCGACCATCCGCGATATTACCGCCGAAGCAAATGCTGCCGATCCATTTGCCGGTGATATCAGGAATGCCACCGTTACGTTTATCGACCGGGCTACCAATACTGCCATCGCCACCGTTCCGGTAACACTGGTAAATGCAGGCGACCCCAGGATAGGGACCGCTACTTACAACTGGAACGTTGAGCTGGGTGCTAATAATGCCAGGGAATTCACGATAGGCGTTGTGGCAGGTGGTGCTTACCAGCGCAATGCTTCAGAAGAAAACACCATCGTTACCGTAGCCAGATCGGTCAGCGACTTTGTAAGTGGCGGAGGTTTTGTTCAACTGAGCCGTTCCGCAGGCACAAAAGCCGGTGACGCGGGCAGCAAAAACAACTTCGGCTTCCATGTGCGGTATAACAAAAACACAAAGAAACTGGAAGGCAGCTTTAATACGATCATTCGTCGCACCGAAGCGAATGGCATACGCGTTTACCAGGTGAAAGGGAATGTCCCCACCCTGTTAACCGCCACTCCAGCGTTGGGTTTGATACCTGCCAAGGCCTTATTCACCGGCAAGGCTGTGGTAACGGACATCACCAATCCACTAGTACCAGTGTTGGTAGATGAAACCGCCACGATGTTCGTTGAAATGAGTGATCGCGGTGCTTCCGGCAGCAATGATGCCATTGCCATTTCCGTAAGGAATAAATACGGTAGTTTATGGTTTGCGAGCAACTGGTACACCATCATTAATGCAGAGCAGGTACTGAGCGGCGGAAATGTAAGCGTCAACAGTGGCTTCACCTTAGTACTGCCCGGCCTTTCATCTGCCCCTGAACAAACCATGGCCGACAGCGATGATAGCCAGATGAGCGTAACCCTTGCACCTAACCCCACCGCCACCCATACCAACGTGGTTGTGAAAGCAAATCCGAACAACGGAAGTCTGCTCATCAACGTGTACGACCTGACGGGGAACCTGGTAGAAGCTAAAAAGGTGATACCGACCGGCACTGCTATTGAAATTGGCAGGAATTATAAAGCCGGCCTTTACCTGGTGGTAGTGAACCAGGGAGGTGTTCAGCAAACAGTGAAGCTCGTTAAGCAGTAATCTTAATTTTAGAAAAAGAGAAGCCGCTTCGGGTCCGAGGCGGCTTCTTCATTTACGCCACTTTTACCATTCTGAATCATTTGTTTCAGAATTCGTATATTTGCATTTCAAAGCACAGATTATGGCGCGCAACGTAGCATTTAATGAAGAGCAGGCTATCCAATACGCCATGGAGGTTTTTTGGGAGAAGGGATACAACGGAACATCGCTCCGCGACCTGACCGATGCTATGAAAATCAATAGCAGCAGCCTTTACAATACCATTGGTGATAAACAGGAGCTGTTTGTGAGGTGCATCAGGCATTATACCGATATCCGGAATAAAGACCTTCAGCGGCGTATAAAAAGCAACGCCTCTCCTCTTCAAATATTGACTCAATATATAAATGATGCGGTTGGCCTGATCACCAGCGAGCGTAACAGTTGTATGGCGGTAAAAACTGCGTTTGAGGTAGCCAATAAAGATATCAGGATCAAGGAAATACTTAAAATGGATGGTGAAAACACGTACCGTTTCTTATGCCTGCTGATCAATAGTGCCATCCGTCAAAAGGAAATATCGGATACCGAAAACCCTGAGCTGCTGGCCGATTACCTGATAAGCATGCTGACAGGCTGGTACGAATCTTATATCCTTCATAAGGATGCGGATAAGATCAGGAACATGGCACAGTATTTCATCCATCAGTTATCCAAATAAAAAAATTACCTCGTTTTGAAACAATCATTTCAAAACATCAGTATACATAGTTATCACAAAAAAAGAAGTTTATGATGTTAAAATGGACGGATGTTGTAGGGTTTGCCAGTACAGGTAACCCGGTACCTGATAAAAAGGTGGTAAAAACGAATGAAGAGTGGAAGCAACAGCTTACGCCCGACCAGTTTAAGATTACCCGCTTAAGTGGCACCGAGCGTGCGCACAGCTCTGACATGTGCTCATTATTCTCACCTGGGAAATATGCCTGCGTATGTTGCGGCACTTTACTTTTTGATGCCAGCGAAAAATTTGACAGCGGCACAGGCTGGCCATCATTCACACAGCCGATAACCGAAAATGCAGTAGCCTATCATAAGGATGAAACATACGGCATGGTGCGGATCGAAGCTGTTTGTAACACCTGCGACGCGCATTTGGGCCACGTGTTCCCGGATGGGCCTGCACCAAGCGGATTAAGATATTGCATGAATGCATTATCCTTAGAAAAAGAGAAGTTATAAAACCTGACAATGGAGACTACAAAAAAACAAGTTGCCTGGTCCATCCTGGAACTGGCAACTATACCACAGGGTGGAAGCATCGAAAAAACGCTTCAGCATAGCGTTGAGCTGGCGCAAAGGGCAGAACAGCTGGGCTACCGCCGTTTCTGGCTGGCCGAACATCATAATTTTGTACATATCGCCAGCGTGGCTACATCTGTACTAATCGGCCATGTAGCCGGTAATACGCAAAGCATCAGGGTAGGATCAGGCGGCATTATGCTGCCCAACCACTCGCCACTGATCGTATCCGAGCAATTCGGCACGTTAGGCAGACTGTTCCCGAACAGGATAGATTTAGGGCTGGGCAGGGCGCCCGGTACAGACCAGGTAACGGCACACGCTATCCGCAGCGACAGGATGAAGGCGGTATACAATTTCCCCGGTGAAATTGAACAGATACAGCAATATTTTTCTACAGATAACACCTCATCGCAAGTGCGGGCCGTTTTGGCCGAAGGCACCAACGTACCGCTCTATATCCTCGGCTCAAGCCTCGACAGTGCGCACCTGGCGGCAAAAATGGGCCTCCCCTATGCTTTTGCCAGCCATTTTGCGACCGGCATGTTCCTGCAGGCGATCGCTACTTACAGGAAAGAATTTCAACCCTCCGCCGTACTCGATAAACCGTACATCATTGCAGGCGTGAATGTGATTGCCGCCGATACAGAAACTGAAGCACAACAAAACTTCACTTCGCTGGTAAAGATGATGCTGGGTGTTTTCACCGGTAAAAGTGAACCGCTTCAGCCACCGGCCGAGCTTACGCCGGACCTGCAACGTGTACTGCAGGAGCCGATGTTCCGCGACCTGTTACGCTACTGTTTTGTAGGAACGAAGGAGCAGGTTGCCGAAAATCTTGACAGATTTTTAGCGGAAACGGGGGTGGATGAACTAATGGTGGTAACGAATGCATACGATCATCAATTCAGGCTGCGGTCTTTTGAAATATTGGCTGAAGTCATGATGGAAAGACAGGGGCAAGAATTGGTCAAAGCGTAAATAATTTAGCTACAAAATAAAGAGGCTGTCTCGCTTGAGCAGCCTCTTTATTTTGTAGCCTGGCAATGTTAAAAAGTAGGCGGCGGTGCATTTAAATCTGCATCCAAAAAACCCATAATCATCGGTATCAGCACATCCATACGCTGCATCATACCGATATGCGTAGTACCGGGTAGAATAGCCAGTCGCGAATGCGGCAATCCATGTAAATCGCCCATCTTTCCACCGCCTTTTGCGCGGAATAGTTCCAGCGCATGCTCATATCGCACACCATCTGCATCGCCAATAGCCATCAGGACCGGGGCTTTTATGGCCTTCACTTCTTTGCTCCAGTCATAAGGTTTCAGATCTATCCTGATGACCTTTCTTATATAGTCATCGAAACCAGCAGGGTCGTTACCGAGGCTATCGTATTGCTGCTGTATAGGTGAACCTTTGAACATCTCGGGTGTCATAGTGGCAAAACTGGCTTCTACTTCGGGCCACCAGCCATTGTTGGCGTAGACGCCAGATAACACGACCAGTCTGCGTACCTGCTCAGGATGGCGAACGGCTACCTGGAAAGCTACTCCGCCTCCCATACTGTATCCCAGCACATCGGCACTATCTACTTTAAGGTGTTTGAGTAATCCTGATACATCATCTGCCATACCCTCATAACTCATTTCACGCGGAATGTCTTTTGTACGGCCATGCCCCTGCATTTCTGCTACAATCACCTTCCGGTCTTTCGCCAACTGTGGTATAACATGCGACCAGTTCAGCGGAATATTCATATAAGAGCCATGCAACAACACAATAGGTTTGCCACTGCCATATACCTCGTAGTACATCTTTAATCCGTTGACATCTGCATAACCGGTTTCTGCGGGTTTTATATGCCCACTATCTGCTGTTTCATTCTTTACAGCTAAAACAGACTGATCCTCTTTAGGACGAGGCTGGCAGGAAACTAACAGGGCCAATGGCATTGCGAATAAAAAACTGGTAATAGTAAGCTTGTTCATATCATATGTGGTTTACGATACAAATATCGGCACTGCTTTTACATCATCCGGCGTGGTATTGCGACAATGATAGGGGTAAATGCGACAGGGGCATCCTTCACTTACTACAAGCAAATTGCAACAATTATGCAAACATTCTTTAATACGCCTAAATCCCTCATGGCAGGGAATTTAACCCTAATATCGAACGGTCAATACTTCCTTATCATGTTCCACGTAAGCAAAAACGTCTATATTTGCTACATGCGATTAAGTGCTATCTTGGTTATCATCGTTATCATGATGCAGGCGTTAATACCCTGCTCGGACAGCTTTACGTTGTCGGCTGATGGCACGCAGATAGAACAACACCTGGCCAACTCGCATGACGATACGCATAAAGATATAGATCAATGCGGCCCTTTTTGTGAGTGCAGCTGCTGCGCCACCCATACTGTTTTGCAACACGCGGTTGACTTTACGTTCATTCAGACCACTTACAAACAACGATACACCGTTTACACGCAATCTGAAAAGTTAGGCGTATCCGCTTCTATCTGGCAGCCTCCCCGGTTTGTTGCTTAATCCTGTTACAGGATTGATGGGCCTATTCCGGCCAAAATTTCCAATTTATTTATCAAATGCGATGGCAATGACCTGTTAAAAAGTCATTCCGAAAGTTGGCGTACTACCACCTGAAAAGCGGTGTGCTGTTGAGAGCATCCTACCGTCCCATGATGGATGGAGGGCTTATTTACAACACACCTGTGTATTAGGGTACGCGGCCTTACCTGCCATCAAACATTTACGGGAAAAGCAACATGCTCAATAGAATCATTCAATTTTCGATACAAAACAAGCTGGTCATCGGGCTGTTTACGCTCGCACTGATCATCTGGGGAGTTTACGCCGTAAAGAAACTGCCGATCGACGCAGTACCGGACATCACGAACAACCAGGTGCAGATCATTACTTCATCACCTTCCCTGGCGGCACAGGAGGTAGAGCGCCTTATCTCCTTCCCGGTGGAACAGGTAATGTCTACCATCCCTGAAATTGAGCAGCTTCGCTCTATTTCGCGGTTTGGCCTTTCGGTTGTGACCATCGTTTTTCATGATAATGTAGACATATACTGGGCGCGCCAACAGGTAAACGAAAAACTGGCGGAGGCCAAAAATAATATTCCCGCCAACCTCGGCAACCCGGAGATCTCGCCCATCTCTACCGGGTTGGGTGAAATTTACCAGTATGTAATACATCCCAAGCCTGGCTACGAGCAAAAATACGGGGCAAGGGAGTTGCGCAGCATACAGGACTGGATCGTACGCCGCCAACTATTGGGTACACCCGGTGTAGCGGAAGTGAATAGTTTCGGTGGGCTCTTAAAACAATATGAAATTGCCCTCGACCCCGATAAACTACGCAGCTATAACCTGAGCATCAGCGAAGTATTTAACGCGCTGGAAAATAACAACCGCAACGCAGGTGGCGCCTACATTGACAAAAAGCCTACCGCCTACTTTATCCGCACTGAAGGTCTGGTGGGCAATCTCGATGATATCAATAAAATCGTGGTGAAAAACAGTGAAGCGGGTGCGCCTATCCTTATTCGTGATGTAGCCACCGTACAAATCGGCAACTCGATCCGTTACGGTGCGCTGACACGTGCTACGAGGCAAAGCAGCGGCGAAGCCGTAGGCGGTATTGTGATGATGCTGAAAGGAGCAAACGCCAACAAAGTGGTGAAGGAAGTAAAATCAAGAATAGACCGCATCAGCAAATCCCTGCCGGAGGGTGTTGTTGTAGAAGCATTCCTCGACCGCAGCGCCCTGGTAGACCGCGCCATTAGCACCGTTGCGAAAAACCTCATTGAAGGGGCACTGATCGTTATTTTCGTACTAGTACTGTTTTTGGGCAACCTGCGGGCGGGCCTTATAGTCGCCTCCGTGATTCCGCTGGCCATGCTGTTTGCTATTGCGATGATGAACCTCTTTGGCGTAACCGGCAATCTAATGAGCCTGGGCGCCATCGACTTCGGCCTCATCGTAGACGGAGCCGTAATTATCGTGGAGGCTACCATGCACCACCTGGGCCTGCGCAAAGGGGGCAGACTTACACAGCAGCAGATGGATGAAGAAGTATACGATTCCGCCGTAAAGATCCGCTCGGCGGCCGCCTTCGGCGAAATCATCATACTCATCGTTTATCTGCCCATCCTGGCATTGGTGGGCATAGAAGGCAAGATGTTCCGCCCTATGGCGCAAACCGTTTCGTTTGCCATCCTGGGCGCGTTTATCCTGTCTATGACCTATGTACCAATGGTGTCGGCCCTGTTCCTGAGCAAGAACACAACGCATAAACGGAATTTTTCCGATAAAATGATGGACTTCTTCCATAAACGCTACTATCCGATCATTAAGGGTGCATTGAAAAGGCGTTTGCTGGTCACCTTTACCGCGTTAGGCCTGCTGATCGTGAGCATCTTTATCTTCACCCGTATGGGCGGCGAGTTTATACCGAACCTGGAAGAAGGCGATTTTGCTGTGGAAACAAGATTGCTCACGGGCAGCTCATTAATGCAAACCGTTGACAAAGTAAACCAGGCCTCCGCCATATTGGTGAAGAAATTCCCGGAAGTGAAAGAAGTAGTAGGCAAGATAGGTGCGGCTGAAATCCCGACGGACCCAATGCCCATGGAAGCCTGCGACCTCACTATCGTACTTAAAGACAAGGACGAATGGGTATCTGCGACCTCCCGCGAGGAACTTACGGAAAAGATGAGCGAGGCGTTGAAACTGGTGCCGGGCGTTAGCTTCGGTTTCTCCCAACCGATACAGCTACGCTCCAACGAACTGATCTCCGGCGTGCGGCAGGACATCGGTATAAAAATTTTTGGAGATGATCTTGAAGTGCTGACTGATTTATCTAAAAAGATCGGCGCTATTGTATCGCAGGTGGATGGCGCGAAAGACCTGTACCTGGAACAGGCAGAAGGGTTACCGCAAATCGTGGTACATATTAACCGCGACCGTATTGCTCAATATGGCCTGAGCGTAGAAACCGTAAACCAGGCCGTGAATGCAGCTTTTGCCGGGCAGTCGGCCGGACTGGTGTACGAAGGCGAACAGCGTTACGACATGGTGGTGCGCCTTTTACAACAAAACCGTCAGGGCATCGAGGATGTAAAAAACATCTATATCACCTCTCCCACCGGCATCCAGGTGCCGCTGGAACAACTGGCCGATGTATCGTTTAAACTGGGTCCCAACCAGATACAGCGGGAAGACACCAAACGAAGGATCATTGTGGGCCTGAATGTGCGTGGCCGCGATATTCAAAGCGTAGTGACCGAAATACAGCATGAGATTGAAAACAAGATCAAACTACCCGCAGGTTACTACATGACTTACGGCGGCCAGTTTGAAAACCTGAAAGCCGCAACAGCCAGGCTGTCTGTAGCCGTACCCGCGGCACTGGCCCTCATCCTGCTATTGTTGTATTTCACTTTTAGATCTGTGAAACAATCGTTCCTGATCTTCACCGCGATACCGATGGCCGCGATCGGCGGCATCTTTGCGCTGCTGCTTCGTGGCATGCCGTTCAGTATATCGGCCGGCGTGGGCTTTATTGCGCTCTTCGGCGTGGCGGTATTGAACGGCATTGTACTCATCACCGAATTTAACCGGTTAAAAAAACAAGGTATGTATACGCTCGATGAAATTGTACTGAAAGGCACCGAAATGCGTTTACGCCCGGTACTGATGACCGCCACCGTGGCATCGCTCGGTTTTTTGCCTATGGCACTCTCCACTGAAGCTGGTGCGGAAGTGCAGAAACCTTTGGCGACGGTAGTAATCGGAGGACTTATAACCTCCACTATTCTTACATTGATCGTGCTGCCTGTCCTGTACACTTACTTTGAAAACTGGAAACCCAAAGTGCCTAAAGTACCGGCTACCATGCTGCTTTTGTCTGCCATACTATTGTTATCTACCGGCGTAAAAGCACAGCGCCTCACCATGGAGCAGGCCGTAGAAACGGCCATCCGTAACAATGCAGGCATCAAATCGTCCAACCTGCAAATCACCCGTGAACAAACACTTAAAGGTACTGCCGGAGATATTGGAAAAACGAATATCGGTTTGCAGTACGGACAGTTTAACAGCATAAAAAACGACAATAACATCAACATATCGCAGAGCATCCCCTATCCTGGTGTATTCCGCAACCGTGGCCTGTTGTCCGATGCCCGTATTGAAGGCGCGAGAAAGAACCTGGCAGTTGACAAAAACGAACTGACCTACCAGGTGAGAAGCGCGTATGGGCAACTATCCTACTTCCGCGCACTACAAACGCTTTACCAGCAGCAGGATTCGATTTTCGGCAGCTTCAAAAAGGCCGCCACCCTGCGCTACGAAACAGGCGAATCTAACCTCCTGGAATCGACTACCGCACAAACGCAGTATAACGAAATGCGTAACCAGATGGAGAAGAACGAGGCCGACATCCGTGCTTATACCGCAGAACTGCAACGGCTACTGAATACCAGTGAGGAAGTTAGTCAGCCTGCACAAAATTTCCTTCCAGAAATATATCTACCCGATATGATCGACAGCGCAACGCAGGCGAATCCCCTGATCGCGCAGCAAAAACAACAGGTAGAAATTGCCGACAGAACAGTGCGCCTCGAGCGCTCCTTATCTGCCCCGGATTTTACCCTTGGTTACTTTAACCAGTCGCTCATCGGCACGCAAAACGTAAACGGAACGGACGTGTATTATGGTGGCGGTAAACGCTTTCAGGGCGTGCAGGCAGGTATTGCCATCCCACTATTCTTCAAACCTTATTCCGCCAGGATTAAAGCGGCGGCCATCGACAAACAGGTAGCAGCCACACAGTTGAATCTTTCTGAAGTGAATTTAAAAGGAGCATTTAGCCAGGCATACCAGGAGTTACTGAAAAATGCGCGCAGCATGAGCTATTACGAAAAGGATGCGCTTCCAAATGCCGCACTGCTATTGAAACAGGCACAGTTAGCCTTTCAGAATGGAGAAATAGGTTATGTAGAGTACCTTCAAAGTCTCCGTACCTCTTCCGACCTGCGTTTCGGTTACCTCCAGGCGATCAATGAATACAATCAATCAGTTTACCGCATAAAATACCTCGCTGGTTTATAAACTACATCAAGATGAATACAAAACTTAAATATATACTGATCATCACTATAACACTGGGCACCACCAGCCTAATAGTTGCCTGCGGCAATAAGAAGCCCGCCACTGAAACAGCGGAAGAAGGTCATGAGGAGAACGAAAACATAGTAGAAGTAAGCAGCGCCCAGCAACAGGCTATCGACGTAAAGCTCGGTACTGCGGAAATGAAGGTCATCAGCGGCCTGCTGAAAGTAAATGGTTACATTGACGTGCCGCCGCAAAACCTGGTGAGTATCACTACCCAAATGGGCGGCATCGTGAAATCGACCCCGCTCCTGCAAGGTAGCACCGTAAAAAAAGGCCAGGTGATTGCCGTACTCGAAAACCAGGACTACGTGCAGTTGCAACAGGATTACCTGGAAAGCAGGAGTCAACTGGAACTCACCAGCGCCGAATATGAGCGTCAGCAAACACTATCGGCGCAAAACGTAAACTCGCAAAAAACATTACAGCAGGCAAAAGCGCAATACCAGGTAGCACAGGCACGTGAAAGCGCGCTCCGTCAGCGCCTGCAGCTGATCAACATCAACGCGTCGCAGTTAACGCCTTCCAATATCCGCAGCCAGGTAAATATATATTCGGCGGTAAATGGATATGTAACCAAAGTGAATGTGAATGGCGGAAAATTTGTGAACCCTAATGACGTGATGTTTGAGATCGTGGATGGCACCGACTTGCACGTAGAATTAAACGTATTTGAAAAAGATGCGGCTAGCGTAAAACCCGGGCAACGCGTGCGTTTTACCATGGCCGGCGAAAGCAAAGAGCAAATTGCCAAAGTGGAACTCGTAGGTCGCGAAATCAGGCCCGACAAAACGGTTACCGTACACGCGATCGCGACCAGCAGCGCTAATTTTTTGCCGGGTACTTACCTGAAAGCACTGATCGAAACCGGCGAAACCATGACACTTGCTTTGCCGGAAAGTGCGATCGTGGATTATAGCGGCAAGAAATACATTTTCGTAGCCACCGAAGCTCCGGAACATGAGCACAAAGACGGCGCTGTACATGTGCATACGGAAGGTGACGAAGCAACGCATCAAATGTATTACTATGAATTGGTAGAAATAACCACAGGTAATGCCGATGCGGGATATGTGCAGGTTACTCTTCCTGAAAACAAAAAGTACGACGGTAAAATAGTACTCAGCGGCACTTATGACCTGCTCTCTAAATTAAAGAACAGTGAGGAACATGCGGGGCATTAATGTTTTACATCTTCACGGGTAAGCATTACCAGGTGTTCGGTGTACTCAAGTTTTATCCTGCAAAAATACGGGGCACTATAAAAACAGTATTGAAGAAATGCGCCAACCTGGTAGATATAAAAAGCCGTTCAAATCATTCGATCTGAACGGCTTTTGAATTCGGAAACACTAGTGGCCCATCATCACTCCCCTACAGGTATCGGCATATCCACACCGGTTGCTGTAGCAACACCGAAATTTGGTGAACCATCGGTATTCCAGGTGAGTTTCTGCATTCTCGGTGCCCGCTGTCCGTTAGTAGTAGCGGCCACGCTGCGGGCGTGATAAACGAACCAGTTTTCCTTTTTCGTCACGCCGTTAGGATCTGTATAAGAACTGGTGAAGAAACCATTGTGCCCCGGTCCATAAACCGAGTTGGCGTCATTTCTAACAAAAACCTGTTTCTTGTTGATCCAATCCGCCGCCACGGTAGGATCTCCGCCACTTCTTAACTCTATCTGGGCGAGGCAATAGTTGTCGCTGGTATAACGGCTTGCTGAATAGATGATAAAAACCGGACTGCTGGCATCTTTTTGCAGCATCTCAGGACCTTCATTCACACCCGCCCCGATCGAATTAGGCTCATGTTTCTCCCAGGTATTAGTGGGCGAAGAAATCCTGATTCTTGGGCCATTGATCGTCCACGGATTCGACATTGTAGGCAGATAAAGATACTGCTTGTACCTGCTGGCGGTACTCTCCCAGCCCGACCAAACGAAATAATTATTCCCCCCCACCGTGAGTATACTTCCATCGATTGCCCACTGATCACTGGAATCGAAAATCTTTCCTTTAAATGTCCAGGTGCCGGTCATTGGATCCGCATTAGGGTTTTCAAGTACAAACATGCGGTGCGAATCGCCGGTACCATCATTTGCTGCAAAATAGATATACCACTTGCCGGACAGGAAATGCAGTTCGGGCGCCCAAATATTGGAAGAATAAGCCGTGCCTGCAGGCGGAGTCCACACTACAGACTCGGGCGCTGTCGACAACAAAGACATAGAGGTCGTCTTTCTCAGGCCAATATTATTCCCCCGGGTGTACATAAAATAATAGTAGCCATCCTTTTGCGCAACAAAAGGATCCGGTCTGCTGGCATTGATCAGCGGGTTCTGAAAATTCAGGTTGTGAAAATTAAATAAATGCTGAGTGCCGGTAACCGTATCCTTCTGCCTGATTTTAGCGCCGAGTGTATTACTTTGCGGGTCCAGCACCATTTTCATACCCGTGGCCTTATTGGTCAGCGAAAACATGTTATTACTGCCCGAGTACGCGATAGTCCAGGCCTGATTATCGCCACCATCATCTGTACCCTGCTGTAAAATATCGCCGGATGTGAAAGATGGAGACTCCAGGCACTTGTTACTCGTCACATTTACGAGCTTATAATAAGTCGCATCAATTTTCACCAGTCTCCACCTCTGACCATTGTTTGGAAACCATAACCATTGCTGAATTTTCTGACCTTCGGCACTTGAATTACCTGTAACCTCTACAACAGGCCCGGCAGGTGCGGCCGAGGTTATTCCCCTGATGCGGTAAGTAGCACCATCGATTAATGTACCAAGCGGTGGGGCCGCACTCAATTTGGTATCAAACTGCAGCGATTCCTCGCTTTTCCTGGGTGGTTCTTTTTGGCAGGCCGTGGCCAATAGCAACACTAGGGCGCCAAGGCCCGTTAAAGCTTTTACTTTCATAACGTGGTTTGTGTATGCAACAATTCAGTTTAATTAAACGTGGATAGAATTGTGGCAGGGTTAAAAATCGGGTTATCGGGATATAAGATAATAAAAAATATATTTAATGTGAGGGTATATTATTAAAAGAATAATTGGGGTGAAGCAACCCTTGTAGATCAGCTCTTTAAAAAGAAAAGGTCCACTAACTCAGGATAAATCACTGTGACCTGCTTTGCCACCGTTCGTATTGAAATAGAATGGCTTACCTTGTTGCCCCAGAATTCGAAAAGCCGCACAATCTGCCGCTTGAAAGTATCTCTGTGAATCCGCTGAGACCCAACACAACTCACGCTGTCCCCACAGTTCAGCGGATTCATGGTTAATGCAACCGCATTTGTGCCGCTGTGTGGCATTTCACAGTCAGGCCCACCAATGATGCCCGTCAGTGTACAAAATATCAACCGGATTTAACTTTACTATTGATATCGATCTGATCACTCCTGCAAAAATAAATGCCATGAAAAACGAACAATACAACCTCCAGATTCCTTACAAAGGAAAGATCAAAGAAGTCCTTGTTAACATCCACCATATAAATGGAAACCATAAAATATGGGCGCTGGTCGATGGCCATGAAATCGTATTCCAGCAGGACGATCACCGGGATGGCTTACGTCCGGTTAATGCTGACCAGCATGTAGATCCCGAACTCTGCTACCAGATTGGTGCCGCTATATGCAAACAACGCAATGGTATGGGAGCAGGTTACACGGTACGGGAAGATTTCATGGAAAATGAATATTAATTATAATGCCCTAATATGCCCATTCTCCGGAGGAAATACGCAAAGAATATTTTCTACGTTAATAGTTAATTCAAGATGAAATCGGATTGTAGACTTGTAGTTACCCACGCCTCACTATTCCCTGCAAGAGTGGCATTCGCGTAAAAATGCCGGCTAATATCAGTAATTTGATCCCTTAGCGAAGTATCATCATACTGAACCTTCCTGCCACTTTTTACCATTTGCCGTGATGCAGATATGTGATCGTGCCACTTGCCAATAGCGTCCTCTACCTTTGATAGGTACTCCACATTGAGTGTAACATCCAACAGACCTGCCGCCCAGGCATAGTTATATATCAATACTTTCAAGATTTTCCGGCAATTATGCAGTTCGTTTTCAGACCCGTGCATGGCAAGCATACCAGCCACCACCTGCAACTGCTGCTTATAAAAAAGACTGGCAGGTGCCTTTTCTATCGGACGGATACGTTTCCTGATCTGCCGCCACATCTCTTTCAAGCGCATTTTGTTAGCAACTCCAGCCGCTTTAAAATCACGTACGGCCTTTTTCATCTGCCTGTGGAGACGTTTTCTTGATTTTTTATGGATGTTATGTTCGTCGCGGCACATCTTTAAGTTCAGGAAAGTACTGCGGATATCGCCGGCATGTCTGGAAATTTTCTTTGCCGGTTTAAACCGTCGCTGAAGTGCAGAACATGTTGTGCTATCTGACAGGATCAGAAATGCACGTATCTTCTTAACCTGTACCCTGAAGATGTGCAACTCATCCTGTTTCCCACCTTTCAGGTAACTGGTAAGGCTGGATTTTAAACGGCTCCACTGCTCATCCAAATATATTGTTTCAATTAACGCCTTCATATCATTAGTTAAAATAGTAAGAGTAAGATAGGTCAGCGTTATACAAAACACATTGATGCCAATCATCCCCACACCTAATTATCATTTTCGTTGCAGGATCCCACCGCATACCCCATATAGCAAGGACTAGAATTCGCGTACCGTCATAGCCAACTCAAACGCTGTAAAATCAAGAGACAAGCCAACGGCTGTCAGCCGATGTATTGATAGCAGCCATTGCTGACTTACCGGCGATCACCTTACTTTACATTCGATCCTACACACGGTTACCAACATATAAACAGTTACAAATGAAAAAGATACTGGTACCAACCGACTTTTCCGCCAGTGCAGCAAACGCGGTTAACTTCGCTGTTCAATCGGCCAAAACTTTACCTATTGATGTTACCATCATACATGTTTTTGATGAGGCAGACAGTATGTATACAGACTACATGGGCGTTAACAAGGAATACAAAGCAGCGCTGAAACAAGACCTCCGGGACAAACTGGACTTGCTAAGATTAAGCATCCTTGAAGCGGAAGGCATCGCCGTAAAAACGAAACTGATCGCGGGCGGGATTACCGATGCAATTATGCAGGAAGCCAAAGAAGAACAAACAGATCTCATTGTAATGGGTACTTTCGGCGCCAACGGCATTTTGAAAAAAATAACTGGCAGCAAAACGGCGGCCGTAATAGGCAACAGTAGCATCCCTGTGCTTGCTATTCCTTATGAATATGAATGGAAGAAGCCCCAGCGCTTCCTGCTGGCCACTAATCATTTTGAAAAAGAACCGAAGCTTTTAAACTTTCTTTTCGAGCTGGCAGCCTTATACATAGCGGATGTAAAAGTGGCCGTATACACAGACGAGCAGCGGGATAGTGCTTTTACAATGGTAGAACATTCTCATGACGCGGCCAGCTTTGAACGGATGTTGAAAGAACGTTATCATGAATCAGCCATTGAAACTACACATCTATATGGAGAAAACTTCGGGGAAACACTTCAGCATCATATTACCCGGCAGCAAATAGACATACTGGTCATGATCACGTACCAAAGAAGCCTGATCAGCCGTGTTTTTCACCCAAGCATTACCAAACAGATGAGTTATATAACAAGCGTGCCGCTACTGGTATTACCGGCAGGACCAGCAAACGAGCATCCTTCCAATTAACCAACCCTTTAATTTTAGCCGCAGGTTATATATGCCTTAGCCGGCGTTAAAGTCGTATGTCATACCAACTCCTTTTCCCCTGCTTTCACACAGAGTGCCTGTAATTCCTCCATCACGAGCGCGATACGGCCGGGTGTCATCCCGGGAAACTCCAGGTATTCGGGATGTTGCAATAATGTTTCACATAACACAACCCCCTTATCCAACAGCCAGATCCTGGCAGGTTTTGACAGCGAAGAAAGGCAGGTAACAGGATACAAACCACCCGCATCTACCCTATCCTTTAACCCCATCCCTTGCGGAAAATCCCAGGAGATCAACGTTATTCCAGCACACAATCCATATTGCAGCGCGTCTTCACTAAAACGTGTATTAGTAACAAGGCATACACTACCGTTAAATAATTTACCCTGACCGGGCATTTTTAAATGAGCGACCAGGTCGTCGTACCTGGCTTTGATATATAGCGGCACTTTCACATCACAAAAGTTGCCCTGCCGGGAATGATATTTACATTCTACAAAAAGTTGTTCTCCGTTCCTTTCCCCGGCAATATCTATTTCATGTTTTACACAATTCCCCTCCAGTACCTGGTTTACAAGCGTATGATATCCCTCCCTCTTAAACAATTCGGCTACATATTTTTCGAAGGGAAAACCTGAAGGCCCCAGCTCAAAGAGGGCCTGTTTTAATTTATACCTTGCAGCGGTGGGGCGCGAGTAATAACGCAGCATTTTATAGGCAATGCTGTAAAGCTTACCGGTAGGAATACCCTCATAAACATGATGTCGAAGTTCTGCCAGTATATTACCTGCTATTTCCGGGGAAGCCCCCACCCTTGTAAGTGATGCGGTAAGTTTGTCCTCGTCGAAAGGAGTTGACTTACCATCAGATTTGGTAACCTGGAACCGTTTTTTCATAGCAGTTTTTTTTAATGGTACTGGCGAATGTGTTTAACGGAAAACGCCTGCCTGTTCTTTATTTTCGAAACCAGTGATAGCTTGTTCTGCTCCTTCGCAAAAATCAGGACAATGCACGAAACGGCGAGAAGAACAGAGCAGGGAAAAGCCGATCCGGCACCCAGTGGGGCAATGGCAAGCAGAAAAGTGGCGGAACCTGCGAGAGCCATCGTACCGGTGAGACCACGCCTGGTCATAAAAACACCAGCTGCTAACTGCAAAAATGCAATGGAAAAAACGATCAAGGTAGTATGCGTGCTAAAATACCCGAGTATGAAACGTTCATACACCGGAAGGGCTGCCACGTCCGCATAGTACAGGTATGCCTGCGGATGGTAAATGGCCGTAATGCCGTTTACAATAGCCGCGGCAACAAAAATAACAGACAATATCACTTTGGCCGTAAACGGCCGCAGGAAGGCTATGCCAAGTAGCAACAAAGCAATGGCATTAGAGAGCATATATTCAGGTGAAAAAATATTTCCGTTCATAACACAGTTTTAAAAAGATCCATTTCATGAACAATTTAACCCAGTTATATCCATCCGGGGATGATAACAATCAAGCCGCTGTTTGAATGTGGTCAGCCTCATCATTTATAGGCCGCCCCGGTATCCTGCGGGCACTCATGCACCGGCCTGACCATCATCATCCAACATTCTTGCCGCATCGCGTTACCTTTAGCGGGTAAAACACTTTTATGAAAGACAATATGAGTTCATTCGACAGGATGGTCAGGTTTGTGGCCGCGATGGCCATTGCTTACCTCTACTACGCCGAAATAGTAACAGGCGTTACAGGCATTATCCTGCTGATAGCCGGCGCCGTACTGTTCATTACTGCAATAGCCGGTGTTTGCCCGCTGTACAGCCTTTTAGGCATCAGCACGTTAAGGAAAAAGGGGCCTCAAAGTTAAATTCCGTAACTTCGTTAAGCTTGAACACGGGAATACATAAAAAAAATAATGCCACAGCCATGCTGTGGGCCAGCCGCATCATCAGATGGGGGTTCGGGCTTGCATTAATCTATTTCGGTGGCGGCCTGGAAGGACAATGGCCGGCCCTTGTTTTCGGAGGCATCTTTTTCCTTTCCGGATTTTTAAGACCAGTCCGGTGCATCGACGGCCAGTGCGGCCGTTAGGCAGTGCGACAAGCGTTTCGGTCACTAACTCATTGGGGCCGGGAACGGTTGCCTGACCAATAATTCATTCTTTCTCTACACACTTACCTGTACTTTATCTCCGGGATGATAGGGTTACTCATTGTTTTTTCAGATCCAGCTTATGATGATGGCCACAATGCTGACTGCTATCACGTCAATGCGTGACACCCATCAAAAGCTCGTTTTATCTCATCGACCCTGTCTCCTACTTATCCGCATGCATCCCGGATGACTTCAATCAACCACCTACGTAATGATTGTCATAGCAGGTTCTTACCCATGGCTGTACTTTCGGTCAAAAGTATACAATGAAAAAGATCGCTGCCGTCATAGACGGTCTCAAATTTTCAGATAGTACCCTTCAATATACCCTCTCCCTTGCCAGGCACGAAGAAGCACATCTGACGGGTATATTCCCGGACGATTTTATCTACAACAGCTTCAGCATGTATAATATGATAACATCAGGGGCCAGCCCCAAACAAATTGCCGACCTGGAGGCAGCCGATACCCGAAAAAGAGATGAAGCTGCGGAAAAATTCGTCAGGGCCTGCCAGGCGTCGGGTTTTACGTACAGTGTACACCGGGATAAAAGCATTGCCATCCAGGAAGTGTTACATGAGAGTATCTATGCCGACCTGATGATTATCGGCATGCAGGAAGACTTCCGCCGTGAGGAACAGCCGCAGCCAACTGAATTTATCCGCAACCTGCTCACCGATGTACAGTGCCCGGTGCTGCTGGTGCCGCCCGTGTATACAGATATAAAAAAAGTGATATTGCTCTACGATGGCGAGCCATCCTCTGTATTCGCCATCAAAATGTGTTGTTACCTGCTACCCTGGATCAAACAGCTACCTGTCGAAATCTTATCTGTCAATCCACCGGGAACCGGGTTGCACCTGGGCGACAATCGCCTGATGCGCGAATTTGTAAAACGTCATTTTCCATCCGTAGAATACCGCGTGTTAAACGGTGAGGCTGAAGAGAAAATCCTTTACCAGCTGGCACCGCAAACGCCGGACACATTAGTTGTTGCCGGCGCTTACCGCCGGGGCATGGTATCGCGCTGGTTCAGGGAAAGCATGGCGGATGTGCTGATGAAGAACCTGGCATTGCCACTCTTTATTGCCCACAATAAATAATTACCCTGAAGTACGCATGTGTTCATGCAGCTATGCACCACCATTTTAAATGCTACCAGCCATCATGAATACCCACATTACACCCATATAATTTGCCGACACAAGATAAAGCACATGCAACAAAACAAGCTTGACGAGTTAAAACAACAGAACGAATATTGGAAAGACAAGCTACAGCTGATTGAAACTGAAAATATCCAATTTAAGAACCGCCTCACCAAATTATTAGGGAACAGCATTCCCAAGGCGCAACTTGATCAGCTGGAATACTTCTTCAACAAGTTTTTTACACTTGATGAGCAACTCATTTTACTTAAACATGAAATAAGAGAGCAAATGCAAGCCATTGATAAGTATCCTGCTATAACATTCGATATTTTGAAGCTATTGCTGGTTGCGCAGGAAAAACTGGAAGCGAGGATTGTTATTGTGCATCGTAATTTTGGTGACCTGAACAGGGAATTCAGTCAGTACATCAAGGAGAAAAAAGACGTTCAATAAAGCATATTGGCCAAACGCGCTTCATTTAATATAACAATAGTGCCGTCTTTCATTTCCACCAGCTTTTCATCCCGAAAATCACCAAGCGTGCGTATGAGCGATTCTGTGGCCGTACCTGCGATCGTAGCCAGGTTTTCGCGGCTGATGTCGATAGTAAAGCCGGGATCGTTATTAGGATTGTATTTGCGATAAAGGGTCATAAGGGCCTCGGCCACTTTTTTGCGAAGAGAGTTATAGGCAAGTCCAAGCAGCTGTTGTTCTTTTGCAAGTACGTTTTTAGCCAACATCTTAATAAACTGAGCAGCTACGGGGAAGTTATTATTTAACAGTTCCTCAAAATCATCTTTAGGTATGATCGCAATTTCGCTGTCCTCCATTGCCTCAGCAGTATCTTTGTAAACAGACCCCTCCAGCATAGCCACTACCCCTAAAAAGTCACCAGCATTATACAGATCTACCACCAGTTCCTTTCCATCGTCGTTTCTGCGGTATGTCCGTACTTTCCCCTTTTGAATATAATAAAGGCGGAGGGGATGATTTCCCTCGCGGTAAACGATCGACTTTTTCGGATAAACATCCACGTCCCGGTTCTCCGGCAATGTTTTAAGGCTGCCCCTTACTCCGGCCTCTTCCATCAGTTGCTTCACACCTGCGGGATCGGGAGTAAACGTTTTATGACGGATTGCGCTCTTTTTCAGGCGTATCTCTATTGCATTTAAAAGGTCCATGCTATTAAAGGGCTTGGTAATATAATCATCTGCGCCCATTTCCATGCCCTTACGGAAATCTATCCGTTCTGTTTTGGCGGTCAGGAATATAAATGGGGTGTTATCCAGATCCTTATTTCGCTGTAACATATGCAACACGCCATAGCCATCGAGAACAGGCATCATGATATCACAAATGATGAGGTCGGGCCGGTGTTGGAAGGCTAAATCAAGGCCTTGTTTACCATTTTCAGCAGTTATTACTTTATAGCCAGCCCAAATCAATATCTCTTCCGTGTTTTCGCGGATGTCCAGGTTATCTTCGATCAGCAAAATGGTTTTCGCTTCCTGCATACAAATAGCTGTTTAATTTAGTGTGTCATTGAATTATACTATCATGCCCGTTTGGCTAAATGCCGCTCTCCAGTGAAAAACTAACGGTAAAAGTGGTTCCCTTGCCAAGTTGGCTTTCACAAGTAACGGAACCATTCATCATTTCGGTGTACTTACTTACAATATGTAACCCCAGGCCAGTACCCTGAATATTTGAAACATTGGCGCCGCGGAAAAAACGTTCGAACAGGTGTTTTTGATCCTCTTCGGTCATGCCGATCCCCTGGTCCTGGATAATAAGGCTAAAGTGCGCGCCCTCCACGATGGTTTTTATCATGATCGCTGAGGCGGCGGATGAAAATTTGACTGCGTTGGTGAGCAGGTTCATAAAAATATGCCGGAACAGGGATGGATCAAGATACACCACGTTTTCTCCTTCATGGTTGAAATCGATCACCTGGTCCTTCTTTAACATGCCCTGCACTTCCTGTATCATCGCATTCACCTGCCCGGAGAGTTCGAACCTGGATGGCCGCACCATGATCTTACCCTCTTCGATTTTCCCGACGGACAAAAATTCATTTAGGATATCTGTTAACAGGTTAGCAGAATTGACAATACGCTGCAGGTGCCTGTTACGTCGCTGTTTTTCTTCGTCTGTATCATATTGCTGTACGAGAAAGGCGGAAGAAAGTATGGTACTCAGCGGCGTCCGGAACTCGTGGGAGGCCATCGACACAAAGCGGGATTTTAATTCATTGAGTTCCTTTTCCTTGCCTAGGGCGTTGGTGAGTTCATCTTTTGATTGTTCCAGCTGTTGCAGGGCCATGCGTAACTGGTGCGTCCGGTCCTCTACTTTTTGTTCCAGCTCATTATTCATCCGTTCAATATTCTCTTCCGCTTTCTTTCGTTCCGAGATATTGTTTACGTATGCAATTACGAACTTACCTTCTTCATTCTCGTAGTGGCTAAGACTTATCTCCACAGGAAATTCCGTACCATCTTTACGTACAGCAAATAAGTCTAAACCTCTACCCATTGGACGGTTTTGAGGTGCTTCATTAAATCGTTCGCGGTGTTTTTCGTGGCGGGCATGCACCCTTTGAGGGATAAGAACTTCGACCTTTTTTCCCAGTAATTCATATTTTTTATACCCGAATTCCACGAGTGCGAAATCGTTGATCATTATGATTTCTCCGGCCTTACCTGCCACCAGTATACCTATGGACGCGTAGTCGAACAAAGCCCCGAACCGCTGTAACTCTTTAGTAAGCTGAAGTTGATAACCATTTTCCGCTGCGGTTTCCGACACCCGGAAAAAGCAATAGTCCTTTCCTTCGTGCCGCACCAACAATCTTTCATAATTACCAAAATGCACTACCCTATTCGCATCTTCCCAGCTCCGGTGTTCTTTCATCACGCCTGCTTCGCCCGGGAGCATATCACACTTGCCAAGACCATTTAACGTCAGGATATTCCCTATCGTGTTCCAATCGGTGGTACCTAACATTTTCATACCGGCTTCATTTATATACACCAACCGGCCTTCGGGCCAGGCACGTATGGCTACCAACCCCGGAGCCCTCTCAAGAATAGCGGCAAAAACAGATAACTGGAACGGTATATCGAGGTTATTTACGAAACTATGCATATGTGTGGCCTTATGTAACAGCGAAGCAAATACTCCTACTCCCCTAACAAACTAAATTTCTTAAACGCCATTTTTCTTTTACGGCGATATTGTTTAACTGAAAATTCCTTAAGGTGACCGATCGCTTCGGCAGTTGAATCGGTAATAAGTATAAACTGAAGATCCACTGGCTCAATCATGCCCTCCTCCAGCATTTTATGCAATAAGGCTGTCACCGGCTCCCAATAAGCCTTATTCATCAATACTATTGGAAAGTTAATGATTTTCCCGGTCTGAATTAGGGTTAATGCTTCAAAAAGCTCGTCCAGGGTACCAATTCCCCCGGGCATTATTACAAAACCATAAGAATATTTAAACATCAGCACCTTCCGTACGAAGAAATAACGGCAGTTATATTGAATATTCAGCCATTTATTAGGTTTCTGTTCCTTTGGCAGGATAATGTTGCATCCCACCGTTTTGCCGCCAGCCTCCCTGGCCCCGATGCTGGCAGCTTCCATAATACCGGGGCCGCCGCCGGTCATTACGGTAAATCCAAGGTTTGCAATTCCTGCGCCCATTTGCCGGGCTTCATCATAGTAGATCGAGTCCTTTTTCACCCTGGCCGACCCGAATACTGCGATGCATGGCCCTACGAAATGCAACACACGGAATCCTCTGATAAATTCGCCAATTACCCGGAAAGTAAAAAAGAGTTCCATCAGCCTTGAGCGCGGACCCTCTAGAAAATAACGTTCGTCTTCCAGTGCGAATCTCCTCTTAGTTTGCACGCTCTCATCCGTCGTGGTATTATCCTGCATATCCATTTAATTTAACACCAAGTTGCAACACATTCAACGTTTAACTGGTAACTGATATCAGCCGGCCGGTTGATAACGGTCATTCCAACGTGCATACATCCATACTAACTTGGTATCAGTAAAACACTGCATAATGAATATACATATCACGGAAGAGGACCGCGTCTGTCACATTCAGCAGGCATTTCAGGAACAATACCCGTTCCTGAAACTGGAATTTTTCACGCAGCCGCACGAACATGGAGCGCCATGTCCGCTATCTCAGCGTATTGATAAGGACACGCCCATCGAGCAGATCCGGATGATACACACATTCGGATGGATAGACATTAGTCCGCAGCGAACTGCCGCAGAAGTAGAGTACGACTTCCGCCACCGGCTGGGAATGAGCGTACAGGTATTCCGGCGGGCAGGAAACGACTGGGCCGAAACGACCCGAACAGACGATTGGACACTGGCTAAACTTAACCAGGAAGGCAGATAGGCATCCGGTGCCGTTTACTACCTGCCGGAAAAACAAATTGATAAGAACGGGGCATATTAGGTAAGCCCACACTATAGCAATCATCCGAAAAGGCCGGCGAATTGCCGGCCTTTTGATTTTTACATTTCCCGAAAAAAATCAACTCGCTTCAAACCTGCCGGATTTCTCTTTGATCCTTATCCGGTATATTACAGGGCGCTTTTCCACTGCTCCAGCGTTTTGAGGCTCATCCAATGCGTGATCGTGAATGGCCAGCGTTTCGCTTACTTTTACATGCAACAAACGGGTAATCAGATTTTTCATGGCATAGTAACGCTCTTTTACATCTGTCACCTCTTCGTACAATCCCCAAAGCACCACACTTTTCCAATTCCCCTGGTCCTGTACTTCGTCCACCTCAAAGCAGACCTCCGGATGCTTTCGCATCGCCTTGATCTTTCGTCCTTCCCTGGAGTGCATCACCAGGTATTCCCCGTTAAATGCGTAGCTGACAGGAACGATGCATACGCGCCCTTCATCCAAATAGCCGATACGGCCGTTGATATTCTCTGCCAGTATAAGATCTATTTCCTCAATTGTTAGGTTACCAAGCATTAAAATAGTATTTAAAGTTATGGAGCAATCGATAATTCATCGCGGACCTCTACCACGCCTGGCGTAGCCCAAACGGCTTTTTCCACTTCATTTCTCTCTCCCCAGGAACGTACCCTGCCACGCAGTACAATATTTCCACCGACTGCAGACACATCGATCGTGTTCGCTTCTATGCCTGCACTACGCGCCAGCGCCTTCATAATCCCCTCTTTAACAACTACCGAAGAGATGCAGGGCTTGATTTTCATATGATTACTTACACCTTTCACCCCCATCAGGCCTTCAACGGCAGCAGCTGCCGACTCCCGCTGGAACTGCCATTCCACTTCGCCCTCAAGTGTTACCCAACCATTTTCCACCTTTAGCTGCACGCTGTCTTCCGGTACAAAACTGTTCCATCTCAGCGCATTCAGCGCTGCATCCTCTATTGCATCATCCAGTTGTATTTTCCCATGAGGCAACATTATCTCCAGTTCGATTACTACCGCTCTTACATCCTTCACCCGTTTCACTGCTCTCTCGGCAGCCAGCTTCCTCCCATAGTCAGGTACATCTCCGGTTAATGTTACTACACCGTTTCTTACCCTCACATTGATAGCGGAGGAATGCAGGATTGGGTCCCAGGCTATTTCCTCCAGCACATCCTGTTGCAATTCCATATCTGTTTTCATACATCAACCATTTCATTGTTAAAAAGCGTAGCTGTTTTGCTCTCGCGCCTGATCCAAAAGTAACACACCCTATACCGCGACCAGCTGACAGCCATTACCCCCTGGCATGACACTGGATATCCGCGGGACAGGCAGGCTGATGACGACAATTAACCAGGCGTTTGAGCGCCGTCATTCAGAAACGGTGCCCAGGGCCATAATTTAGTATGACACTACAAAGCAGAAGCATGGCTCTCCAACAGTTTATTCAATACCAGGTGAGCCCACTCCAATGAAAGCCATCATTAAAGGCTGGCTTCGTTTTCTAATAAAAATTAAAATGATATGAAAAAGATATTATTTGTGGCCGATGCTGCCACACAAAATGCTCACCGGCTTGATTTTGCCTGTTACGTTTCTAAGCTGACACACTCAACTTTAACCGGCATTTTCCTGTCAAGTGAACACGACGCTATTCTAGCCGAAGAAACAACGGTGGCAGTCACCGCAAATGAGCATCCATACACCCGCCAGGCCAATCAACGGACCATTACTACAGAAAAGGCGGTGTTGGACTTTAAACGCGCCTGTGAAAGCCGTGAGGCAAACTGCACGGTGCAATTGGACACAGATGTACCGGTAAGAGCCCTGATCAGGGCAAGCCGTTATGCAGACCTGATCATTGCAGATCCAGGCCTTTCTTTTACCGGGAAACAGGAAAATGCGCCATCCGATTTCCTGAGGAGCGTTATGTCGGGTGCGGAATGTCCGGTTATAACGGCACCTTTCGAATTTGAAGGAGTAGATGAAATAGTGTTCACATTCGACGGATCCTCTTCCAGTGTGTATGCAATGCGTCAGTTTACCTACCTGTTCCCCGAACTTTGCGAACTCCAGGTAACAGCAGTTTGTGTTACGGCACCGGATGAACCTGCGGGAGGGCATATCAGCGATTTGAAAGAATGGCTGAATATACACTACTCACATGTACAATTCCTGCACCTGGAAGATTCCCGCGTCAACAACCGACTGCTCGAGTACCTGATAGGTAAAAAGCGCAGCCTGATCGTAATGGGCGCTTTTGGGCGGAACACTATTTCCGGAACATTATTCCCAAGCCATGCGATACCTGTTTTACAATTCGCAGACCAGCCGGTTTTCATCGCGCACAAATAATTAAATCACCTTATTACCGTAAAAATTTACCTGACATGAAAAAGATCATAATTGCATTTGATGGCGCCAGTTATTCGCCGGGGGCCTTTGAACTGGGCATGCGCCTTAATGAACTGGAACCTGTATTGCTGACAGGCGTTTTTTTGCCACAGCTTGACTTACCCGACCTGGCTGAATTTTCTTATGCAAACATGGGAGCGGGATATGTGCCGATGCTGGAAGCCTACAGCCGTGAAGCGGTGGAGAAAACAGTAGACCAATTTGAAAACGATTGTATACGAAACGGAATTGAATACAGGGTACACCGGGAATCACTCGATTTTTCCATGGCAGCATTACAGAAAGAAACACGTTATGCAGACTTACTTATCCTGGGTAATGAATCTTTTTACGCCAACCTTGGTACCGACAAACCCAATGACTATTTGCTGGAAACACTGCATAACGCGGAATGTCCGGTACTGATCACACCAGAGAAATTCAGGTTCCCGGAAAGCATTGTGCTTACTTTCGACGGGAGTGAAGACTCCGTTTATGCCATCAAACAATTTGCTGCGCTTCTCCCCCATCTATGTTCACTTAAAACGATACTATTGTATGGTACCGACTCCAAAAATCCACAGTTACCCGATGCAGACTATATTAAAGAACTCTCGGCACGACATTTCCCCGATCTGACCATAGAAGTACTGGAAGCCGATCCCGCAAGATATTTTGATACCTGGATCCACGATATCAAAGATCCCCTGCTGGTTTGCGGTGCATATGGCCGTTCCCGCCTTTCCCTCTATTTTTCAAAGAGTTTCGTTGCAGATGTGATCAGGGACCACGCCATACCGATATTTATTACACACCGGTAACCAGTTCTTTTAACAGCATGAAATTGGCTGCTCATCGATGACAACAATCATCCCTCCTTTTGAAACTGGTCATCTATAAGAGGTATGACACACTTTATCTTGAACAAATAAAAGTTCATTCCATGAAAAGAATTATTGCGGCCATTGATGCTATGCAGTTTTCAGAAACACAGCTCGACGGATTCAGTTATATTGCCCGGCAGACCGGTGGCGAACTCACGATCTTGTTTTTAGAAGACATTTCCGGTTATGGTGTAAGACTGGCTAACACTTATGCCGAAGCTAACTATACAGACCCCGAACGGATTGCGGCTGAAGGGCTTGCATTGAGGGATCGCATGAAGAACGAGCAGCTGCCAGCACTCAAAGCGATGTGCGCCAGGTCCGATAAAGAGATTAAGATCCGGGAGGCTACTGGCTGGCCTTCTGATGAAGTAATAGCGGAGAGCAGGTTTGCCGACCTGCTGCTGATCAACCACGATACTTCGTTTGCCATGTTGGAAGATACAAACCCTCCTCAATTTGTGATGGACGCTTTGATTAAGGCTGAATGCCCGGTGATGGTTATACCGGAAGAGCCGTTAAGGATACAGGAACTGATTTTTTCCTATAATGGTTCGGCCTCATCGATGTATGCCATCCGCCGTTTTACAGAATTATTTCCTGATTACTGGGATATGCCTGTGCAGGTAGTATATGCAGATGAAGACGGAAAGGGTAAAATACCTAAACTGGCATCTCTGAAGGCCTACCTCGAACCTCAATACGACAATATTACCTATACAATTCTGGAAGGAAATCCCTCTTCTGCCTTCCTTTCTATGCTGGAACACCGGCGCGATTGCCTGGTTACCTTCGGCGCTTATGGCAGAAATGCTCTTTCACGTTTCTTCCACCGTAGTGAAACAGACAGCATTCTAAGAACACTTCGCACGCCTTTATTTATCACACATCCTTAAAAAAAATTTATGTTGGGTATAATCCTTTATAAAAGCAAGTATGGCGCCGCCAGGCAATATGCGCTCTGGCTTTCGGAGGCACTACAGCTTACAATACGCGAGGCGGGCACAGAAACGGCCGAAGACCTGGCAGATGCGGATTACGTGATCCTGGGTACCAGCATCTACATCGGGCAATTCCAGATAAAGAGCTGGCTGGAAGAAAACAAAGGCAAACTCGCCGGGAAAAAAGTTTACCTGTATATTGTTTGTGGCACCCCTGCTAACGAAACCGATAAGCAGGAGCAGTATTACCGCGACAATGTACCGGTCAGTTTATGGGATATTCGCCGTCGCATATTCCTTCCTGGCCGACTTCTTTACGCCAAGCTGCGGTGGAGAGATAAGTTTATGCTACAGGCCGGTGCCTTAATGGCAAGGTTAAGCGGCGAAAAACTTCATACAACAGATTACGATGACGTGAAGCAGGAACACCTCGCCCCCCTTCTGACGCTTATCAGACAGGAAACGATGTTAAACTCCCCATTTGTAATTACCTCAGTTCCCACCATATGATAGTCACCATTACCATGAACCCCACCGTGGATAAGAGTTCCGCTGTGGACCGCCTGGTCCCGGAGAAAAAACTGCGGTGCAGTAACATCTATACCGAAGCCGGCGGCGGAGGCATCAATGTAAGTAAGGCATTGAAAGAACTGGGGGAAGACAGTCACGCCCTGTTTCCGGCAGGCGGAGGAAATGGCAGACTACTAAAGCAATTACTGACTGCCAAACAAATTCCCTATACGGCCATTTCCTCCGGGAACAACACACGAGAGTCTTTTAACATTACAGAAAATGTTACAAGGGCTCAATATCGTTTCATTATGCCTGGTGAAGAATTGCCCGCACGCGCTGTTGCAGCCTGCCTGCACGCGCTGAAAGCAATGGACCCGTTCCCCTCGGTTATTGTAGCCAGCGGTAGCCTTCCTACCGGTATTCCTGCAGACTTTTACGCTACTGTTGCACAAATCGCAAATAAACGTGGCGCCAGGCTGATACTCGATACTTCCGGCGAACCGCTGACACTCGCCCTGAAAGCAGGTCTTTTCATGATCAAGCCCAATTTATCCGAATTACAAGCGCTCACAGGTCACAGCTGCGCCACAATGCCCACCGTACTGAAAGCAGCCAGGAAAGTCCTGCACCGGTACAGATGTGAGGTAGTGGTCGTATCGATGGGCGCGGCAGGCGCATTACTTACGACCCGGGACACTCATTACGCAATATGTGCGCCTGCAGCGAAAAGAATAAGTACCTCCGGAGCCGGAGATAGTATGGTAGCCGGAATAACCTGGATGTTACAACAGGAAAAGAGCTGGCAGGAAGTCCTTCAGTTCGGTGTTGCCTGTGGCACTGCCGCCACATTAAATGCCGGTACTCAGCTGTTTAAAAAAGCAGATGTAACGAAGCTATATGAACAGATTAAAACAGACCATGCAGTTCAGGTATAATCTGTAATTCACATCAACATAAAACTGACAAAACCTGCTTATAAGAAGAAGCCGGGAGCTGCGAAGCTACCCGGCTTTTAGGTGGTCGCCCATCTCAGAATACTACTTCCATCTTCTGCTCGGCAGCAATGACGTTTTCAATTCCTTTAAAAATCGCGTCGGCAGTAAAAGCGATGCTGTTGATACCCGCTTCCACCAGGAAACGTGCATACTCCGGGAAGTCGCTTGGCGCCTGCCCACATAAACCTACGGGCGTTCCGGTAGCCCTTGCCTTCTGAATAGCCATACTCACCATTTGTTTTGCTGCGGCATGCTGTTCATTAAACAGGCCCGATACAATTTCTGAGTCACGGTCAATGCCCAGCGTAAGTTGAGTGAGGTCGTTGCTTCCAATGGAGAAGCCATCAAAAATGGCGGCAAAAGCTTCGGCCTGCAGAACATTAGAAGGGATTTCCACCATTACGTAAACCTGCAGGGAGGTATCTTTTTCGCGGTCAAGCCCAAACTCCTTCATCGTATCGAGTACCTTCCGGCCTTCTTCAACGGTACGGCAAAAAGGCACCATCACTTTAACATTACTGAGGCCCATCTCTTCCCGTACCACTTTGATAGCAGCGCACTCTAGCCCGAAAGCAGGTTTATACCGTTCATTGTAATAGCGGCTGGCGCCCCGGAATCCCAGCATGGGGTTTTCTTCCCGCGGCTCAAAATATTGCCCGCCGGTAAGGCTGGCATACTCATTTGTTTTAAAATCACTAAACCGGACGATCACATCCTTAGGATAAAATGCGGCGGCCATCGTGGCTATTCCCTGGGAAAGCCTGTCAACAAAATACTGCTCCTTGTGATCGTAGTGCCGGGTAAGCGTATCGATTTTTGCCTTTACCGCAGCATCTGTCAGTTCATCATATTTTACCAGCGCCATCGGGTGTATGCCCAGCATATGAGTGATGATAAATTCCATGCGCATTAGTCCGACACCATCATTGGGGTAAAAAGATAACTGAAAAGCCTGGCCGGGATCGGCGGCGATCAACATCACCTCTGTTCCTTCGGGCATACGGATATTGCGGATATCCGCCTTTCGTTCCACAATTTCAGCCTTACCGCGATAAACGTGTCCCATCTTGCCTTCGCAACAGGAAACCGTAATCAGTTCCCCGTCTTTTATGGCGGCGGTAGCATCACCGGTACCCACTACGGCTGGCACACCGAGTTCACGGGCAACGATCGATGCGTGGCTGGTACGCCCTCCTTTATTAGTAACGATACCGGCGGACTTTTTAAGTAAAGGGTCCCAGTCGGGGCTGGTAAGATCGGTAACGATGATTTCTCCTGGTTGTAACCTGCCGGCATCGTCGGGCGACGATAGCAGGCGTGCAACACCGCATACGATCTTTTCACCTACCGCTTCCCCCTCAGCGAGGCACTCCCCTTTCTCCAGTATACTATATACGCTGAATACCGGGTCCTGTTTACGGGCATGAACAGTTTCCGGCCTTGCCTGCAGAATAAACAACTCATTCGTATCGCCATCTTTTGCCCACTCTATATCCATAGGTAGCTGGTAGTGCTGCTCAATTATCCGGGCCCAGTTGGCCAATTGTGTCACCTCCCCGTCGGACAGTACAAACACGCTTCTCTTTTCCTCCGGCGTTTGTATGTTGATGACAGGCCTTTTCGTTCCATCCTCCGCATAACACATCGTTTTTTCCTTCGCTCCGAGTTTTTTCTGAACAATAGCCTTTTTACCCTGAAGCAATGCAGGCTTAAATAAATAGAACTCATCAGGCGTTATGTTGCCCTGTACAATGTTTTCGCCGAGCCCCCAGCCACCGGATATATGAATGATATCACGGAAGCCTGTTTCTGGTTCAAGTGTAAAACAAATACCGGAACAACCGGTGTCGGCATGTACCATCTTTTGCACCCCTACGGAAATAGCAATTTTATCGTGCTCAAATCCCTGATCCTCGCGATATTTAATGGCGCGATTCGTATACAGTGATGCAAAGCAATGCTGTACTGCTTTCACAAGCTCCAACTCACCTGCAATATTCAGAAAAGAATCATGCTGACCGGCAAAACTGGCCTGCGGCAAATCCTCTGCGGTAGCACTGCTGCGTACGGCTACTCTCAACGGAAGCCCTCCAGCAAGCTCCCTGTAAGCCTTAATGATAGCATCCTCTATGCTACCTGGCATAATCGCGTCGAGCATCAACTCTCTTGCCCTTGCCCCAACCTGGTTGAGGTTGCCGTAATCTGTTTTATCAAGAGATTGCATCAACCGGCGCAAAGCTTCTTCCAATGCATTATACTGAATGAACTCCCGAAATGCCTCCGCGGTAACTGCATATCCGTCTGGCACCGTGATGCCCAGGTTTGACAGTCCGGATACCATTTCGCCCAGGGAGGCGTTTTTACCGCCCACCGAAGGCACATCGCCAATACGGATATTCCGGAAAAGCCTGATATACTCCTTCATAACAATTTGTTTTAACTGTAAATAATAGACGATATTGTTATTGATACACCAACTCCCCTTCTTCCAGTGTCAGCAGGTTTTCTACTGCCTCAATACCAGGCGCCGCCCAGGCAGCGTCGATGGCATCATCAGCTTCGGCTAAAGACCTTACCATACCTGTAAGCGTTACCTTATTACCGGATACCTCTGCTGAAATACGATTTGCATCTATTGTTGCACTGCGATGAAAGGCCGCCATAATTTTCCGTTTTACATCATAAGGTGTGGGCTGCTTTTCAACGGTTAAAAAGTTATTGACCCTCACTACTCCCACCAGTTTTTGCACATCGTTCTGAGCCGCCGTACGCTGGTACTCAAACATGACCTCCCCATATAACGACACCACACCATCTTCCACTTTCACACTAATTTTTTCGTCAGGCACCGCATTGTCCCATTTAAAAGTATGCACAACCGATTCGGCGAGATCTGTATCCGTTTTCTGATCAAAAGGTGATAATCCTACGACTATGTCTTCGGCAACAGCTTTGACACCGCTTACCCTTCTCACCACCTTTTCGGCTATTATTTTCTTATAGTAGGAGTCTACCTTGCCGGACAGGGTAATTACGCCATTTGTAGCGGCAACACCTATCTCCGCTGAATTCAGCGAAGGTTCCCACCTGAGTTGCTCCATTACATCTTCCTGGAGTTTGATATCTGTTTTCATAATAATTGATATTTATAAAGTGAGGAAAAAAATTACCGGGTGTCTTCCCCGGATTATAGCGTGAACACCAAATTAAGATTAGGAAAGCCTGTGCTGGATGATGGCCGTCACGCCGGTAGTTGATTGTGATAACGGACATAAAAAAGCCCCGCCAGATGACGGGGCCGGCCGATAGTTAGCTATGCCTACTTTACTGCGATATGTTTGGATATCAATGCTTTCCTGGCATCTTCCTTCTTGGGCAGCTTTACGAGCAGCACGCCGTTCTGGTAGGATGCCTCTATTTTTTCCTGCAATACTTCATCCGGCAACGTGAAACTCCGGCTGAAAGAACTGTAGCTATATTCTGTACGGGTATACCCCTTATCTTTCTCCTCCTTATTCTCCTCCTTTTCACAACTGATAGTAAGCATGTTCCCTTCAACATCTATATTAAAATCGTCTTTATTTAACCCGGGGGCGCCGACGGATAATTCATATGCATCCGGTCTTTCGGCAACGTTAACAGCCGGCGTTGTCATCCGTTTCGGGAGGAAGTTGTCTGTTTCAAAAAGATCATTCAAAGGTTTAAAGAAGTCATTCCACATTGCGGGAATATGTTCTGCCCTTTTTGCTAATGATTTGTGTGACATATACGTAAGTTTTTAGGTGAAAATATATTTGACACTTCAAATATACCGCCCCTGCTACTGGTGTTGGAGAACGATGATCAACCACCTGTATGAAAACTGTCATGCGAACAGCTAACCTATTCCGGTTACGCGATCTTACTTTTATTAATTATTTTATATACTTCAAACCACATGACGGATACAAATGCGGTAGCCGTGCATATGCTGAACTCAGGCAACGTCAGGGGTGACAGGCCGAATATGCCGCGAATAGCCGGCACGAGCAATATCAGGGTTACGAAAACTATAGAACTCAGTAAAACCCATATCGCCAGGTTATTTTTATAGCGTGTAGTTACAACCAGACTTTCCGTAAAGGACCTGTTGTTAAACGTGAGGAAAATATTCGCGATCAGCAACGTAGTAAACACCATTGCTCTTACCTTTTCCAGCGGCGAGCCCTGTACCATCCCCATATAGTAAAGAGCCAGTACGCCAATAGCAATCACACCTCCCTGTAGGATACTGACTAACAGCTCGCCCCTGTTAAACAGGCTGCTGTTCCGTTTACGCGGCAACATTTTCATCACGTCCGCCTCTACCGGTTCGCGCTCGAAAAAGATGGAGCAGGTAGGCCCCATAATGAGTTCGAGGAAAATAACATGAACAGGGGTGAAAATATTCGGGTACTTCCATCCCAGGAGAATGGGTAATGCGGCCGTAATAATAATGGGGATATGAATAGAAATGATATATCGTATCGACTTCTTCAGGTTAACAAATATCCTCCTGCCCTGCTTAACGGCCTCCACGAGCTTGGCCATGTCGTCATCGGTAATTACCAGGTCGGCCACATTGCGCGCTGTTTCAGCACCCTTTTGGCCCATCGCTACACCAATATCCGCCGCTTTTAAAGCCGGTGCATCATTTACCCCATCGCCAGTCATGGCCACCACCTCTCCATTGGTCAACAATATTCTCACTACTTTTTCTTTCGCTTCGGGAAACATCCTTGCAAAAACCGTTGTTTGTTTCACTGCGGTCAGCAGGTCTTCCGGCGACATGGCCATCACATCATTACCTGTGAGGTAGTGTTCATATCCGATGATGCCTACCTGACCCGCGATATTCATAGCCGTTTCGGGGTAATCGCCGGTGAGCAGTTTCACGGCAATACCGGCGTCATAAAATTGGGTAATTACGTTGCTGACGTTCGGCCTTGGCGGGTCATAGAGGCAGATAAACCCTTGCAGCTGCCAGTCGAAATCATCTTGTACTGCGGGCAATTCCTGCCCCGGGCAGGTGGCAGAGGCAACTCCTATCACCCTGTATCCCCTGGCTGCTTCCGCTTTTACCTGCGCCGATATTGTCGAAACAGTATCATCATCCAGCCGGCAAACTTTGAGGATTCTTTCAGCCGCACCTTTGGCCGCAGCGATCCTTTGACTGCCCTCTCCATAAATATGGGTCATCATAGGCGGTTTGCCCTCCAGGGGATATTCATATACCTGTGTAAGATTTTCATACAGGAAACCCTTTACGCGGGTTTGATATGCTTCCAGGATAGCCTTCTCCATAGCGTCGAAAGGTGTTGTTTCGCTGGCCAGCCTGCCATATCCTAATACGTCCGCCGCCAGCGGGCCATCTCCTGCAGAAAAGAGTTTATTCTCCAGGAAAACATATACCTCCTTCACCTGCATACGATTTTCGGTGATAGTCCCTGTTTTGTCAAGGCAGATCGTACTTACCGCGCCCAGGTTTTCGATCACCTGTGGGCGACGGGTGATAATGCCCAGGCGGCTCATCTGGTAAGCCCCAAGGGCCATGAAGGAAGAAAACGCCACGGGTATTTCTTCGGGGATTGCGGCCATGGCAAGTGTGAGTGCAAACAGCAGGCTCTCCGTCATTACACCACTATGAAGATAATTGGCGAGCCATATCAACAAAAATGCTATCCCGCCAAATATTGCCAGTCGTTTTACGTACAGACCTACCTGTTGTTGTAAGATAGTACGGCTACTATCGTACCCACTCACCGATTTGCCTAATTTACCCAATATCGTATGATTGCCAATAGCTATCACCCTGGCGTAACACTGCCCTGTGTTTACAGTTGTTCCCTGAAAGATCTTACTTTCATCGCCTTCCTCCTTTTTGTCAACGGGGAACGACTCCCCCGTTATCAGCGATTCGTCTACCGAAAAGTCATTCTGCTGCAACACCAAAGCATCTGCAGGAATGATATCGCCTTCTTTGAGCATCATTATATCGCCAGGCACGAGATCATCCGCCGGCATTTCCTGCTCCCGGCCGTCCCTTACTACCTTAACCTTTTGTTGTGTATAGCGTTTTAACGCGTCCAATGCGCGCGTACTTCTGATATCTTCATACAAGGAGATGGCGGTTACGATCATGATAGCGCCTACCATCATATAACCTTCAGACGCCTGCCCCAGTAAAAAATAGAGCGAACAGGCAACGGCCAGGAGGATGAACATCGGTTCGCGGATAATATCCAACAACACATGCAGCAGCTGGTGGGAATTGCCATGACTGAAAGTGTTTTTACCCAGCCTGGCCTGCAATTGCACGGCCTCTGTTTGCCGAAGCCCCTTTATATCATTGATTTGCGTTACTTTATCAGGCATGAACGATATTTTTAGCTATAGTATAATACCTAAAGCTACCGTACCCGGTTAACGCCAGACATGATGACCATCACACCTGCCCTTGATTGCGCTCACGCCAAGTGGCCTTCTATTTACCTGGGGGTACAGGTACTTTCACTATGCAATATAAGGGAATATTCAGGGCGGTCGCTCCCGCACCACCGATGCAGGAGCAGGTATTACGACGCAGGATCACGGTTTGATAACTGTACCTGCTATTTTGCTGCAACAACTACGCATTTGCGCTGATTTGTTTTAACGGTATAACAACCTCAAAAACAGTCCCTTCTCCCTCGATGGAATTAGCTGATATAAAGCCATCGTGATTCGCCACAATGCGTTTGCAAAGCGCCAGGCCAATACCATTACCTTTGAATTTCTTACGATCATGAAGCCGCTCAAACAATACGAATATCTTTTCGGCGTAACTCTGCGAAAAACCTACGCCGTTATCGCTCACAGTAATAAGATGCCAGCCCGTCCCATTATGTAAGCCACGCTCCTCCACTTCCCCATCTGTTAATAATCGTGACTGAATAGCGATCTCCGGGTTGCGGCCTGGCTGAGAGAATTTAAGCGCATTGCTGATCAGATTATAGAACAACTGGCGCATCTGAAGCGGCACGGCCTCAATCAACGGAAGCGTATCAACATTAATAGACGACCCTTTTTCCTGCATCAGCAAGTCAAAATCCGCCAACACAGTTTGGAGAATCTGATTGAGATCTGTTGGAACAAACTCGCGGCTTTTTTCCTGTAAACTTGAATAGTTAAGCAGGTCCTGTATTAACCCCGTCATTCTACCGGCCGATCCCTCGATCTTGCGCAGGTAGTCATTAATTTCTGAGTTCTGCCCCTCCGATCTGTCCAGCAACATACTTATGAACATCCGTATCTTCCGCAATGGTTCCTGTAAATCGTGAGAGGTAACGAAAGCAAATTGCTCCAGTTCCCGGTTGCGATCCAGTAGCAGTTCGTTTACATCACTTAGCTCGACGGTACGTTCAGAAACCAGCCTTTCCAACGTTTCGTTAGTCATCTTCTGATCGTGAATGTCCATACACGCCATGGTATAGCCCGAAAAGGTGTTATCCAGCTCAAACCGTGGAATCGCATTGCACGACATCCACCTGTAGTTTCCTTTGTGACGGAGCCTGAATTCTGCGTTAAAACGCTTACGGGATGTTAACGCACTGTTTTGTAACTCCATAAATGCGCCAACATCTTCAGGATGTATATCATCAAACCAGTAATTGTCTGAATAAACACTGCTCTCCTCCTTACCAGTATACCGCAACCAGTCCTCATTGTAAAAATTGAATACGCCACTCGGTCCGCTCATGGCAATCATTACCGGGGCACTGTTAGACAGTGTCCGGAAATGCTGCTCACTATACCGTAATTTTTGCTCCAGGTCTTTGCGGATCGTAATATCAGCAATAACGCCGATCATACTCACCGGCACGCCTTCATCATTGTACAGTGCCTTACCGATCGCGTTAATCCAATGCCAGGTACCGTCCGGCCATTCTATGCGAAATTCTTCATTATACAAACCATGCGTGGCAATCGCTATGTCCATCGCTTTTGACACAAGCGCCCTGTCGGCCGCAACAACAATCTCCTGAAACTTTGCGTAAGTTAATTCCGCGTCCGGCGGCTGACCTAAGTTCACTTTACTGGTTGCCGACGCAGTAAATTGCTTATCTGGTAAAGAAATTTCCCAGGAGCCAATACTACCGGCATTCATTGCAAAATCCAGCCTCGCTATTGTTTCCTCCAGGTGCCGCTCTGCTGCTTTAACGGCTGTTATATCCTCGATCATCAACAATATCAACCCCTCTTCATCCGTATCATCCAACATTTTGCGCGCGTTAAGCTTCATCGTCCTGGAGCCGAGAAGGTAAAAATCAAGCGTCACCTCAAAATTCTCCAGTTCCTTTTTTTCGAGTACCGCCTGTTCTAACATTCTGCGCAACTCTGGTAAATTCCACTGCCCGTTACCAAGTTCGTATAAAAGGCGTCCGTCGGTTTCCCGTGAATTCGTCTGGAAGGTCGCGTAATACGAAGCGTTGGCCGATTTAACCCGGAGTGATTTGTCCAGTACCACGAGGCTGTCATTAACGGTATTATTAATAGCATCTGCGTACTCCCTGGCGGCATTCAGCTCCCGGTTAACCTGGTTGAGTTCTTTGTTACGGATGGTCAGTTCCTCATTCGTCGATATCAGTTCTTCCTGTGAAGTCTGTAACTCCTCATTGAGCGCTTTCAATTCCTCGTTAGCACTTTGAAACTCCTCACTGGTAGCTTCCTGCTGTTCGCTCAGGGCCCTTAGTTGTTCCCTGCTTTCCATTAACTCCTGTTCAAGCTGATGAATACGTAAGTCACGCGTATTATTTATGCCGTCATCAGGGCCAAGCGTTGGCGGCTCGGGAGGCGTAACATTTTGAAACAACACCAGGTAAAAGCGTTCTTTTGTATTAGAAAGAGGCTGTATTTCGATCGTAATGCGCAGCAATTTCCCTTCATGCTCCAGCGCAATGCCCTCACATTTTGTATACGAACGTTCTCCCTTCACTTTCTGAAGGCATTCCTGCAAATCGTAGTAAAGACCTTTGCGCACCATCTTTAGTATATTAAAGCTGGCTATTCCAGGGGATGGCTCAATATAAAAACCCGTATTCCCGCGAAAATCAACGATATCAAAATTCTCATTTATCACAACACCAGCCGGAATATACCTGGCCAGTAATATATCATCTGCAGCCTTCTGAAAATCTTTTTTGTCAAAAACATTGCGTTTGTCCAGATTGATCATTTCACGGTCTGTTTGCGCAGGCTTAGGGCCTACATGCGATAATTTTCTGTTTCTGTGGCTATTAATATAAAAATTAAACGTCTTGTTTACTGCCTCAAAATGTCCCTCTCCCGTTCCTGTTTCCGATTTCCCGAGGAAAAGATAAGCGTTTGGGCGGAGTGCATAGGAAAATATCGAAAGTATTTTCTTTTGAAGCACAGGCTGCATATAAATAAGAACATTACGGCAGCTTACCAGGTCTATATTGGCAAATGGTGGATCGGCAAGCACATTATGATGAACAAAAACGCACATATCCCTGATGAAGTTTTTCACCTGCCATCCTCCGGCGTGACTGTTAAAAAAGCGTTCAAGCCGTTGTTCCGATACATTAGCTGTTGATGCCGGGGAGTATATGGCTCTTCGGGCCTTGTCGATAGCGGCCGCAGAAAGATCACTGGCGAAAATTTTCACACGTCCCAGGTCATATAACTCGCTAAAGTGTTCAAAAAGACAAATGGCTATAGAATAGGCCTCCTCTCCGGTAGCACATCCGCATACCCATATACGAACGGTATTATTTTCTGTCTTCTCCGCCAGTATACGTGGGATTATTTCACTGCACAGGTAATCAAAATGCGGTTCGTCGCGAAAAAAGCTTGTAACGTGGATTAATAGTTGCCGGAAAAGCTGGTGATGCTCCAGCTCATGGTTTTGTAAATAAACCAGGTATTCATCTGCGCTTTCAATATTAAGCAAGTGCATCCGGCGTATAATACGCCGGGAAAGCGTGGTTGGCTTATAATTGTGAAAATTAACTCCAGTTTTCTGTTCCAGGATGTCAAGAAACTTGCGGAACAAATCGCTGCCATCTTTGCCAATAATGCGGATTTCTTCGTTCACGGTCTAAGTATAGTATTAAATCGTTATGATATGTACTCACTAAGAATTTGGCTAAGTTCTTTACATAGAAGCGCAAATCTGCAATGTTTCGTAATATAGGCACTAGCCCCCATTCCTTTTGACCTGTTTATATCCTCAGGTCGCTGTGAATTGGAGTAGATAACAATTGGCACATACCGGTAGTCTTCCATATTCCTGATTATACTTAATAGCTGTATACCGTCGTTTCCTGGCATTTCAATATCGAGAAAAATAATGTCAGGAATGGAAAGGCCCATTTTTGAAAGTTTGGCCAACGCATCATCACCATCGATCGCGTAAACAGCCCGAATCGTGTTGTCTATTTCCCTTAGGGCCGCTCCAAAAATCTCCCGGTCGTCCGGATCATCATCCACCAAAAGAACCCTGAAATTTCCTTTACGCATAAATGAGGCCAATATTGTGTAAAAAAGGAATAGTACCGTTAGCTTTAAAAAAGTGATCAAAAATAATAAAACTGCTGAACGATTCTACAGTCCGGGGAATATCTTCCTCGCAGTTCCTTCTTTGACATTCGCATCAAGTATTCCATATTTGGGCAACGTATCTGACAACTCCGCAGAACCGACCTTTTTATATCTCCATATAAATAATTCAATATAAACGGTCTATTAAATCCAGACTATTTAACTTCTGCCCCCTCCGCAATTTCATCCGTTGCATGCAGCAAAATTTCATCGCCTGCCTGTAAAGCGCCAAACACCTCAGTCGAATCTTTTGTCCTTAACCCTTCCTGGATGTTGACCAGCCTGGCCTTCCCATCCTCTACCTTAATTACGTATTGCCGCTCAGTAGATCGTACGATGGCGTTATTGGGTATCAGCAAAGACTTGGAAGCAGATAAAAGAGGGATTTTCACCTCTGCGTACATGCCCGGCTTCAACTCCAGGTCACGGTTATTGATATCTATTTCTACCGCCTCGGAACGGAGACTGCCCAGGGCATTTGCCGAGCGGCTGATCGTAGCGGTATTTTCTTTACCGGGCATGGCATTGTACACGAATGTTACCGGTCTTTTAAGATCTACTTTATCTACATATGCCTCCGGAATATAAACTTCCAGCCGCAGTTTTTCGAGGTGCTGCAGTACCAGCATTGGCTGGTCATTAGACTTACTACCCGGTCCCACAAGGGCACCGGCGGAAACGTTGCGCTGAACGATCATTCCATTAAAAGGAGCAGTAATGCTAAGGTAACTGCTTATATTCCTCATGGATTCGACGTTTGACTTTTCTGCCAGTACCACGGCTTCATCCGCTTTCATACGGGAAAGGGCGTTGTCAATTTCAAGAGGTGCTACAGCCCCTTCTTCCGCAGCGGCCTCCTTCAACCTGCGATACTTATCTTTACTGGCCACCGCGTTTTCCTGCGCCTGCACATATTTAGAGGTAGCGGCCTGCAACTGGGATTCCAGCTCCGGAGCTTCCAGGGTTACCAGCACCTGTCCTTTTTTAACTGTCCCTCCACGATCTGTCAGCACTTCTTTAACAAAGCCATTTACCCTTGCATACATATTAACTTCCTCGAACGGCTTTAGCTGTCCGGGTAGTTTAACATAACTCGCTAAAGGTTTGGCGGTAACGGCACCGATCTCATAATGGCTTTCTTTACCGGCAGATGCTTTACCTGTCATATCGACTGGTTGCCGGCGTTCGCCGCAGGCGCATAAAAAGCTGATTCCGACTGCTAAAAAAAATGTATGTTTCATCTAATTTTTTTTTCTGATTAACTGACTGGATTAATTTGATCTGATTTCCTCCTCTGGCATTAAAGAGGGCGATTGAACGCTTGCCCTGTTTTGCACCCATGCAAACACATGCGGCAAAATGAACAATGCTGCAATAGTCGAAGCCGCAAGCCCGCCAATTACAGCGCGGCCTAACGGAGCCGACTGTTCTCCGGCTTCTCCCATACCGGAAGCCATCGGGATCATACCGGCAATCATCGCAAAACTTGTCATCAGGATCGGACGAAGCCTTATGCCGGCACTTGTTACGGCCGCCCTGGCAGCATCTTTATAGCCGATACGCAGGTTTTCCGCGTTTGTTACGATTAATATGGCATTGGCCACCGACACACCGGTAGACATGATCATGCCCATGTAAGACTGCAGGTTAAGCGTAGAACCTGTAACAAGCAGCAGTATTAACGAACCGGCAATAACTGCGGGCACCGTACTTAAAACCGCAAAAGCCAGCTTAAACGACTGGTAATTTGCCGCCAGTAGTAACAGGATAACGATAATGGCGACCAGCAGTCCATTCTGTAGGCTGGCCATGGTTTCGTTTAACAGGCTGCTCATACCCCTCACTTCCGTTATTACACCTTTAGGCGCAGCCCCGGCTTCCGCTATTGCCTTCTCCACTGCAACTGTTGCCTTGCCGAGGTCCTGGTGGTGAATATTTGCGCTCACTGTTAAAAAACGGCGTGGGCCAGAACGGTCATATTGACCGGGTACATAGTCCGTGGTAAAACTGGCAATATCGCCTAAAACCGGGCTGCTCTGCCCCTTTACCAGTGGAATTTCCTTCAGCTCGTCCATCGTGTTCATTACATACTCCGGCACCTGCACCTGCACCTGGTAAGTGTAAGCCTTCGACTCGTCCAACCACTGATTTTTTTCAGTAAACCGGCTGGATGAAGTACTGGCCGTTACTGAGCGCGCAATATCGGCTACGTTCAAACCTAACTGCGCAGCCTTGAGGCGGTCGATGCGGATAGCCACCACCGGGAATTTCAGTGGCTGGGCAATTTGCACATCCCGTAAATAAGGTATCTGCCTGAATTTGCTGACCAGTTTATTTGCATGGCCCACAATTTCATTCAAATCCTTTCCGGCCACGCGAACTTCAATGGGTGTGGCCGCGCCCTGGCTCATAATCTTTTCGGTCATATCTATCGGCTCGAAGCTGATGCGAAGCTCTGGCAGGTAGTGTTTTATGTTCTTCCGAAGTGCCTCTTTCAGGTCGTCCATATTCACTTTGTATTCGTGATCAAGATTCACCTGCAACACCGCTTCATGCGTCCCAGTATTGAAAATATACAGGTTACTGGTACCGTAGCTGCTGGGAATCAATCCTACATAGGCAGAACTGATCGCTACGTGGTGATCCACGGTGGAATCGATAATCTTCAACACCTGTCGCATTTTTTCTTCGGTCCTCTCCAGCCTGGTACCATCTGGTTCCTTAATACGCAGCTGGAACTGTCCGTTGTTCAGCTTAGGCATCATATCCTTTCCGATGACGACAAAACCCAGACCAGCCAACCCAAGGGAGATGACCAGGTACAATGGTATCAGCCATTTTTTCCGTGGCATATTGCGCTGCAAAATATTTACATACTTCAGCTTAACGCGTTCGAAAAAGTCGTTCTTTTCCGGATGCTTTACCTCTTCTTCAAGGTGCCTGTCGATCTGCTGTATCTCCTCTTTATCAAAAGCCTGACCTGCATGGGCGTGCAACTGTCCATGATGATAGCTGTATTTTTCCTCCTTGATCATCCAGTTGGAAAGTATCGGTACCAGCGTCAGCGCGAGAATATAGGATATGATCATCGTTAGTCCAATCGATAATGATAGCGGCAGGAACATCGCCTTCGGAATGCCATTCATCAGGAATGAGGGCGCAAAAACGGCCAGGATGCACATGAGGATCAGCAACAATGGGAAAGCGACTTCCTGGCAGGCATCGTAAATAGCCAGCCGCTTGGGCTTACCCATCTCCAGGTGTTGGTGTATGTTCTCAATAGTAACCGTGGCCTGGTCTACCAGAATACCGATTGCCAGCGCGAGTCCGCTCAGCGTCATAATATTGATCGTTTGACCAAAGGCGCTCAGCAGGAGTACACCAATAAGAATTGACACCGGGATAGTGATCACCACGATAAGACTGCTGCGAAGGTCGCGCAGGAAGAGCAACACCATCAGGCCGGTAAGCAGGGCACCCAGGCCACCTTCCGTGATGAGGCTTTCTACTGCATTTACCACAAACACCGACTGGTCAAATTCGTAAGACAGCTGCACATCATCCGGCAAAAGGCTTTGCATGTCCGGCATTTTCCCTTTCAGGTTTTTAACCACCTCCCAGGTAGAAGCATCTGCCGTTTTTACCACCGGTATATATACAGATCGTTTCCCGTTGATCAGCGCGTAGTCTACCGTCACATCCGCCGCATCAGCTACCCTGGCTACATCCTTTACCAGAACAGGAACACCATTTTTCGTTACAATAGGTATATCTCCAAATTCCTCTACCTCCTTTAACAAGGTATTCATAGTAGTGAGATACATCGTATTATCCAGCCGAAGGTTACCTGACGGCGACATTACATTGAACTTGGCCAGCGCGCTTACCACCTCATCGGGCGTGATATTATAGCTACGCAGTTTACTTGGGTTTACACTTACAGTGATAGCCCTCGAGTTGGCCCCGAAAGGCGGTGGCGCAGATAGCCCGGCGATACTGGCAAATGCAGGCCTTACCCGGGTGGCCGCGAGGTCATAAATCTCTTTAAGATTGCGCGACTTACTGGACACGACCAATTGCCCCACCGGTAGCGACGAAGCATCGAACCGCACCACCTGTGGCGGCAATGCACCCGGAGGAAAAAACTTCATGGCCCTGTTCACCTGTAGCGCCACCTGTGCCGAAGCTTCGGCCATATCCGTGCCTTCGTAGAAGCTCAATTTAAGCATTGTAAGCCCCTGGATATTTTTTGCTGTAATATTGCGGATGCCATTCACATACAGGAACTGATCCTGCAAACGGGTAGAGAAAAAGCCCTCCATTTGCTGTGCAGACATACCTCCGTACGACTCGATCACATAAATAGTAGGCTGGTTAAGTTTCGGAAATATATCAATCGGTATTTTAATAGCTGTAACTACCGAAAAAAGAAGCAAACTAACGACGACTACGACAGTGGTTATCGGGCGTTTTAGTGCAGAAGAAACTAGCGACATATCAATCAGTTAAGTATATTATTTAGAACCTCATCCACCACATGCTCATTCAGGGCTTTTTGAAACAGCACTTTGCAATAGAGATAGTGAGCATTAGTATAGTCTATTTCAGCCCGGTACAGTGTGTTTTGCGCCGCATTCAGCTCCACAATGTTGGTGAGGCCATTTCTATAAAGCGAAAACTTTTGCCGGTAGGCTGCCTGAGCTGCATTTAGCAGGTGGGGAATTTCCTCAAGGCGTTGCAATGCGGTTTGCAGATCGGCGTCGGTTTTATTGATGCCCAAAACGAGCAGAGACCGTTGTTCGTCCAGTTTTCGTTTTGCATATTCAGTAGAGGCCTCCTGAACCGATAGCTGCATGTGCCTGCGCTTAAAATCGAACACGTTATAGGTAATACCAACTCCCACCAGGTAATTACCCCTTTCGAAGCCCAACCCTTTGTTAAGCGAACGGAATTCGTCGGAAGCACTAATACTGGAACCCCTGCCCCATACCGCACCTTGCAGCGAAATTTTCGGACTGTAACTTTTTCGTACCAGCCGCTCTTTATCAAGGCTGTTCCGGTACATCGACTTATACAACTCAATATTGGGATGATGTGCCGTATCGGTTTCCTGAATCGATACCGTTTTGTTGAACAAAATAAGTTTCGCAGCTAAAGCCGTGTCGGGAACAAGCAGATCGGGCGTTAATCCGCTGATGGCTGACAAACCCAGCTGGATCTGCCGGTATTGATTGGATAGTTCCAGGTAATTCAGCCTTGCCCTGGAAAGCTCTGCCACGGCAATACTCGTATCTACCCCGGCTATAATTCCACTTTTCGCCTGCGCCTGAATAGACCGGCGTATTTCGGTATTACGCTGGATGGTCTGCAATTGTATTTTAACAAGTTCATTCAGCCGGAGTAACTGAAGATAGTTTTCTATTGTGTAAGCATGCCATTCATAGCGGCTTTGTCCAAAACGCGCCTGCTCCACATGAAGATCAGAAGAGGCTACCATTCGCTGAGCCTCGTAGGCGCCAAAATTATACACCTCCCAGTCGAAAGCCGCAATTCCAAGATCGCCAAGTGCAGTACTGGCGTTATCCTCTATACGCACCCGGGAATTGCCAGGTACAATGCCATAGGAAAAATAACCGCCTGGCATATTATTGTTGGTGCCCGCGTTTACCTGGTAGTTTACCTTCAGAGAAGGAAGACTATTGCCACGTGTTGCCACTTCCTGCGCCTGCCTGATCCGGATGGCAGCAGAATCAGCCACCAGGGAGGGCGCATTGCGGTCTACATGAATAAGCAGTTCTTTCAGCGTAAGTACAGGTTGTTGCGCCGCAGATGGCACGCAAAAGGAAATAAGCAGCCAGCTGCACAGCCAGCGCATCTTTCTAAAATGAAACATGATCAAGTATTAAGAATATAACATTTCAGGCAACCAGTAGATAGTCACCTATGCCATTATAACAGAGAATGTAGTGCGAAATATATTTAACAGATAGATGGGGGGCCGCGAAGTAACGAGCAGGTTAACTGGGAAAATTGCAGGGCAGGCGTTACAGTAGTCGCTTCTGTTTTCAACAGTAACACGACCTCCGCCAGATTGAACTGTAGTTGTAAGGGTAAGGGCCCGTAGATTTGAGTCGGAAAATATCGCTTGTTTAGTTTTACCTGTAGTTTCGATACGCCCTGGGAGCCATCGGTGTATATACCGGCCCCGGTTTGTTTGTGTGCCGACCGATAACTATCCGGCTGTGCCATCCCGTCATACGACGGAATACATACATAGCGAAGGTGCAACTGCACGAAGAAAAAAAGTACATACACGCCAAAGGCGAGGCACTTGCCAGGCACTGTATTTTGGAATGTAGTTCTCTGCATAAGTTAGTGATCGAAGGGATTTAGTGAAAAATGTCAGACCACCAAAGTAATAAAAAATTGAAGCCTGATCGTCATCAGGGCAGCTTTAATGTATAAACGGTAGTTATTCGTGATAAAGAAAGTTAACTGTGGCCCGGGAAGGGCGTATTCGTTCCTAAGCCTTTTAAATCATGAAGTAGTTATGAGATAAAAGATAAGGCAGACACTAATAAAAAATATAAAAACAGTTAATAAACTAAGCAACAGCGCCGAGTTTTGATACTGGCCAAGCGTGATCTCTCTTTCTGTTTTTTTATATCGCACAAAAGCCAACAGCGTCGTAATTGCGCCTACGGCAACAAGGAGCACGCCAATAATAGCGGAATATCCCCTGGAGGGCAAAATGGCAGATGTTCCGGTTATTAAAGAAAGTTGTTTCACGAACAAAGAAAACTTCATCACTACAAAACCAAAAGCCATGATACCTATACTTGTTCTAACCCATGCAAGAAAAGTTCGTTCATTGGCCAGGTGATCGCTTGTTTGCTTCAAATTTTTCTCTTCCATAATTTTTTAAACTGTATATAATCCGAAAAGCTATCCTTTCGTAAAATAAACTTTTTATTACAGCTCACCGCCAATAAGTATGTGATTAGCAGGGGCAACTGCTCCCGCTAATCACATTTGCAACCTGTGCTGTGCTTTTACACCCATATTAAAGGTACATCAACTACCCCTGTAGTGCCGGTAACGTAAATTCCTTTACCGTTTCGCCCAGGTCATATACGCTGGCTTTTCCTTTCAACAACCCGGCGACTATGCTACTGCCGGCCGCACTGCGGTAACCGCCGGCACAATGGACCACTACCGGCTTGTTTAAAGGAATCTCACTTCCTCTTTCCCGCAATTCGTTCAGCGGTATATTAAGCGCCTCCCTGAAGATAGGTTTAGCTGCGGCTTCCCCGGCACTGCGTACATCAACAATGGTGTATGCGTGTTCGTGGAGCTTAAAATCTTCAACATCCAGCACTTCCATCCGTTGAGGGCCTTCCTGTAATACGAAGGCTTCCCTGATAAACGGTTCATAACCGATCTTCGCGGTGCGGGCCACAAGCTTCCGTAGCTGCTCTGTCGTTTCGGCCACCAGGTAAAATGCCTCCCCGGGCTTAACCAGTGTGCCCAGCCAGGTTTCGAAGCTATTACCATCCTGAAGGTTTATAGCGCCGGGCAGTGCGCCTTTTTTAAAAGAAACCGCAGGACGGGCATCTATAACGGCTACATGATTGTCCGTAATAACTGGCTGGCCGTACAGCCGGACATTGCCGAGCGCATTCGCCAGCACTTCAGCCCCCTTGCGGTTCACCGACACATCGTATGTAAAATATGCCGGTATGAATGGCTGATCGGTATTGAGTGCCTGTACAAATGCTTCTTCAGACATATCCTGCAACGACCAGTTCGTCCGTTTTTCCCGGCCGATAGTGCTGCTACTGTCCTGGCTAAGCGATTTGCCGCAAAGAGAACCGGCACCATGGGCCGGATATACCTCTACAGACTCATCCAGCACAAGGAGTTCGTTTCGCAGTGAATGATACATTTGCCTGGCCAGCAAATCGCGGGCCGCAGTAATGTTCCCGGCCTGCTCGCGCAGATCGGGGCGGCCGCAGTCGCCGATAAATAATGTATCACCCGTAAAAACAGCTTTATCTTTCCCCTCATGTTCTAGTACGATACTAATGCTATCGGGAGAGTGACCGGGGGTATTAAGGGCCTTTAATTTTATTTTACCAAACGATATTTCGTTACCACTATCAAACGTCGTATGCGGATAAAAGGCGCCGACAAGTTTCGAGCAGTAAATAGTGACGCCGGCAGTCTTGTGCAGTTCCAGGTGCCCACTTACAAAATCAGCGTGTGGATGGGTTTCTATAACACCGGTTATCCTGGCGTTATTCACGCGAGCATACTCAAGATAGGGTGCTATATCGCGGGAAGGATCTATTAAGACAATTTCGGCTGCACATTCACTCAAAATCGCGTAGGAATAATGCGCAAGCGGACGATCTTCAAATTGCTGAATTTTCATACTGTTGGTTTTAAATGCAAATTACCATTACGTTAGAGAAGATACGGTGACTGCTGTCACACTGGTTACTAATGTTTGTTAGTTCGATCAATGAGGCAGTTTCTCGCGGAAACGCCCATAGATCCAGGTGCCGGCAACCGCGCTCAACAACGTTACAATTACTACAGTAGCACCGGTACCTATCTGTGCAAACAACGGGCCGGGACAGGCACCCGTGAGCGCCCAGCCCGAACCAAAGAGCAAACCGCCATACACCTGTCCTTTGTTAAATTTTTTAGTATGCAACATAACCGGTTCCCCATAAATAGTACGCAACCGCCACTTTTTGATGATCCATACAGACAGCATACCTGTGATAACGGCACTGCCAATGACGCCATACATATGGAAAGACTGGAACCGGAACATCTCCTGGATGCGATACCAACTGATAATTTCGGCCTTTATAAAGACAATGCCGAACGCAATGCCGACCAGTATATATTTTAGCTGGTGATACCATTTATGCCGCAACCGGCTTTCATTTACACAGATACTGTCCTGTGAACGGAGTACTAATTCATTTATATTCATTTCCGGTAGTTTCAAAGCGATAAAATAAAAGGCAATATGAGATTTGCCATAACCAGCCCCCCTAACATGAAACAGCAGGTAGCAACAAGAGATGGCCATTGTAGTGTAGACAGTCCCATGATGGCATGGCCGCTGGTACAGCCGCCCGCATACCTGGCCCCGAAACCGACCAGCAAGCCGCCGCCCACCATCACCAATAACCCACGTACACTTAGAAGCGACTGCCAGCTGAATAATTCCGCCGGCAATAACCCGCCGGTGCCGATGTTATAGCCAGCCAGTTCCTTAGCCAGTTGAGGATGCACCATCACATCATATGGTGTGGAAAGCCACAGTGCCATAATGAGTCCACCCAACAAAATCCCCCCAACAAAAAACAGGTTCCAGGCCTCACTTTTCCAGTTATACTTAAAGAATGGTATGTCAGAAGGGAAACAGGCTGCACATACGTGGCGCAGGGACGAACTGATGCCGAACGACTTGTTGCCCAGCAACAAGAGTGTGGGCACTGTAAGACCGATTAATGGTCCGGCCACATACCAGGGCCAGGGCCGCTGTAAAAAATCTGCTATCATCATTATAAAATTTCATGGATTAACATAAGAACACCGGTAATTAATACCAGTAAACCAAACCCCTTTTTCAGTAGAACGGCAGGAATGTTATGGGCCAGGCGGCCACCAGCCAGGATGCCTGCCACCGCAATTACTGTAAGCCCTGTTAAAAAGAGCCAGTTCGTATCATACATTCCGAAGTCACCGGCAAAACCAGTAAGCGAGTTAACGGCAATAATCAGCAATGACGTACCTACCGCAGTTTTCATTGGCAGCTTCACCAGCACAACAAGCACCGGGATCAGCAGGAAACCGCCACCGGCCCCTAATAAACCTGTAACCATACCAAGCCCAATACCATAAAGTATAAGCCGGCAGCGGCCACAAAACGGCTGCCCGGCATTATTGCCATTATCCGACGTCTTTTTAAACATAGAGAATGCTGCCAATACCATCAGGAGCGCAAAAAGCATCATCGTAACAGTATCCCTGGTAAGTGTATATCCTTGTATATGGCCCAGCGTGCCGGGAATTAATGGCAACAGGAACCTGCGGACAGCAAAAACCGTGATTACAGAGGGCAGACCAAATAAGAAAGCCGTACGCCAGTCCAGCAGGCGCCTGCGGTAATTGCTAACAGCACCTACCAGGCTGGTACTACCAACTACAAATAGAGAATAAGAAGTAGCCAATGTAGGAGAAAGGCCAAAAAGATATACCAGTACCGGCACCGTAAGAATAGCGCCACCGCCACCGGTCATGCCCAGCGCAAGACCGATAAAAGCGGCAGCTATGTAACCAACAACCATCATATGTCTGTTTTGTTAAAACAAAATTCAGACATCTGCCAGGGAAATACGGTGACCTGGGTTACACAACAAATTTTATTTCTATAATATTCCTTCCCAGGGACACCAGTCCGCGTTGTTCCATCTTTTTCAGCAAACGCGAAATCACCTCGCGGGAGGAATTGAGATCGGAAGCAATATCATGGTGGGTAAGTTTCAGCTCCCGGGTATGGAGCCGGATACTCTGCTTACCTAAATAATGCTGCAAACGTTCGTCCATACTACGAAAAGCCACGCTATCCAACACCTCTAAGATCTCTTCAAAGCGGCTGCGGTAAGATTCGACCACGAAGCGATACCAACTTTTATGCTCCTTCATTAGCGTTTCCATCTCTTCGATCGGCAACATGACCAGCACAGCATCCTTTTCCGCCCGGCCCATTACCTCGCTGGCCCTGGCAGTAGTGGCACATATCATAGAAAGGGCACAGGCATTGCCAGGCTCCAGCTCGTACATAAAAATCTCTCCTTCCTCCGGCGATTCGCGATACACTTTAATACTCCCCTCGGCCACCAGCATCGTGTACTTAAGAAATTCACCGCTGCGCATCAGTACCCCACCTGCAGGTATCTCCCTGATAAAGCCAATACTGGCAATAGTACTCCTAAGTGCGGGGTCGAGGAACGGGAAGTGGTCGTCGAGATATTGACCAATAACTGTATGCGGCATGTAGTATGAGAATTTATTCAAAAATAGGGTAAAACGAAATATTACCCCAAGCGGCCGCCCGCTTACTGATCCGGGTAGTTTAAGAAATGCAACATCTTCCTTCAATTTAATACTGAGCCCTGTTTTTTTTCTATAGCTCCCCTAATTTCGTTTTCGAATTCCAAAATAGTCCACCATGATTGCAAAACACAAAACCCGCATAAAACGTATGTTTTATGCGGGTTTTGTGCTTTGACTTCTGTGATTCCGCTGCCGCGTAGACCTAACCAGCTATCGGAAATGGCTTTGCCGTTCAGATTTACCAGGTTGGCGATAATATGCAAATGCGGATGGGCCTTGTCCGTGTGCTTTACAACCGCCACCTGTGTGTTTATCAGGCCGATTTCCTGGAGATACTTTTGGGCAAGAGTTGCCATCAGCTCGTTTGTTACCTTATCATCTGGATGGAAACTTAAAATACCGTGAAATACGGCCCTATGCTTATTGGGCAAAAGGCGGCGGTTCTGTTCAAAATCCTCAGCCATCTGTTTAGGGTCGGATTCCCTAACGCCATGAACATACAGGATCTCCGCCCGTTCTACCGGTTTACAGACATACCGGCAGCAACCCGAAAAAGACTTACCCGTTATTACTTTACTTATCATCACTTAACTTTTTCAGGATTTCACATAATTGGGCGTAATCCTTGTAATAGGCAGTCAAGGCGGACAAATATCCTTTCTGGTGGCAGGTTTTAGCCATCTGGTTGATGTTGTTAGCAACCCCGATCAGGGCCAGCCGGTATTGACGGCCTTCCTCATCCAGCCGGGCAACGACCTTTCCCCGCAGGATCACCTGCCGCATGTAGGGCATGAGTTTCATTCCGGCGCTTTGCGCCTGTTGCTTCACCCGTTTCATTTCTTCCTCGTTGAGCCTTACCCCAACCTGGAGCTGACGTTTTACCGGGCTGGGTGGGCGGCCTTTCCTTTTCTCACTCATAACCGAAAATTTTAATGCTTGCCCGCTTGCGGGCAACCTTTTGCGACCAGCGGGAGCAAAAGCGAGCGAGTTTTTGCGAAGCAAAAACACCGCTCGCTAACGGAGCGAAGTCCGTTCTTTGTCCCGCGTACAAGGGGGCAAACACGCCTGTACAATTTCCGCGACGGGTAGCGAAGCTGCCCGTCAATCTTCGCGGGCAGGCAGCCACACTGCCCTACCTAATATCCGCGTACAGGTGGCAAGGCCGCCTGTACGATCTCCGCAGACAGGTAGCAAAGCTGCCAGTCAATCTACCGGGCAACCTGTCCATCTTTTTTCGGCTGTAACAATTGCTGTATATCGTTCCAAAGAAAATAGACCCTTGACCGGATTTTGTAGGGGCTTAGCTTACCGTGTTTAATCCAGTCATAAATAGTGGGCTTGGTGACCTGGAATAGCTGGCAGACCTCACCGATCTTGTAAAGGGGCTTATAGGTGAGGCCGGGTGTTTCATAAACTGGGAGAGCAGGGTTGGCCCTTTCCGCATTTATAATTTCTTCCCGGATAATCAACCGGACACGCAGCCAAAATTGGTCTGGGTCAAAAGGGAATAACATGGGTGCCTCAGCCTTTTCAATTTGCACATTTTCTTTCATACACTTAACTGTTTAGGCGGCAAAAATACGGTAACAGCCAAGCAAGAAAAATCTAAGTATACTTAGAAAACATGTTTAAGAGAAATAGTCTGCCAATCATTTTATAGAATAAAAACATTATATTAGATGAACTGTATTACAAAATTATTTCATGGAAGAAAGAGAATATTATAATATAAGAAAAGGTTATACAAAGTTTGAAGCCGTAAGCAATGAAATGTTTAAAAAAGCATTTCTTCTAAAATATCGCCAGTTAGAAAATGAGGGGTATTTTCAAAAATATTTTGGCCTATATTGTACTGATGGTGATATTAATGGAATATTAGGAGATGATATTGATACTGCGATATTTATGAAAGTAGGTAAAAGCGATCTTTGGCCTATTTCTACGAAGCTGAATCATTATTCTGATGTAGACCTTTTCACGATGATTGAACTTCTGCATGACTGTTGTTCCAAGCCAACAGTATCATCGTATCATAGCTGGAACGATTGTGGGATACACGTCTCTGCCTCCGATGATAATTTAGGCAGACAGGAATTTAGAGAAGCATTTAATCCCCTTTTAAAGCGATATAGGAACTTAGAGATCTCTGATAAGGGTGAGATTCTGGAAAGTATTGAAGAGGGATTTGAGAATTTATTTGCAGCCCCAATACCTACATCAGATGAAAGCAATATCAAGTTGAAGGTATCTGCGGCTATGGTGAAATTTAGAAGAGCTACCTCTAGCCTAGATGAAAGGAGGGACGCGTTGAGAGATCTTGCAGATGTCCTTGAGTATCTAAAGCCAAAGATTAAAAACGTTTTAATGAGTAAGGACACAAATGAACTTTTTGAAATTGCAAATACCTTTGGAATCCGCCATCATAACGTTCGGCAAAAAACTGATTATGACAAGCCATTGTGGCATTCGTGGATATTTTATTGTTACCTATCTACAATACATTTATGCTTAAGGCTTATTGAACAAGAAAATAAAACATAAAAATAATTTTTATGGATTGGGAAAACCGTCATATCTCATTTGATAGTCAATGAAGTATGCATCAATAAATATTAATTTTTATATTAACTTCATTTCCAGTTGATCTAGTACCTTAAATGCTGGAGGATGATCCAACCTCCCGAAAAATGACCTTGCAGCAGCAACACCTTTTAACACTTCTGCCTTCTCTTTAGGTGATAGCATGGCAGGTTTGTAAATCCTCCGTAGGTTTTCCTTGATACTATCGGTATCTACGCCCGTTAACATGTTTATTAACTGGGCTGATCGTTGATCACAGGCGATTGTTTTGACACCGGCAGTTTGTAATAGTACATAGTGGATGACAGTTAAGGTGGGAATTTTAGGTTGTGTTTTTGCACATTTTTCTTGTCTTATTAAAGGCCGGCTGCTTTTATAATGAGCTAATACCACTTCCAGTTGTGGCAGGAATTTTGAAACAAACCGGGGTAAATAAACACAAAGAAGAACTCCTGAAAATGCAATGCCCCCAAACATAACCAGTATAGATAAGTAAACTAAGGTGTAGATTAAACGGCAGAACAATTAGCAAAGCCAAAGTAAATAATGATGAAAAATGATAAAGTACATGCCGATACCAGTAATCAGCAATGATCTTTCTTCGGGTACTTTCAATATCCCAGCTGGGGAAAGATAGGGTTTGTTGTTTGTGAATAGCGTGTAATGATAGCCTGTTATAACCAGCATTAAAGGGGAGATCAAAGGTGAAAAAGGATTTCAACCGCTTCAAATTCGAACTTCTCATATCCTAATTTTTTAAGTAAAAAACAACAATGCTCAATAGATATACAAAATTAAGGGGCCAGTTTCCAAATATATTTTGCTACATCTTTACTGTATCATAAAGCAATGGTAAAAGCTGGAATATACTGGCATTATGTTATTTATCCATAATAAGAATATACAGTTTAATAAGCTGTAACATTGGGTTAATATTAAGTTTAAAACTTTTCAATGGTATTTTTTGTTGATGAGCCCGTTTATTAAGTAACTATCTATGACAGTTTATCTTGACAATAATATAATCGTTTCAATTGAAAACGGCGACTATACACTTGATAGTGTAAAATCAGTTCTCCCTAACGGGAAACTCCGATTTTTCTATTCATCAGCCCATATTTTTGAAGTGGAAAGTTTTCCCGGCAATTCATCTATCTCCAAGGATGACCTACTAACAAAAAGGCTTGACACAGTAAGAAACATTTTTAAGAACAACTATCTGTATTTAGACCTAAATGGAAACAGGCTGACACATATAATGGAAGATCCACGGGAAGTTTATGACACAATTACCCTTGTTCCCTCCGGCATTACCGCAATAAAAGGTTTCATGAACCTAATATCCAAAGAACAAAAAGAAGATATAAGGCGACAGTTAGGAATAGACATTTTAAAATTAAACAACTACAGTGCGATAGAAGTAATTGACCACCTGAACACTAAGCTAACAAGTTGGGGAACAAATCAATCTTTCTTAGAAATGATTGAATATGGCATTCAGCTTCATCCTGATGGTAAAAAATTTGGGCTGCATAACCGAATTGCAGGAGTATTTGAATTGCTTGACATGTTTGGCTATTGGAAAGATAAGGAAACACCAACATCAAATTATGCAAGACTATGGGATGCTGAGCATTGCTTCTTTGCGAGCTACTGCGACTTTTTTATCTCTGATGATAGAAGAACGAGAAACAAGGCAGCAGTTGTTTATAACGTTTACAACAAGGATACGAAAATAATTTCCTCAGGTGACTCTAAATAAAACTAAATCCAATATGCAATTCCATGCTATGACGGCAGATGGAACGGTAGTGTTTAGCCTATCGTTAATATATATCTTCGTTTATCCAAGAAGGGATTCTAGGTCTCTGAGATAATTCTCGTAGTTCTTCCACTCTAATAGATCAAGGATAGATTTGGCTTTGCTCTTTGTTGGTTCGATGGTGATGTCGAATTTTGTTCCAAAATCTGTCTTTAGTTTTTCGAAACACTCCTTGACATTACGCTTGGGATTACCTTCTTCACAATGATTTGCTTGATTTCGTGCTTCCCATACCACAGTTTTCAAGCTCTGTAAACCAATTGCACGCCCTTCATTACAACTAGAAAGCCCTCCATAAACTGTAGATATACCTTGTTTAGCAATCTGTAAAAGTGCTCCTGATAGTGCATCAATCGATAATGCCTTATTGGCCAAGGACCTCTTCAACGCTGTAACTTCTTGTCCTAATGAGGGTAGATTATGTACGCTAGAAAATGTACTCATTAATGCTAATTTTTCTATCACTTCTGGGTCATCGATGTCTGTGGGATCATCAGAACCCAAATATTGCATTTTTAAAATGTTATAAATTGCTGAGAGTTTAGCATACTTTTCTTCTATTTCCAATAATTTCTTTTCCTCCTCAAAAATGGCATTTATTAGACCTTTTGCCGCATGTTCTGTATCTACTATATATTGGTTCATTGATCATTAAATTTTAGGCTGTTTCCATGCTATGATTATTTTGCAAATATAGTAAGGTGCATTGTTCGTACCTTCGTAAAAGCTGGTTAACCTGTATAAAGTACGGGAAAGCAAAAGTGGTAATTCAAAAGGAACTCGACCAACTACTCGACTAAAAACACAAGACCCGCGCTACGCGCAGGTCTTGCAAATTTCCAGTGATTCCGCTGGGACTCGAACCCAGGGCCCATACATTAAAAGTGTATTGCTCTACCAACTGAGCTACGAAATCAACCCATTTTTTAAGGACTGCAAAAGTAACAATAATTTACTTCCATCCAAATTTTTCTTTTAGAAAGATAAAAAACACAACACCCTCCCCATTCTCTCCTATTAAAATTTGAATAGCAACCGGCTAATCCTGACAAACGACACATTGAGGCAAACAAGCTCAAAACGTAATACCATGGCTCAGACACAATCCATAAATCCGTATATCGTCCGAAATTAATTATTAAAATATTAATAGAATTTATTGTTTGCTATTAATTTTTGAATACATTTGCAGCGTGGTAAATCTGGAATGGTATAGAACTTTTATTGCTATCTATCAGCAAGGCAACCTTACGAAGGCCGCCCAGGAGCTACTTATTTCACAACCGAATGCAAGTGTTCACCTGGCCGCCCTTGAACAGTATATTGGCACCAAATTGTTCGACCGGCTGCCGAGGCAACTCGTTCCTACCGAAACGGGTAAACGACTCTACACGCAGGTGGTGGCATCGATGGAAAACCTGGGATCTGTGGAACGCTCTTTTCAAAAACCGGCGTTAAACAAACTGCCGACCATTCGACTAGGCGCCCCGCTGGATTTTTTCAACTCGAAGCTTACGGCGCGCATGAAAAAGATCCCATCGCAACTGAACGTATCGTTCGGTATCGGAAAAGAGCTTATACAACAGCTGACGGAAGGTGATCTTGACTTTGTGATTGGCAGCCAGAAGGCAATGGAAAAGAAACACCTGGTACATGAACCCGTGCTTACGGAGAAGCTGGTAGTAGTGGCCAATAAAAAGATGGACGTACGCGTTTTCCGAACACAGGTAAGAAACCAGGACTACGGGGAGATTGAAAAATGGCTATTGAAGCAGGATTGGTACGCATACAGCGACGACCTGGCGCTTATCAGGAAATTCTGGACAACGAATTTCGGCAAACGGCCGGCCATCGCACCTAAATACATCATACCCAATCTCAGTGCGATACTTAAATCGATCGGTGAGGGAAAAGGCGTAAGTGTGGTATCAGATTTCCTGGCACACGACTTCGCCAGGCAGGGCAACATTGCTGTAATATGGGAAGGTGTGGAAGAAGCCTCCAATACATTTTACCTGTCGTACGACAAGAGTAAAGTATCGGTAGCTAAAATTGAAGAAATGAGAGCATTGGTAAAAATATAAGCTGATAACATCAACTCAGATTTTTCGATGAAGGATAACAATAAACTTTGGCAAAGGAGCGAAAATACACCAGAATGGGAACTATTAGAGAAATCGACATCGTGCAGACAGACCGGATACAACTCAGGCACCAAATGCGAAAAGCCGCATAAATCTTACGATCCATACGGCTTAAACAAGTTTGAGAGTATTCTGTGATCCCGCTGGGACTCGAACCCAGGGCCCATACATTAAAAGTGTATTGCTCTACCAACTGAGCTACGGAATCCTACACTTTCGCACCGCAGTTTCTCAATTGCGGAGTGCAAAAGTAACAAATAATTTATTCGCTCCAAATATTTTTTAGGAAATCTGCGGAACGTTTAATCCACATCGTTATATCTGAATAAATAAAAGAACGCGCAAAAGCACGCCATGTAAAGATTTGCACGTTCTTTGCACTCTAATCCCGAAACAGTTTTTTTTAGCAGAAAAAAAGGAAAAGTAACACTCGAAATGTCTATAGTAACACTCACATCTGATATCGGTTTACAGGATTATTTGGTAGCTGCCATGAAAGGCCAGTTACTACAAACCTGTCCGGGTACCCGTGTGATGGACATTTCGCACCGCATCTCTCCTTTTAACCTGCCACAAGCCGTTTATATCTTCAAAAGCGCCTTCGCATACTATCCGGCCGGCACCTTTCACATCGTACTGATCAACCTGTTCGATAAGAAGTCGGATTATATGCTGATCGCGAAGTTTAAGGACCAGTACATCTGCTGCGCCGACAATGGTTTTATTACCATGATTGCCGGCAATACGTTACAGGAGATCATTCGCCTGCCTTTGAACCCGGCCGAACCCAAACATACACTGAACGTTACCGCTACCTTCGCCACTGCCATCAAAAGCATGTGCGACGGTACTGCTTTAGCCGAACTCGGCCCCAGGGCGGAAAACATCATCGTAAAAAATAACCTCCAGCCGCTTACGGGCCACGATTATATCGAAGGGCAGATCATTCATATCGATAACTTCGAGAACGTAATCGTGAATATCACCAGGGAGCAGTTCGAAGAACAACGCGCCGACCGCAAGTTCGCCATCATGTTCCGCCGTAATGAAATGATCACCACCATCAGCGAAACCTACAGCGATGTTGCCGAAGGCCAGAAGGTAGCCATGTTTAATTCTGCCGGTTACCTCGAAATAGCTGTAAACAAGGGTAATGCCGCAGGCCTCTTCGGTTTGCAGGGCTTCAGCCGTGAACAGCTGGTGCAGAACGCTACTTACCAGCAGCTGGCTTATTACCAGACGGTGAGGGTGGTGTTCGAATAGTTACCGGCGGGTAACCAGCTCCATAGCCGCCGAAAATGTAAGCACCTCATATTCTTCCCGATGTTCCTGTAAGTAACGTACCAACTGTTGATGTGCTGCCGGTGTTACCCGAAAAAACTCGCCACCTACACCATGAAACTGGTAAATGCCCATACCACCCTGCTGCTTCACCTTTTGAGCAAAAGCTATTAAGGCTTCCCCGCTTGTCCCCTCCGGCACCAGCCAACTGGGAACTTTACCAGCATCCAGCTTCTTAAAATCTGCAATAATACTGCTGCTATCACCACCCGCGCGTGCATACAAAGCCAGGCCCTTTTCACGAAGCATAGCAGCGTAATCGACGCCAGCCACCACGGTGTTATTGCAGGGATAGGCAAACGAGCGCTGTTTGCGGGTAGTATCCAGTGCCGCCAGTAATGATTGTTGCGCAGTTATTTCTGCCATCAGCCGGTCAACCGTATAAGATTCAATAGAAAGCTCGCCAGGCCAGCCCAGCGCCTGCGGACAAGGGTGAAACAGGGTATGGTTACCCAACTCATGCCCTTGCAAAGCAGCCATGCGCCAACCTTTCACCGCCGGGGAAGGCGCTCCGATCACTGTAGCGGCACCCCTGATAGCATTCAGAAAAAATGTAGCCTTAAATCCTGCCGTATTCAGTTGAGGCAGTACGGTTTGCAGATGAGAATCAAGTCCATCGTCGTAAGTAAGGCAAATAACGGGTTTATTGATAGTGTTACCTGCGGGCAACGAGGTTATACAGGAGAGCAGCAAGAGCAATATAGCATTCATATTTCGCGTGTTTGGGGAGATTGAATGTACGATGATAGGGCGACATCACCAACGCCCGGTTTGCATTGAGCTGGCGTTTCAACCACCTGCTGCCTCCAAGCTAAACTGAAAACTACCCCGCCGGCACTTTTCACATCGTACTCATCAACCTGTTCGATAAGAAGTCGGATATATGCTGATCGCGAAGTTCAAAGATCAGTACATCTGCTGCGCCGACAATGGTTTTATTACCATGATTGCAGGTAATGCAGTACAGGAGATCGTTCGCCTGCCTTTGAAGCTGGCTTACTACCAGACGGGAAGGGTGGTGTTCGAGTAGATCAACAGAAAAAACCACCATAAGATAACAACACAGGACAACAGGCAACCAAGTGCCACCCACCACACTTTCACGATTATCTGCCTCCAATACAACAACCCCAGTATTACCGGATAAGCTATCGCAAAGCCGACGAACACTTTATTCCAGCAAGGCCCGCTGCCATAAGATGATCCGCATGCAAGGAAAGCGTTCAGTTGGGCAAAAATCCCCCATAGTACAATGAAGCCGGCATTACCAGCCCATATGATCAACGCAGATAATAAACGATGTAGCTTCATAGCGGTCAGCAATATACTCGAAAGCACACTTCTGATGGTAATTTCTCTTTCCTTATAGGAATTTTACCTCTTATATGTAATTTAGCAAAGCTTATCCATACCTTACTCTCTACAATGTGATCTGTAAATCCAAGTTATGCACCGTAGAAGATTCCTTACGCAATCCGCTGTTTCAGCTGCAGGCCTGCTAAGCCTTTCCCTGCCTTCATGGGCAAAGGCTTTTGCACAAGGCCCATTACATAACATTCCTGTTGATAAAAAACTAGCCCCTTCATGGATTAAATCGTTGTACAGCCGCGGTTTACCGACCACCTACCTCAAAAGCCGCAATGAACTGAAGTACATCGGTATGCCAGCGGGCGGTTTGCATGCAGGCACCGTGTACCTGGGCGGCGATGGCAGGCTTTGGTTGTGGGGCGTTTACAACGACACGCGCGAAGGTATCGATCCTAAAACGGTGCTTTGGAATGATGGTGTGAGTGAAAAAAAGATCCGCAACCGTGATGGCGCATCTTATGTAGAACCTGCCATCGCCGCTAATAAACGTGTGCTGGAGCAGGGGTTTGGTTTGCTGATGGAAACAGATAAGACCACCGTTTTTAAAGAACTGAAAGAAGAAGACTGGGATGAGGTGACTTTCGAAGCCACTTACCCGGTAGCTACCATCCGATACAAATCAACACTGGCAGAGGTAACGGTGAAAGCCGGTGGACTCTTCATTCCACTCGATGCCGACAACTCCGCTACCCCGGCTACTATATTCGACATCAGCGTCAAAAACCTTTCGCCCCGAAACATGACCGCCACCATCACCGGCTGGCTCGAAAACGGTGCCAGGAAAATATCCGGGCAGGATGGTGAAGGCTTAAAGCAAAACATAGCTATCGAAGCCGGCACCTATAGCAGCGTGTACGGCGATTTCCAATATAAAACGCAGCCCGCCGAACTGAAGGCCGACGATGGCTCTACCTGCATCACTTTACTGGCAGGCGGCGGCACGGTTAATACCGAAGCTACGCCATGGTCGCTCGACCACAAGGACCTGCTGAAGGCAAAAACAACACCGTCCACTGTGGCCGCATCGGAAAAACTGGTGGGTGCCATCACCACCAAACCGTATACATTAAAGCCTGGCGCCACTACCAACGCCCGGTTTGCGTTGAGCTGGCATTTCAACCACCTGTTGCCTCAACTCAAAACTAAACTGAAAGATACCGGCAACGGGCACTTCTACGGGGCAAAGTTTGCCAACGCCGCCGAAGCCGGTAAACATATCGCCATCCATCCGCAGCTTTGGGAACAAACCTTACGCTGGAAAGATACTTTTTACGACTCTACCCTGCCGCACTGGTTCCTGGAAAGAACTTTCCTGAATATCGGCACCCTCGCCACTGCTAACACCTATCGCTTTGCGAGCGGCCGCTTTTGGTCGTGGGAAGGCGTAAACGCCTGCGAAGGCACCTGCACACACGTTTGGCAGTATGCACAAACTATGGCACGCATCTTCCCTTCGCTGGAACGGGATTGCCGCCAACGCACCGACCTCGGTATTGGCATGGAGGAAAATGGCGGCATTATTTTCCGCGCTGAATTTGAAACACGCCCGGCCATCGACGGGCAGGCAGGCAGCATCCTCCGCATGTACCGCGAACACCAGATGAGCGCTAACAACGATTTCCTGCAACACAACTGGGAAAATACGAAGAAGGCAGTCCGCTTTATGCTGGCACAGGATAAAAACGGCGACGGCCTTACCGATACGCCGATGGAAAATACACTGGATGCTGTTTGGGAAGGTGAGATCGCCTGGATCGCCGGCCTTTGCATAGCGGCGGCCAAAGCAGCGCAACTGATGGCGGAGGAAATGAACGACACCTCCTTTGCCGCTATCTGTAAGGATTATGTGGAAAAAGGCAGCCGTAATATGGACCAGCTGTTTAACGGCGAATACTTTATCCATCGCCCCGACGCTGTACAGGGCAGGAAAAAACTGGGATCCTACAATACCTGTCACATCGACCAGGTATATGGCCAGAGCTGGGCCTGGCAGGTAGGTCTCGGCAGATTATGGGACAAGGAAAAAACATTATCGGCGTTACGTGCATTATGGAAATACAATTTCACGGAAGACGTAGGCCCTTATATAAAAACGCACATCGGCGGCCGGCCTTATGCAGTGGCCGGCGAAGGTGGCATGATCCTGAACACGAACCCACATAACGAGCCACGCCCCTTCGGCCAAGATGTAACCTGGCAACTGGGCTACTTCCACGAATGCATGTCGGGCTTTGAACACCAGGTAGCCAGCCATATGATGGCAGAAGGCATGACGGACGAAGCACTGGCCCTCACGCGTTGTATCCATGACAGGCACCATGCAGCCAAAAGAAATCCTTTTAACGAAATAGAGTGCAGCGACCACTACGCCCGCGCCATGGCCAGCTACGGCACTTTTATTACCGCCTGCGGTTTTGAGTACCACGGACCTAAAGGCCACATCGCTTTTGCGCCGAAATGGAAAAACGCCGAAGGTTTCAAAGCACCTTTTACCGCCGCCGAAGGCTGGGGCACTTACGCCAGCGACGGCAATGGCGCTCACAAACTGAAACTCCGTTACGGGTCGTTGCAGCTGAACAGCATTAGCCTGGTCGCAGCAAAGGGAACGAAGGCTACCGTGAAACTGGGCGACCAGCTTATAAAAGCGAGCGTTACACGCGAAGAAGGTGGCTTGAAACTTTCCTTTGCCGCTCCTGTTACCATCAAAGAAAACAAGTCGTTAAAAATCTCAATCGCCTAGCTATGCGTAGTTTTTTGAAATGTAGCATTCCACTACTGCTGCTTACCAGCTTCTCCGCCTGTAAACAGCCCCCTGCTCCCGCAGCCCCCGGCTGGAAAGAAGAATTGAAAGCCGCCATGCCGCTGATGGGGCACCGCAACTGGATAGTGGTGGCCGACCAGGCATTCCCGGCGCAAAACACACCCGGCATTACCTACATCAACACAAACGAAAACCTCGCCCCCGTGCTGGAAGAAGTAATAAGTGCGGTGAAAGCTTCTGGTTACGTGAAACCTGTCTTTTACCAGGATAAGGAACTGGCTTTTATTACAGAAGATGCGGCGCCTGGCGTAGCTGCCCTGTCGGCCAAAGTATTAAAGCTGATGGAAGGCGCGCCGGTACAAAGCATGTTGCACGATTCGGTATTTACCCGGCTGGACGCCGCAGCCACTCAATTCAGAGTACTGGTATTGAAAACGAACGAACGCATCCCCTACTCCTCGGTATTGCTGCAACTGGATTGTGCTTACTGGAGCGCGGAAAAGGAGGCTGCCTTAAGGGCAAAGATGGCCGTGGCTAAGTAGCGGCCGTATTTCCTCCGGTATTTTCCCGAATGAACGTATATTGCCGGTTTTACGGCATTGTTACAACATGATCCTACGTATTGTTAAAATGACCTTCGACCCGCTAAGGGTGGGGGAATTTACCAGGCTATTCGATAAACAGAAGGCGCAGATCCGTCATTTCCCAGGTTGTACCCACCTGGAATTATGGAACCACTCGTCCGAAAACCACGTTTTCTTCACTTATAGTCATTGGGAAAGCGAGCAACACCTTGATAATTACCGCAATTCTGACCTTTTCCGGGAAACCTGGGCGGCCACCAAAATTCTTTTTGCTGGTAAACCGGAAGCCTGGTCGGTGCGCAGATCCCTGACAGTGGAGTGATGTTATACGGCTTTTTATCAAAAAAATATATTTAGAAAAAGTTAAAACTGTAGTTAAGGCTTTCTTAATTGCTTAGTTTTTCTATTTTTGTCCGAATCTTAAATTGACCTTATGAATTTTAACAAGACCAATAACATAGTAGGTTGGATTGTTTGTATTATCGCCTGCTCGGTCTATCTTATGACTATGGAAGCCACCGGAAGCCTGTGGGACTGCGGTGAGTTTATATCTGCAGCCTACAAAGTTCAGGTGCCCCACCCTCCCGGAGCGCCCCTGTTTGTGCTTATCGGCCGTTTGTTCACCATGCCATTTAAACCATCTGAAGCTTCGCTGGGCGTAAATATTATGTCGGCCCTGGCCAGTGGTTTTACCATATTGTTCCTGTTCTGGACCATTACCCACTTCGCCCGCCGCATTATTATTAAGGCTGGTGATGTGATCACTGTCGAAAAAATGACGGTGGTAATGGGTGCTGGTGTTGTAGGCGCGCTGGCTTACACTTTCTCCGACTCATTCTGGTTCTCCGCTGTGGAAGGCGAGGTGTATGCCATGTCTTCCCTGTTCACTGCGCTCGTTTTCTGGGCTATCCTGAAATGGGAGCATGAAGCGGACCAAAAATATGCCGATCGCTGGATCGTATTCATCGCTTACCTGATGGGCCTTTCTATCGGTGTCCACTTGCTCAACCTCCTCACCATCCCGGCTATCGTAATGGTGTACTACTTCAAACGTGGTAAGGTTACGGCCTGGGGTACTTTCTGGGCATTTGTGATCGGTTGCCTTATTACCGGTGCGGTGCAGAAATTCGTGATCCAGGATACCATTAAGGTATCGGGCATGATGGACGTATTCTTCGTAAACAAACTGGGCCTGCCTTTCTTCTCTGGTTTTACCTTCTACTTTGTCGCTATCCTGGCGGTAATGATTTATGGTTACAAAAACCCGAAGTTCGGTCTGTATGCCCCTTTAATACTTATTGGTTCTGTAGTACTGATCCCGGCTTTCGCAGATGGCGACAAAACTGGTATCCGCATCTTCAGGTTCGTGGCAGTTGGTATCGTGCTGGCTGTTCCTTATGTGCTGAAGGCATTTGACGTGCAACTGAATGCAGAAAAAATTAAACATGCGGTAAGACTCACCGCTGCTTCTATCATCTTCCTGTTACTGGGTTACTCCACTTATATCACCACCATGATCCGCTCGAGCGCGAACCCTTCGGTGGATATGTATAATGTAGATAACCCTGTTTCCCTGGTAGGTTACCTGGGCCGTGAGCAGTATGGCGACTTCCCGCTGTTATACGGTCAGGTGTTTACTGCCCGTCCTCAGACCTGGGAAGAAAAAGGCAATGTGTACGCCCGTAACGAGGGTAAGTACATGGTGGCCGGTAAAAAAATGGAGCCGGTTTACGCTCCTGGCGACAAAATGCTGTTCCCCCGTGTTTGGGATGCCAGCAACGACCAGGGTCATGCCGACTACTACCGTGCCTTCCTCGGCCTTAAAGAAGGTGAGAAACCTACTTTTGGCGACAATATCGTGTTCTTCATGAAGTACCAGGTGAACTTCATGTACATGCGTTACTTCTTCTGGAACTTCGTTGGTAAACAAAACGATACCCAGGGCTTTGGTAACGTACGTGATGGTAACTGGATCAGTGGTGTTGCCCCGCTCGACAATTTCATTTACGGCGATCAGAGCACCATGCCTGACAGCCTGAAAGATAATAAGGCGCATAATGTATTCTTCGGCCTCCCGCTGATTTTGGGCCTGATAGGCTTCGTATACCATTATAGCCGTCACCGCAAAGATACCCTCATCGTATCGCTGCTGTTCTTCTTTACCGGTTTCGCTATCGTGCTGTACCTGAACCAGGCGGGCAACCAGCCACGTGAGCGTGACTACGCCTACGTAGGTTCCTTCTACGCGTTCTGCGTGTGGATCGGTTTAGGCGTACTGGCATTGTACGATATCTTGTCTAAGAAAGCCGCCAAAGTAGCCGCAGTTGGTTCTGTAGCGATCTGTTTACTGGCTGCGCCTGTAATAATGGCCGCCCAGGGTTGGGACGATCACGATCGTTCGCAGAAAGTGCTGGCCCGCGACGTAGCTAAAGACTACCTCGAGTCCTGCGCTCCTAACGCTATCCTGTTCACCGTAGGTGATAACGATACTTACCCGCTCTGGTACGCTCAGGAAGTAGAAGGCATTCGTCCGGACATCCGCGTAATTAACCTGAGCCTGTTGGGTGTTGACTGGTACATCGACCAGCAACGTAAAGCGGTTAACCAGAGCCCGGCCATCCCGATGACCTGGAGCCCTGACAAATACCGTGGCGAAACACGCAACTACATCAGCTTCTACGATGCTGGCCTGTTCCCGCAGGATAAATTCTATAACCTGAAAGAAGTAATGAACTTCATGGCTTCCGACGACGACCGCTTCAGGGCGCAAACGCAGACAGGTGAAAGAATCAACTTCCTCCCGACCAAAAACCTGTACATCCCGGTTGATAAGAAAACCGTTCTTGCAAACGGTACCGTATCCGCCGCCGACAGTGCCAATATCCAGGAGCAGATGGCTTTCGTACTGAACAAAACCGTTCTGTATAAAAACGACCTCGCAGTATATGACATCATCGCGGCTAACGACTGGAAACGTCCCATCTACTTCACCAGCCCTACCGATCTGGGCCTGGGCGAGTACATGCGCGTAGATGGTCTTACCTACCGCCTGGTCCCTATCCGCAAGCCACAGTCAGAAGAAATCCTGCCCGGCCTTAGCGATAATGTGAACATCCCGGTAGCATACGACGTACTGATGAACAAATTTGCCTTCGGTAATGCTGACAAACCAGGCGTTTATTTCGATGAACCTAACCGCCGTATGCTGCAGAGCATCCGTAACGCTTATACGAAAGTAGGTGTGGCGCTGGCGAAGGAAAACGATCAGAAAAGGGCCCTCAGCGTCCTGAACCGTGCCGATTCTCTGCTGGCTAACCCGAACTTCCCTTACGCACTCACCTCTCCGGGTAACCTGCATAACCTCTACACCATGGAAGTGGTATATGCTTATTACCTGGCTGGCGATATCAAAAAGGGTCAGGCCGTTTCTGCCCAGGTAGAAAAAGACCTGAAGCAACAAATGGCTTACTACAGCGGCCTCCCCGCCAGCCGTCTCACCAACGACCTGCAGGACGATGCCCGCCGTGCCCAACAATTCCTGGCCATGCTGGAAGACATGAAGAAGCAATTCTCCGGTGACACTACCCGCACCCAGGAAGGTGCAGCCCAGTTCAACACCGGCGCAGGCGCTCCGGCACCACCCGATTCAAACAAGTAATACGTCAAAATAGTCTACAGCAAAAGCGAAGGCCTCCTGGTCTTCGCTTTTGCTTTTTGGGGCACCAGCTCAGGAATTACTATCAGCCGCCGTTGTGTCACTCCCTTCAACTGTTTGAACATTATCGGGCAGAAACCAAGCACCACTGCCCGGCGGATTATATTAACCGACGTACGCTTAATCTATATGGTGTGCCCGCGTTAGCGGGCGTCACTAAATAGTTTAGCATCCGCAGGATCTCTCACTACGCAATAACCTGTTGTACCGCGCAAAAAATCTAAAGATCACTCCCTTCAGCCGCAGTAACAATATTGGGGCAACGTTCAGTTCCCTGGTCCATGTATCCCCCGATTTAGCCCGAAGCTCCCTTTAATAAAGGGTGGCCGCCGAATCCTGCTAATTTAGTATCAGTCCCTTTCTCATACATTCCCATGATCATCGCCATTACTCCTTCTCAACTGCCTGCATTTCCCTATAACACTGTTTGATTAGTGCGTTGCTAGTGCTGTACTTAAGTTATGTTCATGTTTGCTTATTCTAATTCTATTCTAATATTATTCTAATGTTTCCCTAATCTTTCCCTAATCTGACTCTAATCTGACCCTAGTCTGAGTTCATGTTGAATGCATGTTGACAGCGCACCGAGTGCGTGCCGACAGTATGCTGAATGCATTACAACTGGTATTAAATTACCGGACGGCTATTAAACGAAAAAGCCCCGGCATTACGCCAGGGCTCATCTATCAACTTAAAAGATAATGACTAAAGTTCCTTTACCATCTTTCTCCAGTTCGCAACGCTTTCTTTTACTTCAGGCACGCTGTTTTCCCAGTGGTACTCGTATTCCGCAGAAAACACGCCTTTAAAGCCCTGTTTCTTCAGTTCTTGCATTACTCCCTTCAGGTTGCTTACACCAGTACCCCAAACTACGTCGTGCGCTTTAGGTGCTTTTTCGTTCAGATCTTTGAAGTGAAGGCTGTGGATGTGGCCTTTGAGTTTCTGAACGCACTCCACCGGATCGAGGCCCGAGCGTACCCAGTGACCAACATCGGCGCAGGCGCCCATCAGCGGGCTACGGCCTTTAATAGCAGCCAACACGGTATCGGGATGCCAGTATTGGCTTGGTTTCGGGTGATCGTGGATCGCTAATTTGATCTGGTATTTGTCGCAGAGGGCAGAAACAGCATCGAGGTGCTGTTTGCGGGGTTCGGCGGTAATAATGCCGATGCCCATTGCCTTGGCGAATTTGAAGGTTTGTTCCCATTCCGCTTCGTCTTTCGCGCTTACTACGCCGAAGGCTACCAGCTGGATCTTATGGCTTTTAAGCAGCGCCAGTACTTTTTGCTGAGTGGCCTCGTCCATATTAATGTTCATTTTGCCCTCGATATCTCCGCCAATTGTTTGGCCGGGATAACATTCTACGTAGCTAAGTCCGCAGGAGTCCAGCTTTTTCAGGGCTTCCGTGAGGGTAAAACGGTTAAAAGTGTAAGACTGTGCGCCGAGTTTCCAGCCGAGTTTAGTGGATGCCTTATCCTGTGCTTTTAACGTGGCTGTAGTAGCAATGGCACCAAACAATGCCAGGCCCAATATCAGTTTTTTCATGAGAGCGAATCTATTTTTAAATGATCGTTTACAATCGGTTGCTGAAAAATAGCAGGTTTATGGGAGGAATGCAACATAAAAAGGATGAGCGTACGTAAAAACAAGGCCCGCCCCGGATTTACCGGAAGCGGGCCTGGGGCTAAGCGACTATTTTGATCAGATGGACTTGCCGTTGGCCATGTCTACCATGGCTTTAATTTCCGGGATAGCCTCATCTTCGGCTACAAACCCGGTATTAATAAAACGGATAATGCCGTTTTTATCGATGACAAACTTGGTGGGCAGGGCGCGTACCGCGAAAGTACTGGCTACCGTGTTCTTACCTGTGGTGGCGTCTTTAAGGTCCATATAAAGGTCGAACCGGTACTTCCTGTTGGCCAGCAGGCGTTTGGCATCGTCGGTAGCCGAAGGCGACCTCTCGGAGGTATGAATGAACATAAACACTACGTTGGTATCTTTAGCGTAGTAGTCGACCGCCCGTTGCATACCCGGGAATGAGCCTACGCAGGGTATACACCAGGTAGCCCAGAAGTCGAGGATCACCGTTTTACCTTTCAGGCTCGCCAGCGATACCGTTTTGCCATTTGCGCTGGTGAGTGTGAAATCAGGTGCGGGCTGCTCCGTTTTCATTTTAGCCATTTTCTCCACCACCTTTTTCTCTTTGATAGTCGCGGCGGCATCAAGCGCCAGTTGCAACTTTTTTTCGCTGCCGTACAGCTTTTTGGCTCCCGCGAGGAATTGTTCACTGCGTTCGCCGGGCGCCAGTAAAAGTTTATCGGCTTCCGCTAAGGCTTCCTCTTTTTTACCGGCGGCCTGCAGCGCCAGGACGTAATACTCGCGTGTTTCACCATCCCGGCTGCCTGCCAGCAAGGTAACAGCCTGCCCGTAATTCCCCTTTTTGTACTGCAGCACCCCGTTCAGTAAACTGAAATACGGTGTGTAATCCGTTTCCATCATGGACGTGTAAGTGGCCGCAGGTACGGTTTTATCGAGGTAAGGTTTTAGGAGCGCTTCAGCGTCGCTGAGCCTATTCTTTTCGCTCAGTTCGCGGGCCACCACCAGCGTGGCGGCATCCTTCTGGCTACCATTTGCCATCGCATCCCGCAACGCCAGGGCCTTTGCCATGTTCCCGGCGGCGGCATAAGCCTCCACATTGTGCATTTTACTGTACTCCAGCAGAAATACACCGTTGGCCGGCTTTTCCCTTTCTGTCACGCGCGACATCTGTGCTACCAGTTTTTCCATCAGCACCGGGTCGGACTCCGATTTTACGGCATTAAACAAGCCAGATACACTGGTATCGGATTGTGCGATGGCGCTGCCTGTAACCAGGAGCATCATCGTTAATCCTTTCATTACCTTTTTCATTTTTCTAAGTTGATATGATTAAATTTTAATCAGCTCCGCCAGCTTCTTATGCAGCTCTTCGCCGCGCAGGTTGCGGGCAATGATCTTTCCGTCGGGGCCTATCAGCAGCGTGCTGGGAATGGCGTTGATGCCATAGTAATCCAGTATTTCGCTTTTACGCTCGTTACGGTCGCGCACCTGTGTCCAGGGCATACCATCTTCCTCTACGGCCAGCTTCCACTTCTCCACATCATCGTCAATGGTTACGCCGAGTACGGTGAAGTTGTTGTCTTTATACTTGTTGTAAGCCGCCAGTACATTAGGATTTTCCGCACGGCATGGCTTACACCAACTGGCCCAGAAGTCGACCAGCACATACTTACTGCGGTAAGCAGCGATAGACACCGGTTTACCATTAAGGTCATCTCTCGTAAAGTTTAATACGGTTTGCCCTACCGCTGATCGCCTGGAAATATTCATTGATTCACGGAACTTTTTTCCGTTCTCTGATTGTTGAATATCCTCGCTCAGCTTATTAAACAAGCCTATTACCATTGCGTAGTCATCCTCCTTAATATCAGATAACAGACTGAGGCTGTAATAGCTGTCGGGATGGGCAGCTATGAACTCCTTACTGTGCTTCTTTCTCATGGACGAATATTCGCTTAATGCCTTTTTCAGTTCGCCTTTCGCGCTTGCTGATGTATCTTTTGCCAACACTTCGTATTTACTTCTGAAAGCATCCGTCGATTTGTTAAGGGCCGCCTGATAAACACGCCTTTCATCTTCTGTTTTAGTACCGGATATAACGATGTTCTTAAAATCAGTGGTATCACCGGTAATATTCATCGCACCTTTCTCCACCCATATCAGCAAACCCATTTTGCCAATGAAGATGCGGCGCGTTTCGGGTTCTGCAGCTACATCAATAACTCCAGAGAACTTGCCGTCTGTCACCTTCAGTGTATCCATTTTGCCTTTGCCCGACATGATGAGTACATCGCGGCTGAGTCCTTTTACATCGCCCGCAACCTGCATGGTTTGGGCATTCAGGCTTCCTGCGTATAAGAGGAGGCCTGCCAGTAATGTTTGTTTAAATGTCATGTTAAGCTATTTACTATTAGTTATTTATTGCGGTAAACAAGTTGAACGATGTCGCCGAAGCCGGTGAACTTTTTCACGTAGGTATTATTGACAAAGTCGCCCGTCGTACCAATATCAAAGTAGTACACCTCTCCTGCCGCACCGTTGTTAACACCTGCTACCAGGCGTTTGCTGGTGGAGCGTAACATCTCAAGGTCTTTCACCTGGTAACCGTCCGGGAAGGTGTATAACAGCCGCGCATTATTGGCGAGCATATCGTAGAGATAAACCTTATTGCCGGAGGCGTAATACAGGTGTTTAAATGCACTGGAAGTTGCAAATGCGGTAGCCGTAGCTATATCCGGACTATTGCCGATCACCTGGTTCATGGCGGGCACGCCTGCAGCCAGTGAATACAGGTAGCGGGTAGTAGCGTCGGCCATTACCAGGTAGAAGTCCGCGGTACTGAAAGTACTTGCCCCCATATCAGCAGCAATCAGCGTTTTACCGGTATTCGACATATCAAACGCGGCACCGGTGGCTGCAGGCGCTGTCAATAAGTCCCTTTCCAGGTAACCAAGCTGCATAAAGCGTTTATACTTGTTATCGTAAAAGAAAGTGGTGTAATAAGTGCCGGACATGGGGTAAGGATATAAAGTGTAATCGCCTGCCAGCCGGGGTGAGAAAGGTTTCGTTACCTCCTGCGGGTAAAACACCGGGCCAAAACCTGCATACAAACCATCCTTATCTACGATATACTGATCGGCCACCAGTTTGTTCAGCCCATATCCCACCTGCGCGGAGAACTGTTTACCATTGGGGAAGATGGCCGTATTCGTGCCGTTTTCAAACATATCATTAGCCGTAAAACGGAATGCGCCCTGGTCGGTGAAGAAGTAGATCAGGGAGATGTTAGAAGCAATACCGGCGCCTATTCCCAGCGATTTACCAGGATACTCTTTTTTATTGGTGGTGCCGGGAGCGTTCAGTATCAGTGTATCATCTGCACGGATAAAGGAAAGGCGGGCGTTACCATCTTTGTTGTTGGCTACCATCCAGCCTTCGTAAAAAGCGCCGTTGACGGTAAGGCCGTATTGTATCTGTGATACAACACCAGTGCCGCTATCAGTAACATCGAGCTGCACAAAGTAGGTGCCTGGCGAAAGGTTGATCACCGTTTTAAGGTCCTTTTCCTTCGAGAGTTCAACAGCTGTTCCCGCCAGGTAAGCACGTGGGTACACCGTCCATTTGTAACTCAGTGTGGCGCCGGGTTTGGTTTGGCGGATATCGGTAACGATCTTCAGCGTATCCAGCTGCGTGAGCGTAAAAGACGAATCTTCTGTTACTACCGATATTTTGTTGATCTCCTTAAAAGTAAAGTCCTGCTCCTTCTGGCACGCGGGCGCCAGCACGAAAACCAGGGCAGAAGCAATAGCGATATAAAATATATTGCGCATAGTCAGCTTGTTTAAAGTTAGAAAGTAACACGATTGCCATTTTCATCGATCAGTGGCCCGTTAGCAGCTTCATATTCAGCCAATGCTGTGGCCAGTGTAACAGGCAGGTTGTAATACCCGTCTACACCCAGCGCTTCGTAAGAAAAGTCAGTAAGCCCGGTCACCTGCATCATGAACTTAAGTTTGGCTACACTAAAAAGGCCGAAAGCACCCGATACATCCGACCAGTAAGACGGTTCTACGAACTGGTTACTTACGTTCAGTTTGTATTGTTTGATACTCATGGTACTGCCCACTTCCAGTCCTGTAGCGCCCTGTACAAAGTCTTTATTAGGCTGCATTTCCAGCACCAAACGGAACGACTGTGAAGTCATTTCAGGAGAATTGAGCAGCACTACCGGGTAGTCTATAGTGATAGCGCCTGCCGGTACGGTAAACTCAGGCAGGATATAGTCTTTGCCTTCACGGGCAGTGCTGCCTGCCACGGCGTGTACTTTTACCGTACGGTCGTTTTTCGCCGCAGGCCCCATGATCCTCATTTTTAAGAACACGGTGTCTTTAGGTAGCTGTGTGAGTGAAAAGGCGAATGAATACGTGAGCGAGTCTACCTCGTACTCATCCAGGTAAAATGCAATGCCGTTATCGCCGGAGTAAGGTTCTACATTGTCTTTCCTACAGGCGATGGCGAGAGTGATAATGCTTAAAAATACCAGGTACTTCATGGTCTGCAGGTTTTTAGTTATAAGTAGGATTATACTCCAGTTCCGCAGCCGGTATCGGCAATACGTACTTGGAAAGCGCAATGTCGGCGGTCATGAACTGCATGCGTACCACCTTCTTCCGCTTGTAATAAAAGAATAACTGTCCCTCTCCATAGAACTCCTTCTGGTATTCCTTCGTCAGTTCGTTGTTAAGCGTTGTTTGCGTAATGGTAGCCACCGGCAGTTCGGCAATACCACGGTTTTTACGTACCATGTTCAGGAAAGCCGCACCTTCAGCAGGCGTAGCCGCGCTTTCGGCCAGTATATAGTACATTTCCGAAAGCCGTATAACCGGCACCAACTGGTCGAGGCGGACAGAATCCGACGCACCGGAAATGGCGGTGTAAGTTTGCCAGAACTTAGAAGGAAAAGGATTGTTACCGTCCTGCTCTATACGATACGCAAAACGGAAGTCCGAACCACCACCGGCAGCTGTTTCGAACAGCGTAGCAAAATTGGCCGTTGTTCTGGTCAACCGCATGTTGGTATTACCGTAGAAGCGGAAGTACTCCCCTTCTGACCAGTCTTTCACGGTGCGTACACGAGCGCCGAATAACAATTCACTTTTGTAGATACGGTCGCGGGAGGCCGCAGTAGCAGCAGCCGCTGTAGGCGTTACAAAGGGGAACTTACCAGCGTCCACCACTTCTTTTGCCGCGGCGGCGGCACCGCTTTTATCGCCAATAGTGATGCGGAGGCGGGCTTCGAGGCCTTTTACAGCGTAATAATTCATCTTGATATTACGGTTCGTTGCGCCAGCGAAAATGGGATCCACTGTTTTTAACAACAAAGCAGCGGCCTGCAAATCGGCCAGCGCAGAATCGGCCACTTCTTTCGATGTAGATGGCACCCTTGAATACTGATCGGCTTTAGTTTTATAAGGTATCGCCTTACTGTTCAGGCCAGCCGAATACTCAGGTCCGAACAGGCGGTACAGGTCGAAATGCAGCAAAGCTCTCAGGGCCAGGGCTTCACCACGTATCTGTGCATACGCCTGGTCCGATAACACCGCACGTTTTTCTGTCGTATTCTCAATTACTTTATTAACGCCTGCGATGGCAGCGTAGGCGGTAGTCCAGGTATTACCAAGATGCCCTGTTACTTCCGCCGAGGCATAATCCAACGCCCTGGTACGCACCAGCGGAGCGCCTACCGCAGACACAGCGTAGTTTTGCGCGAGGCCCGACACAAACCCCATGCTGAGGTTATCGCCATAAAGGCCCCGTTGAGAGAGTTGGGAATAAACACCCGTAAGCGCCTGCTGGAAGCCTATTTCCGACTCGAACAACTGTTCTTCAGAGAGGCTTGATTTAGGTGTTACGTCCAGGTATTTTTTGCAACCTGCAAAGGCAAGAGCTGCGAAAAAAGCGATAGGTATGATGAGTTTCTTCATAATAATCAATTTTAAAAACCAGCCCTGATAGAAAGGGAATAGGTACGGGCGAAAGGATTATCGGTACCACGCTCTATTTCAATAGAACTCAGGCGGAACAGATCATTTGTGATAGCCGTTAACTGCAGGCTCCGGACCCCTATACGCTTCAGGAACTGGCTGCGGTAGAAGTTATAACCGAAAGATGCTGACGTAAGGATCATATTATTATCATCCTGCACAAACCGGGAGGTAAGTTTAGTTACCGGCGCCCCGGGACGGATACGCGTGTAGGAACTTACATCGCCGGGAGCCGCCCAGCCAAGCTCATACGCACGCCTGTCGACGTTCATAGTCGGGTCTACCGATTCTACCCGATTGATCAGTGTTTGGTTATACAACTGGCCGCCAAACTGGTAGTTGAATATGAGGTTCATCTCAAAACCCTTCAACATAAAGTTGGTACCGAAGTTCCCGTTCCATTTCGGCTGACTGATTCCCGTAGCTACCTTGTCCGCTGCATTCCATTCGTAAGTTTTGATACCATCTTTCGTTAAGAACACCTCACTGCCCGTAGCCGGGTCAACACCGAGCGACCTTACCGCGTAAATGGTATTGATCGCCTCCCCTTCTTTCAAAAGGATGTTAGGTGTTACCTGGTCGGTATTTTCCCCGTCCAGTTTATCGTTGGACGCTTTCAGTTTATTAGACAGTTTTTTCAGGATGTTCTTATTCGTGAAGCCGTTTACATTCAGTGACCATAACAGGCCCTTCTGGCGGTTTTCCAGCACTTTGAAACGTGCGGAAAACTCGAAACCACCGTTCTGAATTTCGCCCAGGTTTTCGGAGAAGCTGCTGAAGCCTGTAGACGGTGCCAGCGTAAGCTGCGTAAGGGCGTTTTTAGTATTCTCACGGTAAAGATCAAAGCGAAGGTCGAGGCGTTCTTTCATCAACACCGCATCGATACCCACGTTGCCTTTGTACACATTTTGCCAGCTCAGGAACTCATTACCCAAACTGATCAGCGCAGCACCTAATTCGCTGTAATACGATGTTCCTACACCGAAGTTATAGCGCGACTGCGCACTGTAAGCAGGGATGTTAAGCGAGCCCGTAGAACCATAGCTGGCACGCAATTTCAGCCTGTTCACCAGGGAGCTGCGATGAAAGAACGATTCATTGTGGATGTTCCAGCCTATGCCAGCCGACCAGAAATTACCCCAGCGTTTATCTGTACCATATTGTGAAGAACCATCGCGGCGGGCCGACACATCCGCCAGGAAACGGTTATCATAACTATAACTGCCGCTGTACACCAGTCCTACACGGCGCACCGTACTTTCATCACCCGAAGGGCGGCCATTAGCTTCATATTGTGCAGCAAACAACAGGTTATCGAGGCGATCGAACGGAAAACCCTGTGTAACTACACGGTAATAATTATTACTGTTACTGGAGAAGTTAAAACCCAGGTTAGAAAAGAACTGGTGCTTACCGCTTAGTATATTCAGGTTAGCCGTGGTAAGGCTTTCGTAGCCGAACGTATTCTCATTCCGTACGGTGTAGCTGCCACGTTGCGCCACATCCGCAATGTTAATAAAGCGGCTGTCCTGCGCAGCATAGAACTGGTCTGCAGAAGCATTTTGTTTATTGAGTGTAAAGTTCGTTTCGAAATAAAGTGCCGGCAACACAGTATAACGCATCTGGAAGTTATTGGACAAACCAAAGTACTGGCTGCGGTTCACCGAATGCAGCGATACATCGTACATCGGGTTAGGCTCCGTAATATGGTACCTGGAACTTTCGTTGATGATCCAAACGTCTTCCAGCAGTTGTTTGATCCTGCCGTTCTCGTCGTATGGCGTCCAGTAAGGGTTCATAGATACATACTCGCTGAAACTGCCCCATGGCGACTCGTTCGACTTGTTCTGAAAAACGCGCAGTGAGTTCTTAAACTGGAATTTCTGCAACAGGTAGTTCAGGTCGAACTGACCAGAATAGTTGTTACGGTCCTGCCCTTTCATCACCCCTTTTTGCAGATCGGCCGACATTTGCAGACCATAACGAACACTTTGATCGCCGCCCTGCAGGTACACCGATGTTCGGTTGCTGTAACCGTTTTGTGTGGGGAGCTGCAGCCAATCGGTGTTAACACCGCTTTTCATGGCAGCGAAACGCCTGTTGTACATCACTTCATTACGAAACTGCGTAGCCGGGTCGGCGGAGGAGTAGATCCCTACCCGCTTTTCAAAGTCCAGTTTCTCAGAAGCGTTCAACAGGTTATATACAGAAAGGTCGGGCGTAGTAAACCGGAAATCGTTATTCACCGTTACCTGCATTCTACCTGCTTTGGGCGTTACCGTAGTGACCACCATTACGCCATTTGCACCGCGCGAGCCGTAAATTGCCGTTGCAGACGCATCTTTCAATAATGTGATACTATTGATCAGGTTCATGTCCAGGTCCACGATACGTTGCAGTGTTACCTCGAAGCCGTCGAGGATAAACAGCGGGGCGTTAGGGTTAGCCGATAGTTCACCGCTGAGGTTCGGGAACGAGTTCTGGCCGCGCATCTGGATTTCCGGCAACTGGTTGATATTCCCCCCCGCGATATTGTTGGGAACAATGCGGAACGAGGGATCTAAAGCCGAGATAGCCGCAAACACATTATTAGCGCTGATCTTTTTAGCTTCCGCACCGGAGATCGTTTTAGAAGCGCCGGTGAAGTTATTCGCAGAACGCTGGAACAACCCCGTTACCACCACCGTTTCGATGCTTTTCACCAGGCGTGCAAGTTTTATGTGTACGCCACCGTCTTCCAACCTGAAGGAACTTTGCCCGTTACCTTCCGTAGCTTCTGGCTGACCGTTGCCATTCCTGATTTCCATCGGTTCGCTGGCGATCGTGTTATCAGCACCAAGGCGCAGGCCAAGTGGTGCATAACCTACAGCAGAAATAACCAGCCGTGCGTTTTCAGCAATATTATCCAGCTTAAACCGGCCCTTTCCATCGGCCATTGTGCCGGTGCTGGTACCAAATACAGCGATAGATGCGGCGGGTATCGGGTTGCCATCGAGGTCCGTCACCCTGCCCGTGACAGACGCTGCCGGTGCAGGCGCCGATACGGTTTCCGTTACCGGACCCGCCGGCTTCAGCTTCAACGCTATCGTATTATCATCAATATCGTAAGTGAAAGGAGAATCTTTCAGCAGCTCGTCCAGGAACTGTTTCAGCGGCATATCCTTTGCTGTAATAGAAATACTGCGGGCTTCCACCTGCCGTTGAATATCCCGGCTCTTAAAGAACGTATAATAGCCAGTCTGTTGTTCCAGGGCGCTAAGGGCCTTAATAAGCGGCGTTTTTTTGGCCGAGTACGTGATCGATTGCGCAAGTCCGGATGCGCTAGCCTGGAGAAGAGCTCCTGTTAAAAGGAGAGTAATTAATCTCATTACCAGAAAGATTTGGTTGATAATCCGGTTTCCCGGAGCCATACCTACACGGCACGCCCGGAAAACCCCTGATCGATAAGGAGTTTTTTGCATAATTTGCAATTGTTTGGTTGATAAATAATGAGCCCCACGCTCTTTTGTTGGCCGAACCTTAGTACCGGAAGTGGGTCCAATCACTTCCGGTTTTCTTTTTTAATGGTTGATAGCTGTTTTTACATTGTCTTCACTATTGATTTATTATTTACGTAAACTGATCACCAGTTTCCTGTCTGCTTCCAGCCGGAACGAAAGTGCGGTATCGTCCATGAACTTCAGTAATGTTTTCAGACTTGCCTTCCGGCTTATTTTACCACTGAAAGGTATCTGGCTGATATTTTTATCATACGTCACTTCTATATCGTACCAGCGTTCCAGCTGGGCCGCTACTTCTGCTATGGTAGCGTTATTAAAATTGAACGCCCCGTTTTTCCAGGCCAGCGCTTTTTCTACGTCCGCATCTTCCATAATAGTGATGCTGTTATTTACCCTTGCCTGCTGACCAGGTGTAAGCATTACCGCCAGCCCTCCCGTTTTCACATTCACCTTACCCGACACCAGTGTAGTGAGCATAGCCGCTTCGCCCTCATAGGCATTGATGTTGAAGGAAGTTCCTAACACCAGCACTTCCGACTTGCCGTTCACAGCTACTTTAAAGGGCGAGGCCTCATTGGCCACTACCTCGAAGTAAGCCTCTCCGTTTAGCTCCACCCGCCGCTCTTTATCCGTAAAACTCACCGGGAACCGCAGCGACGAACCTGCATTGATCCAAACCCGGCTGCCATCGGGCAGTACAATAATGAACTGCCGGCCTCGTGGAGTGATGATGGTGTTCATGGCCGTGGAAGCATCCTTATCTTTTCCATAAGTCAGTTCTCCATTACTCAACACCGCGTTTACCCCGGTTTGGGCAGACAGGGCACCGTTAGCAGCGCTATCCAGCACTACCTTTTGCCCATTGGCCAGTACGAGTACTGCGCCATGCTGGCCTGCCGATATATCGGCCACCGCTACCTGTACCGCCGGTGTTTCGCGGGCAGGTACATTAAACTTGTAAATACCCCATCCGATGCCCAGCAGCAATACAGCAGCTGCCGCCTGCCAGAAAATGCCACGCATTACAGGTCGTTTTTTCACTACAGGAGGTGCGATCTCCTGCAGGATATCCTGTAATACTGCCTCCTGCCTTTCGGTCGGCCAGTGCTGCCCGGGCGTACCCAAATTTCCCGTAATAGCTTCCTGCAACAGGTGATCGTATTCGCCTGTGCCCACCGCAGTGGTAAATTGCAGTAACTCTTCGGGGCTAATTTGGTTGGACAGATATTTATGCAACAACGTGTGAAAGTGGAAATTGTCCATAGTTACCGTGCGCTTTTCGGCGCTCTATCATAAAGACTGCAGGAATAACGAAAGTGGGTAATGGACAGAAAAAAAATTTCAGGGGCTAATTGGCATTGTAAATCAGGAACATAAGTAACAACAGGTCCGTTTGTTCAATATGTTCGCCTACATATTGCCTCACCGAGCGGGTGGCAAGTTTCAGGTGCGTTCGTACAGTTTGGATCGAAAGTCCGAGCATTTCCGCTATTTCGGCATGAGAAACGCCCTCTTCACGCGCCAGTTCATAAATACGGCGTTGCTGTGGTGGCAGGGCGGCTACAGCACTTTTAAAGATATTAGCATATTCCTTGGCAGCCAGTATATTAATAGGCGTATTGGGCAGCCCTTGCTCCTGCTGCTGCAATTGCAAATGACGTTCCAGTTGCCGGGCACGGTCTTTAAATATGTCGAAAATGATGTTGCGGGCGAGGGTGAAGAGGTAGTCGGCCGGTTTTTCCATGGCGGGCAGTTTGGCGCGGTTCTCCCAGATACGGATGAACACTACCTGTACTATTTCCTCACAAAGCGATTGGTCGCCCTTGGTAAAGGCCAGCGCAGTATGGTAAACGGCAGGGCTGTAATCTGTGTAAAAACTCGAAAACGCTTTTATATCCCCATCCGCAATCCGCCCCAGAAGCGCAGTCGCTATATTATCGTCTTGCATGCTCAATCCACCTGCATTTGGATCAAAAATATAAAAAACGTTCCGTTTCGCAACACCCCTGCCTGGCAGAGCCTGATAAAAGCCCATATGCTTCCCGAAAATTAGTTGTAATTTAGTTTAGATATAGGAGAGATTATGAGAGGTACTGCTTTTTTTAAATTCGACCCGAAAGACGGGGCTAAACCGCCCTTTGAACGGTTACTCGAAACTTTCACACAGCTTTTGACTTACACCAGCGGCGATGCTGCAGAAGCCCTACAGTGGCTTACCGCCCTGGACAAAGAATACCAGCTTACTGATAAAGATTACGGCATCGGCGATTTCATTCAGGACCTTAAAGAAAAAGGGTACCTGAAAGAAAACGAGGAATCCGGGGAAATCAAGATCACGCCCAAAGCGGAGCAAACCATCCGCAAAAAGGCGCTGGAAGAGATATTCGGTAAACTGAAGCGCAGCAACACCGGCGACCATAACACCCGTAAATCGGGCCTTGGCGACGAGCAAAACGCGGAAACACGGCCATTTGAGTTTGGCGACGGACTGGAGAAGATAGATATCACCGCATCGATCCGTAATGCGCAGATCAATCACGGGGTAGAGAGCTTCCGTATACAGCAGGACGACCTGGAGATCAGGGAAACCGACTTCAAAACGCAAACGTCGACCGCACTGATGATCGATATTTCGCATTCGATGATCCTGTATGGCGAAGATCGCATTACGCCTGCCAAAATGGTGGCCATGGCGCTGAGCGAACTGATTACCACGCGTTACCCGAAGGACACGCTGGATATCATCGTTTTCGGCAACGATGCCTGGCAGATAGAGATCAAAGACCTGCCTTACCTGCAGGTGGGGCCTTATCACACCAATACCGTGGCCGGACTGGAAATGGCGATGGACATACTACGCCGCCGCCGTAATCCTAATAAACAAATATTTATGATTACGGATGGCAAGCCTACCTGCCTGAAAGTAGGTCGCGAATACTACAAAAACAGCTTCGGCCTGGACCGTAAGATCCTGAACCGTACGCTGAACCTGGCAGCGCAATGCAAGAAACTGAAGATCCCGATCACCACTTTTATGGTGGCGACAGACCCGTGGCTGCAACAGTTCGTAAAAGAATTTACTGAAACCAACAACGGCAAAGCCTTCTTTTCCGGCACCGATAAGCTTGGACAATTCCTCTTCTACGATTTTGAAAACAACAAAAGAAAGTTATTCTAATTTAAATACAGGAAAGACGAGATGGAGCATATAAAAACACTTGGAGAGTTAAAGAAGTCGGGCTACAAGCCAAAGAGCGTTAAAGAAGAGATCAGGCAAAACCTGGTGCAGAAGCTGAAAAAGAAGGAGCAAACTTTTCCTGGTATTGTTGGGTATGAAGACACCGTAATACCAGATACAGAAAGAGCCCTTCTCTCCCGCCACAACATCCTTTTCCTCGGCCTTCGCGGCCAGGCAAAAACCCGTATGGCACGCCAGATGACGGAGTTGCTGGACGAATTTATTCCCATCGTGGCCGGTTCTGAAATAAACGACAATCCTTTTGAGCCTCTCTCCCGCTATGCACGCGACCTGATAGCGGAAATGGGCGATAAAACACCCATTGAATGGATAAGCAGGGATGCCCGCTACGGCGAGAAGCTTGCTACACCAGACGTATCCGTAGCCGACCTTATCGGCGACATCGATCCGATTAAAGCGGCTAACCTGAAACTAAGTTATGCAGACGAGCGCGTGATCCACTTTGGCATCATCCCCCGCTCTAACCGTGGCATTTTCGTGATCAATGAACTGCCCGATCTGCAGGCGCGTATACAGGTGTCATTGTTCAATATTCTGCAGGAAGGTGATATCCAGTTCCGTGGTTTTAAAGTACGTATGCCTTTGGATATCCTGTTTGTATTTACCGCTAACCCGGAAGACTACACCAACCGTGGCGCGATCGTAACACCGTTGAAAGACAGGATTGAAAGCCAGATCATTACACACTACCCGAAAAATATAGAGAACTCCCTGGCGATAACCGAGCAGGAAGCCCGTGTACACGATGAGCAGTCGGAAAAAGTAACCATGCCTGCCCTCGTTAAACGCCTGGTAGAGCAGGTAGCGTTTGAAGCCAGGACCAGTGAACTGGTGGATAAAAAGAGCGGCGTGTCTGCCCGTCTGACCATCGCCGCATTTGAAAATGCGGTGAGTGCTGCCGAACGCAGGGCCCTCATCAACAAAGAAAAGAACACCTACGTTCGCGTTACCGACCTGTTGGGCATTGTGCCTGCCATCACCGGTAAAATAGAGCTGGTGTATGAAGGCGAGCAGGAAGGTCCTTCGCAGGTGGCGTATAACCTGGTAGACAAGTCGATCCGCAGTGTATTTATTCACTACTTCCCGAACCCCGAATCCTTTAAAAAACGTAAAGGCGGGGCCGATAATAACCCGTACCGCTCTATTATTACCTGGTTCGACGCCGGTAATGCCGTACACCTGATGCAGGATGCTACGGACAAGCAGTATGAAGAGTCGCTGAAAAAGGTAACCGGCCTGCATGGCATGGTGACTGCCGTTTTCCCGAAAGCCAATGCCAAAGAGACCTTGTTGTGGATGGAACTGGTATTGCACGGCCTGGCCGCGCATTCCCTGCTCAGCAAAAAAACCGTGGAAACAGAAACCCGTTTCTCCGATCTGCTGGGCACCATGATGAACTTTAACACCAGCAACGACCGCGACGCAGACGAAGAAGAAGACACCTTCTAAAATCATCTTTTACCGCAGTTACAGGAAGTGTATAATTGGTGTCTGAAAAACACTATATTGTTTCATTATTCCACAATAACTGACATCAAACATGACACATTCCAGAAGAGAATTCCTGTCTACGGCCTCCATGCTGATGGCGGGGGCTGCGCTTCCATCGGCGCTGCATGGTTTCCATCGTATATCCGCAGCAGATAAAATAAACGTAGCCGCTATCGGTATTAACGGCATGGGCTGGTCCGACCTGAGCTCCATCCTTAAAAACCCCGAAGTGAACTGTGTGGGTATTTGTGACGTGGATAAAAGCGTGATCGACAAACGCCTGGGCGACCTTGCTAAAAAAGGATTTACGCCTAAAGTATATAGCGACTACCGCAAACTCCTGGAAAACAAAGACATCGACGCCGTGATCATAGGCACACCCGACCACTGGCATTGCCTGCAAATGACCGATGCCGTGTCTGCCGGCAAACATGTTTACGTAGAAAAACCGATCGGCAATTCTATCGTAGAATGTAATACCATGGTGGCCGCGCAGCAGCGCAGCGGTAAAGTGGTACAGGTGGGTCAGTGGCAACGCAGCCAGAAACACTTTAACGACGCTATCGAATACGTACACAGCGGCAAGCTGGGGCAGGTACGACTGGTAAAAGTGTGGGCATATATGGGCTGGATGAAGCCAGTGCCCGTGCAGCCCGATGGTACACCGCCCGCCGGTGTGGACTATGCACAATGGTTAGGCCCGGCACAAAAGCGGCCCTTCAACCCCAACCGTTTCCATTTTAACTTCCGCTGGTTCTGGGATTATGCTGGTGGGTTGATGACCGACTGGGGCGTACACCTCATCGATTACGCATTGTATGGTATGAAGGCTAAGTACCCTAAATCTGTAATGGCCTCCGGTGGCAAGTTCGCCTACGCCGACGATGCAGCAGAAACGCCGGATACGCTCACAACCGTATACGAGTTCGATGGCTTCAATATGCTGTGGGAACATGCCACAGGTATTGACAACGGTCCTTACGGCCGTACACACGGCATTGCCTTTATTGGCAATAACGGTACCCTGGTACTGGACCGTGGCGGATGGGAAGTAATACCAGAGAAGGGTAAAATGGAAGCCATTCCTTTGATCAAATCGTCCGATAACGGCCTCGACCTTCATACGAAGAATTTTGTAGACGTTATTAAATCCAATAAACTCAGCGACCTGAAAACACCGATACAAACCGGCGCGTTAGTTGCGGTAAATGCGCAGATGGGTAACATCGCGTATAAAACAGGGAAAAAGGTATATTGGGACGATAAAAAAGGCCAGTTCACAGATAGCGATGCCAACAAGTTTATGGCGGCGGGATATCATAACGGCTATAAATTACCGAAAGTTTAATCATAACAATATACCACATCATGCAGAAAACATTTTTCCTGGGTGCCGCATTATCCATGTTTTGCGCAACATCCTTTGCTCAGGCAAACAAAGAAAAAATGAAACCAGAAGACACAGAAGTATGGTCGCCCGTTCCTAAAAAGGTAACACCAGGCACCGCGTCCTCCGCACCTTCAGATGCGATCGTATTATTCGACGGAAAAAACCTCGATGCCTGGACTAATGATAAGGGCGACAAGGCACACTGGACAATAGCCGATAATGCAATGACCGTTACCAAAGGCGGCGGTATCAAAACAAAACAACAGTTTGGCAGCTTCCAGCTTCATATCGAGTTCCGTACCCCTGCTAAAGTAGTAGGCGAAGGCCAGGGCCGTGGCAATAGCGGCATCTTTATGCAGGAAACGTATGAGCTGCAGGTATTAGACAGCTATGAGAGCAAGACGTATTCTAATGGGCAGGCAGGCAGCTTCTACAAGCAACGCATCCCACTGGTAAATCCAACTAAAGGCCCCGGCGAATGGCAGGTATACGATGTAATCTGGACCGCTCCTGTATTTAATGCAGACGGCATACTGATATCCAAAGCACGCGGAACCGTATTGCTTAATGGCGTACTGGTGCAAAACAACGTAGAACTGGACGGCCCTACAGAGTACATTGGCATTCCAAAGTACTCGGCCCATGGCAAAAAAAGCATTGCGCTGCAAGACCATGGCAACCCGGTGAGCTTCAGGAATATCTGGATCAGAGAACTGTAGTACATTATTTGTTATCTATAGAAAAAGGACTCGCATTGGGTCCTTTTTTATTTTGCGATAGTCAAGTTGCAAGTACATCGTTACACTAAAAAACTTTGCTTAGATAATAGCAGTAGTTGTTAAAAATCTATTAAATTTAATCAGGACAGTGCTTAACTTGTGCCAGATCTAAGTTATGCTGCTAACAGGCTGTAGAAGAACAAAGACCCTGCGGGGTGAGCAAAAGAAACACAATAACAAGAGGCCATTGCCTCGTACAACAAGCGAAACACAATATTAATCAGGGGCGGTTGCCACCAGCATTATTTTCTTACGAAACACAATTATTATCTGCAGGCAGTTGCTACAACTGTCAAAAATCTAAGGAATGAATACGAGTTACAATTTTGTGATCAGGTAGGTGACGGGGTATCCTGCACTAAAGAAGAACAATGTTTATGTGATAACGAAATCCGGGTGAGTTTACCTCTTCTTCTTTTGTGGCTGGCATAGCCAACCAATCCTCATGTTTTCCATCAACCAAATCATTATTCACGTGCAATCGATTACAGCTTATCGCTTAGTCTAAACAGATCCATCATATGAAATTACAACAACTATTCCGGGCGTTACCGCCGCGGCTGGCGAAGTATTGTCTTGTACTGCCCGCATTACTGTTGCTGGCCTCGTGCAAAAAAGACCCTGCTTCAGAAGAGTTCATCGAGAAATTCTGGAACGTAGACCTAAACACCAGGAACGTAGTACCCGGCCTGCCGGGGAGAACTGGTCATGCAGCCTGCCTGCTTTATCTTACCGACAACCGCGACCTTTATTACGATGTGTATTTCGATACACTGGATGCTGCTGAAACTATCGGAGAGATCGCACTTTTTACCGGTGCGCCTTCCGCTAACGGCACACCGCTGGTTACCTTAGGCGCAGGTGTTTCCAGTGCCAACAAAACGAAAGGAAAAGTGAGGCTCGATACCACACAGATCAACGCGCTGAACAGGCAGCCTGTTTATCTTTCCATCGCCTCCAAATCGGCCCCCGCAGGCTTTGTTCGCGGACAACTGGGTAAAAAGATCATTTATGCAGCAGATGTAAACCTAAGCGGCGCCGGTGTTACGCCACCTGTAACTACACCTGCTTCCGGAAGTGTTTTTTTGCGCGTAACCGAAGACAATGTACTGCACTATTACCTACAGGTAACGGGTTTGCCCGCCGACGACCAACTAACCGCAGCACATATCCATAAAGGCACAGATCTATCGTTGGTGCTGGCCACTGTGGATACCGCATACAATAAACCAATGACCACGCAAATCACAGCCGCGTACCTCACCAGCCTGCAGTCCGATGCATTGCAGGTAGATGTGCATTCGCAAAACTTCGTGAACGGTTTACTCAATGGCATTTTACGCTAACAGCAATCAACCACAAATCGCTTAAAATCATTTGTATGACAATCCATATAAAAAAGCACGGTGTATGGTTAGGGCTGGCCGCCTGTTTGCAGGTACTGCCTGCACTTGCGGCCAACACAGCGCCGGCAGATACCATTCCCGTTAACGACACTACGCAGCGGTTCATTAAACCATCGCAAAACAACATACGTTTATGGAACCGCAGCATTGCTCCCGCAGCAAACATTGCCAGTGTATCTACCGGTTACACCAGCGACTTCAGCACCACACCTGTGGCAGACATTACCAACATCGCCGCAGGCAGGCTGGCTGGTTTGTACACCGTACAGAATTCCGGCCGTAATGGTAGCGATGGCTCTTCTTTTTCTCTGCGGGGCAGAACACCGTTAATGGTGATAGATGGGGTGGTTAGAAACTTTACCAGCTTTAATCCCGCGGATATAGAAAGCATCACCGTACTTAAAGACGCATTGGCTACTGCGATGTACGGCATGCGCGCTTCAAACGGCGTAGTACTGGTTACCACCCGCGACCGTGGGCCACGTGAATTTGAGATCAACGCTTCGGCGCAGTATGGCGTTACGGAGCAATTGAATACACCTAAATTCGTTAACGCGTTTGATTATGCTAACCTCTATAATGAAGCACAACTTAACTCTAACCCAACTGCTACACCACGCTACACGCCCGAACAGCTACAGGCATGGAAGAATCACACCAATGATCCTTTCCTGGCGCCGGATGTAAACTGGTATAATACGGTGTATAAAAAGCAAAGCAGTCAGCAGCGTTACAACATAGACATAGGAGGTAATTCAAAGAGCTACCGCTATTACGCATCCCTGGAGCACTTTGCGCAAGATGGTAATTTCATCACTTCTTCCCGGAACTCTTATAACACTAATAACGATTACAAGCGTTACAACATCCGCACCAACGCTGAGATTGACTTCAATGAAAGTATTCGGTTAGGGCTGAATGTGTTTGGATCGATGGAAAACGCTACCGAACCCGGACGTACATCTTCCACGATCATGAACGACATATACGGTGCATCGCCGGTGGCGTACCCGGTGTTTAATAAGAACGGCTCCTATGGCGGCACCTCCGTATTCACTAATAATCCGCATGCCGCAGCCATTAACTCCGGTTACCTGTTGCAAAACCAGCGTACCGTATCGGCCGACTTAAGCCTGCACTTTAAACTGGATGCAGTGGCGAAAGGTCTTTGGGCGAAGGGAGTGCTTTCGATGAACAACTATTTCCTCGAAACCAACAACAGGAGCAAAACATTCGCGGTACATCAGCTTACCGACACGCTGAATGAGAAGTATACCAAGATCGGCACAGACGGCCTGGTGCCTGTTGGCGTTGCTAACGTGAGTACGCAGATCAGGCAGGCGTTTTACAATGTGATGGCGGGTTATGACAAATCATGGGACCAGCACAGCGTTTCGATGTTGGGCACCTTTAACATTGACAATACCATTGCTGCCTTTAATGAACTGAACCAGGTGTACAAACATGCTGGCCTTACCGCCAGCTACGACTGGAATAAAACCTACCTGTTCGAAACAGGAATGACTTATGGTAGCCTGAACCGCTACCAGCCCGGTAAACGCTGGGGCTTCCTGCCGTCTGCAGGTATCGGCTGGGTAGTAAGTAATGAACCGTTCTTTCACCTGCCGGTAGTCAATTTTTTGAAGATACGCGCCTCTGCCGGGCAAACCGCCTGGGCTGATCCTAATAACTATTTCCTGTATTTGCAGAACTACACGGTGGGTAGCACAGGTTACAATGTGGGCGAAAGCTCCGCCGGTGTTTCAGGCGCTTTCGAATCTGGTGTAGCTAACCCGGATATAACATGGGAAAAAGCATGGAAATACAATCTTGGGATAGATGCAACCCTGCTGAACAATGACCTGACTGTCAGCGCCGACATTTACCGTAACCGGTTCTATGACCAGCTTCAACAGCCCGGTAATGCATCCGGCATTTTCGGACAAACCTACCCGCTGGAGAACCTGCGTGCAACACGTTATTCCGGCGTAGAACTTACAGCTGCCTATCAACATACCACTGTATCAAACCTGGAGTATTTCGTGAAAGGTAATATTGCGTTTTCGAAGAATGAGCTGCTCGAGGCCGATGAACCTGCCTATCCTTACCCATGGCAGTACAAAACTGGCTTATCATCTAACCAACTGTTCGGTTACGTGGCAGATGGTTTCTTTACTGATGCCGATGTTACTGCCGGTTTACCAACCACACAGGGTTACAAACCAGTACCCGGCGATATCAAATACGTGGACCAGAATAAGGACGGGGTGATTAACGCACTGGACTCCCGCGCTATTGGTACGAATAAACCTTTGATATTCTACGGCCTTAACGCGGGCTTTAAATTCAAAGGTTTCGACCTGAACTTCCTGCTGCAGGGAACCGCCAATCGTTACATCTCCCTCTCTCCCACTTCTATGGCTGCTTTTAATAACAGTTACGGTAATGTGCAGGAATTCCATAAAGATCGCTGGACGCCTGCCACCGCAGCAACTGCCTTATATCCGAGGCTGACCATTGGTGGTAATGCGAACAATGATGTGGTATCTTCTTTCTGGCTCAGGAACGGCAACTACCTGCGCCTTAAAAACGCAGAACTGGGCTACTCCTGTTCGCCCGAACTGCTGAAACGCGCTAAAATTCAACAGCTCCGCATCTTCATAAATGGTTACAACCTGCTTACCCACAAGGAACTGAAAGAAGATATTGATCCTGAATCGGCGCTTAACGTGTTTCGTAACCAGCGCATTATTAACGGGGGCATTTCCCTGAAACTGTAACCGAAAAAATATCCTTATTTATGATAAGACATAAAGTGATATATAGCTTGTTAGTAGTGGCCATCAGCGGAAGTGTGATGGTAAGCTGCCAAAAAAACATGATAGAAAAGGAGCCGCTGGAAAATGCGGATGAAGAACTGGTATTCGACCGCCTTGACTCGATGGGCGTGTACGCTGAGCAGTTCCTCTATAATACCTACAACCAGCTCCCCAAAGGGTATAATCGTGTAAGCGGCAACATCCTAGACGCTGGTACGGACGATGCCGTGCCTAATGGCGCCAACGACCAGGTACAGTACTTCTCTACCAGCCAGTGGAATACATTTAATTTACCCGACAATGTATGGAACGACTACTACGCAGGTATTCGAAAAGTCAACCTCTTCCTGTCTAAAATAGACCGTGTGCCGTTGAGAATACCAGGCCTCATGGACCAGTGGAAAGCAGAAGCCCGCGTATTGCGCGCCATGTTCTATTTCGAACTGACCAAACGCTGGGGCGGCGTACCGCTTATTGGCGACAAGGTATTTGATAAAGATGAGAAGATCAGCCTCAGCCAGGCGTCTTATGACGACTGCGTTGATTACATCACTAAAGAACTGGACGCCGCTGCACCTGCCCTTCCGCCTGCATACGCTACTGCCTACTTCGGCCGTATTACCAGGGGCGCCGCGATGGCGATTAAAGCACGCATATTACTCTACGCTGCCAGTCCGCTCAACAATCCGCAGGACACCCGCGCTAAGTGGGATACCGCGGCAAAGGCAGCACTTGCGGTGATGAACACCAAGACCTACACACTTACTGCCGCATTTAACGACGTATTTATCGTGCGTAAGAACACAGAAACGATACTCGCATACATGGCAGCCCCCAACAGCACCGTAGAGGCTAATAATGGCCCGGTAGGCACACCGCGCGGCGATAAAGGCAAAACTAATCCAACACAGGAGCTGGTAGACGAGTTTGAAACACTGACCGGTAAAATGATCAGTGAAACCGGTTCTGGTTACGATCCGAATAATCCCTACACTAACCGCGATCCCCGCCTGGCTGCTACGGTATTTTATAATGGCATGAGCTGGTTAGGCCGCACCGTGCAAACTTACGACGGAGGCATTGACCGCCCTGCCGGTTACGGTAATACCAACGCAGGAGAAACACGTACCGGGTATTACATGCGTAAGTTCCTCGGCACCGGTGGTGGCAGCAGCAGTTATGCGAATGCGGAACATTGTTTCCCCATCATCCGTTATGCAGAAATTTTACTTGATTATGCTGAAGCAAAGAACGAAGCCGATGGAGCAGTAGCAGAAGTTTATGCCGCTGTAGAACTGGTCCGCCAGCGCGCAAAACTCAATCCCTTTAAACTACCAGTCGGTTTAACCAAGGAACAGATGCGCGCCCGTATACGCCACGAAAGACGCGTGGAACTGGCCTTTGAGGAACACCGCCACTGGGACATCCGCCGCTGGAAAATTGCGGAGAACGTATTGAACGGCAGCTTACATGGTATACAGATCAAACTGAACGGAGCGGCTCTCTCCTATACGGTTGTGCCGGTTCAAACTGTTACGTTCGACAAAAGTAAAATGTACCTGTACCCTTTTCCATACAGCGAAGTGATCACCAACAAAGGCATCGTACAAAATGCTAACTGGGAATAATCAACCAACAAAAACATTCGTACCATGAAGAATATTTTATACGGTTTATGCTGTTTGCTGGCGCTTTTTGCCGCATTGCCCGCCGTTGCACAAACAGAAACCTTTATAAAAGGTACCGTTACCGATGGCAGGCAGCCCTTGCCCGGCGTAACCGTGGTGGAAAAAGATATTCCGTCCAACGGTGCCACTACGGACGAGAAAGGTATGTTCACGCTTAAACTGCGCGGATCATCCAAAGTGATTTCATTCACCTACATCGGTTATCTTAAAAAAGACCTGAACGTAGCCAACAAAGCAATAGTCGATGTTGTTTTGAAGGAAGATATGGCTGGCCTGGAAGAAGTGGTAGTAATCGGCTATGGAGAACAGAAAAAGATAACGACTACCGGTGCGGTAAGTGCTATTTCGGGAAAGGAACTGCGTCAGAGCCCATCGGCCAGTTTGCAGAACTCACTGGCGGGCCGCCTGCCCGGCTTGTTCTCCCAACAACGCAGTGGTCAGCCTGGTCGCGATGGCGCCGCATTCCAGATCCGCGGCATCAGCTCCTACACCAACGAAAACAATCCGCTGATCATCGTAGACGATATCGAGTTTACGTACAGCCAGGTATCGCAACTGGACCCGAACGAGATAGAAAGCATATCTATCCTTAAAGATGCTTCTACCACCGCGGTTTACGGCATACGTGGCGCCAATGGTGTATTGGTGGTCAAAACCCGTCGCGGCCGCCCCGGTAAACCACAGCTTACACTACGCAACGAAACGGGCATACAGGTGCCTACCAGGCGTCCGGATATGAATGACGGCTACACGACGTTACGTTTGCTGAAGGAGTACGAAACTACCCGGGGCCTGGACCCTGCAGTGAGTTATCCAACTTTTTTTGATGGCAATAACCTGGAATATTATAAAGATAACTCCGACCCCTACAACCATCCGAACGTAAACTGGTGGAATGAACTGATGCGCGATTACAGTTTGCAGGAACGCGTGAACTTCGATATTGCCGGTGGATCTAAACTGATCAAATACTTTGTATCGCTGGGATATATCACGCAGGGTGGTATCTATAAAGATTTTACTAAAGACCAGGGGTACAACGGCAACTACTTTTACAACCGTTATAACTTCCGCTCCAACATCGATATCGATCCTACTAAAGATTTGCATATTCGTCTGGATCTGTCGGGCCGCTTTGGCGTTACGAATGAGCCGAACGATAAAGGCTGGAACGGTGGCGGTAATACTTTCCAGTATCTCTGGAATGGAGAACTCAGTTCATTTGGCTATCCTGTTTACAACGCTAATGGCACGCTGGCCAGCACTATCTTCTCCAATACCAAACCTAACCCCGTAGCCAACCTTACTTACTCAGGCTACCAGCGTACATACGACAATAACTTTAACCTGGTAGCCTCCGCCCGGCAAAACCTGGGCGCTATTACCAAAGGTTTGTCGGCAAACGTACTCGTATCGCTGGCGAGCGATTTCGGTTTCTTTCAGCAGCTTACACGCAGCAGTTCCGAAATACTGGTGTACTACTTCGATGCTACTGCCAATGCCTACAAACCAGTAACGGCCAACCTTTACAGGATGGGTAAACTGACCCGCAGCGGCATGTACCGTACCTCTGCAAGAAAACTAAATTTACAGGTGGCGCTGAACTACGACAGGAGTTTCGGTCACCACAACGTTTCAGGCATGTTTATGCTTAACCAGAATACGAACACCAGCAACGAATGGACCACCAGCACAAGCGCAGGTATACCTAACAACTTCCGCGGTTTCACTTCCCGCATCAGCTATAACTATAAACTCAAATACCTGCTGGACATGAACCTGGGCTACAATGGCTCCGACCGTTTCCAGAGTAGCAGTAAGTATGGCCTGTTCCCGGCAGTTAGCGCAGGCTGGAACATTGCTGAAGAAACGTTCTTCAAAAACAATGTGTTATTTGTTGATGCTTTAAAAATACGTGGCTCGTACGGCCTGGTGGGTAGTGACAACATTGGCAGTGCCTATAAATACCTGTACGAACAGGTGTACAACAGCGGACAAAGCGGCTATAACTTCGGCGAAACACCCACCGCTGTTCCCGGCATTACCGAAGGGGCACTGGGCAATAACGATGTAACCTGGGAAAAAGAAAGAAAGGCGAACATCGGCCTGGAAGTAAAAATGTTTAAAGGCAAACTGGGAATTACGGCCGATTATTTCGACCACTACCGTTACGACATCCTTACCACCCGCGCCACTATTTCCGACCTGTTCGGTGTAGGCCTGCCGCCGGTAAACCTCGGCCGTGTAAGTAACAAAGGCTACGAACTGGAAGTCATGTACAATGGCAGTGTAAAAAATGTAAACTACTTCGTGCGCAGCCAGGTTAGTTACGCCAAAAACAAAGTGTTGTACCGCGACGAGCCTTCAAAACGCTATCCGTGGCTATCGCTTACAGGCAAACCTATCGGCCAGCAATTCGGGTATACGTGGGATGGATTTTACGAAGACATAGCAGACCTGTATAACAGCCCGACCCTTACTACGGCCGTACCTTTAAAAAACCTGTTCCCCGGCGCGCTGAAACTGAAAGACCTTAACCACGATGGCATCGTAGACCAGAATGATATGGGGGCGATGGGCAGCAACCAGCCTACTTATAACGTTGGCCTTACGCTCGGCGTATCGTACAAGGGTTTTGACTTCAGCACGCTGTTCCAGGGGGCGTTTGACTACATTATTTCCATGCAGCGTGGTTCCATTTCTTACAGCAGGGCCGAACGCGTTTCCGTTCCTTACAACCTTGGCAGGTGGACGCCTGGCGCTACAGATGTAGTATTCCCCTCACTGGCCGGCGGCACTACCAACACCCAGACTTCTACCTACTGGTTCAGGAGCGGCGACTATATCCGCTGGAAAAACTTTGAATTGGGTTACACCTTCCCCGCTTCCAGGTTAAAACGTTTCCATTTGAGAGATGCGCGCATTTATGCCAACGGTTACAACATGGCACTTGTGTACACCGCCCTGCCAGTATTTATCGACCCCGAATCGGCCGTAAGTGCCTCGGCAGGCGAGTATCCGCAGCAAAAGGTGTTCAACCTCGGACTACAAATCGGATTGTAAAACTCCATACATCAACCTTAAACATTGCATTATATGCTGAAACATATTTTTAATATTACGGCCCTTGCGCTCGGCGGCAGTATGCTATTGGCATCGTGTGCAAAGAAGGATTTCCTGGATGCCAGGCAAACCGAGGCGCTTACGGAGGATATTGTGTTTGCAGACAGTGCGCAAACACTGGCTTTCCTGAACAATGCATACGCTTTCACCGGGCAGGATATCATCCCGATGCGTTATACATTTATTATAACACCTACCGGTAACGATTACGCGTCGCTGGAAGATCTTACTACCCACTCTGTTTCATTTTATAGTGATCCACAGGCAACTTTCATCCAGGCGGCATCTACCCCCAAAAACTATCATAGCAACCGGTATTATACTACCTATTACGCTAAGATCCGTGCATTGAATCAATACATGAAAAAGGTAGGTGGCACACCATTGTCGCCAGCCATGCAGGTAAAAACCACAGCGGAAGCACGTTTTCTCCGCGCATTCTATTATGCCCAGCTGGTAAGGTACTATGGCGGGGTAAAGATGGTGGGCGATACCGTGTACGGCATTACCGACGATGTAAAGGTGATCAGGAATACGTTTAAAGATTGCATCGACTATATTGCCACCGAGTGCGACAAGGCTGCTGTCGACCTTCCCAATGCCGGTGAGCAGCAACCATCGGACTACGGCCACATTACGAAAGGCATGTGCCTGGCACTCAAAGCCCGTATGCTGGTACATGCCGCCAGTCCGCTGTACAACGGCAGTCCTGCGGTGGATGAGCCAGGCCTTACCCCGCTTATTGCTTATTCTGCCAGCTACGATGCCAACCTTTGGAAAAAGGCTGCCGATGCCTGCAAAGCCGTAATGGACCTGAACCAGTACTCATTATACGAAGACAATACCACCCGTGCGGGCCACGGTTTCTGGAAAGTATTTTTGCTGAGAAAGAACAGCGAATATATTTATCCATACATGATCGCTGCCGGGACCGCGCTTGAATCGGCCCGTTTCCCTGTTACCCGCAGCACCGGCGGCGGTTACAGTACCCCTACGCAAAACCTGGTGGAAGCATTCGGCATGGCAAATGGCAAACCCATTACCGACCCATCTTCCGGATATGATGCTAACAACCCTTACAATAGGCGCGATCCGCGCTTCTACTACAGCATTATTCACAACGGGGCCACCGTATTCTACAACAGCACAAAAAAAATGGACCCGGTGGACATTTACAAGAACGCTGCTACGGGTGTTGTAACCTACGACGGATTGCAATCGTACCGTACCAGGACTGGCTACTACGCCCGTAAAATGGCCAATGATTCCATTGCTCCCGGCACCAATCAAAGCAGGGTTTATCCTATTATCCGTTATGCAGAAATACTACTCGGTTATGCAGAAGCGCTGAACGAGTTTAGTGGCGCTACCCAGGACGTGTACGACCAGGTGATCGCCATACGCAAACGTGCAGGCATTTTACCGGGCACCGATAATCTTTACGGTCTTAAAAACGGTATGACCAAAGAAGAAATGCGCGCCGTAATACGCAATGAGCGTGAAGTGGAATTTGCCTATGAAGGCCACTGGTACTACGATACACGTCGGTGGAAAACCGCAGAGGTAACCGAAAACGTACCTATTCGCGGCATGATGGTAACCAGGCAAACCAATGGTACCTATACTTACACCAGCCAAACTGTAATAAATGCAGTGTTCTCCAAACCTAAAATGTACTTCTCCCCTTTTTCTGAAGATGAGGTGAATAAAAGTTCAACATTGATCCAAAACCCCGGGTGGTAAGTCATCCAGCGTTTTAAGTGTGCAGGCCGTAGCATTTGCTGCGGCCTTTCTGTTAGGGCCACACGAAATGCGGCTGGCACTTGTAAAATCATTTTATTATTTTGGTGGATGCGTTCCCTGGTTCTGCTTATTTACCCGATACTATTTTTGTCGCTGGCAGCACAAGCTCAGCAACAGTCGCCCGCCCTCGACAGTATAGTTGTGCGCTTTGGTGAAAAAAGCGGGGTACGCCTGCTCCCATCCGTATTCCTGCATATGGACAAAACCATTTACGTGCAAAATGAGAACATCTGGTTCACCGCTTACCTGATTAACGGCAATGCGCAACAGGACCATACGCTGTACGTGTGCCTCACCGATCCTATGAAGAAAAAGGTGTTGATACGCGAGCAGTACGTATTGGAAAAATTCATTAGCCAGGGCAGCCTTATGTTGCCCGACAGCCTGGAGAGCGGCGAATACAGGTTACTGGCTTATACCAACAGCTACCTTGAAGAACAGCGCCAGGAAGTATACCAGCAGGTAATAAGTGTGCGGCCGCAGGAAAAGAACCGGGTTAATATCACGGATCTCAGCGTGGCAGGCAGTAACAGCGATACATTGAAGCTGAAATACAAAGTGACCAACTTTGAACAGAAACCTTCCGCCAAAGATGACTTTATATACGCCCTGTACAGTGGCAACCGCCTGCTCGACTCCGGTCGCCGCAAGACAGATATATGGGGCGAAGTGCCATTAACTTTGCCGCTTAAGAATGCGAAAAGCGAACTGGTAATGGATATCACCGCCAGGTATGGCACGGAAACAAAGAAAACACGCATCCCGGTAACTACCAGTAGCCCACTCACAGTAAAATTGTTTCCCGAAGGCGGTAACCTTGTACACGGAAAGCGGGCCAGGGTGGCTTTTGAAATTGCGGAGAACGGGAGCGCAGTATCGACCCAGGGCGTATTACTCGCCGATGGTGAAGAAATAACCAGGTTTTCCTCAAACACCTCCGGGCGGGGCTGGTTTTACTTTCTACCACAACAGGGCATAAAGTATTCAGTAATGCTGCGGGACCGTAAACTCCCCATCACCCCAAACTTTCCGCCTGTGTTGGCAGATGGCTTTAGCTTGTACATAGAAAAAGGACTGGTGGAAGATACGCTGCCCGTCACCCTCAGCGCACCCGAAAGCGACAGCCTTTGTTACCTGGTGCTGCACAACTACCACGACATTTTCTTTTCTGGCAAAATAGCTTTACCCAACGGCGCGGCGAGGCTTAAACTCCCACTGAACGAGGTACCACGCGGACTTGCCACGGTTACCATTTTCAATACCGAAGGCATTCCCGTAGCCGAAAGAGCCGTGATGTGCCACAACAGCCGGCGGTTGTTCGTAAACATTACTACCGATTCCTCTCAATACCATACCCGTTCCAAAGTACAGGTAAAAATAAAAGTAACCGACGCCACGGGCGCGCCTGTAAGCGGATTTATATCTGTAGGACTGGCGCTGGATAAACGTGTAGACACCACCCGCTTCCGCGACATTGACCGGTACTATTACTTTGAGCAACACCTCCCGGTTCCTACCGTGCTTCCTGCGTACCGTTTTTTTGATAATGAACAGCAAATGGAAGAACTGCTGCTCACCAAATGCTGGACACGTTATCGGCCCGAAACGCCCCCTCTTCCTCCTTCTATACAGTATAGCACCGACCTCCAGGGCCAGGTTTTACTGCGGAACAAACCGCTCACCCGGCCCTCCAGCTTTATGATCATCGCGGAGAAAAGCAGCAACTTAATGGTCACCGACTCAGCAGGCAGGTTCACTATACCTCATGAATACCTCCGCGGACCAGCAGACAGTAAAGTCGCTATAACGGCGCTGGGCGGACAAAAGCGAACGATCTTACAGGACTATAGCATCGACCTGAGTGATAGTCCGCTCGACACATTAAACGCGCGCCTCGCCGAAGTTTACATTCCGTTCCAGGCACTGAGAGAAGACATCCTTTCTTCGGAAGAAAAACTGAAAATGAAATCGATGCTAAAGGAGGTAGTGGTAAAATCGCGTAATTCAGATAATTACCTGGACGAATTCCGCAGTAAGGATTGCAACGACTGGGTTTGTATGTACAATGTACTTAACTGCCGCAACCACCCTTACGGCACCAAACCGGAAAGTGGCATGCGTTACCGTTACAACGGCACCGGCGCCGGAGCCAGCGGTTTCGTTACGTATAAGTCCTGCGCACGCGACAGTGCGGAAAACAATGGTTTCATGAAAAGATTTCATGCCACCTGGTATGCCAAAGAATTTTATGTAACCGACTATGCCAATTCCAGTCCCCCCGAACAGGAATTGTTCACCACCGTATACTGGAACCATGGCGTAATGATAAATGAGAATGGGGAATTGAACCTGAGCTTTTATACAAACGACCTGGCAGGCAGATTTGTATTGATTACCGAGGGATTCAGCACCAAAGGTCTCATGAGCGGGCGGACCTGGTTCCGGGTGGCTAACGAATAAAGGTTGCACCAACGAAAGGTATAGCCTGCTAATCAGGCCCCTTTTATCATTTAAGAAGGCTTCAGATAGTCTTTAAGCGAAGTTTGAAAAACGCCTGTCCGGTTGATTGCTTACCCAATTCATCCAAACTTAGGCACGGAAAAAAGATACAATCGTTATTAAAGAGAATAACAAACAAAACCGTAAAATGCTAGCTTTACAGCTCAAATAGCCACCTTACCTCCATTATGATATTCGTTGTGCTGCTGGCAGCTTTTGCCCTGATCACTATCAAATCCGGGAAACTCACTCCAACGGCCGCTTTGGCGGCTTGTATTACAGGCGCGCTCGTATACATTGGCACCGGGTACAAAGGCATTACCTTTCTTGGATTGTTTTTCCTGCTGGGCACCTGGGCCACAGCACACCGCAAAAGCGAAAAATCCAGGGGGCAGCATCCCCAAAAACGTACGGCCGGACAGGTATTTGCCAATGGAGGTGTAGCAGCTGTTATGGGCGCACTGGCTTTCTTTTTCCCAAACTACGAAGAACTGCTGTTGCTGCTTGTTGCCGCCAGCCTCGCTTCTGCCACGGCCGACACTTTATCTTCCGAGCTGGGTGTGCTATACGGGAAACACTTCTATAATATCGTCACTTTTCGCAAAGATGTGAAAGGCCTGGACGGCGTAGTAAGCCTGGAAGGCACACTGCTCGGCACCGCAGGCTCCTTTTTACTGGCCGCCGTATATGGCATAACCCTTGGTTTACAACATCACATATGGATAATTGGTGTTGCCGGTGTAGCGGGCAATCTTGCAGACTCGCTGCTGGGTGCCACGCTCGAACGTAAAAACATCATCGGCAATAATGCCGTTAACTTCTTAAATACAGCAGCCGCCATACTGCTCGCCTATATTCTGTTCCATCAAACAAACTAGTATGAAAAAACTGCTATTACTGCCCGCCATCTTCATCCTCCTGGTTTCCTTTACTAAAAAAGAAAAAACCTGGGTAGCCATCGGCGACTCCATCACGTACCTTAACGATCATTTGCCCGAAACCGGCAACCGTGTTACCAAAGGTTATATGACGCTCGTTACTGCCCGCCTGCCATGGCTACACTACATCAACCAGGGCCACAATGGCTGGACGGCCGTACGCATCGCCAAAGAAATAGATAAACTGGGTCTGCAGAAAGCAGATGTATACACCGTATTCCTGGGCACGAATGACTGGTGGAGCGGCCAGCCCATCGGCAGTTTCAGGGATTATAAAGATAGCACAGGCAACACCACCGTATATGGCGCCTTCCGCACCATCACCGGTAAACTGCGCAGCCTTAATCCCAAGGCACAAATCATTCTAATTACACCCATGCAGCGGGTAGACTTTGTATATTTCGGCAACATGAAAAACAACGCCTGGGGATCGTACAAAGAAAAGAACGGGCAAAGCCTGGAACAGGTAGTGGCGGCAGTAGACAGCATTGGCAGGTACGAGCATTTTAAAGTGATTGACCTGTACCACCACCGCAGCCTGCCCCTAAACAAACTGGTAAAATACAAACGCTTAAAGGACGTAACAACCGGCCAGTACGTAAATTACTCCTACCCCGACTTTATTGACAAAGCTTTTAATCCCGATACGGACGAATATCCTTATCCCATGGAAGCGATAGACCTTACCTACGACGGGCTGCACCCCTCCGATAAGGGTTATAAAATTATTGCAGATGAACTGGTGAAGGTGATGAAGAAGCTGAAATAATTACCGGATATACAACAAAAAATAGCATACAGCCAGGCACAATCGTACCGGCACAAGAAAAGAAAGCGGCGAAACGCCTATCTTTAGGCCCACATTCATCCAAATTACGCAACACCGTTATACCTGCTCCATTATATGTGGCCCCAACAACCGCAATATCATGAAACGACTTGTGCAGATCATTACGGCCTTGCTAATGACATACTTCCCGGGCTTCGGGCAGGAATCGCCGTTGCATTCGCTGAATACCACGAAGAACAATAAAGACAGGATCACCGCCCTCATTAATACTTCCGATATTTACCGGCTAAAACCGGGCGAAGCCGCCTCTGACCTGGAAAAGGCCAGGCAACATGCCGTACAGGCAATGCAATTGTCAAAAGAAAGCGCATTTCCGGAATTATTTGCGCAGGCAGCGAAATCGTATACACTCGCGCTCAGGGAGGCCGATCAGCTGGATAAAGCGGCTACGGTCCTGCCTGAACTGCAAAATTACCCGCTGGCGAAACTGGAAGTACTGAGCATTGTCGCGTGGGGATATGCCTTGAAACCCGATAGTGAAAAGCACGACCTCGATATATCGGACCGTTACTCAGCAGAACAAATAACGCTGGGCAGGTTACAACGGAAAACCTCTTTCATAGAAGATGGCCTGCTCCTGCAGAGCCTCGTTATGATCGAAAGAAACGACCTCCATCAAGCGAAAGAACGGGCCAGATCATTGAACGGGAACAGCCAGATTACCCTCTATCGCACCATCGCAGAGAAATATGCCTTTAAAGAAACGGAATACCACAATGCGGATAGTGCCGCTCATTATCTGCAACTGGCGGCAACTACCGCAGCCAGCATTAAAAATGTTACAGAAGAATTTAACGCACTACAGGTAATGGGCGTCCTGGGTTTTAACAATCCGGAGCAGCGCGTGTACGAAGAAACGCTTCTTTCACTTACCGGAACGTATAAAAAGAGCGGCTACCCGCACCTGCACCATATCTATAAGGCACTCTCCACGATCAATGCTGCAAAAGGCAATAAAAACCAGCAGCTGTATTACATCCAGGAAGCAATTAAGTGTATGCAGAAGACCAAAGAGTTTTCGCATGCGGATGAATACTATCGCAATCTCGGAGAAATATACAGGATGACGGGCGAACATGAGAAAGCGCTGGAGTGTTATGAGGAAGCTCTTTCATACCTTGGCCCCTCGCCCGATCACAACCACCTGTATTCGGTGAAAGAAGGGATGTGCGTGGCGCTGCGTAAAATGCAGCGTTACCAGGAAGCGCTGCGCCTGATGCAGACCCTGACCAAAAATTATCCACCAGGTACGCTGGAAGAGCATATCACAGTGAAACGCATCCTGGTAAATATTTACCGCGACATGAAGGATTATGAAAAAGCGGAGAAGCTCGCGCTGGAACTGGTATCGCTCTCGCAACACCACCCCACCGATCTAACAGTAGCGCGACTGAACCTGGGCCAGCTTTACGTGGAATGGGAGAAATACGACAAAGCCCGCCCCTACCTGCAATACAACCCTAAGCATGTAAGAATAGCAGTTGATTCGGAAGCACATTTCCATTACATGATGTTTAAGGTCGATTCCGCTGCGGGCAACTACATCAGTGCTATTCGCCACCTGATGACCAATAAAAAACTTGACGACTCTATTATGACCGCCGCCAAACAGCGGCAGATACAGGAGTACAAAATAATTTACGAAACAGAAAAGAAAGACCACGACCTGCTCGCCCAAAAACAGAACATCTTATTACTGGAACAGCAGTCCATGTTACAGCAAAAAGACCTGGACCGTGTAAACCTAAAGCTGATGGTGGAAGAAAGCGGACGGGAACAAGCCAGGGCACAGGCCAACGAAGCAGCCATCAACCTGGAACTGACGAAGAAAAACATGTCGCTTTTAAAGAAAGATGCGGAGTTGCAGCAAGCCAGGTTGCGACAGGCCAATATCATCACCAATGCGACCATATCCGCCATCGTACTGCTGTTGCTTATCCTTGCCCTTATCGTTAATTCTTACTTCTCTAAACAAAGAAAAAATAAAGAGATCAGCCAGAAGAATGAAAAACTGCAACACCTGGTGAAAGAAAAGGAATGGCTGTTACAGGAAGTACATCACCGCGTAAAAAACAACCTGCAAACGGTGGTAAGCCTGCTGGAATCGCAATCCGGATACCTGGATAATGAAGCATTACAGGCCATTACCGAAAGCCGTAACCGCGTGTATGCCATGTCGCTCATCCACCAGAAATTATACCGCGAAACCAGCGTGGCCTCCATCAACATGGCCGTTTATCTGCCTGAACTGATAGAACACCTGCGCACCAGCTTCACTGCCGCTCAAAACCTTCAGTTCGACGTACAGGTATCGCCCGTAGAAGTGGATGTATCGCAGGCCATACCGCTGGGGCTTATTCTCAACGAGGCCATTACCAACGCGATCAAATATGCCTTTCCTTCCCAACGCAACAGCAACCGCATACGGGTATGGCTGCAACCCATGGCCAGTAAAGATGTAGAGCTGCTGATCGCAGATAACGGTATTGGCATGAAAGGCAAAACAGGAAAAGGGCTGGGATTGAAACTGATTCACGGGCTGGCGAGCGAAATAGATGGCGATGTGACGATCGATAGCGAGCAGGGCACCTGCATTAAACTGTTTTTTACACCAACACTACAATTGCAAATGGAGCGGCGCCAGCACATCACCACGGATGTATAAAATGGAAGCGCACCCACAAAAGGGGCGCGCTCTTCCACATTTGGGGCCAACCTATTTATATTACTTTACTTTCTTAACAAAGACTCACTGTAGTAGCTGATCTCTTCCACTATTTTTCCATCTTCATCAAAGCTGTCGCAGAAATGGATAGGAAGTATGATCGCTTTTTTGTCAGACTTGCGTACCAGGTTGTATTTCCACCACGACAATACATCTTTTGATCCATTCACTTCATACTCCAGTAAATCGGGGTAGCCTACCTGCTCTATACTTTTGATCTCAAAATCCTGCAAAAACTTCTGCCAGGCTGCTTTTGTTTCTGTTTTATTAGCAGTTTTACCCCACTCGGTATTGATGTCCGAAAAAGTCACATTGTCGCTGAAAAAGCTCAAACTGGTTATCATTTCCTTTGTACAAACACGACAAAATGAAAACTGGTTGAATTTCCCGGATGACTGGCGGGAGCAATGAAGGCTGACCAGTTCCGCTGGCCAGCCTTCGTACTATTTTAGTTAACGCTTACAATATTCCTTCCTATTCCCATCCGCTACAGATTCAAAGGCACCTTTTTACCGGTCTTAACAGCGAGGTAAATAGCATCAATGATCTTCAGGTCTTTCAGCCCCTCTTCCCCATCTACCGGTACAATAGGCTGTTTACCATTAAGGATGATATCGGCCATCTCTTCCATTTGTACCATTTGATGCGTGGCATGCGGTTGGGTAAGTTCGCCTTTGTTCGTGCGGCCTTTGATGGGGCCGTAACCAGTGGAAGGCTGCATTTCGGCAAAACCCTTTTCTCCGTTCAGGAAAAAGCGATCGAGGTTATTCATGCTGTAGGTAGATAGGCAGGAGGCTACCGCCCCGCTCGGGAAACCGAACTGAAACTGGATGGTTTCATCTACCCCTTCTTTGAACTTCACTTTATCGGTTTTCGTTTCCTGGGCGGTAACCCAAACAGGTTCCTCTCCCACCATGTAACGCGTACCGTTAATCGCGTAAATACCAATATCCATCAGCGAGCCGCCACCGGCCAGTTCTCTGTTTAATCTCCATTGTGTAGGATCGCCAATACGGAAGCCGCAGAGTCCCTGGAAGAACAGGATTTTACCGAACTCACCGCTGTTACGCATGCGTATTACTTCCAGCGTTTTAGGCTCAAAGTGCATCCGGTAGCCCACCAGCAGCTTCACACCAGCCTTTTTACAGGCAGCCACCATTTCGGCCCCCTCTTTGGCATTCAGCGCCATCGGCTTTTCACAGAGCACATGTTTACCGGCCGCAGCAGCCTGTAACACCTGGCTGTGGTGTAGGGAATTGGGCGTCGTAATATACACTGCATCTATATCGGGATTGTTCCTGATATTGGAGAATGTTTGATAGTTGTAGCAGTTCTTTTCCGGAATACCGTACTTGCTTTGCCAGTTCGTTAGTTTATCGGGCGTACCGCTGATAGCGCCTACCAGTTTGGCTTTCTTGCAATCTCTCATGGCATCGGCCACGCGGGTGGCGTAACCGCCAAGGCCCATAAGGGCCACGCGTAATACAGGACCATCATACTTAGGCGCGCTTAAGGCCCAAGACGGTAATGGCAATATAAGTGCGGATGCGGCTACTTTCTGGAGGAAGTCACGACGGGTGTTCATAACGTTATTAATTTGGGTGATGTGTTTGACGTACTTGTAGTAAAATAAGCAATATATCCTTAAGGTTTTTCAAAAAATGACCAGAGGAGATGTAATTACGCCCCAACAATAAGCCTTATAATGTCGATGAGTTACCATAACGCCATGGCCTATACGCCTACTTTCTGACCTTATCCAACGCTTCTTTCAGCTCCATCACCTTCTCAGGATATTTAGCCGCCAGGTTCTGCTGCTCACCGATGTCTGTTTGCAGGTTATACAACTGCGCCCCGCCCAGGCTACCGCTTTCTGTATTTGTCAGTTTCAGCACAGCAGGCCCCGGCGAAGGTTCTATGTACTTCCATTTATCCTTTACCAGCGACATAGCGCCGCCCTGCTGCACTAATACCTTACGGCCCTGCCTGGATTTGCCGAGCAGCGCGTCTAACTGCTCTTCGCTGTCTGTAGCCTCCCCGGCCGGTACATTTACCTGTAAAAGTTTCGCAAAAGAGGCAATGAAGTCGAGCTGACAAACCAACGCGTCGGACACACCGGGTTTAATACCACCTGGCCAACTGACAATAAAGGGCACACGTGTGCCGCCTTCAAACGCACTGTATTTACCTCCGCGCAGCGGGCCTGCGGGGGTATGACCGTTAAGCAGCGTTACGGCTTCGTCCGCATACCCATCATCTACTACGGGGCCGTTATCGCTGGAAAAAACGATCAATGTATTGTTGGTTATGCCGCTGCTTTCCAGTTGAGCCATAATCTCGCCAACTGTCCAGTCGAGCTGCAGAATAGCATCGCCGCGGTAACCAAGGCCACTTTTGCCCCTGAAAATTGTGGCCGGCATACGGGGCACATGCGGCTCCGTAACGGCCAGGTACAGGAAGAAAGGCTTTTTGCTATTGCTGCGAATAAACGCCTGCGCTTTCGACAGGAAGGTGAACGACACCTCCTCATCCACCCAACGCGCTTTTGTACCGCCGGTCATGTACCCTATGCGGCCAATACCGTTCACGATCGTCTGGTTGTGCCCATGGTTCGGAGAAGCCTGCATTTTCAGCAATTCCGGATGTTCCAGCCCGGTAGGGTCGTTGCCTACTTTCTTCGTATAATCCACCTGTATGGGATCTTTATCATCGAGCCCCAGTACATGGCGGTTTTCCATGAACACTGTAGGCACACGGTCGGCCGTGGCTGGGAAAATAAAGGAATAGTCGAAACCTACCTCGTTGGGGCCTGGCTTTACCTCTGCATTCCAGTTCTTGGCAGTCTGACTGCCCAGGCCCAGGTGCCATTTGCCCACTACGCCGGTGGTGTAACCCGCCTTACGGAATACAGCGGGCAGCGTAAGTTTATTGGTGGGTATGATCAACGCGGCATCGCCGGGAAGTATTTGTGCATTTTTACGCCAGGGGTACTGCCCTGTCATAATCGCATAACGCGAAGGGGTACAGGTAGCCGAGGTGCAGTGCCCATTGGTAAAGCGCACGCCCTTAGCCGCCAGTTTATCGATATTGGGTGTTTTTAACCGAGTAGCGCCGTAACTGCTAACGTCGCCGTAGCCAAGATCATCGGCACATATAAAGATCACATTGGGCTGTTGCGCGCGGGCCGTTATGGTAGCCACGACAAATAGCGCGCCCAGGATAAGTTTTTTCATGACGTAGTTTTGCAATGGACAAAAATAACCATTGACAGCACTTTTTCATGACAAATTGATGAGGGGTCACTTCTCCGCGAGCTGCTCGGCCAGTTTGTCGAGCTCGTCGTGCCAGGCCGCCTTCGTTTCTACCAGTTTGCCGTCTTTCATAAGGCCGTGAGCGGGTATATGAAGCTGCTTGCCATCGCCAAAGTGTTCCGCCAGCGATACCATCAACGCATGATTAGCCTGCATATGCCAGCCATCGAGCTGCAGGTAGGCGATCATGTCTTTCCAGCTGATTTCCTGCAAAGCTTCGTCCATGGCAATGTATACCATCTCCACCCCTCTGTCCTGCAAAAAGTTTTTAAGGGAATCGTTGTAGGCGAAAGCCTGTTTGCTGCCGTTACTGTTGGGCGACCACAGGCTCAGGTACACCGTTTTGCCGCGGAACCTTTCGCCCAGCGACTCCAGTGAGGAAATCGTGTCGGACTGCGGTATTAGCAACTGCTTGTCGGATACGCGCGCTTTTACCCCCTCCTGGAACTTTTTTACCCTTTCGGCGCCAGGTAAAATGTAAGGAAGATAAATACTGGCGGGGTACAGTTTTTCGAAGTATTGTTCCGCTTCCAGTATCAGCGTACCTGATTCTCCGTTTTGAATCATCCCTGCTATCATAGAGGCCAGCAGGTATTCCTTCAGCGGCTCCTCCGGATAGTGTTTTTCGATAGTGGCGAATGTATTTTTGATGTAAGCATGCTGGGTAGTGGGTATTATAAGCCGTTGCTGCGCTACAGAGGGAAGAAATCCGCCATAATACAACCCGTTTATGAGACTAAAGTAAATATTGTAATTACGCGCCACCCGGTTTTTGGGGAACGACACATTACAGAACTGTAAAATTTCCTTCCAGCGCCTGGCGGCCTTTTCCAGCTTCTCCGCACTATAACCCTTCTCCTTAGGATCATATACGAGCTCACGTGTTTCTACCCGCATGATATCCGCCATTACACAGGCGTAATAAAGTGTGATGAGGCGTTGGGTATAATCATAAAACCCGGGGGTTATCTTGTTTTTACGTAACAATCGTTTAAACACCAGCAACTGCGTTTCACATTCCGACTGCAATTTCCAATAGCAATATTTAAATCCCCGGTCGCGGGAAAGCATCTGCCGGGCCTTATCCTGGTAGGCTTCCGGCCTTACGGACATTTGTAGTTCCAGTTGTCCCTCCGCATCGTCGGCTACTATTTTGAGGAATTGGAAGCGGCTATCCATTATCTCGTAGCTTTTCCCGGGTTGTACATACAGCAGGTAAATACGTCTGTCTAATACAATTTCCACTGCGCCCGCCGTGGTGAGGTCGTTTTCTATCAGGTATTCGCCCTGTTCGTTACGCGAGATCCAGTTGGTACTGGTCACGAAATAATTCCCTTCTACCGGCTTCAATACCGCTATCGGCCTGTGTTGAGCGTACGATTTAATTTTAATGGTAGCTTCCTGCGCCTGCAGCACAACCGGGACCAAACATAAAATGAACAGGAACAACTTCATAACTAAATAGGGAATGTGGGTATTGATTAACCATAATTTAAAAGATAAATTTAATCAATATGAGTTAAATTAAAAACTCGTACCGGGAGGCATTTTTATGGGCGGTAATGCCGCTCCTCATTTTTAATTGTCAGTTTCACACTTTTTATTGCTATTTTGTCGTTCCCTTTAACCAAATTAAAAGATATTTCCGTTATGATAAAAAGCTGGATATTCCTGCCGCTCTGTCTGAGTATTGCTGTTGCCGCCACGGCGCAAAAAGCAGCTAAAAAAAGCGCGAACCACAACCCGGTATTGAAGGGCCTTTATGCCGATCCGGACATCCTGTACGCCGAAAAAACCGGCAAATACTACCTCTACCCTACCAGTGATGGATTTACCAACTGGGCGGGCAACTATTTCAAAGTATTCTCCTCTAAAAACCTGGTGGACTGGAAAGATGAGGGTATCATTATACAACTGGGAAAAGATGTAACCTGGGCGGACGGAAATGCATGGGCGCCCTGCATTATAGAGAAAAAGATCAACGGTAAATATAAATACTTCTACTACTTCACCGCCAAGCAGAAAATAGGCGTGGCCGTAGCCGATAATCCGACCGGACCGTTCATAGATTCGGGCAAACCGCTGATCGACAAATTCCCGGAAGGCGTAAATCGTGGTCAGCAGATAGATCCGGACGTATTTACAGATCCAAAATCAGGCAAAACCTACCTGTACTGGGGCAACGGTTATATGGCCGGTGCAGAACTGGCAGAGGATATGGTTTCGCTGGTGCCAGGTACTACTAAAATCCTTACCCCGGATAAAACCTATAACGAAGGCACCTATGTGTTTTTCCGTAACGGCCAGTATTACTTCTCCTGGTCAGAAAACGATACCCGCGACCCAAACTACCGCGTACGTTACGGTACCGCCGACGGGCCATTGAGCAAAATAAAGGTGCCGGATAACAATTTCATGATCACGAAAAACGAGACCGACAGTATATACGGTACCGGTCATCACTCCGTATTACAGCGGCCGGGTAAAGACGAATGGTATATCGTTTACCACCGTTTTAATTACCCTAAAGGCATTCACATGGGCCGTGCGGCAGGATATAACCGCGAAGTATGTATTGACAGGCTGGAATTTGAGGCCGATGGCCGCATTAAAACCACCGTCCCCACACATAAAGGTATATCGCCTTTACGCAAATAAATTAAGCGTATGAAACGATCGTTCTTTTTATTACTCACCGTTCTGGCTGTAACAACAGGGGCCTGCGCACAGCAGAAAAAGAAAGGGCAAGACAAAAGCGCTTACCTGATGGTGTATTTTAAAGATGACACCCATGGTTTATACATGGCGCTGAGCAACGATGGCTACACATTCACCGACGTCAATCATGCAAAACCAGTGATAGCCGGCGATACGATTGCCCTACAAAAAGGCATCCGCGACCCGCACATCTTCCACGCGCCCAACGGTATGTTCTACCTGGCCCTTACCGACCTGCACATATTTGCGCAAAAAGCAGGCTACCGCAGTACCGAATGGGAACGTGATGGTAAAACATATGGCTGGGGAAACAATAATGCCATCGTACTCATGAAATCGGACGACCTGATTCACTGGTCGCGCACCAATTTAAGGGTAGATAAAGCCTTTCCGGAACTCGACAGCATAGGCTGTGCCTGGGCACCGGAAACTACCTGGGACCCTGTGAAGAAAAAGCTGATGCTCTACTTCACTATGCGTTTTAAAAATGGCATAAACAGTATGTACTATAGTTATGTTGATGATGCGTTTACCAAACTGGAAACCGCACCGCAATTACTGTTTAAATACCCGGTAGCAGGTAAAACCACGATCGACGGTGACATTACCTATGCTAATGGTAAGTACCACTTGTTTTACGTGGCGCACGATGGGGGACCCGGCATTAAACAAGCTGTATCCGACTCCATTAACAGCGGATATGTATATGATCCGGCCTGGTATGATCCCGAGCCAAAAGCCTGCGAAGCACCAAATGTATGGCAGCGGACCGGCACCGATAAGTATGTATTGATGTATGATATTTATGGCGTACAGCCTCATAATTTCGGCTTTAGTGAAACTACGGACTTTGTGCATTTCAAAGACCTGGGACATTTTAACGAGGGCGTGATGAAAGCCACTAACTTCTCATCGCCTAAACATGCTGCCGTAATTCATCTGACTCAAAAAGAGGCACAGCGGCTTGCTACACGCTGGGGCTTACAAATGAAATTTTAAAGTACAGGTTATGAAGAAACTTTTTATGCTACTTGGGCTTTCCGCTCCGCTACCGCTGATGGCAGCAGCCCTGCATAACGAACCCGATTCGGTATATATATTTTCTTATGCCACCGCTAAGAACAATCACCACAACGGCCTTCATTTTGCCTGGAGCCGCGATGGTAAACAGTGGTCAGCTATCGGCAATGAATATGCTTACGTAAAGTCAGATTACGGGCGGTGGGGCTCGGAAAAACGCATGCTCACCCCTTACCTGGTGCCTGGTGCTAACGGTACCTGGCATTGTGTATGGAGTTTGAACGAAAAGCAAAAACTGTTCGCCGCGGCTAACTCCCCCGACCTCATTTACTGGGAAAGCCAGGTTTACCCGCAGGTACAGGCCGGCGAAAACGTAGAACGCCCTGTTATAGAGTTCGACAAAGCTTCCGGCGCTTACCTGGTTACTTATGCGAGCAAAAACGGCAAGTATTATCGCCTGCAAACAAAAGACTTTAAAACATTTGGCCCGGCTACAGAAGTACCCTCCAGCGCCTATGCCGATAAAAACATAACGATCGACCTGCCGGCCGGTAAAGCCACGGGACAATCATATAAAGTAGCCTGGTCCGTAGTAGACAAACTGATCAAAGCCTGGCAACTGGAACAATACGAAGGCGCAAAGAACGGCGAAACCACTAAACAGGATGCCGAACGTTTTGCGGGATTAAAACCCGTAACGGCCAACATCGTATTGCAACCCGCCAACGCCAAACCGATCAGCGATTTACTGATGGGCGTATTTTTCGAAGACCTTAACTATGCTGCAGATGGCGGCCTGTATGCAGAACTGGTGCAGAACCGCGGTTTTGAGTACGCGCTGAGCGATAAAGAATTCCAAGATGCTAACTGGAATGCCAGGCATTCATGGTCGCTGAGCGGCGATGGCACGTTTACCATCGACAGTTTCGCGCCCATTCATGCGAACAACCCGCACTACGCCGTACTGGACGTTACCAAACCCGGCGCCGCCCTGGTGAACAGTGGCTTTGATGGCATTGTGGTGAAGAAAGGTGAAAAGTATAATTTCTCCGTATTCACAAAAGCAGCGAAGGCTGGTAAACTGCTGGTAAAACTGGTGAACGGGCAGGGCGATGTGGTGGCTCAAACATCCATCAACACCGCTGCTAATAACTGGAAAACAGCAACCGCCGTGCTTACCGCCACTGCCGATGCCACAGATGCCAGGCTCGAACTACAGCCACAATCAGCCGGTCGCTTACAGCTGGATATGGTGTCCCTGTTTCCCCAGCAAACTTTTAAGGGCAGGAAAAACGGGTTACGTGCCGACCTCGCACAAACCATTGCCGACATACATCCCCGTTTCGTACGTTTCCCCGGTGGTTGCGTGGCGCATGGCGATGGACTGGATAACATCTACCAATGGAAAAACACTATTGGTCCGCTGGAGGCACGTAAACCACAGCGTAATCTCTGGGGGTATCATCAATCCGCGGGACTGGGTTACTTCGAGTATTTTCGCTTTTGTGAAGACATAGGTGCCGTGCCTTTACCCGTTGTTGCCGCTGCCGTACCGTGCCAGAACTCAGCTTCCAATGGCATACAGGGCGGCCAGCAGGGCGGTATACCCATGGATGAAATGGACGCTTACATACAAGACATTATCGACCTGGTGGAATATGCCAATGGCAGCGTGCAAACCAAATGGGGTAAGCTGCGCGCCGAAGCCGGGCACCCGCAGCCATTCAATTTAAAATACATTGGCATTGGTAACGAAGACCTTATTTCCGGCGTATTTGAAGAGCGATACGCGATGATCATTGCTGCCGTAAGAAAAGCACATCCCGAGATCGTGATCATCGGCACTGTAGGCCCCTTTTACAAAGGCACTGATTATACCGAAGGCTGGAATATTGCCGATAAACTGAAGCTGCCGATGGTAGATGAACACTACTATAATCCTCCGGGATGGTTCATCAACAACCAGGACTTCTACGACCGTTACGACCGTAACAAATCGAAAGTTTACCTTGGCGAGTATGCCTCACACCTGCCAGGCAGGCCGAGCAACATCGAAACAGCCCTTTCTGAGGCCTTATACCTCACGTCTGTAGAAAGGAACGGCGACGTGGTAAGCATGGCCTCCTATGCGCCTCTTTTGGCCAAAGAAGGGCACACCCAATGGAACCCCGACCTGATCTACTTTAACAACAGCACGGTAAAGCCAACAGTGGGTTACCATGTACAGATGTTGTATGGTCAGCATGCAGGCGACCAATACCTGCCGGGCTCCATCAGCATCAACAACAACCAGGACGCAGTGAAAAAGCGCATTGCATATTCCATAGTGCGCGACAGCAAAAGCAAAGACCTGATCGTGAAACTGGTAAACATGCTGCCTGTAACCGTAACTACCAACGTAGACCTCGCAGGTGTAGAACCTGCAGCAGGCGAAGCAAAAAAGATCGTATTACAGGGCGCGCCGGACGATAAGACCGCCACCCCGGCAGAAAGCTCGATGACGGTATCGGGTAAGTTCGATACTGCTTTAGCGCCATATTCGTTCACGGTTATCCGTATTAAGACTAAGTAAACGTGAAGGCTATTTGATTCATAACGAAAGCGGGCGATGACGAATCGCCCGCTTTTTTTGTGCCTGATGAATAGTGTTACTAATGTTGAACGGAGCGTCGCAACGGCGGCTGCATGTTTGTTCCTGTGTTGGTCTAACTCTTCTTTTTTTATTGGACAACAGTTCATCCCGCAAACAATGCCCGGCCACCTTTTTACAAATAAAAGGACCGCAAATTACTTGCGGCCCCTATCCTATTTATATGCAACCAAATTAGAAAGCGTAGAGTTCTGCCAGGTGGCTGTGACTGGCGCTGAAAGAGCTGGTAATAATGATTTTCACGTAACGTGCCTGGCGGAAACCGGAAAGGAAGCGGCGTTGCAGGTTATTGTTGTTCTGTAACTCAACGTTGCCGCCGCTTGTCCAGGTAACATTATCTGTGCTGGTTTCAATGGTCACCAGGTTTGGTTTGCCATTGTCACCACTCTGGCGCGACAAAAACGAAAGGCCATGCACTTCTTTTTCCTCTCCCATATCATAAATAATATGATGCGGAGGCCCGGGCGATCCGCCCTGCCATTGCGAATGCCAGAAGGTCGTTTTATCGCCATCGATCGAATGGATAGCGCGGCCGTTATTAGCGCCTTCACCGTTTGCTTCCTGGGAAGAAAAACCTGCAACAGACCACAGCGCGCGGTCGTAATCAGTATAGTCTGCCAGGTCGGGCTGCGATTTCACCACGTAGAACGTAGTACGCAGGTTCTCGTTTACATTGATCGTAGACGATTCGATAGAGATCGGTAAAATATAGTTTTGCAGGGCATTGATAGCGCCGGCTCCCTTTGTTTTCACGCTGATGTATAAAGGCGCCGTATTCAGTTTTCCTTTAGGGATAGTAGCTTCTGTGGCGCTAAGCGTGTAACCGCTTGAGGGCAACAGTTCGTAGCTGGTACCGTTGGCGGTGTTGAAGCTGTCTATCACATCGGGATTCACTTTAAACTTCAGTGCAATGTCTTTGGTAGGATAATCCTGCCCGCCGAAACAGGCGCCAAACACAATAGTCTGTAGTGTATCCGCAACACCCAGTGTTTTGCCAACAGGGTTGTTAACCGCCAGTGGCATGTATACTTTAATGTAGTTCTCCAGCGGCTGGTCGGGCAGTTCCACCTCACTTTTACAGCTAAATAAGCCCAGACTGGCGCAGAGTAACAGATATATTTTTCTGATGTTCATGATTTACATGTCTTAGAGTTAGGAAAAGATTACCAGCCCGGGTTTTGAATGATCTGTTTACCACGGTCCATTTCATACTGGCTGATGGGGAACCAGTACATGGCAGGGCGGAACAGGTGCGTAGCTGCAACAGACCTTTGATAAAAGTCGTTACCATCCCTGTTCACATTCATACCGTGCATATCGCCCATATGCTGCGCAACTATTTTCCAGCGGCGCATATCGAACCAGCGGTGGCATTCAAAGGCCAGTTCCACACGCCGTTCTGCGCGTATCTTAGCACGCATTTCCGGTTGTCCGCCGGGTACAGGTAAAGGGCTGGCACCTTCTCCATACTGCGGGATACCCGCTCTTTTACGCACCAGGTTCAGGTACTTAGTAATATCGGTATTGCCCGGATCCGATTCATTCAATGCTTCGGCGTAGTTCAGGTACATTTCTGCCAGTCGAAATAATACATACGGGCGGTTCTGTTTAGCGCCATTACCACCTGAACCATCATTCGTTTGCGTACCTACGTTTTTACGTACGAGGTAGCCGGTTTTAGAAAAGTCGGTAGGATGACCATTTTTACCATTAGGGCTGGACACAAAAAAAGTGATAGTACCCATAGCCTGCATATTGCCACCCTGGAAGCGGCTGTTGTTATACGTTATATGCGCATAGAAGCGGGGCTCGCGGTTGATGTACATGTTATAAACGGAGAGGCCGGCAACATCTGTAAACCCGGTTTCTGAGTAATTAGAAGACTCATTGATGCTCAAACCATCGTTCATGAAGTAGGCGTCCACCTGCTCCTGCGTTGGGGCCATACCGCACCAGCCGCCGGCGCTGCGGGGCATACAGTGTACATCCCAGTTAGACAGACCATTGCTTTTACGTACAAATATCTGTTCATTGTTCCATGCCTGTAAGAAAACGCCCTGCAATGATTTAACCGGATCGCCGGAAACATCTTCGTAGAGGCTGTAAATACCCAGGTCGATCACATCTTTTGCCGCTGCTGCCGCACGTGCCCATTTGGTGGCATCGTAGGTTTGAGAGATCAGCGGTTTGCCATCTTTATCTTTAAAGGTGGCAACATCGGTGTTACCATTGTATTGCGGGCTGGCTGCGTAGAGTAACAGCCTGCTTTTCACGGCCAGGGCAATACCCTTCGTGGCGCGGCCATATTCGGCATCACTCACCTGGTCGTTGTTCATCGGGCGCAGGGGCAGTACCGCTGCTGCGGCATCCAGTTCTGCGGCTATGTAGTTCACACAAGTATCGTAGTGGCTGCGCGGAATTTGCATATCGGCTGCTGTAGCGCCTGCGGGCAGTTCTTTATCACCAACAAGTACTGCCGGGCCAAACTGCTGCATCACCAGGAAATAGAAGTAAGCACGCAGGAAACGGGCTTCTGCCTTATAACGATCGATCTGGGCCTGGCCGTTAAGCGCAAGTATTTCGACATTCTCGTCGATATGATTAATAAAGTAAGTAGCCGAACGGATGCCCGCGTACAGGTTGCCCCATTTATCGAACAATACCGTACCCGCACTGATGTTGCCCAGGTTAAGGGCGTAGTTGCTGTACTTAGTCCAGGTTACGTCCAGCTCGTCGCTGTTACCCAGCCAGGGATTGTCGGACCATTGGTTAGACAGATCGGGTACGTAGCTGTATACGTTAGCCAGGTATTGTTCAGAAGAGGCCTTTTTACGGAACACCTCTTCGATAGTGATACGGTCGTTAGGTACCTGGTCGAGGTAGTCTTTACACCCGCTAAAAAACACAGTAGCAGTAAGTGCAGATATGATGATGGATAATTTCATAATTCGTGGATTTACTTGAATGTACATTTGATGCCGAAGTTGTAGGTTTTGGTAAGCGGGTATTGCGCACCACGACCATCGCCCAGTTCCACATCCCACATATCGAATTGGCTGGCAGTCCAGAGATTATAGCCAATAAAGTACAGGCTAACGTTGGATGCGCCTATGTGCTTTAACCAATCTTCGGTAAGCGTATAGGTAAGCTGCGCAGTTTGCAGGCGCATAAAGGAGCCGTTTTTAGTCCACCAGTTGCTGCTTTCGTAGTTCATATTATCATTACCGTAAGTAAGCCTTGGGTACAGCGGATTTGCTACAGGATTTTCAGGTGTCCAGCGGTTGGTGATCTGTTTCATCAGGTTACCACGTTCGCCGCCCTGGCTAAATGGCTGTAAGCCATCGCCATTCAGCCCGATATCTACATTGCTGATACCTTTGAACCATCCTGCCAGCGACCAGCCTTTCCAGTTAATGGTAGGGCCGAAACCGTACACGATCTCAGGAATGCTGCCGTAACCAATAGGGCCCATATCGTAGCTGTCAATTTTACCATCGCCGTTCAGGTCCTTGTAACGGATATCACCGGGACGGTTAGTACCTGTCTGGTAAGCACTGTTAGCAATTTCCTCTTCGCTGGTAAATAATCCAAGTGCGGTATACCCAAAGCGCTGGCCCAGTTTGCGGCCTATGCGCTGCTGCCATGGATAAGGCCACGGAGCATTGGCATCGTTTATTACCTTCGCCCTGTTCCAGGTAAAATTACCACGGAGGCCCAGCGAAAGGTCTTTTGTGATACGTTTGTTTATTTCAAGCGTTGCATCTAAACCTTTGTTATGGATTTCGCCAAGGTTAGCCCAGGGCAGTGTGCGTATACCTGCATAGTTAGGTACATCGCCACGCTGGCGGAAGATGCCGCTACGGTTTTCGTTGAACCAGTCAACCGTAAGAGAGATATTATTCTGCCACATTTTCATTTCCACACCCAGGTTCGACTTCTTCGCCTTCTCCCAGGTTACCTGTACGGCATAGTCACCAATATCCAGGCCACCGATGTCGTTATTCACGCCATTCTGGCCATAAGAGTAACCACCATTACCGCCACCAACGGTAGAAATGTAAGCGAACCTGCGGCCACCAATGTTACTGTTACCCACTTCTCCGTAAGAGAAGCGGAACTTCAGGAACTGGAACACATTTTTAGCGGGCTCAAAAAATTTCTCTTCGGATAATACCCAGCCGAGGCCGTATGAAGGGAAGAAACCAAAACGTTTGTTCTCATCAAAAGTTTCAGAACCATTGTAGCCGAAGTTCAATTCTGCGAGGTAACGGTTATCGTAACCGTACGTGGCACGGCCTGCTAAACCCATATAACGGAAAGGGATGGAATTGATGAAGTCGCCAGCAAAAGCATCTTCCCTGTCTGACTGGTTAAACAATACCATGCCCGACACATCATGTTTGCCGAATGAGTTAGCGTAGTTGATAGACGCTTCGGTATAAAACTGGCGGGAGCCACCGTTAGACCTGCTGTAACCGAGGTAACTGGTACCCACAGCCGTTTTGTCCAATATCAGATTACCGTCCACATCCCGGCCTGTAGCCTGGTAGCCATCTACCGTTTTGGTACGCCTGATATTATGTTCGTTATAGTTATCGAACGAGAACATACCAGTGGCGGAGAGGCCTTTTACCCAGAAGCTTAAGTCCTGTGTGAGGCGGATGTTGCTCCATAACTGGCTTTTAAACTCGGTGGCATAACCGCTTTGTGTTAACTGGTTGTAAGGGTTCGATATATCGCCCGTACGGATCTGCGAATGCAGGCCATTGGAATATATTTTCGGGATCAGGATGGGAGGCAGCAGGTACGCTGAGGTCCAGATGTTGCTGGCCGAGTTACCCGGAAAGTTAGCATCACTGATCCAGCCTGAAGCACCAAAATCTACTTTTGTTGTTTTGGTCACATCGAGGCCGAGGTTAGCGGTAAAGTTATAACGGGTGAATTTAATGTCCGAGCTGTAATCAGCCAGTTCATCTGTTTTGTACATACCATTTTCATCGTAGTAACCAACAGACAGGTAGTACCTGGCCTTTTCCGAACCTCCGCTTGCATTAACGCGGGCACGGCGGTTCTGACCAGTTTTATTGAACAGTTCAGAAAACCAGTCTACGTTAGGGTACAGGTCCGGATCGGAACCTTCCATGGTTGCTTTAATACGTTCGTCAGAGTACTTAGGCAGCGTTTCATTAGGGTTGCTGCTTTTGTAGGCTTCATTAGCCATCTGCATATAAGTAACGCCATCTGCAAACTCCGGTACCTTTGTAAAGGCAGTAACACCCTGGTCGTACTGCACATTGATCAACACCTTACCTATTTTACCGGTTTTAGTGGTGATAAGGATAACACCATTTGCACCACGTACACCATAAACTGCCGTAGCAGAAGCATCTTTCAGGATGCTGAAGCTGGCAATGTCTTCCGGGTCTACGTTAGCAAAACTTCTTTCAATACCGTCCACGAGTACCAGCGGAGAGCTGTTCGTGAAAGTGGATATACCGCGGATGTAGATTTCTGCGTTATCGTAGCCAGGTTCGCCGCTACGCTGCACACCGATGATACCTGCAATACGGCCGGCAATTACGTTGCTGAGGTTAGCCACCGGCTGCTTCAGGTCTTCGGCCCGGATGCTGCTTTGCGCACCGATCGTACTTATCTTTTTCTGCTGACCATACCCTACTACCACTACATCCGTAAGGTCGGTGGATTTGTCCTGCAGGGTAACATTGATCTGTGTTCTTTTTAATACCGGCACTTCCTGGGTAACATAACCCATGAAGCTGAATATCAGCGTACCGGTATCGGCGGGCAACTTAAGGGTATATGCACCGTTGGCGTCGGTAATAGCCGCCGTGCTGGTACCCTTTAACTGGATACTCACACCTGGCAGCTCAAGACCTTTGGCATCGGCTACTTTACCCTTAATGGTGAAAGGCTGGCTTTGCAGCGGCACAGGCGGCGGCGCAAGGGCTTTTACCACTACCGTGTTCTCAAACATCTGGTAAGTGAAAGGCTGGTTGTCGAAGCATTTGTCCAGCACAGCTTTTACGGGTTCGCCAGTAACAGTAACACTTACTTTTTTGGCGCGACCCATCATTTTGGCATCATACACAAACTCCAGTCCGTACTGGTCGTGCAGCTTACGAAATACCTCCTCCAGCGTGGCATTTTTAACATGGAGCGTAATAGGTTGGGAGAATGCGGTAGCGCTAACCTGCAATAGCGACACCAGCATCAGGGCCAGCACAAGCTTTAGCCTTAGCAAGCATTTTAGAAATGTGGAATTTTTCTTCGTCATTGGGTGAAAGGTTATTAATGATGGTTTAGCAACGTGGCAATAGTTGAGCAACCGGGTACAGCAACTGCACCGGCGTTCACATGAACGTGTACGATTATTGAATTTGGTATTAAGGCATTACATAAATCTTGTTACCCTGCATCTTAAAATGTACTGAGCCTGTTATCTCAAGGGCGGTGAGTACAGATTGTACGTCTTTCTGTTGTGAAATAGTTCCTCCAAATCGTTTGCCCGCTACTTTCTCTGATATCTCTACTTCTACATTGTACCAGCGGGCTATTTTGCGCATAACGGTTTCAATTTCTTCATTCTCGAACACCAGGAAGCCATTTTTCCAGGCCACTGCATCTGCTGCGTTTACCTTCGTTACCACGAAACCGTCAGTTCCGTTCTGGCGTGTACCCTGCTGCCCCGGTGTTAATAATACTTCCCCTGTTTCATCATGCAGGCGTACCGAGCCGTCCAGCAGGGTCGACCTCACGTTGGGTTCGTCGTTGTAGGCCATCACATTGAACTGCGTACCTAACACCTGTACATCCATCTGATGCAGCTTCACTTTAAATGGCTTCGACGCGTTTTTTGCCACATCGAAGTACGCCTCGCCCTGTAATTCTACCTGCCTGTCTTCCCCTTTAAAACTGGTAGGGAAACGCAGGGAGGAAGAAGCATTGAGCCAAACGGTGGAGCCATCGGGCAATGTGATCCTGTATTTGGCGCCGCGTGGCGTTTCGAGTGTATTATAGGCCATCGCATTTCCTTCTCCTTCGTAAGCCAGCTGGTTGTCGGGCAGCTTCACCACTTTTACACCGTGCTGGTTGGCCAGTTCACCTTCCTCCGCGTCGTCCAGTTCTATACGGCTGCCATCGGCGAGGGTAAGCATGGCCCTCTCAATACCAGGTAAACCTTCTTTGTTCGACATCCGGGCGGGCGTTGGTGCCAGGAACCTGTACAAACCCGCACTTACCAGTACCAGCAGCACCGCTGCCGCTGCCACCCTGGATATGGTAACACTAAGCGGTTTACGGCCTATCTTTTTATTGATGCCTCTCAGCATCTGTACACGCTTTCTACCAAAATCCTCTACCGGCAGGTTGTTGGCCTGCTGCTCGTTACACCATTCGTTGTACCTGGCCAGCTCGTATTCCGTTGCTGTTCCATTTTCCACACGCGCTATTAATGCCAGTAATGCTTGTTCTTCCACGGGAATAATTCTGGTTTGTACATATTAAGGGACACGAAAAATGCCTACCCCCTAATCGTGGTAAAAAAAAAAATAAAAATTAGAGGAAGGTGGACCAGAAATGGAGTTTACCCAGGGCCATCCTGAGTTTACGGAGTACGATCGTCATCTGGTTTTCGACCGTCTTTTCACTAATACCCATCTCGCGGGCTATTTCGCGGTTGGTGAGGTATTCGTTGCGGCTCAGGTGGAATATGCGGGCCGAACGTTCGGGTAATGTGGAAAGGAACAGGGAGATCACCTGCTTTAATTCTTTTATTTCCAGGCTGTTGTCGGTAAAGTCTTCCTGTACCTCCGGCCGCTTCGCCAGTATTTCGGCACGACGGCGGCTGCCCTGTATATAACGGATAAGCCGGTACTTTACGGCCGCTTTCAGGTAAGCGCCGGGTTCTGTCACCTTTAATTGCTCGCGGTTGGCCCAAAACCATACAAATATCTCCTGTATGGCATCGGTACATTCGGCTTCGTCCTGCAGAATATTAAAGGCATAACGGTACAATACCTCCGCATGGCGGTGGTAAAGCTGCTCGAAGGCAGCCCGGTTGCCCTGCTGCACCATTAGCACTAGTTCAGGATCGCTGTAGCCGTTATATTTGGACATTGCTGTGTACGTATGCAGCAACGAATGTAAAAAAATCCGGCAGGAAATTAAAATAACTGCCTAAAAGCGAACAAACTGGCCGGAAGCAAGCAAATTGTCCCGGCCGGTATATGACTATGTAAAAGGGCCGCTTCCTTAACGAAAGCAGCCCCCTTCCCTGGAACTATAGATCGTTATTGATATAATGCTTTTATGGCCGATGCCTCCAGCGCCACCTGGGGATTAAACGTTTTGCCGTTCATATATCCCAGTAAGCTATGGTACAGTTGCCTTGCCCCCAGCCGCTTATCCAGATCTTTACTGAAGTCGATGGAGGTGACCACGATCTTCCCTTTCCCTACTTTACCTTCGAACAGCAGGCCGAGTTTACGCGCTTCGAACCAGGTGTCTATCAACTGTACGGATGGTGTTAGGCCAGCCGGGAAGTCTTTCAGGTGCATCGTTTGGGCGGTGTGTAAAATATCCCACCACTGCCAGTTGCTGTGGTATTCTGTGGGAAAGCCGGCAAACAACGGCGACTTCGGGTTACAAAGAATACCAAGCGTATGCGGTGCCTGGCCGGTGGTCCATTCGGTATTCCAGAACACGGTGGACATGCCGGTGATGATCTTAGCCCCTTTATCCTGGGCGATCCTGCCATTTAACAGCAACAACACCGTACCGCCAGCATCCAGTTTAGCCAGGGCTTCGGGGGTAAGCGAGGTAGCTGTTAATATATTTTGAGGAGATGTGGTATTTACGGTTGCAGGGTATACCCAAAAATCCCAGTCGTTAATGCCTAAACCCTTTACGGTAATTTCCAGGTTCAGCTTCTCCGCCCTTTTAATACCAGCAAGCGGGAAGGAAATAGCACCGGCCGGATTATCATTACGCAAATCCAGATCGGCTTTAAGATTGCCCTGGGCCAATACCTGTTTTTGTGCATTGGTAATGCGCCAGCTCAAAGCTGCCTGTTTCAGCTGCTCTTTTCCAAAATGCGACACCTGCACATCTGCCTTAAATGTTTCGGCATTGGTAAAGGTGAACTTGTTCATCAGTGCCAGCGGAACGGTAGCGGACGCAAAACGGTGGAACGCCGCCGGTGTATAATAAGGTTTGCTATTCCAGAAAGGATCGAGAATACCTACCAATGCCGTACCCTGCCCCGGGAAATCGTGCAGATCGAGCAGTTGATAACCAGCATAACCGGTGCGCATACCTGCTTCTATATCGGCTTTATAACAAAGCGCCTGCAGTTTGCCCGAAGCCATCAGGAAGTCGTGCGACTGCCCCTGCAGGTTTTCACGCTTCATAAAGTCGCGGAAAATCTCGAAGTTGCGTGCCTGCAGTAAACCTTTGTATTTCTTTATTTCGTTAAAGTCGGGGTATACACACCACTGCCCTATTTCATGCGCCACCACCGGTATATTGGTTTTTGCATTGGTGTTGATACGGTTTACAACAGAAGAAAATTCATACTTCGAATTCGGCGCTTCCGCATTAATAATACTGTTGATACCGGCACCCCATACCTGTATGCGCGGGTCGGGACTGGAATGAAAATCGTTTTCTGCAATAGCAGGCCAGCCAGAGCCGGCGGCATATATACGGCGGTTATCCTTTTCTTTCCAATACTGTACAAACTTACCCAGGAAAGGATCGCGGCGTTGGTCGCCTGCCGGTTCGTTAGACGGTATCAGCATGCAGAAAGACGGATGGTTACCGTACGATTCCATAAAACGGTTGCTCTGCTCATAAATATAGCGATCTACAGAAAGGCCCTCACCAAAAGTGGCCCATGCATCTACTTCTACTGATAAATAAATACCTGCATTGTCGGCCGCTACAAACGCAGCTTCCGGCGGACAATAAGAATGGAAACGCAGGTGATTAAGGCCATGCGCTCTCATAATCCTGTAAATACGCGCCCAAGAAGCAGTATCGGTAGGCGGATGACCGGTGAGCGGGAAGATGGCGCATTCCAGCGTTCCACGCAGGAACACGGGCTTTCCGTTGATGGTGATCTTACTGCCTGCTTTACCTACGCTGCGCATCCCAAAACGCGCTGTTTTCACATCGCTGTTATTGCCGGTCAGTTTTACGGTAAGGTCGTATAAACCCTGGTTGAACTCATCCCATAACACAGGGTTATTACCCATGTTATGCGTGAACGCCACTACGCTGTCATTATACGCCTGTTCGATGGCTGGCAGCGCAGCGCTTTTACCCACTTGTTTGGCAGATACGGTCAGCTTGCCTGATGTAGTATTGCCGAGCTTCACGGTTACTTTCACCTGCTTTGCGTCGATATCGGGGTAAACCTGTATGTTTTTAATGTAAACAGGATTGCCAGCTTCCAGCGTTATGTCGCCCACAATACCATTCCAGGTGCCCTGGGTTTGATCACTGGCGCTATGTGCATTTACGCCAACTTCAGAGAGATAGCGGTTATCGATACGAATACTGAGGATATGTTTGCCGGGCGTTAAATGGCTGAGGTCATACACATGTGCGGTGCCCAGGCTGCTATCTGCGCCGATGTAACGATCATCCGCAAATAAGGTGCTGCCCCAGTGGCAACGTTCCAGTGTAAGGGTGATGCGTTTGTTTTTCCAGCCGGCTGGAATATTAACTTCCTTCTGGTACCAGGCGGCACCGGTGTAGTACTTTACGGGGGTGAGCCAGAAAGGGAACTTGTAGTTGCCTGCCACCCTATATGGCGCGTATTTCTCCTGCTCCAAAAACCTTTCGGCCTTTTCGCCTATCCAGGGTGTTTTTACAGAGGGTTCATCTCCATAACCCTGCGCCTGCATAGCCCCGGGCAACTTCACCGTTTGATTGAACTTTTGTTTGTACCACTGTTTATCCAGCCCTTCGTCCTGCCGGTCGATGCGGAACTGCCACTGGCCTGCCAGCGATATACGGCTTTGCGCAACCACGTTAAGGCTCAGGCATAACAGCACAACCAGTTTAATGTATTTAGTCATCTTACTTATTTTTAAAAAATCACGTTAATGCATTACTACCTCTTCCAGTGTTTGTCCTTTCGTTTCCTTTACCCTTGCCCGTACAAACAGGAAGCCCAGCAAACAGATGCCGCTGTACATATAAAATGGCCCATATGTACCCAGTACCTGCGATAAGATCGGGAACGTAAATACCAGTACGAAGTAAGCCAGCCAAAGTGCCACGATGGCTACTGCCGAGGCCTGCCCACGAATATGGTTAGGGAATATTTCAGAGATCAGCACCCAGGTAACCGGCGCCAGCGATGTGGCATACAAAGCAATAGCCGCCAGTACGAATATGGACAGGAGTCCTGCTGATGCCTGGTTTTGCAATAAGAGCGAGAGTACCAGGTAAATGATCGTCAACCCCAGCGAACCGGCCAGCATCAGCGGCCTTCTGCCCAGTTTATCCACCTGCCACATAGCTACGATCGTAAATACCAGGTTCACAACACCAATAGCTACCGTTTCCAGCAACTGCCTGTCCAGACTAGCCCCCACCGATTCAAATATGGTGGACGTGTAGTTAAACACTACGTTGATACCACATAACTGCTGAAACACCGCCAGCGTAATACCGACGATCACCGCAGGTCGTACCGCTTTGTCGAACACCGCCTTAAAAGAAGCTTTTTCCCGGCCCTGCAGGGAAAGCTGGATATCGGAAGTTGTTTGCGCGGCAAACTGTACGCCGCCTATCTTCTGAAGCGTTATGCCAGCTTCTTTCGTTTTACCTACTGTAATGAGCCAGCGCGGACTTTCGGGCAACCAGCACACGCCTGCAAAGAACAGCAGCGAGGGCACAGCGCCCAAACCGAACATCCAGCGCCAGGCATCGGCGCCTTTATCGGCCAGCATATAGTTCACGAGGTTGGTTACCAATATACCGATAACGATGGTAAGCTGGTTAATGGCCACATTGCGGCCACGCACGGCGGCGGGCGATACTTCTGCGATGTACAGCGGACTTAACATCGATGCCATGCCCACTCCCATACCTGCCATAAAGCGCATGGAAATAAAAACGGCAAGGCTGTGCGAAAAAGCCATGCCCAGCGACGACACGGCGAATATCAATGCAGCTAACATCAGTCCGGGCCTGCGGCCTCTCGCATCGGCAATTTTGCCTGCAATTAAGCAGCCTGCCACACAACCCAATGCCAGCGATCCGGTTAAAAAACCTTCCCACCATGGATTGAGCGCGAACTCCGTTTTTAAGAACGGCAGCGCACCCGATATCACCGCGAAATCGAACCCGAACAGGTAACCGCCCAGGGCGGAGATGAACGATATGCCGATGATGTAGGCGGTGTTATACTTTTGTTGTTGTATCATGTTTATAAACGTGGTATGTTATTATTAGACTGCGCCCAATTGCTTCCACATCTCCCAATGTACTAAAGCGCCCAGGTGATTTACATCTTCTTTTACGACTGCTGCCAGCATCTTTTCGGCCTGTGCTGCATAACCTGGTTTGCCTGCAAAGGCATGTCCCAGTAAACCCAACGCCTGCATGTACATACAGTGTACACGGTTCTTCTGGTCGAGGTCGGCGTCGAACACCAGCAGTTCTGGGAGCGATACGGCGAAGTAATCGATCTCTATATGGTCGGCGGCATGTTTGGCACCGAACGTCATTAACTTTTCGAAGATAGCCGAAGCGGTATCGGTACGACCCAGTTTGAGCCAGGCTAATCCCTGGTAAAAGATCTTGTCCGGCTGCGGATCGTTGTAGAAGATAGCCTGCACTGGTTCGCTGATACCTTTTGTAGCCTGCTGCCAGTTTTGTATGGCGTGTTGTTCTTCCTGCAACTGTTCGTACGCCAGGCCGCGAAGGTAAAAGATATCGTTCTCCTGCGCGCCATACAATTTACCCTCGCCGAGATTTTCGGGATAGTAAGCCGCTTTATCCAGGCTCTGAAGTGCTTTCAACGGCTGCCTGGCTTGCAGGTACTGGCGTGCCAGGCTGGTATGACTTACCAGGTATTGCCCGGTTACCTTACCTTCTCCCCCTTCCCAGGGATGGAACTTTTTAGCGGCCAGCAGTGCGGCTGCAGCTTCGTATTGACCCTGCTGGTTGTGCAGCGTTACATATTCAAGGTACAGATCATCGCGCCACTGTACCAGCGGAAGGTGCGCTTCCATGTGCTGGCGGCGTTGTGCCGGCGGATCGTTACGTTTTTTATACAACAGGTCTATTTCCATCAATACGCGGGCATCCTGCGGATCAAGACTAAAGGCCTTTTCCATCAGTTTTACGGCCTCTTGCGGTTGATGTTCCTTGTTGTACATGGCCAGCGAGAGGTTACGGTATACGGTAGCAAAACCAGCCCCGGCTTCGATGGCACTGCGCCAGCAATGTATAGCATCGGCGAACTGCTTTTTATCGTACCACAGGTTACCCAGGTAATACCAGGCTTTCGCATTGGGTGATATAGACAGTACATATTCCAGCACCAGCGCATCTTCTATACGATGCGGGAAGCAGTACTCGTGTGAACAGGCATGTCCTTTTGCGGCGTATGCCATTGCCTGTTCTTTATCAGATGCCAGCCAGGCGAGGTAGTAAAAGCATAATGGCGATACGGTAGCGGTATGTTCTGTATGCAGCAATAACAAATGTTCCGCCTCTGCATTCAATCCCGCATGTGCATAATCCAGTGCGTATTCAAGTATATTATGAAAGTTGTTGCGGGATAAAGTGAGCAGTGTTTCCCGGCTCTCCTGCGCGCCCGACAGGTACAACTCAAAATGGCAACCATAGTTAAAAGGGTCCACTTCCAGCGAAGATCCGATCCAGGCGTTGGCATCCTTTCCCTGTTTTCTGAGGATAACAGCTTTCAGGTGGCGTACGGTGTGACTGTTCCAGTTACGGTACAACGACTGTTCGGCCAGTTCGGCAGCCTCTTCCCAGTCGCCACGGCCACAGGCCAGGCGGGCCAGTTGCAGGTAAGCGGTGTGTTGCCAGGCATCGTCCCAGGCGGCTTTATAAAAGGCGTCCGTAGCCGCGTCCTTTTTACCCTGTAATAACAGGCACCAGCCCAGATTGTAGTGCATTTCTCCATCGTAGGGATTAGGATTGCGGTACGTTGCTGTGGCAATGGCTTTATGCAGGTAAGGTCCTGCGATGGAAGGTTTGGCGCGGCGCAGGTACCATAATCCCATCGCGTTATTACAACGGATATCGCCAGCATCGCGGCGTAAGGCCTCTTCATAATAATCCGTTGCGCTATAAGTAGCATGACGGTATTGCTCGATATGCTGCCCGGTAAGGAACAACTGTTCGTTATGTTGTATATCGGCTGGCTTCAGCGCGGCCACCGCTGCGGGCGGCAGTTCACGTTCCTGTAAAGCCTCTTCTTCGTAAGCCACCAGCAATTGCCCTTTGTGTTTTACTTCTACGCGGATGCCCGTTTCAAAGGTTACACCGATCTGCCTTTCGTAAGGCAACGCGGGTGAGCCTACAACTGTTTCACTGAACAACGTGATGCCTTCTTTGCTGATAATGATAGTGGCCGCAGGGTAGCTGGCGGTGAAATGAACTTTCACGGTTATCCCGTTCTCTTCTTTCTCTAATCCTACTGCTGCCTCTTTGGTGGCGTTCTTTACCATACCTACTTCGCGGTATGGCATGAAGTATTGTACGAACTGTTTTTCGCCAAAAGGTTTAATCCAGGAGAAGTCGGGCTGGTTATCGGTAAACACGCCCGTCATCAGTTCGATGTAAGGCCCGTCCTCATCGGTAAGATTGCGGTCCCAGGCCTGGCCGAAATCGCCGTGGCCCCAGGTCCATTGTTTTTTACCGGGCGAGATGTGGTGATTGGCCACATGCAGCAATCCACCGCCGGTATCATGCTCGTATCCCCCTATAAAATTATATTTGGAAGCCACCGCCATGTAGGAGGTAGGCACTGGTATATTCTTGTAACGCGAAATGTCGGTACCGGGCGAATAGTCCACCTTGTAATAGGTGCCTTTCGCAATCGGGAACGATGATACATCGCGGCGACCATGGTCGAATACGGCGTATACATCGGGAGGAAAAACAGACTGGTAACCATCGTTCACCTTCACGGCCGGGTTAGCCCACCAGAGGAAAGTTTGCGGGAACGGCGTACGGTTGTACAACATACCTTTTATCTCCAGGAAAGCTTTACCGGGATGTAACGTAAATGCAGCCATCCCCTTGGTACGGAACATCAGTTCCACTTCGTTCACCCAGCAGGTAGCACTGCCGTCCGCATGTTCTTTAATCGTAAAATCCACCGCTTCAAAAGTACTGGGGCGATGGTGTTGTGGCCAGTTAAACTCAATACCACCGGATATCCAGGGGCCGGTTAATCCTACCAGCGCAGGCTTGATCACCTGGTTATAATATACGAAATGCCGCTGCTTCACTTTATCGTACGCCATCTGTATACGGCCGCCCAGCTGGGGCAGCACCATGATCTTTACATATTCGTTCTCGAGATATACTGCGGTATAACTTTGATCTGTTTTTTCATCGGAAATCTTATCTACCACAGGATGCGGGTACACAACCCCGCTACTGCCCTGGTATACCCGCTTTTCAAGGAACATCGGGTTCTTGTCCGGCTTACCTGCCGGGTATGTTGGAATTATTACTTCTTCTACCCAAACTTTAACGGGAATGTTCATGTACTGGCTGATTAAATATGCTGCTACAAAAAAACTTTTTTTACCTTTAAGAAGCTGCGACTATATGATTATTCTTGTGGACTATCTTATTATCGCGATCAAATACGTACTATGGTTAAAGCCGAAAGAAAGAAAGACGGGTTTCAGGGCCAGAAGGCCATTATTATGCCGCGGAGCGTATTAAACAACAAATGCAGCGCCCATCCGCTCATTAATAAACTATACGTAACCGACATTGGTTATTACCCCAAAGCACGCCACCATTACCGGGAGCGTACCGCAGGGGCCGATCAGCATATACTGATCTACTGCCACGAAGGCGAAGGAACAATGACCTTACAGAAACAGTCGTTCTCCATATCGGCGGGCGATTTCTTCATTATCCCGGCTAAAACCCGCCATCAATATCACGCCAATGCCGATAACCCCTGGACGATCTACTGGATGCACTTCAAAGGTGAATCGTCGGCCGAATGGGTACACCAACTGGTAACACACCTGAAAGGTTACAAAGGATTTGTGCCCGACAGTGGTAAAACCACTTCGCTGTTTTCCGAAATGTACGCCCAGTTGGAGCGCGGTTACAGCATGGACCACCTGATGCACTGTAATATGTGCGCCTGGCATTACCTGGCGTCGTTTCTGTACGAAGACAAAACGAAACCCGCAGGAAATAACGATGCAACGGACGCTGCTATCGACTACATGCAGCGCCACGTAGACCAGAACCTGAGCCTGGAAAACATAGCGCAGCAGGTGAACTTTTCGCCTTCCCACTTTTCGTTACTGTTCCGTAAAAAAACCGGCTTCTCTCCCATTGAGTATTACAACCATTTAAAGATGCAGCGCGCCTGCCAGTATTTGTTGTTTACCGACCGGCGGATAAAAGAAATAGCACTGGCCGTAGGCCTTGCCGACCAGCACTATTTTTCCCGCATATTTAAAAAAACGATGGGCGTATCGCCGCAGGACTACCGTAATAAACGGAGCGCGGGGGATGATGCGCAGTAGTACAGGCACACCTTTCCCTTACCGCCATTAACCGGCGGGCAGGCGACACCCATCTGGTTTGGACCCGGGCTTTTTTTAATCCAATATGTCAAAGAACTAATCTCTCCTCACGACGCCGTGCAACCACCATTTATGCACGGCCAACTGCAACTGTATATATCATTCCCGCCAGCACTGTTGCTGCGAGACTACCGTATTTGTATTCATCATGTTCACTGGCCTGTAGTTAGCCAGGAATGCCTTTTTAGGGCGTGTCACCGGCGGCACGGTCATCACCAGTTCCATTTCTGCTTTTACCTCCAGCAACACCTTATCTTCATTACCCGGCATATCATTGGCCACTATCTCGATACGCCCACCGCCTTTGCTATTACACCTGGCCCGGTACAGCCATTCATCTCCTTCCCCTTTTAAGGCATAACCATCTTCCACCAGTTCGTCATTTGTGTTGTAAACGTTCACACGCACCCGTTCCACCATAAAATCATCGGTAGCGGTAATGCGTATTACATCGCCACGGTAACCTTTATAAGCCGTGGTATCGACATGGGTAATTTGAGGGGCATGATAGAAGTCGCTTACGGAGCGGTTCTGTACGTTCCATCCAAGCGGGATACCGCTCTTGTACAGCGCCGATCGTTGCTTATCGAACTTTACCTGTTTACGGTAATAGTCGTTTGCCGTTTTCCATCGCTGCCTTTCGGCTTCCTGGGCTTCGGTGCCTTTGCCGGGGCGCTTGCAGGGCACTTTCGTAATCTCTATTTGCCCGTACCGTTTACGGACCACTACCTGCCCGGCAAACTTGCCTGTAGCGCCGGAGGAGATAACATTGTAATGTTTCAGGAGCATGGTTTTTCTGTTTTGGTGAAGTACAAAATTCGGGATTCTTTCGCCGTTGGAATTAGCATTAACTGTGTTTTTATATGCGCGATTTACGACACATTAAACATTCTGAAATGCGATTAACAGTACTGATAGCATATTAACCGGTTTCCCAGGCTTACTGAGGCCGTTCGCCCTTCCGTTGCCCTTTGGTTGCCGGCTGGTTGCCGGTTGGTTGGTGGGGTTATATTGACTAAGATTGCATTATAGCTTAAACAGAATACGTCCGGAACGGCCTTTACGGCAATAAAAAGGGGCAGACACGGATACGGCTGCCCCTTTTTTCAAGTATTGTAATCTCCTATTCCACCACGATCTCATTCACCACTACTCCCGGATCAGCAAAGTACACCCGCACCTTCTTCTCTCCCGCCACCTTGTTATTGATCACAGTTTCGCCCTGCACATACCCCTTCATCACATTCTCGCTCCAGGGCCCTGTTTCGGCCTGCGTGGCGATGTTTACGAATTCCGGCATACCACCATCGATGGAAATAGCATAACGCAGCTTCATGCCCGTATACAATGGAAAATCGGGCAAACAGCGCACCCTGATCTTACGCTCTCCTATTTTTACATTGATCTTATAATCCACGTATGGTGCTGTGTGTATATCGGCCGCTGTAAATGTTTTAATTAGCATAGGCCAAACTGTTAAGGCCGATTTACCAATACCCAAGCCCTCGATAACCTTTACGTTTTGGGCTTTAGCGGTAAACTTGGCGGCAGCAGTGATCGTTGCCACAACCATGGCGCTATCTGCCACGCCTTTGGCCCTGATTGCTGTCGCCACGGGTGGCATATCGAATACTTTTAGTTTGCGCGGGGCGTCATCCATTATTCCATCCCATTTGCCATTGGCTGTCTCTTTGTTATACTGATGCGTGAGTTGCCGGATATGCGCATATGCCTGCTGCGCCTTTGCTGCGTAAGATAAGGCGGCGCTATCGCCTCCTTCAGCCATGTGCAGGCTTTGCCTGGCCCATAATATTTTTTGATTCATGGCCATACTCGCTTCCACAGGGTATTGTATAAGCTGAAAATAGGCATCCTGCAAACGGGCAGGGATGGTTTTGCCTACGGCTTTCGCTTTGGCTGTTAACGCCACGTAAGCAGCAATACGTTCGTTGGTATCGGGTAAATTAAAATAAAGGCGGCCCATGTGTTCAGGTTTGCCGGCAGCAGCCAGGCGATAGTATTCGCGTTTAATATCGCCAATACTTTTAGCGAATGCGGTACCGAAGGTTTCTGCGGCCCAGTGTTCTGAGTACTTGTGCGCCTTTTCGGGCGACCAGGCCTTTACGTCCCAGGCAAAGTCCATGGCGAATTGCAGCTCCGCTTCAAGTGGCTTGATATCACCCACATTGAATACCCATAACCTGCGGGCGTTTTGTTCGTAGGCTTTCGTTAGCTCGTAACTGGTAAGCATGGGCGATATGGTAGATAGCCAGAGATAATCTTCTGGTTTGCCCCAGTAAGAAAAGTGGTAGTATACACCGCTGCCGCCGCTTCGTGTTTGTTCCTGCGGATTGGATAACTGGCGTACATAACCGTAGTTATCGTCAGCCCAGGCAATCGTAATATCTTCCGGTAACTGCATACCTAAGCGGTAGAGGTCGAGTACTTCTTTGTAAGGGCAAAAGATCTGCGGCACTTCAGGTGCGGGTTTGTTCAATCCTTTACTGAGCATGCTGCGTTGGTTTACGATCACCTGCTCCAGCAACGTCTTTTTTGCTTCTTTATCCGGCGGACCGGGCATACTGCCATCGTGTATACCGCGCATGCCTACGGTGTATACCGCGGGATTGTTAACTGATTGCAACACGCGATCGTTCCAGTAACGATCTATCTCCTCTTTGTTTTTATCATACCGCCACTCTCCCGGTTTTTTGCCGTATTCCTTTTCGAAGTTGTGGTCCCACTCATCTACATTGTTACGCAATAACGGTTCACAATGCGTAGCACCTAATACGATCTGGTATTTCCTTGCCAGCACCGGGTTTTCCGGGTAATACCAAAAGGCCTTGGTGCAGGGATGCATAGCTGGCCATATGTAATTCGCTTTCAGGCGTAACATCAGCTCAAACACCTTTTCATACGTACGCGGGCCAATATCTTTAACATCCGTATCCATATGTTTGGCGGCCCAGGGTTGCAGGCCCCAGTCTTCGTCGTTAATGAATATACCGCGATATTGTACACTGGGCGGACCAACCAGGCTTTTAGTACCTGAAAGGTAAATAGCGTCCCGCTTTCCCGGTATCACATCGGCCCACCAGTTTAAAGGTGATACGCCTATTAAGCGCGATAATTCGAACACGCCGAATGCCGTCCCCCTCGGATCGCTTCCGAATATCACCAATGCTTTACTGACGCCTTTTACGGGTTGATTCACGATGCTCAAACTGAAGGTTTCCCATTTACCAGCTACCTCCGCAGTATTGATCTTGCCGGCCTTCGCCAGGCCGGTTATCAATTCCGACTGCCCCAGTGTGCCTATGATAATGGGAATATGGTTAGGGTGAGGGTGATGCATGATAATAGCTTCCGTACCTGTAAGTAGCTCCAGGTCGGCTTTAAGCGCGGTAGCAGCAATACCGGTCACTTCCGCGTCCAACGAGTCGTAAATGATGCTGGTGGTTTTACCGGGCACCACTAAAGAAAAGGTACCTGCGGCGGATTTATAGCCAACAGTCAAGGGTTTTTCCTGTGCGTTGGCGCTTACGGCCAGCAGCAATAATAACGTGAAACGGAAATAATGCATTCCGAAAAGATAGGGCGAAAAACAGGAAAATAAAAGGGGCAGGTAAATACCCGCCCCCATTACAAATGCAATAGATTTTTATCTAAACGTATAAAAGACTTTGTTATTGAGGGTTCAGCACATCCAATATGGGCGTACTGCGGCTTTTCAGCACCTGCTGATCCGGCTTCAGCAGCTCAAGTACTACGACTTCATTAGCGCCTTTCTTCAGCCATTCTACCGGCACATACAGGCTTTGCTGCGGCCCCACCGACCAATAGCGGCCCAAATGATGACCGTTGATCCATACGCAGCCTTTACCCCAGGCCGACATATCCAAATAAGTATCGCCAGGCGTTGTAATGTTAAACACGGCACGTTTCACGGCCGGGGCCTCTCCTTTTGCCGTGGTGCCTTTGGGCAGTTTGTTCACATCATCAAAAGGAAGCGGGAACATTTGCCAGCCACTTAACTTCGTACCAGCGAAGGTTACCTGCGAAGTAATTCCTTTTTCGTTCTTCAATAAATTAGGGCCAAAGTTGATGCGACCGAGGTTCTCCACGAGGATATCGATCGTTACCAAACCTTTTGGCAGTGTTACTTCCAGGCTATCTTGTTTAAACCTCCTGTCTAATACGCCTGCCCGTTCGCCATTAATGAACACGATGCCATAATCGCGCAGTTCCTTTATACTTAACACGCCCTGTTTACCACCCTGCACTTTTGTACGGTACAGCACAAAACCATAAGGCTGGCGTAAGGCCTCGAACGTAAGCGGGTCAGGCGACGATTTAGGGGCGGGTAATATGGAAAACAGCGACGATGACCGCGTTAACTGTATATCCGGTATCACGATCGTTGGTTTAGCTGCCGGCACTGCTGGCAGGGTATGCCCTGCGGGCAGATGTTTGGCGATGGCTTCGCGGAACAGGTTGAACTTAGGCGTAGCGTTACCGGCTTCGTCCAGCGGGGCATCATAGTCGTAGCTGCTGGTTTGCGGTTCGTAGAAGCTGGTATCGTAACAGTTGGCGCCGTTCATAAATCCGCGGGTACTACCGCCATGAAACATGTACATATTGATCGAGATACCGCCACCCAGTAACGTATCGAGCTTATTAGCGTAGTAAGAGGCGGATACCGTATGGTGTTTTTCACCCCACCAGTCGAACCAGGCAGGGTACCATTCTGCTACATAAAAAGGGCCTTTACCATCATGGTATTGCCGCACCATCGACTTCACCTTTTCCGGATTATCGAGGCCATTTACGGCAGGCAAAAAGCCGGGCAGGTAACCTTTGGCAACATCCTTTGCGGGGTCGCAGGTGTACAGCAGGCAGTCGAAACCTGCCTGGCGGAACATTTCTTCGTTGATGCGCAGGTATTCTTTATCGGCACCGTACGAGCCATATTCATTTTCAATCTGCACCATCAGGATATTGCCGCCCCGCGTAACGAGATAAGGCGCTAACTGTTTGCCCACCTGGTTAATGTAAGAGCGGTAGGCGGCGAGGTACTTCGCTTCGGTGCTTCTTACCTTTAAACCTTTTTCGTTCTGCAGCCAGTAAGGATAACCGCCAAACTCCCATTCGGCGCATACATAGGGACTGGGCCTTAATATCACCCACAACCCTTCTTCCTGCGCAATTTTTACAAAGGCCGCGATATCGTGATTCGCTTTAAAATCGTAGGTGCCTTTCTGCGGTTCGTGTACATTCCAGAAAACGTAAGTACCGATTGTATTCAGCCCCATCGCCTTTGCCATCTTCATCCGTTGCCGCCACGCTTCCTGCGGCACGCGCGGGTAGTGTATTTCGCCGGATATCATCTGGAAGGGTTTACCATCCAGCAAAAAATGCTCGTCGCCATAGCCAAACGTATGCTGTTGCTGTGCGCTCGCTGCCTGTTGCAGTAACAGGGCCAGAATTATCAATAGTCCTTTCATCTTCAATTATGGGTTTACATCACCAGGGTGACGATACTTTCTGCTTTAATAACGGCATTTCCGTCCGCATAACCTTTTACTAATTCTTCGCCTGTAGCAGTGGTATAAGTAACGGCGTGTTTACCACCGAGCTGTATACTTTCCGCATGAGCGCCGGTGTTTACGATCACTACCACCGTGTTCTTTTTGCTCTTATAAGCGGATACGAACAAATGTTGTCCGGCACCGGCAATGGAGGCTTCGATACGCTGCATGCCCGGGCGCACGAAACGGCTGTAATTACCGAGGGCCCACATCATTTTACTATCTTCCAAATGGCCATCGGTTTTGTTCTTTTCGATATAGATCAATCCATCTTTATAATTGTAAGCGGAGATGGCCAGCCACCACTGCCAGGCGGTTGCATTCGCCACAGCCAGGTCGGTATGTATTACGCGGGCAACGTACAACGCGGCTTTCATGCCGGTATCTTTACGGTTGCCGCTGATCTCGCCTTCGTTATCGCCGAGTATACAGTATTCCGACTGCCAGAAACGCAGGCCCTTAACGGAAGCAATACGTTCGGCTACCTGTGTACGTAATTTTTCAGATGCAGACTGGGGAGAAGTGGAGAAATAACTATGTGCGGCAGCCACCTTCTCCACCAGGTTTCCTACGTAATGCGCGCCACCTGGCTTTAACAGCTCGTTCACCTGGTTACCACGCCCCGGTTTATCGCCATCTTCCAACAGGTATTTAATGTGCCCGGATTCCGGGATAATAATTTTTGTGCTGATACGCTCTTTCTTCAGCGTGGCGGACAATGCTTTTACCAAGCCACTGACATCCTTGTTCCAGTAAGGGTTCCCTTCCTGTCCGCCATCCATCCAGTCCCACTGGGGTTCGTTTACCGGGCTGATATAATCGAACAGGACGCCCGTTTTACGCTGAATGCCTTTGAGTACGTTGGCAGTATACACAGCCAGGGCGTTAAATTGTGTGCTATCGATATTGCATTGTCCTTTATCAGAAAATGCTTTTTTATTCTTAGTGAACTCCACCGGCGGACTATTGTAAAATGCCAGGAAATACGGCACGCCCCTTTGCTTGGCGGCTTTTAAGAACCATTGCTGTGCGGCCTGCCTGTCCCAGTTATAACTTCCGTCTTTTTCCAGGAACGATTCTGCACGCCGCCATTCATCCCTTATCCCACTTTCACTGCCCTGTTGAGCGCTGCCTGCACCCAGGTTGAAACGCCACATCGTAAGCCCGATCCCTTTAGGCTGGCCATTGGCGAGGGTATCCATGCTAAATAACCAGTCGGCCATTTGCGCCCTTTTGGCCTCGGGCCAGTTACCGGCAAACTGGCCGGCCCAGGCGTCCGATGCGCCGAAGTTCTCTATCGTCTGGTAAGTTTTATTGCCGTTGATGTTCAGTTTAAGTGGCTGTTGTGCGTACAGGGCACCGGGTAACAGTACTGCCGTGTATAAAAATCGTAGAAGGGTATTGCCTGTCATCATGCTCCTTTTTTGATTAAGATAAAACCTTGCCGTTAAGAAACGGCAAGGTTTTTAAATAACTCACAATACCGTGATCTGCCATTGCTGGTTACGTCCGCCGCCATAAGGCCACTGAATAACCGTTCCCCCGTTAGCGGTAGAAGCGCCGTTCACATCCAGCGACTGACCGCTGTTGCGGTTAACAACCTGGTAATAACCAAAGCCCATGTCGATAATGCGCCATTGCTGGTTGTTACCGCCCGAATAATCCCATTGCACAATGCCCGTACCTGCGGTGGTAGAACTGCCGTTCACGTCGAGGGCCTTGTTACTGTTACGGTTAATAATGCTGAAGTAACCGTTACCCAAACTGGTAATTTTCCATTGCTGGTTATTACCACCCCAGTAATCCCACTGAACAATGGTGCCACCGTTGGCGGTAGACTGTCCGTTTACGTCCAGCGACTTACCACTGTTCCTGCAGGTAATGCGATACCAGGAAGAACTGTTAAAGCTGCCGTACGGTTGAGTGAGCGTAGTGTTACCCCAGGCATACTGTAACCTCGTTAAACCCGATGCGTTGTTCGTGGTAAGCGTAGTGCCGCTCAGCGTTAACAGGCTGTAAGAATCGCCGTCGCGCAGGCCAGGCCAGTACACTGTGCCAATAGAACGCGCCAGTGCGCGATTGGTAATACCCTGGTAGTAAGCAATTTCACGGTCGGTGCCCGAAGCGCCGAGGTAGTTTTTCCCATTCGTCATAGGAATACCGAACTCGGTGATGATCGTGCGGGTTGGGTAGTTGATAGACTGCACTGCAGCTTCCCAGTCGCCCACCGTTGTTTTATTATTATCGAACCAGGTATAATTGTGGTACGATAACAGGCAGCCCGTTAAACGGCTGTCGGCCCCTACCCCGTTCACATCCTGTGCATACCCCGCCCCATCGAGCAATACGCGCTCATCGGGCACCGAGGTATACGTGTTAAGCCAGCTTGCATACAGGTTATTCAGGTCTGTAAGACTGTACCCATGCGGCTCGTTAAAGATCTCGAAGTACACATTGTTGTTACCGCCATACTTTGTTACTACTGCCTGCCACATGTTCCAGAACTGCGTGGTGTTGTCGATGAGCCCATTCCGGGAGCTACTGCCTTCCCAATAAGCAAGGATCACCTTAAATCCTCTGCCTAAAGCGGTGTCAATAGCCGCGGTATAAGCCGGCCACCAGGTTTCTAAAACAGTGGGCGGGTTGATGGGGAGCCTGACGGTATTAGCACCCCGTGTAGCGAAAGCAGAAATGATATTACCTGCTTTCGATTTCGTAGTGGCATAGTTATCGGCCGATGCCAGGCCGCTGGGAATCACCCATCCGTCTTTAAAATTATCGGCCGGATCGGCCCAGTTCAGTCCTTTAAACCCGAGCGTATTGGCCGGTAAGGCCAGTACGGCGGCAGATGTTTCAGGAACAACGGCGTCGCCGTTGTCCGTTACATTTTTAGAGCATGCGAAAAGCGCAAAAATGGGAATCACATAACATAATAGATGTTTCATAACAATGGGAATTTGATAAAGGCTTACAATGGTCAGTAATCTGCATTTTGTGGCAGTTTGTTAGATGATGCCAATATCTCTGCGCGTGGTATAGGCAGCCAGTAGTGTTGCTTTTCGAACTTACGTCCGTCCAGCGCTACTTTGGTAGCGTAAGTATAAGTATTACCGGTTTTAGTGATCGTGATACCCAGGGCTGGTTTGTTCTCTGTTACCATGGCGATCTGCCAGCGCCTTACATCGTAATAACGATGTTCTTCAAAGGCCAGTTCCACCCTTCTTTCGTAACGGATCTCATCACGCAGCGAAGCCTGAGTGGCGCCTGCTGCTACGGCAGGCATGTTAACGCCGGTGCGGGTACGTACGAGGTTCAGCGCGGCTCTTGCAGATAGTGTACTACCGGCAGGCACCACATCCGGACCATAAGCCTCATTGGCTGCTTCAGCAAAGTTGAGCAGCACTTCTGCATAACGCATGTATATCCATGGCTGGAAGCCTGCATTACCCCATGGGTTTTGCAAAGGATAAGCATCGTTCATGAACTTTTTCAGGTAATAACCAGTTTTGGAAGTGTTCCAGTTATCCGGACCATCTTTACTGTCTTTCCCTCCGGGCGTAAATGTTTCGATCGTAGCGCCGCGGTAAGTACCGCCGTTATAGGAAATGGTATAGTAAAAGCGCGGATCTCTGCCAACATAAGGCGTGGCCGCTACGTAACCGGAAGTACCATCGGTAATCGGTTTACCGGTAGCCGCCATTTCATAATCATCTACCAGGTTCTGTAAAGGCAGGTTACCACCCCAGCCACCGTAGCTGTTAGGGCCATTGGCAATTTCAAGATGGCAGTGCCCTGCGTTCCTGGTGTACAGGCGGGCAAAGATGATCTCATTATTGTTATCGGCCGATAAAAACAATTTATCGTAGCCGCCCTGGTAAATGCTGTATTTGTTTAAAGAGATGACTGCCTGAGCCGCAGTAGCTGCGTTGGCCCAGGTACCAGCATTGTACAACGGACTGGCCGCATACAGGAGCAAACGGGCCTTTAAGGCCAGCGCGGCGCCTTTGGTTGCACGCCCCTGCGCCCATACACCGCTGTTATTTTCCGGCAGGAAAGCGGCTGCTTCGTCAAGCTGCGCTACTGTGTAATCTATGCTTTCTTTCAGCGTAGCCCTTGTGAACAGCGCAGGGTCCTGCAGGTTGTCAGACAACTGTAACACTTTATCACCCATCAACACCACACCACCGTAATTGCGGATCAGGTCGTGGTAGCGGAAAGCGCGGATGAACTGGAGTTCAGCCTTGAGCCAGGCTTTATGCGTTTCGCTCATTTTAAGATCGGGCAGGCCGTTAAGGGCGAAGTTGCATTCGCGTATGCTGCGGTAACTGCGTGGCCATATGGTGCCCGCCATCCCTACGTTTTCGGGGGCAAGCAAGCCTTTCTGGATCAGCCAGGTATTATCGTCGTTATTGTAAATAGATTCGTCGGTGATGGAACTCCACATGCTGTATTCGAAGCCCCTTCCGAAACCAGGATCGGTACCGTCGCCTTCCTTATCCTGCAAACGTGCGCCAATGTAACGGTTCATTACATACGATTCGAACACGGCGGTGTCGGTAAGTACGGTGTTTTCGGCAATCTTATCTGTCGGCTGTATCTCCAAAAAGTCGTTCTTACAGGAGAACAGGAACATGGAAGCCGCGCATGCTGTATATACTAAGGATTTGATCTGCATTGTTCGTCTTTTTAAAATTTAGAAGCTCACATTTACACCCACGTTAATAATCTTCTGCTGCGGATAAAACTGTCCGCTGCCGCTATTACCTTCCGGATCGTAATCTTCCACTTTGGTAATGGTGAACAGGTTAAACGCGTTCACGTACAGGCGGGCCGATTGCATACGCAGCCTGCTCAGTTTCTGCACGGGCAGGTTGTAACCCAGCTCTATGTTTTTCATACGCAGGAAAGCGGCATTATCCAGCCAGAAAGTATTGTTATACTGGCCCCCGTTCACGGATGCAGAAGCACGGGTATCTACCCTCGGATAACTGCCATTGGTATTGGTAGGGCTCCAGCGGTTATCGGCCCAGGAGCTGTAGAAGTTACCTACTGTACCAGATTCCGGCAGTACGTACTGGCTCACTTTCGCCTGACCTGCCAGCACCATCGAGAGATCGAAATCGCCGTAACCGAGTGATAGTACGGCACCGTAAGTGATCAGCGGGATGTTACCATATTCGCTGCGAACCTGGTCATCCGCGCTGATTTTACCGTCTTTATTATAGTCTTCATAAATGAGGTCACCGGGCTGTGCGCCGCTAAGGTGAACTGTTTTATCAATTTCTTCCTGTGTGCGGTAGATGCCAATGGCCCTGTACAGCAGGTAAGTATTTAAAGGATGGCCTGTCTGGCGCTGGTACGACAGTACACCAGGGGCTTCATCTATAAATTCGATATTGCTTTTTGCATAAGTGAAGTTACCGGACACACCGTAGTTCCATTTACCGTTACGGTTGCTGTAACCCAGTGTAGCTTCCACACCTTTGCTGCTTACTTTACCGATGTTTTCGGAAGGAACCAGCGGATCGGCGTTAAACGGATTTACGATACCGGATACAAATGGAATAGAGGCATTGCGCACTGCCAGGATGTTAGAACGTTTCTGGTTAAAGTAGATGAACTCGAAGTTAAAGTTGTTAAACACCCGGCCTTCGATACCTACGTCCGTTTTACGCGCATCTTCCCAATGGATATTATTATTGGCCAGTTTTGTTAAATCAAGTCCAGGCACGATTACCGGGCCATCGCCTGTATTTACCACGAACTGGTTCTTTAGAGAGTAGTTGGTAAAGTACTGGAACAAACCTACGTTATCGTTACCCAGCGCACCATAAGAACCGCGTAATTTCAGATCGTTCACAAAACTTACACCGCTGAACCAGGTTTCCTTAGAAATTCTCCAGCCCGCAGACACGGACGGGAAGTAACCATACTGGTTGCCTTTAGGGAAAGTGGAAGACCCATCGATACGCATCTGTACTTCGGCCAGGTATTTTTCATCATAATCGTACGCTACTTTACCGAAATAACTTTTACGGGTAAAGCTGTAGCTGCTGCCGCTGTTATCCCTGTCGGTTGCGGCTGTACCGCCCTGGGACAGCTCCGGCGTGAGTGTACTGAGATAGTTGATGCGTGTGGCACCAAAGTTTTCGCGGGCAATCTTACTCTGTTCGTACCCAACAAAAGTGCTGAGGTGATGCACACCGAAAGCACGCTGATAATTCAGTTTGATGTTATAAGTAGCCTGGGTAAGATTCTGCTGGCTTTCGGTTAAGGTAGCTTTGTTGTTAGAGCCGCCTACGATACGCGACTCGTATATGCCCGTATTCTTGTTATAGCTGTATAACAGGTAAGGCGTAGCGAAGGCTTTGGTGAATGACCATGATTTATCGAATGCGGCAAACCCGTCGATCGACAAACCAGGTACGGCAGCAATGTTGTAACTGCCTTTCAGGATACCGTTAAATACCTGTGTTGGATTTTTGCTGAGACCACCTGCATCGGTAGCCATCATAATGGGGTTGTTACCCTCTATACCGGTAGAAGGCAGGCCGTTTGGATAACGGGCAGCCAGCGTAGGGTAGGCCCTGTAAATAGAACGGAAAATATCGCCCGCACCTGTTGTAGGGAAACGGCGGTCTTCCTGGCGGCCAGAGAGGTAAAGGCTTACTTTGAAGTCTTTGGTCACATTGGCATCTATGTTAGAACGGAAATTATATTGCTTATACTTCGTTGCCCCGTCCTCATACAAACCATCCTGATAAAGCGTACCGGCCGACAGGAAGTAACGTACGTTATCGGTACCACCTGCAATGGAAACGTTCGCCTGGTTCTGCAAGGCTGTTTTCTTCAGCGTCGCATCTGTCCAGTCGGTGTTAGGATAATTTAAAGGATCGCTGCCGTTGCCGAACTTAGTGATCTCTTCGGCAGTGTACTGCTGGTTCATACCACCTGCCTTATTGTTGTAGTAGGCAATTTCGTTCGCAATAGCAGCGTAAGTGGCGGCATCGGCCATTTTGGGCAAACGGGTGGGAGAAGAAAAGCCCTGGTTAAAACTGGCATTGATCACTGGCTTACCTGTTTTACCACGTTTAGTAGTAATAAGGATAACACCGTTCGCCGCACGGCTTCCGTAAATAGCGGCCGAAGCGTCTTTCAGTACGGAGATGCTTTCGATATCGTTAGGGTTCAGCCTTTCAAGGCCGCCTACCTGACCCGGCACCCCATCTACCACGATCAGTACATCGTTGTTACCGGTAGTGGCCAAACCACGAATGGTGAAAGAAGAACCGTCATAACCCGGCTCACCGCCACGGTTATTGATCACGATACCCGAAAAACGACCGGCCAGTGAGTTAGACACGTTCGGTTGCGGGCTTTTTATGATATCGGCGCCTTTCACCTGGGAAATGGAACCGGTGAGGGTGGCTTTGCGCTGGGAGTTGTATCCCACCACTATCACCTCACCCAGTTTGGCATCTTCTGCTTCCAGGGTAACGTCTACCTGCCCGGAGGCCGGCACCGCAACTTCCTGGCCCAGGAAACCGATGAAGGTAAATACTAACGTAGCATTTGCCGGGGCATTTAATGTGTACTTACCCTGGCTGTTGGTAGTGGTGCCGGTATTGCTACCTTTTACCGCCACTGTTACCCCGGGCAATGGTCCGTCGGCAGATTTAACCGTACCGCTCACAGGCGACTGTGCAAACGTGGTAAGGCCGGACAATAATAGTAAGGAGAGGAAAATGAACTGGCGAAATCCCTGGCGGCATATCTGTATAGCCGAAGGACTACGATCTGGTTGTAATCGTTTCTTCATTGTTACGCGGAATTTAATTTTGGTTACGTGGTGGTACAAACCTGCCGGTCCTTTTTGGGCGAATAGCAGTGTTTGTCCGAAAGCTAAGGTAACACCATACAGGGGGGACGAATGGTGGGCCAGCTATTAAAATAAGGGGGGTAAATTGCTTTACCCCCTATTTTAATATCCGTATGATCTAATTGAAAATGAGCGAGTTAATCTATTTACCCCCTTCCGGACGGATAAGATTGAGATCAAGGTTGAAGGACTGCCTGTACTTTTTAATGTATACAGATGGCGTGATGCCGAACAGTTTTACGAACTGTTCACGGAAGTACCGGCTGTCGCCAATACCTACCTGGAAAGCGGCCTGGTTAACGTTCATATTCTCCCTGATCATGAGTACCGCCGCCCTCCGTATCCTGATGGACCGGATAAAGGCATTGGGCGACTGACCGGATACGTGTTTAATTTTAGCATACACGGTGGAGCGACTCATTCCCAGCGACTTACAAAATTTCTGCACAGTAAAATCTTCCGTATCGAGGTTAGCTTCCACCACCTGGATGCACTGCTCCATGAACTCCTTATAGGCGGCGGGTACCTTGGCCGAGGTTTGCTGAAGCGTAATGCTATCGAAAAAGAACTGCTGCACCAGGTTCCGGTTTTTTAGCACCGTTTCTACCCGGGCCATCAGCAGTTGGCTGTCGAAGGGTTTGGTAATATAGTCGTCGGCACCGCCTTCCACGCCCTCCAGCCGACTGCCCGGCGAAGAGGCAGCTGTTAATAGTATAACGGGGATATGGCCTAATACTGCGGAGGCTTTCACCTGGCGGCATAACTGCAATCCATCCATCCCTTCCATATTTACATCACTAAGGATAAGGTCGGGCAGGTTGCTGTTTGCCAGTTCGAAACCTTCTACACCGTCGGCGGCGGCAAACACATAATATTTATCCTTGAACAGGTGGAGCAGGTATTGCCTTACCTCCTGGTCGTCGTCTATTATTAATATGGACTTACGTTCGGTAACAAACTCCCGGACCGACCTTCCCTCCTCGGGGCCATCTGTATTTGTAAGCGGCACCGGGGTTTCCTCTACCAGTTCCTCCAGCAACTGACGGGCACCATCCGAAGGCTGGTTGATAAAAACAGGCTGCGCGCCTTCCAGGCCTTTTGGCAGAGAGATGGAGAATACCGTGCCTTCGTTTAGTTTACTATCTACGCTCACCGTGCCCTTATGGCTATCCACGAAGTGTTTTACCAGGTACAATCCGATACCAAAGCCACCTTTCTGTCCTCTTGCAGCGGTGGTACGGTGGAACTTCCCGAATATATGCTCCCTGTCTTCCTCCGCAATACCACAACCACTGTCACTTACACTGATGTGTACATCTTCCTCCCCATCTTCCAGCAATAATAAGATAGTGCCGCTGGCAGGTGTAAACTTAAAAGCATTCGACAACAAGTTGAACAGGGCGATCTCTATCTTTTCATAATCGGCCCTCACCCATACTTCGCTGGCGGGCGGACGGAACTGGTAATGAATATGCCGGGAGGCGGCCTGCTGGCTAAAACACTGGAACACCTCTTCACAGAGACCTATAATATTAAAACCAGAAAGCTTAAGTTCATCGGCACCCGAGTCGGCCTGGCGGAACAGCAGCAACTGATCAACAAGGCTGAGCAGGCGGCGTGCGTTCCTGTAGGCGACCGTCAGTTCCAGGTCGGCCGATTGCTGCAGGCGATCTTTAAGCGGGTTAATGATCAGCGAAAGCGGGGTGCGGAACTCGTGGGATACATTCGTAAAAAACGACAGTTTCTTTTCCGCTAACTCCTTGTCTTTCAAATTCTCCAGGTGCGCCAGTTTGATTTCGAATTTCAGTCTTTCCTGCTTACGCGTGTAACGTACGTAGGAAAAAATGCTACCGAAAATAAACAACAGGTAAGCGATGTACGCCCATACCGTGCGGTACCACGGTGGCAGCACCGTTACCCGGACCAATGTTGTTTCCGGGCTCCAGCCAAAACCTGGCTGCGAGGCTTTTACTTTAAACAGGTAATCGCCCTCCTGCAACCGGGAGTAGTTGGCCGTGCGACTATCATCGATGAAGTTCCAGCTCTTATCCCACCCTTCCATAAAGTAGGCATACCTGATTTTATCGGTACCCGAGTAATCCAGCGCCACGAAGTCGAGCGATAATACCGCCTGGTTGAACGGCACCGTAATGCGACTGATCATTTCCACGTTGCGGCCGGTTATGTAGCCAGGCCTCTTTTCTATCGGTTCGTTATTGATGCGCAGGGCATTGAGGAATATCGAAGGGCTGCGTTTAGCGGTAAAAACACTATCGGGGTTAAAGAGGTTGAAGCCGTTTATGCCGCCGAAAACGAACTGGCCGGACGAGAGGGCCAGGGCCGCATTAAAGCTGAACTGATTGCTCTGCAACCCATCCGACTCGGTGAATAAGTCGACCGATGCCGTAGCCGGGTTAAACTTGACGATGCCGTTATAGGTACTCAGCCAGATGTTGCCCTTACTATCTTCCAGCATTCTTAATATAGTGTTGCTGGGCAGGCCATCGGCAGTAGTAAATTGCCTGTATTTCCCGGTCACCTTATCGAACAATAACAACCCTGCGCCCTGCGTACCCAGAAAGAACTGGCCTTTACGCGTTTCGTGAATGCAGCGTACGGGGTGACCGATCGGGAAGAACTGGTGTTTTTTCCGCTCCCGGTCTATCCGTACCAGCGAAGTATAGTTCCCTGCCCACAGCTCTCCTGCACGGTCTTCGGCAATACATTGCAGGTTCAGGATTGCCGTATCGAAAATCTCAAACTTATTTAAGGAGCGGTTAAAGCGATAAATACTGCCGTCGTTAGTAGCACTTGCCCATACATCTTTGCGGCGGTCTTCGTACACCGTCCAGGCATTTGCCTCTTCGCGGCTGGTGGAAGGATTGAACAGTGTAAAGTGTTCGAACTGCCGGCTGTTATGTTTCAGCCGGTTAATACCACCGAACCAGGTAGATATCCATATATCCTGTTGCGAATCCCTGGCGAGATTCGTAATAAAGTTACTGCTGATAGAAGCCGGATTACGCGGATCGTGGCGGTATTCCTCGTACGTGTTCCGTTGCATATCCCAGTAACGCAGGCCCGCGCCGTCGGTACCAATAAACAGTTTATGCTGCTCATCTTCACAAAAAGAAAGAATAAAATTATCCGCGATGGTGTTTTTACCCTTACCACTATATACCACGTTACGGAAAGGCAACGGCCGCGATTCAATAATATTGAGGCCACCACGCAACGTACCAATCCATTTACGCTCATCGCGATCGACATATACCGCGTACACCGCGTTACTGTTAATTTGCGGCGACTGTGGATTTTCTGAGAAGGGCCTTGCCACCAGCGCTCCTTTAAACAGCTGGTACAACACCGCGCCATCGCAACCGATCCACAGTACCTGTTGTTTATCAAAACAAAGGCTGATGACCGAACTTTTTACCGGCATATAGTTATGCCTGAAACTTCGATCTGCTGCATTATAAAACACAAGGTCCGTATCGGTACCAATCCAGAGGTTGCCCTCTGCATCGCCCTTCATGGTATTGGCATGTTTAATGGCAGCCGTTACCAGGTGCAGTTTGTTGGCGGTGGCATCGTAAAGGTATAGCCCCTGGCTTTCGACACATACCCAGGTGCGGTTACGTACCGGATCATATTCGATGGCGTGTACATGGTAATTGCCTGTTGCCCCGGCGGCCGTTTGCAGGGCTACCTGTTTGCCCGGTGTGGTGGCATTGTCAAACACCACCAGACCATTACGCTGAGATCCGATCAATACCTTGTTACCCGCAATTGTTTTGATGGCCGATACCTCACCGGTGACAGGCAACACAGCCCCCTTAACAGAACGGTAGCGGGGAAGAGAAAATGCTGCCACCCGCGGATCGTAAAGGTTTAAACCGTTTTGAGTACCTACCCATATATTATGCAGGCTATCGCCTTCGAGGCTGTATACATTATTGGTAGATAAAGAAGTGCTGTCGCCGATCACATTCCGGAATACCCGGAAGCTGTAACCATCATAGCGGTTAAGGCCGTCGTAGGTGCCTATCCACATAAAACCGTGATGGTCCTGGTAGATGGTTGTAACGGCATTGTTCGATAAACCCTGCCCTATGCCGAGGTAACGAACAGGCAGTCCGTCTGCCATAGCAGGCAGCGAAGCAAATAGAAATAACGTGGCAGTAATAATAGATTTGGCAAACATCCCGCTGATTTTGGCACTACATCTCATCAAAATATAGCACTTTTTGCGGGAAGGGCAAAAATACTGCGCTACAGGCTTTCCCTGTATCCGGAAGGCGTTTTACCTGTCCAGCGTTTAAATGCCCGGAAAAACGCCCGTTGCTCCTTGTATCCGAGAATGAACGCTACGTCTTTTGCCTGGAAGCTTGCGGACTGCAAATAGCTTAGGGCCAGCGCCTTTCTTACATCATCCAGTACTTCGAGGTAAGTACTGCCTTCATCTTTTAGCCTACGCTGTAAACTACGGCTGCTCATATTAAAGTTGGCGGCTACATCGTCCAGCGAAGGAGAGTTTAAGAAGGAGTTAGTAAGCAGGTAATTGTAGATGCGCGTTCTGAACACACTGCCCTCCTGCCCCCTTCTGAGTTGTTCTACTTTTTGCAGCAGATGATGATGGAGGTCATAATTGGCAGATAATATCGGTAAGTCCAGCGCCTTGTTATCAAACGTAATACTATACTCGTCGGAGTTACCGTGTACCTGGCAACGGAATGTCCTGTTGTATTCGGCCACGTTGATCTCGCGGGCGAAGCGGGCTCGAAGCGGTTGCAGTTTTTGCAACAGGAGGCCGTCCAGTTCATGCACGGTGAACACCATCAGGAAATCGGCCATGTGCCTGAAGGTAGCAGGATATGTTTTGGCAGAAGCGCTATCCTCTATCAGTACCAGCGTAACATTGCCTTTGCCGTGTTCCAGCCGGAGGGTGAACATATCCGTCAATAAATGAATTAAGCCGCCGGCATGTGTAACCGCTTCTCCTATTGTGTTACTGGTTTGGATGATTTGCCCCACCATGCCAAGCGCGGCCAACTGCATGGCCTCACCGAAGTGTAAGCCGAACAATGGATCTTTAGCGGCATGAGCCGCGTTGTTCCAGAGCTTTTCTACCTGCGCATTAGTGAGCGGGGGCGCAATATCTTTGGTGATGTCCTTTATGCCCGACCGCTCGCATAATTCCGCCACCGGCACATCTCTTTGCGCAGCATAAGCCAGCAGGGCCAGTATAAATTTCTTTCGAAAGTCTTCCATAATCCCATTTTAGGGAAGCCCGGGTTTAACCGGGACTTCCTGTAGAAAAATAAGCATTTTAGTTTAAAACCGCCTTAAGGCCTTGGCGTTGCAGAAAGGCCATAAGTCCTACCCAACAAGCTACCATAGCAATAGCAGCAATACCAATCGCCGACAGCGATGAACCGGCGAGGGCGATCAATAACACACTGCCTAACACCCAGGTGATATCGAGTGTGGTAATGAGTTTTACAATGCCTGCCCTGCGATTAAGTGCAGCGAAGATCACCAGTATTGAAAAAAGTACGAGGAAGATGCCCGTTTCGCGGACGATGGGTGTGGCACCGGCGACGCCGAGAAGCGTAGCTGCCTGTGGAGCGAAAATAACGAGCCCAAGCCCCGTGATGCCTGAACTGATACCGTTTACGAACAAGGTGGTTTTAAGTGGTAACATATGATGAAGGTTTTAATGATTTAATACCTCAAAGTTACCACCACGTCGCGCCAGGCCGGTATCATCACGCGCCAGATCTTTATCATTTCGCGCCAAAAAAAGAGGGCCGGAATTACATCCGGCCCTTCTGTGTTACTTGGTTATTTACCCCATTGCTTCAGCAACCGCTTCTGCTCTGCCTTTGTGATCGGCATCACCGTGCCGTGCCGGGGGTGAAAGTCCATACTCACCAGCGAATCCATCACCGTGAAGCGTTGAAAATCGTTGGTTTTTACGAACTGGTAACGACCCTTGGTGTATAGGTCGTACATCAGGATATAGTCATTGCTTTTATTCAGTTTAAAAACGCCCGAGCCCTCTACCGGGTGGGTGGTTTGCTGGATGTAAGGCTCCTGCATAACATAACCTTCCGTCAGGTTATCAGACACTGCGATCTTGATACCCGGTGTGCTGCTTTCAGTTTTGAAGAAGAGGTAGAACTTACCTTCTTTCTCAATGATATCACCATCGATACAGGCCTGGTTGGCAGGATTGAAGAACAGCTGTTTCGGCTCCGTTTCCAGGTTGGTAAAATCCATATCAGCGTAAGCGTAATAAATCTTATCCGGATCGCTGCCGTGTTTCATTGACCAGTAGATCATGTATTTACCTGCTTTGGCATCGTAAATAGTTTGCGGCGCCCACACCCTCAGCAGGTTTTCGTTACCGGGGAACCGTGTGGGAATATGCACAACCTTAGAGGTCCAGTTAATAAGATCGGTAGATTTCATCAGTATCATGGCCCGGTTAGAACTCCATCCTTTGGCAGATACCATATCGGTAACCACCATATAAAAAGTTTTCCCATCGGCACCGCGCAGGATGTGCGGATCACGAACACCACCGGTGGAACTGATTTTGGCAGAACTTATTACCGGGTTATTATGGTTTAATGCCTTGTATTTATAACCGTCCGTACTCAACGCGAAACGGATGGCTTCGCCGGCGTTATCATTGCCTGTAAAATAGGCGAACAGGTAAGCGGTCGTTGGCTTCTGGCCCATGGCGAGCGATGGTGCTGCCAGGCAACATGCTAAAATAAATTTCTTCATAACTGCTTCTAAACGGTACATTTCACATTCATCAAATCCCTGGTCAATTGAAATCGGATCACTCAGTGTTAAGTGTCAAATTAACAGTAATATCCGAAATAACCATCACCTCTCATCAAAAGATTTAAAACAGTTATTATTTTATTTGCTTTCCTTCAATTTTTTCAGGCGCAGCAGTGCTTCCATATAATAATAATCTCCGTAAATAATAGAGGCATCAATTTCGCCACCGTTGGGTTTGTGACCGGTGGCATGCAGCAGCAGTGCATCATTTACTTTACGGCTCTGGTATTGGGGAGATGATAAAGAGGTAAGCATAGCCTCCGCTTTATCGCGATAGTACGCCGCTTTTTGTTTATCCGCTACCAATGTACTCAGCTCTACCAGCGCCGAGGCCGTAATAGCCGCAGCCGAGGCATCTTTAGGCGCACCGGGAATACCCGGGGCGCTGAAATCCCAATAAGGTACCAGATCTTCGGGCAGGCGCTCCAGGAAAACGTCGGTCACTTTTTGTGCAAAATCGAGGAAACGTGCATCCTTTGTTTCGCGGTACACCATCGTATACCCATAAATGGCCCATGCCTGTCCCCTCGCCCACATACTGCTGTCGGCATATCCCTGGTGGGTGATCCCTTTGATTTTTTTGCCGGTGGCGGTATCGTATACCACTACATGATAAGAGGTATAATCAGGTCTGAAATGATTTTGCATGGTAGTGGTTGCGTGCTTTTCCGCTATGTCGTACAAGCTTTGACTCCCGCCGTTTTTAGCCGCCCAGAACAATAATTCGAGATTGATCATATTGTCCATGATCGTGTTGTGCCGCAGTGGCCAGTCTACCCCCGGCACTGCACGGGGCCAACTGAGAATAGTACCCACCTTCGGATTAAAAAGTACCGCCAGACTGTCTGCCGCGCGCAGCAGCACTCTTTTATATAATGTATCCTGCGTTAACCGATACCCGTTACCAATGCTGCAAAATACCTGGAAGCCCAGGTCGTGATCGATAGCTGCGGTGTCGGCGAGGGGAAACAGTACTGCAGAATAACGCTTTGCCTGCTCTTCCCATTTCTTATCCTGCGTATACTCGTATGCGTACCATAACATACCAGGCCAGAAACCACTGGTCCAGTCGCGGTAACTCACAAACCGCCAATCCTTTTTGCCAGCGTCAATACTCCTTGGAATGCGGTTAACATCGGTTAAGCTGCTGGTAGATTTAGATAATTGTGTAATACAATAGTCAAGTTCTTTGTCCGCTGAAAACTTTGTTGCCCGGGTGCAGGCCATTAGCAACGTTACTGACATTAACAGGATGCTTCTTCTGAGATTTATCATGATCGATTTCATTTATTAAAGTGCCTGACGTTTGCCGCTCACACGTGGATTACCATTAAAAATACGGCCCGTCCGGCAATAATTGCCCCTGCAAATTAAGCGGGGCAAACAGAAAGCAAGGGAGAGGAAACGGCCTAAAAAGGGGGACAAAATGACCAGTGGCCTATCCCTCTCCCAGCCAGGCCGCTATTGTTTTACCAGCTTCTTCGTCATCACACCCTTATCGTTCTGAATACGTACCCAGTAAATACCTGCAGGCAAACCACCCAGGTTAAACACGTGTTTATCGGTTACCACTGTTACGTTTTGTATTATCTTACCCAGCCCATCGGTTAAGGTGATCCTGGTTGCCTGTTTGTTGCCAGGCAGGGTTAAAGTTACCTGCTCGTTAGCCGGGTTAGGATATAACTGCACCTGGCTTTCGGGCAGGGCAGCCTGTAACTCCGGCGTTGCCGCCATACGGGCCGAGGAAGTACCCACCTGTACAAGTTGCCAGTGCTGATTCTTTGCATTGTTGTAAGTCCATTGGTGAATATTGACGCCATTCGTTAGCGCAGCACCATCCACATCTATAGCTTTGCCGCTGTGTACCGGCGTAATGCGGTAAAAGCCACCGCCGGCACTGCTGAAAGTAAATTTCTGATTATTGCCGCCGGTAGATTGCCACATTTGCACGTTGGCGCCGTTGGCCGTATTGCCGCTGGCTACGTCAAGGTTCTTATTGCTGCCCTGCCCTACCATGGTGTACTGCCCGCTCCCGGTGTTAGTGAGCGTCCATTGCTGGCAGGCACAATCGTTCGCCGGCCATTGGCGTACATTGGTACCGTTCGCAGTGCCATTGTTCACTACCTCCATTGCCTGGCCGCTGTGCCGGGCAAATATTTTATATACCCCGTTGGCAGGACCGCCGGCGGGCAGCGGATCGCGGGTAAAGGTGAGCGAACCAAATCCCAACTGATCAAACCCGCCGCTGTTACCACCGTAATTGCCACCGCCGCCTTCGGGACGGTGCGTAGCAGCAAAAGACGCCATACCGGGAACGGCTAAACCCATCCGGTTAGCGTAGTGATTGTACACCATTTCCCATACAGGCCGTATATTTCCCCTGCCAGCCGACGAAATAACGGTTTGCGACATTTGCGCACAGTTTTGTCCTGTGCCCCAGGTGTAAGTGGTGTAAGGCACTGTATTGCCAATATTGTATTGCGCCACATATTCTGCGCCTTTCATGAAGCGATTGTTATCGTAGCCGTACATATCATCGCCCTGGTTCCAGGCCATTTCGCAGAAAGCGCCCATCAACCCAATGCCTAATGTACCGTGTCCCTGATCGCGCCCACTCTCCTGCCACTGGCCCAAAGTGGCCGAGTGCAGGTACCAGACGGCGTGGGTGATAGAACCATTGCCTGCTCCATTCTTAAAATAGTCGATGGCCCGGTTATAGAGGTCGCGGCGATCGCACAGCACCCCGATTGCCAGTATAGACGCCATGTTACACAAATCCCAGTTTGCCCAGTAGTTGGTAATGCAGGCGTCGTTGTGGTTTAACAGGAAGTTGTCGTTGAGCGGATAAAACTCGTTTAGCATCATATCCTTAAAACGTTGAAAATCGGCCGGTGCCCATCCGCTGTAGCTGCGCATAATTTCTGCAGCATTGGCAAACTGGTAACCGTAAATACCAGCCGCCAAAAAACGGTCGGCATTACCCGTAATGTGTTTGAGCGCCAAAGACCAGCCATTCATAATAGCGATCGACTTGTTGGCATATGCTACATCGCCGGTAATTTTCCAGCGGATGGCAGTTTGATAAGCGGCTGCAATATCGTTATACAGCCGTGTGTAATTTTCACCGCTACCACCACGTCGCACCGTGTCGGCCGGATTGGGATTGTAGGTAAGCTGGGAGCGGCCATTGGCCACCAGTATATCCCAACTGCCTTTCCAGGGTTGTGCATTGGCATTAACCTTAGCGCGCATACGTGCGAAGTCGGCTTCGGTATGTAAGAGTCCCGGATGCACAAAAGCCTGTGCCTGTAGTTGCCCGGAATACGAAATCGTTAGCAGCAGCAGTACGCCGCTACAGAAGTGGGTAATTTGCTTTTTCATAACGTTGGGTTTAAAAAGGGCTGCCCGTTGCGGAGCAGCCCTGAGGGTTATTGTTTAAGAATCATCTTTGTAATAGTTTGTTTTCCATTTTTTATCCTGATAAAATAAGTGCCCCTGGGTAAGCCGTTCAGCGATAACTCCTGCGTTGTTTGCAACAGGAACTGCGTACGGTATAACTGGCCGCTGATGCCTGACACTTCTGCTGTGGCCCCGGCCGCGAGATCGGGGATGTTTATGAAAACATTGCCAGGCGTGGGGTTCGGATACACAATGATATTTACACCTACCGGCTGTGTTACCCCAACTGCCGCCTGCATTCTCGCATTAGCAGCACCGGAGTAAGGCTCTACGCCCCATATTAACTGGCCTTTGTGATAAACAGTTACGTGTTCGTTCGCAGCAAATACATTGGTGGCCGGCGCAGAATAATCGTTACCGGGCAATAGTTCGCTCCAGTTTGCCTTCGCTATACGGAACTGCATATTACCTGAATTACTAAGCGGGTAAAAGTGACCTGCCGTGGGTTTAAAGCCAAATTCAATATAATGATCAGCGCCACTGAAGACAGGATTTAACCGGTAGAAAGTGCCGTTAATCTGTGCGCTTCCTAATTGAGCATAATCCATCCAGTAATTAAGCGCAACACTATCGCCGGAGCTGAACCAGTAGCGGACGGTCAGGTCCTCGTAAGCCAGTGGCGTATTGCCCTCATTATGCAATTTCAGCCAGCTGTTAATTGTAGAAGTACCGCTGTTATTCGCGAGCGTATAAGCCTTAACAGAAGTAAACCGGGCAACCGTTACCGGCTCCCGCCCATATACCAGCTGGCCGTTTCGGTACACCGTAATTTTTTCATTGGATGTATACACATTGGCGGCGGCATAAGAATAATCGTCCGCTTCCGAGAAATTGGCCCAGTTAAGATTGGCGAGGCGTGATTGTATGACGCCGCTGTTCGCCGCAGCATCCAGGTAACCGGCACTGGAATCAAAGCGATACTCCACGTAACCGAAAGCGCCTGCCCCGGGCTGATCAAGCGGTACATAAGCCGCCTTCACTTTACTTCCCATGGCCGCATAGTCGATGAAAGCCTGCAGACCCGCATAGTTCTCCGCTGTTAACCAATACCGCATCGTCAGTTCCCTATAAGCCAGTTTTAAAGAATCGGCATTTATGAGTCGCAGGTAAGGCCTGATGCTGTTGTTAGTTTGTTGCCCGTTATCTCCATCCATATGCTGCACCTGTAACTGAAAGCCATTTACGAGCAGGGAAAGTTTTATTGTGTCGGCGCGGTATACCGCATTGCCCGGTTGTACGGCTACAAATTCCGTCATGCCTGCAGACTTTATACTTACCTGTCCGGTGTTGCTAACGGTAGCCACTGTGGTGTCGGTGCTTATATACTGAAGAGGCAAACCTGAGGATGTGGCGGCCAACAGGTTAAAGGTACTATCACCTACGCGCCTGTTTGCCAGCGCGGGCATAGTCAATATTTGCCTCACCTTCATGAAGTTATTGATTTCCGTGGCATTTAAAGCGCGGTTGTAAATGCTGAATTCATCAATAGCACCGCGGAACATCGCATCGCCGGCGAACTGCGATTTACCCAGGTAGTTTAAATTCGTAATGCCAAGAGCAGCGGGTGCAATCGTAGTATTGGTGTTGGTGGCTACCAACGTACCGTTGATATAAAGACTGGTTGTTTTACCAGCTTGCGTAACCGCCAGATGCGTCCAGGTATTAAGCGGCATGGCATAGTTATAAGTGATGCCTTGTTCTGCTCCGCCGTTTTTGATCGCGTAACGGATAGCAGCGGTGGCGCCTGCCTGTACTGTTAAGAACTGGTAATTGTTCGTTCCCCTGCCAAAGTCGAATACACGCATCCAACTTCCCAGCGCATCCATTTTTACCCATGCACCTATTGTAAAATCATTAAGCGTACTTATAAATCCCGCAGGTAAAGTTGCATAGGAATTAGCGGTACCGTCGAGCTTCAGTGCCTGCCCTTCAAAACCATTTCCACGTCCTGTAACACCGGCCAGCGATGCATGATTAGCACCCCAACTATCTATTCCCCGTGTACCCTCCTGTTCATTAAAATCCCAGTACCCAAACTGTCCTGCCCCGGGCCTTGCCCGCACTTCTGCACTGTTACCCTGTTCTATATCTCCATCTGTCCCTGATACTACGTAGTAATAAACCGCACCATTCAACACCGTAGTATCAACAAAGCGAATACCATTAACCCGGGCCAGTAGCTGGTAGGGACCACCAGGTGTTTCGGCGCGTTTAACGCTGTAAGTGTAATCCATCACCGGCTCCCATTCTATTATATTCTTACGGTCGCCCGCCGCGGCCAGCACGCCATTTACAATATTACTTTTCACCACTAATGTGAGCGTTGCCGTATCAATGGTCGTTTCATTGGCGGCAGTGAGTATGATATTAAACACACCAGCTTCGGCAGGCGTACCAGTAATAATACCGGTAACACTGTCGAGCTGCATACCCGCAGGAAGGTCCGTGGCGGTGAAATGTGCAGGCGATTTGATGGCGTTAATTTCGTAACGATGCGCCCTGCCCACCAGCGCAGTATCAGATAAAGCACTGATAATAGTTACAGGAACGATGCGATCGTCCAGCAGCACAACATCATTGCCATTGCCGCCTCTGTAGGTGATGCGGAACTGATAGCTGCCAATTGTAACAACGCCCAGCTCCGGCAACCCGTTGAAGGTACCCGACACCGCGGCAGTGCCGGTATTATCGATGATCATAAAAGAAGAACCGGCTGCCAACGTACCGTTTGCCAGTAAAGTAACAGAAAGTGCTGCCTGCTGAATATTTACGGCGGCGGCCACCACTCTGTCGGCGGTATTATTACTGAAGTTACATTCCAGGCTATAGGTAGCATCGGCCAGTAAGGCCAGCGGTCCCGTGGTGGTAAGTGTACCTATACCGTTCGCGCCAGGTTCTAACACCGCCACACCGCCTGGCATACCAGAACCGATGGTTACCGCCTTAGCAGTTCGCCCGGTACCGCCAAAGGCACCTTTTATCACCGTTACCGCACTATTGAATGTGCCTGTACTGCTGTTATTTGTTAAATGAAACTTACCCTCTCTAACCGTAGTGGCATTACTGTAAGTATGGTTCCCCGAGAACGTCATCGTACCAGTACCTACTTTATCAACAGCGATGCCACCGTTAATAGTGCCATCAAACTTAAAGTGAGTATTCAATGCACCGATGCTCATTAAAGGCGCGCCACCTGCGTTGTTACGGAAATAACCGCGACCTGTAAGCGCACCGAAATGAATGGTGCCGTTCGCAAATTGCAATCCCTGGCAATCTACCCCATTGGCATCCAGCAGCCAGGTAGCGTTGGCGCTGCCCGATTCCGGCACTTCGAAACGGAGGCGGTTATTGCCGCTGCGTAAAACATTGATGAAGGTACCTTTAAAACTGCTGTTATCGGCCCAGAGGTGTAAACCTGCATAGGTATTACCATCTGCCCGTAAGGTACCGCTACCTGTTAATCTGCCCCGCAGGTGCAGTGCATATGATGTGGTAAACAGGTAACCAATATCGCCCGCCGCCACATCAATCTCGTTATAGATGGTAGCATCGCCATGGGAAGAATATAACGCACCTCCCTTCATTACGACTTTGCTTTTTCCTAACGGACCGGTAACTGGCAAACCCGGCGTTCCCGTACCGCTGCCTGTAATACCAATCGCATTGGTTACCGGCCAGTTGCCCGCCTGGCCACCAATCACCGTGTTACCAGTGTAAATATTGTTCCCCGAAAGGAATAACATACCGCTACCGGTTTTGTAAATACCACC